>NZ_CP080386.1:0-824717 GCF_057376415.1 Novosphingobium sp. NFX11 | reverse complement strand
ATCTCTATTCCCGCCGCGTGGTGGGTTGGTCGATGCAGAGCAGGCAGACCACCGATGCGGTGCTGCAAGCGCTGCACATGGCGGTATGGCGGCGCAAGCCGAAGCAGCGGGTGCTGATCCACTCGGATCAGGGCTCGCAGTTCACCAGCATGGACTGGGCGGCCTTCATCCGGGCTCACAATCTTGAGCACTCGATGAGCCGGCGTGGCAACTGCCACGACAACGCGGTGGCCGAGAGTTTCTTTTCCTCGCTCAAGCGTGAGCGCATTAGGCGCCAGACCTACAAAACACGCGATGAAGCCCGGCAGGACGTGTTCGATTACATCGAGATGTTCTACAATCCGGTGCGCAAGCAGGTCAGGAACGGGATGCTGCCACCGATCGAGTTCGAACGGCAGCAGAGTTTGAAAGCGGAAGGCGTCTAGAAAACTAGGGGCTACTCAGTTCTTGCCGTCGGTGTCCAAAATTCTTCTCCTTGAAAGAGATCAGTGCGCGGGGGAATTAGGGTCGGCCGCGATCGTCTTCGGTCTGGAATTTCGGATCGCGCTGAGTTCCCGCCTGCTCTGCATCGGTGCTGTCGAGAGGATGTTTCTTGGCCGCCTCGCCGCCCGGCTGATCCGTTGGAGCGGCTCCCACGCCGCGCGTGCCGCCGGTAACCAATCCGGGATTCAGCCTTTCGTCCTCCTTGTCGTAGCGATGGGCTTTGTCCTCATGGGTGCGGTTAGTGGGTTCGTTCATAGCTGTTTGCCTCTCGATGGTAGGCTTATTCAACCTCATAGCTGCACCGTCGTTCCCCCTTTTTGATTGATATGCGCGACCCGACGGAAACGGTTTACGCTATAGGTATTTGCAAGCCCAATCACGTCAGCTGCCAGCGGTCGAGCGCATAGGCGCTGATTTTCCGAGGAGTGGAACTCAGATCGTAACCCCAACAAATTGGGCACAATTACATGGTAGCCCGCCGTCGCCAGCAGTACGATCCGTTTTCGTCATGCCCACCAGAATCCCGGAGAGCCGTGCAGGAGATGAGCAGAGGGTCTTCTGCCATTCCCGGCTCGATTTACGCAGATCGACGTCGCTGATGGTCTGGATGTTTGTAGGAGAACGTCGCGGCCAAGCTGCTCAACCGGGCGCACAGCCTCACGGCGGAAGTGGAAATTCCTGCGGGCGGAGCGGGTGCTCATCTGCCACGGCGGCAACGTCGGGGGCTACACGCTGTTCGTGAAGGACGGGAAGCTCCAGTACGTCCACAACTACGTGGGTTCAGAGGAATTCCGAGCGATCTCCAACGTGGACGTGCCCGAGGGCAAGGTGGAACTGCGCTACGAATTCGAGCCCAGTGGCCGGCCCGACCTCAGGGCCGGCAAGGGGTCACCGGGCAAGGGCCAGCTCTACATCGACGGCAACCTCGTGGGTGAAATACAGATGCCCTACACGGTACCGCTCGCGCTGGGCATCGGCAGCGGGATCTTCATCGGCCGCAACGGCGGATCGTCGGTGAGCGAACTTTACGGCCCGCCGTTCGAGTTCACCGGCACGATCCATCAGGTGACCGCCGACATCACTGGCGAGCTGATCGTCGACACCCAAGAGCAGGAACGCGCCTTGGCCTCGATCGCGATGGCGCGGCAATAGGTGCCCTCAGGCCCCGCTGTAGAATGTCAGCTCACATGACGAGGACGTCGGTCAAGGTTTAACTTGGTGACAGCATTGGTCGTCTCCTTGGCGATCGGATCCAGGCTTTGCCCGTTGCATGACGCGGATCGACGGGTCGACCCATATCCAGCTCACATGCGGTCGCCGTCCGGAACGGCTGCACCATTATCCCGCTTGCGGCGGGCACGGGCTCAGGAAAGCGAGACCAGTCTTTTAGGCGGCATTTGAAGCCAACAGCCATTTCGGTTCGCCTCCTGGATCCACGGAGCTGATCGGGCTCCGGGAATGGTTGGAAGGTGTTGCGTCACGCGGTCTTCATAATGGCTCCTTCGATAACCACACCAGCAGTCGCATACTTCCACAGGGCGACCAGAAGCTTGCGAGCAAGCGCGACGATTGCCGGCTTTTTGTGCCGACCACCGTTGTGCTGCACGCGAGCCTGGAACCAACGCGCGAGGGCGGAGTCCGGCTGATAGCGGACCCAGAGCCATGACAGCTCCACCATGGTCGTTCGAAGTCTGGCGTTGCCAGCCTTGGAGACGCCCTGCTCGTATCTGATTGATCCGCTTTGCCAGGGCGTGGGTGCCAGTCCAGCGTAGGCTGCGAGCTGGCGCCGGTTATCAAAGTGGCGAAACAGCCCCTCAGAATAAAGGATTGTCGCGAACTCGGGTCCGATACCTTTAAGGTTGAGGAGCATCACGGCGGGCGTATTGTCCGCCTGTGCAGCGATGAGCAAAGCGCGTTCGTCCTCGACGGCTTTGATCTGTTCGATGATCAGTTCGAGACGATCGAGTTCCCGATCAATCTGCGACCTGACATGAGCCGCAAGAACGCGTCCATCGCCCGTTATGAGGTCTTCGAGCCGCTTGCGCCGGTCTCGACGTAACGGTTCATATCCGGTGACGCCCTGTGTGAAGAGCAAACCTTTGATCCGGTTGGTGTGCTGAGTGCGCTCAGTGATCAGGACCTGGCGCTCGCGGCAGATGCGACGCCGATCTTCCTCCTCGACGCTGGGTGGCCTGACCATCGCGCAGACGCGTGGTTCGCCTCGCTTGTAGGCGAGCAAAGCACGGACCAACGCTTCGCCATCGATCTTGTCCGTCTTCGCACGTCGGCGTCGGCGGGATGTCGCGATCGACGCCGGGTCAACGACATGGCTGTCGATACCTTCTCTCTCCAGGATCCGGTGGATCCAGAAACCATCGAGACCGGCCTCCTGGATGACAATGAAGCCGAACTCCTGTCCGGTTCGCGCCTGCGCCTTCGCACGAAGCTGCGCGAAGCGCTCCATCAACCCGGCAACATCGCCAGCGCGTACAACATGCTTCGACATCCGCTCGCCGGCGCCTGGCGACAAAGACGTGATCAGCCACGTTGATTTAGACAGTTCCATCGAAACGAAGATCGCGCCAAGATCTATACGGATAGCGGCGGGCGCATGGGGTCGATCTGCTGCAAGCATGGTTGCCTCCACGGAGTTAGGGGTCAGCAACCGCACTCTGACAGAGTGTCAGCCGCTATCCACCCTCGCCATGGGATCTTTTGGGGCGGTCGTCGCCTGTCCGGAATTCCGCGCCTCACTGATGGAAGCGGCCATTCTCGTCTTCGGACGCCGTGCATCGTCAGATGCTCGAGCTTTGGTTCAGAAGCTTTTTGATGTCCGCCTCGCCTTCGTCGGCCAACTCGTTGACGGCGTCGGCTGTCCTTTTATCGAGGCACTCGCGGGCGAGGCGACGGCACCGCTCTACCCGAGTCCGCATATGTGTGATCAGCTCGTGGTGTTCCATCGTAAGCGCGCATTTCGTAGCACGCTGCTTCCGGAGGCAGTGCGGCCATCATAGTTGACGCTGGACGAGACAGGCCACCGCGACGACGTCGGCAGGTCAGGCTTGTCTTTCGAAGTTGAATGGCAGCAGGTCGTCGATATCGGCGCCGTGAGGTCGCTGGGGCAGTTCAGTGAGAACATGGCGTAGCCACGCGAGAGGCTCGACGCCGCAGGCGCGGCAAGTCAGCATCAGGCTGTAGGTGACGGCGCTCGCCCGTGCGCCGTCCACGGTGTCGCAGAAGAGCCAGGATTTTCTTCCTGTTGCCGTCACATGTTCATTCTGCCCATGTCGGGCAGATGGTAGAGTTTCATTATCGTTGGCATCCATATTACGGCGGCCGTTTTCGGTATGAAGGCCGCGAGGATCGGGCCAGTGGTGCGATTGTCCGGGTAGAGATCAGGCCGGGCGAGATCATTCAGGTTTCGGAGTGGATGCTGGATCGGGCGTTTTGCGCTGATATGGCAATGGGCGAACCGCGGGTTGCGGTGACTGGCTTCGTGGAGCTTCATAGACTGCTTACCGATCGCGGTTTCAGGCAGACTTCGTCGGATGGACTCACCGCCATCCAGGAGGCGCCCTATGAAGGCATTACCACCACCCTCGACGTTACCGATGCTGACCCGTCAGTTGAGCATGCCGCTCGATATGCCACAGATTCGGGGCCTGACCGACGCGGAACGAAGCACGGTCGTCGCCAGGTTGGCGACCCTCCTGATGGCGGCGGCCGGCGCCGTGGAGAAGGAGCCGAGCGATGACGGGCAATAATCTCATTCCGGCCACGGTGCTTAATCGCAAAGCTGTCGTCTACGTTCGGCAGTCCACCCCGGGCCAGGTCCAGAACAACCTGGAGAGCCAGCGGCGTCAATATGAACTTGTCGATGTTGCGCGCCGCTGGGGATTCCGTGATGTCGAAGTGATCGACGATGACCTCGGCCGTACCGCCAGTGGCGCTGTCGACCGCCCTGGTTTCGAACGACTGGTGAGCGGCCTGTGCACAGGTATGGTCGGCGCAGTGCTGTGCCTGGACGCATCGCGCCTTTCCCGTAATGGTCGAGACTGGCATCACCTCCTGGAACTATGCGGCCTGGTGGAAGCGCGCGTGATCGATCTCGATGGCGTTTACGATCCTTGTCGACCGAATGATCGCTTGTTGTTGGGCATGAAGGGCAGCATCAGCGAGTTTGAGCTCGGCATTTTGCGAACGCGCATGCTCGACGCGGCGCGCGCCAAAGCACGACGGGGGGAACTGCGCCTCAGTGTTCCGATCGGCTATATCTGGCACCGTGATTATGGTCTGGGGCTTGATCCTGATCTCCGGGTGCAGGAGGCGATCCGCCTTATCTTTTCGCGCTTCCGCGAGCTTGGTAGCGCCCGCCAGGTGCTGATTTCGCTCACCGCGGACAATTTCCATTTCCCCGTCCTTCTGACGGGCGCAAAAGAGTGTCCTTCGATTGGGTGCCGCTTCGCTATCGGAGCGTCATTTCGATCCTGAAGAACCCGTTCTACGCTGGGGCATACGCCTATGGCAAAAGTGAGAAGCGGACAGAGATTGTCGATGGCAGGGCTCGCAAAAGCTACGGCCACGGCAAGCCTTTTGGAACGTGGGAAGTGCTGCTCCAGGATCATCATGAAGGCTACATTGATTGGGGCGAGTTTGAGAGGAACCAGAGCCTTATTGCCGTCAATACCTTTGCAAAGAAGGGCGGCATCAAATCGGGTCGTGGCGGCCAGGCTTTGCTTGCTGGTCTGCTCACCTGTGGCCGATGTGGAAGGCGGTTGTCTGTTTCCTATAGAGGGCGGCCAAGCCATCCCTATTATCAATGCAAAAGTATCAACCAAATGCTGGCCAAACCCCGATGCATGACTTTTGGCGCGTCTCGGATCGACCCTGCTATTGGCAAAGAAATATTGAGCGCCGTAACGCCAATGGCAATCGAGGCCGCAATGGAAGCTGACCGGGTGCATCGGGATAATCTGGAAGAGCGACATCGCATGATGGAGCTGGACTTGCAGCAAGCGCGATACGAGGCGTCTCTTGCTGAACGCCGCTATGCCGCTTGCGACCCTGACAACCGCCTGATCGCTGCTCAACTTGAGAAGAGTTGGGAATCCGCGCTCAGGCGCGTGGAAACTTGTGAAGCTGCTTTGACGCAGGCAAGACAAATCGACGCTGGCATCCCAATCCCCGATTTTGCCGGCATTGCCACTGACTTGGAGGCTGCTTGGAGCGCACCAAACGTCGATACGCGGTGTCGCCAGCAACTCCTGCGCACTCTCGTGACTGATATCGTTGCCGATGTTGACGAAGAGCAACGTGAAGTCATTTTGACGATCCACTGGAAAGGTGGTCAACACTCTCAGCTGCGTATTCGCAAACCGAACCCTGGCGAACATGGCCAGAAAACGCCGGAGGCTGCCCTCGCTGTAATGCGGTCCATGGCCACCCGATGGTCCGACGCCGACATTGCCGCTACTCTGAACCGGATGGGAATGCAGACCGGACAAGGAAAAACGTGGACCGCACGCCGTGTCGGTGCACTGCGCACGGTCCATAAAATCCACGGATACCGATCTGCTGAGAAGAATGGGGAGTGGCTTACGCTGACCGAAGCCGCCAAAAAGCTCGGAGTTACGGCCCATCGCGTCCGTCGACTGATCAAGGAGGGCGTGCTGCCTACCGAACAAGTTGTACCGGATGCGCCGCACCAAATCCGAGCCGCAGACCTGGAAAAGGACGAGGTGACCCAGTTTCCGCGTTACAGAGGCCCGTGTCGCATCAAAATGGAAAACCAAAAGTCCCTGTTTCCGGACGTTTGAAGAGGAGGTGCATAATGAACCAGTCGTTGCAAAAACCCTGATGTCGCGTTCGAGAAGGTTGTTGTCGATCGGCATCCTGCCCTCTTCGACGTAGCGCGTCAGGTATTCCCACTGGTTGAGGGTGTAGGAGACCGCATCGCCAAGCTTGGTGTCGGGCACAACCTTGGGTGCGATGTCATCGAGCCACGCCTTGAGTACATCCAGGACCGGGACGCTATGTTTCTGGCGGAAGCGGCGCATGTAGCTGGCCTGCGTTTCCCCCTCATCGGGTATTTCGTCGCGCGCCTGCCTTTCGATCCGGTAGAGCTGGTCGAAGAACTTGAGCGCCTGTGCGGGCGGCCCGCCTTGTTTCTTCCTCGCCTTGAGGGCGTCGGCAAAGCGCCGTCTGGCGTGGGCCATGCAGCCCAGATGCGTGGCGCCTTTCAATGTGCGCCAGGCCGTATAACCGTCACTCATCAGGATACCGCGATAGTCGCCGAGGAAGGCCTGCGGATGTTCCTGCCCGCGACCGGGTTGATAGTCGAACAGCACGATCGGCTGTTCGCTGTCCTCGCTGCTGCGGTAGGCCCACATATACGAGGTGCTGGTAGGAGCCTTGCCCTCTTCCTTCAGCACCTGAACCGTAGTCTCGTCGCCATGAATGACCTCCTGGGACCGGAGCCGCAGCTTCAGGGCGTCAAAGATGCGATGCAAATGCCTCTCGCTCGAAGCGATCACCCAACGGCCCAGAGCACCACGGCTGACAGGTACCCCTGCGCGCTCGAAGGTTTGCGCCAAACGATACAGCGGTGTGCCATCGACGTATTTATGAACAAGGGCAAAGGCCAGCGTCGAGGCCGTGGCAATGCTGCCCGGCAAGGGCTGTGCGGGCATCGGCGGAATGACGATCGGCGTGGCGATCCCGGTGCGGTCGCAATTGCGGCATGCATATTTGGCGCGGGCATTCTGAAGGACCGTGGCCTTCACCTCGATGTGAAGCTGCTCGGTTACCACTTCCCCCATGCGATGCATCCGTTCGCTGCAGCACGGGCAGACCTTCTGGTCGTCGACGAGGTCATATTCGACGCGCTGGCGCGGCAGGTCGGCAGGAAGTACCTTGCGCCCGCGCTTCTTTCCTTCCGGTCTTTTCGCCTCCGGCAATCCCGTGTCGGGAAGACCGGCGGCGACCGGCTCATCGACGTCGTCGTGTCCATCGTCGGTACCGTCCTCAAGGGAGGCCTGCTCGGCTTCATTGAAGACACGATCCAGGTGCTTTTCGCTGCGCGGCGCAAAGCGGTGCAACCGCGCCAGCGCCAGTTCCTCCTCAAGCTTCAAGATGCGCCGGGCAAGGGCGTCTCTCTCGGCCGCCAATGCCTCGACCTCAGCGGCTTTCGTCGCCAGAAGCGCCATCAATTCCGCAATAGTGGGGACGCCGCCTCGATCCATCGCAGTCTTGAATCGAAAGCCCGTTCCCGCGTCAACGGCCTTCAACCGACAAACTGATATTGCCGCACCGGATGAGGGACCATCGCGTCAATATCGATCCCGTCGAGCAGCCATCGCAATTGCTCCGCGGTGAGCGCCACCACCGTTTCCGCTCGTTTGGGCCATCGGAACTTGTCCTCCGTCAACGCCTTGAGCACCAATACAAAGCCCGACCGGTCAAAGAACAGCAGCTTCATCCGGGTCCGGCGCCGGTTGCAAAAGGCAAACGCCGCGCGCTCGAACGGATTGAGGCCCATCGACTGCTCGACCAGGATCGCAAGGCTGTTGATCCCACAGCGAAAGTCGATCGGATCCCGGTGGAGATAGACGCGCAGATCTTCAGCGAGCCGGAACATGGCAATGCCCCAGCGCATCGATCATTACCACCAGCAACTGCGCGCCACACCCCTCCAGCGTCAGCGATACGCCATTTGGCATCGACGCCTGCAACCGCACTGACGGTACCAATCCCGCAGACCGGGGCCGATCCCACCAGTGTGTCGCTCCGCAGGCGCCGGAGACGTCTCCACCCGGATAAACGCCGACGGATCCGGCAACTGCCCCGTGCTCCGCTGCCCGTTCGCACTCTGCCGCTCCTGATACTTCCTGACCCATTTGCGCAGTTGGTTGGCGTTGACACCATGCTCCAGCGCAAGCCTCGCCACCGATATGCCCGGCTCGAGGCACGCCTCGATCAACCGTGCCTTCCCCGCCCGACCATAATAGCGCCGGCCGTTACTCCTCACCCTTACAACCTCGAGCCCATAGGGGCCCATCGGTGCCAACTCCATGTGTCCACCTCTTCCTTGGTGGACACATCCTTCACACCGCGTCACTCAACCGAACAGGTGCGCGGAATTTCGCGCTTACGTTCCATCGGTACGATCTTAGCCGACCGAAACATGATTCCAATCGGAAACAATTGGCTTTCGATGTCTGGAATGGGGGCGTGTCCGGAACGGCACCTCCTGGTGCAGCGGCAGCCGCAATGGACCTTCGTTCAGGGGTGAATGGAGGCCAGGTGTCCGATCGCTGCCGCCCCAAGGAAGCCATTGCCGTCTCGCCCTAGTAACAGCCGGTGAGATAGCTGCGCACGAGCTACCTATGAAAATCCCTTCTGCATGACCTCGCCCGTCCCAAAAAAAGCACATCTTGCCGGCCCCAGTGTGCGTTTGAAACCCAGTTTAATGCGGCTCGCTACTTCGAAAATCACTGTGCCGACCGGAGAAAAGGGTTTGCCATATGACATCCGATATTGATCATTGCGAAGAGATGATAGCCCAAGAGGAGCAACTAGCATCGGCGGCGCCCTCTTCCGAAGCGGCGGAGAGCCACCGCCAACTGGCGATGCTATACCGCATCCAATGCAAAGTTCTCCGAAACAAGCTCACCGATCCATCATCGCAGAGGCCGAGCATCGGCATGTCATTCTAATGGCCGCTTTCGGATTAAGCTTGGATATATAACATACTTTAAGGCGCGTCTCCAGGAAACGCCCATACTGTTCTTCTCAGAAAGCAGGGGATAGTATGTCAGATCATGCAGCGAATTTCAGGTCCATTTATCTGACGTCGCGAGAACGCGAAGTTCTGAAACTCGTCTCATCAGGACATTCTGCTAAAGAGGCTGCTCGCATGTTGGGCATCGCGGCCAGCACCGTGGAGCGTCACGTCGATAACGTTCGACTTAACAGGGCGCGGAAAAACCCTTCTTGAGGCCCGGTGATCGCCGGGCTCGAAGGGTTTGTCGGGCAATGGTTTGGGGAATTCGGCATCAGGTGGCAGTCGTTGGCTGCCAGAAACCGCCGTGTGGCGGATTCTTCGCATATCTACGCCTTCGCCATTAGTTTTGGCAGACAAACCAGATTGTACGCGGCGGCGGTCAGCGTGAAGTTCCATCCTACACGGTCCTGCCCTCGATGCCGGGTCTTGCGCAGGTTTCCGCTGGTCTTGGCCCAGCCAAAGACCTCTTCGATCCGTTTCCTGATCCGCATCGAAATGGCGTAGCCAGGGTGCCGGGTGGTGCGTCCATCGATAGCGGATCGCCTGTTGGCATTGTTCTGGGCGACGTGCGGGGTCACGCCAATGTCGCGTAAAGCGGCGACGAATCCGGCTGTATCGTAGGCTTTGTCCGCCGCCAGGGTGATGCGATGGCGCCCTTTCATGCGGGAAAGCATGGTCAGCGCGGCCTCCCGTTCGGCCGTGCCCGTGGCGTGAGTGAGCGTAGCATCGACGACCAGGCCATGCCGGTTCTCCATCAAGACGTGGCCCATGTGACATAGCCTCGCGGCTTGGCCGCGCGCCTTTTTGAACAGGCGGGCGTCAGGATCGGTGGTGGAGGCGTGGGTGGCGTTGGTCCGCTTCTCGCCATGGAAATCGCGTTCGGCGTTACGCCCCTTGGCCTTTGCCTGTCCGCTCCGACCGGTGCCCGAAGCGCTGTCGTCGTCGTCACTGCCCGAGGCCTTACCGTCCTTGGGCTTGAAGCTCTTGATGCTCGCCCACGCTTCTATCAGGGTGCCATCCACCGAGAAGTGGTCGTCTGACAGGAGTGCCTGCACACGAGACTGCCCTACGATCGCGGACAGGAACCTGGCGGCGATGTCCCCGGCCAGCAGCCTCTCCCGGTTCTTGGTGAAGACCGTCACATCCCAGATCGGCGCATCCATCGCCAGGCCGACGAACCAGCGGAAAAGCAGGTTATAATCCATTTGCTCCATGAGCTGGCGTTCCGAGCGGATCGTATAGAAAGCCTGCAGCAGCAATGCGCGCAACAACTTCTCCGGCGGGATCGATGGCCGGCCAATGCGCGAATACATCGCATCGAAATCAGCGGACATCACCTCGAGAGCTTCGTCGACGATCGCGCGGATCGCCCGAAGTGAGTGGTCTGCCGGAACCCGGGCTTCGCAGCTCACGTAGGAAAACAGCCCTTCGCTCCGGTAATCGCCGCCGCGCATCTCAAATCCTTCAACCTCAGCCGAAGGCCTATGAATCACTTCAAGCGGCTCAAGGAAAGCGCCTTTTTCCGCAGCCTGTTAAGACTCGGTCGCGGAATAGAGCGCATATGATTGCGCAAGCCATGGTTCAAAAACTCATCTAGCCTTTCTGCACGGTGGTATCGTCTCGACTGGGGGCCACTTCCCGCCAATGAAATCGGCCGTTTAACAAAGGGGCGTCCCGTCTGGAAGCGGCCATGTCCGATATCGGCGTTCACTGCGAAAACCAGTCATGCCCTCAGAGCCGCCGTGCTAGTTGTGCCCCTCATCGCGTTTGATGATGACTGATGGTCTGCCGCTACCGTTAGCGCTATGCCTGGTTTCTCCAACATTGCAGATCAACTGCATCGACGCGTCAATCACCAGCTTGGACCTCTCGATACTGTCGTCGGCGATGTTGATCTTTGGCTAAGACTCGGTCGCGGAATAGAGCGCATATGATTGCGCAAGCCATGGTTCAAAAACTCATCTAGCCTTTCTGCACGGTGGTATCGTCTCGACTGGGGGCCACTTCCCGCCAATGAAATCGGCCGTTTAACAAAGGGGCGTCCCGTCTGGAAGCGGCCATGTCCGATATCGGCGTTCACTGCGAAAACCAGTCATGCCCTCAGAGCCGCCGTGCTAGTTGTGCCCCTCATCGCGTTTGATGATGACTGATGGTCTGCCGCTACCGTTAGCGCTATGCCTGGTTTCTCCAACATTGCAGATCAACTGCATCGACGCGTCAATCACCAGCTTGGACCTCTCGATACTGTCGTCGGCGATGTTGATCTTTGGCTCACCTTCAAGCTTTGGATCGGACCGATTTCTCAGTAGCATGGCACGGAGGCCTTCGAGGTAGCGATGGGCAGCCGGCACCATAATTCGACACCACGTCGCCGCAAAGAGCTGCTGTTGGCTCGAGGCATCAGGTTCGCACCTTCCGCCATGACGCATTTGCAGACGATGTCTGCTCTAGATGAAGGTAGCGCGGGTCGAAGCCGCCGGCCTCAGCCAGAGCCGCCATGTTAAGGGGCTCGACGTGACGCTGGTCTTTTATCAGCCTTTCTGACCTCATCGACTGGAGGACACGGTTCACATGGACCGTGGTCAAACCGACGGCATCTGCAAGCTGCACCTGGGTGAGCGGCAGTTTCAATCCTTGGGGATTTAGAAATCCAGCAGCTTTCACGCGGGACCAGATTTCACAGACGAGGTGTGCGATCCGAGCACGGGCGTCTCGGCGCGCGACATTGACCACCCATTCGCGGTATATCGACGAGTCGACCAGTGCCTCGATCCACATGGCCCTTGCCACCGCAGGGAACTGCAACACCAATTGTTGTAGGGCAGTCCGTTCGATCCCAATCACCTTCAAACTTGTCAGTGCCTCAACATTATGGTCGGCAGTGTTCAGGAACAAATGTTGAAGGTCGATGAAGTCGCCGCTAAAATGAATGGAGACGATCTGCCGGGAGCCATCCACAGTCATCTTTTGTCGAAAAGCGATGCCATCCAGAATGAAGTCGCAATGTTGGCGTGGCGGCTCTCCATCTCTAATGACATAATCGGTGGCGCTATATGTTCTTAAAACATGAGGAAGGGCGAAAATAGCCTGCCGATCATCCGGAGATAAGCCGACCCTTGTTTCAAGTTTACGCACAACCAGTTCGAGAGCAGAATCAAACATGCTTCCTCCTGCGGCGGGAGCACACTCAACTCACGGTCGCAAATGTCAGCCGTAAACATGTCGCATTTTGACACATTAACATAGCCTGTTTTTGCACTATTTCGGCCAACACGGCCCAAGCGCGTTAGAACCGAGGGCCCTTGGCGGTCATTCTCGGACTGCGAACGAGTCTTTCAATTGCAGCGAGTAAATGACAGTTCCAGCTTCATCTTCCACTTCGATACGGTACCGTAGATCGAGGAAGCCTCCCTTCATTTCCTGACTAAGGGTATCACGAGCCGCTTCCAGCGCCACACGCTCGGCCGCCTGCAGGTCGGGAAGCTCTTGGCCTTCGGGATCGATAACGGAATCAGTGTGATCCCGGAGGTGAAAATAGAATCGGGGCATTGCGCGGCTCCAGCGGGGGGAGCACGGCGGATCTCTCAGCCACTGGAACCCTAAATCTCTGCCAGCGGTAACGCGATCATAGAGCAAAACGGGTGGGATTAGCTAGCACCCAATTATGATTGCTGCGCTCAGCCGGACGATTGTCCGCTTCCACCCCTCATAATGGGCGTTCCGGAAGGCAAACTAGCCGTCTGTTCACACAGCCAGGAATGGGCTGTCGAACGGCGGCTATCGGCGACATCAGTCCTTCCGCAAGCCCGTGGGGAACGGCAAATTTGTCCCAGGGCCGGTCATTCCGGATGCCCTGCGCATGGCCCCCGATCCGGCTAGTCTACGCAGCGGGATCGTCGCGCGGCCACCCCGCCGCTAAGAGCCCGCCCCGAAAGTTGTTGAGCAATACCAGCATGTTGTGATTCACGCCGTCCTGCGAGAGATGGAGTGAACAATGGCATGGACTGGTATTGCCCGGCAGGAGCATAGCCGGAAAGGGTTGCGCTATTCCAGCGATATGACGGACAGGGAGTGGGAATTGGCGGCGCCGTTTATCCCGCCAGCCAGGCGCGGAGGTCGACGTCGCACAACGAACATGCGCGAAGTGATGAATGCGCTGCTGTACATTGCGGCAAGCGGCTGCGCCTGGAGGCTTCTGCCCAAGTGCTTTCCACCGGTTTCGACGGTCCAGCGCTACTTCTACGTTTGGCGCAACACCGGTCTGCTCGAGGCCATGAACACGGTGCTGGTCTTGAACCTGCGGGAGATCGAGGGGCGCGAAGCCTCGCCAAGCGCCGGTGTGATCGATAGCCAGTCGGTGAAAACAACGCAAAGCGGCGGCCCTTGCGGCTATGATGCGGGAAAGAAGATCAAAGGCCGCAAGCGCCACATCCTGACGGACACCTGCGGCTTTCTCATCTTCATCCTCGTCCACACCGCCGACATTCAGGACCGCGACGGTGCTGTCGATGTCCTTAAGTCCGTACGCAAACGCTTCCCTTGGCTGCGCCATGTCTTTGCAGATGGAGGCTATGCCGGCGACAAGCTTCGTGCCGCCCTGACCGGCTCGGGTGCCTGGACGATCGAAATCATCAAACGTTCGGACAAGGCGAAGGGCTTTCAGGTTCTCCCTCGGCGATGGGTCGTCGAACGCACCTTCGCATGGCTTGGCCGATGCCGCCGCCTTGCCAAGGACTGGGAAACCACCATCGCATCCTCTACGGCATGGGCGACGATAGCTTCTATCCGCATGCTTACCCGCAGAACTGCAAGGTATTGCTACGGTTGAAAAACTTCCGATTCAGGCACTAAGCGACAGGGTGGCTGATGCTTCGATTACTTGGCCTTCGCGGCGGGACGCTCCACCGCGTCTTGGCAGCGCCAGAAGCCGAGGCGGTCGCAGCGCTGGTGTCAGCGGCCTCTTTTCCAAACAGACCCAACTTGCCGCGGCGCTTCGGCTTTTCTGCGGTAGCTGGGGCATCAGTTGTTTCCGCGGCCGCAGTTTCTGCGGGCGAGCTTTCTTCCGCCAACGGGGCAGCCGCTTCGGACTTTGCCGCAGGCTTCGGCGTCCGCGCCATGCGCTTCGTGGGTTGCTTCTTGGGCGCTGCGCCGCGCGCTGGAGCCTTCGCGGAAGCCTTGGTCGCAATAGGGGCCGCATCAGTAGTTTCGACGGCCTGCTCGGCGACCTGCGGCTCAACTGGGCTTTGCGCTACCTTTGCAACCGGCGCCGGCACCGTTTCCTCTGAAGTGGTGGTGGGTTTCGCGGGCGCTTTCGCTTTGCGGGCTGGCGCCTTGGCGGCCTTTACCGCAGCCGTCTTGGCAGCCTGCTTCTTCGGCTTGGCGGCAACGGTTGCGGCAACGTCAGTCGTTTCCGCAGCATCTGCGCCTGCTACTGCATCTGCGGGCACGACCGCATCAGCCGCCTTTTTGTTACCGAGACCGATCTTTTCCGCGATCGCACGGCGCATGGCCGCGAAGGACGGGGCGACCATAGGATAGCTGGCCGGAAGGTCGTAGCGCTCGCGGTAGGTTTCCGGGGTCAGGCCGTGCCCCGCGAGGTGACGCTTGAGCGCCTTGTATGGCTTGCCGTCGATCAAGCTGATGATGTGATCGGGCGAGGCGCAGCAGCTTCCAGCCATCAAGTCTAACCGCTGACTTCGTTCGGATCATGGATTGGAAGTCGCCGCTCGCTTTTCGCGCCGCGACCAATTCAGAAACGTTGCTTTCGCTTACGGCGACAAGGATCGCTTCGGATTGGCTAGTGGTCGACATCACACACTTGGTACCCGCTGGAGAAAGGGCAGAAAACGCCCCTGTGTGGACGGGCCCTCCGTTGGCAAGGGTATTTGTAGTGCGACAACGCTGGTTGAGGCGCCCATGTGTCCGGCCTTTGATCGCGGCGGTTTGTGCCACTGGCCATGATGCTAATCGCGCGGAGCTGGTCCCAACCAATTGCACGCACTCGAGGTGCTTGGGGCGTATCGGGTTTTCCTGCTCCGGCGGTGTTCAACCGGCTTGTTGCGTCACTTCAATCAGGCCCTTTCCAACATCGTAGACGCCGCTAGGCGCAAACTCTCACGCAGCGATAGGTTGTCGGTATTCCGCTCCACTGCTCATCATCGCCCAGATCACACGCGCGTTCTTGTTGGCAAGCGCGACGGCTGCGACCTTGGGCTTCTTGCGCTCCAAGAGGCGCTCCAGCCATGGTCGCTTGCCTTCTTTACGCTGTGCAATGCGCACGACGGCCATCGCTCCCACGACGAGCAACTCACGCAGGTATCGGTTCCCGGCCTTTGAGATGCCTCCGAGCTTTTCCTTACCTCCGCTCGAATTTTGTCGAGGTGTGAGCCCGATCCACGCCGACAGGCTTCGGGCGTTCGAGAAGATTGCGGGGTCGGGTGCGCTGGCAACCATGGCGCTTGCCAGCAACGGTCCAATCCCAGGAACCTTCATAAGTCGGCGGCCGAGTTCTGTTCGGCGCGCATCGGCCATAATCCTACGATCGTTGTCCAGGATCTGCCCCTTCACTAGCTGCAATTGCTGGCTCAGCATTCCTAGGCTCACGCGTGCCTCACCAGGCACACGGGCATCGCCGCCATCGGCTATGACACCAAGCAGACGATCCAGCCCGAGGCGCCCAACCGCGGCTGTGACGCCGAACTCGGCCAGGTGAGAACGCAGGGCGTTGGAAAGCTGCGTTCGCTGACGCGTAAGAATTTGGCGTACCCGATGCAACATCATTGCAGCCTGCTGGTCTGGGTTCTTGATGGCGACGAACCGCATGGTGGGGCGCGTTACCGCTTCACAAATGCCTTCAGCGTCGGCCGCGTCATTCTTGCCGCGCTTCACATATGGCTTCACATACTGCGCTGGAATCAGCTTCACATCGTGGCCAAGCGCCTGCAGCTCGCGGGCCCAGAAGTGCGAGGAAGCGCAGGCTTCCATGCCCACCAGGCAAGGCGAAAGTTTCGCGAACACCTTCAGCACCTGGCTGCGCGGAATACGTCTGCGCAACACAACCTCGCCGGCGGCATTCAAACCGTGCGCCTGAAACACTGACTTGGCCAGATCAAGGCCGATCGTAGCAACCTGTTCCATCCAGGCTCTCCTTCCGACTCGACCGCAGAAATATCTGCGCGGGATGGAGAGCCGTCCACATCATCAATAGCGGCCGAACGTTGACTAGAGTCCTCGTTCTAGTTAGGAAATGCGTTGTGTCTGGTAGCGCGTCGTTTGGCTCGCTTGGGAGAGCGGAACGGTTGATGAACTGTTCCGCCATGCTGCAGACCGCTTGTCCTTCGGAGGACAGGGCGGTGCGGCGTATCGGCATTTCGCCCTGATCCTTAAACAACGGGAGTAGGTCGATGTCGGTGTATGTTCGCAACATCTGGTATATGGCGGCATGGGACGATGAAGTTCCGGAGAGTGGCCTACTGTCACGCACGCTGCTGAACGAGAAATGGGTTATAATTCGGCTATCGGACGGTAGCTTTGCGATGTTGGCCGACCGATGCCCGCACCGTTTCGTGCCTTTGAGCATGGGTCGACTTGGAAATGACGTTCTTCACTGCGCATATCACGGGCTAGGTTTCGATCGTACTGGCGCGTGCGTCCATTCTCCTTTCCCATCACCCCCTCCAGCCCACGTGCGTGCTCGAACGATACCGATCGTCCAGCGTCATGGTGGCCTGTGGTTCTGGCCGGGCGATCCTGATTTGGCTGATCCCGCGCGGATACCGGACTTTGGCTTTGTTGAACGTGAAGGCATGAGCCGTAGCCGCCTCGTCATCGGGGCGCACTATGAACTAATTACCGACAATTTGATGGACCTGACCCATGCAGAGTTTCTGCATGTCGCCAGCTTTGGTGTGAACGGATCGATCTTTGCCGGCACCCAAACCGTCCAGCGCGACGCGACCGACGCCATTTGGAACAACTGGGACATGGAAGCCGTCGCCCCGCCGAAATGGGCGGCAACGCTCCTGAACGACGGTGAGCGCGTGGATCAATGGCTGCACATGCGTTGGCACGCCCCCGCTTGTATGGCCCTTGCCGTAGGACTGGCTCGGGCAGGAACCGACCGGTCCGACATGGTGGTACCGCCGATGCTTAACCCGCATATTGTCACACCGGAGACATCCGCGAGTTCGCACTATTTCTACGACCACGAGGCAACCCCCGAGGCCGCAGCCCTCGCTCGACAGGTTTTTGTAGACGAGGACGAGCCCATGATCGAGGCGGCGCAAGAGGCTCTCGGCGACCAAGATTTTTGGTCCGCCCGGCCTGCCATTCTACAGACCGATGCTGCCGCCATCCGCGCGCGTCGGCACTTGATATCTTTACGCATGGCGGAAGAAAGGCGCGCCAACATTGCCGCCCCCTGATGCAAGCTGTGCTTCGCCCACAAAGTGGACGGACAGCAAACCACCCAACTTAGTCATTCAAGGATCTGGGCCGACGGGTACCAAGCGTCAGATTTCGGCCACTCTCATGATCGCCTCTTCAAGGGGTGAGCGCGACAAAGAGTTTCCTGTCGCCGAGCGGCAGGATCAATCGGTCGGGTCTGTAGATGGACAAAGCAGGGGGCACGGCCTCAAAACGACGGTTGATCATGCTCTGATACGCGGGTTGGTTACCGCCGGACCTGATGCGTCGCGGAGCTTCCTCTGTCTAGGAACCAGCGTCGGACCGAAGCCCGGCTGTTAGTGGAAGCGAGGGTTCTCCTACCGTGGTCGTGCCCCCAACTTTGCCCAAATCCAGATAGGGCTGCGTGAGCGTAATCTCCTTCTCCCAGGTTTTGGCGGAACTACGCCGTGGGCGTGCTGACCTCGTGCGCGATCGCCCAGACAAAACCGGCCAGCTGGCGTGCAATGGCTGTGGTCACCGTTGTGATCGGTTTCCCGGCACGGCTAAGCTTACGATATTGAAGGCAGAGCCGTTCCTGTGCCTTCCAAGCGATCGCGCGTACCGACGGAGCGAGTTGCTCCTGCCGCAAAAGCTGTTCCCGGCTGATCCGTGCCGGGAAACGATAGCTCCAGGCGGCCTCGATCAGCATCCGCCGCGCTGCCCCGTTCCCCGCTTTCGTGATACTGCCCTGCCGACGCCGTTTTCCGCTGGAATCCTCCGACGGCACCAGTCCGAGATAGGACATCAACTGCTCGGCTTTTGAAAATCGGCTGATATCGCCGAGCTCTGCGACGATGGTGGCCGCAGCGACCAGCGCCATGCCGCGCAGAGCCTGCAAAGCTTCCACGACTGGCGCTAACGTCCAATCTGCCAGCCGCTTCTCGATCTGGACCGTTAGCCGGTCACGACGGTCCCTCGCAGGGTCGACAGTAGCGATACAGTCTTCGAGAACGATATGGTGCGCATCTTCGACGAAACGCAGCCCGGAGAGCCAGCGCCGATGCATCTGGGTCCAGGCGGGGCGGTGATAATGATGACCGTGCCGAAGGAGAAAACCGGACAATTGCTGGCGGGCATGGCGCAGGCTGCGTACGGCCGCCAGCCGGGCCCGTACCAGGTCGCGCATCGCCTCGTGGGCACTGTCAGGGATCCATACTGAAGTAAGCTCGCCTGCTCGATGCAACCGGGCCAGCTTCACCGCGTCGCGGCGATCTGTCTTGATGCGGTCTCCCGGCCGACTGGGGATCAGCGATGGCGCAACCACGACGCAGCTATGGCCCGCATTAGCGACCTGGCGCTGGATGCCATACCCGCATGGTCCGGCCTCGTAGCAGATGTGAAGTTCGACGCCGGGCCCGCCAAGCTTGCCAAGCAACTTTGTCATCGCCGCAGGCGTGTTGACGATCTCTCCGTGCTCACGCACCTCAGATCGCTTGCCATCCTCTGCCACCGCAACAGCAATCGTCTCCTTGTGGACGTCCAGGCCCACGTACTTCACCAATTGGTTCATCGTTCGCCTCCATGCAGAAGGTCACGTCAGACCAGCCCGGCGCGACCGTGACATTGCATATCACGAGACCGAACTTGGTCCTGCCTCAGGCGAACATGTGGTCTAGCTGATGCGATCTAAGCCAACTGGCAAGGGCGATTCACCGATAGAACCCTTGAAAAACCAACAGCACAGAGCCTCCGGCCTTAATTTGCTAATCGCCGCGATTGCGTATTGGAATACCATTTACCTCGGCCGCGCTGTCGATGAACTGAGGTATGCTGACACACCGATTGATGAGCGCCTGCTTGCTTACCTGTCACCGATGGAATGGGCCCACATCGGGCTCACTGGCGATTATCTTTGGGAGACCGCGAGTGAAAACCGAACAGATAGATATCTCCCCCTTCATGATCCCGCTGGACGGCTGCAACTCGCCGCGTAGGTTACATTCTCGCTATGTCCGACTTAGCGTTGTCTGGCGAACAAATCTTGAGGCGACGCCATCTCGAAGAGATCGCTTTCCACGTTGCGTCAGGAGCATGCCGTTCTGCTGCTCGATCAAGCCGGATAGCATGGCTCAGCGGAACTGGTTGTGCCCGGCAACATCAACCGTTTGCCGCTCCCGCTCAGATGCCCCGAGTTGAACCCGGTCTAAAACGTCGGGCAGTTTGCTCGACAACTGGCTGTCAAACCGCATCTTCTCATTCTACGACGACATCGTCGATCACTCCTGCTTCGCCTGGAACAAGCTCGTCGATCAGCCTTGGCGCATCATACCCATCGGTCTGTGCCAATGGGCGCATGGGTTCTGACCAATGCACCGTGGCATTAGTCAGTCCGGCGTTCGTCCCTTTGGTTGCTTCCACTGCCGGCTCGCGCGCGCGCGAAACTTCGGATTTGACTTTTTTGTGCGATCGCCCGTTGCTCCGCCGCCGGACTTGCCACCGCCCCGTCCGGTGCCGGTGCTGCCTTTAGCCCCGCCCCTCCTTTGGTGGTTACCGACCCTGCATTACCGCCCGCGCCCTTTTGCGCCATGTCTTGTTCCTTTCATTAACTATGACCTCGGTCATCAGAGTTTTCTCAGCGAGAATACCCGATCTGAGGAAGGATGGGGCTAGTCACGTCGTAGCTGTCGCTCAAATCCCGCCGGCAATCAGCCGAACGACGACGTAAACGGCAGATGCGATCATCGCGACAACGAATAGGTTCAGCGACGCGAGCGCCAGGATCCGATCCCCGCCTTTCAAATAGTCCTCGATCACTACCTGCAGACCGAGCCGGGTCTCCCATGAGGCAGTGACAGCAAGCAGGCCCGCCGCAACCGGTGGAATGGGGCCGCCCATCCAGGCTTGCAGCGTCTCGTAGCCATGATCGGGCAGCATAAGGATCGAGAAAACCAGCCATAGACCTAGAAAAAGGTTCAAGCCGGACGCGACGCGCTGCCGTAGCCAGTGCTGCGCACCATGGTGCGCTGATCCCAAATTGATCGCCCGCCCTATTGGCGTGCCCTTGCTTAGTGTCATTTTTACCTCAATAAAATGAACGTCCAGAACATCGCGGTTAGCAGAGGGGGCGTGAGCAATGTCACCAGCGCCCAGCGTTTGTTTGCCCGAAGTTCGTACCCTGCACCCGCGTCAAGTACGAAATGGCGCAAGCCAGAGAGCATGTGGGCGAAGAAAGCCCAGCTCACGAATATAAGCACCAACCGTCCCAGCGGTGAATTGGTCGTCGTCGAAAAAGAGGCATAATCCTTGGATCCCGCCCCGATCGCCCACAGCCATGCAATCAAGATTGGCAACCCCCAATCGATAATAACATGCCAGATGTACGGTGCGCGATCGAAGCTATCATGTGCGGTCCCCACCGCCAATGGGGCCGCAGACCATCGAAAAGATGTGGCCCGATGGGACCCGGCTGATTAGGGTTCCTGGACATAAAACTGGCTTCTTCCGCTACTATCGCTACGTACCGGCGAAATCATTGCTGCACGTCCTCTGGGACACCCCGTTTAACGTCCGACTTATTTGGCGATCATGGTCGAAAGCCGAGTCGACGCTTACGTGCGGCCAAATGCCTGTTCCACACATATGATATTATCATTGATTGCCGGCCCTCCGCCCCAGACACCAGCGACGTTGGTGGCGCGATCTGACCAGTCGACCCAGGCGTGGAGCGCCGGCCTCGCGCCGGTCGAAAACGTCGCTACGGAATGTCGCCCAGTCGAAGTTTGAAGCGCCCCGGGTTTTTCGGAGGCAGTATGGTTTGGGTCAGGCAACCATATCGAGGGTCTCTATGGCTGCATAGTAGTTTGCCTCGGCCTCGGCAGGAGGAATGTAGCCGATCGTTCCGAAGAGACGATGTTCGTTGAACCAGTGGACCAGCGCAGGGTGGCCATTTCGACGGCTGATGCGCTCGGCCAGGAGCGCCGGCGCCAGATCACCTCGGCCTTGTAGAGCCCGTAGATCGTCTCGGCCAAGGCGTTGTCATATGAATCGCCGACGCTGCCGACAGAGGGGACGAGGTTAGCCTCGGCAAGGCGCTGGGTATAGGCGATGGCAAGATATTGGGCGGATTCAACCGGTCGTCGCAACGCTTCAAAAACGGAAGCGGGCAATGGATATCAAGAAGCGACGTTCAGATCGGTGCACACGGCCACAACTGCGGTCTCCTGGGAGGCCACCGGTTGCCAATCGGCATGAGCGTGCAATGTTCTGGGAGTATGTTGCTGCCGGGATGAGCAGCGAGGCAGCCGCGGTAAAGGCTGGAGCGTCACAGCCGGTTGGAAGCCGTTGGTTTCGGGAGGCGGGCGGTATGCCACCAGCGGAGTTCAGGCGTTCGTCGAAGCCCTTGTCGGGCAGATATTTATCCCTGGCGGAGCGCGAAGAGATCGCGCTGTTACTGGTCCAAGGGCATGGCGTGTGTGAGATTGCGCGCCGGCTCAGTCGGGCAGCTTCGACGGTCTCCCGTGAGATCCGGCGCAACGCGGCGACCCGTAGTGGGAATTTCGAATATCGTGCGACGACAGCTCAGTGGCATGCCGAACGCGCGGCGCGCCGTCCGAAGGTCGCCAGGCTAGCGGCCAACGACACCCTACGGTGCTGGGTCGAGGATCGTTTGAGCGGGCCGTTGCCAAGCCCGGCGATAGGCCAGTCACCGGCCCCAAGGTGTCCTGGAAGGGGCGGCGCCATGGGCCGCGGCAGAACCGGCGCTGGTCAAAGGCATGGAGCCCGGAGCAGATTGCCAAGCGTCTACGAAGTCGCCTTGGCGCTTCAATGCAGGAGAGTAACGATCTGTCCGACTGCCTTCGTCCGTTCAAGATGCAACTTCACTTGCGGTCTTCTGTCCGCCTTATCCATAGCCCCAATCCAAGGAAGCACCCGGCGCTCGCCAGATGCAACGGCAGGCAGGTCAGGTTCGCGCGCTCGCTGGCCAGAACGAGAAGCATATCGCCGGCGGGAATAACGACGGTAGACAGAAGCAGGATTCTGACGGCGCGACGCGTCGAACACAGGGTTTGAAAGACGATATAGAACCCCAGGGCGATGTCGCGGAGCGCCACGGCCCGGACATAGGAAAGCGCTGAAGCTCCAACGGCAGGAATGCCGAAAATGTCAGCGCCCGTGTGCGGAAAGATCAGGAACAACAGGCCCAGCCCGCAGAAAAAGTAGCCGAGACCCAGAACGATCCACGTCACGATTTCACGGGGATTGAAATATCGCTGCACTTACTGAACCGGATCGAGATCATGCGGCGAGTGCAGAAACCATGATCCTGCGAAGTACCCCATGCAGCTCCGTCTCATGGATGTGTGGATGAGCGGCGCGAGCGGCATTGCGTGCCCGATCGGCGCGGGCTCGGTGCTTCGCGATTGCGAGCAGTCATCTCCCTGCGTATCGACAGCCCCCGCTCGAGCCTGCCGATCGGCAACGAGACGATGCCATTCAGCGATGACGTCCGGGGCGATGCACTCCCTCTCCGCCAATGCCACCACCAGTCTCGGCACCACGGGAATTGTTGATTTCCGGATCGTTGCGCCCCGTCAGTTGTTGGCCTTTCAACGAGCCGTGACTTTCGTCGGCTTGGGCCTTGGGGCTGAGGTCGGGCTTGCCTTCCTCTTCGGGGTGACGGGGATGCGACATTTTCCTTCTCCTCTTCGAAACGATTCAACTCGGCGATTAACGAGCGGTATCCCGTTTGTTGACCCATGTTTCGCAAATGAACTTGGAACTCCCTCAGGCGGGGGCGATCAACGGCGCGATCATGTGCGGCAATGCGCCCGAAGCGCGTTTCGATGCCCTCGACGATCTGTGGGGCCGCACCGGTCGACCTCCCGCCGCGTCAGGCACTGGCCCGCTGGAGCACGCCCGATGGACCTGAGCCGTGCTGTGGACGCTGGCGGTGGGCCACCCAAGGGTGTTCGCTGCGCGCCATGTGCCGGGCTCCTCGTTCGAACCCGGCGGCAACCGCCCGCCTTCGAGCCTCTAAGACACCGCTCCGCTGGGCAGGACCATCGACCGTCTGATCGACTTCACGCGTCCGAATTGCGGCGTGCCGCGATTTTCGGCCACTGTCATCGATCTTGATACAGGCGAGGACGTGGTGTTCGACAGCCATGACGCACCGATCAGCGGGAGCACTTTCGGGCCTGGAGCGGCCCGCTCCCGGTGTTCCCGCCGGCGGAAATAGACGGGCGCCGGTACGGCGATGCCGGCATCTCGGCCAATCTCCCGCTGGATGCGTTATTGCGCGAAACGTCCAACAGACCCATGCTGTGCATAGCCATCGACCTGCTGCCTCTGCGCGGCCCCAGGTCACGAACTCTGAGCGAGACGGCAACGCGGGCGCAGGACCTGATATTCGCCACGCAAAGTCGCCGCGCCCTCGCATCATGGCAGGCGATCCCCGACGAGCGCGTGCGGGTCGGGTCCCCGGCGCCTTCGGTTACGGTCCTGCACATCGCGCCTGCGCCTGTACCGCGCGCAGGCGGCGCGTCGAAACGCCTCGTCCGAATAACCTTCAACCCAGCGCAGTATCGAGGAACAGCATCAAACCCAGGCCGAGGAAAAACCCCTTCGTCCCCAGCGCGGTGGCGCCACGCTCCTTGAGATCGGGAATGATCTGCGCCACGACGATGTACAGCATCGCCCCTGCCGCCAGGGCAAGCCCCGCCGGCAGCAGCACCTTTGCGGCGGTGACGAGGCAAGCCGCGGCAAGGCCCGCAAGCGGCTCCACCAGACCGGACGCCAGCCCTCCCAGCGCGGCGCCGGCGCGGCCGTACCCTATGGTCGCCAGCGCGCCGGCCACAGCAAGGCCTTCCGGGACGTTCTGGATACCGATGCCCAGCGCGGTCGGCATGCCGGATGTGAAAGTGCCGTCAGCAAAGCTGAGGCCCACAGCCGCACCTTCGGGAAAATTGTGCAAAGTGATCGCAATGATCATCAACCAGGTTGAGCGGTTGCGGTCATTGACCAGGCTTCCCCGCTTCCCGAGATTGCGCCAAGTGGCGGCAACGAGGCATTAAGCCAGGCGAGCCCTGCGGCCCCGGCAAGCACGCCTGCCGTCACCAGCGACGAGCGCGCCCAGCGACCAAGCCCCTGATCACCTGCGGAAGCAAGCGCCGGAACGATCAACGAAAAGAACGATGCCGCCAGCATGACGCCGGCAGCAAAGCCCAATAACGCGGAGGCGTCGGTTTCGCGCAGACGGCCGCGAACCAGGATCGGCAAGACGCCGATCCCGGTCGCCAGGCCGGCTGCAAGGCTGCCCAGAAACCCAGCCACAACGGCTGAGCCCATTAGTGGCTGGCCTGTTCGCCACCGGCCCTGCGGTCCAGGTACTTGTTGACGACGATCGGCAGCGTCTCGTCCAGGAATGCGGCCATCGCCAGTTCCTCGGCCAATGTCTCGCGCAGCAGCGGCACCGCCTCCTGGTAGCCGCCCCTCTCGGCGATGATGATCAAAGCGTTGTAGCTCGCCACCTCGAAGTTCTCGAAGGCAAAGTTGGCGAAGCTGTTCTTCAGGATCTCGTCCGCCGCGAACGTATGGCCCAGCGCCGCGAGAGTACCGCTCAGGGACGCTGCCACGTCCTTAAGCGCGGAATGGCCTTCGCCTAGGCTGTCCAGGATCGTTTCCAGCCTTTCGATCTGCCTTTCGGTTTCGCCACGATGGCTGCGCAACTGGACTTCCACGTCCGCATATTCAGCCAGATGTTCGATCTGCCGGTCGAGCAGCGAAAGCGCCTGGTGTTCCAAGGCGTGCGCGTTGCGCAGACCAGTGACGAACTCGTGTCGGATTGCGTCTTCTGCTACCATTGCAAAGGGTCCTTAAGCTGTTTTCGCGGCAGCGATCGCGGCCGCTTCCTGAATGTCCTGGGCAGCGCCGAAGTCGCGGTCCGAGACCTTGCCGGCCCCAGGTCCGGCGCCCAGTTCCGTGCCGGTGAGAGGGTCCGCGTTCGGGTCGGATTTAAGCCGCGACATCAGCGCTGCCGTCGTCTCGGTCTCGGCATCCGTCAGGCCCACTTCTGGCAGGCCTTCACCGCCACCGAACGGCAGGCGGGCCTCGATATCGTCAACCTTTTCCCACTGTTCGCCGGTGTTCCAGGGACCAAGCGCATCGCCTTCGCCTTGCGACGTGTTGACATACATATCGGTATAAGGCGCAACGCCCGGAAGCTTCCCGGGAGGGAAATTCTCGCGGATGGAATAAAGGGCTTTCTCGAAACTTTTCTGGTGCGCGATCTCGCGGGTCATCAAAAAGCCCAGCGCTTCCTTGACGCCGGGATCATCGGTAACATTGATCAAGCGTTCATAAATGATCTTGGCCCGGCTTTCGGCGGCGATGTTGGAACGCAGATCGCAGGTCGGATCACCGCGACTGTCGACGTAAGCGGCGGTCCATGGCACGCCAGAACTGTTGGTCAACGCCGGTCCGCCGCCATACAGCAGGGACTGGGTGTGGCTGTCTCCGCCCGCGTTCATCTTCATGAACAACTCTGCCTCCTCGATGTTGGCTTCGGAGAGTTCGCCCTTGACGCCCTTGTTGAGCATTGCGACGATGGAACCGATCACCTCCAGATGGCTCAAC
This sequence comes from Novosphingobium sp. NFX11, assembly GCF_057376415.1. NCBI lineage: Bacteria > Pseudomonadati > Pseudomonadota > Alphaproteobacteria > Sphingomonadales > Sphingomonadaceae > Novosphingobium > Novosphingobium sp. NFX11. The sequence continues at coordinate 798,433 of NZ_CP080386.1, read as the reverse complement.
TCTTCCGTGGCGATATCGAGCAGCATGTCCTTGCGACCCGGATCGACTTCACCCAAGCCTTGCGTGAAGTAGCGCATTGCAGCTGCCAGTTCTCCATCTGGGCCGCCGAACTGTTCAAGCAACATGGATGCAAGCACCGGATTGGTTTCAGATACCCGGACTGTGTATTGTAAACGCTTGTTATGCATGAACATTTTCTTCTCCATCTCGTTCTTGGCATCTTCGCTGATGCATCATTGCGTCAATGGATTGGAAAAGGGCCTCGTTCCTGATATCTTCCATCCACCAACATGGATCGATAAGATCATCGACGCCTCCACTTTGCGGAGGCAAAAGCAAAGTCGGGACGCGGCGTGCAGGAAACGTCCCTGCTTCGCCTGATTATCAAGTCCGAAACGCATCTTGCGGTGACGTCTCCAGCACGTACGATCCCAGTTGGTCGTCAAATCGTGATTGCCACGAAGACAGCGCCGGTCTCCTCTTTGGCGGCGGCGGCCTCGAACGCTTCATTGATCCGATCCAACGTAAAGCGGTGGGTGATCAGCTTCGCCGCTTCGAGCTTTCCGTTTGCCAGTAGCTCCAGCACCGTGCCCTGTTCAGGATAGATGTCATTTAACGCAAAGCTGGCGCTTGGCAGGATCTGTATTTCGGACATCTGGATGCGTTGCCATTCGAGCGGGATGGCAACGTCGCCGTCGTCGAATCCACCGACAACCACTACTTTGCCGCCACGACGTGCGATCTTTGTCGCCAATGGCAGTGTCTCGGGCATGGATTCGCCCCCGGCACACTCGAAGATGACGTCGGCACCTCGATTGCCGGTGAACTCCATGACCTGTTGGGCCACCCGTTCGGGCGGACCGCTTACCGTCACCGCCGCGCCCAGTTCGCGTGCGAGCGCAAGCGCACTGTCGACCGGATCCGTGATCAGAACGTCGGCGCCACTCAGCCGCGCAAGCTGCAATTGCCCTAAGCCAATCGGCCCGGCGCCGATGATCGCAACCTTGTCGTTGACCCCGGCTCCGCCAATGTGGTGGGCATGGAGGCACACCGAGAAGGTATCGATCAACGCCGCTTCCTCGAAGCTGACGTGATCCGGCAGTTTATAGAACTTTTTCTCTGGTCCGCAGACGAACTCGCCATAAGCGCGTGAGACGAATTTGGTCCGCACTTCGTACAGGTGCTCGCAGATATTATAACGCTGGGCATTGCAGTACACGCAGACGCCATCCCCCATGACCGTCTCGATCACGACCCGATCGCCGGGTTTGAGGTTGACCACATCTGAGCCGACCTCGACGACTTCACCCGCGAGTTCATGACCGACGATATGGCATTCCAGATCCGGCTCCGCCTTCGCCCAGTGCCGAAGGTCGGTGCCGCAGATGCCAGCAACCCGCACTCGGGCGAGAACGTAATCGCTGGCCGGGATGATCGGCCGGTCGACTTCGGTTACCGCAAACCTGCCGTCGGCGGTCTTCAAAGCGGCTTTCATCGGTTCACTCCCGGATCAGATCATGCGACCATCGAATGCTGTTTCGCAACGGATGTGCGTTAAGCCGTGGAAGATCGCGACCCGGCCAAAGTTCCCGTTGCGCCCGCCATCCTGACTTCGATTAGGAACTGCAGCAGCAGATGCGGCAGCCGGCCGCTGCCGTTGCTTTACGTCAGATCAAAGGAACTTTTGGACCGTCCCCCGCACTCAGGGAGTGTCGTTCGGAAAGAACGCGTTGGAGTGAGGTTTATCATGAACATACGTACATTAATGCTTGCCGCAGCCTGCGTCGCGGCGCCGAGCGCGGCATTCGCGCTGACCGATACGGCTCAGCAATCGTCAGGAACTTCGCAATCGTCGACCAGCGGGTCGACCAGCGGCAGCAGATCCAACGATCCACAGGACATGGGCCGGTCGCCCAACGGCCCCAATGGCACCAACACCGGCGCTCCCGAAAGCACCCAGCGCAAGAAGGCCGGCAAACGCGGCGACCGGCGGAAAGGTACGCCGCCGTCCGGCAATAGCGGCACAACCGGGAATACCGGAACCCCTGGAACCCCTGGAACGTCCGGAACATCCAGCACGCCTGGGAACCCCGCCGGCGTGGGCACCGTTACCGGCACGCCAGGCGGCGCCGGAACCTCTGGCACTTCAGCGAATGCCGGAGGCGATATAGGTTCGTCCGATACTGGCGGTTCCACACCGTGATCCCCGGGGATCGCCGCCGCTGTCGCAAACCCCGAGATGGCTGAACGGCGAACCGGCCCGGCTGCTCGCCTCAGGCGAGCGTCGGGCCGCCATCGCGCGGCGGATCGGCTTACCTCGCGGCTGGACCCGTGCGGTCAGCGCAACCTTTGATCCAGATTGCCGTGGCGCAACTTCGGCCTGGCATTGCCGTTATCGGGCGAGCGGCGCCGAAGTGGATCAAGGCGCGCTTCAAGGTCGTGCGCGAAAGGAAGTTACCTCATGATCGTTCTTCATTCAGCACCCAGGTTCAGTTCGAACGAAGGGGTGCGCGATAAACTGGTAGCAGCGCTTGGCGCGATGGTCACGCACGCCCAGGAGGAAAACGGCGAAATCGTGCTGACCGTTGCGCGCGCGCAGATTGCCACCGCCTTGCGCATCATCCGTGACGAACACGCCTACCAGCAACTGATGGACATCGCCGGCGTCGATTATCCCGCGCGCGCAGAGCGTTTCGAAGTTGTCTACATGCTGCTCTCGGTCACCCGGAACCATCGCCTGATCGTCAAGGTCGCCGCGTCGGAAACGACTGCGGTGCCGACCGTCACGACACTGTGGCCAAACGCAGGCTGGCTGGAGCGCGAGGTATTCGACATGTACGGCGTAATCTTCGCCGGCAACCCCGATCTGCGGCGCATCCTCACGGACTACGGTTTCGAGGGCCACCCGTTTCGAAAGGATTTTCCGCTCACCGGCTATGTCGAACTGCGCTATTCGAAAGAAGACCAGCGGGTGGTCTATGAGCCTGTCGATCTGCAGCAGGACTTGCGCACCTTCGACTTCATGAGCCCCTGGGAGGGCGCGGACTACGTGCTGCCTGGCGACGAGAAGGCAGCGCCTTCCCCCGCCATGACGCCCAAGACGACCGACGCTCCGAAGGACACCGGCGCTGGCGAGGCCACCGACCGGCAAGCGGCTCATAAAGTGGCATCGGCAGCAAGGACAGGCACGATCGCGGGCCAGGGCCTGGGCGACCCGGTTCAGGAAGAACTGGACAAAGACGCGCCGGGAGCGCCCGACCCGACCGGCGCACGGCCTGACCGAGGTCCTACCGGCGGCGCCAACGCCCGGGAAGGCTCCGGCCCGGCTCCGGAGGGAAGCTGACAATGAGCATGCAATTCGAACATTCGCCGACCACCGGCGACGACGTCATCACCAACTACACGATCAATTTCGGGCCACAGCACCCGGCCGCGCATGGCGTGCTGCGGCTGGTCATGGAACTGGATGGAGAGATCATCCAGCGCATCGATCCCCATATCGGCCTGCTCCATCGCGGCACCGAAAAGCTGATCGAGCACAAGACCTATCTGCAGGCCCTGCCCTATTTCGATCGCCTCGACTATTGTTCGCCGATGGCGATGGAGCATTCCTATGTTCTTGCCATCGAAAAGCTCGTAAACATTGAAGTGCCGATCCGCGCGCAGTACCTGCGCGTGTTCTTTGCGGAGCTGACCCGCATCAAAAACCACATGCTCAACCTCGGATCGCACATCATGGATGTGGGCGCCATGACCCCGAACCTGTGGCTCTTCGAGCTGCGCGAAGACTGCATGAACTTCTACGAGCGCTCCTCTGGAGCGCGCATGCATGCGGCGTGGTTCCGCCCCGGCGGTGTCCATGAAGACGTGCCGCTGAGGCTGCTGACCGACATCGGCGACTGGCTGGACAAGCGGCTGCCCCGCCTGTTCGAGGATGCGATGAGCCTCGTGGTGGATAACCGCATCTTCAAGCAGCGCAATGTCGATGTCGCCATCGTCTCCCAGGAGGATGCGCTGGCCTGGGCGTTCTCGGGTCCGATGATCCGCGCGGCCGGCCTCCCCTGGGACTTGCGCAAGTCGCAGCCTTACGATGTCTACGAACGCATGGAATTCGACATCCCCATAGGGACCAACGGCGATTGTTACGACCGCTTCATGGTTCGCGTCGAAGAAGTGCGTCAGTCTGCCAGGATCATGAAGCAATGCCTGGACGAGATGCCGGCCGGGCCGATTTCGTCGGATGATCGAAAGATATTCCCACCCAAGCGCGCTGAGATGAAGACATCCATGGAAGCGCTGATCCATCACTTCAAGCTGTACACCGAAGGCTTTCATGTCCCTGCCGGGGCGGTCTATGTCGCCACCGAGAGCCCCAAGGGCGAGTTTGGGGTGTATCTGATTTCCGATGGCTCGAACAAGCCGTACCGCTGCAAGATCCGTCCTACCGCGTTCTCCCATCTCCAGGCGATGGATTTCATGTCGAGAGGACACATGCTGCCGGACGCCACGGCAATCCTCGGCGCGATGGACATAGTCTTCGGTGAATGCGACCGTTGATCGTATGAAATCAGATGCTTTCAGTAAGCCAGTGCGCCTTTTGCATACGATCGATCGATCTCGATATTGATCCTGTTGATATTGCCGCGCTCGATCAGCGATTATAGATCATCATCACTCATGACAGGCAGACTTGCCGGTGATAGCCGCATCACTGGTTGGGGCGCGGGTTCAGTTTGCCCTGCCCACGCCCCCTTTTTCATTTCGTCATCAGAAGGCTGGCGCCCCACCACCACCACGTTCCAAGGAACCCGAACGATGTCAGACCGCCACGCGCGTCGAACGGCAACGAACACTTTCCTGCCACGCGATCCGGCGTGACCGCCCCATGTACTGGATAGGCACATACAGCGCACGCGGAAGCGGATTTTGCCCGATCATAGCGCGGGATCGAACGCTGCACTTGGGCGAGCCCGAACCGGCGATCGCGAATGCCTCGTTCGCGGTGTGGTCGCCTGGGCACCGGATCGCCTACGTAGTCCACGAAACCGATCAGGGCCGCATTGCCGCCTGGAAGCGCACCCATGAATCCTGGGCTCTGATGGGAGAGGTTTCGAGCGGCGGCGCCAGCCCTTGCTACCTGTCACTGTCGCCCGATGGCCGCCGCCTCGCGGCCGCCAACTATGTCGATGGTGCGTTGAGTATCGTGCCGATCGACTCGCATACCGGCGCCCTCTGCGAATTGTCGGATCGCTATCGGCCCGAGGCGCGCCTCAAGGACGCGGACGCCGATCTCGAACGGCAGGACGGTCCGCACGCGCACTGCGCGATTTTCGCAGATGATGGACAAACCATCTATCACGTAGACCTGGGCCTCGACCGCGTGTTTCGCCATCGCCTGGAGGGCGGCCGGATCACCTTTTCCGACATAGCGTTCGAAACACCCCGGGGATTTGGTCCCCGGCATCTCCTGTTTCATCCAGACAACGTGCATGCTGTGCTGCTGTGCGAACTGGCTGCGGCACTGTTCCTTCTCCGTCGCGAGGGGGTGTACTGACGTTTCTCGACTGCGTATCGACGTCGCCCGAGCCTTGCGCGGACGGCAATCTGGGCGGGCACATCGCCATTGCTGACGATGGCGCTGTCCTCGTCAGCAACAGGGGGCACGACAGCATCGTCCGATTTCGGGTGGAGGAAGGCCGGCTGGCAATGTCCGGCTGGTGGCTCACGGGCAGTTCGTCACCGCGTCACTATGTTGCCAATGGCGACGCCGCTCTTGTCGCGCACGAGCAGGGCGGCATGGTAACGCGGGTGGCACTTTCAGAGCCGGGCGGCGCGATGGAACGGATCGAAGTGCCCGGCGCTGCGTTCGTCTTGGCAATGTCGAACCGGCCGTGATGCGATGAGTGTCCCGGCTGCCGTTCCGCGGCCATCCAGGGGCAAAGATCGTCTCCCGCAGGCTATGCCGGCGTCGGGGTCGCGCGGGGCAAGTGACCGATCAAAGTCCTATCATGCATCTATTCGGGGCAACCCGATTGTGCCTTGCCGCCCTTAGTTTCCATGCACATTCACCACCTCAACTGCGGAACGGACTGCCCGTTGGGCGGCTCCCTCATCGATGGCCGCAGCCGGGGCCTGACGGGAAAGCTCGTCTGTCATTGCCTGCTCATTGTAACGGATGGGCATGGACTGGTGCTCGTGGATACCGGGTACGGCTTGCGTGATGTCGCTGATCCGCACCGCCCACCTCATCCCCGCATCACAAGTACAATGCGCGCGCTGCTGAACATCCGGCTTCGGCAAGAGGACACCGCCCTTCGCCAGATAGAAGCGCTCGGTTTCCGCTCGCAGGACGTGCGCCACATCGTCTTGACGCACCTCGACTTCGATCACGCCGGGGGTCTCGAGGATTTCCCGCAGGCGCGTGTCCACGTGATGGACAAGGAATGGACAAGCGCCACCGCTCCGAAAACCGGCTTCGTCAGTCGTAACCGCTACCGGCCATCGCAATTCGACGAGGTCCGCGCGTGGTGCCGCTATGGGGCGACGGGCGAGGCATGGTTCGGCTTCGATGCGGTGAGGGATCTCGATGGCCTACCGCCGGAAATCCTGATGGTGCCGCTGCCCGGCCATACCTGGGGCCATGCCGGCGTGGCGATCCAGCGACCCGAAGGCTGGCTGCTTCATGCCGGCGACGCCTATTTCTATCACGGTGAAATGCGCAGCGCGAAGCGTCGCTGTACGCCGGGGCTGCGCGGCTATCAGACGATGATGGAAGTCAGCCGGGAACTGCGCCTGACGAACCAGGAACGCCTGCGAGCCCTGTCCGTCGCACGGCGCAAGGACCTGAGGATACTATGCGCACACGACGTCGTGGAATTCGAACACGCGGCGACTGGAAACCCGCTGTGACAGCGCAATTCTTATCCGCGCCGCAGCCTGATCATCGGGATGAACCATGACTGTCGAACACACCGAGCTTGCCGGAAAGCGGATACTGCTGACGGGCGGCACTACCGGCATAGGGCGCGCGGCGCTCCAGCTTCTCGCTCGCGAAGGCGCCCGGGTGGTGACGTTCGGGCGACATGAACCGGACCTTGGGGATGCCTTGGCCATCGCTCGCGAGCAGAGCGGCGAAGTGATCGGGCTCACGGCGGACGCGTCCTCGAAGGAGGACATCGATCGCGTGTTCGCGGCGGTGGACGAAGAACTTGGAGGGATCGACATCCTGATCGCCTCTGCCGCGCTGGGCGCAAAACCGGTACACCAGATGACGGATGCGGACTGGCGCTACGTCGTCGAAACCAACCTGATCGGCTATATCGCCTGTGCCCGCGAAGCCGTTATGCGGAGGCAGGCGCAAGGATCAGGCCACCTGCTGTTCATCGGTTCGATCAGCACCGAGATCAAGGCAGTCGGCGAAAGCGTCTACTCCGCAACCAAGGCCGGCATCCAGGCATTCGCCGAGACGCTGCGCAAGGAAGTGGAGGAGGACAACATCCGCGTCAGCATCATTCAGCCCGGTTCGGTCGATACCGACATGCAGGAGGCGAGTGACGAGGAAAAGCGCCAGGCCGTCTCTCGCCACCAGATGCTCCAGGCGGCCGAGATTGCTGAAGCCATCGCATTTGTCCTCACCCGCTCGGCGGCATGCGACGTCGTCAACCTGCGCATCGAACCGCGCCTGCAGAAGACGGCCTGAACCGATGGATCCGGCACGGCCCGACGGTGCAGCGCCTTGCGTGCCACCTGCCGCCGCAAAACCGCTGCGCAGCTGTCGTTCGGCCGAGGGCGGCTGGTCGCCCCGGCAATATATAAAGCTATGTTAGTCGCCCGGACCCCAGACAAGCCAGCTTCGTTCAAGCTGCAGCCGGTTGAGGCCCTTCCTGCACGCTGCGATCACCTGACATCAGAACGGAGCTTTCCTTCATGGACACCACGAACGACATGCAGCCGCCCCTTTCCGAACAGCAGCAGCAGCCGCCTGGACTGACGGGCGAGATGGATCCGGTGCCCGACCACGGCGAAGACAGCTACGAGGGGCACGGCCGCCTGCAGGACAAGAAGGTGATCATCACCGGCGGCGACAGCGGCATAGGGCGCGCCGTTGCCATCGCCTTTGCCCGTGAGGGCGCGGACATCCTCATCGCCTACCTCAACGAGGATGAGGACGCGGCGACGACCGCCAGCCTGATTGAGGCAGCGGGCCGCAAGGCGGTGCTGATCGCGGGCGATATCGGCGATTCCGCACATTGCCGGGCCATCGTTGAACGGGCGGTAGAGGAACTGGGCGGTGTCGATGTGCTCGTCAACAATGCGGCCCATCAAATGACATTCGAAGACATTGCCGACATTCCCGACGAGGAATGGGACAGAACCTTCCGCACGAACATCCATGCAATGTTCTACCTGGCGAAAGCGGTGGTCGGTCACATGAAGCCGGGCGCCTCGATCATCAACACGACGTCGGTCAACGCCGATATGCCCAAACAGACACTGCTCCCTTATGCGACGACGAAGGGCGCCATCCAGAATTTCACCGGCGGCCTGGCACAGATGCTCATGCCCAAGGGCATCCGCGTGAACTGCGTTGCGCCGGGCCCGGTCTGGACGCCCTTGATCCCGGCCACCATGCCGCCCGATCAGGTGAAGACATTCGGAGCCAGCTACCCCATCGGCCGCCCCGCCCAGCCCCGGGAACTTGCCCCCGCCTATGTCGTGCTCGCCAGTGACGAAGCCAGCTACGTCTCGGGCGCCACGATCGCCGTCACCGGCGGCAAGCCCATGATGTGAACCGCGCCCTGCCCGGCCGGTTCCTGCACCTCGCATCGGCGCTGCTTGCCGGCTGCGGCTCACATTCGGTACTTTCTCCCGGCGGTCCAATCGCCGCCGGCAACCGGCAGATCATGCTGGACGCGCTCGGAATCATGTTGGCCATCGTCGTGCCCACGATGATCGCGTCTGTCAGGTTCGCATGGTGGTTCCGCGCCGGCAATCCCCGCGCGCGCTACAAGCCGAGCTTCGTCTATTCGGGACGTATCGAGATGATCGTCTGGTCGATCCCCATCCTGGTCATCCTGTTTCTTGGCGGGGTGATCTACATCGGGAGCCATGATCTCGACCCGGCCCGCCCGATCGCGTCGACCCACGAAACAGTCGAAGTTCAAGTGGTCTCGCTCGACTGGAAATGGCTGTTCATATATCCCCGCGAGGGGGTGGCGAGCGTCAACCGGCTGGTTGTTCCCGCCGGGGTTCCGGTGCGGTTCCGTCTGACGTCGGCGAGCGTCATGAACGTCTTTTTCGTGCCGCGGCTGGGCACCATGATCTATGCCATGAACGGCATGGAGACAAAGCTGCATCTCATGGCCGACAAGCCGGAGCAGTTCTACGGCCAGTCCGCGCATTTCAGTGGCGACGGATTTCCCGGCATGAAGTTCACCGTCCATGCACTGCCTCCCGATCGTTTCGCGCAGTGGTCGAAAAGGGTTCGCGGCAACCGCCTGGATGCCGCCGCCTATGCGCGCCTGGCGCGACAAAGCAGCGACGTTCCGGCATTCGACTACAGTTCGGTCGTCCCGGGCCTGTTCGACGGTATCGTCTCCCACCGAATTGCCCCCGCCGCCGGGCCCGGTGAAGGACGCGGTGGCCCGGGCGTGTCGCCGGAGCCACTGTCATGACTATCCTTGGGAAGCTCGACTGGTCCGCCGTGCCGTTCGACCAACCCATCCCGCTGATCGCGGCGGGCATCGTCATATTCGCCATCCTCGCCCTTGTCGCATGGGTCACCGTGAAAGGGCACTGGCACTATCTATGGTCGGAATGGATTACCTCGGTCGACCACAAGCGTATCGGCGTCATGTACGTGATGCTCGGCATAGCGATGCTGCTGCGCGGGTTCATCGACGCGATCATGATGCGCAGCCAGCAGGCGATGACCGTGGGCGGCGGACAGGGCTATCTTCCGCCCGAGCACTACGACCAGATCTTTTCCGCGCATGGCACGATCATGATCTTCTTCGGGGCCATGCCCTTCGTGATCGGGTTGATGAACTTCGCGGTGCCGCTGCAGCTTGGCGTGCGCAACGTGGCGTTCCCGACGCTCAATTCCACCAGCTTCTGGCTGACGGCCGCAGGCGCGCTGCTGGTCAACGTCAGCCTGGTGATCGGTGAATTCTCCCGCGCGGGGTGGCTGCCTTATGCGCCGCTCAGCGAAAAGACCTATTCGCCCGGCGTCGGCGTCGACTATTATCTATGGGCGGTGCAGATCTCGGGCGTCGGCACGCTGATGAGCGGCATCAACCTGGTGGCCACCATCCTCAAGATGCGGGCGCCGGGCATGAGTTACCTGCGCATGCCGATGTTCTGCTGGACATCGCTAGGCGCCAATATGCTGATCATCGCCGCTTTCCCGATCCTGACGGCGACGCTGTCGATGCTGACCCTGGACCGCTACTTCGGCTTCCACTTCTTCACCAACGAGGCGGGCGGCAACCAGATGATGTTCGTCAACCTCATCTGGGCATGGGGCCATCCCGAGGTCTACATCCTGATCCTGCCGGCATTCGGCATTTTCTCCGAGGTCTTCTCGACCTTCTCGTCCAAGCCACTATTCGGCTATCGTTCGATGGTGGCGGCGACGCTGTTCATCGTCGTCGTGTCGTTCCTTGTATGGCTGCACCACTTCTTCACGATGGGCGCAGGAGCGGACGTCAATGCCGCCTTCGGCATCGCCACGAGTGTGATCGCGGTGGGTACGGGCGTGAAGGTCTATAACTGGATCTTCACCATGTACGGAGGACGCCTGCGGTTCGCCACCCCGATGATGTGGGGCATGGGCTTTCTGCTGACATTCGTGGTCGGTGGAATGACCGGGGTGCTCCTGGCCATTCCGCCTGCGGATTTTGTCCTGCACAACTCGATGTTCCTTGTCGCGCACTTCCACAATGTCATCATCTCCGGCGTCGTTTTCGGGGCCTTCGCCGGATATACCTACTGGTTCCCCAAGGCCTTCGGCTTCCTTCTCGACGAGTTTTGGGGCCACATCGCGTTTTGGCTCACGATCGCCGGGTTCGTGATCGTCTTCGGCGCGCTTTACGTCGCAGGGCTTGATGGCATGACCCGCAGGCTTCAGCGCGTTCCGGTCGAGGAATGGGGCATCTGGATGCACATCGCGTTGGCCGGGGCCGGCGTGATGATCCTGGGCGTGCTGGCGCAGATCATCCAGCTGGTCGTCTCGATCCGCCGCCGCGAAGCACTGCGCGACGTGACGGGCGATCCATGGGATGGTCGCTCGCTCGAATGGTCGACCCCCTCGCCGGCACCACCCTTCAACTTCGCGGTCCTGCCGCAGGTGCACGGCGAGGAGCCCTACTGGACCATCAAGCAGGCTGCGATCGAAACCCAGCGGCTTGGACCCGAACCGCGATACGATCCCATCCACATGCCGAAAAATAGCCCGACCGGCGTGGTCACCGCGTTCTTCGCCAGCGCGATCGGCTTCGCACTGGTCTGGGAAATCTGGTGGCTTGCGACGATCGGCTTCGTCGGAGCCTATGCCACCTTCGTGATCTTCGCTTGGCGCACCGTTCACGAATACGAAATTCCGCCCGACGAAGTGGCGCGGATCGACGGGGCACGCCGCTTGGCCAGGCACGCCTGGCTCCGACGGGAGGAGCAGAACGCATGAGTTCTCCCAACGCACCCGGCACCCCCGCGCATGATGCCTATGCCCTGGGCCGTCACCAATCGAATCCGACCGTAACCGGACATGGCGAAGGCGGACCGTCATCCCCCGCACGATCGTTGGCTATGGCTTCTGGATCTACCTGCTGAGCGACATCGTCATGTTCTCCGCCTTTTTCGCGGCCTATGCCGTGCTGGCGGATGAACATGCCGGCGGTCCCGGCCAGCGCGAGCTGTTCGGCCAGGGCCGCGTCGCGCTGGAAACAGCGGTGCTGCTGCTGTCCAGCTTCACCTGTGGCATGGCCAGCGCCGCCGCCGATCGCAAGGCGATCATGTGGACGCAGGGATGGCAGCTGGCCACCGGCATCCTGGGCGCCGCATTTCTTGCGCTCGAAGTTCAGGAATTCGCGATCATGGCATCCGAAGGGGCCGACCCACAGCGCAGCGCCTTCCTTTCAGCCTTCTTCGCGCTCGTCGGTCTGCATGGCCTGCATATCGCCGTGGGGCTGCTCTGGCTCGGCACGATGATGGCGCAGCTCGGCGCGAAGGGGTTTCAACCCACGGTCCTGCGCCGGATGATGTGCTTCAATCTGTTCTGGCACGCGCTCGACATCATCTGGGTAGGGCTGTTCACCATCGTCTATCTGATCGGGATAACCTGACATGGAAAATCGCGCCGACCACGAACGCGATCCTCACGATGCCGCTCCTGGCGACGAAGCAACCGACATCGGCGAGTTGTCGGGCGGGATAAAGGGCTATATCATAGGCCTCGTCCTGGCGGGCCTGCTGACCGGACTTTCATTTCTGCTCGTCAACGTCGAACTGATATGGCGCCCCGCGCTGCCGATGGCGCTTATCGTGCTGGCAGTCGCGCAGATGGGCATCCACCTCGTCTTCTTCCTGCATGTTACAACCGGCCCCGACAACACCAACAACGTGCTTGCCCTGGCCTACGGCGTGCTCATCGTGGGGCTCGTGATCTTCGGTTCGATCTGGATCATGAACCATCTCCACCATTCCACGATGCCGCTGGCGGGCGGCATGCACGGAATGTAGCGGATTGCCGAGCCGCGCCGCCATAGCGGCCTAACGTTTCGACCTACCTTCCACATGTCCGGCTTCGCCGGCAAGTTCAGGCACGTCGCGCAGTTCGTCGTCCAGTTGCCTGCGCACGATCCGCCCTTCGGCCATGACCACGATGGCGGCCACGATCACCAGCGCAAAGCCCAGGAACGTGGCCGCCGTGCCAGCGTAAGTAATGAAAAGATTGGCCGGGACGAGCACGTCCGCCGCGCCGAAGATAAGCGATGCAATCAGCGAGACGGCGGCAACCAGGCCCGTCATCGTTGCCCGGCCCATCAGCGTGCAACGGGTACGGTAGGTGACGATCTGGTCCTTGAGGTTGCCGGCGCGCGCTCCTTCATGGTCGTTGGATCTGTAGTCGCCGACGGCAGACCGATAACGATCGAGCGCGCTATCGTAGCGTTGCTGCAGAAAGCCCATGAATATCCAGGCCGCGAACACGATCGCCGCATTGGGTCCCACTGCCTTCAGGACATCGCCGAGTTGAATCATATCCTTGACCTCCGGTTGCCAACAAGATTTTGAGGCGCCGGATGGCCGACCGCCCCTAACCACCTGACTTTGAGAACGGCGGTGGAATATTCGGCCACGGTAGCCGCGGGATAGGTCCGCTGCGGGCGGTGTAAAAGTCGTCCACCTTGAAGCCTTTCTGCTTAGCAGGGAGGACTGAGGATTTTCAGTGTGGAACTCTATCTGAAGGTACGTCTGGCTTGCGCGGAAGGGCTGAGCCAGCGGAGCGCGGCGAAGCGTTTCAATGTGTCGCGCGACACGGTTCGCAAGATGCTGTCGTTTTCATCGCCGCCCGGTTACCGGCGCCAGGCAGCGCCTTGCCGTCCGAAGCTGGACGGGTTTGTAGCGATCATCGATGGCTGGCTCGACGGGGACCGGGGGTTCCGCGCAAGCAGCGCCATACGGCGAAGCGGGTATTCGATCGCCTGCGCCAGGAGCATGGGTTCACCGGCGGCTATACGATCATCAAGGATTACATTCGGGAGCGTGAGCAGCGTAGCCGGGAGATGTTCGTGCCGCTGGCCCACCCGGCGGGTGATGCGCAGGCCGATTTTGGGGAAGCGCTGGTGGAGATCGGCGGGGTCACGCAGAAGGCGCACTTCTTCGTGCTCGATCTGCCGCACAGTGACGGGTGCTATGTGCGTGCTTATCCAGCGGCAGTGGCCGAAGCCTGGGTCGATGGTCACATCCATGCCTTCGTCTTTTTCGGCGCGGCGCCCCGCTCGATCGTCTATGACAACGATCGCTGCCTGGTGGCGAAGATCCTGCCCGACGGCACGCGCAAACGCGCATCGCTGTTCAGTGGGTTCCTGTCCCATTACCTGATCCGTGATCGCTACGCGCGCCCGGGCAAGGGGAACGAGAAAGGCAATGTGGAAGGACTGGTGGGCTATTGCCGGCGCAACTTCATGGTGCCGATCCCGCAGTTCCCGACCTGGGAGGCGTTCAACCTGTGGCTCGAGGAGCAGTGCCGCAAACGTCAGGACGACAAGCTGCGGGGGAGAGCGAGACGATCGGCGAGCGACTTCAGCGCGATCTTGCCGCGATGCAGCCGCTGCCAGCCTCGCCCTTCGAGGCTTGCGACCAGACCAGCGGACGTGTCTCGTCACAGTCCCTGGTGCGTTACAAGACCAACGACTATTCGGTGCCGGTAGCCTGGGGTCATCAGGAAGTCTGGGTCCGGGGTTATGTCGATGAGGGGGTGATCGGCTGCCGCAGCGAGTTCATCGCCCGGCATCCCCGTTGCTGGCGGCGGGACGAGGTCATCTTCGATCCGCTTCATTATCTCCCGCTGATCGAACAGAAGATCAAATGCGCTGGACCAGGCGGCGCCGCTGCAGGGATGGGAACTGCCCGAGGCGTTCGCGACACTGCAACGCCTGATGGAAGCGCGCATGCACAAGCATGGCAAGCGCGAGTATGTGCAGGTGCTGCGCCTGCTGGAGAGCTTCGATATCGCCGATCTCCAGGCGGCGGTGGAGCAGGCTATCGACCTGGGCGCCGTCGGCTTCGATGCCGTCAAGCACCTGATCCTGTGCCGGGTCGAACGCGTGCCGCCCAGGCTGGACCTGGACGTCTATCCCTTCCTCCCACGCACCAAAGTCGAGAAGACCTTTGCCAGAGCCTACATGAGCTTGCTCTCCGATGGGCAGAAAGCCGCATGAGCGGTCAGGCCCCCGAGATCCTGCTCGCCCACCATCTTAAGGCGCTCAAGCTGCCCACCTGCCTTCGTGAGCATCAGAAACTGGCCCGGCAATGCGCCGCCGAAGGCCTCGACCATATCCGCTTCCTCGCCCGGCTCATCGAGATGGAGATGATCGACAGGGAGCGTCGCATGGTGGAGCGGCGCATCAAGACGGCACGCTTCCCCGCGGTCAAAAGCCTCGACAGCTTCGACTTCACCGCCATCCCCCGACTCAACAAGATGCAGGTGCTCGAGATGGCGCGCTGCGAATGGATCGAGCGCCGCGAGAACGCCATCGCTCTGGGGCCATCGGGCACGGGCAAAACGCATGTGGCTCTCGGACTGGGGCTGGCGGCATGCCAGAAAGGGCTGTCAGTCGGCTTTACCACCGCCGCCGCGTTGGTCAGCGAGATGATGAAGGCCCGGGACGAGCGACGCCTCCTGCGCTTCCAGAAACAGATGGCTGGATACAAGCTGCTCATCATCGACGAACTGGGCTTCGTGCCGCTCTCCAAGACCGGGGCCGAATTGCTGTTCGAGCTGATCTCACAGCGCTACGAACGCGGCTCGACTTTCATCACCAGCAACCTGCCCTTTGACGAATGGACCGAGACCTTCGGATCCGAACGTCTCACCGGCGCGCTCCTCGACCGGCTGACCCATCACGTCAGCATCCTGGAGATGAATGGCGAAAGCTACCGCCTCGCCCATAGCCGCGCCCGCAAGTCCAAAACCAACCCCTGAAAATCGAGCCAACGCCGGCGGAGTGGCGTGAGGGCGTAGGTGTGCCGGGCATGGGCACTGGATAGGAGGTGAAAGTCCTTTACGGGGCGAGTTGGTAGCAACCGTAAGTCGAAGACAACTGCACGCAGCGTGCCCATCGTGAGATGCGCAAGGCGCTGATGCCGCGAGGCCGTGTGGGGAGGAAGTCTTAGACGAACCGCAGCACCGAACGCGAGTGAACCCTTGGACAGGCCGATCCGGTCGGGTGAGCGTGCCTACAAACGCGACGCCCAAAATCCAACCGAGACCGGGGCGGTAGTGAGGGCGGCGGCGGCGGCATATCCAGTGTTCTTACCCCGGGAGATCTGTTGGGGTCCGCGTGAGCGGTAGGCGGGTAGGAGGAAACGACGACCGCCGATGCCCCTGCAGAAGTCGGATCTCTCCGTAGGAGCGATGAAGCCGGTGAAAGTCGGCTGAGCAAAGGGAGAGATGGGTTGAGAAGGAAAGGACATCATCAATTGAGCTTCGTGTTCGCCGACAGCCCGCGAGGGGGTGGCGATGTCGGAGGTTCGGGCGAACCCGAGCGTCGGTCATGGCTACTGCACACAGCGAAGCACAAAACCATGACAAGTTCTTCCACCCGGGCAGCCGATTCAAATCGGCTGCTGGAGGCGGTAGCGTCCGAGGCAAATCTCGCGCGGGCGCTACTGTCCGTTGTACGCAATAAGGGGGCACCGGGGATCGACGGCCAGACGGTTGAGGAGGCCGAAGCGCAAGCTCCGCGTCTGTTGACTGAACTGCGCAGTGTACTGTTGGCGGAACGCTTTTACCCAGGGGATATTCGTCGGGTCTGGATTCCCAAACCCGGTGGAGGTCAGCGCGGTCTGGGCATTCCCAATGTGAGAACGAGGGTGGTTCAACAGGCGGTTCTCCAGATTCTGGAGCCGATATTTGAACCAACCTTCCATCCCAGCAGTCATGGGTTCCGTCGTAATCGTGGTGCTCATACGGCAATTGCTGAAGCGACTGAATATCTGGAAGAGGGCTTTCGGACGGTGGTTGATCTGGATCTGGCGCAATTTTTTGACCGGGTTCATCACCAACGCCTGCTGGATCGAATGAGTCAGCGGGTGGCCGACCGGCGGATTCTCAACCTGATACGACGAATGCTGAAGTCGGCCGTGGTGATGCCGGATGGCACACGTATCGAAGTCGTTGAAGGAACTCCGCAAGGCGGCCCGCTTTCGCCATTTCTATCAAACATCGTTCTCGACGAGTTCGATCAGGAGATGGCGCGGCGCGGGCTACGTTTCGTCCGCTACGCCGATGACGCCAACGTCTTTGTGCGCAGTGAGCGAGCCGGGATCCGTGTCATGGCATCTCTTCGGCGTTTTCTGGAGAAGCGATTGCGCCTTCAGGTCAATGAGGAGAAAAGCGACATCCGGAAACCGGAGCAGGTCCACTTCCTCGGCTTTTGCTTCCGCTGCACAGATGGTGTGTCCTCAATCGAGGTCGCGCTGTCCCGCAAAACGAAGCGTCGACTGCTGACGACTATTCGGGACATGACTCCGCCCAACTGGGGAGATCGATCATGACCTGTATGGCCGACCTTGGTCGATACCTGAACGGATGGTCGGCATATTACCGCCTCTGTACCGCAGAGGTGGCGTCTGAACTGGGGGTCATTGACGCCCACGTTCGCCGTCGGCTCAGGGCGATCATCGTGCGTCAAAAGAAGCGTCCGCGCTTCTTATTCCGGTACCTTTTGTCGCGCGGGGTCAGTCGCAAAGCCGCTGGTGGCACCGCGTATTGCGGAAAAGGGAACTGGGCGAAATCCAATCGACCCGGGATCGTGAGGGCTTACCCTCCTTCATGGTTCCATGGACGACTGATCTCGCTCAAAGCTCGATGGCACGAGCTAAACCCCCCACGGGTCAATGACCAGTTCGTACTGGCACTCTGATATCGACCCAAGGAGCCGGATGCGTGGTCCGCATGTCCGGTTCTGAGAGAGCCGCGGTGGAGTAATCCGCCGCGGCTACTCGACCCCGAGGGCCACTCCCCGGGCGTGCGCCACACTGGCCTACTTTTACTCCGCCCCGTGGCCGACTTTTGCGCCGCCGTTGACAATCCAGCAGCACCTTGATGTGCAGGTGCACGCACAACCAAATCCGGTCTTGTCTCGTCTCTTCGTTTCACAGAGTTGAACTGATGCGGTGGATGCCTCCCTTCACCGGGCATTGTATGATGCTCAATGGCGCCATGGCGGCGCCCGAAGGAGGAGCATATGGCGAATGCACACATGCTGTCGATCGACCTGGCGAAGCGCAGCTTCCAAGTCTGCGCGACTGATCGAGCAGGGTCGTGTGTGGATGCCTCCCAGATTGCAAGGTGATTTTCTGACTTTGCTCGGCAGAGCGCTTCATCGGTCGTGTGTCAGGCCTCTGATGTGGCTTGCTGACGCCACGGGCCGTTATGCAGTTCGAACGATCCGGGCCACATCGGTTCAGCGAGCTTGGTTTGCTCTCGCCCCGAGACTGGTTAGCCGTATCGTGAACATTGAAGTCCTTGCCGCATAGTATCAGTCGATCTCCTTGTCGGGACCGAGGCCCCGAGCGCTATGGCAGTTACGCCATCACGCCAAACGGTAGTCTTCCTCGCGGGTCATCATCGCCCAGATTGTCCGCGCCATTTTGTTCGCCAGTGCGACCGCGACCACCATCCTGGGCCGGCGAGCCATCATGCGGCCCAGCCAGTTGTCGGGGAGAACGCCTTTGCGCACGATCCATCGTATCCTGCTCATCGCACCGACGACGAGAAGTTTGCGAATGTCGCTTTGACCCATTTTGCTCATGGACCCGAGGCGGGATTTTCCGCCCGTTGATCGCTGCTTCGGCACCAGGCCGAGCCATGCCGCAAAGTTCCTGCCACTGGCGAACGTCCGTAGATCTGGTGCAAATGCCATAATCGCACCGGCGGTCACCGGGCCGACGCCCGGCACCGTGCAAAGGCGGCGAAGCTCAACGCTGACCGCCATGGCTTCCCGTAGTCTGAGTGAAAGCTCGTCAATCTTCGCGGACAGGGTGTCGATATGCTCGAGGTAGAGGTCTGCGATCTCCCGGATACTGGAAGGCACGTCGACATCCTCGTCGTCCATGGCTGCGCGGATTTCCTTCAGATGAGGAACCCCTTGGGGGAATACCAGGCCGAACTCGGCCAAGTGTCCTCGTAGCGCGTTGATAGTCTGCGTTCGCTGGCTCACAAAACATTGATGGGTGCGATAGGCCACAGCTCTCGCTTGATGCTCTGCGCTTTTGACCGCAACGAAATGCAGGTTCGGGCGTACAGCAGCTTCAGCAATGGCCGCCGCGTCTGCGGCGTCGTTCTTCTGCCGCTTCACGAAAGGCTTCACGTAGATTGGCGGGATCAACCGAACCTCATGACCTTCTGCGCCGGCAAATCTACCCCAGAAATGGCTCGTCGCGCACGCTTCCATAGCAACGATACAGCAGGGATGCTCCTTGAGCAGTGCCTCCAGCTTAGATCGGGAGATCGTCCGGTTATATAGAACCGACCCTGCTCGATCAGTCGCGCAGACTTGGAAGCTGCGCTTCGCCAGGTCGATCGACAGCATGTGTGCATTCGCCATATGCTCCTCCTTCGGGCGCCGCCATGGCGCCATTGAGCATCATACAATGCCCGGTGAAGGGAGGCATCCACCGCATCAGTTCACGAAGACTGCCGACCTGGCTCGTCGCCACGGGGTATCGGAAGCGACGATCTACAACTGGAAAGCCAAGTATGGCGGTCTGGAGGTTTCGGAGGCCAAGCGATTACGGTCGCTCGAGGACGAGAACGCCAAGCTGAAGCGACTGCTGGCCGAGGCGATGCTGGATAACGCCGGGCTGAAGGATCTTCTCGCAAAAAATTGGTAACGCCCGCTGCCAAGCGAGAGGCGGTCGCTCGTCTCCAGGCGGTTCTGGGGATGAGCGAGCGGCGGGCGTGCCGTGTTATCGGCGCTGATCGGAAGAGCATGCGCTACCGGTCACAGCGAGAAGATGACGCTGACCTTCGGTTGAAGCTGCGTGAGCTTGCGCAGCAGCGCCGTCGGTTTGGCTATCGTCGGCTGCACATTCTGCTGCGGCGTGAGGGCGTGGTGATCAACCGGAAGAAGACACAGCGGCTCTATAGCGAGGAGAAGCTGGCGGTCCGACGCAGGCGCAACCGGCGCCGTGCCATCGGCGCACGAGCACCAGCTCCGGTGCTGGCGCTACCAAACCAGCGATGGAGCCTGGACTTCGTCCATGATCAGCTGGCTACAGGACGGCGGTTCCGAGTGCTCAACATCGTCGACGATGTAACCCGCGAGTGCCTGCGCGCGGTGCCGGACACGTCGATCTCAGGGCGTCGGGTGGTGCGTGAGCTCACCGAGCTGATCGCCGAGCGCGGTAAGCCTGGGATGATTGTCAGCGACAACGGCACCGAGCTGACCTCGAACGCTGTCCTCGCCTGGTGCGGAGAGGTCGGAGTGGAGTGGCACTATATCGCCCCGGGCAAGCCGATGCAGAATGGTTACGTCGAGAGCTTCAACGGTCGGATGCGCGACGAGCTGCTCAACGAGACCCTGTTCCTGAGCCTCGACCATGCCCGGGTGGTGATCGCCGCTTGGGCAGAGGATTACAACCAGGAGAGGCCGCACTCATCCCTTGGATACGAGACCCCAGCGGCCTTCGCCGCTGAATTGAATAAGCAATGGCCTGCTTCGCTACGCCCTACGGGCTCCGCTGCGCAGGCCATTGCTCAACCCGCGCTCATGCGCAACAAAGCTGCCCGGCTCTAATCCCGACTGGAGGAAACCCGGGGGTCACGTCAAAGACACCTGATGTAGTCGCGATCCTCACCGGATGGATACGAAGCAGCGGAACACCGAGGAGGAGAAGGCGGCCATCAAAGAAGGCCGTACACCCGAGCGTTGGAAGGATAACGCTGCGAAGATCCGGCAAAAGGATCGCGATGCCGGCTGGGGCGGCAAATACATAAAGGCGAAGGTCAAGGAAGGCAGGGGACGCCAATGCCTTCAAGCCGGTCGACCTCGCCATCCCGATGTTCGGCTACAAGAACCATATCGGCATCGATCGGCCAGCGCCTGGGCTGGCTCGAGCGTCGAATTGCACCCGCGTGACGCCAAAAGGGCCTGCGCAGCCGCCTCTCCAGCAAAAATCCGCAGATCACCCGCCGAAACCAAGGCTCATACGCCGCTGGTGAGCCTTCACGCCTCCATCATGCCGAAATCAAACGGTTCTTCGAGGTGTCCAACTTCCCGCCGATCGCGTTTGTAGTACCTGCGCTAACCCTCCAAGAACGCGTCGATGTAGCCGTTGTCCGTGGGCTCCCGGAACAGGGGAAGTCATGTACATCCCACAATCCGTTCAACGAAATTTTTTCCGGTTTCATTGCTTCGGGGCATGAAGACCTCCGTGAAGGCGCGAATAGATAATGCGGACCATCCTGCGATCGGTGCACAAATTGCTTGTCGGAGCACACCAGGTATGACGTCCGATGTCTCGCGGGGAAACGAGGCAGGTGCGAAAAAACGAACCTGTCAGGGCTCATGCGAGCACCGATTGTCCCCGACCACTGCTTGAGGGCGATTGCATACCGTAGCGCCAGGCAATCTCGCAGTTCGCTTAGCGTCTTTACCGATAGCACCTCCCCAGGAGCCAATATTCTCACATCAATCACTATTGCATATGGGCATTCTTTGCTGACTTGATCAATAACGGTGGACAAGGACAGATCGACTGCGCAACCACCGCCAGCCGCGTGTTCCAAGGCTTTGTGTTGCGGTATGTCGGTTCCTGTGAAGGGCGACACACGAGCACCTCTCCTCATGATAAAGCGGCTCGCACTGACGATCGAGAAAACAATGCCGATCAAAGCGAATGCAGTATAACCGCAGCGCGCGAGCGGCGGCGCGGTCCTTACAAGCGCTCTTTTTGACCGGATAAGCATTTTACAAACAACGCTAAGCCTAATTAAAATGTGTCTTGAAATTTAATCCAGATCAGGGAGCGCAATCTTGTGCGTTATTCACCAGCTCTCCAATCCTGACAGCAAGTGTCTCAATATTGTACGGCTTGCGAAGGATCGGAAATTCGCGCACGTCTTTCTGGACTGAACTGGGCGGTACTGTAGCCGCTCGCGAGCAGCACGGGCACGCCGTAGGCGTTCGTTATCTCCTGCGCCAATTCCAGACCATTCATACCCGGCATGACGATGTCCGAGAACATCAGGTCCGCCTTGTGCTCTCGCATCATCGCGAGGGCAGCGTCTCCAGTGGGGGCCTCGAAGACATCGCAACCCAGGTCCTGAAACAACTGTCTGGCAAAATAACGAACATGGTCACTGTCCTCGACGACGAGCACCCTTAGGCTGGGCGGCACCATGACGTCTGCCATGCGGGCGCTTTCTATCCGTCTGGGCTTATCGGTCCGCGGGAGCCACATCTCGACCGTCGTGCCAAGCCCTACCTCCGATATAATCTTGGCCGACCCGCCCGACTGCAGGGCGTATCCATGGATTTGGGGAAGACCAAGGCCAGTGCCACTGCCGATCGGTTTGGTCGTGAAGAAGGGTTCGAAAACCCTCTTTAGCGTTTCGGGAGGGATGCCGGGACCCTTGTCGCTGACGGATAGCGTCACTCCTTCACCCTCAGCTCGCGCAACGTTCCTGGTCGCGATGGTAATTTGTCCCCCGTCCGGCATGGCGTCGCGCGCATTCAGGACAGCATTCAGAACTGCGGCTTCAAGACCGGCAGGATCGATCTCAACGAGCCACAGGCCGGAAGCGAGATCCAGCTTTAAATCATATCGAGTACCAAGCGTCCGCTGGATCATCTCTCCAAGTGCATCCATGCGAACAGTCAGATCAAGGACTTCAGGCTCAAGGGGCTGACGGCGGGCAAAGGCAAGCAGCTGCGACGTCAGACTGGTAGCCCGCTCCACTGTTTCGAGCATGATGTTGAGGTACTTCTGACGCTTCTTCGCCGGAAGCTCCGGGTTGCGCAGCATAAAGTCGGTGGATCCGCGCATGACTGTCATAAGGTTGTTGAAGTCGTGCGCAATCCCGCCCGCCATCTGGCCAAGCGCCTGAAGCTTTTGGGACTGAGCGAGTGCTTCCTGCGCCTGCCGAAGCTCCCCTCGGTCTGCCTGCGCTCAGTGATGTCACGGGTGATCTTGGCAAACCCGACCAATTCCCCCGCGTCGTCACGGATGGCGTCGAGGACAGCATTGGCCCAAAAGCGGCTGCCATCCTTGCGGACCCGCCATCCCTCGCTTTCGAAGCGGCCCTCTCGCGCTGCAGTTGCCAAGGCCTGCGCCGGCAGCCCGGTCTCCTGGTCCTCGGGTGTGAAAAACCGGGAAAAATGCTCGCCGATGATCTCGGTGCACGAGTAGCCCTTGATCCGCTGGGCGCCAGCGTTCCAGGTGAGCACTCGCCCGTAAGGATCGAGCATATAGAGAGCGTAATCAGTGACTGCCTGAACAAGCCGTTCGAACGTGTCGGCCGGGAGTTGATCGTGGGATGCCGAGGTCGTCAAAGGAGTGATCCTGTGCAAGTTCATGGCCCCACCACAGACCAAAGTCCATAGCCGGTTATCCCGAAGATGCAACAGAATTTCTCGGCAGTGTCCTCCCGCGTACCGGCTTTAGAGGCTAGAGGGCCGCCTCGATGGCCAAGCGCATGGCTTCAGCAGATGTGCTAACCCCGAGGCGCTTTACCAAGGCAACCCGGTGCATTTTGACCGTCTTCTCCTTCATTCCTAGCTCTTCCCCTATGAGACGATTGCGTTTTCCTTGCGCCATCAGCCGCAGCACGTCTTGCTGGCGTGGAGTAAGCAGAGCGACCCTATCCGCGGCTTCGACTTTCATGTCGCCGCCGCCCTGCGTCTCGACCTCCATCTGGCTTCCAACAAAATAGGCTAGACGTCCATCGTCGTCAAAAAGCGGAGCCACCATGACAGCATTAAGGAACTTGGTGCCATCTTTGCGATAGTTGATCAGTTCGACCATCACCGAGGTTGATGTTGCAACCGCTCTGCCCAGCGCCGCTGACTTGAGTTTCGAGGTCTCTGGACCTGCAAGAATACGGCAATTGCGGCCAAGGAGCTCTTGCTCGGCATATCCTGTCAGTCGCTCGAACGCCTGGTTCGCAGCTACTATGGGATTATCCTTGGCTTTGGGGTCCGTGATGATGGCGGGGATAGGCGAAAACCGGATGGACTGGACAAGGTCCTGTTCGGCATGGGTATGCTTTGTCAAATTTTCCTCATCGGTCACTATGCCCTGTCCGCAGATACACGGGTACGGAACTAACTGCCTTTCTGCGGGCGCTTTTTCGCAGGCGGGGCACCGACAATTGCGGCAAGCGAGAGAAAAGGCAAGCAGCTAACGTCGGCAAGGCAAAGGCTGGATTTTCGCAGATCGCGCGAAACGGATCGCCGCCATGATGATATTTGGCGACCGTGACCGATTGGACCTGGCCGGCGAGCTTTCATATCCTGCGTCTGGTCTTGGGCTTGGCCCGTAGCCACCGGCGCAACCGCGCCGCTGTGTAGCTGTCGATGGCTCGGTATGCCTTGCTCGTGGTTCCAACCGAGAAGTGGTTGCCCATCCTCGCCCTGGCCACAAGGTATGTGGTATCCTGCCATGTACCCACCGCTCGACGCCATAGTCCTCGATATCAGCAAAGTCCTGTCAAAGTCCTGTCCATCCACACCCGGCGCGCTCTTATTGGAGCGACACTCGGCGTAGAGTCACGACATCGACGTGTTCATCAACGCCCCACAGCTGCCTGCCTGCCCCAACCCGGAAACCCGGAATAGATCTGCATGGCAAACGCCAGACCGGCGCGAGCGCATCTTGTAGGGGGTCGGTTTGATCGGGCTGCTGCCTGATAGTCGCGTGGTCGAAGAGGTTCTCTTTGAAAGCGGCGACCACCAAGGGCCCCGGCAAAATGAAGTTTCCACCACAATCGAGAAGAGCATCGGCAACCCGAGAAGAGTAACGTTTCTTACCAAGAGCGTGCCGCGTGGGATCGACAAGAGCGATCACGTCAATCTCATGGCCATAACATTGCGAAGCGCCGGCCCGCTCGAATGAAACCACGGCCCTTTTCACCGATTAAGCTGACATGCTCGTATTTCTCGACTTCGAAGCCTCATCACTCTCCAAACGGAGCTTTCCGATCGAGGTCGGGTGGGTGTTCGAGGACGGCACGAGCGCCGAGTATCTGATCCGGCCCGCTTCCGACTGGACCGACTGGGACGACAGGGCCGCCGCGATCCACGGGATCAGCCGCAGTGACCTTGCAGTGGCGACACCGCACCAAGAAGTCGCCCGCGTTATGGTCGAGCAGCTTGCCGGCCGCGATCTCCTTGCCAGTGCTCCAAGCTGGGACGGCAAATGGCTGAGCGCGCTGTTGCGCGCCGCCGGCTATTCGCGACACACGCTTCGGCTGCGCGACAGCGACGACGCGCTGCGGGAGGTGGCCGAAAGCATCCTCGCCCCGAGGGCGCCGCCCGAATTGCTTGATAACGAGGTCGCCAATGTCCTTGCCCTTGTCGAGCTCCAGGCCCCGGATGGCCCGCCCGCGCATCGCGCGCTCGCAGACGCCCGGGCCGAGCGCGACCGCTGGTGTGCTGTGCGAGACGCCGCGCTCGCTAGGGTCGCGTGGCTTCCCGGTGATGTCCGATAGCGCGCCCACGGCCGGCGGCCATCCCGTGACACCGGATGGGCGCTATTTCGTCGTGCGTGGGCGCCCGTCGTATGTCTGATCCCTCGCTGTCCGTGGAGAAGCAGGCGGAGTTGGTTTCGCAGCTTATGGCTGCGCGACGTGCGGTCGGGATTGCCAGACGCGCCGACGACAAAATTGCAGAGGATGAGGCGCATCAGGCTGTCGATAGGGCCAAACGGGCGCTCGGCGGACGCGGACCCGTGTGGTGGAACGATGGTTCGCCGGACTTCAACCGGCACATGGCGCCCACCACTCCTTATTGGCACTGGTTCGCCGCGCTTGCTTAAAGGCGCACCTCGGCTCGTTGATCCAGGGTCCACCACCGCGATCAGCTGGCCGACTGATCAGCCCGGGTAGCCGGGACGGTAGTGGAGCGTAATACCTACCGACGCGAGCGGGCATCCTCACGCACCCGTCCGGATCCCCTTTCGCCTGTCACCGGATCGTGCGCCGGATCGGGCAGGGCCGCCATGCGCGCTCGCACTGCCTGGCCCGGCGCCTCGCGACAGATGTCCCAGTTTTGCCCTTGCGGATAGGCGCCGACCACCTGAAAGTCCTCGCTCGCCGAGATGCGGCGATGTCCGGTACCAACCGGTAGCAGAGGGCATCGCCTGCCGTCACCTCGACGTGTCGCCCGTCAGGGCCGCCCAGTTCCAGCGTCGCCTTTCCCGAAAACACTCCAAGCGCCTCATGGGCTGTCGAGTGATAGTGGTGGTAATTAAAGACGCCGTCGCGCCAGTCATGCAGCCAGCCATGATCGGCAAACAGAGCCCCGAACGTCTCGGCCAGATCCTTGCCCTCTCCTTCCAGCGCACCGTGATAAACGACAACAGGCAACCGGTCATTGTTGGGGACCCAGCCGTTCTGCGTCAGCAGAATGCTCTCAACCTTCATCGGGGTCGTCCTTCCTCGCGCGTTTCCGCTTCGGCTTGTCGGCAAGTTCAATCCACACCGGTGCGTGGTCGCTGGTCTTCTCCCACCCACGGACATGCGCATCGACCCTCGCATCAGCCAACCGGTCGGCGAGCGCCGGGCTCAGCAACAGATGGTCGATCCTCAGGCCCGCGTTTCGGCCATAGGCGTTCCGGAAGTAATCCCAGAACGTATAGATGACCTCGTCCGGATGGAGCGTGCGGAGCGCATCGGTCCATCCCTGGTCCAGCAGCCGGAAATAGGCTGCCCTCACTTCCGGTGCGAACAGCGCGTCATCGAGCCAGCGCTCGGGCTTGTAGACGTCGAGATCGGTCGGCATGACGTTGAAGTCGCCGGCGAGCATCACCGGCAGCCCGCTTTCGAGCAGCGCCGCGGCATGGTCGATCAACCTGTCGAACCAGCGCAGCTTGTAGTCGAATTTGGGGCCGGGACGCGGATTACCATTCGGTAGATACAGCCCGCCGATCAGGATGCCATTGACGGCCGCCTCGATATAGCGGCGCTGGCCAGGGTCGGGGTCGTCGGGCAGCCCTCGCCGTGTCTCATGGATCTCTCCGACCCGGCTCAGCAGCGCCACACCATTCCAGGATTTCTGGCCATGCCATATGGCGTCATAGCCAAGGTCACGGATCGCGCTTTCGGGAAAGCGCTCCTGCGGCGCTTTCAGCTCCTGCAGCACGACCACATCGGGCTCGGCTTCCTCGAGCCAGCGCAGCAGTACGGGGAGCCGCCCGTTGACGCCGTTCACGTTGTAGGTGGCGATCTTCACTGTGCCGCACTCACAGGTCAGGCAACACCTGATCGGCGCGCCCCCAGCCCGAGAGCGCCTTCGAGCCGGCACGCTTCGCCAGTTCGGCTGCGTCGCGGATCGACCAGTGCGATGGCTTGTCGATGGTCTCCATCTCTTTCCAGGTGATCGGCACCGCGACCGGGGCGCCTTCTCGCGCGCGGACGCTGAAGGGCATGACGGCCGTCGCGCCACGCTGGTTGCGCAGGTAATCGACGAAGATGCGGCCCTTACGCTGCGCCTTGGGTAGAGCAGCCGTGAAATGTTCGGGATCGCTCTGCGCCACCGCTTTTGCGAGCCTGTGCGCGAAATCCTTGACCTCGGGCCATTCCGCATCGGGCACCAAGGGCGCGATGACATGCACGCCCTTCCCGCCGGTCAGCATCGGAGAGGTATCAAGCCCGATCGATTTCAGTATATCGCGGAACTGGAAGGCGGCGGTGCGCACATTCTCGAAATCGAGCCCGACATCGGGATCGAGATCGAACACGAGCCGATCGGCCCTTTCGACATCCTCGATCCGGGATCCCCAACCATGGAACTCGATCGTGCCCATCTGCACGCAGGTCAGCAGGCCTTGGGCCGTGTCGATGTAGAGATAGGGCTCGTCATGACCGTCCTTTTCGCGGATGGCGACATGGCGGACAGCATCGCCAAAACTCCCGGCGTCATGCTTCTGGAAGAAGCATTTCCTGGCCCTGCCTTGCGGGCAACGCACCAGGCTGATCGGCCGCGATCCGACCCAGGGCAGCATCACGGGCGCAACGTGCGCATAATAGTCCGCGAGCTGTCCCTTGGTGAGGTTGCCCTCGGGGAAGATCACGCGGTCGCGGTTGGAAATTGCTACCGAAGATGTTTGCGCGGTCATCTGTTCCACCGGCGCCTCACTTTCCACCACTACCGCCTCGGGCTTCTTGTCTTCGCGCATGCCAAGAAAGGAAGGATGTCGCAGCGTCCCCTCGTTTG
Source organism: Novosphingobium sp. NFX11 (assembly GCF_057376415.1). Taxonomy (NCBI): domain Bacteria; kingdom Pseudomonadati; phylum Pseudomonadota; class Alphaproteobacteria; order Sphingomonadales; family Sphingomonadaceae; genus Novosphingobium; species Novosphingobium sp. NFX11. The sequence continues at coordinate 770,273 of NZ_CP080386.1, read as the reverse complement.
TCATCTCGGTGTAGGCGATCTCGGCGACGAGCCTGGGGCGCAGCCAGTGCGCACCGCGAACCTCGGCGCGTGGTGCCTCGACGGTGGGCTCTTTCTGTTCAAGCGGCGCCATGACGGCCATCAGGTCGTTGATCTCCTGGGTGCCGAAGCCGGTACCGACCTTGCCGGCGTAGCGCAGTACGCCATCCTCGTGGACGCCGAGGATCAGCGAGCGGAACAGGCGTGACTTGTCCGATGGCGTCCAGCCTATCACGACAAATTCCTGGCGTTTGATGCATTTGGTCTTGAGCCAACCGCCCGACCTCGAGCCGATATAGCGGCCATTGGCCTTTTTCGAGATGACGCCTTCCAGCCCCGCAGCGCAGAACTGGCTGAGGAGTTTCTCGCCGTTGCCGACGATATGGTCGGAGTAGCGCAGCCGCGCCTTGGCACTTTGTGGCAGGATTTTGGCGAGCCGCGCCTTGCGCTCGGTGAGCGGCAGCCGGGTCAGGTCCTCACCATCGAGTTCGAGCAGGTCGAACGCGAAATAGTCGATCGACGCCGGTGCGCCCTTGAGCGCGTTCTGCAGCGCCTGAAAGCTTGACCGGCCCTCGCCATCGAGCACCACGGCCTCACCGTCGATCAGCGCCGAGCGCACCTTGAGCTTCGCGGCATCGGCGACGAGCCCGGCAAACTTTTGGGACCAGTCGAGCCCCGAGCGCGTATAGGCAACCGCGTCGCCGCCGCCGACGGCGAGCAGTACGCGATAGCCGTCATATTTCATCTCATGGAGCCAGCGGTTGCCGGTCGGCACGCTGTCGACGAGCGTCGCGAGCTGGACTGGCTGGAATGGCGGCGGGCCACCGGCACGCGATCGCGCCGCAGCGCGGGGCTTCCGCCCTGCTCTCACCCGCGTCATGCTGATCGATCCAGAGCCATACTGAGGAAATACGCAGCGGAGGAACTCGTTCCGGCACGCAGCTGAGTCGGCTGGCGGCGTGGGAGCACGCGATAACACGGCACCAAGACAACCTCCCCGGAACTCCCGGCTTTGGCACGGGTTGCAAATTCAGACAGCGGCAAAACAGGAAATTGCATCATGGCAGATGATAAATCACTGCGCGGCGGCGCCGATCGCCGCACGGTCGCTGGCGGCGAGGTCTACGAGGTCGACTATTTTGCTCGAAAGCACGGTCTGACTGTCGAGCAGGGGCAGGATCTCATCGACCGATTTGGCAATGATCGCGAGACGCTGGACGCTGAGGCGAAAAAGATAACCAGGAAATGAGCGGAATGGCGTCGACCAGGCCCGACCCCGATTTCATGGCAGGTTTCTATGGATTGCGAGGACAAGCCCGCCGCAGAGTTTTCGCCAAACTCTGGTGATAGACCGGCCCTGTTGATCCTGGATATGGTCAACTGCTTCGATTTTGAAGGGGCCGAGGCCTTGGAGCCCCGAGCGCTCGAAGCGGCACGCCGTGTAGATCAGCTACGGCGAGGATTTCGCGCGCGGAGATGGCCAGTCGTATACGTCAACGATAATTTTGGCGAATGGCATTCAGAGGCTTCCAAGCTCGTCGCCAAGGCGCTCGAAAAAGATAATCCGGTCACAGAAATGGTGAAGCCGGAGTGCGGCGACTTCTTCATCATCAAGCCGCAATTCTCCGGTTTCTACGCCACGAACCTGCCAGTGCTGCTGCCGCAGCTCGGCGTCAGCAAACTGGTGCTGAGCGGAATCGCTACCGACATCTGCGTGCTGTTCACTGCGGCTGATGCCCATATGCGCGAATATGACCTGTGGGTGCCTGAAGATGCCGTGGCCGCCGAGAATGATGAAAGGGGACGATGGGCTTTGGAGATCATGGCCCGGAGTATGGGGGCTGATACGACCGCCTCATCGGAGAAATCCCTGGATGAGTGGCTTGCCGGGCTGACGGACTAGCCTGTGGTCTTCGAACCTAATTGTTTCTCGCGCGTTTCTATTTAAAGCAAAATTCGGCCAGGAGCTTTGGGATGCGACTGCTGAGAGACAACGGGCTGACGATCGCCCTCCTGACGCTTTTCGCGTTTTGCATTTTCGGACAGTGGATCTCAGGATGGTATGTAGAGCTGGAAGATGCCCGGCGCCATGGCCAACCCGACCTAACACTCTTTGCCTATGCCGTTAGCCCCCAATTCCTCTCCTCTGTTTTTGAGAATTGGGAAAGCGAGTTCCTGCAAATGGCAGCCTACGTCGTGCTTACGGCCTTTCTGATCCAGCGTGGATCGGCGGAATCGAAGGACCCGGATGCTCCCCGCGCGACAACGATCTGGACCAGAAAGCCCGACAGCACGGTGCACCGTCAATCTTGCGCACAGGTCCGCTCTGGCGCGCGATATACGCTCGCTCCCTTGGCCTGGCATTGATCCTGCTGTTTGTCGCGTCGTTCACGATGCACTGGATCAACAGCGCGAATGCTTCAGCGCAAGAGGCCCTGGAACATGGGGAAACACCTGCGACCGTCCTTGCCTACCTTGGCGATGCGCAGCTGTGGTTTGAATCGTTTCAGAACTGGCAGAGCGAATTTCTCTCGACTGCTGTGCTGGTGGTCCTTTCCATATTCCTGCGCCAGCGAGAATCTCCGGAATCAAAGCCGGTGGGAGCGCCGCACGCGCAGACAGGAGAATAAACAGCCTGAACGATGGAGGGGGCGACAACAATTACGAACAACGGAGCCCCGCGATGGATAGAATCTTCACCGGCATTGCCACCAAGAGCGCCCGGTTGATGGGTCAGCCGCTGGCCTTTATCATCTCCGCCCTGTTCATTGTCGTGTGGGCGGTGAGCGGCCCGTTCATGCACTACTCCGATACCTGGCAGCTGATCGTCAACACCGCGACCACGGTCCTGACATTCCTTGCGGTCTTCCTCATACAAAACAGCCAGAATCGTGACGGCGCGGCCATGCAGGCGAAGCTGGACGAAATTATCAGGGCGCTGGACAAGGCACGGGTGGAATTCGTCGGCATCGAGCATCTGACGGATGCGCAGATCGCTCGCATCCGCGAAGCGCTCGAAGCCGACATCAAGGACGAAGACAACAAGCAGAAGACCGCAGCGCCTAGCGTGGAACGGCTGCTCGCTCGATACTGATACATTTCGCGAAGCCCCGGCGCAGAAAAGGAGGCTTTCAACGCGGGCCTTTTCGCCCTGTCTGATGGCCATGATCTACTCACCCGGCGCGCTTGCGAGGCGCTCGACGTCACCCATATCGTTCAGCGGGCGGTATCGCCTTTCGCAGCTGAGGTCGCTAAGTGGTTCGAAAACAGCGGGTCAGGGGCGGAAATCTCAGCTGAACGCGCGCTTCAGCTTGCCAATGGTTCTCCATGAACTGGCGACGAACGCAGCGAAATATGGGCTCTTGCCAATCTGATCGGAAGGGTGACGATTGCCTGGGCTCCATGTTGAGGGGAATATCGAGTCCCTGAAGATCCGATGGCCTAAAACTGGCCGGCCTGGGGTAACCTCCTGCGACCGACGGTGGTTTCGGCTCGCGGATGCGCTTACGCGCCCTTCGTGGTAAGGGATGCGGTGCGGAGTTCGATTTTCGTGCCGAAGGCTTATGCGTCCCGCTCGGGTTTTCTCGACCTTGGCCTGTCTGCTATGAAAAGGGTGCGTCGCAATGCAACGCACCCTTGTAGATAGCCCTGGCTCAGCACGATGTTCTTAGGGGTGGTTGCCCATGTATCGTGCAAATTCCTCACTGTAGCGGGCCGTGACCAGCGCTAGCTCTTCTGGTGAGGCGGATTTTGCCAGTTTCGTGAACCACGTGCCCTCTTCCGAATAGACATGGTGGGCTATTGCGCCTTCAATGTGCTCAAGTTTGTCGATATAATCCTGGCTCATGGGATCGACACGCTCCAGCAGGCCCATTTCCATTTTAGCGGCCGACTGTTCCTGATACGCGAGTTCAGCATGGCCAACCTGATGGTCGGCTGCGAGAGCCGGGTAGACGGCCGCCTCTTCGGCAAGCGAATGCGCGATCAGCAAAAGCCCGAGTTTCTTCTGCTCGGCCCGTCGGGACGCCGGGTCATTTGCCGCTTTGACCGCGGCAAACCGTGACTCGATCTCCCGATGGTGTGCAAGAATCTGCGAGAGCCAGTCGCCTGGCAAGGCCGCTGCCTCGGCTTTCTCACGGGCTTTAGCACGTGCTTCAGCGCTCTCGGGTGGTGTGATGGCCGCTATGGCCTTGTCGATGATGGACATGATTGTCTCCGTTCAAGGGCGCGACGTTGATCGTCAGGTATCAGGCAACGGGAGCCCCGAGCTCGATCTCGACAGGACCGAGTGTCCGCGTGGTCGGAGTGGGCAGACCTTCGGCTTCGAACTGGGCTTGTAGTTCCGCCTTTCGCTCGGCCATCTGAGCGCCGAGTGCATCCAGATCCACGTCAGCCGCGCGCGCCTGCGCGAACATGCCCTCCTTGGGCATCTCTTCCTCATGGACGTGATGTTTGATTTCCTCGGACAGGACGGTCACCTTGGCTTCCCAGAAATCCTGGCCAGGCTCTCCGGCCAGTATCTGGCTAATCAGCAACTTGGCACCATCGTGCTCGACATGCGCCTCGTCATACATGTCGTCCTCGATCTTACCCTTGAGGGCGGGGTAGAAGATTTCTTCCTCGATGATTGTGTGAACGATCAACTCGGTGCAAATCTGCTTCGCAAGCGTAGCCTGCTTGGCCGGAGCCTTGGCGCTCTCGAATTTCTCGAACAGCTCCTCAACAGTACGGTGATCCGCCTTGAGCAAGGCGATCGCATCCTGCGCTTTCTTGGTCATGGTCTTTCCTTCACTGTTATCTTTCGGCAGGTGGCCTGCCTTCTGCGATAACCGGCAATAGACACTTTCGCTCCTGTTGCGGATCAGTCTCAGAAGCATGGCAATACATATCTCCTGGCGTCAGGCGCTCATAGCTCAAGCGAGCGACCGGCTTGCAGGCACCAATGGCATATCGCTTCCAAATCGCAGAGGTCGGCCTTGCGTCATGCGCGGCTCGACCATGCATGTCCCGCCTCCGCCAGTGCTGCACGCAACGTCAGGGCTCTGAACGGCAGGATCTCCAGAGGGAGAAAGAATGGCTCCGGTGCGGCCAGCAAGAGCCCGCGCTTCTTTAAATTATATCGCCACGTGCAAATCTGTTGTCGGGTTCCATCGTGGCGCGCCAGGCTACCTCTGCAATGTCGCACCATTGACACCGAAAGATCCGATGATCTCCTGGTCCCTTCAGGCGGCTCGCAGAACTCTGGTCGCCAAGGGACCGCTACACTGCTATCGCCATTTATCCTGCATCCTGAAAAGGGCTGGCGGCCTTGCGTGCTACGTTCACTCGCGAGGACAGGTTTCTTCGAGCGTAGCGTAAGGTACGAGGAAAATGACATTCGACAGGGGAAATCGCGGTTACGGTCGTGATCGGTTCGGCGGCGGTGATGATCGCTGGGGTGGCGGCCAGCGTGGCGGCTTCGGTGGATCGCGCGGCGGTGGTTTTGGCGGCGGCGGCGGTTCGCGCGGCGGCCCGGGTCAGGTTGTCGGTCAGGGCCGTGGCACGGTCAAGTTCTTCAACCCGGACAAGGGTTTCGGCTTCATCCAGCTTGAAGGTGGCGGCGACGATGCATTCGTGCACATCAGCGCCGTGCAGTCCGCCGGCCTCGAAACGCTGGCTGAAGGCCAGCAGCTGGAATTTTAGCTGGTCGAGCGAGGCGGCAAGGTTTCCGCGTCCGAGCTGACCATCTTCGGCGAGGTTATCGTGGCCGAACGCCGTGAGCGGGCTGCCGCTCCTGCTCCGCGCCAGTCGACTGGTGAAAAGGCCACCGGCACCGTCAAGTTCTTCGACGGTAGCAAGGGCTTCGGCTTCATCGTGCGCGATGATGGCCAGCCTGATGCGTTCGTGCACATCAGCGCCGTCGAGCGCTCCGGTCTGCACGGCCTTTCGGAAGGCGATCAGCTCGAATTCGAGATCGAGATCGATCGCCGCGGCAAGGCGTCGGCCGTGAATCTGGTCCAGCGCTGACGGATCCGGCCATGGCTGCCGCCGGCGGCCATGGCCTCATCTCCGGCTTGCCTCGATCGTATCGCGATCGAGGTGGCCTTATGTCGAAGGCCAGGCCAAAGCCGCCTTCGACAGGCTGTCTGCTGGAGCAAGGACGTGCAGTCCTCATTCGAACGCGCAGCATACCCTGCTCTTGGCGAACCAGATTGCTTCTGGAATTTACGCCGGGCCACATTACCTGATCCCCAGACCAGCGGTGGTTCATTCCTGCCTGAAAGGCTGCTCCCCGGTACCCCGTTAGCCTGATGATCTAAAAACCCAGCCGTTTCACGCCGAAATTGTCGTCGTGAAGGGGCCGATAAGACGACAACGGATTGCATGACCAACGACGATCGCAGCGGCGCCAACGATTCTCCTTTTCTCGATCTGGACAAAGGCTCTGTCCAGCGGTTCATCGCCCGCGCCAAAAGCAAGGGCGTCATTTCGGTCAAGGAACTGAACGCCGCTCTGCCGCAGGACCAGATGACCACCGATCAGATCGAGGACATCATGGCCGCGATCTCGGAAATGGGCGTCAAGATCATCGAGAACGACGATGACGACGAGGATGAGAGCGAGAATGATGGCATAGACGCCGTCGATGGCCGCGACGATGACACCGATCCGGATTCGGATGCCGAAGAGGGCAGTTCCCTGCTCCGCGCCGGTGAAAGCCACAATGAAAGCCGCAAGGCTGACACCGCCGGGCGATCCGACGATCCGGTACGCATGTACCTCCAGGAAATGGGCGCAGCCGAGATGCTCAGCCGCGAAGGCGAGGCCGCCATCGCCAAGCGCATCGAAGCCGGCCGCGACATGATGATCATGGGGCTGTGCGAAAGCCCCATGACCTTCCACGCGATCATCGGTTGGTCCGAAGCGCTCAACAATGGCGAGATGCAGCTTCGCGAGATCCTCGATCTCGACGCGATGCTCTCCAAGGAGCCGCAGCCCGAAAATCTGGGCGAGGACGGTGAAGCCGACGGCGAGATTTCCGCCGCCACCGCCGGTCCTACCTTCAAGGACGATGACGATTCCGCCGAGGACAACTCGGAGGAAGTCGACGAGGACGGCAACCCGATCCCCAAGCGCAGGGTCGAGGACGATGAAGAGGACAACACCCTCTCCCTCAGCCAGATGGAAGCCGCGCTTACCCCGGAAGCGCTGGAGAAGTTCGCGCTTATCACCGAACTGTTCCGCACCTTCGAGCGTCTGCAGAGCGATCGTCTCGAAGCGCTGGCGCTGGGCATCGATTTCCCGGCCGCCAAGGAAGACCAGTATTTGCAACTGCGCGAGGATCTGACCGCGCAGGTGGAATCGGTGCATTTCCATGCGACCAAGATCGAACATCTGGTCGACAATCTTTACTCCTTCAACCGTCGGCTCACGACGCTGGGCGGTCAGATGCTGCGCCTTGCCGAGCGTCACAAGGTCAAGCGCGCCGACTTCCTCGAAGCCTACACCGGCCGCGAACTGGACGAAACCTGGGTCGCCGAAGCGGCCGCGACGGACAAGAATTGGGCTGCCTTTGCAGCAAGCGAGGCTGAACCTGCCGAGCGCATCCGCCTTGAGGTCTCGGACATCGCTACTGCCACCGGGATGGCACTTCCCGAGTTCCGCCGCATCGTCAACATGGTCCAGAAGGCGGAGCGCGAGGCGCGCATCGCCAAGAAGGAAATGGTCGAGGCGAACCTGCGCTTGGTGATCTCGATCGCCAAGAAGTATACGAACCGCGGCCTGCAGTTTCTGGACCTCGTCCAGGAAGGCAACATCGGCCTGATGAAGGCGGTCGACAAGTTCCAGTACCGTCGCGGCTACAAGTTCTCGACGTATGCGACCTGGTGGATCAGGCAGGCGATCACCCGCTCGATCGCGGATCAGGCCCGCACAATCCGCATCCCGGTTCACATGATCGAGACGATCAACAAGCTGGTTCGCACCAGCCGTCAGTTCCTCCATGACCAGGGTCGCGAACCCACCCCCGAGGAAATGGCCGAGAAACTCTCGATGCCGCTCGAAAAGGTGAAGCGGGTTCTGAAGATCGCCAAGGAACCGGTCTCGCTTGAAACGCCCGTGGGTGATGAGGAAGATAGCAGCCTCGGCAACTTCATTCAGGACGAGAACGCCGTCATCCCGGTGGACGCGGCCATCCAGAACAACCTGAAGGAAATGATCACTCGCACGCTGGCATCGCTGACCCCGCGTGAAGAGCGGGTGCTGCGCATGCGCTTCGGCATCGGCATGCCCACCGATCACACCCTTGAGGAAGTCGGGCAGCAGTTCTCGGTGACCCGCGAACGTATCCGCCAGATCGAAGCGAAGGCCCTGCGCAAGCTCAAGCATCCGAGCCGGTCACGCATCATGCGAGCGTTCCTCGATTAAGGACGGTTACCCTCGGGCATATAGGGAAGCCTGACCCGCGCACTTCGCTGGCGAACTTTATCGCCGCCATGGATGAATGCGATGCAGAGGCAGCTGCAACGAGCAGGAGCAGTGGGCGCGGAGGGATCTGTCAGGCCCACCCACTTGTGACATTTATGCAACTAAAGCTAACTTTTGGCACAAGCGAAACATCGTTTGAAACCGTCGGGGCGTTTTTCTGTTTCAGCAGGCGTCGGTGTACCGACCTTTGAAAATGCAGGAAAACTATCATGAAGAAGATTATCGCTGTCTCCGCTTTCGCGCTGGCAGCATCGTTCGCCGCTCCCGCCGTGGCACAGGATGCAAACGTGCCATTCGATGGTCCATACGTTGCAGCGATGGCCGGTTGGGACAAGATTCGCATCGATACGCCGATTGGCGGCGGCAGCGATGACGGAGTGCTCTTCGGCGGCGTGGTCGGCTTCGACAAGAACATCAAGGGGTAGTCCTGGGCGTCGAGGGCGAATACGCCGACTCCAACGTCAAGGAGAGCGCTGACAATATCTTCACGCCGGGTGATCGCGCGAGCCTCAAGACCGGTCGCGACCTCTACGCCGGCGTCCGCCTCGGCGGAGAGCTGGTCCCCGGCTTCCTTGTGTATGCCAAGGGCGGCTACACGAACGCCAAGGTCAAGGCGAGCTACGACGATGGCGAAGCCTTGCTGAGCGGAAGCGACAAGCTCGAAGGGTACCGTCTGGGCGCCGGCGTAGAAACCAACGTGTCGGGCTTCCTTGCGCGCGTCGAGTACCGCTATTCCGACTACGGTCACTACGAAGGCACCGGTCTCCAGCCCGATCGTCATCAGGTTGCTGCAATGCTGGGGTACCGCTTCTAAATCGCCAGGCGGCGATGAGAGCAAGGCGCCCTGGGCTTCGGCCCAGGGCGCCTATTTCGTGTCCGAACCCTTATCGCTCGGTGGCAGAGGCGAACGCAGCGATGATCTCGAGTGTAGTCAGCCATACCCGGGCAGGCTCGACCAGTCCAAGCCATCCCCAATGGAGAAACTGCGGTTCCTTGACCGGCGCGTGAAAATTGCTGGCTGACCGACGGCAAGAGGTTTGCCTCCGGCGCCAACATCTCATCCACCGCGGTCCGGTACCGGACCTGGCACTGCGGTGGCATACACGAGCGGGCCTGGAGGGCCAGCGCTGGTGCGCGAGATGCGCCTGCGGCGCCTGCTCCGGCAACACGACGAGGGTGTTGCAATCCACCGCTTCCCTCACCGTCAGGTGGAAGGCGAGTGGTCGCCCGGGAGCGTCAGCCAGACATGCTGATTGCTGAACCCGCCCCGACATCGAAGCGTTCGACGGACCCTTCCCGGCCGAGCGCCTGAACACCAGTGGTTCCTGACGCTTCCGGAAAACTCGCGAAAAGTTGGAAGGTGGCGTATACTACAAGAAGGATAGAGCGCCGGGTGGCATCGGCTACAGGCACGATCATTAGTAAATCCTGGTGACGCAACCGGCCCCGCACGTAAACCTGCCCGGCAAATCCCAGCCCGGCATGGTCCGCAGAGCGGTGTCGGAAGAACACTTGCAGCGTCAGTCGGCGGGTGCCTTTTCAGCCGCGCCTTGATCGGGGCCAGGCCGGTCGAAAATCCCCACGCTCATCGCAGTGATACCTCCCGCCGCGATGACCATGAGGATTATCCCGACGATGAGGAATCTGAACTTTGACGGTTTGCCACCTTCGTGGCCACCCGGAGGTGTCGAAGAGTCTCTCCTGGTATTTCGCATCAGCGGCTCCAGCGTATCAAAAAGCGCTCAAGGCGCATTACTCCGTGAAACGCGAGTACAGGCAGAGGTTTCCCGAACCAGAATTGTTACTCGCTAGTTCCGGAAGCGCAAAAAGGCGCCGTCGCCTGCGTTGCGACAAGCCGCAAAGAAGGATGAAGGCAACGTCCATGGGGCCGGCTGCGTCAGGCTGCTTCCTGTTCCGTTTAACCCGACTGTCGATCGCACCGTGATCCATCAGTTCGAAGCACGCCCCGCGGCCCAAACGAAGATCGAGGGCAGATCGATGGACGTTCGATAGGCCTCGCTTTCGATCAATGGTCGGGCAGCGCTGCGCGGCCAGAGTGCGAAACCCTTCAGACACTTGATCATTCGTAGCTCATTTCCGCCATCCCATCCTACGGTCATACCGTGGCAGGGCCCCCGTTGAGCAGAACGGTTTTGCGAAGCACGATCATCTCTTCTGATTGCTGTTTGGATCGGCATATTAACTCGCAGGGTGGCCCCCGTTCCTCACGGCTGCGCAACTGAGGGTAGCGTCATGCGGGTCGTTCAAAAACGCGCTTGCCCGTAAAGGATGCCGCTTAATGGGCACGAGGTGTCTGTAATTACGGGGTCTGAGCTCGACTTTGTACGATCAGGTAGCGAAGCATAGTGCCTGAGCCATGCGTTTTAGGCGGGTTGTGGGAATATAGTGCGGTTCTGGGTGCGGCGGGGAGTGTTGATTAATGTCGCCGACCCAGAGTTGGAGACGGACAGCTCCGATGGCATCACTGAATGTCAGGTTGGTTTTTCGATACCAGGCGGCGGAATAAGGGGTGCTTTTAATGGTCAACAGATCGCAGGCCCATAGCGATATTAGGCTGTAGAGACCCAGCAGCGCCGGCGTGGTTCGCGTTATGGCTTTGTCGGTCCACTGGCGCTGTGTTTCGACACCAAGGTGAGCGCGGGTTTCTGCAAAGGTGACCTCGATCTGCCATCGGCGGACGTAGAGGGCGATTATCTCGGCGGGCTCGAGGGTGATGTCGGTACTGAAGAAGGCCTGCGGGTCGCGCTTTGCGTCAGGATCGCGAACCAGGACCCAGCGAACCGGCAAGACCGGGGTGCCGGGCCTGTACCATAGGGCGATGTCAGATGTGATCTCGAGCGTCTTGCCGCCCGCATGGCCATACCAGGCAGAGACGAGAATGCTGGTCCAGCGTGTCGCCGGGTTGGCGAGGAGCGTCTTGAGTTTTGGTAGTGCTCGCCCTTTCTGTGCGGGGCGCCCCATCGTGCGTGCCGTTCGCCTCGCAGGCTGTGCAAACAAGTTGGCATCGAGCCGCAGGCGGCTGATGAGTGTGGCCCGGCGAACAATTGCATGTGCCAGTTCGTGGACAGCAAAGCTGCTGTCGCCAATGAAGATGATCCGCCGACCCGGCAGCCAGCGAGACAGCTGCAACGCGCCCTGCCGGGCCCAGTCCGTCAGCAATTTATGACGACAGCCGCGTTGACGGTTCGATCGTTCCGAAGGAGCGAGCAACGTCAAGACTGGCAGCGCCTTGATCAGGCGGGTCCATGACACCGGGGTGAGCACCATAAAGCTGAGCCAGCGCAGTCCGCTAGCTTTGACGAAATGGCCGTGACTGGAGCGGACCGGGTCGCGGTAGATACCCCGTGCGGTGATCCGGCGCCCCCATCGCCGCTCAATGGTGTCGTCCATACCGATGACCACAGGACCATCGGGGACGATCCGCTCGACCACAATGCCCAGTAAACGCCTGGCAACGGCGCGGGAGCTCCAGCGGGCGCGGTTGAGGATCTGGTGATAGGTTGCAAAGTTGGCAGCATCGGCCCGGCCGGTCACACGCAGGCAAGACGTGACGGTCCGTTTGCCCGTGGCCAGCAGCCCCCCATCACAAGAACAAGTACATGCTCCCAACTGGGAGCCGTAAAGCAGGGACGCCATGCCTGCAGCCATTGGCGCAGGATCTGGGGGACGGGATCGCCGATCACGGCCTTGTTCTGGTCCAACATCCCATGCTTCGAATCCTGACTGAAGCACGTTGCAACGCTTAGGCTGTTGCCATGCGGTGAGGTGACTCGAATATGCTGTGACCTGACGGCGACAATGGATGCACCATGAAAGACGAGGAAATCATTCTGCGCATCGAAACGTTCGACGCGGCCAACGGCGGCGGCGTCGGATGGTATGAGAACAAAGGCGCTTACCATCTCTATCTGCTGGCAACCGAGGCACCCATCGCCCACCTCAAGCCTGTCGGCACGCGTGACGAAGTCAGGCTCGGCTACTGGTCACACCAGCGAAAATGGGAAGATATCGATGATATGGGCGGATGCGTCTTGCCCCTCGATCAAGCACTCGACCACGTCGCTGAAAACAGCATCTTCTGGACTTGGACCTGATCAAAAACGTACAAAGTCGAGCTGAGTGCTTGAGGCCGATGAGCCGGCGAGTTACTGCATCCCCTGATCGAACGGATAGCCCGGATCGTGAGTGGGCCGCGCTCGCTTGAGGTGTCGCCGCCCGCCTGCGCTTCGAAGTGCCGCGCAACTTTCGTGCACCGCTTGTCGCTCCCCGACGCCGCGCTTACCAGAGAGATATCGGTCCTGGTGACCGTGAAATGATGGCGCCAAGCCGCAGGCGATACGCGAGGCGCTACAATATCTCGGACAGCTGGAACGAAGGCAACCATAAGCAGCGCCAGTTCGATGGTGGATTTCGGATGTTGGACCGGGAGACTGAATGCCTCCCTACCCAGTCGATCCGCAGCCGCGACAAAGTTGCGGCTTTATAACCTTACCAACGTTCCCGGGACCCAGTCGATTTTGGTGGATTCCCGGGCAGATACCATAGCATGCGGCCGCTTGGCCCGGCCGGGCTTCCACCATTCAGCGCCGGGCCGGCGGAGCTGGCTCCGGATATCACCGCCCGCCGTCACCAGAGCCACTAATGTGGTCTCTGCCAAGTCCCCTTTGTCGCGGATCAATCATTGGACCCGCTTGACGGCTCGAAGCCCATTTCCTGTAGGACGCAAACAAGGCGATCCGCATCCTTCCGGATACGCGCTTCCCATTCCGGGTGCTGCAGATAACCAAGGGCGGAGCGCTGGAATGAAGCTGCACTTCGGGCTGCTTCACGCAGCGTTTTTGGTGGGTACAGGGACACCTTACGTACTCCGTAGTGCGGTCACTCCCCGCCGAATCTGAGATCAGGTCTCATCTGGGAACCGATGGAACAAAAAACCATTGATCCATGTTGGGTTGATTCCTGCACCCGCGACGAGTTGACGTTTTTGCGCGACCGCGCTGATACCAGAGCGGCTCAGCACGAACGCCGAAGCGGGGATCACCGGTTCGATGAGGCGCCCATCCGCGCTCGGCAGCGCAAAACCAGCGTAGAACGTCGCCATCCAAAGATCCATTCGGCACCGATCTTCAACCACGCGTGTTCGTCCGCCGGCTCTATCGCCAAGGTCAGGATGAGCTTCGCAATCGTAGGCCGCTGGACATCGAGATTTTCTAAGTATGAGACGCGCGGCGCATCCAGGGGTAGCTCGGATTTCTTTCGATCATCTGCTGCTGCTCGGGGGTGGGGGGCTGGTATTATTCAACGCCACAGCCTAGCGCATTGTCCTCTCAATTCGGCACTATCGCAATGTCTGTGTCACATCGGGTGCTAACATCACAACATCGATTCGCCAGGAGACGCCGGTGAAGCTTACGGCTGAACGACTGCGGCGCAGAGCAAAGCAAGAAGCCCACAAGGCCGAGGACGCGCTGAGGCGCGGGAGGTGCCTCGCTGCCGTATACGCCCACCGCGAGAAGGCTGTGATGTATCAAGCCAAGGCGCTTCTCATAAGCCGTGGCGAGACATGCCAGTAGGACTGCCCCAATTTTTTCTGCGACGGGACGTTTCCGGTTTTTCTTTGTATATGGGCGCCGCGGTGCGCCGGTCGCACTGCCTACCTGCCTGTATAGGAGAAACAGCGGCTGGACGTTCCACCGCAGAAGCCACGGGACGGCCTGCGACTTAGCATGATGCACGCCGGCACCGGGGCATGCTCCTGCCTGCAGGTAGCAAGATCAAGGTGGGCTATCGTTTGTACGAAGCCGCCTACCCGCCCGATACCTTCAAGTGCTTTTCAAGCGAAACTCAAGCCGAAGGCCGCCTTACCACTTCAGAGCGGATCCGCTCCGCTTTGCAAAGTCACCCGAACCACGCAATCGCCTGCCTCCAGCATCTCGTCGTTCTTCCGCGTCTGATCGTCGTATTGCGACAGTTTTTGAGATAGACGCGGGAGCCGGGATGGGCGCAGCGGAATTATCGGCATATGCCGGATCCAATCGTGTCATCTCCTGTCCTTCTCCTGGCCGCGCTGCCTGAAGAAACGAATGCCGCAAGAGCGCGGCTTGAACGGGAAGGCCATACCGTCAAGCACTTCAGAACGGCCTGGGACGCCCTGGCCATGTTCGGTGCCGTGTTCCCGGAAAAGGCGTTCATCGGAACCATACCCCGCACCCCTTGCTGCGATCTCCTGATCGAGGATTTGAAGCGGTACGGCATCCCGATTTCGTACGTCAACGCACGGCCATCTGGGAAATCGAGGCAGGCATCCACGCCACATCCGCCCCCTTCATCGGCGCGCCACGGCCTGAATCCGCCCTGGGCCCGAACATAATCACACTCGCTCGTCATGACTTCAGAAAGTCACGAACCACAATAAAATTGAGGAATGCCCTGATGCTGGCCCTTGCCGCCCAATCCGATCGGTTGATCGATTTTTACTTCTCCGACGATTTTCAGCAATCGCTGGCGGTCTGGAACCGAAAGAGACTTGCACCGCAGTTCCCTGGCCAGAACTGGCGCGAAGAACTGCAAAACGACGCGCGGATGCACATCCTCGAAGGGGAGTTCATCGAGCACATGCGTGGGCTTGTTCAAGAGCAGGCAATGGAAGCGCCCAGTGATCCGACCGGGTTCGTCGAATGGTTCGAAAATCTCGCCGAAACCGGACCGGGGCAGAACGACCCCTTGTTCCCGTGGCTCGCCGAGGCGGCTTCCCGTGACGATTTGAGGTGGTTCTTCGAGCAGGAGGCTGCGGGCGAAGCTGGTTTCGACGACCTGGTGGCGATGACGCAGATCAAGCTCCCCGATCAGGCGAAGATGGAACTGGCCCGCAATTACTGGGACGAGATGGGCTGTGGCAATCCCAAGGGAATGCACGGCCCCATGCTGCACGTTGTGGCTGAAGCGCTGGATGTCGCACCCTCGATACAATCGACGGTGCCGGAAAGTCTCGCGCTTGCGAACGCGATGACAGCTATGGCCACCTCACGACGCTATGCATGGCATTCCGTGGGTGCGTTGGGGGTGATCGAACTGACTGCTCCGGGCCGTTCCGCGCTAGTGGCAAAGGGCCTGCGGCGAATTGGTCTGTCAAATCGGGAGCGGCGATACTTCGATCTCCATGCAGTTCTTGATGTGAAGCATAGCCAGACCTGGAACCAGGAAGCGCTGCGACCACTCATATCCGAAGATGGCAACCGCGCAGCTGCGATTGCGGAAGGCGCGCTGATCCGGCTTCTGTGTGGCAAGATGTGCTTCGAGCGCTACCGCGCCAAACTTTGGGCAGACGGAGCTGATCGCAGCCTGGCGGCCTGAGAGGGCCCGACCAGATGGCACCTATGCCAGCATCACACCGGTGGCCGAGCACGCTATGGCTGGTACGTCATGGCCAGAGCGCCGGTAACGTGGCGCGCGATGAGGCTCATGCCCAAGGGCATTCCCGTATCGCGCTCGAGCATCGCGACGTCGATATGCCTCTGTCCAGATTGGGCGAAGAGCAGGCCCGCGCGCTAGGCCACTGGTTTGCGGACGGACGTGAAGGTCAGCGGCCGGAAGTGATACTGTCCAGTCCCTATCTGCGCGCGGTCCAGTCGGCTGAACTTTTCCGCGAGGCGGGCGGATGTTCGGCAGACCTGCGCATTTGCCTGGACGAGCGACTTCGCGAGAAGGAGTTCGGTATCCTTGACGGATTGACGAGCGCGGGAATTCGCGAGCTCCAGCCCGAGCAGGCTCATTTTCGGCAAGTTCTTGGAAAATTCTATCATCGCCCGCCGGGCGGAGAAAGCTGGGTGGATGTCGTTTTCCGCCTGCGCGCGCTAATGGATACCGTATCCTTGCACTACGCAGGCAAGCGCGTGATGATCGTAGCGCACCAGGTCGTGGTGTTATGCATGCGCTATGTCCTGGAGAATTTGTCCGAAGCGGAAATACTGGAGATCGACGCGCTTGGCGATGTCGCCAATTGCAGCATCACCCGGTACAACCTGGAGCCGGCGGATGACCGCCTCGCCCTGCAGCGATACAATGTCACAGCGCCTCTCAAGCGCGAAGGTACGGCAACAACGCGGGCGCCTGACTCCATAGTTGCTGCGCGTGGCTGACCGGGGGACGTCCGTTTCCCCGCCGGTCGTAGCGCCGCTGGATCGTGCCACTCTGCGCGATCACCCGTTGCCGATGCCTTCGGGCGAAGTCGACAAGAATTCCCGAGGCAGGGTAACGGTCATTGGTGGATGTCTCGAGGTGCCCGGCGGCGTGCGTCTCACCGCGGAGGCTGCCTTGCGTGCGGGCGCCGGCAAGGTCAGGATCGCGACTGTCGCGCCGATTGCTTATATGATCGGCACGCTCTTTCCGGAAGCGGCCATTGCAGCCCTTCCCGCCAGCGCGTCGGGGGAAATCGCCGCTTCCGCGTCCGAAATCTCACCGCTCGTGGGCAAGTGCGACGCAATCGTGGTCGGTCCAGCCATGTCGTGCCGTAATCACGCATCGCTCCTTGTCGATACGCTCCTCGACAGCATCATGCTCGATCATAGCGTTGTGATCGACGCCGCCGCGCTCATGTCGCTTTCACAGCACGCGGACCGGCTGAAAAAACGCACGCGCCCTGCCCTCTTGACCCCTCATCCCGGCGAGATCGCCGCAATGCTCGACATTGACGGGGCAGATCTTGCATCTGAGGCAGTTTCGATCACCAGGCTCGCTGCCCAGCGGTTCAATGCCGTTGTCGTACTCAAAGGTTCCTGCACGACCATCGCCGATCCCTCAGGGGCGATCTACGGCTTCAATGGAGGCACGACCGGGCTTGCGACCAGCGGATCGGGCGATGTTCTCGCCGGTATAGCAGGAGGGTTGCTTGCCCGCGGTTGCGAGCCATTAGACGCAGCGCTGTGGGCGGTTTGGCTCCATGGCGAGGCCGGACGCCGGTGTGCCGAAACAATAGCGCCCCTCGGCTTCCTCGCCAGTGACCTGCTTCCGGTCATTCCCGGTCTGATGCATTCAGCGGGGCAATCCTGACAGCCCGGCAAACAAACCTTCTCGACCTCAGCCGCTATTGGATCGTTCGAACGAAGTGTCGAAGAACCGGAGCATCGCGGCCCATGAGCCTTCATCCGCTTCGGCGTGGTATCCCATTGTCGGATCGCCAAGTGCATCAACGGTGCTGTTAGTGAAGCTATGGAGGGCGCGGCCATAGATACCCAGCTGCCAGTCCGCTGCTGCCAGGGCCATTTCAGCCTGAAATGCCGCGATATGGTCAGGCGGCACGAGCGGATCGAGTCCTCCCGTGAACACCGCGATCCGCGCTTTTAGCGTGTCGCGCGACGCAGGGCGAGACGTATTCAACAGGCCGTGAAAGCTTGCAACCGCGCGAACCGGCACGCCGCTACGAGCGAGCTCAAGGACACAGAACCCGCCGAAGCAATACCCAAGCCCGACGATGTCTTCAGGCTCCAGTCCCGAGATATCGTTGAGCGCGGCGAGCGCGGCCTGGACTCGACTGCGCAACCTATCAGGCTCGGCGCGGAAGCGCTTGAGCGCTTCCTGGATCGCTTCACCTTCCAGGACCGCCCCCCGCCGTGCATGTCTGCCGCAAAGGCGAAGTAGCCCAGCTCTGCAAGCATGCGGGCATGGCGCCGAACATTCCCACCGATGCCATCGGCTTCATGGACAATCAGGGCCGCGCGGCCATTGGCTGCACCGACGGGGGAAAAATCTCGCCATGAAGAGTGACGTCGCCGTCGTTGTAAACGTGGAGCTGGCCTGCCAGGCCGCTGCGTGGATCACACACTATCGCATTTCCTTTTTCGAACCCATGCTCTTGAACAGCCGAGCGTGGTCGAGGTTCGCAGCAATCGCGCACGATCACGGTACGCCATGCCCGGCGCACCGCGGCAGTCCGAAGCCGGAGCATCGTGCGCTCACCAAAAAAGCGATGCGCTTTCCAGTAACCCAATCGATCTCGATGCGCGACTTCGTCTCGGGCCCTCCAGGCGTCGCCGGTTCACCCGGCCCGGTGCCTCTAGGATCGACACACACACGAGGAGCACGAGCCCCGACTGGTCGGTCCCGGCCATCTGCGGCTTCGCGAGTGCCGTCGCTCGATTCCCGCGAGCAGGCGCGGTCGATCCAAACGCCCTTTCAATCCAACCTCAGGCCCCTGCCGATGCCTGTTCACTTTCCTACGACGCCAGGCAGGACGTGCGCTTTGCCCGCGAGGATGCCCCGCATCCCTCACCTTGTCCGGCGTTGTCGTTCGATCCCTCGCTTCTTTTGCCCTCATGGCTTTCCTGATCGGGCAGCACGCCCTTTCCGCGACGATCATACGTCCTGGCACCGCTCCATTCACCTTAAGTGCAGTGACCCACGCCGTCAGGGTAATCGTTAAATCCGGTCCCCAGAAACAATGGCAGCGCGGCGATGAAGGCATCGGTAAAAGTTGCTTCCCTGCCTCCTTCGTCAGAATCCGGTTGAGGACGCAAGGTTTTGACGGCACCGAACGCGCGCCTTCTGGCGCGCGAAGACCGCGCCAGTCTTGAGGCATCTTTGCAGGGGAGCCTCGCTCTCGGGCAGGCTGGACGATGCCCGGCGATTTCACCGCATCGTCCGCCACACTCCGAAAAAAGTGGTCCGCCGCGCATTCTCCTGCGAGTAGAGTCCGGTCCCGGCGAAGAAATTGCCGCCCTTTATCGAGGCTCGCTGTCAACCGACCCTATCAGGACTTGTCCTGAAATGATGTCTTACTGCGTTTCCTTACAAGACACGCTGGCCTCCTCTTCTGCCCACCGGGTATCGGTCGGGCCCGGCTTAAAGCCCAAAAGAGTGACACCATCACTGGTGCGCCGCCAGGAACGCAAACGCTCCATGGGCAGTTCTGTACCTTATGAGAGCGATCACCATTTTCACTACGGCAGCGTTTGCATTGGCGACAGCCGCGTGTGACGGACCAAAGGAAAAGGCCGGCGCGGCCAAAGATCGGGCCGCGGCTAGCGCTTCAGGAGTTGCCTATGACGGAGAAGGCCCTGCCGAGCGGGCGGGTGCCGCAGCTGACCGGATTGATCGGGCTGTCGACAAGGCGAAGGATTCCGAGGCGGATGCGCTGAAGGACCGGCGCAAGGCCATACGTGCGCAAGCGGATGCCGAAGCCGACAAACTGGAACAGCAGGCGAAGGCCTTGCGCGACCAGGCAAAAAGTGAGGCCAGCGCCCTAGAAAAGCAGGCTGAAGGGCTCAAGGTACAGAACTGACAACCCACACTTTGCTTTCTAGCGCAGAAGCATGCCACGCTCGGCCAGGTCGTTGCGGATCGTTGTCGCCGCTACGCCCGCCTCGCCCATGGCGTGGCTGATCTGGTCGAGCCCCTTTGTCACATCGCCGGCGGCATACAGACCGGGAATTGACGTGCGCTGATGGGTGTCCACGACGAGGCAACCGTCCGTCGTTCCCTTCGCGCCCAGGGCTATCGCCAGTTCGGAACGGATGATTGAACCCAGTGCCGGATAGATCGTATCGAAGGCGAGATCTCCATGCGCAGTCGGTGCCACGATCTGGCGATCATCGATGCGCAGCGGGGAGAGGCCACCTTCAGCGAGTTTTACCCCAGCGGCGGAAAGTTGCCGTCTTTCCTCGCAGGACAGGTCATGTTCGCGTTCTGTCGCAATCAGGGTCACATCCCGCGTGTACATTCGCAGGAAGACTGCTTCTCTGAGGCCGTGACGCCGTGTGCCAAGCACTCCCACACGCATGTCGGTAGCTTCGAAGCCGTCGCAGATGGGGCAGTAGCGCAGCAGACCCTGCTCCAGCGCGATCGCGTGAGTACCAGGCCCCATCGCGGGGCGATTGTTCACCACCCCCGTGGCGAGAAGGACGGTGCGCGCCGACCACTTACGTCCTTTGCCGGAAGCAACGAGCCCGCCCGGCGCGTGCTCCAGCTTATCGATTTTGCCCTCATGGACATGTGCGCCGAACCCGGCGGCCTGCTCACGCATCAAGCCGAGCAGTTCCTTGCCCGACACCCCGCCCGGGTAGCCTGCATGGTTATGGCTGCGCGCGATCAGGGCAGCCCGGCTTTGTCCGGCGTCCACGATCGCTAGTGAGAGGTGAAACCGGGCGAGGTAAATGGCTGCGGTCAATCCGGCCGGCCCTGCACCGATGATCAGGCAGTCTAGGGGTTTGTCCATGGAGTTACAAAGCCCGGGCCGCGACTAGAGGTTCCCCTGGAAGCGACGAGGCGCACAATCAGGTCATGTCTCCGCGAATACGACCCCGATCGCCATTTCCGGCCAAACGGGCGCAGCGATGTCGAAGAACGCGCGTCATTGACCCCGATCTGAAAATACCGCGCCAGGGGGCTGTCGCGAATACTCTCGGGAACGGCGGCGCCGTGCATGCCGTTGAGGATGGTCAGCACCACGCAGGAGCCATTATGACCGACCTTGCCGATGCCCATACCCGTATGCCCTCGCTCCACGGGCGACAGGCGATAATTTCAGGCGGAACCACCGGGATAGGTCGGGCGATCGCGGTATTGCTCGCAAGCGAAGGGGTGAAGGTGTTCATTTGCGGCCGGACGCCCGAGCATCTGGAAGACGCGCTGCAGCGTATCGGGGAAGTGGGCGAAGGTGACGGCATTGCCCTCGATCTTGCCGAGCCTGACGGTGTGCAGCGCTTCTTCGATGCCGCTGCCGGATACGTGTCGTCGCCCGACATCGTGGTGGTCAACGCCGCAGTGGCTGCCGGCAGCCTGTCCGAGATGAGCGCGGAGCAGGTCCGCTATGCCATCGCGAGCGACTTCACCGCCTATCTGATGACCGCCCACGCCGCCGCGCAGGCCTTGCGCGGCGAGGGGGACATCGTGCTCATCGGGTCGATGAGCGCCCATGTGCTGGGGCCAGGATCGACCGTATACGCGGGGATGAAGGCCGGCATTGCCGGATTTTCCGAGGCGCTGCGCCGCGAGCTTGGACAGAAGGGTATCAAGGTTTCGCTGGTCGAACCCGGCAAGACAGGGGCGGACATGCAGTATCCGGACATTCCGGACGAAAAGCAGCGCGAGATGATCGAAGCCGAGACCATGCTGCGCGCCGAAGACATCGCGGTCGGTGTCCACTATCTGCTGACCCAGCCGCGCCGAACGGTCGTGCAGCAGCTGACGATCGTGCCCCGTGCGCAGGAAGGCGAATGAGGTACGCGATCGATCGCCTGGTCATCACCCCGCACGACATTGACCTGTCGCGCTCGCCTCTCGCAGGACATCTCGACGCCGAGACTTACGTGCTGGGCGCTTTCAACCCGGGGCTGACCTCCCTCCCCAACGGCAATCTCATGGCCATGGTTCGGGTTGCGGAAGCACTGCGTCATCCCATCGGCAAGGGGCATATACACTCCATCCGCTGGGAGCCGGGCAGCGGCGATGGTGGCCGCTATGTGCTGGACGCATGGCCGCTGGAGCATGCCGACGTTGCCGATCCGCGCAAGTTCATGCTGCGGGGCGGTGGCTGGCGGGTGATGGCGCTGACCTCTCTCTCTTGGCTGTTGCCGGTCGAACTGTCCCCGGATGGGCTGCAGATCGTAGCCTTTCATTATGATCGAGCGATTGCCCCTGCGCACGACTTCCAATGCTATGGTGTGGAGGATGCGCGGATCAGCCGTGTGGGCGATCGCTATCTCATGACCACATGTTCCGTCAGTCCGGAGCGGCATTCCACGACGCTGTACAGTTCTCGCAACGGGATTGACTGGCGTTTCGAGGCAATCGTGCTCGATCACCAGAACAAGGACATGCTGATTTTCGAGGGTTTGATCGACGGTCAGTACTGGGCGCAGACCCGTCCGCTTGGCGATCTGTACTTCGCGTATCGGCCGGGCAGCGAGTGGCGCGCCGGTCCGTCGATAAACCTTGCCCATTCTCCGGACGCGCTGTTCTGGAAACCGTGGCACAGGCCGGGGATCCGCCCGCACGCCGCGACTATCGCCACTTCCCGCATGGGCGGCGGCGCCCCGCCAATCCTGACCGACGACGGCTGGCTGACCTTATGGCACGGCGTTGAGCCGCACGAGATCGTCGGCATCTACCGCACGTACTGGTCGCTGCTGGACCGGGACGATCCCAGCCGGGTAATCCGGACACAGCATGAGCCGCTGCTGGAAGCGAACGCGGAGCTGACCCGCCCCCTGGAAGACCTGATGTACGTGCGTGATGTCGTCTTCACGACCGGCATCGTCGATCGCGGCGAACACTACGTCGTGGCTTCCGGGGAGGCAGATCTCGCCTGCCGCATCACGCACGTCCCCAAGTCACGCTTCCGCTCGTCCTAGCTGCCGCCTTGTTTCTCGCGTACAGCCGCGAAAGGCAGGCGGAGCGGCCCCCGCTGGTTTTAGCCGACATGCGCGACGGTATCGGCGGCATAGGCCCCGCGCTCGCCCAAAGGTTGCTCCAGGCCTGTCGTCGTGTCGCGCGCTGTCTGTCGCTCAAGCTCGCAATTCAGTTCCGCGCCAAGGAGCAGGACGTAAGCCGAGAGATACAGCCATGTCAGCAAGACCATCGCCGCACCCAGCGAGCCATAGGTTGCTTCGTAGTTGCCGAAGTTGGCAACGTAGAGGCCGAACCCGAACGTCATGATCATCCATGATAACGCAGCGAAAACCGACCCCGGCGTCAACCATCGCCATTTGGCCTGCGCCCGGTCAGGGCCGTACCGATAGACCGTCGCAGCAAGCGCCGTGCCGACAGCGCCGACCAGCAAGTAGGAAAGGATCGTCAAAAGGACGGCAACGAAACCGGGAGCCCATGAAGAAAGCGCGGACAACGCCGAGAGGCCGGCGATCGCCGTCATCGCGAGGATTGCGACGAGCACACTTCCGGATGCGATCGCAAAAGCTACGAGGTTGAGACGCATGAAGCTGCGGCTTTCCTCTTCATCATAGGCGATATTGAGCGCGACAATGAGCGCCGAGGCGCCCTTCATCACGCCGTATAAGGCAATGGCCATGGCGATCAGCAGTCCTATTCCTTTCTTTCCGTCTGAGGTCTGCACGACATTGCCGAGTTGCTCGCCGATAAGCCGTGCCGCCTCCTGCGGCATCATCGCCGTAAGCGACGCGATGTTGGACGCCACTGTCTCCGGTGTCGCGACCAGCCCGTAAGTGAGGACAATGGCGCCGAGCGTCGGCACCATCGCGAGGACGGCGCAAAACGCAACGCCTGAGGCTATCAAACTAGATTGTCGCTACTTGCCTCGCGCGAGGCTCGCGTGATGATCTGCTTCCATCCGGAAGACGGGATGGCGAGCGGCGTAGTCGCCTTCAGACCTGCGGCGGCATCACCATCGATTTCGGGCACGCTGTTTCTCCTCTTGCGATAGCAAACAGCTTGCGGAACAACGCGTTGCATGGTCGCGAAACTTTGCTTCCCGAAGGCACCCCCCATCGCCTGACCAGTGCCTGCATAAGAATGAGCGAAGAGAAGCAAGCGTGCCGCAGGCGCGCTTGTCACGCCTGATCGGGCGGAACGAAGCTCACCTGGGCCAGCCTCCAGGCCCGCTCTTTCCCCCTCGGCCAATAGTGGCGGGGATGCCTGGGCTCGCGCGGAGGGTGCACGCCATGCACTTCGGCACGGATAAGCCGCCCGGTTTCGCGCAGACGAATGGTCGCAGAAGGGAACTCGCTACGAAGCCGCTCTTCCAGCGCCAGCGCATCGCCCGACAGGTCCGGGCCCGAAAGCGCACGAGGCGAACCGTCCACAAGCTCGGCCGTCGAGGACCGCAGCGCCTTAACCCCATCGCTGATGACATCGATCGAGATGATGGCGGCGGCAACCGCATCCGCCCACCACCAGCCAAGGCCCAGCCCGACGATGCCAGCGAGCCCGGCGGCTCCGGTCAGCCAGTTCGCCTTGTTCATCAATGCATCGGTGTGCAGCAGCTTGTCGTTCAGCTTTTCGGCAAGCGGAAGTTCTTTGCGCCCGATCAGCATCGGAGGAACGAGGGAATAGAGCTGGGCCGCAATCATCAGCCATCCCAGCCAGAGGTCATGGCCGAAAAGAACGATCGAGCCGACGGTTGCGTGATCGGCTGCGACCAGCGCGGTGGCGGCGTTAAAGAGCAGTAGCAGGCCGACCGCGGTAAGGGCGACGGCGGCGACGAAGAAGCCAAGACCGTTCACCCGCTCAAAGCCGAAGGGAAACCGTTTCGATCGCTTGCCCTTCAGTTCCATCCTTGCGGCGATAAGGAACATGATCGGGGGGACCACGCCCAGCGTATCCTCCACCCAGGCCGTCTTCATGGTTTCGCTCTGGCCCATTACCAGCCCCATCACGACAACAATCGTCGCCGTCCAGAAGAGGTTCCAGTACTCCAGCCTGATGGCGCCGCGCATAGTGTCGCGCAATTCGTTCGGAAGACTATTCGTCATTGGCCGCTCGCTTCACGAGACACGGCCCGCGAGGCCCGCTCGACCAGCATGATCCACCGGTTCTCTCCGTTACGCATGGCGGCCTTCAACTCAATCGCGTGCTTGTCGGACCCTTGCGAGACGAGCGCAGGACCGAAAGCCACCTCGGTCTCCCACGGGCTGGCCTTGCTGAAGGAGCCGATCACGAGATCGGCTTGTCCCTGCGAAAGATGCTCAAGAAGCATCTCCTGGGGGCCATGAATGACTTGTGGACGCGCTGGTGTTCGCTTCGCGATCTCCGCCAGCAGTCTTCGCGCCGCAGGACTGTCGTATGAACCCGCCACCACTCCAACCGTGAAGATATGGTTTTTCTCGACCCTGGCCAGGGTCCCGTCCGGGTCCCGTGGCAGACCTTCGCATGCCGAAAGAAGAAGCGGTAAGGCGAAGGCCATCATCCATCTCATGTGATCTGCCAGGCTTGTTATTCTGATCGTCAAGGAACGGGCGACCACGGGTCTGGTTTCGTCAAAATAGGGATACGCGCGCGGGCTCGTGCGGGAATCTCGCCATGGGCTGCACTCCTTCGCCTAAACGACCGAATTCGCCGCTATCCAGAGGGCATCAACGCGCGTGGCGTCTGCCCGCTTTCTGTTCCTCGATGCAACAGGGGCGCGGTCGTCGCCTGGTCGATAGCGCTTCGCGGCGCAGTACTGAAAGGCCCGGCCGGGCTTTGGGAAACCGGCGGGGCCGAACGGCATTGTGAGACGACAATGACGAGAAGACGACAGGACCAGTTGAAGGAAAGCCGGGATGCCGCACGCCAATACGGTACACGCTATCGATCCGCTCACTGTCCGCGCGCGTGCGGTACTGCAGGAGACGTCAGGGACGCCCGCGGCCGCGTTGCGCCAGGGCGGTCTCGATATCGAGGTACGGCTCGTGGACGACACGCTCTGGGTGGTGATGCGCCGGGGCGATGCCGGCGGACTTGCCCTGCGCATGCCCGTGTTCAGCCCCGATGCGCGCTGCCGCAAGCTGAATATCCCCGGGGCGATAGCCGCCGTCGAATGCGAAGGTTCGCTCGGCACCAGCCGTCTCGTGCTCATGGCCGATCCCTTCGGCCTGGAGCAGCTGCGCGCCACGCTGTCGTTCAAGCCGACGCGCGACCTTGTCATCGAGTGGGTGCCGCGCGATCTGGTGCCGTTCGACGCCAAGGGCGATGCCGCGCAGACGCTCGGGCACGTCGAGGCGCGCCAGCGCAAGACGAACACCGCATTGCTCTATTTCACGCTGGAACGCCCGGCCTTCGGCAAAGTGCTCTACCTCCAGAACCTGACGGCCCTGAACGACTACTTCAACATGACCGGCAGCAAGCCAACGGAAGTGGTCGGCGGCGACTGGCCGGATCTGGGCTACCGCCCTCCGGTCGATCCCGAGACGGGCAAGGCGATCTTGAAGGCAGGGCAGAAGGTCACGCTCTACGACACCATCCTGTCGATCCGCGCCTATCCCCAGCAGGCGGAAACCGATTCCGCCTGGCAGTTCCTGGACATGCTGGGGGCCGTGTACGACTGGCTGTCACCGGCGACGCCGGCTCTGCACGATTGGAATGCGCGGGCTGAAGCGACCTTGCGGGATCTCGAGAACGCAACGGAAGCCAGAGTTCGGCATTACGGCCATACCTATTTTCACCCCTATACGGCGAGCGAGTACCCGGACGCCATGGTCCAGCTGTCGATCGCCTCTGCGCTTCAGGACTGGAGCCGCTGGACCGGAGAGCCGCATCCGCTTTTGCGCGAAATCATGTCCGGGATCGGCCGGTTCTACGACGACAAGCTGAAGACCCTGCGCCGCTACCTTCCCAACGTTGGCAGCGACAAGGATGCCGATGCGGTTGATAGCTGGTATCTCTATCACCCTCTCCTGAACCTCTCGAACCTCGCGCTTGCCGGCGACAAGAAGGCCCGCGAGCTTTTTCTGGCTTCGATCGACTACGGCATACGGGCGGCCCGGCACTTCAAGTACAGGTGGCCGATCATGTACAAGATCGACGACTTCAGCGTCATCACCGACGTCGCCGAAGCCGACGAACGGGGGCAAACCGACGTCGGCGGGATTTATGCCTGGGTCATGCTTCAGGCCTTCGAGCTGACGCATGACGACCGCTTCCTGGCCGAAGCCGAAAAGGCAATCGCGGCAGCCGAGGGCATGCGTTTCGACCTCAACTACCAGGCCAACCTGACCGCCTGGGGCGCGGCGGCCTGCATTCGCCTCTGGCGCATCACCAACCGCAAGGAACACCTGGATCAAAGCTACGTCTATCTCGCCAGCTTCTTCCACAACAGCCAGATCTGGAAGAGCGACATCGGCCTCGCGCGTCACTGGACGAATTTCCTGGGCGTCACTTGCCTCCAGGATGCGCCCTATATGGCCGCTTACGAGTGTTTCGATAGCTATGCCGCATTCGAGCGCTATCTGGATTATGGCGGACCGCACCTCATTCCGAGCGTGAAGCTGCTGGTCAACGAATTCTGTCGGCACGCCCTCGACCGGGGGTGGTACTACTACCCGGATGCCATTCCGCCCGAAGCGCTGGCGAGCGAGATCCGCAACGGCCACATCGATCCCGAACTGAACTTTCCTCTCGAAGACCTCTATTCGGACGGACAGAAGGCTGGCCAGGTGGGCCAGGAAATCTATGGAAGCGGGGCTGCGCTGATCTATGCCACGCGAAGCCTTCACCGCATCGAAGGTGCGCCGTTCCTGTTGTTCTGCGACAGTTTTGTACGGGCCAATCATCGCCTTGACGGCCTGACGCTCAATTTGCGGATTGATGGACCGGAGACGACCGAAGCGCGGCTCGCGCTCCTCCCGACGATTGAAAGGGGCAAGGCGATCACGCCCCGGCTATGGACAGCAGACCAGGAAGTCTTGGACATGAAGTGGGTTGAAGGCCGCCACGAAGCGTGGGTTCCGGCAAATGCTGCCCTCCTACTGACGTGGGCGCAGGACATATGAAATCGGCGGTCAAGACCACCGAAACGACCTCCGGCAATCGGCCCGACACGTGAGAGCGTACACGTTCGCTCAGCACGGCCGAGCGGGAAGGGTCAATCTCGCGATCGGACCGCCAGACAAAGTGTGTTCGCCGCCTGATGGCCATTAATGGCCACCGCATGTGCGGGAAACGGTCGATCAGTCGCCACTGGATCCCGAGTTGGAATTGCCCTCTGGTTTCAACTTGCGATCGCCCAGGCGTCCACTGCCATGGTAGCCGATGGTCGACTGGCCACCGTGACCCAGGACCGTATTACCCATGTCCTCGCGCTCTGCGTCCGATTTTCCGGTATGCGGATTGGGATAAGGCGCTCCTGCATCGCTGCCGTCGGTCGCGTTGAATGCGCCTTGCGTGTTGACGCCGTCTGGGGCGCCAGGTTTGCCGTCGTGAGGCATTGCCTGGGTGAGATGGGATTTTTCGGGTAGTTCAGACGATCCCGCGCTGCGTACGCTGCCCTCAGGTGAAGTTTGAGCGGGCGGCGCCGCTCGTCCCGCGCCGCTGCGGTACCGGCCGTACTCCTGGGCATAACGCTCGCCGAGACGATCCTTCTCAGAAGCGGGGAGTTGCGCTGCCAGGGCAGGAAGCCAGTTTTTTCTTCCTGGTACATATGCTGCTGGAGCGCGCTTTCGATATGATGCAGTTTTTCCTGCCATTCCTCGCTCATCGGCTCGATCTTCTCGAGCTTGGCAAGTTGAACCTTCGTCATGGCGTGTTCTTCATAGGCCATGACGGCGTGGGTCTTGCTGTCGTACTCGGAGATGTCCGGGTAAATCACCGCCTCTTCCGCCATCGAATGGGCGGTGAGAACCGCCGCCAGTTCCCGCATGCCGGTGATCCGCGCCTCAGGCGTGTTCGCATTGATCGCTTCCATAACGAGGCTTTCGATCTGCTTGTGCTGATCGACGATGGGCGCGAGCCAGCGCTCCGATGAGGCAAGCGCCTGCACGTTGCGTCGGGCATTTCCCCTCGCTTCATCCGACGCGGCGGGCGCAAGCGTTGCTGCTATCCTGTCGAGAAAAGACATCCGGATCTCCAAGTTCGTTCGCTGCGGTCGACGTGGCCCGAAGCAGGTGGTGCACTTCGAAGCGCGCGATGCCTGTTGAAAGCGAAATACCGCGCCTGGAGTTTCAAATGTTGATCGAGATCAGGCGTTCCGCACCCCTTCGCTTAGATGCGCGCGGGGCGGGTTTGACTGAAGACGATCAGGGTGGATGGCGCATCGTCACGGCTTCAAGGTGAGATGATTACGAGGTCACAATGCGGTGCCTTCGCGGCATCAATGAAGGGCTCCGCGATCAGCGTTACCCAGCCCTGGATCGCCCCTCCCGGTCGATGGGCCCGGAGGATTGATCCGGGTTAGTCGGATGCAACAAACCCGCAGCGCTATAGTTGGTCAGATTGGTCTAACTGACTGCCATGCCGTCCGGCCTGCCGTCGGTGGAGAGGCCGGTGCCTGCGCGAGGGAACGATGCCACTGACGATCAACGGAACCGATCACGACTTCATCGGCGATCCTCGGACCACGCTGCTCGACTACCTGCGGGACGAGTGCGGCCTGACCGGCACCAAGAAGGGCTGCGATCACGGCCAGTGCGGCGCCTGCACTGTTCTGATCAATGGCCAGCGCATCAACAGCTGCCTGACCCTCGCGGTGATGCACGAAGATGATCAGGTAACGACGATCGAAGGCCTGGGTACCGCGCCAAACCTTCACCCGCTGCAAGCGGCGTTCGTGCGGCACGACGGCTATCAGTGCGGTTATTGCACGCCGGGCCAAATCTGCTCTGCCAAGGCGATGATCGATGAAGCCGCAAACGGCTGGCCGAGCTTCGTGACCGTCGATCTTTGCGAGCCCATGAAGCTCACGGCAAACGAGATACGCGAGCGCATGAGCGGCAACCTGTGTCGCTGCGGGGCCTATTCGAACATCATCGACGCCATCACTGAAATCCTGGAGACAACGCGATGAGGGCTTTTACCTATAGCCGCGCCGCAGCGGTAGCTCATGCCTGCCAGCAGACGCGTGATGGTGCCCGCCTCATCGCCGGCGGGACCAATCTGCTCGACTTGATGAAGCTGGAGATCGAGGTTCCCGAGGTAGTCATCGACATCAATCGGCTCGACCTCGCAAATATCGCGCAATCGGGTGCCGGCCTGCGCATCGGTTCGCTGGTCACCAACAGCGCCTGCGCCGCCCATCCAAGAGTTCGTGGCCATTATCCGGTGCTTTCCCGCGCGATCCTTGCCGGCGCGACTTATCAGCTGCGCAACAAGGCCACCACCGGCGGCAATCTGTGCCAGAGAACACGGTGCTACTACTTCTACAATCGCGATCAGGCCTGCAACAAGCGCGATCCCGGCAGCGGTTGCAGTGCGCTGGAGGGCGCAAATCGCATCCACGCGATTCTCGGCGCGAGCGAGGACTGTATCGCGACCTATCCCGGCGACATGGCCGTCGCCCTCGCCGCGCTCGATGCCGATGTCGAGGTGACCGGGCCGGACGGATCCGTGCGAACCATACCGGTGCGCGAATTCCATCGTTTGCCAGGCGACACACCGGATCGCGACAACGTGCTGGAGCCGGGCGATGTCATCACCGCAGTAACGCTTCCCGCCCCGGTCGGCGGCACGCAAATCTATCGCAAGGTGCGCGACCGGGCCTCCTACGCCTTCGCGCTCGTGTCTGTTGCCTGCGTGCTGAAGATGGACGAAGGACGGATCGCCAGCGCCGCCCTCGCCTTCGGCGGTTTGGCCCACAAGCCTTGGCACGACTCCGACATGGACGAACTGCTTACCGGCAAGGCGCCATCCGACACGCTGTTCGAAGCGGCCGCCGATCTGCTGCTCGATGGTGCCCGCGGTTACGGCCAGAACGATTTCAAGATCGCCATGACGCGCCGGGTGCTCAAGGCAGTACTGCGCGAAGCAACGGGGATGCAGGCATGACGCGCTCCTACATCATGGATGAACCCGACGAGCGCAATCGCCTCGACGCCATGGCGCAAGGGGTTATCGGCCGCCCCCTTGACCGGCCCGAAGGTCCGCTCAAGACGTCGGGCACGGCCACATACGCTGCGGAATACCGTATGAACGGCCGCATCGAGGGCGTTCTGGTCACTGCGACCATTGCCAAGGGAGAAGTAACTGTCCTCGATGAGGCATCTGTGCGTGATTTGCCGGGCGTCATCGCGGTCATCAGCGACGATCGCATGACTGCCCGGGCAGCCCAGGGGGCGCAGGCAAGTCCCCGGTGCGCAAGGTGCGGGAGGTCCGGTACTACGGCCAGCCAGTCGCGCTGGTGGTGGCCGAGACATTCGAGCAGGCACGCCACGCCGCCAAGGCGCTGCGGATCGAATATCGCGAAGATGCCGCTGCACTGGTGGACGCGCAAGATGACGCGATTGCCTTCGAGCCGTTCGAGGAGCCCATCATCCAGGGCGACCTCGACAAGGCCCTCAACGAAGCAGCGCATAGTGTCGATGTGACGCACACGACGGAATGCCACAACAGCGCCGCGATGGAACCGCACGCGAGCATCGCCGATTGGGACGGCAAGATACTCACGCTCCATTCCAGCTTGCAGATGCTGCGCTTCAATCGCAAGGAGCTGGCCGACGCCCTGGGCATCGATCCGGAACAGGTTCGGCTCGTTTCGCCGTACGTCGGCGGCGGTTTTGGCTCAAAGCTTGGCATCAGCCCGGAGGGTGTCGCTGCAGCGGTGGCGGCGATCCGCCTGAAGCGACCTGTCCGTGTGGTCATGCTGCGCCAGCAGGTTTTCCAATGCGTGATGCGCCGCTCCGAAACACGGCAGCGCGTGCGCCTTGCCGCTGATGCACAAGGCCGACTGAATGGCTTTGGGCACGAGGCCTGGGTTACCAACCTGCCGGGCGAGGAGTTCGCTGAACCGGTGTTGCAGGCGAGCGAGTTCCTCTACGCTGGCGAGAACCGGGTGCTTGATTTGCAACTTGGCCGCATCCACCGCGTGACGGCAGGCTCCGTGCGCGCGCCTGGTGAAGCGGTCGGCATGCAGGTGCTGGAAGCGGCGATGGATGAGCTGGCGGAGGCGATCGGGATCGATCCCGTTGAACTCAGACTGCGCAACATTCCCGACAAGCATCCCAGCGAGGGAACCCCCTATAGCTCTCGCAAACTGGAGGAATGCCTGCGCCGCGGCGCGGAGCGCTTCGGATGGGATCCTAGCGCCCGTAAACCTGGTCTTCGGCGCGAGGGCGAATGGTGGGTCGGCACCGGCATGGCGACGGCAACACGCGTGCATAATCTCAACGAGGCCCATGCCCGCGTCACCCTGCGGTCAGATGGGACCGCCGAAGTCGCCAGCGACATGACCGACATCGGCACCGGCACGTATGCGATTCTTGGCCAGATTGCCGGCGAAATGCTCGGGCTCGATCCTGCCGCTGTCACGGTGCGGCTTGGTGATACCCGCTTTCCGCCAGGCTCCGGCTCCGGGGAAGTTGGGGGCGTGCTCCACCGGCTCGGCAGTCCTCGAGGCATGCGAAGGCGTTCGCGCTGCGCTGGCAGCGAAGCTGGGCTGCGAGGAGGCAACCCTCAAACTGAAGGATGGACATGCTTTCTCAGGAACCGACAAGGTCGCGCTTTCTGATCTGCTGGGCGGCGTGGATGTGGTCCAGCTCGGCCATTTCAAACCGGGCAAGATTACCGAAGCGTTCTCCGCTGCCATGTATGGCGCGTTCTTTGCCGAAGTCGGAGTGAATGCTTATTCGGGAGAGGTGCGGCTGCGCCGATTTACGGGAGCGTTCTCCCTTGGCCGTGTGCTGAATGCGAAGACTGCCACGTCGCAGTGCATGGGCGGCATGGTTTGGGGTATCGGCAGCGCCTTGACCGAAGGGCTGACCTTCGATCCGCGAGATGGACACATCGTCAATCCAGATCTCGCCGAGTATCACATTCCGGTGAACCTCGACGTCCCGCACCTCGACGTGCTTCTGGTCGAAGAGCGTGATCCCGCCGGCAGCCCGCTGCAAGCAAAGGGCGTCGGCGAGCTCGGCATCTGCGGCGCCGCCGGTGCCATTGCGAACGCCGTCTACAACGCGAGCGGCGTACGGGTCCGCAGCTTTCCGATCACGCCGGACAAGGTGCTGGTTGGTTTACCGGAAATTTAAGCGGAAGAGGAAGCCGTGATGCGTCGCGAACGAAGCTTCACAATAGCCGCGAGTGTGGCGCTTGGCGGCGCGGCGCTTTTGGCCCTATACCGATTATGGGCGTCGCGCGCAGGCGTCGAAGAGCCCCAACATGTGGGTTACCCTCCCTCGGCATTCCCAAGTCGGTGGCGAAGGATCTCTGGATCGTCGATGATACCATGGTCGTGGCCGGGATGTCCTTGCCGATACGAATGACGATTGTCCGGCTCGAGGACGGGGCGCTGATTCTTCATTCCCCAGTTGCTTTCACACCGGAACTGAAATCCGCGCTGGCGCTGCTGGGATCTGTTCGCCATCTCGTGGCGCCCACCACCGCACATTGGACCCACCTCGCCGACTGGCAGCACGCCTTTCCCGAGGCGACAACATGGGCCGTGCCGGGTCTGTCCGATCGCCTGCAGGTGCGCGTATCGAGGGTGCGCATCGATCGAGAGCTGGGAGATGTCCCACCAGCGGACTGGCGGGGCGAGGTCGATCAGGGCCTGCTGCGTGGCGGCTCGGTCTTTTGCGAATGCTACATGTTTCACAGGTCTAGCCGGACGCTCATCCTGTGCGACGCGATCCAGAATCTGGAACCGGCAAAGCTGCCGCCGGTCACCCGCGTCATTGCGAGCTTAGCGGGCGGAACGCACGCCACTACCGCACATCACGTTCGCGCTGCCCTGCTGCTTGGTGGAGAGGGAACCCGTGCCGGCGTCCTGCGAATGATAGAACTCGATCCCGATCGCGTCCTCCTCGCCCACGGCGTTACGTTTGAGAAAGACGCTGCCAGGAACCTGGCTGATGCATTCCGGTGGGCAGGAGATTTCAGGAGGCCGACGAGCCCGGCTGCATCTTGAAGCCCAAGTGACCGCTCGGTGCGCGGCGGCGATACCGGCAATGTCGATGACGGCGTGGCATCACCCATCGTCCGGTATTTTTTCGCTTCCATGGTCGGGGAATCTGCCCGCTGTCGCGGCACCGCCGGGACCGCGCTGCGGGCGGTCGGAGGTCGGCTTTGGAGCGCCCGGCTCATCGACATCCGTGGTCACTATCGCAGCCATACCATGGCCCTGACCCGCGATCGTCGCGCTGGTATCTCCGGGTGAGACCTTCTCGGAGGCCTTGCAGTTGGTGTTCTCGCCTGCTCCGGTCTGGCCAGGGCCATCAGTAGTCTTGGGTGTCGAGGGCATGCTCGGGCTCCTTGTTTTCCGCCTCTCGTTCCAGGCAACACCGCGCCTGCCCAACTGGTTTCACGCCACGGCAAGACATGCCACTGATCACATCGCGAAGAAGGACAGAAAAAGAGCATTCCTGATTTGCCGCATGAAGCCCGGTCTGAAGACTGCGGCGCGGTTTACTGTGGCTGCAAGCACTCGCTTGCCCAGAGGGAATTGCAAGATCGTCTCCGGGACCTCTCGAGCGAGGGTTGATCGAGGTTAAGGAAAAATGCTTCGCGTCGATCACGCTGCTCGAGTAACTTCGGGCGTTGCCCGTCCCTCGCGGGAATGCTGGCGACTGAAAGACAGCCGGTCGTTATCTTTTCTCGCCCTTCCTGGAACAGGAGAGCCAAGATGTCTATTTTCAGCATCGTCCCGATAGACGGCTCGGGCAAAATGGTTGAGGTCGAGACTTGCGATCCGGCGCTCGCGCTGATGCGGATCGATGAGGATCGCCTGGGTGAGGCCGATGTGTTCGAAAACGGCGTATATTCGTTCTCGTGCCAACCGCTCTACAAGGACGCGTGGCGAATTTTCCGCCGACGCAGGGTTTGACAGAGCGCCGCGATAAAGGCTCAACGGTGTTTCGGCCGGACCTTGATCGAGGATAGTGCGTTTGTTGTATTCCCTCAGGAGCGCCTTCAACGCGCGAGACGTATTGTCGCCCGGGCCAGCGAATACGCATTCAGGTTTCAGCTTCCAGCCGGAGGCAGCGTTCCGCAGGGCACCGGGGAGATCATCATTGGACAAGGCCACGGAGGCAAGCGGCAGCTCGACCCCTGCTAGCGAGGAGGACACCGTCCATTACGAGGGCACCGAAGGCGGCTGGGGTTCAGTCAGGGGCATGGCACAGGTCGCCTGGCGCAAGAAGCCGACACCCGCCGTTCTCAACACCCTGCGACGTCAGAACAAGGTCGGGGGGTCATGTGCGTCTCATGCGCGTGGACCAAGCCGGCCCAGCCCCACGCTGCGGAATTTTGCGAGAACGGCGCCAAGGCCACGTTCTGGGAGCTGCCTCCAGACGCTGCACGCCGGAAATCCCGGCAAAACACAAGATCAGCGAGCTCAAAACGTGGAAGGACCATGACCTCGAGCAGCTCGGCCGCCTTACGCACCCTGTGCGGTACGACCGCGCATCGGATACTTACGTACCATGCAGCTGGGACGAGGCCTTCACGGCCATTGGGCAGGAGCTCACAGCGATCGATCCAGGATCTGCGGTCTTCTACGCCTCGGGTCGCGCAAGTCTCGAAGCGAGCTATCTCTGCGGCCTGTTCGCCCGCCTCTATGGGCACAACAATCTGCCCGACAGCTCGAATATGTGCCATGAAACAACTTCCGTCGCGCTAAAGAAGCTGATCGGATCGCCTGTCGGCACCTGCGTGCTCGACGATTTCCATCATTGCGACGCGATCTTTTTCTTCGGTCAGAACACTGGTTCAAACAGCCCGCGACTGCTCCATCCCTTGCAGGAAGCGGTAAAGCGGGGCGTCAAGATCGTCGCGTTTAATCCGATCCGCGAGAAAGGACTGGAGGTCTTCAAAAATCCGCAGAGCCCCGTCGAGATGCTGACCCCCAGGGAAACGCGGATATCGACGCTCTACTTGCAGGTAAGGGCTGGAGGAGACATCGCGGCGATCACAGGCCTCATCAAGCATGTGCTTGCGGCCGAGGAGAGCAAATGGACGGCGCAAAACCGGCATCTCCTCGATGTCGACTTCATCCAGCAGCAGCACACGAACGGCTTCGAGGAGATGAAGTCGCATGTCGATGCGACGAGTTGGGACGAGATCGAACGCGAAAGCGGTCTTGCCCGCGCCGATATCGAAGAAGCGGCGCAGGTCTATGTCGAGGCAAACCGGTCGATCGCCATGTACGGCATGGGTCTCACCCAGCATGTCCACGGCTTCGACAATCTCGCAGCGCTTACAAATCTTTGGCTCCTCAAGGGCAATATCGGCTGTGAGGGCACAGGCATCTCGCCAGTGCGCGGCCATTCGAACGTCCAGGGCCGACGCACGGTCGGAATATCTGAAAAGCCCGAGCTCGTGCCGCTCGACAGGCTCGCTGAGCAGTACGGCTTCGCCCTCCGCGCGAGGAGGGAATGAACACGGTCAGGGCCTGCGAAAAGATGCTTTCGGGGGACGTAAAGGCGTTCATCGGGCTCGGCGGCAATTTCGTACGCGCCATTCCCGAGCGCGAGAAGATGGAAGCCGCCTGGCAAAAGCTGCGTCTCACCGTGCAGATCGCGACCAGACTAAATCGCAGTCATCTCATCGACGGCGAGGTCGCCTACCTGCTTCCGTGTCTTGGCCGATCGGAAGAGGACAAGCAGGAAAGCGGCGTGCAGGCGGTGACGACGGAGGACTCGCTTTCGTGCATCCACGGGTCGCTGGGAAAGAACACGCCGGCCTCCACGCCTCTCAAGAGCGAGGTGGCGATCGTCGCCGGCATTGCGAAGGCGACATTGCCTTCCAACCCCCGGGTCCCGTGGGACGATTGGACGGCCGACTACGCAAGAATACGCGATGCGATCGAGGAGACCTATCCCGAGCAGTTCCGCGCCTTCAATGCGCGGGTGTTGCTTTTACCGCGGGAATTGCGCGCGCGGGAACGGGTCTGGAAAACGAAAAGCGGCAAAGCGGAGTTCACCGCCCCCGGGTCGATGACTTCGGTGGGGTTCGAACCTGCCGTGGGTCGCTACCGTCTGGTGACGCTGCGGTCCAATGACCAGTTCAACACCACGATCTACGGTCATTCCGATCGCTTGCGCGGGATCGAGGGCACGCGCGATGTGGTGCTGATGAATCCCGAGGACATCGCTGCGGCGGGCCTCAAAAACGGACAGGTCGTGGCACTCGCGAGCGATGCGAGCGACGGTGTTCATCGCCAGGCTGATGACCTTACCGTCCTCCCGTTTCTGCTGCCGCGCGGCTACCTCGGCGGTTACTACCCTGAAATGAACGCGCTCATCCCGCTGTGGTATCATGACGAACAGTCAAAGACCCCGGCGTCGAAAGGGGTGCCGGGTGCGTATTGTGGCCTAGCGATGCGCCCTGAACTCACCGGTCTCGGGAAGCGCCCGGCGCTGGCTGGGTCGTTCGGCAACAATGCCGGCAGCCTGACGGCCTGGATCATGC
The DNA here is from genome assembly GCF_057376415.1 of Novosphingobium sp. NFX11. Classification (NCBI taxonomy): domain Bacteria; kingdom Pseudomonadati; phylum Pseudomonadota; class Alphaproteobacteria; order Sphingomonadales; family Sphingomonadaceae; genus Novosphingobium; species Novosphingobium sp. NFX11. The sequence goes on along the minus strand of NZ_CP080386.1, from coordinate 732,770 downwards.
ATCCTCAGCTCGACTTTGTACGATCAGGTAGCGAAGCATAGTGCCTGAGCCATACGTTTTAGGCGGGTTGTGGGAATATAGTTCGGTTCTGGGTGCGGCGGGGAGTGTTGATTAATGTCGCCGACCCAGAGTTGGAGACGGGCAGCTCCGATGGCGTCACTGAATGTCAGGTTGGTTTTTCGATACCAGGCGGCGGAATAAGGGGTGCTTTTAATGGTCAACAGATCGCAGGCCCATAGCGATATTAGGCTGTAGAGACCCAGCAGCGCCGGCGTGGTTCGCGCTATGGCTTTGTCGGTCCACTGGCGCTGTGTTTCGACACCAAGGTGAGCGCGGGTTTCTGCAAAGGTGACCTCGATCTGCCATCGGCGGACGTAGAGGGCGATTATCTCGGCGGGCTCGAGGGTGATGTCGGTACTGAAGAAGGCCTGCGGGTCGCGCTTTGCGTCAGGATCGCGAACCAGGACCCAGCGGACCGGCAAGACCGGGGTGCCGGGCCTGTACCATAGGGCGATGTCAGATGTGATCTCGAGCGTCTTGCCGCCCGCATGGCCATACCAGGCAGAGACGAGAATGCTGGTCCAGCGTGTCGCCGGGTTGGCGAGCAGGGTCTTGAGTTTTGGTAATGCTCGCCCTTTCTGTGCGGGGCGCCCCATCGTGCGTGCCGTTCGCCCCGCAGGCTGTGCAAACAAGTTGGCATCGAGCCGCAGTCGGCTGATGAGTGTGGCCCGGCGGACAATTGCATGTGCCAGTTCGTGGACAGCAAAGCTGCTGTCGCCAATGAAGATGATCCGCCGACCCGGCAGCCAGCGAGACAGCTGTAGCGCGCCCTGCCGCGCCCAGTCCGTCAGCAATTTATGACGACAGCCGCGTTGACGGTTCGATCGTTCCGAAGGAGCGAGCAACGTCAAGACTGGCAGCGCTTTGATCAGGCGGGTCCATGACACCGGGGTGAGCACCATAAAGCTGAGCCAGCGCAGTCCGCTAGCTTTGACGAAATGGCCGTGACTGGAGCGGACCGGGTCGCGGTAGATACCCCGTGCGGTGATCCGGCGCCCCCATCGCCGCTCAATGGTGTCGTCCATACCGATGACCACAGGACCATCGGGCACGAGCCGTTCGACCACAATGCCCAGTAAACGCCTGGCAACGGCACGGGAGCTCCAGCGGGCGCGGTTGAGGATCTGGTGATAGGTTGCAAAGTTGGCAGCATCGCCCCGGCCGGTCACGCGCAGGCAAGACGTGACGGTCCGTTTGCCCGTGGCCAGCACGCCCCCCATCACAAGAACAAGTACATGCTCCCAACTGGGAGCCGTAAAGCAGGGACGCCATGCCTGCAGCCATTGGCGCAGGATCTGGGGGACGGGATCGCCGATCACGGCCTTGTTCTGGTCCAACATCCCATGCTTCGAGTCCTGACTGAAGCACGTTGCAACGCTTAGGCTGTTGCCATGCGGTGAGATGACTCGGATATGCTGTGACCTGACGGCGGCAATGGATGCACCATGAAAGACGAGGAAATCATTCTGCGCATCGAAACGTTCGACGCGGCCAACGGCGGCGGCGTCGGATGGTATGAGAACAAAGGCGCTTACCATCTCTATCTGCTGGCAACCGAGGCACCGATCGCCCGCCTCAAGCCTGTCGGCACGCGTGACGAAGTCAGGCTCGGCTACTGGTCACACCAGCGAAAATGGGAAAATATCGATGATATGGGCGGATGCGTCTTGCCCCTCGATCAAGCACTCGACCACGTTGCTGAAAACAGCATCTTCTGGACCTGGACCTGACCAAAAACGTACAAAGTCGAGCTCAGAAGCTGCGTCCCGGCAGCGGCATGCCCGAGCAGAGGATCGAAGCGCGAAAGGCTCGCGATATGGCAGCCTATCTCTACGCTCACGACTGAGCGAATACGTGAACACGACGAGTAGGCGAGCGCGTCCAGAACCGCGCCTATACAGCTGCGTCGGCCTGCGGGCGGCGGCGAGCTGCTCGATAAATACCCGGTCAACGACCTGCAAGGCATGGCGTGTGGGAACGAGCGCTCCTTCCAGCGATTATCGACTCGTTCCGAGGAGACGCTTATGGCAGCTCGCCCCTATTGGAAGGGTCAGATCCGACTGGCTCTCGTTTCGATCCCCGTGGAAGTCTACTCTGCGACCAAGAGCGGCGCGACCATCGCCTTCAATCAGATCCACGAGCCGTCCGGCAAGCGGATCAGGTACGAGAAGGTTGTCCCCGGTATCGGCCCGGTCAATGTTGATGAGATCGTCAAGGGGTTCGAATATTCCAAGGGCGAATATGTCCTCCTCGATGAAAGTGAAATCGAGGGCGTCAAGCTCGAAAGCAAAAAGACGCTAGAGCTCACACAGTTTGTCGATGCCCAGGACATCGACATGATCTATTTCGAGAAACCGTACTATGTCGTTCCAGCCGACGACCTTGCCGAGGAAGCGTTCATTGTCTTGCGCGAAGCCCTTCTTCGCAGCCGCAAGATCGGTCTCGGCCAACTCGCGATGCGCGGTCGCGAATATGTTGTGTCGATCAAGGCCTGCGGCCGCGGTCTCGTCATGGAAACGCTGCGCTATGCCGATGAGGTGCATAAGGCTGCGAGCTATTTTCGTGATATCGCCGATAGCGATCCCGATGAGGAACTGCTCGACCTTGCGACAACCCTGATCGACAAGAAAGCCGGCAAATTCGACGCAAGTGAATTCCACGACCGCTATATCGACGCGCTGAAAAATCTCATCGAGCGCAAAAAGAAAGGCAAGACGCTCAATATCGGTGGAGACGGCGGCGAAAAGGAGACGCGAGGGGATAATGTGATCGATCTCATGGCGGCGCTTAAAAGTTCGCTCGGTGCCAGCGACAAAGGCCGCGGTGCGAAGAGTGCCCGCAGAAAGCCCGCATCCAAAAGCACCGGCAAGACAGCTTCGAAGAAGACTGCTGCAAAAGAGACTGAGGAGAAGCCGCGTCCAAAGTCCGCTGCCCGCAAGCGCGCATGACGGACGAGGTCGCCAACAAACTGAAGGAGATGGCCCGGCACCGCGGGCTCAAACTCGTCAAATCCCGGCGCCGCAAACCCGGAACGGGCGATTTCGGAAAGTTCGGATTGGTCGACGAGGAAGGCGAGGAACTCATCGGGTTCGGTCAGGACGGGCTCCTGACCGCCAGTGCGAAAGAGGTTGAGGACTATCTGCGCGCGGGCGCCACGCGTACCTGGAAAGAGTCCGCAAGCGCTACGCCCGAGCGGCTCCCCCGTCCACGCCGTCCTTCAGTGGCTGATGAGGATCCCACAGCTGCGATCCGCCCCCGTTCGAAGCGCGGTGTTGCACCCGCTCCCGTTCGCGATGAAAGCCCTTCCGTAAGGACGGCAAATGGCAAGGATCTGCCGGTTTCGAGGAGCAGCGAGACGCGCAAGCCAGTGCCCCCTGTTGCCAGGCCGAAGTTGAAAATCGTCCGAAGCGAACCCGTGCTTGCCCTTCGGCGCGCGACGCCGGATGATGCGGCGGGGGTTGCGAGACTGTTATCGCAACTATCCGGCGTTGTCCCCGGGGCAAAGGCGGTGGCATTAAATCTGGCGGACCTGCGCAGGGCCGGTGGCGACATGCATCTTGCCGAATGCGGCATCGTCGTGGGTTGCATCGCATGGTCGGTGATCGCCACGCCGCATCGTGGCAAGATCGGCCGTATCACGGTCCTGCTCGTTGACGAGGCCTACCGTCGTCGCGGATTCGGCACTCAACTGCTAGCGGTTGCCAACGCCGCCCTGGCAAGTAAGGGATGCACCGCGCTCGAAGCCATGAGCGACATCGAGATCCGCAATTCCCATAACTTCTTCCGGTCGGAGAGCTTCGACCAGACAAGTTACCGCTTTAGGCGCGCCATCGAAAAGCCAGGCAAGGCGCGCACCAGACGGAAGTAAGCAGGGCCGGAAAAGGAACGGGAACCGGCTGCCATACCGGCGGTTTGCTTTCGAGCGCTACTGCGCTGGCGAACGGCGCGAAGCAGCGAGGCAGCGGCTTCATGAGCCGGCTTGCGAGCGTGCGAGGCGCACGCTTCCTCCAGAATTCTGGCGCAATGTCCGCCGGAAGATAGCTGCGTAAACACTTGGCCGGAGAAATGCCATGAACAGCGATAGCAGATACGAGCCCAACGTCCCCGGCAACATTACCGGCAAGGCCAGGGCGGCCGATGGCCGTCGTAGTGGCGACGCGAAGGTGGACGATCACGGCGGAGAGCATGAACCAGGGGCTTCGCGCAACGTAACGGGAACCGGTCAGACCCCCGATGGGCGCCGGCCCAATCATAACGAAAATCCCCCAAAGGCGTGCCGGACAGCAACCCGGCAAGCGCTGAAGACGCTGCTCTCCATGAGCCCTCGGATAGCGGCGATGGAACGCCTGTGGGGAGAAGGTCCCCTCAGACCGGAAATATCCCGCGGGGACCTGAACTTTCAAGTGAGCGGTGCTTCCTTGCGGGTCGATGTGCCGACCCGTTTACAGGTTTCATTCCTGCAACGCGGCTGCCGTATCCAGAAAGCTTCTCCCTGTCGGCGCAGCAATGGGTTCCCGCAGGCCCATCATTTCGATGGCGCCGAAGCGAGCAACCGCCGCGTTTCCGCCCACCGATAATCCTTTGTCCGGTGATCGAAAAATCCGAAATTAGAAAAGTGGCGGTTGTGCTGCCAGCACTTGTCCCCGTGGCTCGGTCACCCGTGGCAGTGCGGGAGGTCAGGCGTGGAACCTCGTCTCTTTACCGGCTTTCCTTTTGCGAAAGGAGATAGACATGGAACACACTACATCTGTGGGACCAGATGCGCCCTGCCGAGGCGATGGGCACGATGGGCGCACGTCGAATGAGCAGGTCGATGCTCAAAATGCCAGCGAACGCGACCTCACGCGTGGACTTGCCGGCGCTGAGGCAAAGGCCGTTTTCGCCTGCTACCCCAGAACCGCCGAAGGCAGACCCCTCGCGGGATGGTAGTGATGCAGCGAAGAACGGCTCACAAGATGGAGGCCTCGTCTCTGAACGCCGCACGCCTGGTCGAGATGACGGCGAAAACAACACAACAGCTCCCACCGGTTCCGAACGTTGACGCCGTGGGCTGCGTTCCGGCAGCCAAGTGCCGGCGGTCTTGGCGTTCTCGACGTGGCAGACGCTCGCTCAACCGACCAACCGGCCTGCTCGACGAAGGAAGAGGCTCTACTTTAACCCCAGCGCGGCCGCTGCGAACAAGATTTACCTCGCGGCTCGACAAGGTTGCAAGCCGATGTCGGCAGGGTCGATCGTGTCAGGAGCGCGATCGCTCGTTGGCGGCACAGAACGCTTTGGCCGGAAAGATAGATGACCGGCGTCGCGCAACATTTCGCCGGCGAAATCACCATTGATGTCAGGGCAATATATAGTGCTTCACGTTTATCGATCCGGCGCAGGGGCGCTTATGCCCCGGCTGCATGCACGAGCGGATCGCAGATGGGGCAAGGAAATGGGTAGTAAAAAACATAGCCGGCTTTGGGGTCGACGCCCGCCCAATCTGAAGGGTTGAAAGGATCGATGGCTCGATCAACACAAGCCACGATAGTTACACGCGAGGGTTGCGCCAGAAGCTCATCAGGTGAGCTTGAGCGCCTGCCGCGTCTCATCCGTGAGCGTATAGACCGCCAGCCGCTGCGCCCCGCGGTTCTGATGATCAATGCGATAGCCCTGATAGTGTCGGTGCACGAGACCTGCGCGGACGAGCTCAGAAACCGCGCGGCTGACGTTTGTCAGACCTGAGGCTCGAAGACGCTCACGAACGACATCCTCGATCAGCCGGTCCGCCTGCGCTTCATCGTTCGGCAATTCGCCCTTGTCGGCAAGCTCCCTCCTGACGCGCTCGGATATTCGAATGCCGTTGGGATCCCGTCGACCAATCGGGGCCAGGGCATCGCACAACCACTCGCGAATGGTCATCCGCCGGTCGTTCGTCACGACGTAGGGCCCGGCCGAGCCATTCACTCCACTCGCCTGGGCAATAAGGTTCAAAACCATGTAGGCGTAGCGCGGTCGCTCGCAGACCTCCGTCAAGCGGTCGAGAATTCCGGGTACGCCTGCGCGGCCCTGGTGACCGGGAAGGCGACGGGTAGCGTTTTCAATGGCGAAGAGATCGAGCTGGAACATACCATGAATCAAGCACACCCGTGACTCCGTGTGAATCCCCTTTCTTTTCGCGGCGTTCATTTACCGCAGATGGCACTTTACCCGGAAAGGTCGGTAAAGTGCCATCTGCGGAACCTTACAGGCAGCCGAGCGGAGCTGGACCAAGAATGCGCCCGATCAAATTCACGGTTGAAGTCGCAGATACCTCCTCGTCAAACTGCCCGTTCAAATATGTCGCGACCCCGTAACCATGGGACAGTTCGCACCATCGCGACGAAGAATGGTTGGTTGCGGTTGCCTGCGATATGTTTTTGCGGACAAGCCCACGATGAGCGTCGTCGTTGCTTTCCTACTGGTCTCCACCTCGAACCTTCATCGTGGATGCCACAAGGCGCAATCCACTTAGCTTTCGCGCAGTATTTGGCTTCGCTCTGTATCGCCTCGCGATCGTACATCACTTGCAATCCGACCGGCATCTGCTTCGATAATCCATCGCCAAGCTGGCGCGAGGCATGGTTAAAAGTCCAGTATCGAGCAAGCGGCGCGCACATCAGCCGCAAGACTTCGAACGAGCAATGGGTCGGATAGGTTTGTGATTGAAAAGCGCCCGAGATTGCAAGGAACCATCGTCGCTCGCCCGATACAAAAATGTCACACAGTTGAATGGATCGCTTATCACGCTGAAACCTCGAGGGAAGGTTCTGGTTAAACATTTGAACCGACAGATCGCGGTCCTGAATTTCGGAGCTACGTCATGAAGAAAGTCCTTTTCGCGGCCGTGCTGGCCGCCACCTGTCCGGCGGCAGCACTTGCCCAGGACGCCGTAGACGCGAACGACCTACGGCTCCGGACGGAACCAAGGCGTTTGGCATCGAGCCGTATATCGGTGTCCTGGGCGGATACCACGAATTCGATCGTAACAGCGAATTCGGCTCGCCCCGCGGCGGCAAGATGAACGGCGCTCTGATCAGCGGTGTCGCCGGCGTCAATGTGCCGCTCGGACCCGTGTTCGTCGGCGCCGAGGGCAATGCCACGAAAGGCTTCGGCGACATCGATTGGGAATACGGCGTGAAGGGACGCATTGGCGGTCGCGCCGGCGAGAGCGGGATGATCTACGCCTCGGCCGGCTATCAATGGGTAAACGGCAAGCGCGGCTACAGCGACCAGAAAGACTGGATCTACGGCGTCGGCGTCGAGGTCGGGCCCAAGGATATCGGCCTTGGCGGCGTCACCGGGAACAGCGGTATTCGCCTGCGCTTCTCAGCGGAAACTTACGATTTCGACAGTATTCGGCCGATGGCAGGCGTGATCGCGCACTTCTAAGCAGGGGAAGGGACCGGCGGTTGGACAGGCCGGTCCCTTTTTTGCTGCATATGGCGCAGACGTCTAAGGCGGATCGCCGACAATTCTGCTTCGCCCCCTGAGCCGGATGGCGTGCTAAGACCGGCTCGATCCGGCCGCAGCGACGTTGGGGCCATCGCTCTTTGATGGTCTGCCCCCTACTTGACGATTTGCACGGCGAAGAAGAGCGAAACGCGCAGGCAGGCGATCATTCTCAGGAAAATTAAGACGCGAATTGCGTCGACCGCTTCGAACCAGGCTTCTCCGCTTGTACCCAACAATACGTCCCGACAGCCACGCGGCATGCGAGTTGATAGTGGAAGAAGACGGTCCTGATTTTCGAGGTACCAAGTATCTCGATATTATCCTTCTTGTCCAAAACGCTGGACCGGGGCTTTTTTGAGACGTTCATCGCGTTTGTCCGCGAAATTGGCAGCCGATGCGAAGGCGAACGGGTTCTCGATCGGTTCGCCAACCATCAACCAAGAGCTATCCGATGATGTGCTGTTCTCCAGTGCGCCGGACGGATTCAAGCTGTCGTCCGGCGCCCACCTCAGGCCGATCCTGAACGCCAAGGAAGCTGCAAACCTGTCGGCCAAACTTCTCGGCCCCTACTTTTATGGTTCCCGGGACGATGGGGCGGTCGCCGGACGGCGTCCCCTTTCTCGCCAAAAACCTGTTCCGGGTGCTCGGCGTCCCCTTCCGCGCGAATAAGCCGCAGCCGCGCGCTCGAACGGATTGAGGCCCATCGACTGCTCGACCAGGATCGCAAGGCTGTTGATCCCACAGCGAAAGTCGATCGGATCCCGGTGGAGATAGACGCGCAGATCTTCAGCGAGCCGGAACATGGCAATGCCCCAGCGCATCAATCATCACCGCCAGCAACTGCGCGTCACACCCCTCCAGCGTCAGCGATACGCCATTTGGCATCGACGCCTGCAGCCGCGCTGACAGTACCAATCCCGCAGGCCGGCTCGCTATCCCACCAGTGTGTCGCTCCGCAGGCGCCGGAGACGTCTCCACCCGGATAAACGCCGACGGATCCGGCAACTGCCCCGTGCTCCGCTGCCCCTTCGCACTCTGCCGCTCCTGAAACTTGCTGACCCATTTGCGAAGCTGGTTGGCGTTGACACCGTGCTCCAGCGCAAGCCTCGCAACCGATATGCCAGGCTCGAGGCACGCCTCGATCAACCGTGCCTTCCCTGCCCGACCATAATAGCGCCGGCCGTTCCGCGTTACCCTTACAACCTCGAGCCCATAAGAGCCCATCGGTGCCATCTCCATGTGTCCACCTCTTCCTTGGTGGACACATCCTTCATGCCCCGTCACTCAACCGTACAAGTGCGCCGAATTTCGCGCTTACGTCAAAGGGCAGGTTGTTGGCGATGAAAGTCGAGCCGCGTTCGTAGCGCTGTGAGATCAGCTCGAACAGCAATTCGGCCCCGGTCTTGGAGAGCGGCACGAAGCGCGTCACAAGAGTATCGCAATGGAATACAAGCGCAACATTGAAATGCGCCTTCAGGTGGGTGCCGATCGCGCGGCTCGGCTTTGTCGACGACGGTTTTCGTCAGGTTTGACATATGCACCTTGCTGGAGCGGGTCTAGAAGACTCACCAAAACTCACCAGCAGATGTGTTTCTCTCCTGAACGCGACGGGGTGTGAGGCTAACCAGTCCCGTCATACCACTCAATAAAATGGCGGATCTGGCAGCTTTTGATTGCCCTTATGTTGTGCTGTCGCCCTTCCATCCGCCGCCCAGTGCGCGGAACGATGCGATCGCGCCGCGCGCTGCTGCAGCTCTGGCCTGAATGGCGCCATCGCGGGTTTCAAGCAGGCGGCGATCGGCGTCGAGGACCTCAATCAGGCTCGCCATCCCGCCCTTGTAGGCAGCCGCGGAGGAAACGCGGGCGCGCGACAACGCCCCCTCGCCCTCGACCAGCGCTGCCGCGCGCGCTTCCTGCTGCACCAGAGTGGAGAAGGCGTCTTCGACATCCTGCGAGGCGCGCAGAACTGTCAATCGGTAAGCGGCCAGCGCTTCGGCATTGCGTCCCTCGGCGGCCTTGATTTCGGCGTCCACTCTACCGAAGTCGAACAGTCGCCAGCGCAATCCGAGGATGCCGTTGGCCTGCGTCGCATTGCCGGTGAAGAGACCGCCTGTAGCGGTAGACGCCGTCCCGAGCAGCCCGCTCAATGAGAACTTCGGATAGTATTCCGAGACCGCGGCCGCGATGCGCGCGTTGGAGGCTGCCAGCGTGCGCTCGGCCGCGATGATGTCGGGCCGGCGACGCAGCAGCGCGGCCGGCCCGCCCGCCGCCGATATCGCGGGGGCATGCGGTATCGGGGCAGGGACCGCCAGTTCGGCACGCATAGTGCCAGGCTGAACGCCGATCAGCACATCGAGCGCGTTCATTGCCATGTCGAGTTCGTTCTGCAACGCAGGGACCGAGGCCCGGACCTGCGCTAATGCGCCTTCGGCCTGCCGCAGTTGCAATTCCGCCGCGACGCCCTTGCGATACTGGAGCCCTACGAGATCGACCAGCTTGTTCTGGGTATCGAGCTGCGCCCGGGCGACATCGAGCCGCGCCTGCCACATGCGGATCGCGACATAGGTGTCGGCGACCTGCGCCGCGATAGCAAGGCGCGCCGCGACCGCCCCGGCCTGCGAGGCCTGCCACTCGGCCCGCGCCGCGTCGCGGGCGGCATCGCGCCCGCCGAACAGATCGATCTCCCAGCTGGCACCGAGGTTCAGCTCATAGCTTTCGGTCGAGCGCTCGAACTGCGGAAAGGCACGGCCGATCCGTCCGATCGGAGTCTCGAGCGACTGATAGACCTCGCCCGCCTGTCCGCTCACCTGCCCCGAGGGCATCAGCGCCGCATTGGCGCCCTTCAATGCAGCGCGCGCCTGGGCAACCCGTGCGCTCGCCTGCTGCAGATCGAGATTTTGCGCGAGCCCCCGTTCGACGAGACTGGTGAGCAGTGGATCGTCGAAGGCGCGCCACCATGAAACCAGATCCGTGACCCGAGGCTCCGCGATCCGCGCTTCGACCGCTGCACCGCCCTCAAAGGCCGCTGGCTGCGTGGATACCGGCGGGACATAGCGAGGCCCGACCGCGCAGCCGGCAAGAAGAACTGGGCCACCAAGGGCACTGAGGATCGGGCTTAACGTACGCATCGCTTCCTCGGAAACAGAATGACGAGATGTGACCGATATATCTCCTGGTCACTTGTTGTCAATCAGGTCATGCGTCACTATGCTTGAACAATGAGCAACAGCACCACAGACACCCCTGCCCGCGGCCCCGCAGAGCATATCGTGCGCGACCAGATCATCACGGCGGCGCACGAATGTTTTGCCCGCTATGGGTATGCGAAGACAACCGTAGCCGACCTTGCCAAGGAAATCGGCTTCTCGAAAGCTTACATCTACCGGTTCTTCGAGTCTAAGCAGGCGATCGGCGAGGAAATCTGCGGGTCTCGACTCGAACAGATCGTCACCGAGACGCGCGCATCGGTCGCTGTGGGCAGTAGCGCAACGGATCAACTGCGTCGGATGTTCAAGAGCCTTACGACCTATAGTGTCGAGCTCTTTTTCACGATCGCAAGATCTATGACATCACTGCGCATTCGGCGGCCGAGCGGTGGGGTTCGTCGGAAGCCTACAAGGTAACCATCCGGGAGATGTTGGCGGAGATCATCAGGACGGGCCGCGAAAGCGGCGAGTTCGAGCGCAAGACGCCGCTCGATGAGACCTGTCGCGCCATTCTTTACGCGATGATGCCGTTTATCGATCCGCTTCATCTCGAGCGCAATCTCGACCTCCTTCCCGATGCGCCGCAGGAAGTCACAGGTCTGATCCTGCGCAGTCTCGCACCTTAAGAGAAACGACTAGTGACCTATTGACATAATAGTCACAAGGCAACAAATGATCCCCGAAGCTTGGAGGATCAGCCTTGTCGAGTCGGTTCATCACAGCGGGATTATCCGCATTTGTCCTCGCCCTGCCCCTGGGGGCCTGCCAGAAGGCACAAGGCGATCCTCGCATCGAGCCGCCGTTGGTGCGGGTCATGGCACCCACGACTGCTGGCGCGGCCAATCGCGAATTTACCGGCGTCGTAGCCGCACGGGTGCAGAGCGATCTTGGCTTCCGCGTCGGCGGCAAGGTCATCGAACGTCTCGTCGACGCCGGGCAGGCCGTACGGCGCGGTCAGCCTCTGATGCGCATCGACCGGACCGATCTCGGGCTCGCGACCCAGGCGTCGCAGGAAACGGTTAGGGCGGCATGGGCCCGCGCGGTGCAGACCGCAGCCGACGAACGGCGCCTGCGCGACCTGGTGAGTGCGGGCGCGGTCTCGGCGTCTACCTATGACCAGGCAAAGGCGGCTGCTGACTCTGCCCGCGCCCAGCTCTCGGCGGCAGAGGCACAGGCCCGGGTTTCACGCAACGAAGCCGATTACAGCGTTCTTGTGGCCGATGCCGACGGGACCGTCGTTGAAACACTCGCCGAGCCCGGGCAGGTGGTGTCTGCCGGCCAGATCGTCGTCAGGTTGGCCCGGTCAGGTCCGCGCGAGGCACTCGTGCAGTTGCCCGAGACGATCCGCCCCGCTGTCGGCTCCGCGGCGCGTGCCAGCACGTATGGCGGCGAAGCGGGACCTGCGCACCTGCGGCAGCTTTCCGATGCCGCGGATCCGGCGACGCGCACGTTCGAAGCACGTTATGTGCTCGAAGGCGCGCCAGCACGAGCGCCGCTGGGATCGACGGTCACCGTTTCCCTCTTGCAGCCCGGAAAAGCGGGAGCGACCGTGGTGCCGCTCGGCGCAATCCGCGACGATGGCAAGGGCCCGGGGATCTGGATCGTCCGCTCCGGCTCGCCCGCGAAAATCGCATGGCGTCCTGTGCGTATCACCGCTGTGGGCGAGGAGACCGCCACCATCGCGTCAGGTTTGAAGGCGAATGAGCGCTTCGTGGCGATGGGCGCGCATATGCTGCATCAGGGTCAGGCCGTCCGTATTGCCCAGCCCGTGGCGGGAGCGACGCGATGAGCGACCATTCCTCTGAGACAGCGGCACCTGAAAAGCACCGCTTCAACCTTTCCGCACTCGCGGTGCGCGAGAAGTCCGTCACGCTGTTCTTCCTCGTTGCGATCGTCGGCGCCGGCATCTTCTCCTTCCTGAGCCTGGGCCGCGCAGAAGATCCCAGCTTCACCATCAAGGTCATGACTGTGGTTACCGCATGGCCCGGCGCGACCGCGCAGGAAATGCAGGATCAGGTCGCGGAACCGCTGGAGAAGCGATTGCAGGAGCTGCGCTATTACGACCGCAGCGAGACCTTTACGCGGCCCGGCCTTGCCTTCACCACGCTCACCTTGCGCGACCAGACCCCGCCCAAGGAAGTACAGGAGCAGTTCTATCAGGCGCGCAAGAAGCTCGGAGACGAGGCTTCGAAGCTGCCGCAAGGGGTCATGGGTCCTTTCGTCAACGACGAATATGGCGACGTGACCTTTGCGCTCTATGCATTGAAGGCGAAGGGCGAGCCACAGCGCCTGCTCGCACGCGAGGCGGAGAGCCTGCGCCAGCGCCTGCTCCATGTCCCAGGCGTCAACAAGATCAACATCGTCGGCGAACGCCCGCAGCGCATCTATGTCGAGTTCAGCCAGGAGCGCCTCGCCACGCTCGGGGTATCGCCACGCGATATCTTCACGGCACTGGCCAGCCAGAACCTGATTACGCCTGCCGGTGCGATCGAGACCAAGGCCCAGCAGACGGTGGTGCGTCTCGACGGCGCATTCGACGACCTCTCGAAGATACGGGATGTCCCGATCGTCGCCAATGGGCGGACGTTGCGCCTTTCCGACATCGCCGATGTAACACGCGGCTATGAGGATCCGGCGACCTTCCTGGTCCGCAGCGAAGGCGAGCCCGCCATCCTGCTCGGCGTCATCATGCGCGAGGGTTGGAACGGTCTGGACCTTGGCAAATCGCTCAGGGCTGAGATCGAGAAGATAACGGCGGAGTTGCCCGTCGGCATCAGCCTGACGCCGGTGACGGATCAGGCCGTGAACATCAGCAGCGCCGTCGACCAGTTCATGCACACCTTCCTCGAGGCGCTCGCGATCGTGATGATCGTCAGCCTCATCAGTCTGGGCTGGCGGGTCGGCATCGTCGTGGCGGCCGCCGTGCCGCTGACGCTCGCGGTAGTCCTGGTCATCATGTGGGCGACGGGGCGTGTACTCGACCGCATCACCCTGGGCGCACTTATTCTCGCGCTCGGCCTGCTGGTCGACGACGCCATCATCGCCATCGAGATGATGGTGGTGAAGATGGAGGAAGGCTATGATCGCATAACGGCTTCGGCCTATGCCTGGAGTCATACCGCCGCGCCCATGCTCGCGGGCACCCTGCTGACGGTGATCGGTCTGATGCCGGTCGGGTTCGCGCAGTCGTCGGCGGGCGAATATGCCGGCAACATCTTCTGGGTGGTGGGCTTCGCGCTTATCGCCTCCTGGTTCGTGGCGGTCATCTTCACTCCCTATATGGGCGTCAAGCTGCTGCCCGACATCAAGGCGGTGGAGGGTGGGCACGACGCGATCTACCAGACGCGGCGTTATCAGAAGGTGCGCAAGGCCATCGGTTGGGCGGTGCATCGCAAGAAGCTGGTGGCACTGGTGACGCTCGGCGCGTTCCTCGTTGCGGGTGCAGGAATGCCGCTGGTCAAGAAACAGTTCTTCCCTGCGTCCGACCGTCCCGAGGTATTGGTCGAGGTACAGATGCCCAAGGGCACCGCGCTCGCACAGACCGAGAAGGCGGCCGAGCAAGTCGAAGCGTGGCTGCGCAAGCAGCCCGAGGCCAAGGTCGTCACCACCTATGTTGGCCAGGGCGCGCCGCGTTTCTTCATGTCCCTCTCGCCCGAACTGCCTGATCCTTCCTTCGCGAAGATCATCGTGCGCACGTCCGACGAGGCGGAACGCGATGGCTTGAAGGCCCGGCTGCGCCGCGCTGCGGCCGATGGGCTCGCACCGGCCGCACGCGTTCGCGCGACGCAGTTGGTGTTCGGTCCCTATTCGCCCTTCCCGGTTGCGTTTCGTGTCAACGGCCCTGACCTTGCCGTCGTCCGTAGCATTGCAAGACAAGTGAAGGACGTCATGCAGTCCGATCCGATGATGCGCACGGTCAACAGCGACTGGGGCGAACGCGCGCCGGCACTCCACTTCGTGCTCGACCAGGATCGCCTGCGCGCCATGGGCCTCACCTCCAGCGACGTCGCCCAGCAATTGCAGTTCCTGCTGACCGGCGTCACTGTCAGCCAGGCCCGAGAGGATATCCGCACCGTTGATGTCGTCGTGCGCTCGGCGGGCCCCACTCGTCTCGATCCGGCGCGTATCGGCGACTACACGCTCACCGGCGCCGGTGGGCAGCGCATCCCGGTCAGCCAGATTGGCCGCGTGGACGTACGCATGGAGGACCCGATCCTCCAGCGCCGGGACCGGGTTCCGACCATCACCGTGCGCGGCGACATCGCCGACGGGCTGCAACCGCCCGATGTCTCGACCGCGATGATGAAAAAGCTGGAGCCGATCATCGCGCGGCTGCCCGAGGGTTACCATATCGACATGGCCGGCTCGATCGAGGAAGCGGGCAAGGCCAATGCCGCGCTCGCCCCGATCTTTCCGATCATGATCGTGCTGATGATGATCGTCATCATCCTGCAGGTGCGCAGCCTCTCGGCGATGTGGATCGTCCTGTTGACCGCGCCGCTCGGGCTTATTGGGGTCGTGCCTACGCTTCTCGTCACCGGCCAACCTTTCGGGTTCAACGCCATCCTAGGGCTCATTTCGCTTGCCGGCATCCTGATGCGCAACACGCTCATCCTGATGGGCCAAATCCATGACAATGAGCGTGCCGGGCTCTCTCCCTTCGACGCAGTGGTGGAGGCGACGGTGCAGCGTTCGCGGCCCGTCATCCTGACGGCGCTCGCCGCAGTGCTGGCCTTCGTCCCATTGATAAGCTCGGTATTCTGGGGATCCATGGCGGTGACGCTCATTGGCGGCACGCTGGGCGGCACGATCATGACGCTGCTGTTCCTGCCGGCCCTATACGCGCTCTGGTATCGCATCACGCCCCCGTCCCACGACGATCAGGCAGCAACACCGGTCCCCGCACATGGCCCGGCGCTCGGCACGGCGCCTCAGGAGCGCCCGGCATGAGAAAAAGCATGTCCAATCGATCGGAAGATGGCCCATGGCATTAGCAGACTGGCTGCGCCGCCTGTTGCTCGGCACGAAACGCTATGTGGACGCGTTGGTTTGGGCGCCGGATTATGATCCGTTCGAGGAGCAGCAGCGCCGGATCGCGGACCTTGAGGACCGCATCAGGCGGATCGAGGCGGGATTGTCGGCAGCGCTGCCGGCGCAGGACCGGCCCGCTCACCGGCCAATCCAGACATGAAGCGTTGGGAATATGCTGGCGATCCGCTGCTTGTCGCCGTGGGCATTTTGTCCGCCAAATGGACGCTGCAAATCATGCATGTGCTCAGCAACGGGCCTGCGCGGTTCTCGGGGATCAGGGCTGCCATTCCGGCGGTATCGGCCAAGATATTGTCGGCGCGCTTGCGCGATCTCGAAGCGGCGGGTGTCATTCGCAAGGATATGCTCCCGCCTCCGGCCGACTGTCAGGTGTATGCACTGACCGGTCTTGGCGAAGCGGGTCGCCCTGTCCTGCTCGCGATCGAGCAATGGGCATCGCGGATCGCTGATGCTGAGCGGACAGCCGACCGACCACAGCGGACCGCCCGCAAGGCCACGCAAGGACCTCACTCATCCTCTTGAAACCCTTTCCGCCCCAAAGGAGCAGGCCATGCAAAAGACTGTGCTGATTACCGGCGTATCCTCAGGGATTGGCGAGGCGACCGCCAAGGCGCTGGCCGAGGCGGGCTACCGCGTCTTCGGCGGTGCGCGCAGCCCGGACAAGGTGCGTCCCGTCCCCGGCATCGAACTGGTCGCGATGGACGTGTGCAATGACCCGCAGGTACGCGAAGCCGTCGCTTATGTGTTCGGGAAAGCCGGGCGCATCGATATCGTCGTCAACAATGCCGGCGTGTCGCTGGTCGGCCCCGTCGAGGCGGCGAGCGACAGCGAAGCACAGGCGCTGTTCGACACCAACCTGTTCGGAGCCCTGCGGGTTATGCGCGGCGTCCTGCCAGTCATGCGGGCCCAGCGCGCCGGCCTGATCGTCAATGTGAGTTCGGTGCTCGGCTTCCTCCCAGCGCCGTTCATGGGCCTTTATGCGAGCAGCAAGCACGCGCTCGAGGGCCTTTCGGAATCCCTCGATCACGAAGTGCGCGACTTCGGCGTGCGCGTCATGTTGGTCGAGCCCAATTTCACCAGCACGAGCCTCGACACCAGTGCCTGGCAGTCAGAGGACCATATCCCTGCCTATGCCGAGGCACTCCAGGGCACTCTCGATGCAATCCAGAAGCAGGTTGCCGGCGGCACCGCGCCATCGGCGGTCGCGGCACGGATCTTGGCTGCAATAGAGGGCAGATACCAGATGCGCCACCCGGCGGACCGCGGCGCCAAGCTGCTGAACATCCTGCGGCGCTTCGCGCCTGCCGCTCCGGTCGACAAGGGCATCCGGAAAACCTTTGGCCTCAAGCCCTAAGCAAGCGCTGCGAGCGACCCCATCACTTAAGAAGGAGCCTGTCATGTTTATCCTGTTTCTGGCGAGCGCGATTAGCGGGAACGCGGGCGTGCCGGCTGACGCGGCTGAGGCGGCGCGCGACATCCAGCAGGTCGCGATCGACACGATCACCGGCACATCGCGCCACACCGCTGTCGCCCAAAGGGTGCCGATGGAGATCCGCAAGCCCTTCGATCCGCAGACCGCGATTGTGAACGGGATTACCGGTCGGAATGTGACTTATCCAGCGCCGTCGGGCCGCACAGACCGGGTTGGCGATCCGCAAGC
The DNA here is from genome assembly GCF_057376415.1 of Novosphingobium sp. NFX11. Taxonomy (NCBI): domain Bacteria; kingdom Pseudomonadati; phylum Pseudomonadota; class Alphaproteobacteria; order Sphingomonadales; family Sphingomonadaceae; genus Novosphingobium; species Novosphingobium sp. NFX11. The sequence continues at coordinate 715,325 of NZ_CP080386.1, read as the reverse complement.
CGCGATCGTGCGCGCGATCACCGGACGGAATTAATAGCCTCGCAAGCATGAGCGAACGCGCGCGCGACATCGCGCAGATACTGGCTGCCTTGCCGCACCGCTACCCCATGCTGCTGGTGGACTGCGTAAAGAGTCTTGTGCCAGGCGAGGCCGTCCATGCGATCAAGGCCGTCAGCATGAACGAAGGTTTCTTCCAGCGACATTTTCCTGGCCGCCCGATCATGCCGGCCGTCCTGTAGAATGAGGCGCTCGCGCAGGCGGCGGGGATCCTCGCGGTGGAAACGCTCGGCCTCGTGGGCAGTATTTCATGGGTATCGAGGGGGCGACGTTTCGTGACCCGGTGGAGCCCGGTATTCTACTCGATCTCAAGGTGCGCTTCGTCCAGAGCCGCGCTCGCGTCAGCAAGTTTCGCAGCGGGGCCAGCATCGACGGCAAGATGACGTTAGATGCGAATTTTACCACGATGATCGCTGATAAGGCCTCATAGCTGGCCCCTTCGATGAACGCCGACGGCGTGGTCCGTTCACATAGACTGCTCGGGCAAGGGCCGCTCGGCAAGCTGGGAAGACCAACATGATGAAAATTCTAGAAAAACGGCAGAACTAAGCGGATAACTGAAGAGATATCCCTGCATCAGATCGCAACCGATGTTTTGCAGCTGGGTCGCCTGCGCAACAGTCTCAACGCCTTCTACGACGCTTACCAATCCAAGCGAAGTGCATAGGCCGATTACCGCGTGAACGATCGGCTTGCTGTATGCGTTGTCAAGGGCCAGGGCGAAGCTGCGATCAATCTTGACTTTGTCGAGTGGCAGGCGGTGAAGATTGCTTAAACTGGAGTATCCGGTCCCGAAATCGTCGAGCGCCACCTCCATGCCCATCGCCCGAAACCGGCTAAGTGCATTGATCGCAGCGTCGAGGTTTCGCATTACTGCGGTCTCTGTCACTTCAATACAGAGGCGGCGGGGATCGATGGGCGAGCGGCTGACCATGTCGAGAATCGTATTGACCGTCTCAGCGCTGTTTAGATCGCACGCCGAGACGTTTACTGACAGGGTTCGGCCGACCGGCAGGACTTCGAGGAGCTCCAAGGCTTGACCCATCGCGCGTCGCGTTAGCGTATGTATCAGAGAGCTACGTTCCGCTATTTCGACAAAGCGCTGCGGATCGACAACGCCAAGTCTCTCGCTTGTCCACCGCGCCAAAAGTTCGCCGCCCACGACAGTGCCAGTTCTCATCGAAATGATGGGTTGTACATCAAACTGCAGCTCGCTTTCAAATTCGCTCGAAAGTAATGCGGCCTCGATTGTACGGTCGTCAGTTATCCGTCGTTCGAGTTCCGGGCTGAATTGGAGGGCAGTGCCGGGCTTCTCACGCTTTGCGTGGTAAAGGGCATGGTCTGCTCGCTTTGCAAGCTCTACCGGGCTCAGTTCAGCGTCGACAAAAGCTGCGAGCCCTATCGACGCCCCGATGCTCACCTGACGGTCGTTAATCCGCATCGGGGCTTCCACAAGCACGCACATCCGCTCGGCGAGCCGCAGCGCCGCATTACCATCCAGCCATAGGATCATGGCGAATTCATCCCCGCCGATGCGATAGAGCGTGGCAGCGCCTCCGGCCGCATCGCGAAACAAACGGGCGACTTCCTTGAGGAGGGCGTCGCCGACCCAATGGCCAAACGTATCGTTCACGTGCTTGAAGCGATCTAGATCAATCAATCCGACGGTCATCGTATTGACATTGGCCGGGGTCGCTGCATTCTCTAAATCGGCGTAAAAGCGCCGTCGGTTGTAGAGCCCCGTAAGTTCGTCGCTGTCAGCGAGTAAGCGTGCCTCGCGCTCCTGCCGGCTCGCTTGTGCTGCGGTGTGGGACTGTGCCGACAATTCTCGATTGAGACTTCGCACCCGGCGCACGATAACCGTTGCAACTGCCAGAAACAACGCGATGCACAAACAGATTACCGGTAGCACCTCGCGGACAGCCAATGATCCCGGAGCAAGACGTTTCCAGACGATCGTGCCAATGTACGCTCCCGACCAATCGCGCACATCTGTCCAGGCTTCGTCTCGGGAGCCTTTACCCTCAGATAGCCATCGAAGATTCTTAAGACCAAAGCCTTTTCCCCACTCGTCCAGCAATTTGTGGTCAAGCAAGCGTATGTCGACGAAAATGCGGTAGATCGACTTGTCGAGCGTTGACGGGCCTCTTTCCCGAACAATCGGCGAAAACGCAATCAGTGCCGGCGTCCCCCCGCCTTTCCGAGGAGGACGACTGCGTCGCCCCGTCGCCTCACGGCGGCTTCGTCACTGGGAACTCTGGCCAGCAAGGCCTCCAGCGTTCGTGAGCCGATCAACTCAGTAAGTGGTGGCTCGTGCCCTTCCGGCAGATGCGCGAATAGCGTACGTCCATGCGCATCAATTACGTAAGCCAAGCCGATGGGCGTTCCCCATTGCGACACGATCCACGGGTCCTGCATTGAGCCATAAGCATGAGCAAATGCATCGTCCCAATGTGCATTGATGTAAGCTTCGTTGCTGATCCGAGAACGTTCGCGATCGATGGCACCAGATATCGAAACCGCTGCCAGCCGATCAGCGTGTTCATCCGCGTGAGACACAAGGAAGCTCACGATAAGGACTGAGGTGAGGACCGAAAGGCACACCAGGACAGTCAGCAGTGCGGTGTTAGACGTGCTGCTGGCTCGCGAAGCGCGTAGTGCGACATGATACGCTTTACCGAGCGTGGCGTGGAAGGGTGCCATTGATCTAAATTGGATGAAACGCATTAACGTGCGGTAAAATTTCCATCCCAATTGCTTAGCTGAGATCAGGCACACCTCGCATATCTATCTTTCCGAAATCGAGCACTTGACGCTGGATTGTAAGGACTTCGTTTCTGTTAAGATGCATCACGTCGTTGCTCGCCTCAGTCCGCAAATGACCGATGACGATCGCTCCGCTTCGGCGCCCAAAGTGAGGAAGCCGACAGGCCTTCGGCAAAGTCGCCAGCTCCCTACGCCCCGCGATGCTGCTCGACCTGTGAGCGCTGGCTCTATACCTGCAAGGCCATGCTGCATGTCGTCCATCACGCCGGTTTTGTGGTCGAGACCGAGTGTAGGGGTACTTTCCCGCATGACAAGTACGCGCTGGTCATGCGCCCGCTGAGCGAAAGCGGGATAAAGATGACGGTCCATGCACCCGACGTCATGTCGCGAAAATGGCTCGAAGCCGTCCACGATCCTGCTTATGTCGGCGAAGTCATCAGCTGCTCGATTCCGGCGACCAAGCAGCGCCGCATCGGCTTTGCGATCGACGAGCGGATTTCCCGGCGATCGCAGCTTTCCCCCGGAGGAACATGGCTCGCGGCGAAGCTGGCGCTGCAATATGGGTATGCCGCAAATTCCGCCGGCGGCAGCCACCATGCCTTGGCCGATACCGGCGCGGGCTATTGCGTGTTCAATGATCTGGCGCCGGCCGCCAACAGACTGATCAAGGAAGGTGACGCCTCGCGCATCCTGATCCTCGATCTCGACGTGCACCAGGGCGATGGCACTGCCGCCCTCACCGCAGGGCACGGCGACATCTTCACGCTTTCCATTCATGCCGAGAAGAACTTCCCCACCCGCAAGGCGCGCTCGTCGCTGGATATCGGGCTGCCCGATGGAACGGGCGATGCGGCTTATCTCGAAGCTCTGGCCGGATCGCTGCCCATGGTCCTGGATCATTTCGTGCCGGACCTGATCCTGCTGCAGGCAGGTGTCGACGCCCATGTGGACGACAGGCTTGGGCGGCTGTCCCTGACCGATGAAGGCCTAGCGGACCGCGATCGGTATGTTGCGCACGAGGCGAAGCGGCGCGCTATTCCATTGGCGAGTACGCTAGGCGGTGGCTATGGCGCGGACCGTGAAGCTGTGGCCTGGCGGCACGCGCGCACCATCCTCGCCCTTTCCGCCGCGACCAGTGCGGGGATCCAGCCTGATTGCGCGAGGCTATCTTGCCGCTTCCCTTTTCAGCATTGAGCCGCTCAACAACCCTTTCAATCTCATCGGGACTGAGAATCCAGGTGCGGGTCTCGGCGGCCTTCGCGGAACACAGGTCGTGTCAGCAGGATGCGCGCCGGCTCTTTGGCGAACGGTTTGAAAAAGCGAGAAGCGCATCACGCATTCGCGCATCGATCCGATCACCGGCGTTTTGCCATCCAGATCGAACAGCGTTGCGGCTGGTCCCTCGGAATGTTCATCATGGCGTGCGCCTATCGCGGGTCATGACGAATGCAAGCTGAATGCCTCAGCTCGCATGGCTCTGAGGCCGTCGGGCAATCGATCCCTTTCCGGTCCGGTGCACGCCCTCAGCAAGGGGGATATTATGCGATTACGTCGCAATAGCACTTGCTTTGGCGGCCGCGGTGTTTATGCGCCGGACCATATTGCGAGCAATTCGCACTATGGTAACGGGGAAGATACATCTTGCAAGCTTTGAAGGTAGCGTTGATCGCGTCCGTGTCGTGCGTCGCCATCCCGGCTTACGCGCAAGAAATGGCTCCGGACGAAGCGTCGGCCACTGGCAGTGAAATCATCGTCACAGGCCGCGCCCAACGGCTTTACCGGGTGGAGCAGGCGACGGTCGGTAAGGTCGCCGAAGACCCGATGAACATCCCGCAGGCGGTTCAGGTGATCAACGCCGAGCTTTTCGCAGATCAGGGCGCGCGCGATGCGACGGACATCTACCGCAATATCTCGGGCGTCAGCTTCTTCAGCTATGCGGGCGTCACGTTCCGCGGGTTCCGGCAGGACCAGTCGTTCTACGATGGGCAGCGCGGCAATCCGTTCATCGGCTTCTCGGTCCCGCAACTGTTCAACATCGAGCGGGTCGAAGTGCTGAAAGGTCCGGCGGGCCTGTTCTTCGGTCCCGGATCGCCGGGCGGCATCATCAACTATGTCTCGAAGACCCCTCGGACGAGACCGGCCTGCGTGCGGTCCTTACCGGCGGCACGTACGATCGCGTCGGCCTGTCGGCCGAAGCCACCGGCCCGGTCGACGGCGCCGGCGTGATCACCTACCGGCTTGGCGGCTTTTATGAATCGATGGACCCCTATCGCCGCAACACGCAGAACAAGTCGCGGATTGGTGACGCCGGGATCGCCATCAAGACCAACGAAGGCGGCAAGCTGACGCTGCAGGCGACGATCTACGACAGTGAGCTTCAGGCCAACCGTCTGCGCGGCGTGCTGGTCGACGATGACGGGAACTTCCTGACCAGCATCCGTTGGAATGCCAACGAGAAGACCGACTTCCTCAACTTGCGCTCGCAGGCCTACCAGGCCCGCTACGCGACGACGATCGGTGATCGCGTCACCTTCGATGCGGGTGTGCGCTACTTCAAGGCCACCGAAAAGCAGCAGTACCACGAGCCACGCGGCCTCGATCCCGCCAATCCAGATCTTGTCCGCAGGGAGTTCCGCGACCAGATCCGTCCTGTCCACGGCCTGTCGTTCATGGCCAACCTGACGGCGCGGGTCGACGTGCTTGGCATGGAGCACAAGTTCCAGACCGGTGCGGATTGGTATGACGAAAAGAGCTTGCTGCACTCACGCATCCTGCGCAGCGGCGTGACCTCGCTCAGCCTCAGCAATCCGGTCTACGGCAGCGGCGCGGGTGACGCGGCGCGCGCGGCGCTGCTGCCCTTCACCACCACCGACACGCGGACCAAGCGCAAGGGTGCTTATCTTCAGGATCAGATCAGCGTGACTGACGCCCTGCTACTGGTGGCAGGCGTGCGCTACGACAAGTTCGACGACGGCGTGACCACCAGCAGCGGCGGGACCGTCTCGGGGCGGTCCACCTATACCGACAGCGACGTGACCTTCCGGGGAGGCGCGATCTTCAAACCACGTCCCGACGTCTCGCTCTACGCCAGCTGGTCGCAGAGCTTCGAGCCACAGGCAGCCGCCGACCAGAACAGTGATGCGGGCGGCCCGTTCTCACCGGTCACCGGCAACCAGTTGGAGGGCGGTGTGAAGACGCAGCTGTTCGACGGGCGCCTTCAGGCCAATGCCGCGGTTTACCGGATCGTGCGCAAGAACATCCTGCAGGTCGATCCCGCGCAGGAACCGGTCAATGGCGTGGACCAGCTCGCACCCATCGGTGAAGTGACGAGCAAGGGCTTCGAGATCGACCTGACCACCGACATCATGCCGGACTGGGTGCTGCTGGTGAACTATGGCTACAACGACACGAAGATCACCGGCACCGCAGAGGGGCAGGCGATCACCAATGCCGTGGGCGACCGCTTCGCCAATGCGCCCAAGCACAAGGTGGGCTTCTGGACCCGTTATCAGGTTCCGGCGATCGGCACCGCCTTCGCCTTTGGCGGCGAGCACGTGTCTCGCCGTATCAGCCTTTCCGGACAAACCGTGAAGACCTACACGATCTTCGATGCCTCGATCACCAAGGGCCTCGGCTTTGCCGAACTGCTGCTGCGTGTCGATAACATCTTCGACAAGGTCTACGCGGCATCGGGTTTCTCCGCGCAAAGCGGGCACTTCCCGGGCGAGCCGCGCACGTTCCTTGCCGAATTGCGCTTCAGGTTCTGACCGTGGCGAAGGCGCGCAGCAAGAAAGTGGGCGGCGAGAAAGGCCGCTCGCTCTGGTGGCGGGTCCACAGCTGGGCGGGGCTGAAGCTGGCGATCTTCATGACCTTCGTGCTGGCGACCGGCACGCTTGCCGTCTTCGCGCACGAGATCGACTGGCTGGTGACGCCGGCCATGCGGGTCTCTCCGCAAGATGGCCCCCGCGCTAGTTGGGGAGCGCTTGCCGCGGCTGCGGCAAAGGCCGAGCCGCAAGGCCGGTTGCAGACGCTCTACGCACCGATCGACCCCTGGTTCACCGCCGAGGCGTGGGTCGACATGGGAAAGGGCGCGCCCCGCCGCGTCTATATCGACCCCTGGAGCGGGAAGGTGGCCGGCACGCATGGCTGGGCCAACGTGCACCGCTTCCTGCGACAGGTGCATCGCCACCTGATGCTGCCAACGAAGATCGGCATTCCACTGGTAAGTTCGCTGGCGCTGCTTTTGCTCGCCTCGCTGGTGACCGGCATCGTCACCTACAAGAAGTGGTGGCGCGGCTTCTTCCGGCTGCCCCGGGGCGGCGATGCGCGCCGGCTGAGCGGCGACCTGCACCGGCTTGGCGGGCTGTGGAGCCTCTGGTTCGTCGCCCTCATCGCGCTGACGGGCGTGTGGTACCTGGTCGAGACGCTCGGCGCCAATGCGGCGGTGCCGAAGCTGGCGAAAGTCGAGACGGTGGTTCCTGCGCCGACCGGCGCGGCGCTTGACCGTCTCATCGCGGCGGCGCGGCATATCCGTCCAGAACTCGACATTCGCGAGATCCGCTTCACCGAGGACAACGGCATCGTGATGCTGGGGCAGGACAGCGCCTGGCTGGTTCGCGACCGCGCCAACGGTCTGGCGGTAGACCCTGCCGACGGCCATGTGCTGACTACGCTCGATGGCGTCGACCTCGACGTTCACCAACGGATCTCGGAAATGGCCGATCCGCTGCACTTCGGGACTTTCGGCGGGCTGGCGACGAAGGTCATCTGGTTCCTGTTTGGCACGGTGCTGACGGGAATGTCAGTCACTGGTGTCATTATCTACGCCAAACGTCTCGAGAAAGCCGAACGACACCAGCGGACGGCGGGTCGGATCGCCTGGGCAGGGATGGGCGCGTGGGGCTATGTTTGCACCGCTCTGGTCGTCCTAGCGCTGGTATTGACGCCGGGCGCGATTAGCGGGGCTAGCTAAGGAAGGGAGGCATCCACCGCCTCCGTTCAGATACGGCAGAATAATCTCAAATACTCGAATTATTTATTTCAGATTCAAGTCGTAAGCTGCTCTGGCTGGTCTCAACGACCACGCCTGAACTCGAATGCTACCCTTTGCTTTGGCCGCAACACCGAAGAGCGCAGCCTTTTTGTCGCAGAGATATACCCTGAAAGAAAAGGCAGCAGCATTATTAATGAATACATCGACTATTGAATGGTCAATGAAGACGCGGAAGGTGCTGGGCTTGCCAAATGCGCGTTCATCGTACTCACCTTTGATCTCTCGCGGACCCTCGCCGCTGCATTCCAGATTGGCTGTACGCGTGTCGAGGGTGACGACCTGCCGCCGGGGATCATACATCAAGCGGGTTGCTTCGGACCCGTCCGGCGACCTGGCGAACATCAGACCGTAAGGCGCGGCAGGAGGGGCTGCTCCGAAGTCCGCCTCTATCTCAATCGCTCGCCCCAGGTCACCGACTTCCTGATAACCGGACACGTCACGAAGTGTGCGATCGATTGCGCCCTGTGCTAGCCGCAGACCGGCAACAGCCGGGTTTGGCGCTTGCCCAAGGGTATGTCCGTCAGGCAGCAGCCGCCAGATCCTCGGCAGGCTGAAAGCATGCGCCCAGCCCGCGGCCTTTTGAGATAAGGCGGAACGACGCTCGTCGACGATCCCCATCCCGATGAGCCTGCCTTCCTTCTCCCGGGCGACAGTAGGGCTGAGGTGGCCAGGAATGACGTCGAGATTCTTCGGCCGTACATCATGCGGCCGGAAGGCCATACCGTCCCAAGAGCCAATCCAGTACACGGCGCGCGTACCAGGGCTGCCATACTTGCTGACAGTTCTCCCGATCGGGTTCACCAGCAGGACATATTTGTCCCCGCCGATACGTTCAAAGACCGGCATTTCCCAGATCTCGGATCCGACGTCCATTTCGGTAAAAGGCGCGATTGGCGGTTGTCTCGTCCAGCATCCCGAACGGGTTATGTCGGCACATCGATAATAGGCCAGCCCACCGCCTCCAGGCAGTGCGGCGCCCACCAGCATCCGCCATTCGCCGTCCTGGAACCAGACGACAGGGTCTCGCATATCGCGCAGGCCAGCCGTACCGAGCAGCGGTCCCAGCTTTCGCCAGGATCGCAAATCCGGGTCCCTGCTGACCGCCATCGAGATGCCGGGGTTGTAATAGTCGCGGGAGTGATTGACGCTGGTATAAAAGGCGTATGCGGCTTCGTCGGACGCGCTCACGACCGTCCCGGACCAGATCCCCTTCATATCGTATCCAAACCGATCGCTCTGCAACGTCGGTCGCAAGGCGTCGGGAAGATGTGTCCAACCCACGAGATCGCGGCTCATCATGTGGCCCCAATTCATCTGCGTCTTGAAAGGCCCGTTCGGCGTGCGCTGGTAGAACAGGTGCCACCAGCCGTCCCGGAGAATCAAGCCGTGAGGCTCATTGGTCCAGTTTGCCGGAGGCATCGCATGATATACCGGGCGATGGATATCGCCAGCAAAGCGCGAGGCCGAAACCACCAATGAGCGCGAGGCCGGCGGCGGCGCGATGCGGTGCGCCTCATGATCAACCTGGGCAGCCGATAGCGGGCGCCGCAGCACGAGTATGTCATCGAAGGCCGCGTTCAGCCCATTGAGCCGAAACGGGCCGGACATCGCATCGCGCCAACTGCGCCCTACACGCAAGTCAGTATGGGCCAGTTTGACGATCGAGCCGGGCCGGAGCGATAGGCGTGCGACAGCCTTACCATCGAGATACAATGAGGCGCTGCCGGCACGTGGATCATAAGTAGCGGCGATGTGCACCCATCTTGAGAGCGGAAAATCCGGGCTCGAGATTGTCCTTTCACCATTATCGGTGGAGAGGCGCAGCCCCCACCTTCCGAACGTATCGATGAACAGATCGAAGCCGGAACTGGCATCAGCCTGATTGAAGAAGGAGGCCGGCGCCAACTCGTCTGCCGGCACTTCCCGGTCCGAGGGATAGCTTTCAAGCGCGACCCAACCCGCAACGGTGAAACCAGAGCGTTCATCAAGGCGAAGCGGCGCGGATATCCAGCTTGAAAACCCGTCGGAACGCCAGGCCACTCCCTCCACACCAGGCACCTCCTCAGGCCGAGCGAACTGCGTATGGATGGTAGCGCCGGCGTGCCCGACAGGAGACACGAGCCCCGGATCGAAGCTCCATCGCACAGCAACATCATTGCCGGCTCGATCCTCAGCCGCGGACGGGCGTGACGGCGCAATCGATGCACCGGGCAGGCAACCCGCAGCCAGCAGGACAAGGCTGATGCTGGCGCGATGGCGCACAGACCTCTCCTCGCGAGAACAATTGATATTCGGGCAGAGCATCGGTCTGCATGGCGCGTTATCCGGGAGGCGGGTTCAACTCCCAGCTGTCCAGCTTGCGGATCGTTGCCTCGCCCCTGACAGAGGCGGACCAGTTCAGATCGATCCCGCCGGGGAAAAAGCGATCGGTGATCACTTTGGTCCCATCGTTGATATAGAGCTCGATGATCGACTGATCGACGATCACGCGCAGCGTGACTTTCCCTGAGGTGAGGTCGACAGGCGCGACATGACGATCGGAGAAAGCATCATGGAAATGCGGTCCGGACCGCGTCCTGTCGATGAAGACCTCGCCCACCGGCGGATTTATGCCAAGGAGAGTTTGGTACCCTTTTTCATCGGTCAAGGCGATGACGATCTGCTCCGCCGACCGGGTATCGATGTCGAAGAGAGCTTCTGCCCGATCGCCCTTTACGGGTAACGCAACGGGTTCTGCGCCCAGCGCCAGATCTGTCACAGTCCGGTGCGCCGTTCGCAGCCTCTCCAGCTCGCGCACTGGAGCCTGGGCGATACGGTATCCGGCACTGGTCCTTACCAGTTCTACCGTTCGCGGCAGGGACATGAGGCCGCGCGAAGGATACGTCGGAATGGCATTCGCGTATCGCCAGTCGTTGGCCCAGCCGATCCATATCCGGCGCGGATCATCTTTGGGCAGATCATTCCAGGAAACCGCCGCGTAGAAGTCTGCACCGTAATCCATCCACTGCGCCTCATCTCCCCACGAGGGATCGAGGCTGAAGGTGGCGCCGTCGAAATTGCCAACAAAGTACTGCCCGCCCGAACCACCGGCCACGCCGCTGTCCCCGAGGTTGATACCCAGGACCCAGCGCTTCTCCCCCGCCCGGCCGCCCTTTACCGGAAGCTCGAAGAGATCAGGGCACTCCCAGTTCTTCCCACGGGCGCCAGCCGGACCGAAATCGCTCGCGTGAACCCAGTGTTTCAGATCGGTCGAGGTATAGATCGAAAGCTTGTTCTCGACGGCGCGCACCGTGAGCATTACCCAGCGCTTGCTCGGCCCGTGCCAGAACACCTTCGGGTCGCGGAACTCAGTCGATCCGATATCGAGTATCTTCCCATATGACGAGAAAGTCCGCCCGCGATCATTGCTATAGGCAAGGTACTGGGACTGGTTTTTGGTCTTCGGGTCGAAGCCGGTGTAAAAGGCCAGCATGGCCGGCTTGCCGCCCTGCCCCAGCCCGCTGGCGTTTTTCCAGTCGATCACGGCGCTGCCGGAAAATGCCATGACGTCCGTTTCGGGAAGCGCCACTGGCAATTCGGTCCAGCTGATGAGGTCACGGCTGACCGCATGTCCCCAGCTCATATGTCCCCATCGATCGCCATAAGGGTTGTACTGGTAGAAAAGATGATATTCGCCATCGTAGTACACAAGGCCGTTCGGATCGTTCATCCAGTTGCGTGCCGGTGCAAAATGGAAGCCCGGCTTCGAGCCCGCACCTTGCGCGCCGGCGCCTGATGCAAGTAGAGCTGCCGCCATCATCATTGTGATTGCCTTTTTCAATGTGCGATCCTCAAATCCATGTCCTCAAGGGCGATGCCATTCGTTTCCGGCATGAACTTCCAGACCCACAGGAACTGCAGCAGCATCATCGCGCCGAAGAAGCCGAATACCCAGCCGCCGAGCCGGGCCGCGAAAACCGGGAACGCCCAGGTGATTGCCGCGGCCATGACCCAGTGCGTGGTGCTTCCAAGCGCTTGCCCCTTGCCTCGAACGGCGCTGGGGAACACTTCGGAGATGAACACCCATATGACCGCTCCTTGGGAGACGGCGAACGCAGCAATGAAACCCAGCAATCCAACCAGAACAAGCGTGCCGTCAGGAGCAGCGCTTTCAAGCTGAACACCAACCAGGATCAGCGCCGCGGCCATGACAAAGGATCCCAGATAAAGTAATGGTTTGCGTCCGAAACGATCGATCAGAAACAGCGCGAGGATGGTAAAGGCAACGTTGGTCCCGCCCACGGCGATGGATTGCAGAAGCGCGGTATCGGCACCGGCGCCAGCGAGTTCGAAGATGCGCGGGGCGTAATAGAGAAGCGCATTGATGCCCGAGAGCTGGTTGAACATCGCGATCGCAATTGCGCAGGTTACAGGAACCGAATAGGCCGCCTGAAACAACCGAGGCGCGGCTCCAGCCGAGCCCGTGGTCGACGCCTGCCGCATGTGCACCAGTTCGGCGGCGGGATCGGCAAAGCCCAGCCTGGACATTACGACCAGGGCCTGGTCCTCCATCTTCTTCACTGCCAGCCAGCGAGGGCTTTCGGGAAGGACGAGCGTGACGAGGAGAAAAAGTGCCGACGGTACGGCCACGATGCCGAACATCCAGCGCCACGCGGTATCGGCCGGTATGAGCGAGGCGATGAGGTAGTTGGAAAGGAAGGCCAGGACGATGCCCAGCACGATGTTGAGCTGGTTGAGGGCCACCAGCCGCCCGCGAAATTCAGCCGGAGAGACTTCCGCGATATAGATCGGCGTAACCACCGAAGCGGCACCGATCGCAAGGCCGCCCAGGAAACGAAAAGCAAGAAGCGGCAGCCAGGCGGACGCCAAACCTGACCCCAGGGACGATAGAACATAGGCCACTGCGACGATCAGCAACATCGGCTTGCGGCCATAGCGGTCTGCAGGCGCCCCCGCGATCAGTGAACCGACGACCGTTCCGATGAGCGCGGAGGCCACCGTGAACCCCAAGGCTGCGTCGGTGAGCGCGAATTGTTGCTGCAGAGCGGAGGTCGCTCCCGAGATAACGGCTGTATCGAAGCCAAACAGCAGCCCCCCAGGGCGGCGCCCGCGGCACTGACGACGATGGCCGTCGTCACGCGACTTTGCGGTCGGTAGGCATCATGCATGGACGGCGCTTTCGGTAGAAGTGGATGATGTTTGCAGACCTATCGGCCAGTGCGCGGGCCATTGGCGCGTGACCTTGCGGTAGGCGAGTGCGAGGGCACCCACCAGACCGGCGGACGAGCCCGCGCTCGGCGCAACCACGTAACCTGCCATGTCGACGTCGCGCATGCTGGCATCGTATCCGGCAAGTTTGGCGAACAATGCTTCCTGTACCAACTCGTGCATGCCATGTCGCTCCATGACCCCTCCGCCCAGGATGATGCGATCGGGCCTGACGATGTACGTCAGTGTAGCACACAAGCCAGCGATGTAATCGGCTTCGATCGCCCAACCTGCGTGTCCTGCGGGCAGCGCTTCAGCCGGTACGCCCCACCGCTTGAGCATCGCCGGCCCACTGGCCATGCCTTCGAGGCAATCACCATGGTACGGGCAGATACCGGAGAAGCTGTCATCTCCTCGCGCGCGCGGCAGCCGGATGTGCCCAGCCTCGGGGTGGTTGGCCCCCGTGAGGCGATCCGTTGACGAGCAAGCCGACACCGATCCCGGTGCCAACCGTGACGTAACAGAAGGTGTCGCGCCCACGGCCGCTGCCGAACAGGTGTTCACCGACGGCGGCGCAATTCACGTCGGTGTCGAGCGCCATGGGTACACCCATGGTGCTTTCGAAATGCTGCAACAGGTTGACGTTCTCCCAAGCGACCTTGGGCGTGGACGTGATAGCGCCGAAGTCCTTTGCAGTTGCCTGAAGCGAGAGCGGCCCGAAACTCCCGATCGACAGGACGGCGATCGGACCGTTCGCCTTTGCGGCTTCGGCGAAGAAATGATCCACCGCTGCCAGCGTCTCTGCGGGAGTGGTGGTCGGCACGCGAGCCTGGGCAACCATATTGCCCTCCATGTCGGTCACCCCGCATAGAAACTTGGTACCTCCCGCTTCGATGCCGGCAAGCAGCATGCGTGACTGGTTCATCGATTGGGCCTTTCCTGAATAAGCGGTGCCGTCCACGGATGCGCCGTCCGATCGGGGAACAAACGCGGCAGTCTTAGAAGCTGACGTTGATGCTGCACCGCACGGTCCTGCCGAACAGAGGCCGTCCCAGTCCGCGGTTGCGGGTACCATCGGGCGAATAGAGATCGAAGAACACAGGATCGCTTTCGGTGAACGACAACTGGTTGGTGAGGTTGGCAACATTGAGCTGCGCGAAAATCCTGTCAGTGATCGCCACGGCTGCGCCGGCATTGATGATGTAATAGGACTGCAACTGGGTCACGTTGAAATCGGTCGATTCCGAATACCGCTTTCCATAGTAGAAACCCTGAGCGAATATCGAAACGGGAATGCCGGTGGTCGGCTTGAAGTCGAAAGAGGGCCGGAAATTCATCATGATCGTGGGCAGGCGGCGGGGCCGGCGACCATCTTCGCCGACGTTGACGAAGCGATAGCCGGTCAGGACGTTCTGGGCATCCCTCACCTCCTGCGTGATCGTGTAGTTGGCATCCCGGATCTTCGGGTCCTGGACGACGAAGTTGCCACGCAGTTCCAGACCTTCGAGCGCGGCAGGGCGCCACGCAAGCTCGATCTCGGTGCCGAAGTTGCGGATCCCCCGGCGGTAGCGTTCCGCTACTTCCGGACACTGATTGATCTGGACGACGCCGCCCGGTGCCGCGGCACAGCTGGAGGCCTCGAAATCACGATAAACGTTGACGAATTCGCGCGGTTTGAAATTGTTGTAGAACAGCGCCACCGAAGCATCGAACTCCCGGTCAAAATACCGCAGTCCCCCTTCCAGCTGGAGTATGCGTTCGACTGGATCCGCATCGACGGCCGCACCGTTGACGACGACATTGTTGCTCAGACCAAGGTCATTCGCGTCCTGCAGGCTCGGGAGCCGGAACGAATTCGAGACGAGCCCGTAGACAGCGAAGGCGTTTGTCAGCGAGTAATTGCCGCCAACGGACCAGCCAAAGGCGTCGTAGGTTCCCGCGAACAGGCGGTCTGCCCCCGGCAATGCTACCTCGTCATCGGCAGTCGTGTCACCGGTTGACCCCACGATCGTTCCGACCGGCGTCAGGTTGGTGATGACGTTTCGGTCGCGGCGAACCAGATTGATCCTGCGGCTTTCGTAGCGGGCCCCGAAATCGAGCTTGAGCTTTCCGCCCAGGGTTTCCCAGTGGTCGAGGACATAGGCGGCAAGATTACGCGATCTGGATTTCGTAACGAAACCGCCCAGGCTCTGGGCGATTGCGCCGCCACTGGTCAGCGACGGGCCAACCTGGTTGCCTGCCGCATCGACAACGCTGAGGTCCACGAGATGAGGCTCTGCACCGACGTCTGAAACGAGCAGGCTTTGCTGGAAATTGACGTCCCAGTTGTACCGCGCGCCGTACAGACCCGCAGTGAGCTGATGAGTGCCAATTAGGTCGACGGATTTCTTGGCCTGTAGATCGAGCGACCCGCTTTTCGCCTTGGTTCGGGCGATGAAGGGTATGAGGAAGTTCAGGTACTCCGATCCTGAGACCTCGCTGCCATCGTTGGTCCGGATCGCGGCAACGCGCGAGAACTTGCCGTAACGGCTGATGAAGTCTTGCTGGCTGATATCGGCGAATGCCGCGCAGGCATTCGACGGCACATTGAAATATCCGACCAGCTTGGCGTTCTGCAGGTTGCAGGACCTGGCGGCGTTATAGGCCGGGTTGATGACGTCATTCTGCAGACGCACATTCAGGAAGTTCGCGGCAGTGGACGTGTCGTTGCCGGTGAACAGGCCGTTGAACCCATTGGTTCCTTGGGTATAGCGCAGGCCCGCAGAGAACTTCCACCCGGAATCCAGCTCTTTTGAACCCTTCAGGGTGAAAATGCCAAACTCGGGATGGATACCGTCTGCGAAATCCACGTCACGCGAGCCATATTCGCCGATCTGCGTGAACCGGCGATTGTATTTGGAGGCGAACGTGCCGCTTCCGAAATCGATCCCCAGCGGCTCGATGGTCTTTTGATCGAGCTTGATGGGGTTCTGTGCGGTTCCCGGCCCATCGACCCGAGGCACCGTGAAAGGTATATTCTGATAGAACGCCGTGCGATCGTTGAGATAGAGACCTTGCAGCTGAATCACGGTGGTGTCGTCATCGCTGCGATAAACAAGATTGGCGCGGATCTGCCCTCCCTTGTCGGCAGTGTAGCCGGTATCGCGAATGCCTTGGGAAAAGCGGTAGAAACCGCCCACCGCAAAAGTGGTATTTGGCGTGATGGGGCCGGAAATGAAGGCGTCGTTGCGAACAAACCCGTAGTCGGCCAGTTCGAGCTTATATCCCCCCTTCAGCTCCTGCGTACCTTCACGCGTGACATAGTTGACGGTCGCGCCCAGTCCGTTTGAGTAAAGAATGCCGCCTGGTCCGCCTTTCACCACTTCCACGCGATCGGTCATGAGGTCGGTTCGGATGAACACGTCATTGTTCATGAACGGAACTTCGGGTTCTTCATACACCGGCAGCCCATCGATCAGCTGCGGCGCGTAGCGGTAGCCGCCCGTCACCGGAAGTCCGCGCACGGTGATGTTGTTGCTCGCCTCACCTGCGGTGCTGCCTTCGGTGTAGATGCCCGGAATATTCGCGAGAAGATCAGCCGTGCTGATCGGCGCCAGACGGGTGATGTCGCTCGCGCTGATGGTATTGATGGAAAAGGTCGCGTCCAGCTTCTTCGTGCCTTCGGTGACGCCGGTGACCACGATCTCTGAGCTGTCAACGCTATCAGCGCCATCAAGTGAGGTGGCTGGCTCGCCGGCCTTTCCAACCTCACTTGGTGCAGCAGTGCGTTGTTCATTGCGCGCGCTACCGACATTTTGCGCCTGCGCGGTCCCACAAACCGCAAGCGCCATCGCCGAACCTGACACCAGGAAAATGGATCTAACCTTCATGCCTACTCTCCTCCCGCGCAGTGCGCGCCGACCCGCCATATTTGGCGTAACGTGACTATATCTATAAAGGTGATTTAGTCGTGTCAATCGCGGCTGTCGGGCCGGGAAGAAAACTCGGCTGGATCTATGCGCAGCTTCTGCAGCGAGAAGAGACGAGCCCTTCGCAACCATCGAAGAGGGGATGGTTGTGTAACCAGAGGTATGGAAATTCATTCGGGTGGGGACCGTTAAGCCGGTGCCGGGGCATGCCCCGGCACCGGCTGCCCATCTTCAGCATTCCATGGAGTCACTACCCAACCATGGAGCAGACGAATGGACAAACGCGACGATACAGCGATCGAGGCGGTACTGGAACAGTTGATCGAACACGGCCCGAAGGGATTGCGGCCGTGTTCGCGCGCACCATCGAGATGGCGATGCGCATCGAGCGTGAACGCTTTCTGGGCGCGCAGCGCTATGAGCGAACGCCCGACCGGCGTGGCTATGCGAACGGCTACAAGCCCAAGCGGATCGATACGCCAGCCGGCACGGTGCATGTGGCAGTCCCCAAGACCGCCGGTCATGACGGGCAGCCTTTCTACCCGCAATCGCTGGAGCGTGGGTGCCGCTCCGTGCGCGCGGTCATGCTGGCGGTGGCGGAGATGTACGTGAAGGGTGTTTCCACCCGTCAGACCGAGGCGGTGCTGCGCGAATTTGGCATCGAAGGCATGTCCTCCTCGCAGGTCAGCCGGGCTGCGGCCCTGCTTGACGAGGAACTGGAGGCGTGGCGGACCCGCCCACTGGGCGAGATCCGTTACCTCATCCTCGACGCGCGGTACGAGAAAATGCGTCAGGGCGGCGTTGTGCGCGATGCTGCGGTGTTCTCTGCAATCGGGATCGGAACTGACGAGCGCCGCCGGGTGCTCGGTGTCGGTGTCGCCCTGTCGGAGGCTGAGGTCCACTGGCGCGGCTTCCCCGATGACCTGGTCGCCCGCGGCATGCGAGGCGTCGAATTCATCGTGTCGGATGATCATGCAGGCCTGCGCGCCGCTCGCCGGGCGGTACTCGGGTCGGCCACCTGGCAGCGCTGCCAGTTCCACCTTGCCGCTAATGCCATCCATCATGCTCCCAACGTCGCCATCCGGGCCCGCATCGGTTCCGAACTGCGCAGCGTCTGGAATGCCAGCTCGCTGGCAAAGGCACAGACCGCGCTCGAAGAGCTCGTCTCTGGCTATAGCGAAACCGCGCCCAAGCTCGCCGCGTGGCTCGAAAACGCCATTCCCGAAGGCCTGGCTGTCTTCACCCTGCCTGAGCCCCATCGCCGGCGACTGCGCACCTCTAACCCGATCGAGCGCGCTCTCCAGCAGGAGCTCAAGCGCCGTACCGTCAAGGTCAGGGTCTTCCCCAACGAACAGGCGCTCCTGCGCCTCGTCCCCCGTTCTCGTCGAAATCGACGAAATATGGGCCTGCGATAACAAGGCCTACATCAAATGGGAATGCCGGGACGCATGATCCCGACCCGATTCAATTTCAATACGTGAGGTTGCTCAATCGAGGGGATATGCCGGGTGTGCTCTTGTGATCTACAAGTGGACGAAGCGCATACACAGGTGTCGCGCAGATCAACGCGCTACCTCAAAACAAGATACTTGCGGAGGGCGAGCCCACGGTGGGCAGCAAGACACGCGTGTCGGGACCCGATCTGGGGTCGATACCCCTGATCTGGACCCGGACGCTCATACCGGCGGGTCAGAGCGGGACTTTGTCAGCGGCCGGAGGGCGACGCAAACTCAGGGCCGATGGGGACGCCGGTGCGGGCAGTCGACCGTGACTGCCGTCCGGGACGGAATATTTTCACCGGGAAGGGAAAATGCCCCACCGCTCAGGCACCACGCTTTCGACGCGCCTGCACCGGGGTCAAAATCTGCGCCGGCATTGCCGCCGGGCGATGCGGGGGGCGACCCAACCATGATCAATGGAAAATTGTGTCTACTGCATTCGACCATGTCGCCTCGACGTCCGGCCACCTGTTCGTGCAACCACATGGAATCGCCTAAGCTGCGAGCGTAGGCAGCATCTGTATCGGCGACGGACGGTTTACGCTTTATTGCTTTTCAAAAGCGACTTGAGATTTGGCAGGTATGTTGCATGGAGCGGCAGTAATCCCGCGCCGATGGCAGCAGCATCACCGCCAATATGACCTTGAATGATTTGTGGTTTGAAAAAGTCCGGTGGACTATCTTCATCTATTCGAGCTTCAAGCCTGGAAAGCAGCGACTCGAGGCTCGGAGGAGGTAAAGCCCCCCGACTATGATAGCGTCCAGATCAAGCAAACTGTTTGCGCCTACTATAGCAAATGCGAGTGCATCGGCGCATTCATCGAGCCAGGCGTCGGGTATGACCAATTCTCTTTCTTTCGCGCCCTGCTCAAACTCGTAAAGCGACGCTCGGTGAAGTAGAAAATCATGCCCGGCACCGGCTCTTTTTGGTACCGGTATAGAGGCCAACGCGGCTGAATTTCCATTGCGGCCATCTTCAAGCTGTCCGCGCAAGACCAACCCGCCGCCGATAAAGGTACCGATGTTAACGTAGAGGAAGTTGTCGATTCCAGCGCCCTGACCGCAGAGCATCTCGGCGAGTGCCGCCGAATTGCCGTCGTTTTCAAACATGACCGGCGCATTCAGGTTGGATGTGAAGAAGGTCTCCAAATCGAGATCTTCCCATGCACGTCCCTGCTCCGGTGTAACGCCGATTTCGTTCCGCCACTCACCGATGAACCATGGCATCGCGATGCCGAAGCCAACAAAGGAAGCCTGCTGTTGAGGACTCATCATGCCAAGCGCTTCTGCCGAAAACTCCTGGATTTCCCGTAACACGGCGCTTGGATCGGGGAAATCGACGCTTTTATTTCGGATGGCCAGGACGTCTCCATTGAAGTTAAGCAAAGCGCAGACCAGTTTTGTTCGGCCGATCTCGATGCCAATGGTATAACCGTTATCGCCATTGATCTTGTAGATCGTGGATGGCTGGCCCATGCCGCCTTTTCGCTTTCCGGATCGGACAAGCAACCCCGAGGACTCGAGATCCTCGACAATGCGAACTGCCGCCTGCGGAGAAAGCCCGGTAGCTTTCGCAAGATCGGCCTTGGAAGCGCCATTACGGCGGCGTATGATCGAGAGCATCAGGCGTTCATTATAGCGGCGCACCCCATTAACGTTGCTTCCAAGTAACATGGTGATCGTCAACTCCTTCGCCCTGGCATGCCCCGGCCGAGGCTCTAGCCGATGTGTCACACGACGTCACGATGACTTCACCCGGCAAGATGAACTGGTGCCGCGTCGCCCAAAGTCAGGTCACCTTGACCGCATCTACGGAGTGCTGTGAACGAGCATGAGCAGCGTGTGATCTTGCCCCACATTTCGTGCCGGGGATCGTCAGAGGATAGCCGCGAGCCTCCGCTCAACGCCGGAGCGTGTGCGGACCACAGGCAGACTGGCACACAATCGCGACCCGCAAACGATAGAGGGTCCGATTCTTCCCTTGACGAACTAAATAACAATTGTAGATTTAGTCGGTAGGTAGCGTCGGTGGACGATTAACGGAACACAATCCCGTTATCGCAAAACGTCGGTGCGCGCCCGCAGCTGATGCCCCTCCTCTCAACGGCACTGGCTGCGGGCACCTGCTTACAGCGCCGCCGGGCTACAGGTGGCGTTTCTTCCGGTTGTCTTGCCCCGCCCCCGCGCTTAGACGCATTTATCCTGCGAACCTCTGGTTTTTAATCGCTACTGCCGCTTCCCTCGGGCGCACTTTGCAGCAGTGGTTAATCAATACTCCCGCCCCGGGACCTCCGCACGTGATCCAGCCAAGCAGGACCGCCAAAGCATCGGGTCAGCATCCAACGTGGCGTTCGCGATGCCTACGACCTGCAGTATCAGGCCCCTCGCTTGCGGTGACCCGCAACAGTGCCAGCCGCACCAGCGTCTCCTACGCCATCCGCGGCCAACGAGGCGCAGCTGCTGACCGATCCGCCAGTGGGCGCTCACTTCGCTGAAGTCGTAATGCCGCGCACGTACGGGTTCGGCACCGCCTTTTATGATATCAAGGACGTGCAGGTGCTGAAGGGCGCCCGGGGTACCTTGTTTAGCCGCAATATGACCGGCGGTGCCGCGCTCGTCGAAGCGAAGCATCCCGACCTTACCAAGTTTGAAGCCGAGGGCGCCATACAGTACGGCAATTACGACTTGAAGGACATCTACGGCGCGGTAAACGATCCCGCTGATCGACGGCGTCCTCGCGCTGCGCCTGGCCGGAAAGTACCGAAATCGCGACGGCTTCACGAGAGACGTCTGCACGGGTCGTGACTACGACGACCAGAACTATCACGCCCTGCGCCCTTCGGTCGAGCTGAAACCGGGGCGGTTCACCAGCTACACCGTGTTTGATTACCTGAACGAGCGCGAGCACGGATCGGCCCTGCGACTGATTGGCTATACCACCGTCGATCCGCTGAATGGCTCGCCCACCGTCATCGGACAACAGATTGGCGCTACGGCTTCGGGCTTCTTTGCGATCGACGCCGGCCAACCTCTGCAGGATCTTCCGGCAATGCTTGCGCGCGCACAGGCGCTCGGCCGCTACAAGGCGGACTTTGGCGAAGCCGGCACGGCCCCGCCTGATGGAACCAGAGGCACACCCTACCTCCGGATCAAGAACTGGGGGATCACTAACAAGACAACGTTCACTGCAGGCAAAGTGACATTGAAAGACATCTTCGGATAACCGATTGATGGGACTGGTGACGCACGTGCTTGGGCATGATGCCTGTGCGGGCGATGTGTTCGTGTTCCGCAACAAGGGCGCGGACAAGGTGAAGTTGCTCCGTCACGACGGGTCAGGCGCGGTCCTGGCGACGAAATGGCTCGACCGTGGGAGGTTTTTCTGGCCGCCCATGCAAAGCGGCACGATGGTCCTGAGCGGACCGCAATGCACAGCATTGCTGTCGGGCCTGGACTGGAAGAAACTGCCCGCTCAGGAGGCGCGCAGGCCGCTGATTTTTGGCTGATATCTGCGGTTTTCTGTAGCGGCAAAGAGCCGATGTGGTATAGTCAGCCATGCCCGCCCAAGCCGACGATCTCCCTGAAGATATGGAGCAAATGGCGGCTCTGGTGCGTGAGCTCCAGGCAGAAAACGCCCAGCTGCGCGCGCTGCTCAAAGGCATGGCCCATCAGGCCTTCGGCAGCCGTTCGGAACGCGCCAGCGCGATCCTGGGCGACCAGGGAATTCTTGATCTCGGCGACCTGGTCGCCACGCCGGCTGCAGCAGCTAACGACGATGGCGACGCCGAAGACAAGCCTGCCGTCGCTCGCCCACGGCGCAAGCGAGGCGTGATGGCACTGCCGGCCCATATCGAGCGCGTCGAGCGCGTGATCGATCCCGACACGCTGGATTGCCCCTGCTGCGCCGGCAAACTCCACAGGATCGGCGAAGATGCCAGCGAAGCACTCGACTGGGTGCCGGCCATCGTTCGCGTCATCCGCACAGTGCGTCCTCGCTATGCCTGCCGGGAATGCCGGGAGGGCGTCGTTCAGGCGCCGGCACCGCGCCGCGCGATCCCGGGCTCGATGGTCACCACCTCGACGCTGGCCTGGATGGCGACGGCGCGCTTCGCCTGGTCGATCCCGCTCAATCGGCAGTTGCAGATGCTCGCAGGCCAGGGCGTCATCCTCGACCGGGCATTACCGAGCCGCTGGATGCGTAAGGTCGCATGGTGGGTGAAGGCGCTCTATGATCGCCTGCTTGCCTACATCCACAGCCAGTCCCGGATCTTCTGCGATGAAACTCGCATGCCGGTCTTCGAGAAGGGGCGAAGACGAACCCGCACGACACAGTTCTGGGCGCACGCTTGTGACGACGGACCGTGGTCAGGCCCGGCCCATCCGGCTGTGGTGTATATCCATGCTCGCGGACGGCGGCATGCCGAGGCGTTCGAACAACTCGCCCGCTACCAGGGCGTTATCCAGGTCGACGGCTATGGTGCCTACAAGGCGCTTGTGCGCAGTGGTCCGGGCCGAGGTAAGATCACACTCGCCTTCTGTCTTGCCCACGCCCGGCGCAAGTTCGTCGATGCCTACCGCAAATCGCCATCGCCGGTGGCCGCGGCAATCATCGCCCTGATCAGTCAGGTCTACGTGGTCGAGGCGCGTGTGCGCAAAGGCACCGCCGCACAGCGCCTCCAGGCTCGTCTCGCCGAAACCGCCGACGTCATGGCGAAGATCAAGGCGCAGATCGACACCATGCTTCCACGTCTGTCGCCGAAGTCCGATCTGGCCAAGGCGATGCGCTACACGCTCAACCATTGGAAGGGGCTGACGCTGTTCCTGGAAGACGGCCGGATCGAGGTCGATACCAACACCGTCGAGCGCGGCATGAGAAATGTGGCAATGCCTGAGTCATTATGCTGCTCCTTTTAAATGGCGGAAAACAGGGATTCCTGGTTCTGGTCCTGAGTGCGACACGGGCCTTTTTGCGAGATCGCCGCTCTGACATCGGGCCTTTCGAGGTCTTTGGCGCGGATTTGATGAGGCGCGCCGGGCATAATTTGCTCGGTGTGGAGCAGGCCGGCTTCGACGACACGGCGTATCTTGTGATTGGTGACACCGAACTTTGTAGCGGCTTGCGACATGGTGAGCCATTCACCGTCAGTGTTGCCGGCTGCGCGATAGCCCTCGATCTTATGGACGTGGCGCAGCGAGCTGACACGATGCCCAGTCCATGTCTTGCCCTGACCCGTTCGCATACCCATGCGATTGAGTGTAGCGGCGACATCGGCATCGGACCAACGCGTCGCCATTGATCGGATGATCGCCATCGCTTCTGCAGGTGTGCTTTTGGTATGTTCGCCTGTCCTGGGTTTTCGAATGCGAACCTGGGAGTGCTGCCCGCCTTGCCAGTGGATGGTGAGTTCTACTTCGCGTCTAACCTTGTCCTCGGTTACGACTATGTCCTTGACCAGCGCCCGCATCAGGCGCTGGCGAAATCGCATATCAACGTCTGGGTTGTTCCATGCCGCCTTGAGGTCGTGAGCCAGCCCAGCGAAATCCGGCCTGGCAGCTTCATCACGTACGTCGCGCTCGTTGAGCCGCGCTTCGCAGACCTCGACACGGCGGAGCGCGGCTTCCCAACTCTTCTCGAGCTGAGCGGCGATCAGACGGTTATCAGGATCGCAGGCAGCGTAACGCCGCTCTGCAAGTGAGGCTTCGTAGCGGGCTTGCTGCAAATCCAGCTCGACCATCTGTCGTCTCTGCGCTTCGCCTTCGAGATACATGCTCTCTGCCTCCAAAGCCGCGTCGATCGCCAGGGGGCGACGGCGCGCAGCAGTTCCTCCGTAACCGCGGCGTCCGTTCGAGCGCCATTGGTGGTCATGCATCGGGGCCCGGCCAGCATGAAGGTCGAACGGTCGCAACGGTAGATATGGTAGCCGATGCGGCGGCCGACATAAACGACGCTTAGCCTTCCGCCGCAATGTCCGCAGGTAAGCATGCCCGGCAGGAGAGCTTTGCCGCCCCGGCCGGACTTTACCCCGCCGCCCTTGCCGTAGGCATTGGTCGCCAGGGCCTTCTGGTTCCGCTCAAACTCATCCCAGCTGACATAACCGTCATGATGCTGCTTGAGTATAACACCCCAGTCGTCATACGACTTGCGATGGCCATAGCTCTTGCGCACCCGGCCACCGACGATCTCTGTGCGCTTCTCGGTTTTACCGTAGACATAGGCGCCGGCGTAGAACGGGTTTTTGAGCACGCTGATTACGTTGCGATAACGGATCGGAACCCAATCAAAGGAGACCATCCTCTTGCCGTCTGACGGGCGCGGAAAATGCAGGCCTTCGGCGCTCAAGGCAATCAGCACCTGGCGTGCGCTGCCGATCTCGCGGAACCGCGCAAATATGTGCCGAATAGCCTCCTGAACGCGAATGTCGGGGTCAAGACCCAGCCCATAGTCACGATGCCAGATGTAGCCGATCGGAACGCTGATGCGCAGTTCGCCACGCTCAGCCTTCTGTCGTGCAGCCTCGTACATGCGGCCACGGATGACAGAAAGCTCAAACTCGCTGATGTTACCCTTCATACCGAGCAGCAGCCGGTCGTTTGGCCTGGCCGGATCGTAGATACCATCAACGTCGATGACACGGGCATCGACTTGACCGCAAAGTTCAAGAAGTCGGTGCCAGTCAGGCCCGTTGCGAGAAAGGCGAGATGCCTCGAGGCACAATACCGCGCCGACGCCGCCCGTGCATAGATCCTCCACCAGACGCTCGAAGCCAGGGCGATCCACTGCACCGCTCGCGCTGCGTCCAAGATCCTCATCAATCACCTCGACGTCACGGAACCCCCAGTGCCGTGCAAGATCAACGAGTTCGTATTGCCGGCGCTGGCTCTCCAGGTTCCCGGTAACCTGCTGTCCTGTGGACTGTCGAACGTAAACAACCGCCTTGCGCCTCAGCAACGCAGTCGGAAGAAGGTTACCGCCCGTCATCGGTCATCTCCTCGTCCGGGATGCCCGAGGCCGCTATCAACAGCTTGGCGAGGCTGGCCACTGCGGCAGCGCGTTGGCCGCTCGCCAGGCCGTCCAGAGCTTGCGAGTCGAGCGGCATGATTAACTGACGGAGTGCCGGTAGCCGCGGCGGTGGGGGCAAAGCCTTCATCGATTACCTCCTGAGCATTCAAACCGCTCAGCAGGGCATTACGAAGGCTCGAGTCGATCAAGAGCCTATGGAGATTGGTCAACGCGTCTACGGTAACCTGAGGGCTACCCAAGCTGAATGCCTCGCAGACCTTGCGGTCCAACATCCATGCAGGGACGACGATGACTTCGCCCGGACGCACGACAATGTGGGCGGCCCTCCCGGTCGCCCGATCCTCCATATACTCGCACTGCACCGTGCGCCCGAAATATGGGTGCCACCGGTACCAGATGACGACGTCTTGCCCGACATGGGCAGAATGTCTGCGAGATGGCCCAGGGCCGCAAGTCGAGTCTCTTCGCTGGTAGCGAGGAAGGAGCCCAGACATGGGCTGTCATGGCATCCCTTCTGCAGACGGCTCGCCTGGGCGGCCTGGATCCCTATACCTGGCTCAATGACGTGCTGGAGCGCATCGTCACGGGCGCTGTGAAGATCAACGAACTGGACATCCTGCTCCCTTGGAACTGGCGGCCGGCGGCAGAACCGGTAAAAGCGCTGGCGGCATGAACTTCAAACCTCGCACATCGCAGGGCCGGACCCTCTCGCTCGAACAGCTCGAGATATGGCTCGACGAGCTTGATCCCCCGTAGCTGGCGTCTCATCGATCGACGGCTTCCTGGCCGCAGTCGCCGCAGGTCCCAGCGTCATTGACCCTGACGTATGGATCAAAAGCATCCTGCGCGAGCACGCTCACAAAGCGCGCTCGGCGCCTGCGCGGCGGACGATCCTCAAGCGTTACAACCGCATCTGCATCGAGCTTGCCGAGAAGCCCGAGGCGTACGCGCCGATCTACATGCGCACCGAGGAAGGCGAGGTACTGCTCGAGGACTTCGCCAACGGGTTCTTCACAGCCATGCATCTCGACATGGAGGCGTGGAAGCCCTTCATCGCCGACCCGGAGTTCGGCTACCCGCTCGCGGCACTGCTTGGACGCAGCACCATCACAGGTGGCCCGTCATGGATCGAACAACTGGGTGATCCGAGCGCCAATCTGGCACTTGCCGATACGTGGCGCATGGTCCCGCAAATCATCTCGCTGATCCATGACCAGTGCGCCTTCGCGCGCATGACGCCAGCTGCCTGATATAAATCCCGCCACCACCAATGCGTGGGATAGGATCAGCGGTTACCGCCAATTACCGCTTGCGTCTTTTGGGGCGTCCACAGATGGGAAGCGGTCAGTCCCTCTTGCTTGCAGTGACCGCATAGAGCGCGGCCCAACCGATCCCCTCTGCGGCGAAGATCAAGATGCCCGTGGTTCTCTCACCTAATATCCAGAGCAACGCCCCGACCAGAACGCCGATAAGGAGGCATGAGACGGCAGGGCTGGGTATTGTCATAACCTAATCCTGGCGGGCGCAACTCATGTCCGCAAGAGGGCGGAAGCTGCCGAACTGGCGGTTCTGTAAAACCTACCCGAGCAGGAAATCGATGTCGGCATCTGTCAAACTCGTTGAGCCCGGCCTGGCCTCTGCATCCCAAAGCATGTCGGCAAGTCCCCGCTTCCTCTCCTGAAGCGCAAGAATTTTCTCTTCGATCGTTCCGGTCGCGATAAGACGGTGAACGAATACAGGCTTTGATTGGCCGATCCGATGAGCCCGATCGATCGCCTGTGCCTCGACGGCCGGATTCCACCAAGGGTCATAAAGGATCACGGTGTCGGCCGCGGTAAGGTTCACCCCAGCGCCCCCGGCCTTGAGACTGACAAGGATAATCGGCACACCGCCTTCCTGAAAGCGCCGGACCGGCCGTCCCCGGTCCCGGGTCGCGCCGCGCAGTTGCGCGAACGGGATGCCGATACGCTCGAGATCGCCGGCTATGAGATCGAGCATTGCGGTGAACTGGCTGAAGATAATGATCCGGCGCCCCTCCTCGATCAGTTCGGGGACCATCTCCCTCAGCCTTTCGCGCTTGGCGGATGCGACCTCGGCGCCAAGATCATTCGGCAGCAGTACGGGATCGCAGCAAATCTGGCGCAGCTTGAGCATCGCGTCGAGCACGATGATCTGCGAGCGCATCAGCCCGACCCGGTCGATCTCTTCGCGGACGCGCTTGTGCATCAATAGACGCTGGCTTTCGTAGAGCCTCAGTTGCGGGGGCGCCAGATCGATGCGCTCGGGGATGATGGTCTTGGGGGAAGATCAGCGGCGACTGCATCCTTGGTCCGGCGCAGCATGAATGGCCTGATCCGGCGCGCCAGCGCCGCGCGGGCAGTCGGATCGCCGTGCTTTTCGATCGGCGTGCGATAGCTCGTACGAAACCCTTCGTAGGTGCCGAGCAGGCCCGGATTGGTGAGGCTTGCCAGCGACCACAAGTCGGTGAGACGGTTCTCGACCGGCGTGCCGGTCAGGGCGACGACCTGGTCGGCCTTCAGCATCGCCGCTGCCTTGAACCCTGCAGTCTTGGGATTCTTGAGTCCATGCGCTTCATCCAGGATGGCCAGCGCAAAATCGCGCGCGGCAAACAACCCGCTGTCGCGGGCCAGCAGCGTATAGCTGGTGAGCACGATATCGGCGCCTGTAAAGTCATCGCCGTGAATGTGGCGTCGGTCGGCACCATGCCACAGAAGGCAAGCCAAACCGGGCGCGAAGCGGGCGATCTCGGCCTGCCAGTTCGGCAACACCGAAGTCGGCGCCACGATCAGCACAGGGCGAGGCGCAGAGGCGCCGCCGCGGATGGCCAGGATATGCGTGATCGCCTGGAGTGTCTTGCCCAGACCCATGTCGTCGGCGAGGATGCCCCCATGCCCGCTTCGCGCAACGCTGCAAGCCATCCACAGCCGGTGGCCTGGTAGGCACGCAGCTGGGCATCGAGACCTGCCGGTGCCACGAAGGGTTCGTCCCCGGGCGAATTCAGCCGGGCCGCCAGGGCGCGCAGACTATCTTTCGATGTCCACGGCAATCCCGCGTGGGCCAGGTCATGAACGGCCCCAAGATCGAACTTGCTCAGCTTCAGGGTGGTCGCACCGCGATCGACCAGCGCCATGCGCACGATCGTTTCTATGAGCGGACGCACGGCGCCGAGACGGAGTGCTGTGAACCTGCCGCCGCCCAGCGGCAGCGGGATGCGGTATTCGTCGTCTCGCTCGAGAATATGATCAACGCCGCCCGCAAGCAGTCGGCGCAGTGCCGGCAACACATCGATGCGCTGGTCGCCCTCGATGCGCGCGGCGAGCTTGACATCGAACCAGTCGATTGCGTTCCCGTTTACGGCCGCCGATGACGCTTGCGAAACCTCGATACCCGGCGCCTGCAAACCGCCATCTTCAGGTTGGAGGAGAACGTGGGGCCACTTAGGCGCGAATTCGATAAGCCAACCCTCGTCGCGCAAGGCCTGGGCATCATTGACGAGGAACTCGCAGAAGCGCCGGTCATGCTCATCGTCCTCATCGGCAAAAGCATGATCCCAGCCTTGCAAGGGTTTGGTTTCATAACGCCCGGACAGTGCAAGAGGCACCAGTGTTGTCTGCGCCAGCCGGTCAACTGCGGCCTGCTCGGCTTCGATATCGCGCGCGATACGTACGACGCCTTCGGCGCCGGTCGCGATAACCTCGCTCGCGGTATAGAGCGGACCAACCCTGTGCCCGCCGTAGTCGAACTCAAGCCGGGCGACTTCGAGACTTTGCGACGCCGAGCGTCCTCGCCACCCCCGATCGTAATAGGGAAGCCCGACCTTATCCACCAGGCAGCGCAGCACTGGCTGCGGAGCCATGTCCATGAGCGATGCAGACGATACCGGTTCCGGTGCCGGCAGCATATCGTAGGCGATGTCCCTCCAGCGAGGTGCCAGGGCTGCGATCTCGTGGGAGGCGACCGGTGGCATGGCAAGGAGGCGTCCGACAATCATTGCATTGCCAGCGTCGATGAGCCTGAGTTCGTTTACTGTCACATCGAAATGGAGCGGTGGATCGCCCGCAAAGATCATGTGCTCGGCAGGCTCGCGATGATCCATGTCGAGGCCCACGACCTGGCGTCCGTCGGGCAACGTTTCCCAGCGCAGCTTGCACCCTAAAGGCTCGCGCCTGACGGTAACTGCAGGACCATCTGGCTGTTTCCAGCCCAGCAGCCCTGCGACGCTGGCTTCCCACAGCCAGCTCCAACCGGTGGGACCCGCGGGACTGCGGTTCGCCGTGAAATCGCCGCCAGCGGCATGGGTCATGCGCGACAGCAGGCGACCTGTCTCCGGTCGCAGGCTACCACGTGCGTGCTGCACCTCCCATGGATGGGCGGGGCGCCAGTTGGTTTCGTGAGGCCATCGCCTCCAGGCACGCACCTGAAGGCAATAGCGCTCGGGGAGCGCCGGCGAAGGCATCCCCTTGCCCGGACGCTTGCCCGGCTTGAAGAGGCGGACTGGTTCGAGACTGAAGCACAGATCTTCGTACTTGGCTCGCATGGCGAGATCGTCGACGATGGCCGCTTCGATCCACTCGGCCAAGGGGCCCGCAACAGCCGGAGCGCGCTCGCTCTGCGCCTGAATGCGCAAGCGAGGCTTTTCTCGCTCAGGATGTCCAGCTGCTCCCGATGCCTGCAACGCGAAGAGTACAGCTGCGACGTGCTTGCATCCGATACCGACCGGGCATGTGCATTCGCTGGCGGGGAGACCACCGAATTCCTCGTCCTCATCGAAAATAATCGAGGTGACATAGTGGTTCTTGCCGCTGCCGCGCACCAGCGCCGAGACCATGTCGAACTGCTGGTCGATCCGCAGATCCGACACGCGCCCTTGTTGGAAATAGCGCTTGCCTGCCTCGACCATCCGGTCGGACTGAACGGTAAAATACAGGATGTCTTCCGAGAATGCGGGGATCATGTCGCCGGTTTTCCTCGCTTACGACCCGTTGGCAAGAGATAGCACGGTGCATGACGCATTTTCGAAAACCCGCGTGACCTCGCGCGTGATCCCAAGCTGCTCCTCAGGCGCTATGTCGCCTGAATAGCAAAGGCAGAACGTGCCCTCGCCTTGCGGAACGACGGCGACGACGAGGTCTCCCGCGGTTGCCGTCCCGGCCTCCGGATCGACGATCCACCCGCCCAGATGCTTCTGCGTCATCACTACCTCCTGAACGCCATTATAAAAATCCCGCCCCGGCGTGATCATCGAAACGCTCGGCCGACCGCACGTAGCCGAGCAGGACCTTGAGCGACTTGTGCCGCGAGACCTCCTGCATTTTGGCGAGCGAGGCCCGGGTGCGCGCTGCCTCGGTGAGAAACCCTGCACGCAGCGAATGCCCCGCTATCCTGTCCGGATCGAGCCCCTGGAGTCTGGCATAGCGCTTGACCAGGCGTGCTACCGAACGATCGGACATCGCCTCCGCAGTGTATTCCCCCTTCGTCCCGATACGCGTGAACAGCGGTCCCGGCTCGCCGCCCCGAATGGCAAGCCAGGCGTTGAGATGCGCGACGGGTCTCAGGGTCTTTCCTGTCGGCACCGCGATCGTGGCCCCCTCGCCTTCCTGATCAGTCTTGGATTGGCCCACGCGCACCGTCACCCCGGCATCGACCAGTTCGACGTCCGCCAGCTGAAGCGCCACCAGTTCGGAGCGGCGTAGCGCCGCGGCGAGCCCCAGCGCCAGGATCGCCCGATCGCGCACGGCCCGCGTGCTCAGCCCGTCCGCCCCCGCGATCATGCCCGCGAGATCCTTCGCGCCAATCGCCGCTTTCTTGCGCGTGGGCCGTGCGCGCTGCTCGCGGCGGATGCCCGAGAGGGTATCGGCGATCAGCTGGTGGGTGTCGCGGGCGCTCGGGGGCGGCAGGCCTTCGTGGCGGTGCTGCCAGGTGATCGCCGCGAGGTGGCGGGTAATGGTGCTGTCAGCGCGGCCCGCGCGGGCGAGCGAGGCCAGATAGGTGGCAACGACCGCGGGGAGTGCGGGGAGCGGCTCGAGCCCCCTGCCCCAGCACCAGTCCTGGAACTGGCGCCAGTCGCTGGCGTAGGCGCGCAGGGTGTTGGCGCTGCGCGCGCGCAGGCGATAAGCCCGGGCCGCTTCGACCTCAGCGACGAGTTCGGGGACTGAAGCCGCAGAAAGGTCGCCCGCGAGGACCAACACGCTCGTCGGACCGAAGATTCCTGAGCCCTCTGCCCCCTCGCCGCTCTGCTGGTTCACTCGCATCCCTCCTGCCGCCTATTCGTGCTTTCACACGGAAAACCCGGGCTCCAGTAGCCCAATTCAACCTGTCCGTGAAGGACACTTATCGGACAGTCTGCAAACCCTCACAGCAGAGTTTACCTTTTTGCGATTTTCTATACTTTGGCCCGCGTGACATCCGCGCCTCGCCCCTGGCAGCTCGAACTGGCCCGCATCGACGGCGCGCTGACGCTGCTCTCCGAGCCCGAAGCCACTCTCCTCGCCCGCCGCTCGCTACGACGCCTGTGGGCGCACCACGTCCACGCCTATCCCTTTGAAAACCTGGGCCGCGATCACGACCCGGGGCTGGACGCGGCCGAGCTGGTGCGCAGTCCTTACGCCGCCGAGCGCGACGCCTTCCTGTCGTGGATCGGTCGCCGCGCCGCGCCGGCCCTTGCCGAGGCGGCCTGCACGGTGCTCGCCGCCAAGGGCGCCCCGCAATCCTTCGCGCGCGCCTACGCGATTGCCGACCTTGCCCTCGACCGGCTCGATACTCTCCTGCCTGCCGAGGATCCGCTTGGCGCGCTGGTCGACCTCATCGGGCAGCTGACCGAACAGGAAACCGCGTTTCTCGAGGGCGGCTCGGAAACGTACCTCGCCGCCGGACGCGCCTTCAGCCGCCCGCCTGCGCGCGGCGGCGCCTGGGCGGTCTCGCTTGGCGTCGCCCTGCGCCCGCAGCTGTTCGCGCTGGGGGCTGCGCCGCTCGCGCTTGCCGGCCTGGTCCCGCGCGAAGCCTTCCAGGCTCTGCGCGAGCGCTCGATCCCCGCGATCCTCGCCGAGGCCTTGCTCGCCGGCGCGGGCGCCGTGCGCACCGACATCATCGGTTCGCGGGCAGCGGTGGACCTCGGCAAGGCCAGGCTGGCGAAAGCCAACCGCTCCTCGCGCATGCGCGACACCTGGTTGCTGCTTGCCGGGCTCGGCCCCCTCACCCGCGCCGAAATCGCCCGCGCCCTCGGCGTGACCAAACGCACTGCCTCACAAGCAGCCGAGGGGTTAGCGGCAGTCGGCCTGATCGCTCCGGTCGGGCGGCACGAAGGCTTACGGGTCATCATTTCCTAAGGGCGATAGCCCGCGCTCTGCCTCCGACAGCCAGCAAGGTAACTGCAATCGAACAGTCTACGTAGGTTGAATGCCGATCGGGAAGGAGGAGCCGAATGTGGCTCTGATCACGAGAGCCGCAACAGCTTTCCGGAGGCAGCACTGATGAGACTTTTGCCACCAAAGGGGCATCGAAGGCTCGAACTAAATACCGCCATCACCGGCCTACTCTTGCTGTGCAGCTTGTTCTGTTGAATGACGGAGACATGGGATTTAATCGTCTTTTTGCCGTGCTGGCTCTGGCTCTCCTCACGACCACGGAAGCGAACGCGCAATCGGTGGATGCGGCTCGTCCATCCTTCGACGCCTCTGCGGCTTGGTCGTCCTTCGAAAAATTGCTGCATGAGAATTACGGCTACTTCGATCGACCGGGGGTCGATGGAGCCGCCATCCTTGCCGTATTTGCAGGAAGAGCCAAGGCGGCACGATCGGACAAAGAGTTCATCGACACGCTTCAATTGGTATCCCACAACTTTGCCGATCCGCATTTCATCGTAGGCCCCTTCGACGTTGATGACTGGGCGATCATACCGACCTCGTCCGACCTGTTCGGCACCTATGACGGGGCGCTTTTCCGAATAGGCGAGGTGCGAAGCGGCGGGGACGCATGGGCCAAAGGCGTTCGGCCCGGCATGACAGTGCTAAAAATCGACGGCGAGTCGCCTCGCACCGCAATCGAAGTAATAACAGGCCGCCCCTTTGCGGTGCTAAGCTCGGAGCAAATTGGATTTGCGTTCAACGTGGCTTTGGCGGGCCACCGGCGGAGAGCGCGAAAACTGGACGTCGTCGATGGCGGGAAGCAGCGTACATTCGCTCTGGCGGCTACTTCGGATCAAGCCAATCGCATTGCGGACGGACCGCTGCTGAACGTGGAGCGAGACGGAGAACTTGGCATCATCCGGATCAACAACTCGCTCGGGGATCAGAAGTTAATCGATGAGTTCACCAAAGCCCTGGCTGCGCTCAGGGAAACCACAACTCTTCTGATTGATCTTCGCAACACGCCAAGCGGCGGCAACACCAGCGTCGCCCGTGGGATCATGGGCCATTTCGTTGACCATGACCGGCCTTATCAGGTGCACGTTATTCCCTACGAAACACGTGTTCTCGGACCGACACGCAAGTTCGTGGAATTTGTTACGCCGTTCGGCATTCGCTATCCGGGCAAAGTGTATGTGGCAGGAGGAAGGTGGACCGGTAGCATGGGCGAGGGATTAATGATTGGCTTCGACGCGATCGGCGCGACGACAGTATGAACCGCACCGGGATTGCCGGAGGCCAGTTTTCTTAAATTAGGCAGCCAGTGGGACGTCGTCCAGCATAGCGTAGTAGCGTTGCTCGGCTTCGACGGGCGGAATGTTTCCGATCGGCTCCAGCAGGCGCCTGTTGTTGAACCAATCGACCCATTCCAAGGTAGCGTATTCGACGGCTTCGAATGAGCGCCAAGGGCCTCGACGGTGGATCACCTCGGCCTTGTAAAGACCGTTGATCGTCTCGGCTAAAGCGTTGTCGTAGCTGTCGCCGACGCTGCCGACGGATGGCTCGATGCCGGCTTCCGCGAGACGTTCGGTGTACTTGATGGACACGTATTGCGAACCGCGGTCGCTATGATGGACCAGGCCGCCGCGATGAACAGGCCGTCGGTCGTGGATAGCCTGCTCAAGCGCATCCAGCACGAAGCTGGCGTGCGCTGTCCGGCTGACACGCCAGCCCACGATATAGCGAGCGTAGACGTCGATCACGAAGGCGACGTAGACGAACCCCGCCCAGGTCGCGAGTGGAGTAGGAAGCGCATCAGCGCTTCCTCCCCGAACCGTACGTGCACCTTTCAGCGCATACGGCTCTCCATTCAACCCTGGCCCATGGCCATGGCGACGTCATGATAGCGGGAGGTAACGGTGTTTCGGATTTCGTCCCGGAAGATATAGGGGTTTCGATCCGGGTTCCGCCACCGGAACTGCATTTTCTGGCTTGTGACCAGTCTGCGCAGCGCCTTGCCGACAGCTTTTCCCTGATTGCTACGACCATAAATCAGCCAAGTTTTCGACTGGCCGATGTCCGGTACACGGTACCATTTGCGCATCAGAGGCTTGATGCGTGACCGGTATTTCCGCGCCAACCAGTGCGCCATTTTCCAGAACACGACGGTGTCGATGCGCCGGAATATGCGCGCTGTGAAGTCGGTGAACTTGTAGAACGCAGCCCATCCCGCCAGTTGACGGTTCAGGCTATCGATCATGTCCACCGTGGCAACATCATGATTGCCGGAGAGCGCCTTGATCAATCGGTGGGCGAAGGTCTCGGCTTTCTCCTTGGGTATCGTCGAGACCACGGACATGCGTCCTCTTGATCCCCGCCTGCGGATGATCCGGTGCCCGAGGAACACGAACCCGTCATTGACGTGGGTGATATGGGTCTTGCCCATATTCAACGTCAGTTTAAGGCCGCCCTCCAGAAAGGTCCGGCATTCATCACGGATGGCCTCGGCGTGTGCCTTGGTGCCCTTGACGATGACGACGAAGTCGTCGGCGTAGCGGCAGTAGGCGACAGCAGGTTTCCATTGCCGGTTCTCGCGAACCGTGATGGGGCGACCCTGCTGGATGCCGAAGTTCCACGCCCAGCGATCCTTTCGCGCCTTGTCGCTCAGATATTTCGCCTCCAGCCACGCATCAAACTCATGGAGCATGATGTTGGACAGGAGTGGCGACAGAACGCCGCCTTGCGGAACGCCTTCGCTTGAGGCCACGAACAGGCCACGATCAATGTGGCCTGCTTTCAGGAACCGCCGGAGCAGATCAACAAACCGGTCGTCCCGGACGCGCCGCCGAACGCAGCGAAGCAGAAGCCGGTGGTGAACCGTGTCGAAGTAGCTCGCCAGATCACCTTCAATGATCCAGCGGCCCCGCGTCCCGGCACCAGTATCCTGCAACTGTATCTTCACGGTTCGGACAGCGTGATGCACGCTGCGTTCCGGCCGGAAGCCGTAGGAGAGGCGATGGAAGTCGCTTTCCCAGATCGGCTCCATGGCCATCAACATCGCACGTTGGACGATGCGGTCTTTTAGTGTCGGGATACCCAGTGGACGTTTCTTGCCATTGGCTTTCGGGATATAGATTCGCCTGACCGGCTGCGGGATATAACTCCCCGTCAGCAAGTCCGTACGCAGACAGGCTAGATGTTCTGCAAGGCCTGCCTGCATCCGTTGCTTGTCCATTCCGTCAATGCCCGGCGTATGGGCGCCGCTTGACGCCAATACGATCCGGGCGGCTTCGGCAAGCCACGCCCGGTCAGCAATGAGCCTGAGAAGGCGGTCGAACCTACGGTTCGGCTCGCTCTCGGCCCATGTCGCGAGCTTGTGCTGCATTTCGCTGATTATCAAAGGTCTTCACCTCGTTTGGTCAGGTAGTTTGCACTTCAAGCAGATTGAACTGCCCCCTTCGCCATGTGGCCGGCTTTCCCGGTCGCGGACTACTACGGGGACTCCGCCAGCATGGTGGACATCGGGGCCAACTCCTTTCGCATTCCATCATGCCTTCCCTCGTTCATATGCTGGACTTTCACGCGCTGGGGAGGCTGCCGGTCGCAGTCCTTGTCCTTGCGTCCTGCAAGTCGATGCCGATGCCATGGCCTGGCTGCGTTCTCTCCATGACTCCATGCGGGCGTGCTACGTGTACGACCGCAGTCGGATGTCGCCGACTTACGTATCCGGCGCCATCATCAGCATTCCGCCTGTTAAGCCGTGTAGGCGAAGGCGACATTTCAGCCCTCGGATGCGGATTAACCGGTTCGTGTTCCTCAACCTTCCAGCGCTACAGCCTCGGGGACCATCTCGGCGTAACGGCTTCACCTCAATCCTCTTTACCTGCGGGCTACGTCACCCTGTCAGTTGACGACAGGTCACCGCCGCTTGGGCTCATGCCCCCTCACAGCAGAGGGCAGGGCAGTCGTTCATTCCTCCTTTCTCCTTTGCATTCCAACATACGCCCCCGGACCATCCGGGACGAGGCGCACCATAGGTGAAGTCGGAGACCCATAGCATGTTTGGCGCCGGAGCATGGAACTGGCGGTTGACCTGATCGAGCGGGCATGGCGCCGCCTTGTCCGCGATCGTGGTTCGAACCGGCTTGCCGCGGATCACCCCTTGCAGACCAAGATCTCGCATCAACCGCTGTACGGTGCAGCGTGCAACATCGAAGCCCTCGCGCTTCATCTGCCGCCACACTTTGCGCACACCGTAGACGCCGAAGTTCTCGGCAAAGACCCGCAGAACTTCGGGCTTCAGCTCTTCATCCCTCCGGGCACGAGCAGATTGCAAAGCCGGGTCTCGCCGCTTGGCAAGGCGCTCGTGATAGGTGGATGGGGCGATCGGCAGAACCCGGCAGATCGGCTCGACCCCATAGGCATCGCGATGTTCGTCGATAAAGGCGATCATCGTTTGAACGGGCGGTCGAGCTCCGCCTGGGCAAAATATGCCGACGCCTTGCGCAGGATCTCATTGGCTTGCCGCAGTTCGCGGACTTCACGCTCCAATGCCTTGAGCTTCTCGGCGGTCTCCGTCGGCACACCACCGCGCTTGCCGCTGTCCACCTCGGATTTCTTCACCCATTCCAGCAGCGTATGCCCGGAACACCCGATCTTCTCGGCAACCGATGTGATCGCAGCCCAGCGAGAGGGGTAATCGCCCTCGTGATCCAGTACCATCCGGATCGCCCGCTGCCGAACCTCAGGGGCAAACTTGTTCGTCGTCTTGCTCATCGTGGACCCTTCCTCTCAGGAGTTAGGGCCTCCGGCAATCCCGGTGCGGTTCAGTAGGCAGCGACCTCGCACATCTGCTCGGCGCATTGAGCAACGAGACGATCGACGGCTCATCCGCTAAGGTCGATCTTGGGACGGAGCAACTGTTCACCGTCAACGGCCTTCCTCGTGAAGCCTTCCACCCCCAAATCCTCCTCCCACAGGCTGAATCGGATGAGATGCACGACCCTGTGCTTGCGGCAATCGGCCGAGATGGGGCGCCTGTGCAGCCCTAACTGTTGGCGCTCGCAATCATAGCGGCGTCTGCTTGCAAACAGCGCGATTTCCTGCTCGGATTGGCTGACAATGGCCAAGAGGCGGTGCTCACGCTGTTTGCCAATGTGCTCGCCATCGTCCGGCGCTGCTCGCAAAGGGAAACGATCTGCTCACGCTTTCTGCCAATGGCGGAAAGGGGTGGATAGTTGCCGTTGTCAGTCACCATCTAAGTCGGTGTTGCATTGTTCTTAATAGATATGCTGCTGCCGCGCCAATTGCTGATCCGATGAGACTAACACCAAACACGATGGCATGGAGGCTCAGTAGCATCGGGTCGATGAATAGTGATGCAAGAACCGGCAGCGACGCTGCGCCAACCATCACTTTAATTCGAGTTTGTGGAAGAAAAGCGTGGACTAAGCAACTGAATGCGAACGCTGCACCGGCAGAACCAAAAATGAAATACCCTACTCCCACAAGCTCTCCACCCACGGCCTCAGTCGCCGCCTAATTAGCGGACTGCGGTTGGCTTTATGCCAACTTGGTGTTGTATATTGCAATGGCCGATTTGGGGCGTTTACGATCCGGCAGGATTTCGGCGCGAGAGGGTGGTTAGCAGGCTTTGCTCCGACGAATCTTCTCGAAGTCAGGTGCTTGAAGGTCTCGCAATTCCGCCACATGCGGGCCGATATATAAGGCCGCTAAATTACCTAGTCCATCGTAATGGCAGGGAGAGTTTCCAATACCCGACATCACGTATTTTCCAATTCTGCGCTCGAACCCTAGAGGCGTCCCGTCCGTCCACATACTGAGTTCGCCCCAGTATCCACTCGTCTCATTGTCCCAGTGAGCCATCATTTCATCAAAGTCCGCGCCATTCATCTGAAACCTGCGCGTGGTGACGATACCTGTTGACCGATCTAGCACGGCCACTCTGCCCAAGGCATTGGTGCCGTTCCTTGCGAGCGATACAGCCATCCAGCGTTTACCGAATGAGGGCATCGCAACAAAGCGAAGGCTATCGTTGGCACGGTCAGCCGACAGCGGAACGAAAGCCAAAAGTCGCTGTGCGTCATCAAGGATTATATCGCTCTGACGGGCAGATAGAGGGCTCATGATCGTAGCCCCCATCTGCGCGACAAAGGGACGGAACGCGAAGATATAGATCGCCGCCAGCGTCGCAATTGCGAGGCCAACCAAAAGAATGCGCCTTACTCTCGGGTCCCTAGAAACGTCCATTGCCTATATTTATCGGCTGATTGAATGGCCGCAATGGGGCGGGAGCAGCCGATCCGGCGGTTCTGCAAAACCTTCCTTTCTGACGATCCTGCCAGCAGGCAGGACAGGCGAGACATTCTGCGGCTTCCGGTTTGTCAAAACTGTTCTGGAAACCCAATTCGCAAAACCGCCTTCCGTTGACGGGTTTAGAGAACCCATTGGCAGATAACGTGAGCAAAACCCTTCGATTGCGAGCAGCGCCGGACGATGGCGAGCACGTTGGCAGTTAATCTGAGCCCGGTGCCGGACGCCATTGGCAGATAGCGTGAGCAAAAAGCCGCTCCGTTGGCAAGCAGACGCCGCTATGATTGCGAGCACCAACACCTAACGAGCAATTCGAGGACGACGCAAACCGCCCGACCGTCCGGCGCGATGCACCCGTTCTGGCTCCTGCAGGTCTTCAGAGAAGGATATTTGCCAAGCGCGGAGGGTCGGTTATCTTTCGATCGCCGATGCTCAGAACCGAGAGACGTTGATGTATGTCGAGAGGACGCTCCTGGTGTGCCGTTGTTGCAGGGATACTTGCAGCCGCACCCTCCCGGCCTTGTCTGCAACTGGCACCCAAACGAGCAGGGACCAATCGACCACCCGGCAGATTGATCCAGAGATTGTCGTGACGGCCAAGCCTCAGAAGCGCAGTGGCTGGAAGCGGGCGGAAACCGATCACATCGTCATATTCAGCGACGGCAGCGAACCCGAGCTGGTCCGCGTCATCAATACGCTCGAGCGGCTTCATGCGCTGATGACGCGCCTTTATGGAGCCGCCGGGCAGCAGGAAGGTGCGCCCAAGCTCCAGATCACGCTGTTCGCATCGCGTGACGATCTCAAGGAATTGGGATTGCGCAAAATCCGGTCCCAGGAAGGCCCGTTTGCCAGGAGCTTCGCGGACCAGCGCTACTATGACCCGCGCGCAGGTGGGGAGATTCTCGCGATCGCACGCAGCGATCAACTGATCGACCTCAACACAAATCTCGCGCGAGATCGCTTCTGCGAGGATCTTGCCGCCCAGGGAACGGCTATGCCGCTCGGGAACATCGCTTCATGAGGCAACACGGTTTCTCATCCTGATTGACGCGCGACGGAGGGCCCCGATCGGGGCCCTCTTCATATCGTTAGGCCCGCATCAACAGTGGCCTGCTTTTACTCCGCCCCGGTGGCCTGGAGTCTGACCGCCGTTGACACGTCGAAGGCAAGGACGAGGCGGACTGTCCGTCCGCCTCGTCGGCGCCAGCGCTCGCCAAGACCGCCTGTCATGGGAGCGGGATGACGGCATCGACCGCGCGCCATTCGGTTGGTCCGATCAGCCGGCCATGGGTGATCCGGACCGAATGGAGTGCGGCCTCGATCTCGCGCCGCCAATGGTCGAGGAAATCGAACAGCGTGGGGAAGTCGGGCGCAAGATCATATTCCTGCCATATGAACAACTGGAGAAGCGACGGCGCATCGGGCCGGTAGTAATGGATCTCGGCTGTGGTGAGACCGTAGCCCTCCAGCTGCGCGATGAAGCCGCGATCGCTCATTGCAGCTGCCGGCCGTTAGTCCGCGTTTCATCGAGCGATCGCATGGCGGCGAAGACCTCTTCGATCGGAACGGCGCGCTTGGCGCCGGGCGGCTTTCGCATCGCTGGCTGGTCCTTCACCGCGGAGCGGTCGGACGCCCAGGAGGCGAGGATGGCGCGTTTGACTTCGGGCTCCAGGCTCGGATGGTGCGCAACGCCGAAGGGGTGCAAGAAACGGGAAAATGGCTGCGACATGGCCGTGGCTCCTTTCCTTGTGTCGCTCCTTTCTCATGCGTGCGGTGCCGCACGCGGCTCAAGATTTTGGTGCTGATCCGAGTTGCGTCAAGAGGGATGATGTCCGCCATGTTGCTGAAAAGAGCTGAATTGGCACTGTAGGTAGGCGAGCGACAAAAATTTCATTCATCCTCTTGAACCCGAAAATCTCTTTTCCTAGTTCACGCGAACCTGTCGTTCAGATGAACGGCAGGGACATCACAACCTGTTTTGCATCTGGAGGTTTTGCCATGCATTTCCGCCCCTTGCACGACCGTGTGGTCGTCCGCCGCATCGAAGCCGAGGAGAAGACCTCGGGCGGCATCATCATCCCCGACACCGCCAAGGAAAAGCCGCAGGAAGGCGAAGTCGTCGCCG
Source organism: Novosphingobium sp. NFX11 (assembly GCF_057376415.1). Taxonomy (NCBI): domain Bacteria; kingdom Pseudomonadati; phylum Pseudomonadota; class Alphaproteobacteria; order Sphingomonadales; family Sphingomonadaceae; genus Novosphingobium; species Novosphingobium sp. NFX11. The sequence goes on along the minus strand of NZ_CP080386.1, from coordinate 673,991 downwards.
TCGGACCCGGCGCCCGCGACGACAGCGGCCAGTTGGTCGAGTTGTCCGTCAAGGCCGGCGACCGCATCCTGTTCGGCAAATGGTCGGGCACCGATGTCAAGATCGACGGCGAGGATCTGCTCATCATGAAGGAGAGCGACATCCTTGGCGTGATCGACAACGTCGTGCCTCTCAAGCAGGCGGCCTGATCGACCGCCCTTATCACTCGAACATTCAGGAAGGAAATAGAAAGGAGTAGCAGCGATGGCTGCCAAGGAAGTGAAGTTTGCGTCGGACGCGCGCGACCGTATGCTGCGCGGCGTCGATACGCTTGCCAACGCCGTGAAGGTGACGCTCGGACCCAAGGGCCGCAATGTCGTCATTGAAAAGTCGTTCGGGGCACCCCGCATCACCAAGGACGGCGTCACCGTCGCCAAGGAAATCGAGCTTGCCGACAAGTTCGAGAATATGGGCGCGCAGATGCTGCGCGAGGTTGCCAACAAGCAGAACGACAAGGCGGGCGACGGCACCACCACTGCGACCGTGCTGGCCCAAGCGATCGTGCGCGAGGGCTCGAAGGCGGTCGCCGCCGGCATGAACCCGATGGACGTCAAGCGCGGCATCGACCTTGCCGTCAGCGCGGTGGTCAGAGACCTTGAATCCCACGCCAAGAAGGTCGGGGCCAACAGCGAGATCGCGCAGGTTGCCACCATTTCCGCAAATGGCGACGAGGAAGTCGGGCGCATCCTCGCCGAAGCGATGGAAAAAGTCGGCAATGAGGGCGTGATCACCGTTGAGGAAGCCAAGAGCCTCGAGACCGAGCTTGAGACGGTCGAGGGCATGCAGTTCGACCGCGGCTATCTCTCGCCTTACTTCATCACCAACGCCGAGAAGCTCAAGGTCGAGCTCGACGATCCCTACATCCTGATCCACGAGAAGAAGCTTTCGAACCTGCAGCCCCTCGTGCCTCTGCTCGAGAAGGTCGTGCAGTCCGGCCGGCCGCTGCTCATCACCGCGGAGGATGTCGAAGGCGAAGCGCTCGCCACGCTCGTGGTCAACAAGCTGCGCGGCGGGCTCAAGATCGCCGCGGTCAAGGCGCCGGGCTTCGGCGATCGCCGCAAGGCCATGCTCGAGGATATCGCGATCCTGACCGGCGGCAATGTGGTCTCCGAGGATCTCGGCATCAAGCTTGAGAATGTCACGATCAACATGCTCGGCCGCGCCAAGAAGGTAACGATCGACAAGGACAATACGACGATCATCGACGGGGTGGGGCAGAAGGACGATATCGATGGCCGCGTCGCGCAGCTGCGCCAGCAGATCGAGACCACCACGTCCGACTATGACCGCGAGAAGCTGCAGGAGCGCGTGGCCAAGCTCGCCGGCGGCGTGGCGGTGATCCGGGTGGGCGGCGCGACCGAGGTCGAGGTCAAGGAGAAGAAGGACCGCGTCGACGACGCGCTCCATGCGACGCGGGCCGCTGTCGAGGAAGGCATCCTGCCGGGCGGCGGCATCGCGCTGCTCCGTGCGATCAAGGCGCTCGATGAATTGAAGGCCGCCAACGACGACCAGCAGTCCGGCATCGACATCATCCGCCGGGCCCTGCGCGCACCCGCGCGGCAGATCGCCGAGAATGCCGGCGAGGACGGCGCCTATATCGTCGGCAAGCTGCTCGAGAGCTCCGACTATAACTGGGGCTTCAATGCCGCCACCGCGGAGTATCAGGACCTCGTCCAGGCGGGCGTGATCGACCCGGCCAAGGTCGTGCGCACCGCGCTCCAGGACGCCGCCTCTGTCGCTTCGCTGCTCATCACCACCGAGGCGCTCGTCGCCGAGCTGCCAAAAGAGGATAAGGCCGCGCCGATGCCGGCGATGGACTACTGACCCCAATCGGGGCCGGCGCTCGAGCCGGCCCCGACTTTCCGTTCCAATCGGCAGGCAGGGGCTCGTCGATCTCCCCTGCCCTGCCGGCAGCCCAGGGAGAACCAGACGATGAAGATCGCACAGATTGCACCGCTTGCTGAAAGCGTGCCTCCCAAACTGTACGGCGGCACCGAACGAATTGTTTCCTATCTGACCGAAGAGCTGGTGCGGGAGGGACACGAGGTCACGCTCTTTGCAAGCGGGGATTCCCGGACGAATGCGCGTCTCGTGCCGGCTTGCGAAACGGCCCTGCGGCTAGACCCGGGGTGAAGGATCCTCTTCCCCATCATATGGTCCTGCTCGAGGAAGTCCGCCGCCGCGCCGACGAATTCGACGTGCTTCACTTCCATATCGACCTCTTGCACGCTCCAATGGTGGCCGATTTTGCCGGGCGCACAGTGACGACATTGCACGGGCGGCTCGATCTTCCTGATCTGCAGCCCTTTTACCGCGCATTTCCTGACCTGCCGCTGGTTTCCATTTCCAATGACCAGCGGCGCCCCATGCCGCCTGTCAACTGGGTGCGCACGGTTCACCATGGGCTCCCCACCAACCTGTTGCCAGCCAGGGTCCAGCCCAAAGGCGACTATCTCGCTTTCCTGGGGCGCATCTCGCCCGAGAAGCGACCCGATCGCGCTATCTCAATCGCAGCCGCCGCGGGCATGAAGCTGAAGATCGCCGCAAAGATCGACCAGGCAGATCTCGAATATTGGAAAAAGGTGATAGAGCCGATGATCCGGGTATCGCCCAACGTCGAATTCATCGGCGAAATCAACGAGCGACAGAAGGCCGAGTTTCTGGGTAATGCGCGCGGCCTGCTGTTTCCGATCGACTGGCCCGAACCCTTCGGACTGGTGATGATCGAGGCGATGGCATGCGCGACGCCGGTAATCGCTTTTCGCTGCGGCTCAGTCCCTGAAGTCATCGATCACGGCGTGTCCGGGTTCATCGTCGATACGCTTGAGGAGGCGGTGACGGCAGTATCGCATCTCGACGCGCTTGATCGCCGGCGCGTTCGCGAGACCTTCGAACGCCGCTTCTCTGCGGGCCGCATGGCAGCCGACTATCTCGATCTGTACCGCAATCTGCCCGGCTCCCGGACGCAGGCCGCACGCTATCGGCGGCTACTGGGGGAGAGCGCGGACCTGCAGGTCGTCGCCTGAGGAGGCCTATCATGCACGCGATTGTCGAAAGGTGGCCAAAAGTACAGCCGCAATCTGACACCATATCCCGGGCGCCAGCTCAATTCCTTGTGCCCGCAACCGCCTCGTTGCATGAAAGAAGGCCCCGTACCCTCAAACATGGAGATACATTCGCGCTTTTCGATCATAGTGGTGATGCGATTGGCGGCCCTGGTAGTCCCGAAGGCCTCTATCATTGTGATACACGCCATCTTTCGCATTTTTATTTGACCATGGAGGAAGGCGGGCGGCCGATTCTTCTCAGTTCGGCCCTGCGCGACGACAATGCCACCCTGACATGCGATCTTACAAATCCGGATTTTCCCGGATCAGATGGCGGTCATGGGCTAAAGCATGACCTGATCCATATCCGCCGCACGCGCTTTCTATGGGATGCTGGCCTGTTGGAGAGGCTGACCATTTGTAACTATGACGACAAGGCTCATTCCATTAACCTGAGGCTGGAGTTTGGCGCGGATTTCCTGGATCTGTTCGAGGTCAGGGGAACGACACGAGACGCCCGTGGCCATCTGCGCGCGCCGCAGATCGGTCGGGACCACGTCGTTCTTGCCTATGAAGGGCTTGATGGCATGGTCCGCGAGACGTCCCTCCGCTTTGCGCCAGTGCCCCAGGAGATCGAAGCCGACCACGCGCTTTTCACCTTGACGTTTGCGCCGCAGGAACGGCAGACGCTGCTGATCCGAATTCGGTGCGGGCCGTTGGAGCATGATGCGGATCTGCGGCAGTCCTTCGGCCAGTCCATGCGTCAGTCGCGGCGAGCCTTGCGCCATGCCTCCGCCCGCGCCGCATCGCTCGCATCCTCCAACGAGACCGTCAACGAAACGCTGCGCCGCTGCGTGGCCGACACCTATATGCTCGTCACCGATACGGAGCATGGACCGTTCCCCTATGCGGGGATTCCTGGTTCAGCACCGTCTTCGGTCGGGATTCGATCATTACCGCGATGGAGACGCTATGGCTTGATCCGGGTATCGCGCGCGGCGTACTCTCGTTTCTTGCCGCGCATCAGGCGACGGCATTCGACCCGCACGCGGATGCGGAACCCGGCAAGATCCTGCACGAGCTGCGCCGCGGTGAAATGGCGATATTGGGTGAAGTGCCCTTTCGTCATTATTATGGCAGCATCGATTCCACACCCCTTTTCATCATGCTCGCCGGGCAGTATCTCGAGCGGACCGGCGATCTTGGTTTCATCCGTTCGATCTGGCCTCAAATCGAAGCTGCGCTTGGCTGGATCGACAACCATGGCGATCGGGACGGCGATGGCTATGTCGAATATGGCCGATATACCGATCAGGGACTTGCCAATCAGGGCTGGAAAGACAGTTACGACTCCGTCTTTCATGCGGACGGAAGGCTCGCCCGAGGACCGATTGCCCTCGCTGAGGTGCAGGCCTATGTCTATGGCGCCTGGATGGCGGCGGCGACAATGCTCGATAGCTTCGCCGACAGCGATAAGGCGGCAGTGTTCCGCGAGAAGGCATCGGCGCTTCAGGAACGCTTCGACCGCGCCTTCTTCGACGAGGCGCTTGGCACCTACGTTCTGGCTCTGGACGGAGACAAGCGCCCGTGCCGGGTTCGCTCTTCCAACGCGGGTCATGTCCTGTTTACGGGACTGGCCAGGCAGGAACGCGTCGCGCGCCTGATCGAGACTTTGATGGCGCCTTCTTCCTTTTCCGGATGGGGCATTCGCACCGTCCCCGCGACGGAGGCGCGCTACAATCCGATGAGCTATCATAACGGCTCGGTCTGGCCGCATGACAACGCCCTGATCGCGGCCGGCTTCGCTCGGTATGGCTTCCGGGCGGAGGCTGCCCTGATTTTCGAGGGGCTGATGGCTGCTTCGACCTATGTCGACCTGCGGCGATTGCCAGAACTGTTTTGCGGTTTCCCGCGACGTCCGGCTCAGGGACCGACATTCTATCCCGTGGCATGTGTCCCCCAAGCCTGGGCGGCCGCAGCGCCATTGTTCCTGCTTCAATCCTGTCTAGGCCTGAGTTTTGATACCCAGGCCGAGCAGATATTGTTCGCCGAACCCATATTGCCCGGGAATCTCGATGAGTTCCTCATTCGCCATATCCAAGTAGGCAATGGCCAGGCAGATGTCGTGCTGCGCCGCTCCGGTCGTAAGGTCGTGGTCGATGTGCCCGACCGGACCAGCAATGTACGCGTCCTATCGTTGACGTGAGGACAGGAGCGGCACGGCGCTGCCCGACGCCGTGTCGCTTCCTTAAATTGACGGTAATCACATGAATCCGACAGGGCGCGCGCGTAATTCTATGGTGATACCGCTATAAACGGCATTGCGCGGCCATCTTGCTCGCCTCACTGTCCGAAAATCACTGTCGGATTGAGAAGGTGTCCGGCAACGCCGGTGGCAGGGTTTTCCGTCAGGGGGCGTCGGCGCTGATCAGGCACCTGGCCACGACCGACAGCATGGACCGGCGCGTTTCATGTGTTTTACGACGAATCGGTCTCCACGGCGCGAGAGAGGCGCCTGTCGCAGCAAGTGCCGTAATGCCCGCCACACTCGGGCCCGGTGCTTTACCTCTTTGGTTGAAGAGCAGGCCGGAGCTTGGCCAAGCCCCGAACGGCATAATCATTGGACGGATCGAGCTTCAACGAGCGCTCGAAATAGTCAATTGCCGTGCCCCGGTCATCACGCGCGGCGGCGCTGTCGGCCATCCCGTCCCACGCATAGGGGAGGTTGGGAAACCGCTGCAGAGCGAAGCGGAAGATCGCATCCGCCTCCACCAGCTTGCGCGCATCGATCAGGTCGTAGCCGACCTCGACAAGCGTGTCGCCGGTCGCATCCGCGCGCGCCGGTGTCTCGTTTCGGGCCCGATCGAACCTGGCCGTCGCTGCAGCGACGCTGCCGCGCTCCACGGCGTCCCATAACTCGTCTCGGAGCTGAGGGGCAGGCATCTTGTACGACACACCGAACATGATGGCGGAAAGATCGATCGCCGCCCTGGCGGCCGACATGTGGTCGCCATTGCCGAGGATGATGACCGTCACCCCATCGTCTGGGAAGCGCAGGATGTAGGAGGAGAAGCCGCCGTCACTACCCGAGTGCCCAACTGTCCTGCGATCGAACCGCGTCCCGACCTCCCAGCCATACGCATATCCGTTCTTGTATGGCGTGAATATCTCGTCGAGCGTATGACGGGAGACCAGCTTCTCGGTGTATAGTGCCTGATCCCAGCGCAGGAGGTCGCCGATTGTGGAGACGATGCCGGTGTCGCCCAGCCGCGTCGAGGGATCGACATAGGTCGCGGTGATGAACGCCGAGCCGCGAGAATAATAGCCCGAGGCTGCGCCGGGTACGACCCTTCGATTATCGTCGTAGCTGCTGTGGCTCATGCCGAGTGGCGTGAAGATATTGGCCTGCAGATAGTCCCCGAAGTCGGAACCCGAGATGCGCTCGACGATGAGGCCAAGGAGAAAGTAGCCGGAATTGGAATATTCGTACTTCTCGCCCGGCACGAACCTCAGCGGTAGCGCCCGGAACAGGTCGACGAAGTCGGCTCTGGTGTAGTGCTTCAAGCTCAGATCGTCGTCCCAGTCGGGCAGACTGGACACGTTCCTGATGCCGGACGTGTGGGTCAGCAGGTGGCGGATCGTGATCGGCTTCCAGGCGGGCGGACAGTTGGCGAGATGGGTACAGATCGGGTCATCGACATGGAGCTTGCCGCGATCACGCAATTGCATGATCGCCATCGCCGTGAATTGCTTGGTCAGGGACGCAATGTGGAACGCGGTGCGCGGCGTGTTCGGTACGCCCAATTCATAGCTCGCCATGCCATAGGCCGCGTCAAACAGCGGCGCGCCATGGCGGGCGACGAGAACGGCGCCGGTGAAGTGATCGTTCGCGACTGCCGCTCGCATATAGGCATCGACCTGCGCGCGCAGATCGTTACGCGGCTGCGCCTGCTCCGTCGTCGCAGGTGTCGTCTGTGCCCGAACATGCACGGTCGTGCAGGCCAGCAAACCGATGGCTATCGCAGCGGCGATCGGTGATCCACCTCTCACGATCAGCCGGGCCGTCATGCCGCTTTCTCGGCAATCGCGTTGGCCGCGCTGGTCATCCTGGCGATGTAGGGACGTGTCGTCAGCAGGGCCTCGGCCCGCTGCAGGTGGTCCCACAGGTCGTCGCCGAGTTCCTGCATAAGGCAGCGCGTCACCTGTTCGTTGACGGCGCGGGCGTGGTGGATCGCAGGCATGGCCGAAGTCCCTTTGGCGGTCAGGCGCAGCATTGTACGGCGGCGATCTTCCGGATCGCCGTGACGTTCCACCAGCCCCCGCTTCTCCAATACACCTACCCATTGGAGGGCCAGCGGATGCGACTGGCGCAGCACGGTTGCGAGTTGCGTGACGGAAAGCTGTCCCTTTTGTTCGAGCGCGAACATCGTCGAATGCGTACGCAGCGGTGGTATCGCTGGATATTGGTTGGTCCACTCCGTGCCGCCATCGACCATGAGATCGGACAGTCGGCGAAGCATGTGCGGTAGGAAGGCCGGCCCGAGCGAGCGCACGAAATCGTCATTTTTCATGCTGACCCGCTACAGCAATACAACTCCTGTTACAAGTTACGTAATAAGTTACGAAGTTCGTCCTTCCTCATTTTCACCGCACGAAGAACGCAGTGCGCGCGACGCCAGCGTTATTGCTGGCAGCGATCCATGCTCGCACTTCGACTTCGTAGAGACCAGCGTCCTTGGCCGACACGTTGGCCGTGAACAGGGAACTGGCAGGGTCAAAGCGGAGGGGATGCGCCGCGGCGCGCCGCCATTGCTCGTGACAAACGCGTCCACCTCGGTGTCGCTCGCGCGCCACGGCCCGTCTTGCGAGATCGCGCATCCGCACAGCATCGTCACGCTGACACGAAGCGGCACCTTCTCCTCGACTTTCGTCCAGCGGTAAGCGACCGGATCGGCGATATCGACGATAAGGCCCGGCAACTCGATTAGCCAACCGTCTCCGGCGGTGAGGTTACGTCCCGGCAGCACCCATTGCGTGCTGGTTGCCGATGTCGTTGCCTGCGCCTGACTGAGTGGCCCTGTCACCGTGGCGGTGATCTCTCGCGGGCGATCGATATCCAGCGTCGTCCGGAAGACCGCTGAATCGGCGGTGGCCCTCTTGCGGCCATTCTCCGTGCCGCCAGCCATGATCCGTTGCGTGTCGCCGGAGGTGCCGGACGTGATGCCGCGCGCCAGCGTCTCGCCGGTTTCTGCATCCGTCAGCGTCACCCGCACGGGCGTCGTATAGCCACCAAGGAACTTGGCACCACGTGCGATCACGCGAACGTCGATCGTGGTAGGGTCAGCTGTTGCGGGTCGGGTAGCCAGGAACAGCATCGCGGCAGCGCCGAGCAGGCGCAGGGTCAAAATCATCGACATCATCCTTGGTGTAGCGGCTGCCCGTCATTGGGCGCGCGTTGATTGGTCCAAGTCGTGAAGCGTCGCCTTGAGGCGTTCGCTTGCCGGATCGAGCGCCAAGGCACGCCGGTAGCTTTCCTTCGCCCGATCAAGTTGGCCGGCGACCCGATACGCTTCGCCCAAGCTGTCATAGGCGTTGGAGGAGCGGGGGAAGCGTTCGACGTTCCATCGGAACGCCGGCAGGGCGGCGTCGGCATCGAGGATGTTCATGGCGTCGTAACCGACGCGGTTGACCGTCGTTTCCAGTCGGTCGGCCGGCATGGTTGCCGCGGCCGTCGCAACGGCCTCCTCCCACCGGCCGGACGCCAATCCCCGGTAGAGTGCTTCCTCTTGTTCTTCACCCTTCCGGGCAGCTCCCGGCATGACGCGATCGGCGACGAGCGTGGCGAGCCGATGGCGATCGAAGGTCGTGCGGCCACCATTGTCGAGGTAGATCACTGTGGCGCTGTCGTCGGGATCGGCCTGACGGAAGAAATGCCGCCAGACAAGGCGGACATCGCCCCCATGCCCCACGATCGTAACATCATCGTGCCGGTAATATTCCCAGCCCTGCGCGTGCCACGCCGCCTCCCCGAAGGCATGGGGAAGGGCGACCATGATTGCCGAAGCATGCTAAGGGGCACGAAGGCGCCTCGGAGCAGCGCCTGAGACCATCGAACCAGATCGGGCAATGTCGTGAACACGCCCCTCGAGCCGAAGGTGTAGGCGGGCCAGGATGGCGAGACATAGGGCAGCGGCGGTCGTTCCCGCTTGGGTGCGGGGCGATAGCTCGACACCAGGCCCGACAGCCGCGGTTGCCCCTCCACATGGTAGCCGGTTTTTGCCATTCCGGCGCGATCGAACTGATATCCGACCAGGGTGGTCAGCGGAGTTCGCGTCGCCTGTTCAAGCGCCACTCTGGCGAACAGGAAGTTGGCCTGGTTGTAGTCGTTGCGGGTGCCCGGTGTGAACCGAAGCGGGAGCCCCTCAATGGCGGCGAATGCCTGATCCTCGGTCGGTTCGACATGATCGGGAATATAGTCCGGCAGGCCGGAGACGTGGGCGAGCGCCTGCGCGAGCGTGATTTTCCCCCATGCCGACGGAAGACCTGTCCGTATCGCGCTGAGTGGTATGTCTAGGTCGATCAGCCGGGCGCGCCGCGCCTTCAGCAATTCTACGACCACGAACAGCTTGGAGATCGAGAAGAGCGGATAGATGGAGGCGTCGCTGATCGGAGCGCCCGTCTCACGATTGGCAAGGCCTGCCTGACGCGAATAGACCAGCTTGCCGCGTCTCAGGACGGCGACGGAGTGACCCACCGTGCCATAGGCCGTGGCGGCGCGATCGAGCAGATCGTCGATATCGGCGGAGGCCGTCGCCGCATGCCCAGCCGTGGTCCACCCCGCTAATGCCACTAGGCTGGACAGGCCGAGGCCCAGCACCTGTCGCCTGTCGGCATTGGGAAGGTGAAATGTCTGTCGCAATGGAAAGCCTTTCAGGAGGATGCGAGCTGCGTTGGAATCGGGTATCCCGCCCAGGCTGCAAAGCCGCATGACATTTCATGACCTAAGCTGACATAGTGCTACCCACTCTGATTTTCTGGTCCTTCCGGTAACCTGACATGATCCGTTTCGCAGACTTCGATCTTGACCCCGCAGCCTTGCAGATATGCCGCAACGGTGTACCGCTCGATGCGTCGCCCCAAACCGTTGAGGTCCTGGCTTTCCTGATCGAAAGCAGGGAGCGGACGGTCGGCAGGCCTGAACTGCTCGACCGATTCTGGCCGCGTGCCGGCACAGGGGGCGACGCCGCACTCAACACATGCATCCGCCGCATCCGGTCGTTGCTCGGTGATGACGCCGATACCCCGCGTTTCATCCAGACCCGGCCGCGATCGGGTTACCGCTTCGTCGGCACGATTGTCATAGGCGCTACGGATGCCGAACCTGTGGAGCAGGCATCCAGGGTCGGTCGATTAGTAGCGGCCGGCGCCCTGCTGACGCCGCTTCTGATTGGCGGAGCGGTGTGGGCGCAGGGAGCGATGTTCCCCGCCCGCCATAGGATCGCAATCGAGCCCGTGAAGGGGCTGTGCGAATATGTGCTGTTCCCGAACTTCAATGCCGGACTTCGCGAGAGCTTCGTCGCCGAAGCGACCCACAGGCTGCCGGCTAATTATTTTATTGCGGCGAACGGGCAAAACGCGGATTTTCATGCGCGCGTCAGCGTTCGCCAGACGCAGCAACGAACCACGGTGATCGTGACGCTGGCTGAACATAGTTCGGATCGCGTGTTATGGTCTGGCCAGTTCGCTGCCCCAACCGACATGCGGGATTACGTGCCGCTTCAGGGCAAGTTGGCTAGAAGCATGGCGATCGATCTCGCGCGGGCGGTGGATCAAGGGAACTGATATCCTTATCGCAAGCGCTTCTACCGCTTTGTGATTCCCTCCGCTCGGGCCTTTTGAAAACCCGCTGATGTCCCAAAAATGACGTCGATTTCGGCACAGTAGGCGGATAAGAAGCGCGATGCACGACAAACAGGTGATTCAGACATCAGCGGCTCGCGTACGTTTACGACCAGATTCTGCGAGGCCCCCGACAAGGCCGCCCTGCCCCCAACCTTGAAGTGTCGCGGCTATCTTCCAACCTAGATCCACGCCGTCGCCGACGCCCATGTTCATCCCATAGCCTCCGAAAGGCGGATGAAGATGGCAAGCATCGCCGGCGAGGATCATACGGTGGTCGGCATAGCGGTCAGCGAGCAGATCGTTCGCCGTCCAGGCATCGGTGCTGATGATTTCGTAAGGCAACTCGATGCCCGTTCGCTCAACGATCAAGGCAATGGCCTGCTGATCGGTCAGTTTTTCTCCGCGCTTGGCGCCGCCAGGCATGAAAAACCACAGATCGCCCTCGTCCATGGGCCCGATCGCGCTCCAGCCGTGTTTGCCGATCTGCCAATAAATCGCGCCGGGTCCGAAGCTGTGCGCCTCGGCAAGTCCGGGCGCGCGAAAGATGATGTTGTAACTGTAGGACAGGCCTCGGCGACCCTGCATCTCCGCGCCGATCAGGGCGCGCACCGCGCTTCGCGAACCATCCGCACCGATCAGGTATCGGGACACCACGGAAAATCGATCTCCACCGGTCTCCAATGTGGCCGTCACATGGTCCTCGTCTTGAGTTGCCGTCAAAAACGCGGTGTCGAACCGCACTTCCACGCAGGGCAACGAGCGGACCTTCTCAAGCAGCACCTGCTCCAGCTTATATTGCGGTATCCACTGCGCATGTTCGGGGTAGAGGTCGCAACGCTCCGGCGACGCGTTCAATGCGTTTTCGAAGCGCGCGAGCTCGTGACCGGCTAGCTTCGTCACGAAGATCATATTGTTGGGATAATCGATCCCAAACGGAGATTCCTGGGCAAGGCGGTCGGCGATCCCCCAGCGCCTCAGATGCGTGCGTGTTCGAACGTTCGTCGTCTTGGCGCGGGGCGCGCCGCCGACACGGGCGTTGATCTCGACGACCACGACCCGCACCCCACGCATTCCCAACTCGATCGCGCATGCGAGGCCGGCCGGTCCGGCGCCCACCACGAGCACCTCTGTCTCGATGGACTTCATACCCGCTGCCCCACCTTGTTCTCGATCGCGCCGATGGCGTCGATCTCGCACCGCACCACGTCGCCTGCGGCGAGAAAGCGAGGCGGGGTCATCGCGACGCCGACACCCTCCGGGGTCCCGGTCGCCAGGAGGTCGCCCGGATCGAGCGTGAAGGCGGTCGAGAGATACTCGATTTGTTCCCAGATATTGAAGATCAGGTCCGCGGTATTGCTCTGCTGGCGCGTCTCGCCGTTCACCAGGCAGCGCAGTGCCAGATTGTGAGGGTCTCCGACCTCGTCGGAGGTCACGATCCACGGTCCGATCGGGCCGAAGGTGTCGAAGGACTTGCCCACGGTGAAGCTCGGCGCATGCTTTTGCCAATCGCGAGCTGAAACGTCATTGCACACCGTGTAACCGAAGACATGGTCCTTCGCGTCCGACGCCTTAACGTGTCGTGCGCGACGACCGATCACGACGCACAGCTCGACCTCGTAGTCCAACGCCGTGCTCACGCCGGGATCGGTAAGGTCATGGGGTCCGACAATGCAGCTCGTCTGCTTGTTGAACCAGTATTGATGAACCGGCCTTGGAACGCCCATTTTCTCGGCCTCGGCGGCATGCTTTTCATAATTCATGCCGATCGCCAGGTATTTTCCGGGCCGCTCGATCGGCGCGAGAAGGTCGGTATCCGCCAGTGATATCGTATCCGTTGCGAAACGCGTCAGTTCGCGAACCTCGTTGAGCGCCGTTTCTCCCCTCGATCAGTGAGAGCATCGTTGGATAACTCTCTCGCAGCGGATGGAGCGGAACTATGCGGTCTCCCGCCAGCGCGCCGAGATGCGCGGTGTCGTCCCGCTGAAAACGCAACAGTTTCATGAGAAAAATCCTCCCTCTAGGTCGTCTCCGGACGCCGCTTCAGCTCACACCCGACAATGGCAGCCGCGACCCGTGTGGGGGCTTTGCCGCCGGCGACCTTTCATGACTTAAGAGGTGGGACCTCCCCGTGGCAGCTTCTCGATTGGCGTGTGCGATAGAAAAGTCGCATCGCTCCCGGAGTTCTGACAGCTGTCGATGGCGAGTGGGGAGGCTAAGCCTAGGAAGACGCCGATAACGCCAGGAGAGGATTACCAATGCGCTTTCCCAAACCGCTGGGGCGCTACGCCTGCATAAGCCTTGCCACCCTCGGCCTAGGGCTGGGGTCGGCCGAAGCGCAGACGTCGACCTCTCCGCGATGGGTGCTGGACAACGTCACCGTCGTCGATACGCGTAGCGGACACCTCTCACCCAAAAGCGCGATCCTGATCGATGGCGCGAAGATCGCCCAGATCAGCCCGCGAAGCCGCAAGCTCTGGCCGCGTTTACGGCATGTCGACGGGCGAGGCGCTTTCGTGGTGCCGGGCTTCAATGACATGCATTCCCACCAGCTCAACCCCGGTCAACCCTCCGGAGGGCTGGAACTGATGCTGGCGAATGGGGTAACCGGATTCCGGCAGATGTCCGGCTCGCCCGAGATGCTCGCCCAGCGGCGTTCAGGGACCCTGATGCCGCAGGACGCACCCACACTTCTCGCTATGCCCGGTAAGCTTCTGACGCCGCCGTTCGTTGATCCTACCACGGACGCGGCGCTAGCGGAAATCCGTCGACAGAAAGAGGATGGCGCCGACTTCATCAAGATCGTCGAGTTGCCACCACCGGCATTCTTCGCATCACTCGCGGAGGCCTCAAGGCTGGGGCTTCCCATCCTGGGACACTTGCCCCCGCCGTCGATGCGCGGAAGGCTTCGGATCAGGGCATGCGCGCCATCGAGCATTTGGGGCCGGGCATACCGCTGCTCCTAGGATGTTCCTCGGACGAAACGGCAATGCGGGCGAAGATGGCGGCGGCGGGCCGCCTACCAACCGGCAACCTCCTTGCCGCCGATCCGGCAAAACAGGCCAACACAGGCGCGGAGCGTATGCTCGCAAATCCGATGGCCGCGCTGGACCCGAGCGCGTTCCTTAGCATCGGCCATGTCATAGATACCTTCAGCGCAGATCGCTGCTTGGACCTCGCGAGGACATTCGTCGCTAATGCCACCTGGCAGGAGCCGACACTCATCCGTCTGCGCACGATGGAACTCGGCGATGACCAACGCTATTCGCAAGATCCAAACCTACGCTACATTCCGGCGGCGCGCCGGCGAATGTGGGATAGCGTCGCGCGGGATTATGGCGCGCGTCTCACACCACCGCGACGCGAGACCATGCGACGACTTTTCGCGCTTCAACAGCGCGTGGTCAAACTGTTCGATGACACGGGCGTGCCCATGCTGACCGGCTCCGATTATGGCGGAGGCTGGATCGTTTCCGGGTTCGGCTTGCATCAAGAGTTTGATCTTTTGGCGGAGGCCGGACTCGCACCGTTGCGAATTCTGCAGATGACGACACTGAACGCGGCTCGCTTCCTTGGTCGCGAGGACACGATGGGAACGGTTGAACCCGGTCGCGGCGCCGATCTCGTCCTTCTGAAGGCCAACCCGATCACGTCCGCTCGCAATCTCCACCAAATCTCCGCCGTGATCCATGACGGCCGCTTCTATTCATCCGCCGACCTTGGAATGTTGCGCGAGAAGGCAGCGCACGAGGCAATGGCAAGCAATGATGCGGGGGCTGCTGATGATGGAGACGGGATCCTCGAAATAGCATCCCGCGAGCATTGAATACATAAATTCAATTCAGCGCATAACGTGCGCGAGTCTGGTAAATAATCCGCTATGAAGACCGCAGGTATTATCCATTATTTCTGCGATAGCGGGAAACATGTTTTTATTTTATAAATCTTTACTACATGCCTCACTATTATTTATTTCAACAATAATTGAGGACAGAAAGCATGGCTATAGCCGTCGCGAACCGGTCGGAGATCGCATCCGCGATCGTGCCCCCGGTCAAACTAGCTCATTTCGTGCTTCGTACATCGCGATTCGACGAACTGGTCGATTGGTACAAGCTGGTGATGCATGCAAGCGCATCCTATGAAAATCCAGGTCTGGCCTTTCTTACGTATGACGATGAGCATCATCGAATCGCGATCGCCGCCATGCCTGATCTCCAAGAACAAAACGGATCGGGTTCAGGCCTGCACCATGTGGCGTTTACTTATGCCTCGCTGCACGACCTACTCTCCAATCACGCCAGGTTGAAAGAGTTTGGCATCGTTCCAGCATGGTCCATCAATCACGGTCCGACGACGTCGCTCTATTACCGTGATCCCGATGGCAACCACCTCGAGTTTCAAGTCGAGAACTTCGAGACAGTCGCCGAGTCGACACAATTCTTCTTCAGCGAGGAGTTCGGCATCAATCCGATCGGCGTCGAGTTCGATCCCGACGACCATTACGCCCGCCTGCTCGCGGGTGAAGACGAGCGCGTGCTGAAAAGGCGCCCGCCGAGTGGTCCGGTCGGACTTGAAGCGGTCAAGATCTGATGGAACAGCGAGAAGCCTCGATCAGATCCTCGCCCTGGAATGGGCGCATGAAATGACCCGACCGATGGTGGAAGCGATCAGGGAGCTCGAGGATCGTCGCTGCGCCGCCCTGGTGGCCGCGGATGTTGATGAGCTTGACCGGCTGCTCGCGGACGACCTCGTGCATGTCCATGGCACCGGCAAGATCGACGACAAGGCCGGCTATCTCGAGGGCGTGCGCAACAAATACCAGTTCCTGACGATCAAGCGCGGTGAGTTGAACTTCCGGCTTTACGGAGAGGTGGCGATCGTCGTGGGCCCTTTGACGCAAACCCTCAGGCCGATCGGGAGCGATGAGCAGTTCAACATCGCGGCCATCGTTACCCAGACCTGGATGAGAACCGGAAACCTTTGGCGACAGAACACCTGCCATACCGCGTTCCTGCCGGACGGATAGAAACGCGTACGTAAGAATGACGGGTTTGGGCGGTTAGCCTCAACAGCGCCCCCGCCAACCAAGCAAATCCGATGAACAGCCTCGATCGGCCGCATTCCGCGCCATCGGGCGAAGCGAAAAATCACGAGAGAGGTGTTACATGGCGAAAGTCATCATTTCATGCGCCATCACGGGCGGCATCCATACTCCCACCATGTCCGATGCGCTGCCGATCACGCCCGAGCAAATTGCCGCGGAGTCCATCGCGGCCGCCGAGGCGGGTGCCGCGATCATTCATCTTCACGCACGGCGTCCGGAAGATGGCCATCCCACCGGCGATCCGGAGGTATTCGCCCGCTTTCTCCCCGTCATCAAACAACGAACCGACGCTGTCTTGAACCTCACGACGGGCGGAAGTCTCACCATGCCGGTGCAGGAACGCCTCGCGGCCGCCGTTCGCTTTCAACCGGAAGTGTGCTCTCTCAACATGGGCAGTATGAACTTCGCGCTTTTCCCGGTCGCCGGGAAGATCACGGAATGGAAATATCCTTGGGAAAAGGAATACATTCTTAATTCTGATGATTATGTTTTCCGGAACAGCTTTCGTGACATTGCCTACATGTTCGAAACTCTCGGCGATATCGGAACGAAGTTCGAGCACGAATGCTACGACCTTTCTCACCTGTACAATTTGGCTCATTTCGTCGACCGAGGCCTGATCAAGCCGCCATTTTTTGTGCAGATCGTCTTCGGCATTCTCGGAGGTGTCGGCGCGCATCTCGAAAATCTCGTTTTCATGAAGGAAACCGCTGATCGGCTTTTCGGAAAGGAAGCCTATCAGTGGTCGGTGCTCGCCGCGGGCCGGCATCAGATGCCCTTCATCACGCAGGCGGCCCTGCTCGGCGGCCACGTCCGCGTGGGACTTGAAGACAGCCTCTATCTGGGAAGAGGCCAGCTTGCCGCATCCAATGCGCAGCAGGTCGAGAAGATCAAAAGGATTCTAGCCGAATTGGGCCATGAGCCCGCGACTCCAGCCGAAGCACGCGCCATGCTGGGGCTTAAGGGCGCGGATTGCCCCCGGATCTGATGAAAGCGCCCCGTCGCAAGAAAGCGATGCCGAGCGAGGCGTCCGCACCCGAAACTCGAGAGGCTGACATCACGTCCATGGAAACGACTGTCGACCATCCGCGCCGCGGCGTGATCAATGCGCTGGAACATATCGAGACCCGTTTGTTATGGCTGTCGTCGTGGATGATCCACCACGCCAATCACATTCGTGACAAGCGAGATGGCCTGAAGGTCGGTGGGCATCAGGCGAGTTGCGCCTCGATGACCGCGATTATCTCGGCTCTGAATTTTCATGCGCTGCGCCGAACGACAAAGTGGCGGTGAAGCCGCACGCTAGGCCGGTCCGCATTCTCAGCCTTATTTTTCGAACGTCGCAGCGCCAAATCGACGCCGGAGATGGTCCACAACGCTGGCGCTGTAACGCCTTTGCCGCCAAGCGGTGGGACTGTGATAGACCCCGATCGCTTTCCAATAGTCCTCAGTCGCGGCCAGTCCAGACAGGAAAATCCACCGAGCAGCCTGCACATTGAAGCATGGATCGTTGATCAGCCACCCCCGAACCAGATCCCCGGGCGTCCTGTCAGGGTTGCAAGCCTTGCCACCCAGAAGCTGTTGACCTGAAGCGGCCCAAGATCATGACTCCCGTTGCTGTTCGGCACCTCGGCGCCGATCCAGCCTCCTTCCTGATCTCGTAAACCCCACAGGGTTTTCTCGAGCCAGATGCGACCTCCAGATGCCTGTCTGATGCAAGCTTCGATCCGCGCTTCATGGGCAGGCGACGATAGCGGCCGAGCATCTGCGCTCGCAGGCGCCAGCGCTAGAATGGCCGACGCCCTCAGGCAGAGGATGTGGCTGGCCTTAACGATCATGGCCACCTCCACGATCATCCGTGTGGGCTCGAACAGGTTGCGGAGCTGGCTGCTGCGCAGGCGTTGTACCAACGCCGCCCTCGCGACCGGCGCTCCTCTGGGGACTTCGGTCAAGCAGCGAGACTACCCAGCGATCGAGAAAAGCCGCCCCCGATTGGGCACAGTCGGCGATACGCTCGGCCAAACCCTCAGTTCGGGCGAGTTCCGCCGGCCCATGTTGGCGCGCCATTTGTTCCTTGCGGTCCTCGCGATCGGTGCGGTGCTCCTCGCGCAACCTGCCCCACCTCTCCTCATGGCGGACCATCCGCCCTTTGACGCTGTCCTGATCGACCCGACCGAGACCTTGAAGCGAAGAAGTCTTCTCGCCCGAACGGGACTTCAGTTTCGCGACGAGTCGTTCCCGATTTTCGGTCCAGAGGCTCGCACCAAACTCCGCGCGCGTGATAGCCGTATAATAGTTTTGGCCAGTGACCAGCGGTGAGTTGACCGGCGCCAGGACATAGACCCGCGCATAGGTCTTGGACTGGGCGGAGTAGACGGTTTCGCCATAACCATGATCCCAGTTCTTGTAGATGGAAAGGTCAACCTCCTGGCCTTTCCCGCCCCGGTCCCAGCGTATGGTGGCAACGGCGCCATCGAGCCGTTCCACGGTGCCGCGCTCGGCGTTTTTGACCTTCAGGTCCTTGTTGACCAGCCGCCACTGGATACGGTCGCCGGCAGCGAGGTCGCGCTGCTCTTCCTTGAACACGTTGATCTGCGATGCCCGACCGACGCGTGGATCCCACTGGATCGTTCGCCCATGTTCGTCGACCAGGTTGACCTTCTGGCGGCCCCGGGCGTCGCGCCCTACCCCGATCACC
Source organism: Novosphingobium sp. NFX11 (assembly GCF_057376415.1). NCBI lineage: Bacteria > Pseudomonadati > Pseudomonadota > Alphaproteobacteria > Sphingomonadales > Sphingomonadaceae > Novosphingobium > Novosphingobium sp. NFX11. The sequence continues at coordinate 655,201 of NZ_CP080386.1, read as the reverse complement.
TTATACTCTACGTCGCGGGCGACCCCGAGGCCGACATTGTCGCGCGAGAAGGTCACGACCTGACCCCGCGAATAGAAGCGCGCGAAGTGCTTCTCCTGATCGGTCATGCCGGATGGGGACAGGATCGACAGCCGGGTCTCCTCGCACGCGATCACCCCTTCGGTCTTGAGCGCCTCGCGAACCTTGGTGTTGACGATCAGACGAGTGGCGTTCTCGAGCACCAGGATGTTGGTCCTGGCCCGCTGTTCGGGGCTCAAACTCGTCCAGTCCGCGACCATGGCTTCCGCCAGCTTCTCGCTGGTCTCGCCGCTGACGACCTTGTCGAGCGCACCGATCGAGGCATCGTAGTTCTGGAGGCGCGCGAGACGCACCGCCCTGGTGATGCCCTCCGCTTGTTGCCGGACTGGGTCCCTCAATTCGGCGGTAGGAAGCCCCAGACGCATCATCAGCCAGAGGGGCTTGCCCTGTTCGATCGCTCCTGTCTGACGGGTATCGCCGAGCAGGATGAGACGCGCGCCGGTGGTCCGACTGATCTCGAGCAATCGCATCGCCTGACTGTTGCCAAGCTGTCCCGCCTCATCGACCACGAGAACATCGCGCTCGTCGAGCTTTGCCCCGCCAGTGGCGAGCAGGCTCGCAACCGTGCGCGATTCGATCCCGGCCTTCTTGCCAAGTTCGGCGGCGGCCGATGACGTGGGCGCCACCGCGACCAGCATGGCCTCGTCGCCTACCGCGTCGCGCAAGGCGCCAATGATGGTCGACTTGCCCGATCCGGCGACACCATGGACCGACAGGACACGATGCTCGGACGTGCCAAGGTGAAGGAGCGCCGTTCGCTGTTCCGGGGTCAGCTTATGGGCAATCCCGGCATCGCGAAGGGATTCGATGGAGGCAAGCGGACGCGCATCGTTGAGGGCGAGCGCAAGCTGGTCCGACAAGGCCAGTTCGAGCCGCGCCGTTCTGCGTGTCGTGCGCCCGCGTGTGTGGATCTCGTCCCCGGTGCGATGCCGGGTTTCGAGGAGCTTGGCGCGCTCCTGATGCTCCTCGACGACGGGACGCACGTCAACAAGGCGCACCTCCCCCACATGCGAGGCCAGCGCCGTCTGGAGCAACCGCCCCAGATTGTTGACGGCCTCCTTCCCTTCCGATTGCCGGATGCCGAACAGCATCGCCCGCGCGGCGGTGGCGGGATCGACGTCGATCGTCTGTTGGCCCCGCTTGTCGGCGTCCTCGCGCGTTTCCTTCAACGCCTCGGCATGTTGTCCAAGCCTGCCGTCCCACTGCGCGTGCAGATCCTCCAGCAAGACCTTCTCCTTGGGCCCGCGAGTTTCATAGAAGGATTTACGTCTTGCGGCCTGACCGGTGAGGCCATGTTCCTTGGCGTGCGCCTCGATCTGCTCGGCGCGTTGCGACATGTCCGAGATCAGATTCTTGGGCACGCCGCTGATCTCGAAGAGGCCGCGCCGCGGGTCGAACTCCACCGCGTAACCCAGTCCACGAACGCGGTGGGCCAATTCGTTACGATAGACCTGCCCCGCTGCCATCTGCTCGGCGTACATGGCCCGGGTTTCAAGGCTGACCTTCCTGGCGCCGTCCCGCTCATCGGTGATGTTCATGATGACGACATGGGTGTGGAGGTGGGGATCGAGCTTGCGCGAAGCATGCTCGGTAAAGCGCGCGAAGATCAGTCGCCCGGTCGTCCTTTCGACGACCTCGCCATCGACCCGGTGTCGCATCGTGGCGTGCTCCTCGAGATAGGAGAGCGCCACTCCGACAGCTTTTTCGTGAGCCGCGACGATCCGGTCGTCGCCGGCCACCAGCGCCATGATCGACACCGATTTGGGCGCGTTGACGGCAAAGTCCCAGCCGGGATGATGCTGGATCTCGCCGTTGGAACGGCGGCGGCCAAGTTGCTGATCGCCGATCTTCCCTGCAAGCAGATCCTCGAAAATGGCGGGACCGATCTTGCCCTCGAGTCCGAGTTCGGCGGCGATCTTGCCGCCCCACTCGGAATGCTCATCGGCGCCTTTGGTGTAATAGTCGCCTACCGAATAATAGCGGGCGATGCTGGCGGGTTTGCCTTTCAGGCGACGGGGATGGATCATGCCGGCCTCGCCTTGTTACGGGCACCGTCATGGCGACCATGTTGCTGAAGGCGGAAGCCGGCAGGCTTGCCGAAGAGCTCGAGCGGCGGTGTCGGCGTTGCCAGATCACGATCACCCTGCGGCTCGGGAGACGGCTGAACAGTGCCCTCATCCGGCGTGTTCTCCGGAACGCTCGCTGGCTCCTCTGGCGGGGAAAGCGGCAGCTCGGCATCCTGCCCGTCGGCAGTAGGCCGACGACGCTTTGTAGGCGCGGGCTTCGGTTTGGCCGGAGGAGATGATGGCACCGGGGCTGCGGGTACCGTAGCCGCCAGAACAGCCATCCTGATCGGCGCGGTCGTCCGCTCCTCGAAGGCTGCGCCGAGAGAAGCGACCTTGTTGTAACTATCCTCGAACCGAACCACCGGCAGGCTTCGACCGAACCGCAGATAGCCCATGAGGTTGGGCAGATTGGTGACCTCGGTGTGCATGACCAGAGGCCGCGTCACCTGCATGCGTGAGAGGTTCACACCGTCGCGCATGTCGTTCACGCCATAGGACATGCCCTCATTGGCTTCGACCTGCTCGACTTGGCCGAGATTCTCGCTGACATGCTTGGCGGTGGGGGTGTCGTTGGCACGCAGCGCCACCCAGGTTGAGCAGTAGCCGGTGATCGCAGCTGCATCCTGGATACCGTAGGTCGCTTCGAGCTGCGGGTAGCTCTGAAAGCCGAGGATACCGCAGCCACCATATTTTCGGGCGCGGGCGAGGAAGTCGCCGAGCGAGGGCAGGCGCTGGAGGGTCGGCAACTCGTCGATCACGCAATAGAGGCGCCGGTTGGGATCAGGCGTCATGCTCATGATCGCGCTGATGGCGATGTCGAGCCACACCGTGATCAGGGGGCGCAGTGAGGGAAGCTGGTCGGCCTTGACGGTGATGAAGAGCCAGCCTTCATCCTTCTCGTTGGCGACCCAGTCGCGGATCGAAAATCCGTCGGCGGTGTCATCGAGATAGGAAAAGCTACGCATCACCGAGGCGAGCTCCGCCTGGATGCCAGCGCTGGTGCGCTCTCCCTCGGTCGAGATGAAGGCTGCCGCATCGGTGTCCGCAGCGAAGGCGGCAAGGTCCTTCAGCTTGGAACGCAGCAGCGTGTCGAGCAGGATCGAAACCAGGGTGCGTTCCTGCTTCGCGAGCTTCCGCAGAACGGCAACCAGCGTGCCGCGCGCGGCCTTCGCCCAGAAGGGATCGCCGGTCTTGTCGGGGATCGTGGACTCGGCGATCTGATCGTAATGATAGTCGCGGGGAACATCGACCCAGGGCGACCAGCAGTCCGCCCGCGCGTCGAGCGGATTGAGCAGCACATCGATCCCCGGCCGGTAAAACTTCTCGACGAAGGTTCCGGCCGTATCGTAGACGATGGCGCGGCGCTTCCGCTTCCGAATGCCGTGGAGCATCTTGACGATGATATTGGTCTTGCCGGTGCCGGGTGCGCCGCAGATGAGGATGTGCTCGGGCTCGAAGGCGTCGGGCACATTGACCCCGCCGATGTCGAAGCTGCCCTTGGCGTAACGCCACAGCGCCCGGCGGACCTGCTTGACCGTTCCGAACCGTGCGCCGCGCAGGAACTGGTTGGAGCCGAGCCCCCTGCCCGTCCGGGTGAAGTAGAACCACGCCCATCCCAGCATGGCGAGGGCAAACAGGCCGGCGAGCAGCGCTCCGTGGAGCAGGTAGGTCTCGAAGGCGGCGAGCGTCTTGTGCGCGACGCCGGAACCGATGAGTGCCTTGGGCGTGGTCCAATATTGCTGGCCTGTAGGGGTCTTCAACAGGATCGGCGTGGCGTTGCCCGGCAGAGTGTCGCCCATGAAATAGGCCTGCGTGATCTTGAACATCACGAAGCGCTCATATTCGGACGACTTCTCGAACGCGTACCAGATGATGCCGCCGATCCAGATCACCAGCCCCGCGAGGAAGGTCTGGTAGAAGACCTGGGTGGTCATGCGGACATTGTGGACGATCGCCTGGCCGCCCCGCGTCCAGGAGCCCAGCGTGTCGTGGCGAAAGATGCTCATGGCCGGTCCTGCTCGGGATCGAGCAGCCCCTTTCACGGAGGAGGCGCCGGGCGTCGCCCAGCCCCTTCTGGAGGATGTCGGGGGAACGCTCGCCCACCGATGTCGCGAGGATGGCGAAGGCTTGGATGGCCGTCGCATGGATCTCGTCGAAGCGGGCATGATAGCCCGAGGGATCGGTGCCTTCGAAGCGTTCGAGGATGTCGCGACAATAGGTCGCGGCGCCGAGACCAGCATTGCGCGCCTGAACAGAAAGGCGCGCATAGAGGTCGTCGTCTATGCGGATCGTGATGCGTGCCAAGCGGCGGACTCCTTGTCCGGCACGCCAGCAACGTGGTGAAGCACAGTCATTATAGCAGAATTACGCCGTGATCTCAATAATTTATCTAAGCTGCCGCTGGCTGCCACTAAGTGCCAAGGTGTATCAGACACTTAGCGACCTATGCGGCATGGTGTGGCTGCCACCGGCTGCCGACCGGTGCCAGATCGACTGCCGCCCTGTACCGGTGGAAAACCGCAGAAATCCGGTCGATTTGCGCCTGCAGCACCCGTGCGTACGGTGCATTACAATCGCCTTCGGCGTGCGTCCCCCTTCCGCAGCGCGCTTGCCTGCTGCGTCCGTCGACTCGACCGTGGGCGGGTTTCCCCGGTTGGGAGCGTTTGCGGGCGCGATCGCGCTCCGACTTGCGGGTAAGGCATTGCATGGCGATGGTCCTTGATGGATAGTCGGCGCTGGCGGGCAGACCTCCTTGATTAAGGAGTCCAAGAATGCCCAAGATGACGGATCGTGAACGGCTCGCGAAGATCGAGACCGATCAGCGCAACCTTGCCCAAGAGGCTGAGACGGTGAGGCGTGGATTGCGCGCGCATTATGGACAGCTGGCGACGGAATTGCCGGTCGAGAAGCTGAGCGAGCGCGAATTTCGCGATGTGCTGAGCCAGGCAATCCGGGTCGGCGGCGGCGTCGCGATTGTCGCGCTCAAGGGGTTGGCGGCCTCCAGTATCCAGGCGGAAACCTCGCCGGGGCCGTCACGCAAGCGCGCGACCGCTGCCCCGTTTGGCGAAGATGGCGGCGCAAAGGCCGTGCGTCTTTAGCGGAAGGGAGAGCGACGTTGACGGGCGGAACGCCCCGCAAAAGGACCGGCGTGGGGAAACAGTTCGGGTTTCGCTTGCCCGTGCGACAAGCACGACAAGGGGCCGGGAGCGGTTGCCCGCCCCGGCCTTTCATTAGGTGCTTGCCCGTCAGGCTGCTATGACGCGCCGCCTGCGTTTGATCGGCACAGGGGGTTCCTGATCCGCCCGCATGAAGACATGGGTGGGGACACGGTGCCCCTGCTGCGGGTTGAACAGGTCGTAGAGGCTCGACTGAATGCCGGAGCCCTCGCACAGCAGCGCCTCGACCGGCATAAGTTCGGCGATATCGCGATTACGCTTGAAGCCTTTCCCTTTGGCCCTGCCATAAAGACCGAAGGCGATGCACACGACACGGCGCTGGGCGGCCCATGCGGCGGCGGCTGCATCGACGCCGAGGCGCTGCCCGGTGGTCACGAGGACCATATGCGGGATGCGGGCTCTGATCTGGTCGAGCCGGTTCCATATAATGCGCCAATCGTGCCAGTCCTGGGGGCCGGAAACGACGACGACCGGGCCTTGGGGGTCATATCGATCGCGCCGCCTTTCCGACCTTGCACGCAGGAAATCGAGCGCGGAGATCTGGCTTGCGGTAGTAACGTGGGACGCGCGCGATCCCTTGGCGGGGGACCATGGCCGCCCGGCATAAGCGCGATACATGGCGGCGGCATAGTCGCGCATGGCCTCCATCGCCTCGCGCTGTTCGGCGACTGATTGGCATTCAAGCTGGGTGTCTTCGAGTTCCTTGGTGAACACCTCGCTCGGTTCCAGACGGCGGGTCATGTCGCGCAAGGTGTCGGCCAGCTGATCTTCCCGCCGTTCCAGCTTGCTCGCGACAAAGTGGAAGCTGTTGACGAAGCCCCATGCGAGTTCGGCGGCGAGCGGGTCCAGTCTGGTATCGCCGAGCAGGTCGAAAATGGCGGCGACGATACCGCCGCACTCGGCCTGTGCTGCGACAGGTTCGGGCATGCAATATTCGCCCGGTTCACCGTCAGGCTCGACGATGGACAGCGGGAGCGGATCGCCGAACGAGGCGATAAATTCGGGCGTCGTGGTGAACGTTGCGTAGAGTTCCGGCAGGTCGGCAAAACTGCTAATGCGCGGGAGGGCTGTCGGCTTGTTCATGGGAGGGCTCCTGATGACGAGTGACGGTCAAGGGTCCGGGGAAGCGTTCCAGCGCTCCCCCGGCCCGCCTTTTTCTGACGCCTAGAAGGGGATTTCTTCATCGAGACTGCGGCTGCCGCCGGTATAGCCGCCGTCCGGTCCTGCGGTGCTGCCACCGGAGAAGCCGCCCCCGTTTCGTCCGCCGAACCCTGCGCCCGAACGCCCGCCATTGCCGCGTCCGCCAAAGCCCGCGCCCTGCCCGTCGCGCTCCCGCTCGCGCCGCCATTGCACGTCGAAGCCGTTGGTTTCGTCCCCGAACAGGGCGATGGAAAGCGGTACCTGGAAGCTGGGATCGTCGATCATGCCGGACAGGAACACTTCGTCATTTGCCCGCATCTTGCGTTCCCAGACGACGCCGACCTGAATTTCGTCGCCCGCCCGGTTCGTCTCGTAAATCTCGTAGACCGGGGCGCTTTCACTTTGCCGATCCTCGACGCGGCGCATGATAAGATAGGGAAAACGCAGCTCGCGCGTGGCGATCTTGCCAATGATGTCACTGGCGCGTTCGTCGAATTTGAATGAACCGATCTTCATGACTTGATCCTTTCTCTTAGGAAGTGGCCGTTTCTCTTTCCCGACCACACCCTTATTCTACCACCTCCCCTCAAAAACCTCCATGCGATTGATTTCTTGACATAAATCCCATCGTACCTGGTGAGCCCGAGCATCCACCGGCCGCGACCAGCGGCCCGCAAACGACGAAGACGCACCGGCCGCCTGCGGCCGGTCCTGCTTGAATGGAAAGGGAGCGTGGACCGGCTGACACGCCATCGCACCCGGAGCCACCCTCGCAGGTCCGAAGGCGCCGGACCGGGCTCTTGGACACAACAGGCACGGGAGGGGCCTGGCGAAGCTTGGTGAAAAGGGGCCGGCGCTTCTGCTGACAGCAGACGGGCACCGCCGGCCCCTTTTCGCCTAGCGCAGCCTGGCCCCGACGCAACTCGTTGTGTCCGAAACCGGTTCTGCAACGCGCGGATCCTGAGAGGCGGCGAAGGGGGTGATGGCGTGTCTGCCGGCTCCACGATCCGCATCGCGCGTCAGCGCGATTCCTCAGGCGAAGCCTCAATGGCGATGGTCGGGCGCACTATCCCCATACCCCGGGGCGAGCTCCAGACGGGCGTCACACACCCGCGGCAGGGATCGTTGCCGCGAAGCAGACAAGACCGTGCAAGGGGCTTGGTCGGAGCGAAGCGCAGATAGAGCCCGGTGCCCGCCCTGGCGGGCAGCGGCCCCCGCTCACATCCGCCCCCGTCACGCCCATGCCCCGAACCACTCCTCCCGGAACCTGTCGTGAGCGGTGATCACGCGCCAGGTCAGAGTGCCCAAGCCTGTTAAGCGGACGTTGCCGACGGTCAGGCCTGCGCGGCGTGATAGCCCGAAAGGGCAAACGACAATGCAGGGATCGCCCGCAGCACTCGCTTGGACATAACCGCGGGCATTTCGAAGGTTCCAGCGGGCTCGCAGGACGTTTGTAATCCGCCTGGGCACGACGGGCAATCGGCCTTTCGGTTGCGAGAGGAGACGCCATGTGGGCATGAGACGAGTACCAGCAGACGGGTTTGCATCCGACGCCTGAGGAAGCCGGTGCCTGATTGGGGCGGCTCGAGGCTGGCGGTGATGCAGAGCCGCCCACTTGTTACGTCTGATCTCGCCTCCGAATGCGCCGGCCGATGTTCAACGGCTTTATCGTCGGCTCTTTCCCAAGGCTGCCGGAGCCGCAAGCGGCGCGGTCCGAAGCCGGGCCCGTGTGCGGGCATCCGCCCTCGCCTGCGCCGTTTTGCCGGATTCAGCCCAGCGTATCACGGCATCCCGCGTTGACCCTGCACCTCTCTTTGATTTCAGCCAATCCTGTTCTGTGATTAACCATCGCCGCCATTATGCCACTCTGACCCTATTCAGATCGGAAGCAGCGAGAGCTGCATCTGGTCGTCATCCGAGGGTGCATCAGCAGTTGCGGCTTGTTTTTCCCAGCCCTTCGGCCTTGCGATTACCATGGGGTCGGGCTCGACGAGATGGCGGGTAATCTCCACCTTCTCACGGAGGCGCTGTAGCACCGCCGGGAAAATGTCGCGGAGCTGCCGGCAGTCTTCACGGCTGGCGTCTGCGCGATCGGCCTGCTCGAAACGATGCTGCGCCAACGCAATCAGCGCGTCGTCCGTCACCATGACACCCAATCCAGCTCCGCATCGTCTACCGCGTCGAACATCACCGGATCGGCGCCCGTGTGGCCCAGGCGCTTGCGTACCGCATCCGGAGTGCCGTCTCTTGGAAAGCCGCGATCCGACTTGGCGATGGAAGCAAGCTGTCCGACGAAGCCGCCCCGCCCGGTTTGCTCCAGGATCCACTGCCCAAACGGCAGCGACTTCGTTCTGGTCCCGGAGGCTCCGAGGTCAAGTGGGCCGTCCATTCTGGCGAGGTGGGGCATCTCAGAATCACTCCATCTTGGAAAGTCTTCAACCTATATGTTCCATATTCGTTCCACAATCGGTTATGCAGAACGTCATAGGAACGAAGCGATCTCGAAACGGTCTTCGACTACAGCAGGCAAGGCGTCGACGTCGGCGTACCATGCCCCTCGGGTCATACCGCGCGTCTTGGTCCGAAGGCCTTGGCGAAGACATGCATCACGAAGGGGTTGGACACCCGCATGCCAGCTATCAAGGCGCCGCTGAGTGCACGGCGAGCGGACGTCGTGACGTCGAATGCTCGCCGGTCGGGCGCGACTGATGGCCTGCCGGATCTGCACCACCAACGATCACGAAGCACTTGCTGATGAACTGGCGCAGGAGATGTGGGCTTCGTGCATCGATAGCGATGCCGGCAGTGAATGGGAGCCATGGGAGAACGCGGGGCCATATTGGCAACGGATGTTCCGGCAATACGCCGCCGCGTTCCTGAAGGTCGCGCATCGCGACCACGCCCATGATGGCTAAGGCATCCATTCCGCCGCCCTTGCCCTCGCTCATGAACCGCCTTGCAATCGACATCCTCGATGCCGCCGCCGTGGAGGCTGACAAGACACCAATACCGCCGCGACCCGCGGTGCGCCTGGCGCTGGCCTGGCTGTCCATCAATGGCGTCGCGGAAGGATGGCAGGTCGAGCGGTTCTGGACCTGCCTCACAAAGCCTGCCGGTTCGCACGGAATGGACCCGTACTGCCGGACCCGCGACATTCAGATCCACCTCAATCGGTGGAAGCTGGTGTTGGGGTGGACGGCTCCCAACGGCATCGCAATGTGCCAGATTGAGTTTGTCAAAGGACTCAAGCGAGGGAGACCGTCCATGGAGAAGATTACACGCATTGGCGTCGATACGTCAAAGAATGTGTTTCAGTTGCACGGTGTGGATGCAGCGGAAAATCCGATTGTTCGCAAGAAGTTGACCCGCACAAAGATGATCGCTTTTTTCAAGGATCTTCCACCGACCGTCATCGCGATCGAAGCTTGCGGCAGCGCGCACTATTGGGCCAGGCATCTGGGCTCGCTCGGGCACGAGGTAAAACTGATCGCCCCGCAATTGGCCAAACCGTACGTGAAGCGCGGAAAGAATGATGCCGCCGATGCCGAGGCGCTGTGTGAGGCGATGAGCCGCCCGACGATGCGCTTCGTACCGGTCAAGACCGCGGACCAGCAGGCCGCTTTGATGCTGGTTGGCATGCGTGACAGGCTGGTGCGGAACAGAACCCAGCTTGCCAACGCGATCCGCGGCTATGGCGCCGAGTTCGGGCTTACTGCGGCGAAGGGCATATGTAACATTGAATCCCTGCTCTACGAGATCGCCTCCGACGATACCGTACCAAAGCTTGCCCGCGATCTCTTTGCGATTCACCTGCGCGAATATGAGATGTTGCAGACCGAAATCGAAAAGGTCGAAGCCAAGCTGATGGATTGGCATCGCAATGACGAATGCAGCCGACGCCTTGCTCAGATACCGGGCGTAGGCCCCATTGGCGCATCGCTGCTGATGATGAAAACGCCCGACCCCAAACTCTTCAAGTCAGGACGCGATTTTGCCGCCTGGATGGGCCTGACGCCCAAGGATCATTCAACGGCCGGCCGAGCCCGCCCTGGCGGCATAACGCGCGCTGGAGACGAACACTTGCGAAGCGTACTGGTCAATGGCGCCACTTCTGTTCTCAAGCAGGTTCGAGCGGGTCGAGGCAGAAACGCATCGCCATGGCTCCAGAAGCTTCTGGAGCACAAGAAACCCAAACTTGTGGCGGTCGCCCTGGCAAACCGAACTGCCCGCATCGCCTGGAAGTTGATGGTGAGCGGTGAAAGGTATCGGGGCACGACTGAAACAGTGTTAGCAAAGGCAGCTTGAGATTGGCTTGTCATGGTGAGCAGATACAGAATGCTACCGTGCTGAGCTGATGCGTGAACTTGCAGGAAACGAGCAGATGGACTGATCGATCGATCACGAGGCGAGACATTCCGCGCTAGCCACTGGCCGTCTGAGGTCGCTTTGGTGTTTGGAACTCGCTTTGCGAAAACCATCTTGGCCAGCGGCCGTTCGCGCCGCGTCAATAGGTCGGACATATGGTGGCAAGCGATCTGATCAAAATGTCCGCTCAAACCTCTTGCAAGAGGGGGCCGTCCACATATGGCTAGCGGAAATGCTCGACGGTGATAGATTTCACGTCCGGACATGGAGATTTACGGATGGACCTGAACGAGCACGCAGCCCGGGCACTGGCTTACGAACGAACCGCCGAGGAGTGGGACGATCTTGCTCCGATGTTGCAGGTCTGTCTGAAGCGTGACGTCCGCACCGTGCTTATCGCCCTGCTCGATGCGACGCCCGACGGCGGCATCGAGCAGGGCGATAAGGGCGAAAATCTCCTTGGCGACGAACGCGGTCAGCCTCACGGCAAGGGATCTAGCTGCGACAGTATGGAGCGGCTCACAGCGACCAAGCCGTCAGCGGCCTGATCCCGATAGTCCGTCCAGTCTTCGCCGGGCGGAGTGATACTGATCGCCAACTCGCGGACAAGCGGTTCGTTATGATCGAACGCCACCCGCATCACCGCCTCGATCACCCGCGCCATCTTGAAACTGCTTTCGACCTGCACAAACGTACCGTGCTGGTCGACCTGTTCACCGGTAAGGTAGCAACGCTGCTCCACGGCCGCATCGACAAGCTTCTGGCGGTATTCCATCGGTCGGTCCTTTCCGCAGATCTCAGCAGGAGCTGGATAACAGGGAGCAAATGGCTCGGTGGGGCGACAGCAGATGCCGGGCGACGAATTGTGCAAAGAGTTCCGGGCCAACTCAAGCCCAAGCTGGCCGAGCGCAATGGCGCTTTCAATCGCCGGCGAATTTGCGGATCGTTGTGACGAACGATGTCGCTGCGCTCGGGCGATCCCATCGGATCGCGGACGGTCCCGCTCATGGCGGGCGCGGCGCCCTACCCGCCCGGGCATATTCTTTAGCCTGTCGCGTTCGCTAATGACCGGGCCGCAAATCACCACTTCGATCCGCGTCCGCCCATGTTCTCCCCGCGCCAACGCCTGCAGGGCCAAGCCCTGGATCAGAACATTGGTATCGGGAACGATGACGAGACCGTCTTCAGCCGCTTTCAAAACTGTCACTTTCGCAAATGCACTGCTGCACTGCTGCACTGCTGCACTGCTGCACGGCTGCACGGCGCTCGGGCCTTACCGCAAAACCTGCTCCGTCAGTGGCGACCGATCGGCTGAGGGTGTCGCGCCATGGTCTACGCGCGGCTGGCAAGCGGCCAAAAGCGGCGATGGGTAACGCGGTCGCGTTACGGGCCATTGCCTCGTCGCGCGCTATAGGACCCGCGGTTCTTGCGTCGGGGCATCCAAGGGATGGGTGCTGCACCGGGATCCGAAAGCGTGAAGCGGTTAGGCTATGGACTTGCAGGTCAGCATCGCAGACGCAATTCCCCGGTTGCCGTCGCCTTCGGGGATGGAGGCCGCGGCCCACTCAGGCTACCTTAGCGTAAGGTAGTACCCTTTGCTACGGAGGTCGCATCATGGCAGCAGCAACATCCATTAAGCTCGATGATGCGCTCAAGGGGCGCGTCCAGCACCTCGCCGATGCGCGGCAGCTCAGCGCACATTGGATCATGCGGGAAGCGATCGCACTGTATGTCGACCGCGAGGAGAAGCGCGAAGCATTCCGGCAGGAAGCCATTCGTGCATGGGACGAGTACCAGCAGACGGGTTTGCATCTGACGCTTGAGGAAGCCGACGCCCGGTTGGCGAAGCTCGAGGCTAGAGGCGATCCTGAGCCTCCTAAGTGCCACGTCTGATCTGGACGCCGAATGCGCTGGCCGATGTTCAGCGTCTCTATCGCTGGCTCTCTCCCGAAGACGCCGAAGCCGCGACCCGCGCGGTTGCGGCGATCTGCGCCGGGGTCAGGATCCGAGCGGCTTCGCCGCGTATCGGTCGTCCGGTGGAGGATATGGACCCCGAATATCGGGAAAAACTCATCGACTTTGGCAACGGCTGCCATCTCGTCCTCGATCGTTCGCCGCCCCACAAATCCTGGATTATCTGCAGGGGCGAGGCTGACAGCTCAGGGGTCGCGATATTGCCCAGGAACCGGGTGCGCACTTCATGGAATGGCACCGGGCATGCGTACTTTTCGATCAACGCCTTCACGGCTGCATCGTTCGCAACCTTGGCCTTCTGCTTCATGCCCACTCCGCATATCTCAAACCGATACCCTCGATAGTCTTGCAGACCAGGGGACGACAAGGCTCGGATTGCATTCCAACACTATGGAGCACGGAAACCCTGACAGAAATCGCCGACACCTGCATCGAACTGTACCTCAACAGCTTTATGCGCAGGAGGCATCGCGACGGCAGATGAAGTCCCCGTCTCGAACGACGTCCAACTCCGCTCCCCTCCTGGCAAATCAGGCAAGCCGATAATCGATGAAAAGGCAACGGCCGCACTTGGCGAGGTCTATTACCAGAAGGTAGACAGCAGCGAGCGATTGCGGGAAATGTGTCGCCAGAAAGAATGGTCGCGGGTTCAAGTCATTGACCCCGCACTTCCTTCATTCGAGTATGGCCGCGGCGCGCCCTGCTTCCTGATGCCCTTCGCCGGATCGATCCCGCCTTTGAGGGCAGCACCGTACAACCCCAAAGCGCGCCTGTTGGCGAAGGAGCGCCCTTTTTCAGGCGCTCGCTTCCCAGCCTTCATCGCCGTCGCTGGAGGGAGCCGGTTCAGTCGCTTGATCGGCCAAGGCTGCCGGCCTGGGCGCAGGCGCCGCCACGACCTTCGCATGCATATCCTCCAGACGCAGATCCGCATGATCGGCGCTCTCGCCGGCACTCGATACAGTAGCAAGATAACGACCGGCGGCGGTTTCCTGATCGAAATAGGCGTACTCGCTTGAGGTGCTGTCCGCCTCGGTCTCCAGCTGCCCCGCCGCAATGGCGTCGAAGGCACCGCACTCGTCAAGGCGCGACCATGAGAATTCATGCGCCAGACCCTCGAAGCAGTTCTGGCTGAAAATCTTCGCACCGGGCAGTTGCTGTGCTGCGTAAACGGCCTTGAAGTCCTTTGCCGCAGCACGAACGCTGGTCATTTCGAGAGGCTCGACAACCGCGTGGGCGACACTCGCGATCGCCTTGCTGGATTCCGAGGTAAAACTGGCTGCCGCCACCTGCTGGTCGCTGTTCGGGGTGCCGGAATATTGGGCAATAACGAACAACACCGCGCCGACGACTGCGACAATTCCCCAGCCCGACAGGCCGCCTTTCGGGTTCGATGTATTTGCCCCTGACATTCTGGATCTCTATCAGCCCCCACTGGATGGTTGCTATCGGCCTTGGCGCCATCGGATGCAAGTGCCATGTCCGACATCTGTGTCTTGGCACTTGCACCCCAGCGGGAATTTTCTAATAGTCCGGCAGTAACAGGGGGCAATCCGATGAATAGCGTATGGTGCCGGCCACGTGCGGACGACACGACGGCTCTGCCGGTCGTTCGATCGATTATTGCCCGATTTCATCCGGAACTGCAGGCACACATCCATGACGGCGGCCTGATACTGGCCAGTGATACCGTCAACGAGCAAGAGCTGCGCCGAACCTTTCTGGCCGCGAGCCTCACAGCCCGCCTGTCCGCGAACAGCAGCGCTCTTCGCACCTTAGTCTGGAACCGCCTCCTGCGATGAAGGTCTCGTGCAGAACAGCGCAGCCGATGAAGGTTCGCGCCTTGGATGAAGGCAGCCTGTTCGTGAACGATGATCTGCCTTCGGAAATTTACCCCGCGATTGCGCCTGAGAAAGGAGGTTCGAGGCAATGGAGTGGAAGTTGGTTCGCGAGGACAACGGCAGCATCGCGGTGAGGAAGGGTGACCTCGATAGCAAGTTTGCAGCGATGACCTGGGCGCGGGAATGGCTCGGGAACAATGCCGATCACGACCGCTATCGGCTTCAGCCCGAGGGAGACGATAGAGAGATGTTAATGATCCGCACCATTACCGGACAATGGTATGGGATGTTTGTTGGTGCCGAAGCAGGCGCCACTTAACTGGCCGCGCCTTGCAGCGCCATTCCATCGATGGCTTCACAACCATGGGCTGCTGGTACTTCAGAGTCAGCAGCTTCACTCAACACTGGTGCCGGGATCAAGTTTAACATCTGCGCCCAAAACGTGCTGAGGTAGGGCTCTGAGCGGAAACCGACGCCGGAACGCCTGCGCGCGGATGCTGCGGTTCGCCAACCGGCATGGCGCGCCGCGTCGCGTCTCGCCGTCAGGGGTACATTTACTCCCTTCAACGGGATGACGACGGAGAAGCAGATGAACCGGCGTCGATACGGCATGAGGCCGCCCGCAAGCGGGCGGCCTCAAGCTGTCATGCGATGCTGTGCTTGAGCGCGCTCATTTTATCGTGGCCTTCCCTGACCGAAACGAAAGCCTTTTCCACTACCGAACGTGAAGACGAATCCAGGTCTGTGTCGCGCAAGGCGTCTTCGAACTTGGCCTTGATGTGGTCTTCACCACGCTCGACTTCCTGAATGATCGCTTTGTCTTCCTTGCCGGTAATTGCCTGCTTCAGATCCATGAAGGTCCGGTGAGCGGCGGCCAGAAGGCTGCTATCGTCTTCCGGGGTTCCGCCCAGTCGGCGAACTTCAGCCTGCAGGTCGGTCGCCGCCGCACTACGGTCACGCGCGAACTCCGCGAACATTGTAGCGAACTGGGTGCTGTACGCATCCTTGGCAGCGTCCTCATAGCCCTTCATGCTATCAAGGGTCGTCTTGATCAGGCTGTTAAGCGTGGAGATCGTGCTATCCGTGGTCATGATGTTCTCCTTGTGGGGGAAATGGTTTAACCAGCTGCGGGCGAACTTGATCCGTTCGGGCCGAAACATCGTGCTGCCCTCGTTTCGATGACCGAAAGGTTGGCGGGACGGCCGCGTTTGCCCGGTGTCCTCCGTGAACGTGGGTCACGGCGTCAGTCACCTTCCATAAGAGCAGCCGCCAGCACGGCGTCATGAACCTGCTACGTCCTCGTCGATCCGCCGGTCGCAATTTTGCCATCCCACGGGGTTGTTCTACACCTTGCCTTTGGATTGACCCGTTCGTGCCGTCGCAGCGCAATTCGCAAGTTACGACCTGCTTTGGGGCCACGCTTAAGCTCGGGACACCATGGTTATCGACGCTGTTCGTCGCGCGAGGACGCACAATGGCTGGCCTGTACGCACGACGTGAGGGTGCCCGGAAAAAGGCTTCGCGTTTCACCCCAGCACGAGCCGGAGTAAATGCTGCCGCGACTACAAAGAATGGAACGATGGTCCAAGGCCATGAAACCTAGCCGCGAGCGCCCTGTGGTCACCGGCACGATGGCAATTTGCATGTCACACTGCGGGCGTCGGCGCTGTTGCCAGACGCCGCCCATAAGGATCATCTTTGTCTCTCACGGACGAAGCGGCAGACTGACCCCGCCCACCAGCCCGCGACCGTGCGCAACGCTTCAGGCATCCGCCTTTGCCCGGCCCTATCGACAAAGGACACGCCTGTTGTCGGTGGAAAGTGCGGATAGGCGTGATTTCCATGGCCTGGACACGCCATTATGTAATCTTATTTCGTTTGAAATGCTGTTCACGCATGATAAGAGCGCGCCGCTTCAAGCGGGGGGATTACCCGTCGAAGATCTGGGCACAGCGCGTGACTCGCTTGCCTTTACACCTTGCGGCGAGATCTCCTGTCCCGTGATCTCGCCGCACTTCCTGATTTTCGATCACGGGCCAGATTACCTACATGTGCCATTAACCATTGTACGATAGGGCAGACCCATGCCCTTTGCCTCGAACGAAGACGTTCCAGTCGCCTACGCCGGCTCACCGTTGGAGCGTGCGTTTGAATGGACATCGGCCTTGCGGGCCTCGCAGGCATCGTTACTCCTCGCCTTGCTCTGGGCTGGCGTTCTTGGGCTCGATGCCAGCACTGGCCGCCTGGTCTCCGTCAGCAGCTTGTATCTGCTGCCCTTGTGCTTCACCACATGGTGCCTGGGCCGGGTAGCAGGTCTTGTGTCGGGCGGCGCCGGTGTGATCCTTACTCTCCTCATAAACGGTTTTGGGGACGGACTTTCCGCCCAGGCGTCGAGCATTCCGCTGACGGTCGCAGCGTGGAATGCGGGCATGCGCATTTTCGCAGTAGTCTTCGTCATCTTGTTCGTCGGGGCATTTCGGCGAACCTTCGACCGGGAACGGGCGGTTGCACGCGTCGATTCTTTGACTGGACTGGGAAACCGGCGCTCGTTCGTGATAGAAAGCCGACGGCTGAGCCGCGAGCGAAATCCCGACAACCCGGTCCTTCTGTGCGGGCTGATCGACATCGACAACTTCAAGCAGGTCAATGACCTCCACGGACATGCTGCTGGGGACGAAGCGCTACGGGTCGCAGCAGGCGCTCTTCGCGCAGCCGCTCGACAGGACGACGCCCTGGCCCGAATAGGCGGTGACGAGTTTGCTTTCTGCCTGCTCGTTTTCAACGAGCATGTAGCGAAGATGAAATGTCAGGAGATTCATGAATCTGTCTCAGCCGCACTGACAAAGCAGCAATCGAAGGCAACCTGCAACCTTGGTGCTTCCGCTCAAAACACCCTCGGTGCGGCGTTCTGTGTCGCTGACGATGCGCTCTATGCGGCAAAGTCTGCCGGCAAGGGGACGTGGCGCTTTCAGGTCTAGTCCGGCCTCCCCTTCCAGCGCGCGGGTGCGAATGCTGCCCCGTCACCGCAACGGCGTGCCACCGCGCAGGGCCACAGGCACCTCGTTATTTCAACGCACCGCGGGCACCGAGGAGCCTGAGTTCACGAAGCCGCAGTGCATATTGGTCAGGGCATCCACCAGCCGGTATGTACCGCCGGTTGGCGGATGACTTGCGTCGGCGCGAGGATGGGCCGGAGGTCCGAGGTTGCCTTCCGGCCCATCGCTCGCTTACGCTGCGCTCGCCATTTCCGGGGTTCCGATCCGTAGAGGTCGCGCGTCCAACAGACGATCTGATCGCCGACGGCAGCGTGGAGAGCCTTTAACCGCCGGATTTCGGAGTGGTCAGTGCAACCCCTTGCCGCGGCTTCAGCAAGAGCGAGCTCCAGACGCTTCCGCTCCTTGCGGAACAAGTCGAACAGCTTCTCTGCCATGGTCACACCTTTCGGTCGGCTTGCCGCCGAACCACCGCGCCCACTGACTTGTGTCGGGATTGCCTTTGCGCCTGCCTGGGAGGTAGCCGGTCGCTTTCCAAGGAAGCATCTGACGCCCAGGCCTGCAGAATGGCGCGTTTGACCTCATGTTCGAACTGGGGGTGCGCAACCGGGTCAAGCGGGTGATGAAATTTGGAGAGGGACATTGCGTTGCCTCCTTTCTTCCAACTCTCCTCGAACGGCAAATGAGTCGCCGCGTCGGAATAATTGCGGAAGTTGCCATCCTTTTCAAGGTGCTAGCTTTCCGCTCAGCGCTAATCTGACACAGTCAGCCAGATGCGGAGCAAACGAACCTGGCTGCTCGAATGACGGTGTGCGGCGAGAGCGCTCGCGCGAAAGTCACTGCGCGCGATGGAAACGATAGAGACGCGAGGAGATAAGGTCCGCCCTGTGTTCACGCTCCTCCGTAACAAGGCAGCCGACAAGCGCTCCAAGGGAGCAATCGAGGTCCTGGGGGCTACCGCTGATATCACGGACATGGCCACCGGTGCTGGATGGACTGGCGTCGCCAACGCAGGATGCATGCTTGGCGCTGATCTCCAGCAACAGGCAGAGACTTAGTCTGGCGCGAACAATCGCTCAGGGCGCTGACGGCATGTTTTGCCGGCCTTCCTGGCCGACAGTTTCAGACAGTCATCGGCATAGGATCCGATTGTGGGCCGGCGCAGGCCCTGATGGCGGCCGAAGCCCTTGCCGGCGTACGATCCCCTATGGTTCAATATCCCTGCGCCCGCTGAGGGGCGGCCCAAGGCGAAAGGCCAAGCGACATGACGGAAGCCTCTTCACTCTCGCAAACGGAACAGGCGCTCGTTCGGGCCCTGGCGGTGCGATCCTGATGGTCGCCACCCTGCTCCAGAGAGAAGGCCTGCTGTGGATGAAGGAACTCGGTGGCGAGCTTGGCATCTATGGGGTGATCAGCGCGAAAACCAGCAGGGAAGAAGGCCTCATTCTGGCCGTCTGGTCCGGGATGCTGTCAGGCATGGCGGGTGACCTGCCGAAGTTTCACACGCACTGATCCCCTGCAGGCCCCTGACTATGATCGCCTACGAGAAGCGGTTCTGGGTATTGGCCGCGATGCTCGCGGCTCTGGCTGGTTTCGTTGACGCAATTGGTTTCATCAGCCTTGGCGGCTTTTTCGTTTCATTCATGAGCGGCAATTCGACGCGCGTGGCGGTCGGGCTGGTTCGGGATATCCCGGCCGCACTCGTTGCGGGATCTGTGGTCCTGTGGTTCGTCTTCGGCGTGATTGCCGGAAGCTGCGTCGCTTCCCGCGCCACCCGACATCGTAAACCCGCCGTGCTGGCGTTCGTGACCGGGCTTCTTACCGCCGCCGCATTGTTGAGCGGGGTGACTTCTCACCTGCCGGTAGCGATGGTTCTGGCGGCGGCCATGGGCGCGGTGAATGCCGTGTTCCAGCGCAACGGCGAAGTGTCGATCGGGGTGACCTACATGACCGGCGCCCTGGTCAAGCTGGGACAGCATTTGGCGTCGGCTCTCATGGGCGGCCCTAGGTGGAATTGGGTGCCCTATCTGATCTTGTGGGCGTCCCTGGTCTGCGGGGCTTCCTTGGGTGCCTTCATCTTCATCCGGGCCGGCAACGTCGCGATCTGGATGGCCGTCTTCGCAGCTGGATCAATGGCGCTGTACGCGGCAATCGCGGGACCATCGAAGCGAGCGCCATAGGGCTGCCGGGCTGCGCGTGACCACCCCGCGGGCTCAGTAGGCATCCTCGGGGAATTTGAGGCATTCCGCCATTCGCTCGAGGATCGGAGCATACTTGGCTGCAAGGCTTTCGGGGTAGCGAAACCGCATCGCTATCAGCCGGTCGCCGACCCTGACGGCCTTTGTGTAGAGGGCCTGGTCCACCCGCGTCCCGGATACGACAAACCAGTTCTCTCCGCGCGCGACCAAGGCGACATGGGTAAGTCTTTCCTGCTCTATACGGAGCGGCTCAGCCAGCGTTTCGCGGGTGTAGTCGATACTCCCCGCAATCAGTTGTGCGCTGTCGTTCGATTCCAGCGCGATCGCGTGACCCGCGTCCGATACCCTGCGCTGCTGGAAAACGTTGGTCGGGTAGCAGATCGAAAATGGGAACGGTTTACTCTCCCAGACCGTCCATTCGTCAGCTTTTGCGGAGGCTATCGGAGGACCAGAGTTTAGTGCCAGCACCACCAAAAACATCGCGCTGAACAGGGTCTTCACAGTTCGATCTCCCGTATCCGGACAAAGCGTTCGAGGCATCTCGCCCGGTCGCCGATCATAGCTGCTTTGGCGTCGGCCCACATTGGTACGAACAGTGTTCGGCTACTCTGGATGGCGTTACAAGGCACCGCGGAGGGAATGATTTCACAAAGGGACGGCCAGTTCCGCGGTCAACCCATCTCGCCTCCAGCGCATGTCCAATGTACCGCCGCGCGTATGCATGGCCCGTTGCATGATCTGCATGCCCTGGCCGCCAGCCCGCTCGGTGCATTGCACCACCTTCCTGGACTTTTCTGTCCATAGCAGCGTGAAACCACGTCCAGTGCGTCTGCCGGTTATGACAATGCTCCCGCCCGATCCGAGCGCGCCGTGCTTGGTGGAATTTACGCCCAGTTCTCCAAGCACCAGTGCGATCGCATTGGCCCATTCGAGGCCAACCGTGGCGGCGGGCAGTCGCTCGATGGTAATGGAACATTCGGGATTTCCGAATGGCGAAAGGACTGCCGGGATCAGATCATCGACATGGCGCGGGGCGTCCATGTTGGCAAAGAGCGTCTTCGCTCTGCCCATGGCTGCGAAAATGAGCGACATCTGTTCCGCGAAGGCGACGCGGTTGTCGTCGCCACGGGCATAATGGTTCATGACAGCGCACATAACCGAGAAGGCGTTAGAGAGGCGATGGCGAAGCTCGTCTGCCGTGACGATCGCCGTGTCCAAACGCTGCTGGTTCTCTGTCACATCACGCGAAATCGCCATATATCCGGCGTGCTGCCCGCTCTCGTTAAGGACAGCGGATACCGTCACGTCCCACCAGCGAGGACTACCCTTCATCGTCGGGCAAAACGCACGAAAGCGCACGATTTCGCCCGCGCAGGCTTCGAGATAGGCATTTATGATTTGGGCCTTGCTTGCCTCTGGCCAGAGATCCGCCCATTGCTTGCCCCGAACCAGATCGAAGTCGTCGATTTCCATCGAGCACAGGCCGTTGGCGTTCATGTAATGAACGTCACCGCCCAACCCGACCAGCTTTACGCAATCGACGCTCTGGTCGAGCACGCTGGCGAGCGAGACGGAAGACAGCGATGCAGGAGAAAATTCGGGAAGAGTTGCCATGAAATCCATCATTCAAAGGTGCGAACGCGCCCCCATCCAACTCTACCGCCACCAAACGGTTGCGGGCGGTGCGGACGTCAAGAGCCATAAACAACGTCTTTTTGCCAGCGAAATATAGTTCATTTCGCACGGCTTTATGCTGAGAAGCGTCCTCGTCGCAGCCCGACCGAACATGGAGTCGCCATCTCCGGCAGTCGGATAGTTCAGAACGTTCGATGCCAACACGTCACCGCAGGCCCAAGCGCGCCGCTCCCATCGCCGAAACGGGCTATTCGTCTTGCTGCCAACAACCGGGGAACCATCGAAATCCTGGGCGACGCCGTGGCGGCGGATGTGATCGAGTGGCTTGATGACGAAGCGCTTTCGCCTGAGTGACATGCTCAAGAACAGTCGGAACGGCAACTCAGCCTGTACTGAAAGGGCGCGAGTGGGTATGAATTATCATTCCGGTAAGGTTTCGCCCCGAGGATAGGCCTGCAATTTTTGGAGCCTTCAGTGCGTCGCCGTCACTCTCCACCCGTCGATGATAGACGGATCGTCCGCCAATCGGTCGATTATCGCTTTCTCGCCGAGCATACGAAGTTCGGCGAGATCGATATGCATATGGCGAACATATCACCGCACGGGTTCATGGTGGATCAGGAACTCGACTTGATGCCCGGTGAACGGTTGACGATCAGGCTGCCAGCGATTGGCCGGATCGAGGCCCACGTCGTTTGGCGCCATGGTGGCAGGGCTGGATTTCAATTTGAACGGCTGATTGCGCCCAGTGACTTCGCGGACCTTATCGCCACGCTCGGTGCTGAGAAGCCCGGCTCGCCTTAGTCCCGCGCCGTCACGGAATCTGTTGCCCGATCCGTTGCCGGGACGTAAAAATGCGCTGTCCTCTTACCGGGACAGTCTAGCGACCTACCTGCCCTGGCAAGGCGACCTTGCCGGGGCATTTTCTCGCAGCGGTCGCAACGTGGCATGCATTGCGTGGTCTGCGTTTACCCCAGGTTTGACGCGTTCCAGCGGGGCTGCCGAGCCCTCCAACTGAGAAACGCGAGCCGTGGGGTCGATGCCTGGCCACCAATTTTCGAGGTGTGGTCGTCCGGTGGCGACGCCATAAAAAGTGCCTCGGCGATCACATCGCCAAGGCACGTCTAAGTTGAGCTACAGGTGCTGCGACTTTACATCTCCGACGCCGTACTTTCAAGGTTTGCAAGGAGCTGCGCCTGGGTTGCCGGAGCAGGTTTAGCACCATATTCTCCCCCGAGCGGTAATGACCGTGAAACCATTGTATGGGAGGTGATTCCTGCCGGGCGCGATAACAGAAAGCTCCGAGGGTCAAGCGTGCGTCTATCTGTTCGGTTTTGCCTGTTTGACAGGCACTCGCCAATTCGGTCCGGGGTCACCTGGGATGGACTGAACTATGTCGGCACCTGTCGCCATTGCGGCACCGCAATCCGTCGAAAATCACATCGCGTGTGGGCTCGTGACTGGATGGAGGGTGGCGCCATCAAACCTCCATGAGCATGGACATACGCAGGTAAGTGCCGTGGATAAGGCCGGATTGAAACATACACATGGCCATCGCCGCCAGGGCGATCGAGGGTGGTCATGACGCGATCCCCGGTAAAGCGGCCCAGAATGGTCTTATAAATCCGCGAAAAGTCGGAGGCAGCGATGCCCGTCCACTCATGGGCTTCAAGCACTGCCAGCCAATCTGGCTCTCGATGCCGCCAGACTGTGAATGTAACGGGTGACGCGAACGGCGATAGCCAGCAGTCATCAAGCCAGCCCCGGCAGGTGAGCCGAAAGGCGACCTAAATGCGGCGAGCAAGGCCTTTCCAAGGGCTCGTCAGGAACCGCGACGGACACCTGATGTTCAAAATGGCGATCCGGTCAGCAATCAGAGGAGATGATCGTGTTTCGCAAAACCGTTCTGCTCGACGGTGGTCCCTCCACGGGATGAGTGTGGTTTGGGATGGGGGCAGTGAGCTGCGAATGGTCAAGTGTTTGAACGGCTTCGCGCCGTGGCCGCGCAACGCCGCCCCGCCATTGGTTGCGAGTGAACGTTACCGCGCATTGATCGACTCGCCTTCGATCTTCGTTTGGGCGGATGGAGCCGACACAACTGCGCGAAAGTGCCTTGCGCGGGACAATGCGGGGCCGGAGTCACGCCCGTCCCAGGTGGATGGGTCCGCATGCTGCCACGGCGCGGTGTGCCTTTCCCCATCGTTGATGGGCACCCGTCCCAGGTCAGCATAGTCTCTCCGCCATATCTGCACCAAGGGCGGCGGCGGGCGGCACTGGCCTTGTCCGGTCCGTGGCCGTGACATAATTCAGGACGTGGAACTCCAGCTGCGCTCAGGTCTTCTGAGCGCAGCCAATCGCGCTGCCGTGAAACAGAGAGGTCGTATTGTTGGGGCGTAACAGGCAGTACCCGATCAAAGGACGGTTCCTTGTCGCGGCAATCGCCGCCATGGGTTCTGTAATCAGAGGTATGGAAATTCATTCGGGTCGGGACCGTTAAGCCGGTGCCATGCATCCAGAAGCGAGCGGCGGTCTCGCCGGTGCTGGATTCTGGTGGTGATTATTGCGGAGCGATGGGACTTCTCCCGTGGCCAGGAAGACGGCAGGCGAAGCCCAGACCCGGCTATCGGAGGATAACGCGCCGTGTCAAATCCGGAACGCGGACGTTGTCGCAGGGGCTGCAGAGCGACATCTCGAGGACATCGCGCTGGGCGCGATACCAGTCACTGGCTTCGACCTTGTAGGTCTCGGCCGCATAAGCGTCGCCACCGCTCGAAAATTCGACGTCGACGGTGAAGCTGTGCAGTTCGGTCTGAGCGGAAACGTGCATGATATGATCCTTTCGAAACGAAAAGGGCGGCTCCGACCTGGGCCGAAGCCGCCTCGCAGTGGTCAGGACTGGGAAGCCGGAACCCGGCCGGACTGGGGAACACATTCCCCCCGAGGACCGGGAGCGGCATTTCGTTCGTGAAGTCGCCTCAGTTCGCCCTGGCGAACAGCTTGCGTGCTTTGCCTTCGATCTCGAGGCGCGTGTCCTGATTGGACTTCGCGCGCGCATAAGCCGTGATACCCTGCACAAAGTCGAACAGGCTTGTGGGCGGATGGCCTTCCTCGGCGATCACCGACTGGATGATCTTCGCAGTGTCGGACTTCGAGAAGCCGTTCTTGCGCAGGAAATTCTCGCGGTCTTCACCGGTGCGCGCGACGATGCGGCCGCGTGCTGTCTTGATGCCTTCGATGAAGCTCAAGGCCGAGCTGTCGGCGAAGGTCTCGAGGGCGGGTGCGGCTTCATGGGCGAAACGGTTGGCCGCGAACTTGGAATGCCGGATCGAGATCTCCTCGAAATTTTCGACGCCCCATAGGTTGCGATTCATACAGACAGCACGCAGGTAAAAAGTCGCGATTCCCAGTGTCTTGGAGCCGACTTCCGAGTTCCAACAATAGAAGCCTCTGAAGAAGAGATCGGGCTCGCCATTGGGCAATTTTCCGGCTTCGATCGGATGTGTATCGTCGACCAGAAACAGGAAAACATCGCGATCCGACGCGTAGAGCGTGGTCGTCTCGCGTGTGACGTCGACATAGGGGTTGTAGTGCATGGAGCCCCAGTCAAGGATGCCAGGTACCTTCCACCGCGTATCCGACACCCCGTTGCCGGCAATCTTCATGACGGCCGCGACCAGTTCATGGTCCCAGATGCGCCCGTAATCCGGACCGGTGACGGCCCGCAGCTCGGCGCGGCCCTCATGGGTCTTGAGCAGTTTCACCTGTTCACCCCGATGACTGAGCAGGCCGTGCTGGAGATTGATCCCGGCAAGAGCTGCGGGGAGATTACGCAGGTAGGAGGCGGGCGCGCCAACCAGGCTTGAGAGCTGACCAAAGGACCAGTTGGTCGGTGAGATCGGTTCCGCCTCGCCCGGAACGATCAGGCTCAGGCGCTCGGCATCTTCCATGCTCGCCGCGACACGCACGTCGCGGCTTTCGACCACACGGGTGCGGGCGCGATCGGCGCGGCGGCGAACACTGTCGTAAAGATCATCGAGCGACAGGAACTTCTCGTCATCGGGGCGCGAAAACCACTCGGACGAAACCCGCCCGATGTTGCGACCCCGGGAGATATCGACCTTGTACGCGCCGGAAACTCGAGGCGCTTCAATCTGCTGGGCAAGCGTTGCCATGGGAGGATCTCCTTGATGGAAAGGACCGATCCCCTTCGGACCGGCCAACCCATCCCCCCTTCCCTCCACCCGTTTTGCTGGTGGAAAGAATAGGGTCTCGCGCGGCGTCCCAATCAAGCGCAGATCAATGGAACGTAACGAGCTGACTCCGCGAGGCTTCTTCGTGCTATACGTTTATTGTTTCTTGTACGGCCGCGAGCTTCGCCAGTATGTCATCGAAGGGCGGCAGTCTTTCGTCGAACATCATGAGCGCCATGGCGCGGTAATCCGTGCGTAGATCCTTCACGAGCGCCTCGTTCGGGAGGAGCTGGAGTTGCGGCAGACGAAAAGGGCGGTGGCGCAAGGCCAGGCCCTTGGAAAGTGCAGTGGGAGAACAAACTGATCAGGCGTTGCCGCCGATGACAGTCCGCAATGGAGACGTGCGATCGAAGGCCCATAGGTCCGGGGTCGCCGCGCATGGCCGCGACCCCGAACTCATTACCGGCGATCAGGCGGCGTCGGGCAGCTGGTCGTCGGTCGGACCCTGTTCCTCGTCGTTCACCGCCGACGGCTCGACTTCTACGACCTCGATCGGCACCGCGGCGTAGCGCATGACACTCGGAACCCAGGCGAGAGCCGCATCCCGGATCCCCGCCTCGATCGGAACGGTCCCCGCGAAGATCTTTTCCGCCGAGGTCGCGAGATCGTGCTTTTTCGATGCGCCGTAGCGGCTCGACAACTCCTGCCCACCGATCTCGTCGAGATGGGCGAGGATCGCAACCTTGGTGCTCAGGCGGTCGAAATAGTTGTTCGCGGTCGGGCGCCACCAGGCCGCGACGTCGATGTCGAGCTTGGTGCCAAGATGATTGATGAAGGTCACCGCCTTGCTGTCCGCGGTGACCGCATGCAACGTTCGGGCAACTGCCCAGGCGAGCCAGGCCGCACGCGCCTCATCGGGAAGGACGCAGAAGGCATCGTAGCGCTGACAGGCATTGCCCGCCTCGGTCCAGCTGCGATCGAGCGCCTCGTCGATCTTGCCCCATTCCTCGGCCGCCAGCGTACCGCTTTGAAAGCCGGTGAGAGATGAGCAGGGCGTGTCGGCCTTCAGCTCGGTCGCGAGCTCATAGGTGCCGGACGGCCGGGTCGCCATGTCGACCATCCAGAAGGTCCCCAGGTCGAGGGCGAAGCGCGGATCGCTGGCGATATGGACACGCAGCAACTCACTCTTCATCTCGGCCAGCTCCTGCGACAGGCGCTGGCTGTAGGCGGGCTTGCCCGACGCATTGACGACCCCGGTTTCGACCGCATCAACATCCCTGCCTTCCTCGGCGCTGTCTTTGTCGGCTTCGTCCTCGACCGGCGCGATGTAGAGTTGCTCGTGGAGGCGGGGCTCTCCGTCATGACCGATGACGATATAGGCGAGCGCCCCGGCCTTCTGCTCGTCGGTCAGGATCGGCGTCTGATTTTCGATCGAACGATATTCCGCCTCGAGCAACTCGACCCGGTTCGCCAGGTCTGCCTGGCCCGCTCCATCGGCCTCGTCCCATCCCTCATTGGCCGCTTCGATTTCGACCTCGAGTTGTTCCAGGCGCGTCTGCTGCTCGGCGGTCAGCTCGGGCGTCTCGCCCTTGAGCGGACGCAGATCCCAGGTGTCATTGTAGGTGACATGTGTCGCAGGAATGATCCGGACTTCCGCCAGCCCCTCACGTTCGCGCAGCTGTTCGGCTGCAACCGCTAGCTTGTCCGCGACAAGACGATTGAGGAGGTAACCATCGATCCAGCGCTCGGTGGCCGAGTCGGAGAAGAGATCGAGATCGACCCGGCCGCCAGCCTCGATGTAAGCGTCGCGTCCGACCAGCAGCGCCTTGGGATCGCTGCCGATATAAGTATCTTCGGCGAGCTGACGTTTGATCTCATTGACGTTGGTCCGGTAATAGCCGTCCTTCAGCAAATCGAACACTTCCGACTGCCGGGCGCGGTCGCTGTTGCTGGCATAGGCCACGGCCACGTTCAGCGTGATCTCACCGTTGCGCAGCGCCTCGAAGACCGGATCGGCCAGATCAGCGAGGCGAAGCCGGCTGCGAACGAAACGTTCGGTGAGGCCGAAACGCTTGGCCACGTCCTCAGGCGTCTTGCCTTCGCTTTCGATGATGTCCTGGAAGGCCCGGCAGGTGTCGGCCGGGTTCATCGTGAGACTGAAGAAATTCTCCTCGAGGCTGGTCTCGATCGCGTCCCTGGCGTTGCCGAGCACCAGCACCGGAAGCTGGTAGTCGGCATCGAACACGGCCTTCTCGATCAGACGATGGACGGCATCGAGGCGGCGGCCGCCCGCAATGATACGGTAGTGCCCTTTCTTGCGCGAAACGGGCACGCCGATCAGGTTCTGGCGCAGGCCCTTCGCGGCGATGTTCGCTTCGAGCTGGGCATCGGCCACCGGATCGCTGACAGTGCGCACGTTGCTCAGCGACTTGGCGAGGTTCGCCGCCGAAACGAGGATGGGAAGTTTGGTCATGTGGGTAATCTCCTGGCGGGGACAGCCTGACCGTCAGGCCCCTGGCCGCCACCACTTCCCCACTCTCTCCCCTCCAACGCGAAGCACGTCGTTCCAGTCCTTGAAAAGCCCAGGCGGGAAAGCGGTCTCGATCGTGAGGCCCGGTCTCCGGTGGGATTGCACTGCGTTCATACTGCCGAGCACACCGGCTCGATCGTTGTCGGGAAACAGGACGAGGCGGGTCACGGGTGAGGGGATCGTGACTTGATGAAGGCGTTCGCTGCCAAGTGTCGCCCATACCGGGATGCCGAACAGCATCATGGCCGACAGGGCGGTCTCGATACCTTCGGCAAGACCCAGCTCCGAGGTGGCCTCGGCCAGGATCACAGCCGCATTTGCGGGGCGCCCCAGGGTCATGCGCGGATCCGGGAGATCCCGTGCTCGCCGCGCGTCCTCCCGATCGAAAAAGGTTCGCTGGATTGCGTGGAAGCGCCTGCCGCCTGACGCATCGGCGCACAACGCGGCTATCATCGCCGGACGATATTCGAGTGCGGAGCCGTTTCCGATAGGCGTGCGAGGATGGAAACGCAGCGCTTGGGGCAGGATCGTGATGTGGCGCCGCCGAAGGTAGAACTGCGCGGGCGTTCCGAAAATCTCCGTCGCCTCCTGCCACAACGCCAGGGCACGCCGGCGGCGCCACAATTCGGTGCTCATCCACTCGCGGCGCGTGGTATGGTACTCGCAGCGGAAGAGCGCTTCCCCGGTTAACGATCGCACCGCTTTCATCACATCACGCGTGTCGCAGCCGGCGAAACATTTGAAGAGCAAGGCTCGCTCACCGACCCGGACCGAGAGGCTGGGTCGCCGATCGTCGTGGGCGGGGCACAAGCACAGGCCTTTTCCGGATTGCCACGTTCCGCCAAGGCGCTTCACGATATCGGCACCGAGGGCATCGAGGTCGGGATTAATAAAAGAGTAGCGGAGGGACATGGGAAAGCTCCTGCCCAGAAAAGTGCCGATCCAACGTGTCGAAGCGGCAGTCCGTTGGCGCTTGAAGGTATGGGATATCGAGGATGACCCTCACTGCGGCGACACCGACAGTCGCACACGCGGGCAGCACAAAAGGGTAGTCACCAGGGGCCCTTCGCCATCCCTGCCGTCAACGGTTCGCCGCATGTTCACGAACCATGGTACCGGTTCGTCCCGATGCGTGAGGGTGGATACTGGACGGCCGTAGGCGGGAGCACGACCCTGCTGGCCATCAAGGGGACCCAGTGTGCTGTCGTTCAGTCCCCGGTTTCGCTGTCAACGCAATCAAGGGCGACCAGCGCAAGGGAGAATTCGCGCACCACGTCGCAAACGGGAATCCCGAAGCGCTTGGCAATCATTTCGAAAGTGAGGTCGTCAAGACAGTGCGCGACGAAGATAGCGCGGGTGATCGGTGGCAGACTGTCCAAGGTGTCTTGCATGCGCGCAATATGTTTTGCCGTGGGGCCACCGCCAGCATGTTGACCATTACCCGATCGGTGACCCGCCCCATCCGCCCCGGCCAGCCAATCTTCCAACGGGGGCACGGCGCCGATGCGCCATTGCTGCGGCGCTTTGCGTTCGGATTTAGGGGTTGCGAATGGGCGGGCTGAAGGTTTCCTCTGCGCAGGCAGCGCGGCCCTGGCATATGATCGCATGATATTTCGTCGCCCCCGACGAATGATATCCAGAAGGCGTCGCGAACGTCTGGCGAGCGCGCGAACGTATGTGCGTAGTATATGGTCATGCTCGGTTGTCATGGGTGTGCTCCGGAACAG
Source organism: Novosphingobium sp. NFX11 (assembly GCF_057376415.1). Lineage (NCBI taxonomy): Bacteria > Pseudomonadati > Pseudomonadota > Alphaproteobacteria > Sphingomonadales > Sphingomonadaceae > Novosphingobium > Novosphingobium sp. NFX11. The sequence continues at coordinate 625,291 of NZ_CP080386.1, read as the reverse complement.
TATTCCTGCCCGTTCCTCCCCCACTCCCCTCCTTCGCCACGCTCCTTCGAGAGGTATGGTTTCCTGGTAAGTAGGGATAATTGAGCTACACCGTCAGGTATTTACCTCCGCCGGATTATGGAGTTACGTTCGCACGATAAATTGTGTGATCGGGAGAGAAGATCGAGTTGACCTGCAACCTGCGGCTGGCCGGGGCGGACAGGTCCTACGCAGGAGAACGTAGTGGACGAGCACGCGATGACCTGGGTCCGAGAAAATGAGGCGCTGCTGCGGCGCCTCACTCCCCGCCAGCGAGACTGCCTGCGACTGGTCGCGCAAGGCTATCGAACCAAGGAGATCGCAATCAAGCTGGGTATCTCCGTCGGCGTAGCGTACAAACATATCTCCTCTGCTTGCCAGACGCTTGGTGTGCCCGCCCGGGGACAGGCGGCTCGCTATCTCGCACTTTGGGAGCAGCAACTTTCCGAGGATGAAGCGGGTAAGAAATTATCCCCCCAGTTTCTGGGTGTTTCCGATCGGGCTGATCTTCCCTCAGGTGTGACCGTCACCAATGACGCGGATGCACCTGCAATCCAGTTCGCAGAGCAGCAGCAAGATCACTCCATTGCCGCAGCTGTTCAAGGTTTGATGGACCTCGTGCCGATGCGTATTCGCGGGAGATCGCAGAATGACCTGACGTCCGTCCATACCATGATCGTCATAGGCGCTATGACCCTCGGAACTATTGTCGGGGTCGGATCCGCCGCATCGCTGCTCACGGGACTGACCAGTCTGCTGCGTCCCTGAGCACCTTTTTCATCCAATCGCATTCGCCCGTCTCCCGAAGGAGCGGAAAAGGAGAAACCATGCGTGCTCAACGCCAAGCCATTGCCCGTACGGTAGCCGAGCGACTATTCGCCGCCGAAGATGCCCTTGATCTCGCAGTGGCCCGTATTGCCGAGTTAAACGCCGCGCTGCCTTTGGCCCGGCTTGATGGCAGGATATCGGCGATCGTCGGTCAGGATGCCATTCTAAGTTCTGCATCTGCCTTGATGCTGGTCGCGGAAACGCGCAGCAAGATCGTCGCAGCCCATGCGAACCTCAAGCACGCCAGCGATGAGATCGGATTGCCACCGACCAGCTATGGCGATCTCATCAAACCGAACTCGGCCGAGTTGCCACAGCTGCACGTAGTCTGAAACGCAGGGCGGGCCGCGCTGCCGCCCGCCCTATTCCTGGGGGTTCGTGACAAGACATCTCCTGTTTTTTGGGCTGCTCACACTCAGCACATTTTATGCGCTGACCCGCGGCGGCAGGCCGGAGCAGATTGGCGCTCTCACCCTCTTTGCTGCCGCGTGGACCAGCGCTCTGATGGTGAATCCCGCGGGATCACGGTTCTATCAGGTCGAGACCGGCATCCTCGTGACCGACGTTGCTATATGGGGTATCTTCCTATGGCTTTCCATCCGAAGCACCCGCTTCTGGCCGCTTTGGATCACGGCGCTTCTTGGAGCAGAAGTGCTGGTTCACATTGGCGTTCTTTTCGCGCCCCGCTCGGACTGGGCCGCCTACATGACAGCTGCAGCGATGTGGAGTTGGGCCGCGCAGGTTTTTCTGCTCGTGGCAACCTGGCGCCACCGCAGACGGGTGGCTCTGGGCGGGGCCGACGCATCCTGGAAGACCTGATCGCCGTCACTCGCCCCCAAGATGCCGGTTTCCTGTCTTCACAGCTGCTGAGCAGGTTCGGTTCGCTGAAAAGTGTGCCGGCCGCGCGGGGCCGCAACCGCACAATGATCCTGGATGATGCCAAGATCGTCGAAGAGACGTTACAGCGGGTCGAGGCAGCCGTTCGGCACCTGCTGCGAGACCAGATTTCAGGCTGCCCCCGCGGCCGGGTCACACCCACGCGGTGAATTACTCGCGCGGTGTGCTCGCATTTGATCCCGTCGATCAGTTCCGGATACTTTTCCTCAATGCACGCAGCGGCCTCGTTGCGGACGGGCTAATAGCCATCGGCACGGTTTCGGCAGCGCACGCCTATCCACGCGAGATCCTGAAAGGATGTTTTGAGCTGGAAGCGACCGCCATCATCCTGGGGCACAACCGCTTGTCGGGAAATCCGGCCCCCTCGCAGTTCGATCGAGACATCACGCGTCGCGCAGGCGGCAAGTCCTCCCCACATTATGATTCACGACTACTTTATCGTCGCGCGGGGCGGCGGGGTGAGTTTGCGGCGCGTCGGATATCTGAAATGAGCGGGCCGCTCTTCTCGCCCCCGGCGGCTTCTTGTCGCAACGCGTGCACTTGGCACTTGCAGTCTGTGCGCCCCGGGCAACGCCTGCCACGCATCGGGACAGTGGCGAGGAAATGATGGAAGCGGCTGTTCTGGCGACCGGGGCCACGCGGGATGACCGCCTCTCTCCACAAGCGCGCGCAGCTATCTGCCGTTTAGTGCTGCAGTTCGAGGAAGAAGCCCGCAAGCGCATGGGTCCGGTCCTTTCAGCGAAACCCTACTTCTATTCCCTCTTCAGCATCTACCTTGCCGAACTGGAGGGACGGAAGCTCTTCCAGGCCTGCCTGACGGTTGACGAGATCGCCTCCAAGGCACATCGCCGCGCCGGGCGGCTGGAAGAATTGGGCGCCATCAGAAGAACTGGAGATACGCTCGATCACCGACGTACTGATCTCAGTCTGACACCCCTTATGCGTGATGCCATCGCGCCGTTGATCGATCGGATGGCGGCAGACAGCATGCAGATCGCGAGCTTTTTGCAGGGCAGCAGCGGGGCATCGAGCGCCTTGATACCCAAATGCCGCGCGTGGTATCGGTTCCGCGATGCTACGGAATTTGGACCGAGTGACATGACGATAGTACGGGGCAAGGTCATCGCGGGCGGACGCATTGCGTTGCCTGCAGAGATGCGGCGTGCGCTCGGCCTTGAAAACGGCGATACCGTGCTTTTCGAGCTTCAGGGCGATGAAGTCAGGATCAGACCCGCCAAATCCGCATTGCGACGGGTTCAGGAGCGGCTGCGCTTGTTTGCTCCCGGCGACGGGCTGGTATCGCAGGAATTAATTGCAGAGCGCCGGGCCGAAGCTGCGCGTGCCTGAGCTGTTGACTACGCCGACGCCTGAGCCGGTATATGTGCTGGATGCCTCGGCGCTGCTTTGCCTCCTGTTTGGCGAGCCAGGCTGTGAGCAGGTCGAGGAACGACTGGGCGGCGCCTTGGTGTCAGCGGTAAGCTATCATGAGGTCCTGGCAAAGCTGATCGATCGTGGCGTCGAGGCAGATGAGGCCCGATTATTGCTCGGCGAACTCGATATCGACATCGTAGCGGCTGATCGGGAGCAGGCCGATACAGGAGCCATGCTGCGCGGCGCTACACGCGGAATTGCCCTATCGCTCGGCGATCGGTCGTGCCTCGCCTTGGCACTCGCCCGCAGAGCAGTTGCGGTCACGGTTGACAGGTCCTGGGCTTCCCTTGGAATCGGCATCGAGATCGAGGCGGTGCCGTGACAGCGCGTGCGAACCTGTTCGCCTCGAGCCGCAGTACCGGGGCGGGCCGCATCTTTAGACAGCATGCATTTCCGTTCTCAGGCTACTGCCCGCCCAGGCAGCGGCTTATCGTCAGGATCGCAGAATAGCACCTGGGCTTTGCCCCGCGCCTTCGACTGGTAAAGTGCCGCGTCAGCGCATTCGATCAGCGTTTCCAGCTCAATGCCGCACTCTGGTACCATCGCAACCCCGATGCTTGCTGTGACCCGCATGGACGCTCCCTCAATCTCATAGGCTTCGCTGATCTGCCTGATGATGCGGCGTCCCAAAAGCTCGGCCTGATCGCGGTGCCGGACATCGGACTGGATGACGAGGAACTCATCACCGCCAAGTCGGCACGCCAGATCGGAGGTCCGGACGGTTGACAGCAGGCGCTGGGCCACTTCAACCAGCAGCTTGTCGCCGGCGGGATGCCCATAACGATCATTGATCGCCTTGAAGCCATCCAGATCGAGGTAATGCACGGCCAGTTGGCTTTGCGACCGCCGGGAAAAATTGAAGAGCTCGTGAAAGGCTTCCCGAATCAGGAGCCGATTTGGCAGGCCGGTAAGAGGATCATATTTCGCGAGCTTTGCCATATCCTGCTTGGTGGATAGATGCTCGACCGCCGCCGCATAGAGGTGCGCGGCAGACTGCAGACTCATGAGCCCGACAGCGACCAGCAGAAAAGCTTCAAGCAGGAAGAATTCGGAATGGAGCCGCTCGGCATGATCGCTGGCGGCGTGGACCAGCATGGCGGTCACCGTCGGTAGCACCGCGATTGTGACGCTCACCATGCAAAGACGCAATCTCGAGGAGGTCCGCGAGACGATCCCCGCTCCGAACGTGAAGACAAGACTAATCGTCGCAAGGTGGATCAGGGGGCATGGGCGGTCAGCCCCCGAACGTTGAGAACCGCCAGCAGAATTGCGAAAAGGTACGTCAGCAGCTCATAGGCGGACTCCCAGCGGCGCAGGGCGGCGACCTCCTGGGAAGCACCGCCGGCCCGATGATAGCGATTGATGAGAACGACGCGTGCAGCTGTCACCACGACCGCAGCAACAGTCAAACCGGCTATCACGGTGTCGGGCCATTTCAGGTAGATCAACGAACCGACAACGGCGTAGAGCGCGCCGAACCCAGCGATGGGCACTCGCATGGTGAAGAGGGTCGACACCAGGTCGCGGTAAACTGCGTCCGAGACCGGAACCTTGCCGCGTCCAGACCACGGCATTATACCCCTCCCGTTCGCATCTGCTCTTCTTGTCTTCTCTCCATGGATCAGCATCTCTCGCCGAGAAGTTAAGACAAACCTACCGCTGCGGTGAACCGTTCCGCGTTTGCCAACGATTTCCCAGCGTTGGAGCAGCATCGCTGGCGCCTCCGTGCATAATCCGAGAAGGGTAATCGCACGGGGTGCAGGCGCTTGGCCTAGTAGGCACTCACCTCCGCCCAAGAACCTCTATGATCACTATAACCCACACTCATTTTTAACCGAACGGCTCTATCAGGCCCTGTAGAGTCGCCAAATAGTGATGCCGCCAATGAAATTCAGTCCGCGTAATCAGATCGCGCATGGCTCCGATGCGGTTCTTCAGGCGCAGTACTCTGCTTTGCGGACGCAAATTCCGCTGATGTACGCGCTCATGGCGGTCAACGTGCTCTTCCTGGCGGCCGCGACGTACGGGCAGGTTCCGTTCGCGCATAGCGTCGGGGTGCCGGGTGTGCTTTGCACGTTGATTGGGGTTCGGGCCGCGGCCTGGCTCTTTCGTCGCGGAAGAAATCCCGATCCCGCCAGAATTCGTCGCTACCTAATGGGCACGGTCGCGGCATCGGTACTCCTGAGTTCCGCGTTCGGAGCTTGGGGGTATCTGCTCATGAGCGAAGCCGAGCCTGTCGGTATTCCTTCGATAGCGTTGTTTGTCTTTGTGGGGTCCATCAGCTGTTGCTACTGTCTGCATGCGCTGCCGGTGGCAGGATGGTGCGTCCTCCTCTTCGGCGCTCTGCCCGTCACGGCGCGACTGGTGTTTTCATCCGACACCTATCTTATGGGCATCGGCCTCACGTTCTTTGTAGCGTCCGGCGTCATCCTGCGATCGCTTTCCAAAAGCCACGCCGCCTTCAGGGAAACTCTGCACTCGCGTTCAGAGATGAGTGCCCTCATCGATGCTCTGCAATCCAGTCAGGAACACTACCGGCACTCCGTTGAACTCAACCCGCAGATCCCGTGGATCACAGACAAAACCGGCGCCGTTATCGAACTTAGTCCCCGCTGGACGAAGCTGACCGGTATGAGAAGTGAGGAAGCTCTCGGCTGGGGTTGGACGGCGGCGGTTCACCCTGACGATCTGCCGCACGTCCAGGAAATCTGGGCCGCTGCATTGGAATGCTCGGATGGGCGCGGACATGCCGACGTTCGATATCGCCTTCGGCTTGCCGCTGGCGATTTTCGCTGGTTCCGCGCCCGTGCTCTTCCCCGCCTCGATGCGGACGGTCAGATCCTCTCCTGGTACGGGAACCTTGAAGACATCGACGACCAGGTTGCTGCTGAACAAGCCGTGCAGGCGAGCGAGGAGCGCTACCGCCTGGCCTCCCTTGCCACCAACGATGTGATCTGGGACGTGTCGCTCGGCCATGATCGGATCGAATGGAGCGGCGCTGCGGCAACAGTGCTTGGATATCCCGAAGCGCTGCACAGCACGTCGCGAGGCTGGTTGGTGGAGCGCCTTCACCCCGATGATCGCAAGCGCGTTCTTGGGCAATTTCAGAACCTGGATGCGCCTGACCTCACGCAGTGGACGCAGGAATTCAGGTTCCTGGCCGGTGATGGGGCCTACCTGCATCTGGTTGCCCGTGGTTACGTCGTGCGCGATGCGCATGGTAGGCCCGCTCGGCTCATTGGCTCTCTCCAGGATGTAACGAGCCAAAAGCGCTACGAAGAGAAACTGCGGCAGGCGGCTCACTATGATGCTCTGACAAACCTGCCCAACCGTGTCCTGTTCAGCGAGCGTCTTGAGACGGCGCTTCATGAGGCGCGCCGTAGTGGCGGTCAGGTCCAGTTGATCGTTCTCGACGTTGATCGCTTCAAGGCCACGAACGACACGCTTGGGCATGATGCGGGAGACGCCCTGTTGTGTGAGATCGCTGCCCGGCTCCTCAAAGCCGCCCCAGCCCGCGCAACCGTAGCACGTCTGGGCGGGGACGAATTCGCGATCATTTGCCCAGGCACACAGGACGGCCATTCCGCAGTTACTGCGGTTCAAGAGATGCTTGCGGAAGCGAGCGAGCCGATGACCTTCAACGGTCGCCAGCTCGATGTGAGCCTGAGCGCAGGTTCAGCGACAGCCCTCTGTGATGGCCAAACTCCAGCAGAGCTCCATAAAAACGCCGATCTCGCGTTATACGCTGCCAAGAGCGAGGGCCCTGGTCAGGTCTGTTGGTTCAAGCCCGCACTGAAGATCGCTGCGGAACGTCAGACGCAGATGCTTTATGACGCGCGCGAAGCTCTGCACGATGACCGTATCGTTCCCTTCTATCAACCCAAGGTTTGTCTTCGCTCCGGGGCTTGTCTGGGTTTCGAAGCCCTTCTTCGCTGGCACCACCACGGCGGCCTGCGCTCGCCTGGCGCCATCAGTGCTGCTCTCAACGATACCGACACTTCTTCGAAGCTTACCGATCGCATGATCGAGCGGGTCATCGCCGACTTGCAATTGTGGCAAGACTGCGGCGTACAAGTGGGACGCATCGCTATCAACGGCGCCTCGGGGGATTTTCAACGAGGCGACTTTGCGGATCGGATACTGAACCGCTTAGCACAAGCGGGACTTTCACCAGCCCTCCTCGAGCTGGAGGTGACCGAATCCGTGTTCATGGGGCAACTCACCGAAACGGTTAGCCAGACCCTCGACATCCTGTCCGAGGCCGGCGTGAAGATTGCGCTCGACGACTTCGGAACGGGATATGCCTCTCTCACCCATCTCAAGCAGTTCCCGGTGGACACGCTCAAGATCGATCGCTCGTTCATTTCCCGTCTCGACGCGTGCGACCGCGAAGATACAGCCATTGTCGGCGCGGTCATACATCTGGCCAGGAAGCTGGGCATCACCACCGTCGCGGAAGGTATCGAGACGCCGTTCCAGGCGGCGCACGTCGCGCGGCAGGGGTGCGATATAGCGCAAGGGTTCCTCTTCGGCCGACCCATGGCCGCCGCCCAAGTCAACAATGTCGTATTCAACTGGAGCGCCCCGGCTGCGCTATCCGTCATCGCATCAGGAATGGATGCAGCAAGATGGGGTCCTGTCCTCACCACAGGATAATGGCCGCGCTTATTCCTGAGCCGCCCTTCCTACCGCATCACCACCTCGCCAAAGGTTCAGAGAACATCAATGCCAGTGACGCGTCGCATAAGCGGCTCCTGTCAGCCAAAGTCACGCGACCGGCGAGCGACACGACAACTGCGGATCCGCGCTCGCAGCGCAACCAGGTGAGTCACGGAGGCGGGCAGCTACCAAACGCAAGCTCGCAGTTCATGGAGCACATCGACCTGATCGCAAGTTCGTGCTTCCGGTGCTTTTGTCGCGGATGGTCGCGCCATACCGCCAACACCCGAGCCGCGGCAGAAACATCGGCACCGACATCCTCATACCGGTTACCAATCGGCTGGAACGTCTGAACAGGAAAGTGAAGCGCCGCGCGGAGATACGCTCGACCATCGACGCACTGATCTCAGTCTCACGCCCAGAATGCGCGATGCCGTCGCGCTGTTGATTGATTTGGTGGCGGCAGACAGCCTGAAGGTCGTAAGCTTGTTGCAGGACGGCAGCGGGTACCGAGCGCCTTGATACCCAAATGCCGTGCGTCGTATCAGCCCCACGATGCTACGGGATTTGGACCGAGTGACATGGCGATAGTACGGGGCAAGGTTATCGCGGGCGGACGCATCGCGTTGCCTGCGGAGATTCGGCGAGCGCTCGGCTTTGAAAACGGCGATACCGTGCTTTTCGAGCTTCAGGACGATGAAGTCAGGATCAGACCCGCAAAATCCGCATTGCGACGCGTTCAGGAGCGGTTACGTACGTTTGCTCCCGACGACGGGCTGATATCGCAGGAATTGATTGCAGAGCGCCGGGCCGAAGCCGCGCGTGCCTGAGCTGTTGACTATGCCGACGCCTGAGCCGGTATATGTGATGGATGCCTCGGCGCTGCTCTGCCTGCTGTTTGGCGAGCCGGGCTGTGAGCAGGTGGAGGAGCGCCTAGGCCGTGCCTTAGTGTCAGCGGTAAGCTACCATGAGGTCCTGGCAAAGCTGATCGATCGCGGCGTCGAGGCGGAGGAAGCCCGCTTGCTGCTTGGCGAATTGGATATCCGCATCGTTGCGGCAGATCGTGAGCAGGCTGACATGGGAGCCAAGCTACGTAGCCACACACACGGAAAGGGATTGTCGCTAGGAGATCGGTCCTGCCTCGCCCTGGCGATGGCTCAAGCAGCAGTGGCGGTCACAGCCGATAGCGCGTGGGCTTCTCTTGAGATCGGCATTGAGATCGAGGCGATACGACAGGACGAGAAACAACCGGGGCACTGAATGCATTCCCTGGGCTCACCATTGCATCCGAGACTCGGAGATGCGCCTTTGATCATTGCGCCGACCATTTGGAAACTGCAGGATGCCAGGACGGAGGGCCTGAGTTGAATTCCCTTACCGGCGAGAAAGTTCGCGATAGATCGTGCCGCTCTTCATCACGAATTCGACATGCTCAAGGCTGCTGACGTCGACTAGAGGGTCACCAGTCACAGCGATGATGTCGGCGTAACGGCCAGGGTGAATTGAACCCACCTTATCGCTCGCCCCGAGCAAGTCCGCAGCATTCACCGTAGCCGCCCTGATAGCGTCGAGAGGCGTCATCCCTGCCTTGACCATAAGCGCGAATTCCTTCGCGTTCTGACCATGCGGCGAAAGCCCCTGATCGGTGCCGAAGGCAATTTTCACTCCGGCTTTGTAGGCGCGGTTCAGGTTACGCATCACGATCGGGCCAACTTCAAGCGCCTTCGCCGCCGAAGAGGGGTTTAGGGTTTCCGGATGCGTCCTGGCGATCTGCACCACGGTATCCGCGACCAGCAGCGTCGGCACCAGATACGTGCCATGCGCCTTCATTGCGCGGTCGGTTTCCGCATCCCCGAATGAACCATGCTCGATGGAGTCGACGCCCATTTCCGAGGCGTGAAGGATGGCCGCCTTCCCGTGCGCATGCGCCGCAACCTTGATGCCGAGCCCGTGCGCGGTATCGACGACGGCACGAATTTCCTCGTCGGTCATCGTCTGATGATTCGGATCATCACCGATCGACAGGACACCGCCGCTGGGCATGATCTTGATCAGGTCAACACCGTCGCGCCGCATTCCGCGCACGACCCTTGCGGCTTCATTCGCGCCGTCGATGACGCGCCCCTCGGAATGAAAGTCCAGTTCCGGGCTCATCCCGTTCTGCGGATCGCCATGGCCCCCGGTCGGGCCGAGCGGATACCCTGCCGCCCAGATGCGCGGCCCGGGCAACTTGCCTGCGGCAATCGCCTTCTTTAGCCCGACAATCACCTTCGTTTCGGCGCCGACGTCGCGGATTGTGGTAAAGCCGGCATCCAGCGTCGCCTTTGCATAGCCGACCGCGCCATAGGCGTTGTCGATTGAGCTTTCCTGCGCTCGCTCGGCCACAGGGTTCTTGCCGCTGTATCCCATCGTGATGTGGTCATGCGTGTCGATCAGGCCCGGCAGCACGGTCTCTTCTGAAAGGTCGACGACCTCCGCGCCGTCACGCGTGACGAAGCCGTCCTCCACCGAGACGATCCTGTCATCATGGATTACCACCGAAACCTTCGCACGCATCGCGGTTCCGGTTCCGTCGAAAAGTTGCCCAGCGTGGATCACAACATCGCGCGCCATTGCCGTACCGGATGCACCAACTAGCATGGCGATCGCCGGCGCCAGGGACCTGGTCAATATCGAAACATTCATCGTATCTATCCGTAAATGCGGGAAAGGGGGTACGGCGTCAGAAGCTATGGCGTACGTTGATGCCGATCGTGCGCGGCGTGGCGCTGTTCACCAGCGTGCGGCCGACCGCGATTGCGCTTGAACTGGCGCGGGTGATGGCGGTGGCGTTGAACAGATTGGTGGCGAACAGGTAAGCGCCCCAAGCCTTGTCCGGCCCTTCGATGCCGACGCGGGCATTGACTAGCGCGTAACCGTCCACTTCACGCGCATAGACGTAGGTGTGGCGGAAGTCGGACCAGGAACCCCCGACGTAGCTGCCATCGACGCGGGCAACCGCCCCCAGCTTGTCAGTCAGCGCCCAGCTGTACTGCATTGAACCGCCGCCCATCCACTTTGGCACGTAGGGGATGCGATCGCCATCGAGGCCCGAAGTCGCGGTCACGCCCGTGTTCTGGTCTTCGGTAAGCCGCGCATCGATGTATGTCAGATTGCCCTGAATAACGAGACCGTCGATCGGGAAGAGCCCCAGTTCGGCCTCGACACCTTCAACGCGCGCCTTGCCCGCATTGCCCAGGTACGAGAACGCACCGTTGGGCGTGCGCAGCGTGATCTGCATGTCGCTCCAGTCGATACGATAGACGTCGACGTTGAAAGTACCCATGCGGTTGAGGAAGCTGGTCTTGAGGCCGACTTCATAGTTCCACAGGCTGTCCGAATTATAGGCGGTAAGTCCGGCATCAAGACCAAGCACCTGGTTGGCACCGCCCGGACGGAAGCCCTGCGCCGCTTCGGCATAGAGCATGATGTCAGGCGTGATCTTGTAAGAACCGTTGAAGCGGAACACCCAGCCATTTTCCGAAGACGCCACCCGCGTGGGCGGCGTCAGCCTTGCGCCGACAAGGATGGAAGGAACGGTCGTCTCGCCGACGATGTCCTTTTCATAGTGGAAATACCGTGCACCTGCGGTCAGGTTGAAGCCCTCGAACACATCAAGCGAAACTTCGCCAAACCCGGCCAGCTGGGTCAGGGTGTCGTCGATCGTGCGGATCGTGGCGATTTCCAGCGGGCGGATGATCTGGCCCGTGGTCGGATCTGCGTTCACCTGCGGGTTCTGCACGAAGATGTTGCGATCGGAATAGTAGCCGCCGACCGTCCAGTTCAGCGGGCCGTTGCCGTTCGAACTCAAGCGCAGTTCGGCGGTCCAGGCGTCCATTTCCTGCTGCGGATAAAGCGCGGACGTCGACTGAGAATCCACCAGATCGTAGAAGTTGGTAAGCTGGGTATCGCTACACGGAGCCCCGCCGCCCACAAGTGCCTGGCAGCGCGCTTCAGTCCTTTGCCCGCGAATATACCGGGAAACGTCACTCACCGACGAAAGCTCGCGGTGCATGTAAGAGCCAGAGGCGGTCAGCGTGGCGAAATCGAACTCATAATTCGACGTGATGCTGTAAAGTTCGACATCGTCGCGCACCGGCTGGCGCGTGTAGGCATCGGACTTGTACTTGCCAGCGTCCTCAACCCAGCCGGCGGTGTCTATCCGGGTACGGTTGATGAAAGCGGCAACGTCGAAGGTCCAGCGTTCGGACGGCATCATGCGCAGCATGATACGGCCGCCGTAGCTTTTGAGAACGTTGATGTTGTCGATATCGAGCGTGGTATTGTCGATGAAGCCGTCCTGGCGGCGATAGAAGCCGACCGCGCGCACGCCGATCTTGTCGGTCGCCAGCGGCACGTTAACCATCGCGCTGCCTTCGTAGTTCCAGCCGCCATGATCGGTGTTGGAAAGACCCGCATCGACCGTGCCTTCGACCTTGTCGAGCACCGGCTTGTTGTAGATGATGCGCAAGGTGCCGCCCATCGAACCTGCGCCGTAAAGCGTGCCCTGCGGACCGCGCAGCACTTCGACCCGTTCCACGTCGAACAGGCGCAGTTCCGGCGTGGAGCCACCCGCGTCATTGCTGGCCCCGATCATGCCTGTGACCGGGGTTTCATCATAGTAGGTGCCGATCATCGGCTCGCCCGCGCCCTGAATGCCACGGATCACGACACGACGCTGCGAAGGGCCGCCGTCGACCAGATTGAGGCCCGGCGTGGTTGCCGAAAGGTCGCCGATGCTCTGCACGCCAGACTTCGACAGCGTGTCCCCGGTAATCGCCGAGATCGAGATAGGGGTTTCCTGCAGTGTCGTGCTGCGCTTCAGCGCGGTAACGACGATCTCGTTGCCCACCGGCTGTTCCGCGCTTTCCTGAGCGGTCGCCGAAAAAGGCGCCACTCCAGCCGTCCCGAACAGCAGCACAGTCGCAAGAGCGCGGCGCCCGCACGCAGGACGCAACTTCGATTTCGACATCTGTAACCCCTCATGTTGCCACGCCCACCATGTTTCGCGGGCGCAATATTTCCCACCATCGCCCTTATCTGCGATGGCGACCTGACAAAGCTTCCAATGACCCCGTGTTGCTGGACCGGACGGTCGCTCCCCATGATGCCGCCTCAATTCCGGTGGCTTGGCCCAATGCTGTCTCCAGGTCCTTAGGCCGGATCAGCGTGAAATATGAGCGAGGGGAGGTCAACAAAATATTTCGGAACTGCCGCGGCAATTCGCATCCAAATCACATTTTTTAAACGGAAGATGGAATTTTCTTGCGCGATCATTCAATTTTATGCCGATCATCGGCAAAACAATGCCGTGAAAACCGATTTTTGCCGCAGGATTGCGCGATCGGTTAGCCAAGCCTGTGGCAAAAAACAGAAATATTGTTGCATCCAGGCAGCCAAAAGGAAAAGATGCCTGCGGGCAACCATACCAGCTACACCGGAAGGACACCCTTGCGACGCCTTGGTCGGAGCGGGTTTCCTGCCGGTGCAATCTCGAAGCCGGAGGACTGATGATCACCAAGAGCTTTGCCGCGGCCGCAACCGCCGTCCTGTTGTGCAGCGCAGCATCCGCACAGCAAATGGACGGCGATTTCGCCAGTTCCGTCAAGAACTGGACCACCAAGCCCGAGTTCATGAGCCCGTTGGTGGATCATCTTCCCGCCTCGTCCACCATCCCGTCGCCCAAGCAGGTGCTGGGCCAGCACATCGGCGCGCCGAACACGCTGCACTACTACGAACAGATCATCAGCTATTATCGCGCGCTCGCCGCCGCAGCGCCTGACCGGGTGAAGATCATCGAAATCGGTAAATCCGAAGAAGGCCGCGAAAACGTGGTCGTCATGATCTCCTCGCCGTCCAACATCGCGAAGCTCGACACCTACCGCCGGAACCTTGGCCGCCTTGCCGATCCGCGCCAGATCAGCGCCGCCGAAGCGGCCGACATCATCGCCGCGACCAAGCCGATCTATCACATCTCGGGCGGTCTGCACTCGGCCGAAACCGGGCCGCCGGAAATGCTGATGGAGCTGGCCTATCGTCTGCTGACGGAAGACAGCCCGCTGATGAAATCCATCAGCGAAAACCTCGTCGTGTCACTTACGCCGGTGCTTGAAGCCGACGGACGCGATCGTTACGTCGACTGGTACTATCGCAACCTTATCGACGAACGCGATGACATGAACAAACCCGGCGGACCTCCGTACTGGGGAAAGTACATTTATCACGATAACAACCGTGATATCAATTTCTCGGACGTCAGTGCCCGCGAACTGATGAAGTTCTACCTCGACTGGCATCCGCCGATCATGCACGAACTGCATGAATCCGTCCCTTTCATGTACACCTATTCAGGGCAGGCGCCGCAGAACCCCGATCTGGACCCCATTCTCTTCGGCGAACTGCCCTGGTTCTCGAACTTCGAGATGGCGCAGATGACCAAGTACGGCATGCCGGGCGTGTGGACGCACGGTTTCGTCGATGCCTGGACCCCCGGCTACCTTGCCTTCATGTCGTCGAACCACAACGGCATGTTGCGCATGTACGAAACCTTCGGAAATGCCGGCGCAACTACCATGCTGCGTCACGTGGCACCGGAAGTGCAGTCTTCCGTGCGCGGCGGCGACTACACCAAGCGTGACTGGTATCGCCCTCTGCCTCCCTACAAGGAAGTCATGTGGTCGATGCGCAACAATACCAACTACATGGAGACCGGGGTGCTGACCGCGCTTGATCTGGCATCGCGCTTTCCCAACGTAATCCTTGAAAACTTCTACAAGAAGAGCGCCAACGCGGTCGAGGCAGGCACCAAGGACGCTCCCTATGCCTACATCATCCCGGCGGGACAGGCGGATGAAGCGCGCCTCAAGTTCGTCACCGACGTGCTGCAGATGCAGGGTATCGAGATCGGCCGGGCAGGCCAGGCGATCAGGCTGAAGGACGCGACCTACCCCGCCGGTTCGCTTGTGGTGAAGCTGAACCAGCCATATGGGCGCCTTGCCAAGATGCTGTTGCGTCTGCAGGATAATTACCCTGACGAAAAGCTCATGACTTACGACGACGCTGCATGGACGATGGGTCTGATGACCCACACCAAGATCGTCGAAATCACCGACAAGGCCGTGCTCGATGTACCGGTGACGCGTTATGCGAAGGCCGTGCTGGCCGGATCGATCAGCGGTCCGGGCGCAGCGACCTATGCGGTGCTCGACGAAGGCTCCGTCAATATGGCGACGCTCCGTTATCGCCTGAAGGACGTGGGCGTGCGCATTGTCGATGCACCCATGAAGGCCGGCGGCCAGACGATCCCGGCGGGGTCGTTCCTGGTGCCGGGCAGCGCTTACGCCACGCTCAAGCCGCAGGTCGAGGAACTTGGCCTCAAGGCGGTGAGCCTTGGCAAATCCGGATCAGTCACCGCCCATGACAGCAAGCTGCCACGCACCGCAGTGTTCAGCACATGGGGTGCCACCGAAAAGGTGGGCTGGCTGCGATATGCCTTCGACCAGCAGGACATCGACTACGACCTGATCTACAAGGAGCGTGTGCGGCAGGGTAACCTGCGCGCAGATTTCGACGTGATCATCCTTCCCAATCAGGGCAAGTCTGCGCGCGACATCGTCTTCGACCTGCCGATGAAGGGCAAGCCGCTGCCTTATACCAAAACGGAAAAGTACCGTTTTTCAGGCGACTTCGGTTCTTCGGAAGATATCCGCGGCGGTATGGGGCTGGAAGGTCTGATGGCGCTTCGCAAGTTCGTCGAAGAAGGCGGCACGCTGATCACCACGGGCAATGCCAGCGCGGTGCCGGTGCAGTTCGGCCTTGTCGATGATATCACCACCAGCGCCCCGCCGAAGGACTTCTATGCGCCCGGCCCGATCGTATCGGCGAAGGTGCTCAAGCCCGAAAGCCCGATATTCTACGGCTATCAGGGCGACTTGACCGACGCGAAAATGCCGGTGCGCTGGGCCGATAACACCCTCTACGCCCTGCCAGATCGCCTGAAAGGGCAGGTGCTGATGCAGTTCGCCGGCGGCAAGGCAGGGGTGATGAGCGGCTTCATGCGCGAAGCCGAAGCGGTAAAGGACCGGGCGGCGATCATCAACGTGCCGCAGGGCAACGGCCGCATACTGATGTTTGCCACGAACCCGATCTGGCGCTGGCAGAACTTCGGCGAATTCCGCATGCTTTACAACGCCATGCTCAACTGGAAGCAGTTGGGCGTAACCGATGCCGCGCCCTCTGCCCCGCCGCCGGTGCCCGAAGGCCAGCGCTGAGTAAGACCCGGACAAATGAAAAAGGCCGGGAGTGGCGCCCCACTCCCGGCCTTTTTCTTTGCGCCTTAGCCCTGAACTATGAAGCGACCCGCAGCGCAACGTCTGCCAGCGCTTCAGTGAATGCGCCGACGCGCTCCAGCGGCAGGGCGGCAAGATTGACCCGCCCGTCGGGCGCCACGAAGATGGCAAAGCGCGAACGCAGGCGCTCCACCTGCGCGTCATCAAGGGGCAACAGACAGAACATGCCGCCCTGCCCTGCCACACCGCCAAGGCCGAGGGCGTCGGCGCCGGGACTGGCCGCAAGGGCCCGGCGTGTCGCGCGCAGGCGGTTGCGCATGGCGTCCAGTTCTTCACGCCACATCGCGGCGAGACCGGCATCATCAAGGATGGTGCGTACCACGGCTGCACCGTGATCGGGTGGCATGGAGTATGAAGACCGGGCGAAGGCGCGCGCGTTGGCCATCGCCAGATTCAACCCCGCCACATCGTTTCCATAGCATAGCAGCGCACCAACCCTGTCGCGATACAGCCCGAAGGTCTTGTTGCACGACACTGCGATGACAGCTTCCGGCACGACGCCGAGCAGATCGCGCATACCGCGTGCGTCTTCCTCCACACCAGCACCAAAACCCTGATAGGCGAGATCGATCAGTGGGATCAGCCCCTTGTCCGCCAGCGCGCGGCCGATCTTCGTCCACGTGGCAATGTTGGGATCGATCCCGGTCGGATTGTGACCGCAGCCTTGCAACAGGAAAGCGTCACCGGGACTGGCCTGCTGCACCGCTGCAAGGAATGCGTCCAGCGCGAAGCCTCCGCCCTGTTCGTCGACATGGGAATATGTGCGGACCGGCAGGCCCGCTGCCGCGAACAACGGCAGGTGGTTGCTCCAGGTCGGCGTCGCCAGCCAAACGGTGCGCGGCATACCGCCAGCGCCAAGCAGCCCTGCCGCGACGCTGAGCGCCCCGGTTCCGCCCACCGTCTGTATTCCGCGCGCATGACCCGAAAGGCCGCGCCCAAGCACGAGCTCGCCAAGACATTCGGCAAAGCGGCGATCCCCGTCGGGACCGAGATAGGACTTGGAAGCCTGATCGCGCACAAGCCGCTCCTCGGCCAGCTTGACGGCGCGCATGACCGGCGTGCGGCCCTGATCGTCGCGATAGACCCCGACCGAGAGATCCAGCTTGCCCGGCCGCTGGTCCTTGGCGAAGGCTTCGATAAGCGACAACAAGGGGTCGGGCTTGTGCGCATCCAAACAATTGAAAAACATTGCGTTCCCTGATCGACAAAATCTTGGGGCCTTGTACGCTCATGGGCTTGCGTACGGTTTGCTTTTTCCGCGTCGAAAGCCGATAATTCACACGGATCGCTCATAATCATGGAAATATGCGCACGCAGGCCGCATCTCTTTTCGAAACAGGAGCTCGATTGTGCCCAAGGACCGCCTCGATCACTTCGACCGCAAGATTCTGGAACTGGTCCAACGCAACGGCGACCTTGGCCCCAGCGAACTGAGCACTCTCATCCACCTGTCACCCTCTCAATCGTCGCGAAGGCTGCAGCGGCTGCGGGAAGAAGGATATATCGAACGCACGGCAGCCATCCTCAATCCTGAAAAGCTGAACCTTGGAATATCGGCCTATGTTTCGGTGCGGCTGAGATCGCAGGCTGCGGAACTGGTGCAGTCCTTTCGCATGCGAGTGGAAACGCTGCCCGAAATTGTGTCGTGCGACTACACCACCGGAGAGATCGATTTCATGCTCCGCGTCCACACCAAAGATCTGCAATCCTACAGCGAGTTCATCAATTCCAAGCTTTTCGCGGGCAACGAGGTCGACAACGTGCGCACTTTCATCATCATGCAGCAGCTCAAGAGCACGACCGCACTAAGCCTGGAATATTGCTGAACGATCCGGGCCGGCAGGCGTGAGGGGCGCTTGCACCGACAAGCGACAACCATGCACGCTCGTTGCAAAATCCAGAGGGAACGGCGCGATAACGCACACACAACGCACGGCTTTTTGCGTAGTCCTCGCCTGAAGCCCATTCGCAACCGGGAAAGCACCGTGTCCGACATTGTACCACCACACCTGCTGCAACAGATATGCGTTGCGGGGCACCGATGAACGCGGCGCATCGCATTTGCGTGATGGGCGCAGGGGCCATCGGCACGATGGTGGCGGCCAGAGTGGCGCTGACCGGCAACGAAGTGACAGTGGTGGCGCGCAGCGCGCGTCTGCAGGACATTGCCGCCAACGGCCTGCGCATGCGCGGCGCCGATGGGACCAGCCACACCGTCAGGGTCCACGCGCGCGAGGCCGGCGATGTGGAACCGCAGGATATCGTCTTCATCGCGCTCAAGAGCGGCGATCTTCCCGCAGCCTTGCCCGACCTGCTCAGGCTCGTCGGGCCCCGCACCCTGCTGGTGCCGCTGATCAACGGCATCCCCTGGTGGTATCGGCAGCCGCACACGGCCGCGCCCATTACCGCGGTCGATCCGGAAGGCGCTTTGGCTGCGGCATTAGACCCGCACCGCGTCGTGGGATCAGTCGTGTTCCTTACAAGTGCCCTGGCTGCGGATGGCGCGATCGACGTGCGCGGCGCGGAACGCCTTGTCCTTGGCCCCGTGGTAAGCGGGGAAATCGCGGGCACAGGGACCGTTGCCGCGCTGTTCGAGAACACCCCGATCGAGGTCCGCACGGTGTCGGACCTGCGCCCGGAACTTTGGGCCAAAGTCGCGCTCAACCTTGCAACCAATCCGCTGTCCGTGGTTGCCGATGCCACACTGGAACAGCAATTCCATTCACCCTCGCTGCGACCGGTAGTCATCTCGGCGCTCGAAGAGGCCATCCGGGTAGCGCGCGCGCACGGGATCGAGCCCAGCCTCACTCTGGAACAGATGCTTGAGATCGGCGGCCGGGCCGGGCCGTTCTACACGTCGATGGCACAGGACTATCGGCGCGGTACACCGCTGGAACTGGGCGCGATCTGCCAGTCGGTCTTCGATCTGGCCGAAGACGCGGGCGTTGCCATGCCCGTGGCGCGCCTGATCCATGACCTGTGCCGTTTCCGGGCAGGGCAGGGATGAGGCGAGGGCTGGCCTAGCCTGTCACCGTCTGCGGCAGGCGGTGATAGGCGCGGCCGAAGTAGACCAGCCCATCGCCGTCCTCGCGCATGCGCAGTTCCTCAACCGCGCAGACGAACATGCTGTGCGTCCCGACCTCGTGGATCGAGGTAACCCGGCATCCAAATGTGCACAGCGCACCGGACAAGGCTGCGGCGCCGTTGGCCATGGCCGACCACGATCCTTGCGCAAATCGTTCATCCGCACTTGCCGCATGTCCCGCGAACAGTGCCGAGAGCGGCTCTTGCCCAGCGCTCAGCACATTGACGCACAGAACGCCGTTGGCCTCGACCAGGGCGTGCATGCGCGCGCTCTTGTTTATGCACACCAGCAGCGAAGCGGGCGTATCACTGATGCTGCACACGGCCGACGCGGTCATCCCGTGGCGGCCGCCCGGACCATCAGTGGTGATGATATTCACCGCAGCGCCAAGGCGGGCCATGGCCGCACGGAAGTCCGGGCTTTCGATCATCGTGTAGCGGCCCTCAGCGCATGAACAGCCCGCCGTTGACGTCCCAGGTGGCGCCATTGGCGAAGAAGGCGTTTTCACCGGCAAGATGCACGGCAGTGTCGGCCACATAATCGAGCGAGCCCAGGCGCTGCACCGGAATCCCTGCGACGATGCCCGCCAGCTTGTCCTGCGGCACCAGCGCGCGCACGGCAGGACTGTCGAGCGGCCCCGGCGCAATCGCGTTGACCGTAACCCCGAACGGACCAAGATCGCGCGCGAAGACCTTGGTAAGCGTGATAATCCCGCCCTTGGACGCGGCATAGTGCGCCCCGGTGGCAGTGCCGCCGTTCTGCCCCGCTAGCGAGGCCATGTTGACGATCCGCCCCACTCCCCGCTCCTTGAAGTAGCGCCCGAAGACCTGGCAGCCTACGAACGTGCCGCGCAAGTTCACCTGCACCACGCGGTCGAATTCGTCCGGGTCGATCTCCAGCACCGGGCGCGCCACGGTGACCACGGCGTTGTTCACCAGCGCGTCGACTGAACCCCATAGCGCGACGAGCCGGTCCCGCGCGGCCTCGAAGGCGGCCTGATCGCGCACATCGAGCGCGAAGCCCACCGCCGTTTCCCCGGTTGGATCAAGGGCTTCGGCACAGGCGATCGCCGCCGCTTCGTCGATATCGGATACACCCACGCAGTAGCCCGCGCGGTGGAAGGCAGCGGATAGCGCCGCCCCCAGCCCTTGCGCGCCGCCGGTGATCAAAACGGTCCGTCCGCTGCTCATAGCAGGTATCCGATGCCGAACTGATAATCCTCGGCATTGATGAGGGTGACGATCTTCTCATCAAGCAGCAGGGTGCCGTCAGGGGCGCGCACGATGCGATAACGCATGTCGGCAGGCAGGAAGCGCATGTGGCCATATTTGTATTCGGCCAGCATCTGCGCCGCGCGCAGTTCGATGAAATCATCCCCCGATGCCGTCACCACAAAGCGCGACACCGTGCGCACCGTGCGCGCGGGCGGCGCAGAGGACATCGAGAAGCCCGAAAGCAACCGCTTGGCACGGGCTTCGCGCATCGCCTTGTTGTCGTAGACGATGTTGAGCACTTCGGCGTAGTCGGCCGGATCGCGCTCGGTCGGGATGATGTACTTGCCGCCTTCGGTCCACAGCTTGAGCCAGGGCTTGTAGTCCAGCCGGTCAAGCAGGTCCGCTTCGGCCCAGATGAACTGCGTGGCTTCGGCCAGCGTGATCGTTGCGGTCATTTCCAGCGCCTCGCTCATGCCGTCATCATCCTTTTCCACTGCTGGTAGGCGGCGCGCATGCCGGTTTCGGCGCTGACGTCGCCCGCGTTATGGCCCGGCTCGGCCACACCTGCGGGCGCATCGACGCCGCGGTTGAGCATGATCCACAAGTCCTCGCCCGCATGGGCGCCGCGCTGGACGCGCTCCCAGCCCTCGGCATCGTCGGGGGTGCCGAAGCCCATCGGACCCTGGAAGTGTTCGTGCAGCCGCAGACGCTCGCGGTTGCCCGCAGCCGGGCCGCCGTCCATGCCGATCGCCACGTGCATGATCTCGGTTTCCTCGACAGTGACCGGGCGAAGCACGCGGAAGAACGCCATCGAACAGGCGACGTTGGGGAACAGGTTAAGGTTGAAGCCCGAACCGCCCACTGCGCGCACGACCTTGCGCACCGTGGCGTCATCGTGGCCCTCGTCACGCAGTTCCTGCGCCAGTTCCGCGAAGCGATCAGGGATCGGCGCGTCGAGGTTGTCTTCAAGGTCGATAAGATCGGGGATCATCACCATGACCGAATGGCCATTGCCCAGATCCTCGACCCAGCCGCCCTGCCCCAGCACGTCGAACACATTCTCCGTCTCGGCATCGAGGCTGTCGAGGAAGGTCTTGTGGACGATCGGGAAGTGGTAGGCGTCCGTCGTGTTCTCCAGCTGGATCTTCCAATTGCCGGGGAAGCGGAACTTGTGTTCGCCAAGGGTCTTCACGCCGTAACCGGCGCCCTGCTTCATGAACAGGTCCATCCACTTGCGCGCCGGGCCGAGGTAATCGACCAGCGGTTGGATATCATTGTTGAACGTGGCGAAGATCATGCCCTGGTACGTTTCGACGCGCAGCGAGATCAGCGGGAATTCGCTCTTGTCGAAATCTTCCGGGTAGCCGGCGGCGTGCGGCACCTTGCGCAAGGTGCCGTCGGGATCGTAGCTCCAGCCGTGGTAGGGGCACACGAAGACGCTGGCCTTGCCCTTCTTCTTCTCGCACACGCTGGCCGCGCGGTGGCGGCAGCGGTTGAGCAGGACGTTGACCTTCATCTCGCGGTCACGGGTAACGATCACCGGCTCGCGGCCGACCCACGATGTCTTGAAGCTGTTCTTTACGGGAACGTCGCTTTCATGGGCGACCCAGACCCAAGTGTTCTTGAAGATGCGGTCCATCTCCTCGTCGAAGATGGTCCCGTCGCGATAAAGCGAGGTGTGGACCCGGTCTTCGCGGACGAGCGTGGCGTAGTCATGGTCGCTCATAGCTGCCTCCTGATGTGTGTCGTTATTCTGATGCGTCCGGCACCGAGATCGGCGCCTCGTCGTTCCACGGCCCGACATCGCGGGAAAAGATGTTCTCGGTAACGAAGCGGGCGATGCGCCAGATGCCGTCCTGACGCTGGAAATCCAGCGTCAGGGCCGCGCTGCGCAAGTCCGAGCGTCCATCACGGTAAGTTGACACCTGAAGCATCATCCAGCCCGCGGTAGCGCTGTCATCGCCGGTAACCTTGATGACCTCGGACGAAAGGTAGTGAGCATTGAGCGCGAAGTGGGGCGGGTTCGAATAGCTTGCCAGCATCGCCACGATCGCGTCGCGCCCTTCGTGCCGCCCGAAAGCCTTGCGGTAGCGTCCGCGCCCTTCCCACACCGCATCCGCAGCGAACAAGTCGCCCAACTCGTCGAAAGGCGTTTCCGGGCCAAGCGTGTCGCACAGGCGGAAGTAGCGCATAGCCACGCGGCGCACCGCCACTTCCGCCTCCAGCAGCGCGAGGCGCCGGGCCAGAAGAGCCATTTCGTTCATGCAGGGATGACCAGTTCCCGGCCGATGCGCGCCTCTACGCGCATATACTTCCACAGACGGTATTCGCCGACCTCGATCGTGCGGAACAGGTTGCAGGCGGCAACGGCAGTGGCGCGGTCGGGCACGTCGGCAAGGATATAGAACGTCCAGGGCCAGCCGTTGGGCGAGGTGCCAACCATCGTTTCGTCATCGTCCAGCGTGCCCAGCACGGTCACGCCGGGCAGGTCGCGAATGCCCTTGAGCATTTCTCCGGTCGCGGCCCAGACCTTGCCGATCTCGGCAGCGGGCAGGTCGAAGAAGTTCTGCAGCACAGCGCCGCAGAACAGGACGCGGAGGGGCTTGGTGGCAGGGGTATCGGTCATGTCTTTTGCATCCTTCTCGATCAGGGAAAGCCGGGGGCCGCTTCAAGTCCCAGGATAATCTTGCCGGCGTTCTGCCAGGTGCCATCGGCCAGGAAGGCATGTTGAGGCACCACCATCGCATCGCGCAAGTAGCGCGCGATGGGGTGATCCGCGCCGATCCCGGTGGTGCCGCTGAGCCTGTGGACCGTGCCCGCCACTTCAGCCGCGACATGCGCCGCATTGGTGGAGGCAAGCCGGAGCAGGGAACGCGTGGTCACGTCCAGTTCTTCCGCCCCCGCTTCCAGCTGGGCAAAGGCCGCATCGGTCGTTTCGTAGAAGAACGCGCGCGCCGAACGCAGCGCCGCCTCGGCCTTGGCAATGTCGGTCTGGACATAGGCGCGGTCGGCCAGCGTCGGCGCCCCGGTGATGGACGTGCGCCCGCCCGCCAGCGTAATCAGGCAGTCCAGCGAAGCACGCGCCACACCCAGACCGACGACCGCCAGCATCTGCGCCGCCAGCGGCATTGAGGGATAGCGATAGAGCGGGGTATCCAGACTGGATGCACCGCCGCGGATAAAGGTCCAATCCTGCGGCACGACTACCTTGTCTACCACCATGTCGTGGCTGCCGGTACCCTGCATGCCGGTGACGTTCCAGTTGTCGACGATCTCGATGCTGGATGCGGGCATGACCGCGATCAGCGGCAGGCCGCCGGTGGGGCCGCCGCCTTCCACCTTGATGCCCACGCCGATCACGTCGGCGCCGCGACAGCCCGAACCCCAGCTCCAGCGGCCGGAAACTTCGACCCCGCCTTCCACGGGAACGGCGGACTGCGGCGGGAAGATACCGCCGGCAAAGACCACGTCCGGGCCGTTTGCGTACATTTTTTCAAGTGTCGGCAACGGCAGCGAGCTGAGATAGACGGCAGAGAACCCGAAGCTGGCCACCCATCCGGTAGACCCGTCCGCTTCGCTGATTGTCTCGATCAGGCGCAGAAAATCGGACGGGTGCATTTCATCGCCGCCGAACCGCCTGGCCACCATGGCGCGGTAGACGCCAGCCTGCTTCATCAGTTCGATCACGTCGGCGCTTACATGGGTCTGCCCAGCAAACTCCGCATGGCGTTCACGCGCGGCGGCAAGCAGTCGCTCCAGCGCCTCAGCCTTGCCCGGCGCCGCCTCGCCCGGCTTGGAGATATCGGCAACGGTCATCGGTTGGTATCCTCCCCTGCTGGGTCCATGATCACGGAAATTATATTTTCCAGCATGCGGCCAAAGGCGCAGACAGCCTCATCCGCACCATGCCGGCCGATCACCTGAATGCCGATCGGCAACCCTTCTGCGGCAAGCACCGGAACGGTCAGCGCCGGATGGCCCGAAAGGTTGAACGGGCGCACCAGCGCGGTCATGCGCAGCGCTGCGGCAGCATCGCCGGCTTCGGACAGCGCCAGCGGGAAACACGGCATCGTCGGCATCACCAGCAGTTCATGCTGTTCAAGCAGCGCATCGACCTCAGCGGTAAAGCGCGTGCGCACCACTTCGGCCTGCGCCAGCTTTTGCGCATCGACGTTTGCCGCCGCGGTAAGCCGCGCCGCCACGTCCGTACCGACTTTTCCGCCCGCCAGCAGGTGGCCGAAGGCAGCGTAAGTTTCCGCCGCGATCACTGCGATGTTGGCGGCATAGGCGTCCGGCAGCTGCGCCAGGCTAACCTGTGCATTCGCAGAAAACGGCGCCATCGCGTCATCGAACGCCGCCTGCACGGCAGCATCGACGCCCTCTGCCTGGACGATCGCGAAACGCGGCGGAGCATCTGCCGACGGGGCGTAGCCGGGCGCGATAATGCGCATTGCCGCCTCGATCTGCGCCATGGAACGGGCAAACGGCCCGATACAGTCCAGCGACGATGCGCGCGGCCAAGCCCCTGCCCGGCTCACCCTGCCGAACGTGGGCTTGAGCCCGAACACGCCGCAGCAAGCGGCGGGCGTTCGGATCGAGCCGCCGGTATCCGTGCCGATGGCAAAGTCCACCAGCCCTTCGGCCACCGCGACAGCCGATCCGCTTGACGAACCACCGGGGACGCGATCGGGAAAGTGCGGATTGATCGCGGAACCCGTCCAGGCATTGATGCCGGTAACGCCGTAAGCCAGTTCATGCATGTTCGCCTTGCCGACGATCCGGCAGCCGCCCGACAGCAGCGCTTCGACCACTGCGGCATTCGCTTGGGCAGCAGGTGCGTCATCAAGAGCGGCGCTGCCGCCCTTCGTCGGCATCCCTGCGATATCGATGCAGTCCTTGACCGCGACGGTGACAGCACCGCTTCCCAGATCCACCGGCGTGAAGATGGCGTTGTTGCGTGACATATCCAGACTCATATTTGTTTCACTTGAAATGTCAATTTATACCGTAAGCGGATTTCCGCTGATCCGCGCGCGTTCCGGCGATCAATGGCGGCGGCGCAGACGGTCCGATGGCGCCACGCCGAATCGGTCACGATAGTATCCTGCGAACCGGCCCATGCTGACGATTCCGCAAGCCTGCATCAATGCGGTGACGTCAAACTGGTCACCCCGTTCAACGATCAGGTGATCGAGCCGTTCCAGCCGCTGCTCCCGCACTTCCTCTCCAAACGTGTGACCAAGGAAGCGCCGAAACCCGGACTGGAGCGTTCGCACGCTTACACCCGCATCGGCCGCGATCTCGCACAGGGAAATCGTGTGTGCACCATTCGCGACAAGACCGGCGATCGCCGCCTTTGCCTGCTTCACGAACCACGGCACGGCTGCGCCGACCTCGGGCCTCGACACGTGAGCCCGGTCGCGCAGGAATTCGGTGATCAGGCTTGCCGCCCGGTCCCCGAACAGGTCCGGCATTCCCGGACCAAGCTCCGCCCAGCCGAGCATGAAGCGCATGAGGTCGATCCACACCATCGCCTCACCGCCGGCAAGCGCGTCGTAGCGCCCCGATACCGCAGGCCACAGACCGGACGGCAGATTTGCCGTGAAATGCCGGCTGCTGCTTTCGAATGCGATGTCCAGCGGCGATCCCGGAGGGGACACGTGCATCATGCCCGCTTCCAGCACGGCAACCTTGCGATCGCCCAGCGCCATGCGGCTGCGCCCTTCGGCAACGGCATGGACGAGTATCCGCCCCTGCGGCACGCGCGAGCGTATCCGCACGGGCGCTCCATAAGTCAGGTCGGCCAGACGGCACGGCCCTGCCGCGACGTGGCGCACTTGCGCGCGGATCGTGCGGCCTGTTTTCCGCATGTCCATCTCGTGCGGGGCCAGTATGCGCGAAAGCATCGCGACCACTGCATCGGCATCGCGCGTCTCGATCCGCTGCGGCAAGGCGGCCACGGTCTGCCGCATGGTCAGGGCCGATACCAGTCGACAGGCTTCGCCTTGCGCATGGCACGCACCTGGCTTTCGAACAGTAGCGCAGAGAAGCGATTGCTTTCGTTGAGACGAGCGGCGGAAGTACGGCAACGCTCCATGACTTCGGCGCCGATCTTGCGGTCGGGGCCGGGGATCATGCCTGCCTGACATTGCACTTCGGCGGCGCGCTGGACGATGTAGTGCAGCATGAACGTCGATGGAATGTCCCGTTCGCACACGGCGACACCGTGATTGCGAAGGACCAGCACGTGCTTGTCGCCAAGACTGGCGACCATGCGGTCACGCTCGTCTGCGAACAGGGTGATGCCTTCGAATTCATGATAGCCGACGCGGTCGATCAGCTGCGCCCCGTAGAAGTTGTTATGGTCGAAGCCTGCATCCTTCATCGCCACCGCCGAAATCGGAATGGTGTGCGTGTGGGCGACGCAGTGCACGTCATGGCGATGCGTGTGGATGGCGCCGTGCAGGGCGAAGCCCGCCGGATTGGCCCAGTATTCGGATTCCCCAACCAGTTCGCCATCGACGTTGACCACCAGCAGGTTGTCGGGCGTGATCTCGGAATAGTTCAGGCCGAACGGATTGACGAGGTAACGATCCCCCTCCGGCAACCGCACCGAGATGTGGTTCATGATCATCTCGTGCCAGCCGAAATATTCGATCAGATGATAGAAGTTCGCCAGATCGTGGCGCAGCTTCCACTCCTCGTCGGAACAGTTGGTCATGGTCATTCTCCCGTCTGGCTGCGGCCCGGTACGTGCCTTGGCATGAACCACAGGGCGCCCGTCACGATCAGCATCATGGTACACAGAAATACAAAGAACGCGCCCGCCCCCGCACCGACCAGCATCGCGCCGATGAAGGAACTGGCGATCGCGCCGAACCGTCCGATCGCGAGCGCAGCCCCGATGCCCGTCGATCGCATCGAAGCAGGATAAGCGTTGGCCGCGATCGCAAAGAGCATTGGCTGCAACCCGGCGATGAACAGTCCGGCAAGCGCCAGCCCCGCCACCAGCACCGGCATCGAAGCGCCCGCCGCAAAGGCCGCAAGCGTCAGCAGGCAACTCAGTGCGCCGCCGATCCCGAACGTCAGCGTCAGCTTGCGCGATCCGGTCCGGTCGATCAGCAGCGCGCCGATCAGCGCCCCGCCCATGCCGCCAAAATTGAAGGCCGCCAGCAAGGTGCCTGCCGCCGCCATGTCCAGCCCCCGGCTTACGCTGAACACCGGCAGCCAGTTGAACACCGTGTAGGCAGCCGTCAGCACCCCAAGGAACTGGACGCACAGCATGATGCTGGGCAGGCGTTCCTCCCCTTGCAGCAAGGCGCCGTAACCTGCCTTTGCCGCAGGCGTCTGCCCGGCGATGGGGCCGAAGTCGCCTGCGTCTGCCGCGCCAAGGCGTCGTGCGATCCGTTCAAGCTCTGCGCGGCGCGCCGGGCGGGTCGCAAGAAACTGGGGCGATTCCGGCAGGACCACCGCGACGACAAGTGCAAGGATCAGCGGCAGGGCGCCGCCAACAAGGAACAGCGCGGGCCATCCGTGGGCAGGCAATAGCCATGCCGCAACCAAGCCCGCCATGACACCGCCCACGGGGGTACAGATCATCCCGAAGGTCACCATGAAACTGCGCCGGCGCACGGGCGTGAATTCGGAAAGCAGCGCCACGGCGCTTGGCATCGCCCCGCCCAGTCCGACCGAAGCGACGAGACGGCTGGCCAGGAAAAGCGTCATGCCGCCCGCGAATGCCGACGCCAGGGTGCCCAGCCCGAACACCACCATGCTGGCCAGCAGCGTTGCCTTGCGACCGATCCTGTCGCCCAGCCAGCCATTGATCGCCGTCCCCACGCTCATGGCGACGAGCCCCAGGCCCAACACCGGCACGAACGCCTCTCGCGGAAGCGACCACGCCTTCATCAACGCCGGGATTGCAACGCCGATCAGCTGGATGTCGAACCCGTCGAGAACGACCGCGAGAATCGCAAGGATCCCCGCCTGCTTCTGGAAGCGGGTCCAGGGGCCGTCATCAAGCGCGTATCGCAGCGATCCCCCGTCCCTCACGTCTTGAACTGCCCGGCCGCGCTGCATTGCCGGCGCGGGAACATCCACGAGATCATCAAACAGCCCTCCTGCCTGAACACCAATGCCCGGACACCTCCCCGGTGCGTTGCCGTGCCGCCTCTGTCGGGCTGGCTCCCTGAGTGCCGCAGCATGCCCTGCGATATAACAATGTCAATTGAATATTATATTTTCTCGCAGGCCATGTCGCCGTCACCCAGCAGAATGCGCGCCCGACGGTATTCCTGTTCGAGTATCGCCAATGCCCGCGTCGCGCCTGCTTCGCCTCCCGCCGCCACTCCATAGAGCGTTGCGCGGCCGCCCATCACCCCGTCGGCGCCCAGCAGGGATGCCTTGAGAATATCGGCACCGCGCCGGACACCGCCTTCCACCAGCACCTGAACGTCCGCGCGCAGTTCCGCGCGGGTCGCCTGCAGCAGTTCAAGGCCGGGGCGGCTCCATCAAGTTGGCGGCCGCCATGGTTACCCAGCACGACGCCATCAGCCCCCATGTCGACGGCACGCCGCGCGTCAGCAGGGTGCCCGATCCCCTTGATCAGCATCCGCCCGTGCCAGAGCGCCCGCACATGCTCCAGTTCACGCCAGGAAACGGTCGGTGCGATGTTCTGCCGCAGCCAGCGGCTTGCCTCCAGCAGATCGGCGGAACCGGCGCCCAACCATTCGGCGATGTTGGGAAAGCCCGGCAGACCCTTGCGGAAGACCTGCGCCATCCAGCGGGGGTGGCGCAGCGCATCCATCCGTGCAGCCAGCGTTGCCTGACCCTCTGCCGCGTAGAGCCGCGCATTCCATTCCCGGTTGCCAAAGGTGTTGGCATCGATCGTCACGACAAGCGTTCGCACACCGGCCGCAGCCACCCGGCCAAGCAGCCTTTCGACCAGCGCCATCTCGCTGAAGATGTAAAGCTGGAACCAGTGCTCCAGCCCTCGCACCTTTGCCACATCCTCCAGCAGTACATTGGAGACGGTGCTTTGCGTGAAAGGGACCCCGGCCTTCGCCGCAGCGCGCGCCAGCGCAAGGTCGGCTCCGTGCCAGTAAAGGCCGTTGAGCCCGGTGGGTGCGATAACGTAGGGAAACCGGCATTTGCCCGCAGGTGCGTCACCCTCCGCAAGACGCGGACGGAACCGCAAGCGGTCGAAAGCCTGACGATTGGCGGCAAGCGCGATCTCGTCTTCGGCCCCGCCTTCAAGATATTCCGCCGCCAGCGCAGGCAATCGATGCAGCGCCATGGCGCGCAGTTCGGCGATCGACAGCGCTCGCTGCGGATCACCGCGAAGGCGATACCGGCGCGAGGGCAGAAGCGGCGCGCCTAGCACCGATGATGCCCGGATCTGGATGATCGGCTCGCCCGAATTTTCAACTCGCCCTCGCTTACCTGAAGATTCGCCGATCGCCCCGGCGTCGCCTGCACGGGCGCAAAACCCAAGGAAATCGCACTGGTTTGCAGAAGCCTACCGTGTTCTGGTATGGCTGCCGCATAATAATTGATATTTCAAGTGAGATATGCCGGGTATTTCCTCCGGCGCAGCGATCGGATACTCGGAGAAAGACTGTAAAAATGAAGGACGTGGAGCAGGAGCCTATGGCCACCAAGGCAACAAAGGCAAAGCGACGCAGCGCGACCCCGCCCGATCCGAATTCGGACGGCAGCGAATTCGACGCGCGCGAATGGCCGTTCTTCTGGCTGACACATGCCACCGGCCTCTACCTCAGCCGGCTTGAGCGCGGGCTGAAGAAGGTCGGTCTCGACATCGGCCGCTGGCGCGTGCTGATGTGCGTGCAGCCTGGTCAGGCGCTGAGCGTGAGCGAGATTTCCGAACTCGCCATCGTCAAGTTGCCGACCATGATGAAGCTTATCCAGCGCATGGAGGCAGAGGGCCTTGTTTCGTGCGAGGCGCGCGCCACCGACGGGCGCGTCACCGACGTTTCGCTGACCAAGGACGGTCTGGCCGCCCGCACCCGCGCCTGGCAGACTGCGGGCAAGATCTTCTCGCGCGTGTTCACGGGCGATGAGGGCATGGACTTCGACGCCCTCAACCGTCAGCTGCGTCAGGTGGTGGTGCGCCTCGAAGACGATTGAGCCGCATTTTGCTGCACCTCGCGCACGGCGTTGCGCGAAGCGGATAGCACATGGCGGCGCGCCTGCGCACAATGCCCTCCGTCACATCAAGGAGAGCATCATGCGTATCGCAGTACTGGGCGGAGGACACGGCTCTTACGCCGCCGCGGCGGAAATGAGCGAGAGGGGTCACGAGGTCTGGTTCTGGCGCCGCGATGCGGGTGCCTTCGCCGCCATCGAAGCGCAGGGCGGCGTCGAAGTGCGCGACCATGCGGGAACGCGCACCGTGCCGATCGCCCACCTCACCTCTTCGCTGGAAGAGGCTCTGGCGGCAGCCGAACTGGTCGTGATCCCGCTGCCTGCCACCGCGCATGAAGATCTTGCCAGGGCCTGCGCCCCGCACTGGCGCGATGGGCAGGTGGTGTTCCTGCCACCCGGCACACTGGGTTCGCTGATCTTCGTGGAAGCCGCCCGCGCCGCCGGAAACGAGGCCCGCGTTCGCTTCGCCGAAACCGGCACCCTGCCCTACCTGGTGCGCAAGCACGGCCCCGCCAGCATCGTCGTCAGCGTCTATGCCACGCGCCTGCCGACCGGCGTGTTCCCCGCGCGCGATGCGGACGAAGTGATCGCGCTGCTGCAGCAGGCCTACCCCTGCGTCGAGCCTGCCGGTGACGTGCTTTCCGGCGCGCTCATGAATGCCGGGCCGATCATCCACCCCCGCTGATCATGATGAACGCCGGGCCGCTTGAGCATTTCGACGCGTGGGACATCCACAACGAAGGCACCCAGGCGTCGATCCGCGCGGTCACCAATGCGCTGGATGCCGAGCGCATCGCAGTGCGCGAGCATCTTGGCTATGCCGCTCCGCATTTCCCGCTGGCCGACCATTACAGCCCCGATGGCGATGAGTGGATGTACGGCAATGCCGCGCATGAAAAGCTGACCGACAGCGGCGACTGGCGCGAGAAGATCAACCTGCAGAGCCACCGCTACATGCGCGAAGACACCGCGATCGGGCTTTCCCTGTTTACCTCGATCGCACGCTGGGCGGGCAAGCCGATGCCGGTGGGCGAAGGACTGCTGGCGCTGGCCTCCGCGATCACCGGGGAAGACCTCTATGCTGCGGGGCGCACGCTGGAACGTCTGGGCCTTGCGGACTGCGATCGGGCAACCTTGCAGGAACGTCTCCATGACGGGTTCTGACGCCGTGATCGGCGTGGTCGGAGCGGGGCGCATGGGCCGGGGCATCGCCACCGCCTTTGCCCTGGCCGGCCATCCGGTGCGCCTGCTCGACTTGCGCCAGCGCAGTGCCCAAGACTTTGCGCACCTTGCCGCCGCCGCCCGCCTCGACGTGGAACGCGACGTGGCTTTCCTTGCGGAAGCGGGCTTGCTTGACGCCGCAACCATGGCACGCGTGCTGGATGACGTCCTTGTCGCTCCGGCCGCAGAGGCGTGCGCGCTTCTGGCGGGCTGCGATCTGGTGTTCGAAGCCGTGCCCGAAACCATCCCCGCCAAGCAGGAAGCCTTCGCCGCGATCGGCAAGGCCGCGCGCGCCGATGCCCTTGTCGCGTCGACGACGTCCACCATCGATGCCAATACGCTTGCAGAGATGCTGCCGGAACCGCAGCGCTTCATGAACGCGCATTGGCTGAACCCGGCGCATCTGGTGCCCCTGATCGAGGTCAGCCCCGCGAACGCCACCGATCCCGCGCAAGTGGAGGCGCTTTGCGCGATCCTGCGCGGCATCGGCAAAGTACCCGTCGTGTGCCGTTCGTCACCCGGCTACATCGTGCCGCGCATCCAGGCGCTGGCCATGAACGAAGCGGCGCGACTGGTAGAGGAAGGCGTGGCCAGCGCAGAGGATGTCGATACCGCCATCCGCGTCGGCTTCGGGTTCCGCTTCGCCGTGCTCGGCCTTCTGGAGTTCATCGACTGGGGCGGCGGCGACATCCTGTTCCATGCCAGTCGCTACCTTTCCGGCACGCTTGACCCGCAGCGCTTCGCCGCACCCGAAGTGGTCGAACGCAACATGGCGCAAGGGCACAACGGCGTGCGCGACGGCAAGGGCTTCTATGACTATCAGGACATGGATCTTGCCGCCTATCGCGCCGGACGGCTGAGCGAATTCGTCGCCATGCTTCGCCACCGTGACATGATGCCCGCGATCCGGGGAGCGGTGCAATGAAGGCGCAGGCATCGCTACTGGCCGTCTCACTGGTGCTGGCGGACTCTCTGGCGGGGGCTGGGGCGCGCTTGCCGATGCACCGGCCCCTGCTGCCAAACGACTGGAAGTTGTGCGCCAACTGGACGGGTTCGGCCTGATCGGGGTCGCCGTCACCCCGGCGGGGCGCATCTTCGCCAGCGCTCCCGCCGCGACCAGTGGCAACAAGGTGATCGAGATCGATCCCCGCACCGGCGCCATCACCCCCTTTCCTGCCGTCGGCTGGCAGGTTTCGGGGCAAGACACCCGGCACTGCTGGTTCGCGCCGCAAGCGCTGTGGGTGGACGATGCCGGCACCCTGTGGGTGCTGGACTCAGGTCGCCCGACTCTCCCTCGCCCGCGCCGACCGGCCCGGCGAAGCTTGTCAAATTCGACCTGGCGGGCAACCTGGTGGAACGCACCTACGATTTCGAAGGTGCGGTGGATGCCGGGGATCTGCTCAACGATCTCAGGATCGATAACCGGCGCGGGCTGGCGTACCTTACCAACATCGACCGCGAAGGCAGTCTTGTGGTGCTTGACCTCAAGACCGGCAAGGCACGGCAGGTGCTGATCGCAGACCGCTCTACCCGCGCAGACCCGGCAGAACACCTGCACATCGGCGGCAAGGTTGGCCTGCTGCGCAGCGGCAAGCTCCCGCTCGTCCATGCGGACGGCATAGACATGTCCCCCGATGGCCAGTGGGTCTACTATCGCACGCTGACCGATCACAACTACTGGCGCGTGCCCGCCGCCGCGCTGGCGGATCCAGCTCTGCCCGTCGCGAAGCTCGCTGCCAGTGTGGAGTTCCTTGGCAAAGGTCCGATCACCGGCGGGATCATCATGACACCGCAGGGCACGCTCTATGGCGGCGATCTGGAACATGGCGGCATCGTCGGCCTGCGCTCCACCGGCAGGACGCTGGCATCGCATGTGGTGCCGCAAACGGAAGCGATCGCCTGGGGTGACGGGTTCTCCGTCGCGGGCGGATACCTTTACATCGCCGATGCGCGTCTGTCGGAAAAGGTCTTCGCCAATTCGCTGCCGAAACGCGGGGTCGCCACCATCTACCGGATCAGGCTGACCGATCTGAAGTAACGCGCAGCGTCAATTTTCCCTATGTCGGCCCGGCCTTCCTCCTCGGAAAAGCCGGGCCGATCTGCATTCAGCCTGCCACCGCTGCGGCGTAGGGCCTGCGCCCCGCACTCAGCAGCGTGATCGCCAGGATCGATGCCAGCACCACGATCGTCGCTACCGACTGACCCACGCCGGAAAAGACCTTGTCGTTCAGCAGGCCAACCACGGCAGAGCCCATCGCCAGCCCCACGAAGCTGTTGAAGAACAGGAAGATGCCCGAAACCCGCGATCGCATGGAAGGGGGCGGCACTACCTGCATCACGGCGGTGGACGGGGCCATCGGGGTCGATACGAAGAACAGCGCGCAGCCCAGCAGCACCGTCGCCACGTTGCCCGAAGTCGTGAACGGCAGCGCTGCGACCGAAGCAATGGCGCCCGCCGAGCCGACGATGCCGGTAACAAACGGCGCATCGCGCCGCCCGGCAATCGTAAGCCGGTCCATGAACCAGCCGCTGGCGAAGACGCCCGCAGCGCCCGCCGTCAGTGCAGCCACGCCCAGTCTGAGGCCGCACTCCGCAGCCGTCATGCCGAAGGTGCGCATCAGATAGGCCGGGGACCAGCCAAGGACCGCATAAAGCGACGTCGCCATCAGCGAAAAACCCAGCATGTGCGGCACGAAGATCGCCCGCCTGCTCCACAGGAACCGGAACACCGCCGGGGTGGAAGGCACGTCCTTTCCGCGCACTTCGCCCGTGGCGCTGCGCGGTTCTCGTACCAGCAGGGCGATGATCGCGGCAAGCACAACGCCCGGCAGGCCGACGATCACGAAGACCAGCTGCCACGACGCCATCGGCTGCCCCAACAATTCCATCCCCTGCAGCGAAGCGACCATGCCGATCACGCTGCCGCCGACCAGGAACGCGATCCCCGCACCCAGGAACGATCCCATGGAATAGACGCCAACCGCGCGCCCCAGTTTCTCACGCGGGAACAGGTCGCTGATCAGCGAATACGTTGCTGGAGACAGCGCGGCCTCCCCTGCCCCCACACCAAGGCGCGCCACGAACAGGTGCCCGAAACTGCGCGCAAACCCACAGGCCATCGTCGCAACGCTCCAGAAGGCGACGCCGGCAACGATGATCAGCGGACGCGGATAGCGGTCCGCCAGGCTGGCGATGGGTATGCCCATCGTCGCGTAGAACAACGAGAACGCCAGCCCCTGAAGCAGCCCGAACTGCGTATCGCTTAGCGAGAGGTCGGCCTTGATCGGCTCGATCAGCAGCGCAAGGATCTGCCTGTCGATGAACGAAAACACGTAGGCGATCATGCATAGCGCCACGACCAGCCAGGCGCGCCGATGCTGTTGCTGAACCACTTTACCCCCGAAGGTGCTTATATGTTTGGTTGTGGCCGCATGCTGCTAGGTCTCAATTGATATTTCAAGTAAAATAGTGCGTGCCCGAAATCATCTTACCCGCCGGTCAGCAGGACCAGATCCGTCAGCGTCCGATTGACCGGCGCGGCCATTCCCAACCGCTGGGCACAGGCGGCCACGGCGCCGTTGATCGCCTCTATTTCCGTGCGCCTGCCTGCCCGGCGATCCTGCGCCATGGAAGGGCGGTGCCCGCCCTGAAGCGCGAACGCCGCATCCACGCGCGCGCGTACCGAACCCAGGTCAAAAGGCACCCCAGCGACTTTGGCGACGGCGGCCACTTCGTCCAGCACCGAACCGACGATCCGCCGTCCGGGCTCATTGTCGAGATCGCGCACGCAGGCATCGGCGAGCGTTGCCAGTGCATTGAAGCCGGCGTTGAACGCCACCTTTTCCCACACGGCAGTCCGGATATCCGCCTGCTGTGATACCGCAAAGCCTGCCCTTTCAAACCACGCCGCAACACGCCCGCAGGGACGGGCCGACGACGCCGGATCGGCCATGCCCAGTTTGACCACGCCAGAGCCGTCGCTATGGGCGATGCCATTGCGCAAATCCGCCGCCACGTCGGTAACGCCGATGACCAGCCGTTCGGCGGGCACAAGCCCGTCAAGTTGCCCCGCCGCGTCCAGCCCGTTCGCCAGCACGGCCACGATACCATCGGGCGCAAGGGCATGGCACGCCTGCGCCAGAGCCGGACGCAAGGCGGCGAACTTGGTGAACAGGACGATCAGATCCTGCCCGGAACCCAGCGTTTCGGGCGCCACGCAAAGGGTGTCGCTGCACAGCGCCTGCCCTGCGACACTTGCCCGCAGACCATCGGCGGCAATCTGCGCGATCCGCACCGGATCGATATCGACCAGCGTGACGGCCAGCCCGCCAGCCGCCATGCGCGCGGCGAACAGCGCGCCCATTGCGCCTGCTCCAACGACTGCAATCTTCATGCGCGCCCCACACGATTTTAGTTGAAGTTTCAAGTTGCATCGCATGGCGGCCACCGCATGTTAAGCCATTTCTACAACCGCCCCGCCGCGACCTCGCGGTCGATGTGCTGCGCCTGCCGCAAGGCCAGCGCAACGATCGTCAGCGTGGGATTGCAGCCGCCGGCCGTTGGAAACAGGCTGCCGTCGGCGATGTAGAGATTGGCGACATCGTGCGTGCGGCCGAACGGTGTACACACGCTTGCCCTGGGATCATCGCCCATGCGCGCAGTGCCCATGTTGTGGGTGGCGGGGATGTAATCACCCATCTCGATCACGTTCTCCGCTCCCAGCGCCTCGTAGATGCGCCGTCCCGCCTGCCAGGCATATTCCTTCATCGCGATCGTGTTGGGATGGTCCTCGTAATGGATCACCGGCACCGGCAGGCCATAGCCGTCGCGCTCGGTGGGGTGCAGGGTGATGCGGTTGGACAGCTGCGGCGGATCCTCCCCGTCAGCAGCATCCCGGCAAGCTGGTCATACTTGTCGAGCACTTCGGTCAGATCGCGCCCCCAGCCGCCGGTGATCATGTTCTTCGCCAGGATTTCAGGCGTGAAGGGCACTGTCGAAATCAGGAAGCCGCCCGCAAAGCCGCGCTCCGGCCGGTGGCCGCGCTCGTCCCGGACCACGCCCGCAAGATGCGTCTGGCGGTGGAAGTGAACCTTGCCGGGCATCACGCCCATGACCTGAATCGTGAAATGGCGCATGTAGTTGCGCCCCACCAGTCCGCTGGAATTGGCCAGTCCCTGCGGATGCCGGTCGCTGGAGTTGTTGAGCAGCAGGCGCGTGGTTTCCACCACGTTGCCCGCCACTGCGACCGCGCGCGCCTTTTGCGTCACCCGCTTGCCCTGATGCAGATACGTGACGCCCGAAACGCGTCCGTCCTGCCCCAGTTCGATACCCGTCACCATGCATTCGGGGCGCAGTTCGAAGCGGCCTGTCTCCTCCGCCTTCGGGATTTCGGTGTAGAGCGTAGACCACTTCGCGCCGACCGCGCAACCCGACGTGCAGAAGCCCAGCTGATGGCACGAAGGGCGATCGTCCCGCTCGATCGAATTGATCGCCATGTTGTGCGTGTCGATGTCGATATAGCCGCACTTGCGCGCGCCCGCTTCCAGCACCTTGAAGTTGTTACCCGGCGGCAGGAACGGCATGCCCTGCCGCCCGGTGACACCCATGCGCACTTCGGCCTTGTCGTACCACGGCGCGATTTCCTCGGGCGTCACCGGCCAGTCCACCAGCGTGGTGTCCGGCAGTGCGCCGTAAGTAGTCCGCGCCCGCATTTCATGCGGTTCGAAGCGCGGGCAGGCCCCGGTCCAGTGCATGGTCGTGCCGCCTACCGTCTTGCAGCCCCATACCGGAAAGTTGGGGTCCGGCTTGCCGGTCGCCATGCGCCTCTCGAGCCAGGTGAGCTTGCCGAACATCTCGGCCTCGTCGTTGACGATGTCCGACATTTCAAGCCGCCGCCCCGCCTCAAGGCACACCACCTTGTGCCCCTTTTGCGCCAGTTCATTGCCCAGAACGCCGCCGCCCGCGCCCGAGCCGATAACGACGAAGACCGAACTGTCATCCAGCGAGAACTGCGTCATTTCGCGCCTCCCGCAGCGGGCAGCCAGTCTATGTCGTCGAAGCCGCGTTCGATGTAGCCGCCGTATTCGACCGACGACCCTTCGTAGCCAACCATCTTCCAGACTGCCGCATCGCGATAGATCAGCTCCGCCCCGCGCCAGATGAGCGCCTTGAAGAACGGCTCCTGATCATACCTGGCCACCATCGAGCGGCGCACCATTTCAGGCAGTTGCGCGAAGGGGGCGATGTAGGAGCCGTCAAGCAGCGCCAGCCCGCGGCGATGCTCGGCCATCGCGGCGGGGTCTTTCGCGATCTCGGCCAGATAGCGGCCGGCGACCCCTGAATAGAATGCCGCATCCAGCCGGCCGTGGGGAACGCTGTGTGCAGCAGCGCGGCAGTGGCCGGCTCCTCCGGCGTCGGCTTTGGTGTGGCCGTAGCAGCGATTGCGGACAGCGGGCTGGCGGCGATGGCTGGCAGCATTGCGGCCAGAGCCATCTTGCCCACCACGGCGCGGCGGGTAAGCATGAAAGTCATGGTCATGTCCCTGATCAGAAGCTGTAGCCAAGCTTTGCGTAATACTGCCGGCCGCGATCGAAGGCCTGCATGTAGAAGCCGAAAGACGGCTGATAATCGCCGAAAGTGCGGAACTTGCGATTGCCGATATTGTCCACACCCAGCGTCAGCGACAGGTGCTGCCCTTCATCCAGCCAGCGCAAGTTCGCATTGAAGACGCTGTAGCCCGGCTGATAAAGTTCGGGCGTATTGATGCCATTGGCATTGGTGTAGAAGCCGGATCGATAGGACCAGTCCAGATGGGGCGTCAGCGTGCCTGCCGCATCCATCACGAATTCCTTCTCGGCAGATGCGCTCACCGTCCACTTGGACACCATCACGAATTTGGAATCGAGCGTCAGGCCCTGCACGCCATCTTCCAGCCGCTTGAACTTCGCATCGGTCATGCCGACCGCCGCGTTGAACCGGAAGCCGCGGCCGGGCGCGATGTTGGTTTCCAGTTCGAAGCCCTGGATGCGCGCCTTGCCTGCGTTGGTGATGAACGGTCCCACCCGTGATGCATCGGCAACCAGCAACTGCATGTCGTTGTAATCGGTGTAGAACGCCGCTCCGTTGAAGCGCAGCCGGTTGCCAAGCGCCATCAGCTTGAAGCCGGCTTCGTAGGAATCGACCGTTTCCGGCCGGAAGCTTGGCAGCGATTCCTCCGGCGGGAAGACCCGCTGGGTGTAACCGCCGCCCTTGAAGCCCTGCGAATAGGTTACATAAGCCATCAGGTCAGGGGTTGCCTGCCACGAAAGGTTCGCCATCGGCGTCCACTTCTTCACGTTGGCATCCACCCATTCATAAGGAACGATACGCGTTGCGGTGGGGATCGAAAGGAACGGCTCCAGCGTAGAAATGACGTACTGATCCGGCAGGTAGGACTTGCGATCGTCGGTATAGCGGATACCACCCGTCAGAGTCAGGCCGTCGGTGATCTCGAAACCCAGTTGCGCGAAGGCCGCCCAGTTCTTGTAATCGTAGTATCCGCCCGAATTGGCGTAGACGACAAGGAAGTCGATCGGATTGATATCCTTGCCTTTCTCCTTGAAGAAGTAGAGGCCCGTGACCCAGTTCAGGCGGCCGTCCAGTGCCTCGCCGACGATCTGGAGTTCCTGGCTGAACTGCTTCTGGGTGAAGGTGTCGTAGACGTAGTTGATACCCAGGTTCGACCCGTCGCGGTCCTGCGCGAAAGTGCCGTTGATCCGCCGCAGCGCAGTGATCGACCTGACCTCGATCTCGTCCGCCAGCCGGTAGGACACAGTGAGCGCGGCCGACCACAGTTCAAGGTCGGAAAAGGTGGGATCCGTGGCATAGTTGGTATCGCGGCTGTAAAGGCGCGAATTGTAGCAGGCGATGTTGCTGGCGGCCGCTGCGGTAAGGCAGTCACCGGGGTTGCCGGTGCCGCTGCCGATCACGTTGGCAAGGGTCACGAAGCTGCCGGTCGCCGTCTCGTCGATGCCGGTGACGACTACCGGCGCGCCGTTGCTCTTGTCGCGGGTATAGTCCCCTGCCAGCGTCACCTCCAGCGGGCTGCCGCCGGGGGCGAAGCGCAAGGCGCCGCGCACCGTTTTGGTGTCCTTGTTACCGAACTTCACTCCAAGGCTGGGTGCATCGACATAGCCGTCCTGGCGCGAAATCCCGGCGCTGACCTTGGCGAACAGCCCATCCGCCAGCGGCCCGGACACCATCGCGCGCACGTTCACCAGATCGTCGGTGCCGTATTTCATGTCCATCTTGGCGCGCAGCGTGTCATCGGGCTGCAAGGTGGTGAGATTAATCGCGCCGCCGATCGTGTTGCGGCCGAACAGCGTGCCTTGCGGCCCGCGCAAAACCTCGATCGATGCCACGTCGATCAGGTCGAACACACCGCCTGCCGTGCGGCCAAGATACACGCCGTCGATGTAGATGCCCACGCCCGGCTCAACCGTGGGTGCAAAGTCGTTCTGGCCGATACCACGGATATAGACCGCCGCGTTGGAGGCGATGCCGCTGTTCGACGGGATGTTCGCGAAAGTCAGGTTCGGCGTGAAGTCCTGGATGCGGTTGACCTGCGTGATCCCCTGCGCCTCCAGCCTTTCCGCGCTGAAGGCGGTGATGGAAATCGGCGTGGACTGAAGGTTCTCGGTCTGCTTGCGCGCGGTGACGGTGATCGTTTCCAGCCCTTCGGGTTCGGCACTGTCCTGCGCCAGTGCCGGCGCAGCGTATCCGGCCCCGGCGCCAGCCAGTGCAAGCATCCCGATGACGCAGCGCAGGCGCATTGCTTTTCGTGTTGTGGCAAGTGTCATGTGATTTCCCCTGAAACCCTGTCGCCCCGACGGAACCGTTTCCCCGACGAGACGCGTGATCGATGATCCTGCGAAGCACTTGGTTCTTGGCCCTGAGCCGCTGCGGCGGCGCGTCCTGCGGGCGTTGTCGGTCTTTTGATGCCGATCTTGCACGGTGATGCTGTCAGGCTGCGGTTGCGCGGGCTATCCCGATTGCGCAGCGGTTATGCACCTTGGGTATGGAAATAAGGGCGCGCAGCTGGTGCCCATAACGGCCCGCGCGCGCCCATTGGGTCACAGCGCCATCGTTACCGACTTCGATTCGGTGTAGAGATCGCGCGCAGCGTGACCCAGTTCGCGGCCATAGCCCGACATGCGATAGCCTCCGAACGGCACCGCAGGATCAAGCAGGTTGTGCGCATTGACCCAGACATTGCCCGCCTTGAGCTTGCGGACGAAGTGGTTGGCCAGCCGCATGTCGCCCGTCCAGACGCTGGCGCCCAGGCCGTAACTGCTGTCGTTGGCCAATGCCATTGCCGTATCGACATCGTCGAAAGGCGTGGCGGCAAGGACCGGCCCGAAGATTTCCTCCCGGTAGATCGTCATGTCCGGGCTCACGTCCGCGAAAACCGCCGGACGCAGGAAATTGCCCGGCCCGTCCACCTCGCCACCGCCCGCGACCAGGCGGCCTCCTTCGGCAAGGCCCCGGTCAAGAAAACCCTGCACCCGCGCGCGCTGCCCCGGGGATACCAGCGGCCCCATCTGGGCGTCGGGGTCGAAGCCCGATCCCAGCCGGAAACCGTCCGCCACTTGCGCCAATCCGTCGACCACCGCATCGTAGATCGGCCGCTCGACGAACAGGCGCGATCCGGCGGTGCAGACCTGCCCGTGGTTGAAGAAGATCGCCTGCGCCGCGCCCTGCACGGCCATGCCGACATCGGCGTCCTTCAGGATCACCACCGGCGATTTGCCCCCAGTTCGAGCGACAGGCGTTTCATCGTGCCCGCCGCGCGTTGCTGGATGATCTTGCCCACCTCGGTCGAGCCGGTGAAGGCGATCTTGTCGACATCCGGGTGATCCACCAGCGCCTGCCCCGGCTCCGCATCGCCGGTTACGATATTGACGACGCCCACCGGGAAGCCCGCCTCGCAGATCAGCTGGCCCAGGCGCAGTGCGCTGAGCGGCGTGTCTTCCGCGGGCTTGAGCACCACCGTGCAGCCCGCCGCCAGCGCCGGCGCGATCTTCCAGATCGCCATCACGAGCGGGAAATTCCACGGGATGATCTGGCCGATAACGCCCACCGGCTCACGCAGGGTGTAGGAGGTGAAGCGCATGTCGGGCACATATGCGAACGAAGGCGATATCGTGGTGCCCTCTATCTTGGTTGCCCACCCCGCCATGTAGCGCAGCGAATCCACCGCAAGGCTGAGATCGCCATACCGCGCCATCTTCAGGATCTTGCCGTTATCCAGCGTCTCCAGTTCGGCGAACTCATCCGCACGCGCTTCGAGCATGTCGGCCAGCCGCAACAGCAGGCGTTCGCGCTCAACCGGCCGGGTCGCCGCCCATGGCCCCTCGAACGCCCGCCGCGCCGCCGCGACGGCGCGGTCGACGTCGGCCGCGGACCCTTTGGGAACGGTCGTGATCGCAAGGCCCGTTGCCGGATCGGTTACGGTGATGGTGCGGCCTGTCTCGGACGCGGTCCACTCACCGTCGATGAGCATCGACAGCGGCGTGGAGACGAAGGCCCGCCCGGCCTCCGAAAGCAGGCTGGTCTGGTCAGCGGTTTCGCGCATGGAATCCTCTCGGGAACTGATGAAGTAGCAGTGCTGAGCCTAAGGCGCCGTTTACACGCCGCTATGCACAAAGCGCAGTTCCAGTACCGATCAGGCAGGTAAACGCTGTACGTTCCGCAAGCTCAACGAGCGCTTGACAATTCAACTAAATCGCGTTTTCCTTGGCGTTCAGGGAAGAAAATCCAGGCTCGAAATACTGCCTCGAATCGATCCGTCACCATGCAATGACGGCAAGGAGGAGCCGTGCTTACTGCAACCGCCACCATGACGTCCGCCATCGCAAGGCCACCTGCCGTCAGCGACTTTCGTTCGCGCAATGCAGACGAAATCGTCGACTATGTCGGCCGCAGCCTAGCGCCCCACGGGATGGACATGCCCAACCCGGAGGCGATGGATCTCAAGCTGCGCAGCTTCCAGATTGCGCAGGCCCATCTGGTCGATATCGCCTATGGCGCCGATGTGGCGATTGAGGCGATCGATCTGGATGCGCACTTCCTGATCCATGCGGCGATGCAGGGGCGTACGTCGATCTGGGGGGACGGAGTGGAACACTTCATCCAGCCGGATAACCTCTACATCAGCTGCCCCGGACAGGGCACGCGCATCCGCATGACGCGCGAATGCCGTCACCTTACCGTGCGCATCGCCACGCGGGCCTTCGAAGATTACCTGACGCAGTTCATGCATATCCCCGCCAGTCGCCCGGTGCGTTTTCGCGCCGGTTCCGATAGTGGCCGCGAACTGCCGCAAGTCTGGCGCAACCTGCTTTCGCACATCATCACGCAACTGGAGATCGCGCCCGCACTGATGGCCTCTGCGCAAACCCAGCGGCAGTATGCGACGGTCATGGTCGACCTGCTGCTGAATCATTATCCCAACAGCTATTCCGATCAGCTTTCGCTGCATGGGAACGACATCACGCCATGGCACGTGCGGCGCGCGCGCGACATCATCCATGGCGCCCTGGAAGATACCATCTCCGTCACCGATCTTGCCATGCAGGTTGGGGTCAGCGTGCGAAGCCTGCAGAACGGCTTCCGTCAGTTCCTTGGCCTTACGCCCGTCGAATACGTGCGGCGGCACCGGCTGGAGCAGTTGCATACCGCTCTCAGCACCGGCGATCCGCAATCGAGCATCACCGGGAAGATGCTCGATTGCGGGATCACCAATTTCGGCCGCTATGCGCAGTATTACCGGCAGCAGTACGGTTGCAGTCCCTCCGAAACGCTGCGCAACCGCCGGTCTACTTTGTCTGCGCGCTCCTGAGATAGGCGATAAGAGCCGCCCGGTCTTGGGGTGAGGCGACCTTTACCGCCATCTTCGTACCCGGCACCATCGCGCGCGGGTCGGCCAGCCAGCGATCCAGCGTGGCCGCGTCCCATTTACCCTTCGCCGCCCCGAGGCTGGGCGAATACTTGTACCCAACCGCCTTGCCCATTGCCCTGCCGTAGACACCCGAAAGCGAAGGGCCGTTCAGATTCTTGCCCATGGTCAGCGAATGACAGACCATGCAGCCGCGCTGTTTCAACAAAGCTTCGCCCGACGGCGCATCCGGAGCGCCGATCGCGGCCGATCCCAATCCGACGAAAGACGCTGCTGCAGCCGCAATCCGGGCAGTGTTGAAGGAAAAGCGCA
This sequence comes from Novosphingobium sp. NFX11, assembly GCF_057376415.1. NCBI lineage: Bacteria > Pseudomonadati > Pseudomonadota > Alphaproteobacteria > Sphingomonadales > Sphingomonadaceae > Novosphingobium > Novosphingobium sp. NFX11. Next base: position 581,140 of record NZ_CP080386.1, on the reverse strand, counting down.
TCGCGACCCTTTCTGGCAGGAAGTACGCCTTCTTTGACCATAACGGCTTGCACACACGCTATGCGCATCGCGCAAGCACCGTTCGTTTTAGGCAGGGAAGCGACGGTCGGATTCACCGCGCGTCCTGCGGACGATGCGCGCAAGGGAGCAACAGGCGTGACGCCCGCATCCGGCCTGTGGCATAAATATCATAATTTCTTGAAATATCATGTATCATGGACCACAGCATTGGTAAAGAACGGTCTTCCGTCATGCCAAAAATCCCACGTATTCTGGGGTTCCAACGGAGCCGGACGGCCTTTTCGAATAGCCTCTCAAGCTCCGCACACCGCCGCTCCGGATAGCGCTTGACAATCCCGCGAAATGGTCAAGATTAAGTGAAAAGCATAATATATTACCCGTTCTGAGCAGGAGGAACGGCGGCTTAAAAATCCCAAGGGGAGTACCATGAGCATGAGGAATTTCGCGCGTGTACTGCTGCTCGGCGGCAGCGCCTGTTCGCTGATGATGGCGGGGGCAGCCTTCGCGCAGGATGCGGCCCCGCAAGCGACAGATGACAGCGCCGAACAGCGCGGCGTCGGCGATATCGTGGTGACTGCCCGCAAGCGGCAGGAAACCAGCAACAACGTCGGCATGTCGATCAACGCCTTCACCGGTGACACGCTGACCCAGCAGGGCATAACCAGTCCCGAACAGCTGGTGAAAATCGTCCCCGGCTTCAACTTCACCCGCAGCATCTACGGCTCGCCCATCTTTACCCTGCGCGGCATCGGCTTCAACGAGACGACGCTGGCCGCATCGCCGACGGTTTCGGTCTATGTCGATGAAGTACCGCTGCCCTATTCCGCGATGACGCAGGGTGCCGCGCTGGACGTGGAACGCGTGGAGGTCCTGAAGGGCCCGCAGGGCACCCTGTTCGGCCAGAACTCCACCGGCGGCGCGATCAACTACATCGCCGCCAAGCCGACCACGTCATTGGAAGCGGGATTCGACCTCACCGTCGGCCGGTTCGACCAGATCGATACCAGCGCCTTCGTCAGCGGCCCGCTCAGCGATACGCTGCGTGCGCGCGTCGCGGTACGCAAGGAATACGGCGGAGACTGGCAGAAAAGCGCTTCACGCCCTGGCGATACGATGGGCGGAACTGACCGCGTGCAAGGCCGCGTGCTGGTGGACTGGGACGCTACCGACCGCCTTTCGCTGTCGCTGAATATCAACGGCTGGCAGGACAAGTCCGACGGCCAGGCCGGGCAATACGTCGGCATCCTGAGTTCACGCGCGCCGGCGGCCCTGCGGGCCCAACCCTGACCATCGGCAGCCCGCGCATTGCCGACTGGGACGAAGGCGCCGATCTTTATACGGATGACAACTTCTGGCAGACTTCGCTGCGAGCGGACTACGAAGTCACCGACGAGCTGACCGTCACATCGATCAGCGCTTATGAAGAAATGCAGCGCGATACCTATGTCGACGCCGATGGTACGCCGGTGCAGAACTTCGCCGCGCGCAACGTGGGATCGATCAAGACCTTCTCGCAGGAACTGCGCGTCGCGGGCAAGGCCGGGGCGACCGTGGACTGGATGATCGGCGGCAACTACCAGCACGACAGCACCAACGACGCGTTCTCTCCCCATGCTCAGGATTCGAGCTTCCCGTTCGACATCGCCACGGCAGTAGGTGCCAACAAGATCGATACTTACGCCGTGTTCGGCAACGTCGACTGGGAAGTCGTCCCAGACGTCACGCTCAACGGGGGCTTGCGCTATACCTGGCAGAACCGCGATTACGTGGGCTGCCTGTACGACTCCGGCGCTGGCGACCTTTCCGCCGCTGTCGCTGCCACTTCCACCCGGCTCAGCGGCACGCCGACCACGATTGCGCCCGGTGCCTGCGTCACGCTGGATTCGGTGACCTTCAAGCCCGGCATCTTCGCCGACTCGCTGAACGAGAAGAACCTTTCATGGAAGGCCGGGGTCAACTGGCAGGTCGATCCGCGCAAGCTGCTCTACGCAAGTGTCAGCAAGGGGTACAAGAACGGCCTGTTCATCACCACTGGCGCTACCTTTGCCGCGCAGCTGGAACCGGCTACGCAGGAATCCGTTGTTGCTTACGAGGCCGGTTTCAAGCTGGGCCTCCTTGGGCGCTCCTTGCAGCTCAACGGTGCCGGGTTCTACTATGACTACAAGGACAAGCAGATCCGCGGCCGCGTGATCGACCCCACCCTGGGCGGCCTTAACCGCCTGATCAACATTCCCAAGTCTCGCATTGCAGGTGCCGAGCTACAGCTGATCTGGGAGCCGGTGCACGGGCTGACCTTCAACGGCGGCGCTACTTACGTGGATTCCAAGATCCAGGGGAACTTCTCCAACTACACCCCGCTGGGCGCCGAAAAGCTGATGAGCGGCGAGGCCTTCCCGCTCACCCCCAAGTGGCAGCTTTCGGGCGATGCGCAGTATGACTTCCCGGTCAGCGACAGCATGAACGCTTTCTTTGGAGCCAGCGCCACACACCAAAGCAGCACCAATGCCGCGCTGGGCGAGGAACCGCTCTTCGACGTGAAGGCCTATACCCTTGTCGACCTGCGTTTTGGCGTTCATGCCGACGACGATAGCTGGCGTGTCTCCGGCTTCGTGCGCAATCTGGGCGATACTTATTACTGGAACAACGTGGCCTTCAACGGCCCCGACGCAGCGATGCGCTACGCCGGGCGGCCGCGCACTTACGGCGTCACCGGAAGCTTCCGTTTTCGTTGAGCCCTTCGTCACTCGAAAACTACCGAAATCCGGGTGCCCCATACAATGGGGCACCCGATCCAGCACACTATATATTCGTCTCGCGCCAATGGCGCGGGCCAAAACTCTGGCTTCAGGCGCCGGCATTACGGTTCTATTTTCAGTTTTGCATGAGCGCGTGGGGGCGCAGCTTGGCGAGCGCGCCGCCAACATTACCATGCGATGATGTAAGCCGGCTTGATCTGACATTGGGCAAGCCTGTTAGCGATCCGGAGAACCTCCTGGATGGACCTGTGAAGGCAATCGCCGCGAAATTCGTGTAACCCCCGCCGTCAGGCCCGATCGCCAGACATGTCTCGCCCGGCGCGGCGCGTTCGGACTGGATCAGGCGTCCCTGCGCTTCGTATGTGCCGATGGCAGGCGCCGCGGTATGGGCGCGGAGGATAGTTTCCGGTGCGCGCCTTGACCCACGAGGCGGAACGTCACGATATCGACCAGCTCGGCCCTGGAGCTGCAGGCGGCCCGCGCAGGTCTCGCCTCCGCCCCTCGTTTTCGCAGCACGTGCGCGGGCTGAACGCCGGGAGGTCCGAGCTTGGGCGGTGTACCGGCCGCCACGCCCTTTGGATAGGCGTTCTTCCCGCAGTTGCAGGCGACCATAGTCTCCGGAGGCCCGCACGGCGGCATGCTCGCCAAGCGATACATCGAGGGCGCCTGCGACGTCAGTTTCGTCAAAACGGCCACAGCTCGCATCCCCAGATCCGGAAATTTGGCGGTAACTCGCCTCGACGACCGGCGTATTGACCAGGCCACCGGTCGCGGTACGCCCCGAACAGCGTTCCTCAAGGCCCTTTGAAGACTTCGACGGATTTGTTGAAGTCCGACTGCGTCAGGCCGCGCACGGTGACCTGCGGGCTCTGCCCCGCCCAGACGGCTCGACGCATAGATACCCGGGGTCAGCTGGGCGATATGCGCGCTGCCGGACACACACATTTTGCTGAGTGCGTCGATCCCGCTGCCCCACGCTCGAATGCGTGGCCATCGGGCTGCACGCGCGGCAAGCCTTCGAGCCCGTCCGGCCCAAAAGCAGACAGGGCCCTGCCAGAGCTTGTACTGTCATCATGTTAGTACCTTTCTCTTGATCTGGTACTACGTCTGCGCCATGGTACTGAAATTGATCGGGGATCGAGCACGCACCCGTTCGTATGCGATAATGATCGTTGAACTCGAACGTTCGAGATCGTTTTTAGATCGGTCATGCGAAGCCAGTCAGCGTGCGCAGTTCCGCCCGTACCTGAAGTACCCATGGCAATCGCGCCGCCTTTGTTGAAAGCGTGCCCCGATGACAGCTGATGCCGAGAATTCGCGGGTGCCCAATCTCACGTATCATCGAGATCAATGTGGACAGCCGGCAGCAACACCGGTCGAGGAGACGGACATCAGCTCCATTTATGCGGTGGAGGCTCCACGACTGCGGAAGTACTTTCGCACACGCCTGCGCAGCGGCGATGAAGCGGGCGATCTCGTTCAGGAGGCATTTGCGCGCCTCTTGCGCGTCATGGCACGCGAGCGGCCGCAACGCCCTGCCGCCTATCTTCAGCGCATCGCGCGCAATCTGCTGTTCAATCGCAGCAAGCGGCTCGAGAATCAGCTGGCGCCGTATCACGTGTCTTTCGATGACGGTTACGAGCATGCAACACCACCCGATCAATGTGACCGTATCGAGGTTGAAGATATGATGCGGATCTACCGCCGGGCGTTGAGCGAGCTTCCGGAAAAGACGCGGCAGGTATTTCTCCTTCACCGGGTGGAGGAGCTGACGTACAGAGAAATCGGAGAAAGGCTCGGAATATCGGTCCCGACGGTGCAGTATCACGTTGCGCGCGCCCTTGCTCACATTGACGCCGCTCTGGAGCAGGGATGATGGAAAACAAACAATCGGCCAGGGACAACAGTCTCCTCAGGAGCGCGGCAGCGGAATGGTTTGCAGTGATGCGCGGTCCGGAGGCCGAAGACCGCCGCTCCGAATTTGATGCCTGGCTTGCAGCGAGTCCCGCCCATCGCCATGCCTACAATCGTATCGCCGAGACGTTCAGCTACGGCAAATTTTTGAAATATGACAACGCTTTATCAAAGGCAACAGCCCGCGACACGGAAGGATCTCCCAGCACTCGCATAAGGAGGGTCCGTGCAGCATTTGTACTGGGCGCCGTGATCGTGGTTTGCTGGGCCGTGTCCTTCTTGTGGGCCGCCCCTTCCGCGACCAGTAGCCCGAACGCGGTGGGTGGGTTCGCATTGACGAGGCCTGGTGCGAACTCCACGACATTGACGAACGAACTTGGCCCTCGCCGCTCGTTCAAGCTCATCGACGGTTCAACGGTGACGCTCGACACTGGAAGCGTCCTGCTGGTCTCGTTCGATGAGCAGCATCGAAATTTGCGCGTCGTCAGCGGACACGTCCGCTTCGAGGTGGCGCACGAGGCCCGCCCTTTCGTGGTCGCCGCCGGGCGCGGCGCGGTCACTGCGCGTGGCACGATCTTTGACGTCACCGTTTCAAAAGGTCGCGGCATCACGGTGGAGTTGGTCAAGGGCTCCGTGGACGTAGATCTTCCGGATCAGGGCCAAGAGGGCAAACTCAGCCGCGTTCGTCTCCGTCCCGGCGAACACTACGCGTTCACTGACGTTCCTCTGGCACAACCCGAACGCGGGATGCGGGAGTTGACCGTCCCTGCACCAGGCTCCCGCCCGCTCCACGAGTACGAGAATGTGCGCCTTGCCGACCTTTTGTCCGAGGCAAACCGCAACAGTTCGCTTCCGGTCCGCACCGCCTCGAATGATCTGGATAATATGAGGGTGTCCGGAACATTTCGCTTATCCGACCCGCACCACATGGCGCGAAGTCTGGCCAAGTTACTCAGCCTCTCGCTGGTAACTTCACCCACCGCCTTGGTGTTGACACGGTCCTGCGACGGCATTGAACGAGAAATCTGTCAGCCGCCCTCATAAATCGCGTCATGCAGTTGTCGTCTCCCCGGAAGGCCGATCGCTTCGGCCGTAAAACAGGGGAGCGTCATGGGGAACTTCAAAGCAAGACTTTTCATATCTGCGATGGGGTTAGCTGCCGTCATGGCAGCACCTGCCTGCGCCGAGGACGATCGACAGGAGTATCATCTTCCCGCGCAGGATCTTGGCAGTGCACTGCGCGCAATCGGTCACGCTTCGAACCGAGAGATAATGTTTCAGGTGCAGGCTGTCGAAGGGAAACGAAGCCCTGCGCTGGATGGCACTTACAGCCCGGATGAAGCGATTACCGTCCTTCTTCGCGGTTCTGGTCTCACGGCTTCACAGAGCGGAGATGCCACCGTTATTCAGGCCCGGTTCCCGCCAACGCCACCTCAGGCAGGTGATGCACAGGAGGCTATTGAGGTCGTCGGCACGCGCATACGCGGAGCTCCTTCGACATCGCCGATAACCACCATAAGCCGAGAGGAGGCAGAGGCCCGCGGTCAGATCGATCTGGGACAGATCGTCCGCGACCTTCCCCAGAATTTCGCGGGTGGCACAAATCCTACGATTGCAGGCTCCGGCCAGGGAGGAACACAGAACGGGTCAGGCTCATCCGCAATAAATCTACGCGGCTTGGGACCTGATGCCTCCCTGACGCTGGTGAACGGCCATAGACTTGCATTCGACGCCATTTATCAGGGTGTCGACATTTCCGCGATCCCGCTTGCGGCTATCGAGCGCATTGACGTGGCTGCTGACGGAGCTTCAGCACTTTACGGCTCCGACGCAGTTGGCGGCGTTGCCAATGTGATCCTGCGCCGCCGTGTCGATGGCGTTATCACCTCTGCTACCCTTGGTGCTGCAACCGAGGGCGGGGCTGTGACACGGCAAGTCGATATTGTCACCGGTCCGAGCTGGTCATCGGGAAGCTTCATGGCAGCTGCAAACTACCGCCACGCGAGCGAGATTGCGGGCCGGCATCGTTCCTATACCGGCCAGCTTTCACCCGACGGAACATTGATGGCGGGGCAAAAGCAAATCAGCTTGGTCATGGCCGGGTACCAGGACCTCACGGATCAGAATCCGGCTTGAGGTGGACGGCAATTACCTGCATCGCACCCAGCCCCAGTGCCTGACGGTCACCGTCCTGGCTCCGGACTCATGCTATGATAATGGCAGTGTCGCTTTCTCGACCGTCGACAGTTGGTCCCTCTCGCCCACATTGCGCCTGGATGTCGGATCCGGCTGGGTAGCCCGGGTGGCGGGCACCTACAGCCAGAGCAAGACGGCCGTCACGACACGGAACATTGTGGCCGCAAAAGAAGTCGCGGTCTACAAACCGAATTACGATAACGACCTGAAGTCCCTTGAAGTCGGTGCCGAAGGCCCCTCTTCAGGCTTCCCGGTGGTGATGCGCGCCTCGCGGTGGGAGCAGGTTATCGCGCCAGCAGACTGGACTACGACGTTCGCAGTTATGCGAACGGGGTCGAGAGCCCGATCGGCGTTTTCAAGCAGACGAGCAAAGTCGGATTTGTTTATGGCGAGCTGTTCGTTCCGCTCGTTTCGCCACAAAATACCGTTCCTTTTGCCAACACGCTTCAGTTCGTCGGGGCCATCCGTTACGAAGACCATGAGGGTATCGACCGTGTAACCACTCCGAAGGTGGGCATGGTATATGCCCCCATCGACGGCCTGGAACTGAAAGCGAACTGGGGCAAATCATTCAAGGCCCCGACCCTGTTCCAGCTGGGTCAGGCCAGCAATGCCCAACTTGTCACTGCTGCAACGTACACTCCCGCCCCGCCCGGCGCCCTTCCCGTTCTGTATCTTTTTGGCGGTAATCCGAACCTGAAACCGGAACGTGCGACAACCTGGAACATCTCGGGTGTAATCAAGCCTGCCTTCCTTGAAGGTTTCAGGGCAGAGATCGGCTACTTTAATGTACAATACCGCAATAGGGTCGCGGCACCATTGGTGAACTCTTTGCGGGCGTTTCAGCCCATCTACCATGACTACGTCGAGCTGAACCCAAGCGCCGAGGATGTAACTTCAGCGGTAAATGGAATCACAGGCGTATTCCAGAACCTGACACCCGGCGCTTTCGACCCTGGGGCGGTTTCGGCGATAGTTCGAGACAACCTCCAGAACGTGTCATTACAATCTTTGCACGGTGTGGATATCGCCCTGAACTACGATCACCGCTTCGCGCCGAACAGCCGCTTGTCGGTCAGAGGCTCAGCAAGCTACATCGATAGTACTCGCAAGGTAACGGCTTCCCTTCCCGTCGTCCCGCAGTCGGGAGTGGTTTTCACCCCTCCGCACTGGCGCGGTCGAATGACGGCAAGCTGGGAGCGCGAGAATGTCACGGTCACCGCGATCGGCAATTACGTCGGCGGAACAACCGACAACCGCTATAATCCCGCCCCCGGGTCGCATCCTTCACGACACTCGATACAGTCGCCTCGATCCGCAGCACAGAAGAAAGCGGAATTCTGGCGAACCTCCAGTGGAGGGTCGGGGTTCAAAACCTGTTCAACACCAAACCGTCCGTTATCCGAACCAGTCGGCCCTCGCTTCCTCCTTTCGATTCGCTCAGCCAGTCCTTCCTAGGTCGGGTGGTCACTCTCACCCTTACGAAAGCCTGGTAAAATGACACGAGCAGTTGTCCTTAAGTCGCTGACGACAATTCTTGTCGCCGGTGTATCGGCACCGTGTATTGCCGCAAGTCCGTGCGAAAGCGCCCTGCTCGCCCCTACGCCAACCCGGCAAGGGGCGCCTGTCACGGAAGAGACGCTGGTCGGCCTGCGTGATATTGGACCAATTTACCGAGCTGATGCGACCCGCGGGATCCTTGCGGTATCTCCCGACGCCAAAGCGGTCGCCTTCGAGCTTCATCGTGGCGACCCGTCGACGAACAGCTATTGCACGGCCATGATAGTGGTACCGCTGCAAGCAGGCGCGAAGCCAATCCTGGTCGATGTTGGGGACGAACTGATCCTCGACCGCACACCAGGTTTCAGATGGGACGCGTTCGAAACAGGCGTATCAGCCGCCATCACACCGCATTGGGCTCCAGACGGGCGCTGGATTGCCTATCTGAAACGAAGTGCCGGAAAGACGCAGGTATGGGTTGCCGACATCAATACCGGCAAGTCCCGCCAACTCACGCATTCTGACGCGGATGCCGAAGATCTGCGCATCGTGGCAAATGGACGTACCATCGTGTACGCGGCACGCCCCCAGCTTGCGGACGAAAACTCCGCAATTGATCGCGAAGGCCTTAGAGGTTGGCGAGCCGACTGGCGTTCCCTGCCTCTTCGTGGGGCACGGCCTCGCGTTCCTGGAGTGTCGTGGCGCTACTTTGCGATTGACGTTTCCGGCGGAACCCCGCGCCCGGCATCCGCTGAAGAAGTGGCAGTATTCGGGCCCCCAAAAGGTGTTCCGGCCCAGGCGAAGAGCATTGCAAGCTATCACGATCGATTGGCGTGGATCGAGCCCAAGAAGGATGCTCTATATCCTGCCCCCTTCGACCTTGTGATACAGGCCTCAGACGGGACGAGAAACGTTTGCTCGCCGGAGGTTTGTCGTCCTGATTTTTCTCTCGCCTATGGTGGACCGCTGATGGCAGCAGAGTGCGTTTCACTCGCCGAGAGGGGTGGGCGGACAGCTTGACGGCCGTTTATGAGTGGGCTCCAGATATGCAGGCCCCTCGTCGGCTCTTACTGACATCGGATGCGCTGATCGATTGCCGCCCCCTGGGAAGCGACCTTTTATGCTTACGAGAGAGTTCGACCATACCGCGGCGCCTCGTCACGCTGGGCCTTGCCGGGACCCGCGAGCAGGTGCTTTTTGACCCGAACCCGCAGTTTACCTCGCATTCCCTCGGACGTGTCGAGCGCGTTCATTGGCGAAATCCGTCTGACGTCCCCTTCTATGGCGATCTGGTGTATCCAGTGGGATACAACGGGAAAGATCGTTTCCCTCTTGTCGTCGTGCAGTACCGCTCAAAGGGCTTTTTGCGCGGCGGCACAGGTGATGAGGTGCCGATCCAGGCGCTTGCAAACCGTGGTTACTTTGTACTGGTCGCCGACATCCGAAACGCGGAGGCCATAGTCGGTCCGCAAAAGAGCGCGGCAGCACTTCAATATGCCTATGAGCGCGAAATGATCGGCGTGAGAAACGTTCTCTCGGGGATCGAGAGCCAGGTTGCAGCACTGGTCGAGAGAGGTCTGGTAGACAGAAGTCGCATCGGCATCACGGGGCTGAGCGCAGGAGCTCAAACCGTCCAGCTTGCCGCGATGCACAGTTCGCTCTTCGCAGCAGGCTCGCTGAGCACGTGTTGCTTCGATCCCACCCAGGACGCCTTCATGGGACCGATGATCTCTCAGGTCTACCAGGAGGCCGGATGGCCCAGAATAGCTGATGGCGATGCCGCGATCTGGAAGCAAGTGACTCTCTGGAAGAGCCCGCTGAAAGTGAGGTTTCCCTTGCTCTTTCAACCATCGGACAACGAATACCTCGCTGCGCTTCCCAGCTTTACCGCACTTCGCCAGGCCAAGGTCCCCACTGACCTCTTCATTTTCCCCGACGAATTCCACCTCAAGCTTCAGCCCGCCCATCAGCTTTCTGTTTACAAGCGCAATACCGCCTGGTTCGATTTCTGGTTGAAGGGGTTACTCCCTTCCGATCCTGTAGAGCATCAGGAGGCAGTGCGATGGCAGGAGATGCGCGAGGAATGGAAAGCAGCTCTCTCCTCAGCTCCGAAAACCCCTGTTCCTGCGGCCGGCGAAGGACGATCTCGCTGACATCGAACCGGGTGGTCACACGTCTATCCTGCGAGCGCGGAGCCCGCCCTGCCCCAGTGCCTTGCCCAGGCTTCAGTATCAAGCAGAGCCATGAGCCTGGGGCCGGCGGCACCAATCACTCCACGTGGCGCAAGGAGCGCCTCGAGTTTTCTGCGATCGGCTATCCTGTTCTTGACGAGTTCTCCGTCGAGAAGTCTTTCAGCAATATGAGGGCGGCGCTGCTCGATGAAGTTGGCAACGAAGCCTTCAGGCGTGCCCTTGCCATGACGTCCCATGACCCTGGGTGGCAGCGCATTTGCGAAGGCCTTACGGGCTACCGCACGATCGATGCCGCCTTCGCAGACCTGCCATGACGGGATACCAAGGCACAGTTCCACGATCGGCTGGGACAACAACGGGCTTACCATCGGCACGGTTAGCTTTTTGTCACGGTGCTCGATGTGGTTCATGGCCCGCAGGAGAAGGGTCACGTGCCCGATCTTGCCGAGCGGCGTTCCGGCTGGATGGTCGAACCAGGGATGATCGACGGGTTGCTCCGCTTGAACTGCGAGGAAATCGGGGTGAAGAAGTTCGGGATCCCTTTTCCAAGCCATCCGCTCACTGCGAGCGCGGCTTACCCGTATCCCCTCACGCAGCATCTGCCAACCGCTCGCACCAGTGAGGGCGCAGAGGTCCTTGAAGGTGGAAAAAGTTCCGCCTGACCAGCCTTCTGTTTCGTATCGATCGATTAGCGGCCTTGCTGAATGGGTGAGATAAAACACGTTATCTCCGCCGGCCCCAACAAAAAATCCGTCAGCGTCTGAGAGGTTGACCGCTTCGCGGATAGCTTGGTTATACGCCATTTCGTGAAGCTTGCCGCATGGCACCGGTACACCTTCTGCAACGGAAGTATCGAGGTCAATGGCATCCATTGCGTGGACGGCTTCCATCAACGTCGCGTTGAATGCAGTCGACACCTCCCGGGCGTAGATACGCTCATCGCCTGGCCGATCGGAAGTGCTCAGGGTTACGCACGAAATGGACGCGGATGCGCCGGCGAGACAGGCAACGACGATTGAGGAATCCAGTCCTCCAGAGAGGCCGACGATGGGGCGTTGGAAACACGAAGCCCAAGCCCTGTGCGTGTTTCTTACGATCCGGTTGAGCCGCTCGCTCGCAGGCTCATCGTCCGGCCGTGGAGCGACATGGTCCCACGGGCTCCACACGCAACCGGCTGCCCGAGACGGCGTTGCAACATCGACGGCGCAACCCGCCAGAAGCTGGGTGACCCCGCAAATCGCTGTTTTCTCGAAAGGGAGATGTTGCAGATAGAGCGCCCGGCCGACGACCTCCCAGTCGACTTTGGGAACGAGCAAACCTTCAGCCGCGAGCAGCTTGAAGTCTGACGTAAAGGCGGTGCCGAAATCACCTTGAGTGTAATAGCAAGGAAGACCACCGGAAGGATCTCGCAGGACGGATAGGCCAGCGGCAGATTTGAACGCCGCGACATAGCTCCCCCAGAAACTCCCGACCAGGTGTCGCCCCGAGCTGAGGGCTGCGCTCCTGGTTTCACCGTCTTTCAGGCCGCGCACCTGTTCGGGAGGGCCATGGCGCGAGAAGAGTTTTCCCACGATAAGGCCGATGCCATCGTCTACAACGATGACGTCTGCGGGGTTATCTACGAGCAAAACCATATCAGGCGTGTGATGCACGACCATCAGTCCAACCCTGGAGGCCATCTGGTCGCTTTGCTGCCTGGTCATCGCCCCTGAGGGTCGCGGAACGATCAGAAGATATCGCATGTTTACACCGCCAGGATAGGAGCGAACATTTGTACGCGGTCGGGCTTGTCATTTAAGACCATGCTCCCATCCTGCACCCAGCAGTGCGCGGCAAAGGGGTTCGGCTGGACGCCGATTACGAGCGTGGAAGAAAGCCCTGCCTGCGGCAGACCGCTGCGAGCGCGAGTGATCGAACCAGGCACCGGTCATGACTGCCTAGCAGCATGTCCGCCGTAGCGAAGGCTCGTACGATCACGTTGCGTTTTATGGCTACGGCGCACAGAGGCTTATGATCACCGTGCGGGGATCTGTTCGAAAGTCGGGTAAGAAGTCGGCCGAGAGGCCAGTATCTGATCCTTCTGCTCCAAACCAGCTGTGCAGCCACAGCGGCAAGGACGGTTCGGACGGAAGCCGTTTCAGATGTCACATCTGGCGCTGCTTCTGCCACAACGGCGCGCGCCGATGTCAATGCCATTGGCGGATCATCCAACTTGCTGGCGACCAGCACATTGCGCGCCTCCAACTCCTGAAGGCGCTGGCAATCGGAACCGACCAATGCGTTTCCCATGGCCCAACGCCGAAACGCGGGTGTCTGCTCCTGCGTCAGCGCCCGATAATGGCCGCCGACCGGATCCAGCAAGATGACCCGTTCACCGGCGACGCAGAAGTGGAGGTCATCACGAAGTCTAAAGGCCATGAGAAGCCTTCCCAGTTAAAGGCACGCGAGCGGCGCGCTCGCGTGCCCATTTGCAATCAGTCGTCGGAGATCCCGGCTTCGGTCTGCTGAGGACCGATGAAATCGAGGCCGACCGGGCCCGGCCCCCTGGTCTCTTCGATCACTGATCCCAGGTCGATCAGCTCAGCCTCCAGATGGTCTTGACGTTCCATATTAGCCTCCTTCTCGAATTCAGCCGCGACATTGCAGCCGATGTCAGAATAGAGGCCTGAGAAAGGAGGCGGCGAGCTTATAAGGTCTCGCATTGGGGAATGGGCGGTATTGTAACCGCTAGAGCGTACCGTCCGGCAGGGAGAAATCGCGCAAAATCAATGGCTTGCTGCTTCATTTGCGATCATGGTGATCTTGTCTGCGCCTCGGATACGTCGTCGATGATATGCCCGCAGGACAGCGACCCGGTCCGAACTGGACTCATAAATCGCATTCTCGACGCCCGCGAGTTCTTCATCGACTTGTCTCAGCGCCCTGGCTTCGAATATCCGCGTTGCAGCGAGTCTATCATTAGCGCCTGTGAGGGCGCGGCCAAGTTCCCTGTTCCGGGCGAAATCTGCGAGCGAACGGAAAATTGCCGTAGCGACAGAAGCCACCGGCCGACCGGGATTGATCGACAGGTTCGGCATCGCCAACAGCGGATCTGAACGAGAGGAACCCTTGAGGACCAAACGGACAAGTTGACCGTGCCACGCATACAATTCCTGCAGTGCCGGAGCCGTCAAACTCGGCACCCGATATCCACCCGATTGTAAGATCTCGACCATCCGCTCCCCGACGAGCCGGTGGGCGGCGTCGCGCAGGGGCGAGATGGACATGCCATACTCCAAGGCGACCTGCCTTTCGATGATGGGAGATCCAGGAAAGAAGCGACCGCCAAGAATGTCGGACTTGAGAAGCCTGTAGGCGCGTTCCGCGGCGACCGGTTCAGGAGACATTGGACTGGCTCGGGTTAACGCTGGCGGATTGCGGCTCGCCCGCTGCGCGTTGAATGGCGCACGGCTGCGGATTCCTGATGGCGCGCCACCGCTTCGAGCATTTCGCATTGAAGGTCCCACAAATCGTCCTGCATCAGCAGTTCCTGCGGAAGGTCCATTTCATGCTCCATCGCGATCAAGGGGAGGAAAAGGTGTATGGTAGTCATCTGCAGCGCGCGGGCGCAGCGGATATGATCATCAAGCGCGGAAGCCGGAAGCCCTCCCTCGATTTCGCGAACCCATCTATCGCTGCGGCCGATTTTCACCGCCAGCTCGCGTTGCGAGATGTGATCGCGGCGTCGGCGCCGCTCGATCAACTTTCCGGAAATGAGTTTGATCGAGTTCAGTATGTCACCATCACTTGCTTGCGTTGCGTGCAGCGTCATCTGCAGGTCTCCCTGTCAGCGGCTCTAAAACACAAACACATCGCCCTGTGCGAACGAGACTGTTGCACAAAAACCTTGGGTCAAGGAACAACAGGTCCCGCAAGTGCGACTGTACTTTCCAGCACCTCGAAAAATACTCCCGGTGGCGGGACTATCTTCCTTCACGATTTGGCAAAGCTCCACTCGATCTCAATGTTCGCACGAGGTCCTGGTCAGTCGCGGTTTCCATCCGACCCAGCGCTGCGAGAAAGATCCTCCAGACGGCTGGCGCTGGGTGAACAAGTCCCGATTTTTCAACCGTCACTGCAATATCTTGGACCATTACGGCCAGCGCAGGGGATGTGCCCACGAACCGAACCATGCGTCCTCCATGGCGCGCGATTTCAGGCGACAGCAATTCCTGCGCGGCGATTTCGGGTGTGCTTTGATGAAGCAGGGTGACGGCGACGAGAAGCGTCGTGCCGTACGGCAGAAAATCGCCCGCCGCATGGCACAGTCGACAATGGCATTGCAGGAACAGACGCATTCCGGAAGGGGAAAGTTGAAGTTTGTAAGCGCGTGATCGGACCTTCTCCACCGCCTCTCTCCATTTCACAATTACAGGGGTGTCTTGCCGAATCACGGTCTGCAGGCGCGATGCTCCGGCAAGTTTAAGCCAACGCTCGGGCCCCACGAATAGAAGAAGAAATCGGACCGGTAATTCCGCAACTCGGAACACAAATGCCGACTTGCGGCAGCCCATTACCCCGTTACGGAAATCTTCTGCCCCGATGGTTGCGGCGCCAACCCCTTCCCGTCACCCCGGGATCACATCGAAGCGGACGCTAAAACGGCCGACACGCCAGGTAGCGTTCGAATGATGGTTTCAACCTTGCGGTTCAAAGCCAGACACATCGAGGAACCTTCCGCCCATGTCAGCAGGATCCCTGTACCACACCGCGCTGATTGCCGCACTGGCGGCCACCCCCTTCCTGCCCAGGAGTTGCGAGCGCAAGACGGCGCCGCAACCTTACAAGGTCAGGGTTCAGAACTGGAAGCGGCAGTCGATGCGGCGCAACGCCAGCTTCGACAGACCTTTACCAACCTGGTGTTCGAGGATTTCGCTCCCGCGCCGGTAAAGGGGCCGATCTACCAGGCGGTCGCGGGTGGCAGGATGCTCTATTTCGCTCCCCAGAGCGAGCATATCCTGTTCGCGGCAGTCTACGACAAGAACGGTATCAACGTGACCGCTCTGGCGCAGGATGCGATCGCGAGGAAGCGCCTCGCCGCCATCGACACGCAAAGTGCCCTGGTCATCGGGCCGCCAGACGCGCCCAAAGTCATCGAGTTCACCGATCCGGATTGTCCGTATTGCCGTGCCCTCGACCGGTTCTGGGCAGCGAAGGCGGCCGAAGGGAAGGTGGTGCAGCGCCACATCTTCTTTGTGAGCGCGATTCATCCCCAGGCGGCCGCGAAAGCCGAGCATATCGTGTGTTCACCCGATCCGGCAGCTGCTTTCAGCGCACTTTACCACGGCGTAGAACCGGCCGAGCTGCTCAAGTGTCCAGCGGGCGCCAGAAAAGTCGCCGAGGACGCCGACACCGTGCGAAAGGTCGGGGTCACCGGAACACCCACGCTCTTCATCGAGGGACGGCAGATCAGCGGTTTCCAGCAAGGCGAGCTCGAGGAGTACCTTGCAGGGCACGCCAGTGCTTCCCTTGCCGGGCCGTGAGCCGATCGCTGCCGGATCTGGCAGCCTGCGGCCCCGCTGGCACGCACTTCCGCCGTCAATAACGAAGCTGCCGTCTAGTGCGTGCCTTCAGGGGCCGTCGAGCGCACTTGTCGGCCGGGAACGCCCAGCGCCCTGACCGGTCCATGGGCCAGATACCCGAAAAGTCGCGACGGCTCCGCATAAGAAGGGAACTCGTTATGGTGACTTTGCTTCGAGGAAAGGCGTTCCGCACGGCAGATGCGGCGATCCTTTTCATCCTGGCCGCGTTCGCCGGAGCCGGTATGGCCCATGCGTTCGCGGCACCCTCGGTCGGCGATCTCGGCTACGACATATACGACATCGTTGTGAACCAGGGGGTGAAGGGTCCGCTGGGCTTCGTTGGCGGCGTCGCAGCCTTCCTGTTCGGCGTCTCGCGCCTCTTTTCCAACATCATGATCGGCATCCCCACGATCGTCGCGGCGGTCTGCCTGATCAAGGCGGACTCCATTCTCCAGACTTTCGGCCTCGTTGTCTGAGGGCGTGATCTGAAGGCGTGATCCGAGGATCGGGCAGCTTCCGCCTTCGTCGGCAGCTGCTCCACGAGACGGGAGGCGACTGGCGCCTTTCGTAAACCCCACGCACTCCCAGCTGCGTGGCGAAGCAAGGGAGAAGGACGTGGATGAACGCCTGCCCCAGTTCCTGCACCGGCCGGTCCAGATCCTCTGGTTCGACAGTCAGGAATTCATCGTCGTCATGGCCACGATATTCGTTGCGGTCATCGTCGGCGGGATCATCGGATGGCTCCTCATCGGCGTCCTTCTCCTGTTCATTCCCTGGAAGCGCAGCAAGCCGCGCGGTTTCATCCCGCATCTGGCCTGGCGCTGGGGTCTTGCCCGCTTCCGCAATTATCCGGGTCCGACGCAGACCCGCTTCTACGAGTAGGCCCGATGGCGATGTTCCTGCGAAGAAAGCCGGCAAGCGACCTCGTCGGCGATATCCGGCCCACGTGGCACCTCCACCGCTACCTGCAGGGCTCGGCCAACCTCTTCGAGGAGAACCGCCTGCTCAAGATCGCGGTCGCGGGTCTTTTCGGCATCACGGCGGTGCTTGCAACGCTGATCTACACCTCGAACCAGAATGCCCGCACGGTCATCGTGCCGTTCGGCGCCGATGGCGACTTGTTCATCACCGGCAATCGCCCTTCGGAAGGCTATCTGCGCTCGATCACGTTCAACGTCGTAGGACTGGCTGGAACTTATTCTGCCTATTCGGCCGACCGCCAGTTCCAGGAGTTGCTGCGGATCGTCCATCCCAGCGCCTATAACGAGGTGCGCGACAGCCTGAACCGGCTGCTCGACGAGCTGCGCGGAAACCCTACGCTTTCGATCGCGACCTACATTCGCTCCGACCAGCCTGTAACCCGATCGGGCACCGAGATCCTCGTGCCGATCGAGAAAGTGCGCGTGATCGGCGGCGTCATACGCAAATTCCGGGGCAACCTGCGCATTCGCTACGCCCTTGAGAACGGCCGCTTCTGGCTGACGGCACTCCAGGAGGAGAACTTCGATGCAGATGTTCGGTAAAGGGACGGCGATGTCCTGCGGGCGCGGCGCCTGCCTGGCCGGCTCCCTCGTCATGGCGCTGGCGAGCGGTACCCCCGCGATCGGGCAAGTGATCATGGCCTTGCCTGACCAGACGAGCCGCATCCAGCTTTCCAATCGCGACATCAATCATGTCGTCTGCGTCGGCGGGGAGATCGAGGAGGTCAAGTTCTCGGCCGAGAAGGGCCTCGCGGTCGAACGCGGCGGTTCGGATGCCTGGATCAAGTTCCTGGTGCTCGAGACCGATGACGCGTCTTTCAAGACCCGAACCTATGTCACCAGCCCCACAGAGTTCTTCGTCTCGTGCAACGGGGCGATCTATCCGCTCTACGCAGAGCCGTCGGATATCCCCGCGCAGACGGTCAATCTGGTCCCGGGCCGCTTGCAGCGCGCCCGCGCCAACGATGTGCTGATGGGCGCGATGTCCGGAGAGGAACGCGCCGTTGGCGTCGCGCTTGCGGTCCTTCAGGACCGCGTCCCGGCCTCCTTTTCCGAAGCGGCACCATCGCGCGATAGCCTCGTCCTTCCCGGCCTGGCGGATGCGACGCTCGCCGAGCGCCGCCGGCTGGAGGTGGAAGGTGCCGGCATTTCCGTGAGCGAATATCTCGTGCGCGCCGCCGCTGCCATGACGCTCGATGAGCGCGACTTTCTGGACGTAGCGCTGGGCGAGGACATCTTCGCGTTGACGCTCGATCGCCTGACGCTGCTACCCGGCGAGGCCGCGAGGCTCATTGTCGTGCGCCGGAGCGTGCAGTCATGACGCAACCGACGGACAAGCCAAACACCACGGCGGGCACGGCGTCGACGCAGGAGACCGCTTTCGAGGGCCGTTCCCCCTTCTCGACATGAAAGCCCGCTGGCGCCGACTGTCGTCGGATCACAGACTGCGCCTCAAACAGCTTGGCGTCATTTCGGCGATCGCGGTGGTGGGCGTGGGTCTCTACACCGCCAGCAGAAGCAGCAAGGAGACAGCGCCCAAACCTGCGCAGGCGACCAACCTCGACATGGGGGCGGGGCTTCGCGGCGACAGCCTGGAACTCAAGCTGCGCGGAGACCTGCAGAAGGTTCTCGACGGTCAGACGCTGCTGGGCGACAGGGTCAGTGCCATCGAGGAAGGCAAGATTGTACCGCGCGGCACCAGCGACGGCGCAACGAGTGCAACCGGTGACGACCTGCCACCGGCGCTGCCGGGTGATATCCCGGCCTTTCCGCCTGCACCCGCCGACGCGGCGATCGGCCAGGACGAGATCCCGGCACCGCCGATGGCGCCAACCGCGCCGCCCGCTCCGCCGGCTCCGCCCACCGAAAGGCAGGTCGGCGCCATCGGCGCGGCGGTCAATACGGCCAGTTCGACAGGAGGAGCAGGCGGCACAGCCACGTCAAAAAAGGCAGGCGGACGATATATTTGCCGCCTGGTTTCATGAAGGCCCGGCTTCTGACCGGGGTCGACGCGCTGGCGAGCCGGGACGCGACCAGTAATCCCGAGCCGATCATTGCCCGCGTTCAGGCACCGGCGGTGCTGCCCAATGACGTGAAGGCAAACCTTGCCGGATGCTTTGTCATCGGCAACGCGACCGGCAGCCTTGCGAAGGAACGGGTGGAAGTCCAGCTGGTCTCGCTGTCCTGCGTGGACTTCGATGAGCATGCTGTCGTCGATCAGGCCATAAAGGGCTTCTTCGTCGATGCGGATGGCAAGAAGGGCCTCTCGGGCAAAGTCGTCACGCGTGCCGGAGCGACACTTGCGCGCTCGTTCATTGCCGGCACGATCACCGGCATCTCGCAAACCGTCGAAGGCACTTTCGGCAACCTTTCGACTTCGGCGCTCGGCAGCGTGCGTTCGCTCGATGCTGCTGACGCCGCGAAAGCGGGAATTGCCGGCGGTCTGTCACGCTCCTCCGACAAGCTCACAGACTTCTACCTCGATCTCGCGCGCCAGGCCGGCCCGGTCGTCGAGGTCGGCGCGGCGAAGGATGTGGTCGTCGTGATCCAGGAGGGCCTCGCCCTCGAAATCAAACCATCCCTCGAGGCCAGGTTCTGATGCCCCGGCCATCTCACCAAGGAGGTCCTGTTATGGCAATCCTGCCGCGTTGCCGCGTCTTGCCGGCTCTGCTCGGTGCTGCCTTGGTGCTGCCTGCCGGGGGATGCGCGAGCCTTGGCTCGATGATGTCCCCCTATCCCGAGACGTTCTCCTGCAAGAACGATGATCACGGGCAGTGCATTCATCCCGACAAGGCCTATGCCGATGCCGTTGCGGACATCCCGTCGAAAACGGACCCTGCCGTGACCAACGCCCGCGCCGCTGCTCGCCGGGCACCATCAGGACAGACGCGCCGTTCAGGCCCGACCGGTCGCGACGATGCATTCAGCAGCTACAAGGACAGCGTCTATCGCGAACTGCGAAGTCTCATCGAGACGCCGGCCTCCCCGATGCTGCAGCCCGCCCGAACGGTTCGTACGCTTATTCTTCCCTACGCCGACAGGCAGCGCCCGGACCGGCTCTACATGCCGCGCTATGTATACTCGGTGCTCGATACCCCTGCGTGGGTCATCGGCGACACGCTCGTGGAAACGCCGGGTCGCCGCGCCGGCGGCCCGGTTCTCGGGCAGACCAGCGAGCGTGGCGCCAGCGGGCGCAGCGTCGATGAGGCTTCCTTTTCTCGCCCAACCTCCATGGCACCCGGTCGGCTTTCCCTGCCTGCAACGGAGGAACGTCCATGAGCGCCGCGAGCAACAACAGCGCGCTGACCTTTTCGCGGCTGCGCAGCGCCGTGCGCCGGGACAGCTTTTCCGACTATCTGCCGCTCGTGGCATGGGAGGCGCAGAGCGAAGCGTTCCTGTGTATCGATGACAGCTGGGGGCACGCCTGGGAACTGACACCCACGGCCTACATGTTCGCCCATGTCCAGGGCGCATTGCTGGGGCTGTTCAACATCCAGTTTCCGGATGGTACGGTGCTGCAACTTCACACGTTCGCCGATCCGCTCATCGACGATGCGCTCGATGCCTTTCTCGATATGAGGACGCGCGAGGACCCGCTGATCCAGGCCTCGGCGCGCCATGCCCATGCCTATCTCAGCGCCGGCAGGCACGGGCTCGAGGCACTTCACGGCATTCCGGTGCGCAATTTCCGCACGCTCCTGTCGATCAAGACCAGGCGGCCGCTCGGCGAGGACCTGAGACGGCAGGTCGAAGAACAGCTGTCCAAGCTCGGGATCCGCAGGCTGCCGCCCGAGGAGATGGTTTCCTTCTACCGGCGCATCTTCAACGGCGTCGCAGCGCAGGCCCCGGGGTCTTTACCGACGGTACCACGACCGGGGCTCCTCCGATCGCCAGGCAGATCATCGATGCCGGCCCGGATCTCGTCTTCGAGGGCGCGGAAGTGTTCCTGGGCAATCAGGTCGCGCGATGCCTGACACCCAAGGCGCCGGCGCGGCGCATCACCGCCGAGCGGGCCAACCGTCTGACGGGCGGCATGCGGGGAGCCTCGGAAGACAGCGACCAGATCGGGGGCCCGTTTCTGTACACGCTCAATGTGCTGTTCGACCATTCGCAGTTCGAGATCCACAAGCGCGCGCAGATCCTTTCCGCACAGAAGGCGGCGGGCAGCTTCGCGGTCGAGGTGGGCAAGCAGATCGAGGAAATCGGCTGGATCCTTGACGAGGCGGGCAACAGCAAGTTCGTGCGGGTCATCCCGACGCTGTGGGTGTTCGGGCGCGACCGCGCCCATGCCCGCGACCTCGCCGCGCGGGCCAAGCGGCTCTGGGAGGGCGAGCCCCTGCCCTTCTCGATGCAGGAGGAGAGCTATCTCAACCCAACGCTGCTGGTGCTGAGCCTGCCGTTCGGGCTGTATCCCGATCGCACGACCCTGCGCCTGCTCGAAAGGGATTTTCGTATGCCAGTCAAGGCCGCAGTGCTGATGGCACCCATCCAGACCGACTTTCGCGGCGGCGGACGCCCCGCCCTGCTTTATACTGGCCGCAAGGGCCAGCTGATCACGCTCGACCTGTTCGATCCCCGGATCAACAACTACAACTTCATCGTTTCGGCCGAAAGCGGCGCGGGCAAGAGCTTCCTTCTCAACAACCTGTGCCAGCAGTATTACGCTTCGGGCGCCCTGATCCGCGTGATCGACATTGGCGGGAGCTACCGGAAGCTGTGCACGCTGTGCTCGGGCCGGTACATCGATATCGGCGAAGAGCATCTGGTGCTCAATCCCTTCGACATGGGGCTGGCGCTCGACGGCGACGACAAGCAGTCGGCGATCACCATGGCGGTCGCGATCGTCGCCGAGATGGCGAATGCGTCAACGCGCAAGGGCGTCAGTACATCCGAGTGGAACCTGCTCAAGTCCGCGGTGCAGTGGACGATCGATACGGACCGCGCGGAACGCGGTATCGACGCGGTTCGCGAATGGCTGGGGACCTATCCGGAGCAGGTGCGCAGCGATCTCGACAAGGTTTCGCACCTCGTTCCGACCGCGCGCGAACTCGCCTTCAACTTGCGCGATTTCGGGTCCGACGGCGCGTATGGCCACTACTTCAACGGGCCATCGACACTCGACATCCGGTCTGACGAGTTCGTCGTGCTCGAACTCGAACGGCTGAAATCGATGCCCGATCTGTTCAACGTCATCGTCATGGTGGTGGTGAACGCGGTCACGCAGGAACTGTATCTGTCGGCGCGCGACCGACCGCGCTTCGTTCTGTGCGACGAGGCAGCCCAGTTCATGACCCGAGCCGACGGACAGGACTTGTCGAGGCTCGCGGAAGCGTTCGGCCAGGGCTATCGCCGCGCCCGCAAGTATCGCGGTTCCTTTGGCATCGTGCTGCAATCGATGAACGATCTGACGCTGTTTGGCGGTACCGGCCAGGTTATCCTCGAGAATGCGGCGACCCGCTTCCTGCTCCAGGGCTCGACGTACGGGCGGGCCGTCGACAACAAGATCCTCGACTATTCCGGCTTCGTGCTCGACCTGCTCAAATCGGTCCGCAACTCCAAGCCCCATTACAGCGAGGTCTTCATCGATTCCCCGCTGGGCCTCGGCATCGCGCGCCTCGTGGTCGATCCATTCTCATACTGGATCAACACTTCGGCCCCCGATGAGGTCGCGGCGTTCGAGGCCCTGATGCGCCAGGGTCTTTCGCCGCTCGAGGCGGTCTGCCGGCTCGCCGGCATCGATCCCTCGACGATCCTGGGCACAGGTACGGGCCCAAGCCCCGACGCAGGTACGGCCTTCGCCAGGGTACCCGCCTCAGCGGGGCGGCACGAACGATGATCACGCACGAGCACTATCCGGACCGATCGACCCCACAAATGCCCGACGACGACATGATCGAGCGCCTCGTCGAGGCTCGCCTTGCCGAGCGCTTCGAGGCGGAATCCTTTCACTGGCGCATGCGCCTCATCGCGATCGAGACGGTGATAATGGGCCTGCTGGTGCTCGTCGCCGGGCTCGTTCTCGAGCAGCCGTTCAGGATGGTCGCCCGCGCATCGGTGCTGATCGCGGGATCCTGCCTAGTCACCGGGCTGCTGCTGGTCGGCCTGTCGGCGACGGCAACGAAAGCGCTGCGCCGCATTCGCAGGCGAACGCCGCGATGAGCGGGCTGCTCTCTTCCAGACCAGCGGCCTGCTCGGTTCGCCTCACTGTGAGCGGGTTTCTCATGCTGCTCACCCAGAGCGCGCTTCTCCTCCTGAGCCCCGATCTCGACGCCGCCACCGGCAACCTCATCTGGTTCCTGACCACGCTCGCCGCGCTCGCCTTTCTGGCCGCCCTTGTCGGAATCCCCGAACCTCGCAGGGACACCGGCCGAAACGCGGTCCAGGATGCCGGAAAGACCCCGCGATGAGCATCGACCTCCTCAAACTCGCACGCCGGGTATCCTGGCTGGGTGTGGCGGCGCTCGCCACATCGCTGTTTCCCGATGTCCACGCCCGGACCACAATGGCGGCCACTACGAGCACCATCGGCCGCACCTGGGCGATCGCGGAGCCCGATGCGCTGGCGGAAATCGAGGCGAAGGCAGCCACCCTGCCCGCCGACCTGGGCCAGGCATTCGGCCCCCGTTCGAAATGGGGAGCGTTGCAGTCCGCGCCTCTCGGTGCGGCCACTGTCGACAGGGTCCGCAGTGTCGTGCCCTTCTATACGCTGGACTTCGACATCACGCTTCCCGACGGCAGGACGCTTTACCCCAAGGGCTTCACGTTCAACCCGCTGACTTATGTGAAGCTGCCCCAGCGCCTGTTCGTCGTCCACGCGCGCGATCTCGCCTGGGCGCTGGCAACCGCGCGGCCTTCCGACTTCATACTGCTGAGCGCGGATGCCCGGCAGAACCCCGATGCCATCGCTCTGACCGAGAAGACCGGGCGGGCGATCTACATTCTCGAGGAGCGGGTGAAGGAAAGACTGGGCCTGAAGGTGGCACCCGTCATCGTCCAGCAGCAGGGCGCCCGCCTTGTCCTTACCGAATACGGGCCAGGGAGCAGGACGCTTCCCAAGGATACAAGTCCATGAAGCCGCGCCTCCTTCTCCTGAGCCTGTCGGTGCTCACCCTTGCTTTCGCCCTGATGCTGCCTGGTGAGGCACGGGCTTCCAGATGCGAGGCCGGGACGGTGTTCAACCCGATCACCAAAGTGCGGTGGACCTGCATTTTCCCAATCACGATCGGCGGCGTGCGGGTCGGCAGCTATGACAAGCTCGACAAGGAACTCGATGCCCAGTCCGCGTCCAGGCCGCTTTGCGCCTGCCGCAAGGGGATCGAGGTGTGGTTCGGCGTGAAGGTCTCGTACTGGTCTCCCAACCGGATGATCGACATCGTGACCGAGCCCGGATGCATGATGGCGCTGGGGACCGATCTGATGAAGACCGGCGGCATGTTGCAGGGAAGCCAGTCGTCGATCGCGGATGGCACCAACACCCGCAAGATATTCGCCCAGATGCATTACTACATCGCGCCGGTCTGGGCGATGCTCGACATGTTCACCGATCTTCCCTGTCTGGAAAACGACGGGTTCGACGTCGCGATGATCACCGAGGTTCTGCCGACCTGGCAATCGGGAACGCTTGGCGCGATCATTCAGCCCGAGGGGATCCTGTTCGGCAACCCGGCCGCGGGCCTTGCCTGCATGGCCGACAGCGCCGCGGCGGCTGCGGGCAAGGTCATCGACCCCTTGTTCTGGTGCATGGGCTCGTGGGGCGCGACCTACCCGATCGCGGGCGACATCCACTTCGATGACAGCGTCGAGGCCTGGGCCGGGCTAGCGGCGCGCGGCGTCTTCATGATGGGCCGGATGGGCGCGCTGACGGTGAGTTCGGCCGATGGATGCTCGTTCGTCCCCCAGCCCGTCTGGACCAAGTCGCGGTACAAGCTCCAGATCATGGAGCCGGTCAAGGGCGGCAAGTGCGTCAACATCGGGCGCCCCGGCGCCCTGTGGTCGTCCGCCAAGCACGCGCCTGGCAAGGACAATGCCCAGTTCATGCTGTTCGAGAAGGTCATCTGCTGCGCCGGGATGCCGGTGCCATGAACAGCCTCGTTCACCCCGTTTTCGCGCAAGGCACCCGCCATCACCCGAGGTCTGTCCGCCAAGGCCCACAGGGCCGGTGGTTGCCGCGCGAGAAAGGAGCGGCGCCGCCCCGCCCCCGGGCGGCGTCGCTCCACCCTGCTCAAAGAAGCGTGAACCCGCCTGCGGGCTCAGGCACACAACGCTCCTGGCTTGCTCCATCGCGTCGGTGGTCCTGGCGGCATGCGAAACCGTTCCGGTGCAGGCGCAGACAATGGAAGACAGGGCGCGCGCCGCTGCGGCCGCCACGCGCGCGAAGTCAAGCGACAGCGAAGCCCTGCGCAAAAACTATGTGACGCCGGGGCTCGCGGGCGAGGCGATTGCGACGGTCGATAACAGCCACAGCTTCACGCCCAACCTTGCCTGCAGCAGGACCGCGACCTTGCTGGAAGTGATGGTCCAGCCCGGCGCTACCGGCGATCTGCGACAAGTCGTGATCGCGCGCGACACCGACCTGGACGGGACACTCGACCGGACTTTCCAGGTGCCCACCCCGATCTCGGGTATCTGTGCCAACGGCGTTCTGTCCTGCTCGCCTGGCACCTGGCAGCATTGCTCCTCCTTCAGATGGACCATCGATCGGGCGGCGACGCCGGCCCTCGAGAATGTCGACATGTCCGCGCTCGCGGGGTGCTACTGCATCAATGCCAGTTGCGGGGCCAACCTCGCCTGGTCGAACCTGCCTGCGGTTCTGCGCGACATCGGGGGCGGGGTCATCGGCGCGCTGACGACGGCAGATCCGCGCTTCGGCGTCGCGGAAGCGGTGATCGACGGTCCCGTCATTCGCTATGTCGGCGCGCAATCGACGACCTGCGCTTCCAGTGCCGCCTTGCCGCAGTCCACATATCGCGCAAACCCCACGCTGATCGCGGCCGATGCCTATGCGGCTTCCAGCAGCAGTTCGGTGTTCCAGGCACTCAAGGGTTCCGCGATCGGTACGGGGACCG
This sequence comes from Novosphingobium sp. NFX11, assembly GCF_057376415.1. Classification (NCBI taxonomy): domain Bacteria; kingdom Pseudomonadati; phylum Pseudomonadota; class Alphaproteobacteria; order Sphingomonadales; family Sphingomonadaceae; genus Novosphingobium; species Novosphingobium sp. NFX11. The sequence goes on along the minus strand of NZ_CP080386.1, from coordinate 554,955 downwards.
CCCTCACCGCACGCCACTGCAGGATCGAACGGCGGATCACCGTCCTCAAGCCGCGGCCAGAGGAGGTTATTTCGAGGACGGCTGGCGGCTACGCGACGATGCGCAGCGGGAGCACGTTCGATTTCCTGATGGGCTCGCCTGCCGACAACAGCCTGAGCGGCGGGTCCTGCTCGCTTGTCGATTTTCGCATGACCTTGCGGGTCAGCGAGCCGGACAGGATCCTGAATGCCAGGCTCACCCATTTCTACGCCGACGACTGGGCCCAGGTGAGGATCGATGGCGACCTTGTCGGATCGGGCCCCACGCCCTGGTCGTCGCTCGGCCTACCGCCCGGCAAGTGCGAATTGAAGACAACCTTCCATTCCTACCCCGCGCTGGACCTGCGCCCTTATCTGTCTGCCGGAGATCACGAGATCTGGCTGCGGGCAGCCGTGGCCAATGAGGGCGAGGCGTTCGCGCAGATTCACGTCGAGGTCGATGACAGCTGCAGCACCGACGAGCACCTGGTCGACGGCTGCACGCCGATCGCCACCGATCCGGCCTGCAGGCTTGAAGGCGAACTGGTGGACGGCGTGCAGACCTGGATCAATGGCATCGCGACCGGCCTGAAGCCGCTGCCGCAGACGCGGCTTGTTGGAGGCACGTCGTGTCCCGGCGAGATAACGAGAGACTTCTTCCAGAAGGATCGGACCTACCGCTGTACCCTCGAAACTCTGGCCCGGCTCGACACGAGCCGCGGCGCCTATATCATCGATCATTCGACAGAGGTCATGCTTGGCGACCGGATCAGGCGAGCCGACGGGACATATGCAACCTCGACCAGAAGCTTCCGACTCCCCGATCGAGGTTCGGTCGCTCAGTGCGAGCCGGTGTGCAAGACACGCGCCCCAAGAGCAAACGACGCGGTGGCACCCGATGGCGTGGTGGCCGCGAGGCAAAATCTCCCGACCGGCTACGACACCTTCTACCATGCGTGCAGCGCCGATAACCACTGCCCGATGGGGCCCGGCGAAGAGCTGGTTTCGCCATGCGGGTGCCTCGACGATTTTCCCGAAGCGGCCGCGATGATGCAGACGCTGCGCCTTGCCGGTGCTGATATGGTCTGCACCGGGGTTGCACCGTGACGGCGTCGTTCACCGCAGGCTCCCGCCCCGGCTTCAGGCCCGTGAGAAGGCTCCTGATCGGAGCCTCGATCTTCCTCTCGCTCGCTACCACGCCGGCCCATGCGCAACGGATCTGCGCAGTCGACCTGAACGGTAACGGCGATGCCGCCGACCCCGGCGAGCAGGCAAGTTGCACCGCGACGAGCGACGGTGAAGGTCTGTGCCCTATTCACGAAGTCGCGTGCGAGCGTGATGCGGCCGGGACATTTAGCTGTCCGGCCGGCCCGCAGTTCGCCTGCCACGAGAAGGAAGCGGGCGGAGCTCCCGCCTGCTCCCCCAACGCCTGCATCGATCTTGCCGCAAACCCGATCATCGAGGAGCCAGCCATCGATGATCCGGGAACGGAGGCGAACGGCGGCATGGACGCCGCGGGCAATTGCCTGGGAAAGATCGAGATCTTCTCCGGCCGCGGCATGCGATGCCGGCCTGCGGGTCTGTCGACGAGCTTGTCGAACTGCTGCAAGGACAAGGGGAAGATCGTCAAGGACGGGATGGGCTCGTCGATCTCCTCGATCGGTACGAAGATCGCGGTCGCCAAGGGCGTGTTTACCGGAATGAAGGCGGCGTATGCGGCCTTCAAGGCGGGGGCGACAGCGGGTCAGGCCGCCAGTGCGGGTGCCAATGCGCTGGTCGTCGGGATCGACCCGACATCGATCGCGGTCAGCCTGGCGATCAATTTCATGATGGATCTGCTGCTTTCGGGATGCGACCAGCAGGACATGGAGACCGCGCTGCTGCGCTCTTCGGGCATGTGCCACGAGGTGGGCAGTTACTGCACCGCGAGCGTGCTGGGCGTATGCCTGCAAAAGGCACGCGGCCATTGCTGCTTCAATACCCGGCTCGGCCGCATCATCCAGGAACAGGGCCGGCCCCAGCTCAAGGCTTTCAACGCCGACCCCTGGGGCACGCCCAAAAACCGATGTGCCGGGGCTTCAGCCCTGAGGAATTCCAGGCGCTCGATTTCAGCAGGATCGATCTCGCCGAATATTATGCCGACATCGAGGCCCGCGCCCAGGCCGAGATCCAGACCGACATGGAGGACCGCGTCAATGCCTACGTCGATGCCGTCAATCCCTAGCGCCGTTGCGATCTGGGCTGCGCTGCTGGCAGCGCAGATGATCACGGTGCCCTGCCTCGCCCAGCCCGCCCAACCCGCCCAACCCCAACCTGCCACGCCGGCGCCTGCGAGCAGCGGCGCACGGCAGTCCATCTCGGATCAGGGGCAGGCTTCCCTCGAAAGACTGGAGAGCGCGATCGCGAACACCAGGAACGAGGCGGGAGACCTGCCTCACCCTGTTCTTCCCAAAGGCGGCGATCCGGACGCAGAGCGCCGGGCTTTCGACGGGCTGCGCAGCCGACCCGTCCCGAAAAACATCGAAACACGGGCGCAGGCAGCGCACGCGCAAGGTGCGGCCAGCCTTGCCGCAGAGCGCGAACGACAGGCCAGGGCCCTGCGCGTCGCGCTCGGACTGGAGCCATCGGAGGAGGAGGCCCTTTCAAGCGCCGATCCCGCCCACCCCGTCGGCACCGACCGGCGATGGGTTCCGGTAGTCTTCGTCTCGTCGTCGATACCGCTGGCGACCCTGCGCAGCTATGCCGCGCAGCTCGAGCGGGCGCAGGGTGTCATGGCACTGCGCGGGGTGCCGGGCGGTCTCAGGAAGATGGGGCCGATGGCGAAGCTCTCGGCCGAGATCCTGCGGTTCGATCCGGGCTGCGAGGGTCCGGCCTGCCGCATGCGCGATGTCCAGCTGGTCGTCGACCCGATCGTGTTTCGCCAGCACGGGGTTACCCGGGTGCCGGCACTCGCGATGATCCCGGGTGATCCTGCGCAGACCTATTGCGAGCGCGACGACGACAGCTTGCGCGCATCGCACATCGTCTACGGCGACGCCGCGCTCAGCGGACTTCTGGAGGAATATGCCCGTCTTGGCGGCAAGGAGGAGGTGCGCGGTGCTCAGGCTCTACTTGGTATTCGCTAGCACCCTGTCCGCTGCCTGGATCGCGCTTGTCCGGCTGCCGCGCCAGTCCGCGAGCGCTCTGGGCGCCGCCGACGGCCAACAGTCTGCACGCCCGGGCCGGTTCATCCTCGTCCTGCTGGTCGCGCTTCCCAGCGCCCTGTTCGCGGCTCTCGTCATGCCGCAGATACACCTGGTCATGACGCCCTCGATCGACGCGTTCGCGGTTCGCATGAGTCCCGGGCCGATCAGGCGCGGCGACTATGTGATGTTCACGCTTCGTCATCCCGTGGCGGGGCCCAGGGCCGTCAAGGTCACCAAGCACGCGCTGTGCCTGCCCGGCGACCGGCTCACGATGACGGAGAGGCCCTCCGCTCTCACCCCCGGGACCATGGACGGCCACTACTTCTGCAACGGAGTGCTGCTGGGGGTCAGCCTGCCCATGGCGCGCAGCGGCCTGAAACTCGAACATATGAGATGGAGCGGGGTAATCCCCCCGGGCATGGCTTATGTCGGCTCGACCCATCCGCGCGGCTTTGACAGCCGCTATCTTGGGCTCCTTCCGATCTCCAACCTGACCCCCATGGAGCGCATACTGTGATCCGGCGGCAACCTCTCTTTCCGGTCAGCAAGGTGCTCGCCCTCGTCCTGCTCTGCACACCGGGCGCGCTCGCGGCGCAGCAGACCTCGGCGCCGGGCGCGCGGCACGGATACTGGTGGTACGAGGTGCCACCGGCTGACACCGAGGTCGATCGGGACGATCCGGCCATCGAACGCCCGCATATCCCGCCCATGGATCAGCTGGCGACCTGGACGCCGCCCCGGATCCGCGACCTGATCGCGCAGCAACGCGATTATGCAGCGACCGTGCTTACGGTCGATGCGGTCGCGGATTTCTGGCGCCTGCAGGACTTTGCGCGCCGCAAGGCGAGAGCCTTCGCCGGCGTCACCCAGCTTGCCATGCTGCAACACCCCGAACTCAATTCCAGGTCGGCGAACCCCATGGTCGGTGATGCCCGCTCCCAGCTTGGGGCGCAAAAGGATGCGCAGCGCCGATCCTACCTGCGCGCGAATGCCGGTGAATTCGCGCTGGTGATGTTTTCCCGAACGAGCTGCGGTTACTGCCGGGTGCAATGGCCGATCGTCCAGCGCTTCCAGGAGGACATGGGCTGGCAGGTCACGCTCGTGGATCTCGACAGACGGCCCGACGTGAAGGAGCGGTTCGGGGTCGAGATCACGCCGACAACCATGGTGATCCGTCGGGGCAGCGCGCAGCGGATGATCATCGCTTCGGGCGTGGAAGCCTACCCTGCGCTCGCGCAAACGGCCTATCAGGCAGTGCGCCTGCTGCGCGGCGATATCCGGCCCGAACAGTTCCTGACCGGGGCGGGAGAAGAAGGCGGTTTCTTCGATGCGCTGGCCAATGGTCCTGTCTCGGCAAGCGACCCGGCGGCCCTGGGAGGCGATCCTGTCGCTGAAAGCGCGGATCTTGCGCCATGAAGCGGCTGCCGATCCTGCTCGCCCTGCCGACCCTCCTCCCCCTTACCCCAACAGCGTACGCGAAGCCCGCAAGCCGGCAGGATGCACAGCGCGCCGCAATCCATCAGGTGGCAGATGCGCGCGCGATGCGATCCTGGCTGGAGCGGGTCCCCGTAACCCGCGACTTTCCGGATGACTTTGACGCAACCTTGAGGGGCCACGGCCAGGCATTCGTCGTCGAGATGACAACTGCTCCAGGCTGCATCCCCTGCGGGGACTTGTGGCAGAAGCTCTCGGCATTGGGCGCGCGATATGGCTGGCGGGTGCGCACGATCGGCAAAGAGGACGCGCTGCTGCGCTCCGGGCGCCTCGGATTGCCGTGGGTGGGCCACCCAGTCGCCTGGGTCCGTCCTGTCGATGACCCGGGCCGGCTGATCCCCGTCGCGATCGGTACCGACCATACGCCCAATCTCGCTCGCAATCTCTATCTCGCGGCAAAGATGCTGAGCGGCGTCAGGCCAGCCGTCGGAGTCCGGGCCATGGCGAAGTTCACCGGCATCGTGGGCCTGCCCCAGGCGCCTGCCGCACGGCCAAAATAGCTCGCCCTGCCCTTCGGTCGCGCCAGTCCCGACCCTCAAGCAGCACCGCCGAGAGCATCGCATCCCGTCAGCCAGTCGGCACAGCCAAGGAGACGATATCATGAAGAGGTCGATCCGCTATCTCCAGGTAGCCTCGATCGTGCTGGCCGCGGCATTCGCACCAACGGCGCACGCCCAGAGCTGGGCAGAGTCGTGGTTTGACAGTGTCACGTACACGTCGCCTGGAAGCTTCGAGGATCAGACCCGGGGGTATGTGACGGCCGGCGGCATGTCGGGACGGGTCGATGTGCACAACGACTATCTGATGTCGGTGAGCCTGCCCAAGGTTCGCGCGGGTTGCGGCGGCATCGACATGTTTCTGGGAGGAATGTCGTTTCTCGATCCCGACTACCTTGTCCAGAAGCTTGAAAGCATTCTCCAGGCGGCCCCGGCAGTCGCCTTCCAGTATCTTCTTGAAACCCTCGATGAGAAAATGGGCAATATCATCTCGAAGATGGAAGCGGCGACCAATTTTCTCAATTCCATACAAGTGAACGACTGTCGGCTTGCCAACCGGATGGTCCAGATCGCCAGAGGCGACGATTCCATGTCCGGGATCATCGAGGAGATGACGGGATATCGCTCGGTAAAGCAGGGTTTTGCCAAGAGCTATCAGCAGAGCCGCGAGAAGATCGAGGCGAACAACAACAATCCCACCGAAGACTTGAAGGAAGCACTCGCCAATTGCCCGGCCGAAGTCCGGGACATCTTTCGTACAGGCTCGCTGCTGGCGCACGCGGCCTCGCGCGTCGGCGCGGCGGACTGGGCGGGAGTGATGCGGGCGCGGGTGGGCGACATCTACATGCGCTGGGATGACGGGGACAAGGTGCCCCTGTTTACCGCGATCCCGCAATGCGCCGGCCAGGACACTGAAAGCGCGCAGGATTTCCTGACCGGAAGGGTTCAGCGCCGGGCCCTGAACCTGCCGCCCACCGGAGCGGATTGCGCAAGGGACGGTTCGGGCCGGGGCGCTCTCGTGCTGGCCCGCGAGCGGATGCTGTCGATAGCGACGAAAATCCGCAGCCGCACCGCTCTCACAACCGAAGAACGCCAGTTCGTGGCCAATGTCCGCACGCTGCCCGTCTACCGGATGCTGGAGTGGGGCGTCCGCCAGGGCGTTGCGGATTCGGTGATTGCCGATACCGACGAACTGGTTGCGCTGACGCTGGCCTATCAGATGCTGAACGACCTCACGCGCACGATCGACTTCACCCTCACCAATGCCGAGCGGGGCGCGGCGGTGGCGGGTTCGGCGGATGGCAACAACGCCAATGTGTGCCAGACGCGCATATTGTCGAGGGGTATCGAGCAGCTTGGCGCCCTGCGCGACGAGGTTCTGCGCCAGCGGGCGCAGATGCGCCAAAGCTACATGGCGGCGCTTGACCAGGCCAATCTGTCGGCGAGCTATGCCGGGCTGCTGCGCGATCGCGACCACGACGCGCGCAATGCCGCGGGCGCTGCCGCCCGCACCCAGTAGGGAAAAACCATGCGCGCCCGGCTCAAAGCACTTCCCACCCTCTCGCTTCTTGCCGCCCCGCTTCTCGCGCTCAGCTCACCCGCCCGGGCCGTCGATGCCAGCTTTCACACTTACGACGGCTTTGCCGAGACCGTGGACGCGTTTCGCCTCGTCTCGATGATCTTTGGCGATCCCCGATACGAGACGCTGGTCATGATCGTGGCGACGGTCGGAATCGGCCTTGGCGCGATCATCGCGAGCGTACGCGGCACCGGAATGGGCATCGTCGCCTTCGGCTTCCAGATCCTCATCGGCGTCGGGCTGTTTGTCGGTCTCATTGCGACCACCGGGACCGTTCACGTCTACGACCGGGTGCGCAATGCCTATCAGCCGGTTGGCGATGTGCCCAACCTTCTGGTTCTGGTGGCTGGGGCGACCAACATGATGGAGCGGGCGCTGGTCGAGACGATCGACGACAATACCCTCGATCCCCGTGCCAGGATCGAGTTGGGCGCGGGTGGGCACAGCTTCGATCTTTTCCTGAACGCGGTGTCGCCGCGAGGTCCGATGACGGATGTGTTTCTCGACAGCACGATCAAGGACTATATCCGGCAGTGCTATCCGGTCGCCCGGGTCTCGCCGGCCTACGACATCGACGATGACAAGCTGCTGCGAAGCGCAAGCGACCTTCCCGCCGCCTTCGCGGCAATGGCCGGCCCGGCGACATTCTCGACGGTCTATTCAGAGACCGACAAGGGTGGCACGACGGTCAGCTGCACCGAGGCCTGGGCGCACATCTCGGAAAGGCTCAGCGATCCGGCGCTGTTCGACGGCTATTCCAGGCAGGTCTGCGCGCGCACCGGTTACGATCTCGAGAACGTGCAGCAACTCGCGCGGTGCCGTCAGCAGCTCGGGGAAATGGGCCAGATGATGCTGGACCGCCCGCTCTCGGCGCAAGGCTTGATGACGCACATCCTGCTGGGCAACAGCATCGGCGATGTCCTCTTCGAGGACTCCCCGGCAAGCGCGGCCCGGGTCATGGCGAACCGGGCGGTTATCTCCAGCGGCCTTGCGACGATGTCGGTCGCGAACGAGTGGATGCCGACAATCCGCGCGACGGTCTTCGGCATCATGCTGTTCATGATCCCGGTCGCCCTGCTTTTCATCCTGACGCCGATTAACCTGCGGGTCGCAAGCTTTGCACTGGGAATGTTCGTGTTCGTGGCGCTGTGGGGTGTAATCGATGCCGGGATTTACCAGCTCACGCTCGGCCGCGCTCTGGCGACGCTTGAGGAGCTGCGCTCGAACGCAGTCGCGGCGAATGCCTGGTTCCTTGCCCCGTCCGCTGCGATGAAGGCCCTCGCGATCTTCGGCAGCTTCAGAACGGCCGCCGCCGGGCTGGCGGGCGCCTTCGTCTTCACCGTCTTTCGTTTCAGCGGCAACATGTTCACCGCCTTTACGTCGGGCTCGCTGGGGATCGCGAGCCAGGGAACGGCGGCCGCCTCGGCGATGGGAACCGCCGAGGGGCAGGCATCGGCGCTGGAGGCCCAGGCATCGGCGATGGGGACTCGCGCGCGCGCTTCTGCTGCCTCAAGTTTCGGGGACTTTGGTGAGCGGTCCGGTTTCAGCAGCAATCGCGCGTTCGGCGAGGCGGCGCACATTCTGGGGGAACGCCCTGCCCCACCCGGCACGACGGCTATTGCCCTTGGCGGCATCGAAGGCGCGCGTCAGCTCGGCAATCTCGCCCCTGCCCTCGGCGGCCGTGATCTAACCGACCCGGCGGTCGCGCGGGCGGTCCAGGCGAATGCCGTGACGGGTGCAATTCACCAGTTCGCCGAAAAGGACGCGCTGCGCGAGCTTGGTACTGGCTACTTCGGGCCGGGAGCAGCCGGTGAGAAGGCATTTGCGGCGTTCAGCCAGAACCTTGTCCAGTGGCGGGCTTTTGGTGACAACCGGGCCTATGACATGATGAAGCAGGCGGCCACCCGTCACTTCGAAAGAGCGGGGTATTCGCCTGCAGACGCTACGCTCAAGGCTTCGGGGGTCATCGCGGAAGCTCAGGCCAATCCGACTTATGCAAAGCTGATCGCGAACGCATGGCAGCAGGAGCAGATGCTGGCGAATGATCTTACGTCAGCCCAGGTACAGGTAGGCACCATGGAGGGGCGTCGCGATTATGCGGGTGCAAATGTCGCCGACGTGGAACGCGCGAACGTTGCAACCGAACAAGGCTGGCGAACCGGCGGCAACCAGGGGCAGCGCCAGGCGGCCGGAATGCTGGGCCTGTCCGTAGACGAGACATCGCGCCGGATCGGCTTCATTAACGCGCTTTCGGGCGAGGCGCGCAGCACGGCGATCTCGCAGCTGGCACGGTCGACAGGGCGGAATGAGGCCCAGGTGCTCGCAGCACTGGAGCGCTACAACACCGCAGTCCAGGTCGGCACTGCGGATGGCGCCACCGCCGAAGCAGGCAGGGAGGGTACGAGTGTCTACGGCCGGACACGAGAGGCGGCGGGATACGATTTCGCGGAACGCTCCGGCAAACTCGACGCCCAGCGCGAGGTCGGCACCTCGGGAACCCGCGCCGCCGCCCGCATCGGCGAGCAGCGGCGGCAGTCGGAGAATTTCGGCTTTGAGCAAGGTGCGGCAGCGGCGGGCGTGTCGACCCGCGAGGCAGCGCGCCTCGACAGCTTCATTCAGGCGCTGACGCGCACTGCGGTCAATCAGGTAGACATGGCAGAGGGCGGCGCGGACGGCATCGCCGACCGAGCGCGGAACGAGCGTTTGACGTCCATCGTCGATCGCGAGCGGCTGACCCGCATGCAGCGTCTGCTGGCCGACAATGGCATCGATCTCAGCAGGCGCCAGATCGCGATGGACCAGAACGGCGACCTCAGCCTCAACCTGACCCCGCAAACGGCGGCAGCCATGTGGAAGGGTAACCGCTGCCCCGACCCCACGTATTCTGGTTGGTTTTTGAGGGTAGATCTGCGCGAGACGTTGAGGAGCTCGAGCAGTGGTTGACGAAATTGATGCGGTGCCAAACGTTGGTTTGACGTGTGCGTCGCACAGTGCAAGTTCGCGTTTGACTGTTAGTTTGGAGCCAGTCCGGCGTCGGCACGAGCGATGGCCGGATGATGAGCGCGATCGTATTCTTGCGGAAAGCTTCACTTCCGGAAAAACGGTAGCGCAGGTTTCGCGGGATAACGGCGTCGGCCTTGGCCTGCTGCATTATTGGCGCCGGCAGGCGCGAGCGGCGGGGACCGTTGAAGAACTACGGCTTGTGCCAGTGACGGTGGTTGGCGAGGAGCACGCGCAAATGCCGGCCGTCCCGGCATCCCCGCCCAGCATGGAATTGGTGGTGCGCGATGTGACAGTTCGTATTTGCGGCGCCGTCGAGGCGGAGCACTTGCGCACCGTTCTGGCGGCGATCCGGGAATGATCCCGATCGATGGAAGCGTGCGGATCTATGTGGCGACGCAGCCCATCGACTTCAGGGCCGGGATCAACCGGCTGATGGGACTGGTGACACATGTTCTGGGCCATGATGCCTGTGCCGGTGATGTGTTTGTCTTCCGCAACAAGGCGGCTGACAAGGTCAAGTTGGTCCGTCATGATGGATCCGGCGCGGTTATGGCGACAAAATGGCTCGACCGTGGGAGGTTCCACTGGCCCCCATTGCAAGGAGGGACGCTTGCCCTGACGGGGGCGCAATGTGTGGCACTTCTATCGGGCCTGGACTGGCGCAGGCTGCCGTTCCAGGAGGAAAGGCGCCCTAAGGTTTTTGGCTGAAATCTGCGGTTTTGAGTGGCGGCACAAGGGTGGTGTGGTATAATCCCGCCATGCCCTCGCGAGCCGATGACCTTCCCGAAGATCTCGAACAGATGGCCGCCCTTGTGCGGGAACTCCGGGCTGAAAACGCTCAACTGCGCTCGCTCCTCAAAGGCATGGCCCAACAAGCATTCGGCAATCGATCGGAACGCGCCAGCGTCATTCTGGGAGATCAGGGGCAACTGGATCTGGGCGATCTTGTGAGCACGCCGACGGTCGCGGCCAATGATGATGAAGCGTCAGAAGACAAGCCTGTGATCAAGCGCCCGCGCGCGAAGCGCGGCATAATGGCGCTGCCCGCCCATCTTGAGCGGGTAGAGCAGGTGATCGATCCGCAGACATTGGATTGCCCTTGCTGCGCAGGCAGGCTCCACAAAATCGGAGAGGATGCCAGTGAGGCCCTCGACTGGGTTCCGGCCATCGTACGCGTCATTCGTACCGTTCGCCCTCGCTATGCCTGCCGCAATTGCCGTGAGGGGGTTATTCAGGCACCAGCGCCCCGGCGTGCGATCCCGGGCTCGATGGTCACCACCTCGACGCTGGCCTGGATGGCCACAGCGCGATTTGCATGGTCAATCCCTCTCAACCGACAGCTTCAGATGCTGGCCGGACAAGGCGCCATCCTCGATCGCGCCCTACCAAGCCGCTGGATGCGCAAGATCGCATGGTGGCTGAGATCTCTGTATGAATTGCAACTCGCGTACATCCACGCGCAATCGCGGATTTTTTGTGACGAGACGCGGATGCCGGTCCTTGAGAAAGGAAGAAAACGAACCCGGATCACGCAGTTCTGGGCACATGCCTGCGATGATGGTCCCTGGTCAGGCCCGGCGCGACCGGCGGTGGCATACATTCACGCGCGCGGCCGCGGGCATGCCGAAGCGCGCCAGCAGCTAGCCGGCTATCGGGGGATCCTCCAAGTCGACGGCTATGGCGCCTACAAGGCGCTGGTCCGCAAGGGGGCGGAAGGGGTCGTGCTGGTCTTTTGCCTTGCCCATGTCCGTCGCAAGTTCGTGGACGCCTACCGTAAATCCCCGTCGCCGGTGGCCGCCGCGATCATCGGCCTGATCGGCGAGGTCTACGCGATCGAGGCCCGGGTGCGCGCCGGCAATGCCGCACATCGGTTAGCGGCCCGCCAGGCGGAAACCTGTAAGGTGATGGCTACGATCAAAACGCAGATCGACGACATGCTGCCCAGGCTGTCACCCAAATCCGATCTGGCAAAGGCGATGCGCTACACCCTCAACCACTGGAAGGGCCTGACGCTATTCTTGGAAGACGGGCGTGTCGAGGTCGATACCAACACCGTCGAGCGTGGGATGAGAAATGTTGCCCAGGGCAGAAAGTCGAGCCTTTTTGCGGGGAGCGAGGAAGGAGCCCGGACCTGGGCGGTGCTTGCCTCGCTTCTCCAGACTGCTCGCCTCAATGGCCTCGATCCCTACACCTGGCTCAACGATGTGCTTGAACGGATCGTGAATGAAGAGGTAATGATCAACGATCTGCACAGCCTGTTGGCATGGAACTGGCGCCCTGCGACTGATCGGCTAGAAGCGCTGGCAGCATGAGCTTCAAACGTCAAACCGCATCCGGCAGAACGCTCTCATTAGAGCAGCTCGAAATCTGGCTCGATACGCTTGATCCGCTGGTCGCCGGTGTCTCCTCGATCGATGGCTTCCTCGCGGCGTTGGCTGCCGGCCCGTCCATCATCAATCCGGACATATGGCTCAAGAGCATCCTGCGCGAACACGTCCAAAGCGCCCGATCGGCGCCCGCACGCCGAACGATCCTCAAGCGCTACAACCAGATCTGCATCGAGCTTGCCGAGTGCCCTGAGGTCTATGCGCCGATCTATATGCGGACCGAGGACGGCGAGGTCCTGCTGGAAGACTTCGCCAATGGCTTCTTCACTGCAATGCATCTGGACATGGACGCATGGAAGCCCTTCGTGTCTGACCGAGAGTTCGGCTTGTCGCTTGCAGCTATCCTTGGCCAAAGCACGATCATCGACGGCACATCATGGATCGACCAACTCCAGGATCCCCTCGCAAATCAGGCTCTTGCAGATACCTGGCGGATGATCCCCCAGATCATCTCCTTCATCCATGACCAGTGTGCCTTTGCAAGAACCCTGACCGTACACTGAAGCCTCTCCACATCCCACGTGGGCTCGAAGCAGCGGTTACGTGGAAGGCTGGCCTCATCAACGAAAGCCAGCTTGGTGCGATTGCCAATGGCGGCAATGCACGCTTCAGCTTTGCGCATAACGATCTGCTCGTTTCCAGCGGCACCGCCTTCAGCAAATCGGCGCGCAGCGACACGAGCACCCGGTTCGAGGCTGGCAAACAGGCTGGTCCCGACACGATCGAGCATTTCATGGGCGGCGGCAAGGAAGGCCAGGAGATGCTGGCCAATTGGCTGCGCGGCGGCTTCGAAATGGACCGCAAGGGGGAATGGCGTCTCAAGCCCCAAGTTGCAGATACCCTCCAGCGCGACGTTCAGGCCATCATGTCGCAAACCGGGTGGGTAAGGAATCTAACGCGAACTGCGCAGGATCAGAACACCATCGGCACAAACATCAGCCTCGGGGTAAACTCCAGCGTAGCGACATCGGACATCGAACCGTCTGATAGAGGCGCCACGCGCCGGCAACCAAACAGCGGACCTGTACGCGCCGGTCGCAAGTCTGCCGGTGGCATTGGTGCAAAACTTGGTTTTGAAAGTCGAGATGTCGGAACTGTTTCCGAAAGCGCCCAAGCTACACTAGATATCATGAACTACGATATACGAGACGCTATCAATGCGTCGCAGCGAGCCGCTAGCCATTCGCCGGACCCGGCTTCCGCGTTCTCGGAGAATCTCTCTGAGCGAATAATGGGAAGCGAAGGTATTCGGACTCGATACGTCAAGGATGCCGCGAACGGTCGTGCGACCTTTGATGTGACCGGCCCATTTACCTCTCTGGAACAGAATTCAGTACTTTCAAAAGGGGTGTTCTCTACCGACATTCAAGGTAGTCCGAGCGACGGTCGCAACACTGACGTCGCCGCTCCTAAAGACTAGCGCGGGCCGACGTAGTTTGGGCTATGTGGATCGAGATTGTTTCCGATCCAAAGCGGGCCAGACCGCGGATCCGTTGGATTACCCAGCCCGCAGTCGTCGTCCATAAAATCTGAACGCGGATTTGGTGCCCAATTCACTTCTTCGTCCTTAAATAGGCGATTAACCCATTCGCGAAAAAAGCCTACGCCGAGCAGCATAAATACGACAGGTGGAAAGAAGAACACATTCATAAAGCCAGCTAAGGCACTACTATAAAACCGTCCCAAACCCTCAAGGTGGGCAGCGCCGGCCATACCGAGCCACCAGCAAGGAATGGCAGACCACCAGAGTTTTGCGTACCAAGGGCGCCAAATCCATTTCCTCGCGTGCGGATAACCTTGTCCTCTCTTCGTGTCGTGACTAGCGCCGGCGGTATCCATTTCGCGGTCCTTTCTCAATCAATGTATCATGTTTGTGTTTTTGGGCCACGCGATATCGACTGATTGCGAATAGCCGCGCCGTTGCAATGTCCCCATTTGTTCTGATGAAAGATTCTGCTATGGTCTCGCCGCGTTGCGCAAAGGGCAGCGCCGGGACTGGTAATCCCGAACAATCGATTGCCTCTGAAAACTCACAGTTTTCGGGGTGCTGTCGCATATGTCCAGCCCTCGCGGGTAAAAGCGGCGGCGGATGTTCGATTGTTCATCTTACCAGCCCCGGTGACTCCCGTGCCTAGCGCGCGGGAGTTTCGGGAAAGCACGCATCCTTCCTCTCACTCTCGGATCGTCTTCGCAGGATGCGCAGAGGAGGTTCGCGTGATGCATGACCCAGTTACTGGCAACCTGCCGCCCGACGATAATTGCCTCGGGCTGCTCGGCTCTTCCAATCATGACCGAGTTTTGGCTGCGGAAACCTATTCTCGCGCTTCGGAATTTATCAATTTTGCAGGGCTATGCCTGGTTGACCAGCGCCCTTCGCAAGTGATCAAGAATGCAGCTCACGCGTTACAATTCTTACTGAAAGCTGTGCTGCTCAATTCCGGCCATTCCGGCGATTGGATTGATTCCCATATTGGTCGCAACCTCGAAGGCGCAATGGCGATAGCCTTATCGTGCGGAATGCCGCCGCCAACTCCGGAATTTGCGGGCTTACTCCCGGAGCTTTCGCGCTACCATATTGTCGACCGCAATTTTGGTCAGGCACGCGTTCTTTCCGTAATGAATTCGAGGAAGATATTCGAGAATGTTGTATTCCTGATCGATTCCGCAGGCGAGACATTGAAATTTAAAGCTGGCGACCGAGCAGACGTGTGAATATTACCGCAAATCAATACGCTAGCGTTGCCCGGCGCTGATTTTGGCCGCAGTCGCGCTAGACGCTAAGTCAAGCACCGTCGAGCTCCCTGATCTCTCCGTCCAGATGCCAGGCTGTGGACAAAGTGCCCTCTGGGAAGCTTGAGGATCAGAGCACGCCTTGATCGCTCATTGGGTTGCGCCATGGTGCACGCACGTCGCAGGGTCGCGAACAATGAACCGGCGGCGCCAACACAGACATCGACAGGACGAACTTCTCATGAACAACAGCGATCTCGCAGACGTTATCGCCGCCGATCACGGCATCGCCAAGACCGATGCCCGCAAGATCGTCGATGCCGTCTTCGACGCCATTGGCAACGCGGCGGCGAAGGGCGAGGAAATCTCGCTCAACGGTTTCGGCAAGTTCAAGGTCAAGGACAGCCCGGAGCGTGAGGGCCGCAACCCCGCCACGGGCGAGGCTATGACTATCAAGGCGTCGAAGAAGCTCGGTTTCACGGCCGCCAAGGGCGTGAAGGACAAGCTCAACGCCTGACCTGAAAGGGCATGCGGCGCTGCGCGGACAGCCGGCGCCGCAAGCCGCAACATGATTTCCCTAGATGCCTGGGGAGGACGAGCGGAGATGATCGTGCACATCGCATTGGCGGGCGCCGCCGATCTTGATGAATGGGCTGATCTGCGCGCCGCGCTCTGGCCGGATGGTTCGACGGCGGAGCACCGTGACGACCTGGTTGCCTTGATGGGCGAGCAGCCACCCATCGTCGGTTTTCTGGCCCGTGATCCGCGGGGCACTCTGGTCGGCTTTGCCGAAGCTGCCTTGCGGGTCGATTACGTCAACGGATGCGAAACCTCCCCGTCGCGTTCCTGGAAGGGCTGTATGTTGTGGAGGAGCGTCGCCGGCAGGGCATAGGTCGAGGGCTCGTCGAAGCAGTTGAAGCATGGGCGCGACGCATGGGGTGCACTGAACTGGCTTCCGATGCCCTTATGGAAAACACGGTCTCCCACGCCATGCATGCGGCGCTGGATTTCGAGGAGACCGAGCGGGTGGTGTTCTTTCGCAAGGTTCTCGATTCGGCGCCACGCTTGAGTTGAGTCGCTGCACGGTGGACCTTCCACACCCGATACCGGGTTTATCCGTCAGATATTCTCAGGTTTATCAACAGGCCATCGCTGGCAGCTTCACAGCGGAATTCACAGTGCGGGCACCGTTTGGGCCACCGTCCGTTGAAACCTCATCTATAGACGCGGAGAGGTTGCCATGAGCCCGACGTTGAGATTTGTTCTCGCCCTGCCGTTCCTTACCCTGGCCGTGATGCTTTCGATTCCAAGCTACCTTTGCATGTATGCCGCAGCACGCATTGAGGGACAGAACCCGATATAAGCAAGCCGGCTGCCGCTGCGAGAAATACAGCAAACAGGGTCGGGCGTTAGGCAGTGCCCGGTCGATGCCGATCGGGCGCCGCACGTTTGGCAAGTGATCGAAATCAGGCCTGGTTCGGGTCCGTTTCATTATCCTGCAAGGCACTGCCGATCATCGCAGCCAAGGTATCTTCCGCCCGAGCGCGGATCGCTGGATCCTTGGCATCAAGGTCGCGCCGCACCCATTGCGGCGCTCGCTCGAGAACGTGACGGATGACGGGCGTAAGATCCTGTGTCATGCCGGGCCTATGACCTAACAATCCCAGGCTGTCCAGCAATGTGGGCGGTGCAGGCATCGGACCGACAGTGCTTCCGTCCCTGGCTACAAAACCCGCGGGAAAGGAAAAGCCGGCGCGAACGCCGGCCATAAAGTTTGGGAGAGGATGCCTGAAAGGCATCACCGATATGGGCGATGATCGGTTTGACGGCCAGCGCAACTGCTGCATGGGGTGTCCCGAGTTTTGCAACACCGAGCCGAAGATGCACCGGCATTGGGTAGTGGGATGCGCTGACCAACAGGGGGTGAAGAACTCGAGGGACTTCGATGTTCAAGCGTATCTTCGAGAGGCCCGCTTGTGTGCGGCGCCGTTCCTGGCCCGTAATGGGGCAATCCGCTCTCAATCGATGGTCCCAGGACAATGAACGCACTTGAAAAATGCCGTAATCGCGGCAATGCATCAAGCATTGCCATAGGGGCATAAGCGCTCTTAGGCGCCAGTAATATCGAGAGGGGCAATATCGATGCCTGATACCGAACCCAATTCCGATATCGCCGCTCTGACCGTACAGCTTCTGAGTGCATATCTTGGCAACAACACCGTCGGCGCTGATGATCTCGCCGGCCTTATTCGCTCGACGCGCGCTGCTCTCACCGAGGATACAGCGTCAACATCGGCGGAGCCTGAAGCACCGACCTATGAGCCTGCGGTATCGGTGCGTAAAAGCCTTGCATCGGATGACTACATCATCAGCCTGATCGATGGGAAGCGTTACAAGGCCCTCAAGCGCCATCTGACTACCCACGGGCTCACCCCCGAGCAGTACCGGGAACGCTACAACCTGCCGGCGACCTATCCGATGGTTGCACCTGGCTTCGCTGCCCAGCGTCGTGAGATCGCCAAGAAGATCGGCCTGGGCAATCGGAATTCCGCGGTAGCGGAGCCCAAGGCAAGCGCATCGGCATCGCAAACTCCCCGGCAATCTGTGGTCGATGCACAAATGCCGGACGCAGAAGTGGCGAAAGCACCGCCACCAGCTGCAGCTCCGCTGAAGGTCAAGCGGACTTCCGCTCGCAAGCCACGGAAGGTTCCACCGAAGGAAGCCATCGCGGATCCCGGCGCCGCTGTTAAGGCGGCGTCGAACGAGCCTGAAAAGAATCTCGAAGTAGTTGCACCGAAGAAAAAGGCCTCGGCAAAGCCCAAGGGCGTCACGCGGTCAGCCAAGGTTCCTGCGGCAAGGAAGTCTGGCGCTGGCAAGCTTGAAGCCGCGCAGACGGTTAGCGAGGTCAAGCCATCCGATGCGCCGGCTGAAAGCCCGAAGCCCGCTCCCAAGCGGCGTGGCAAGCTCGGACTTTTCAACCGGCAGGAAACGGAATCAAAGGACGGGGTGGTAGCCACGACGTCCCCTGCCGCCCCCGACAAAACAGCCGACAAGTCCGAGGGGAAGCCGCCGCGTGCGAAACGCATGGCACGCACACCGAAAGCCGCTACGCCCACGAAGGGCGGTCGTAACGGCGTGTAATTGCAGAGCGGGGGCCGGCGTCGAACGGTCCCCTGCCCTTACTGACTTAGGAATGTAAGCTGAGCGGTTTGCGAGCATTTCCGCGTCGAGAAAGCGGCCCGAAAATAATTGTTGCTGAAGCCGGTGGCTGGTGAGTTATTTTTCGGTCGATGATGATTGGCGCTAATTCAGCACGGTCCGAGGTTGGGACATTCTGCTCCTTCCGGTTTCGAGCATCGGACTAACGAAAGCTGACGCTCCCAGCGTGCAACTCGCCAGATTTTTTAGCCGACAAGCGCCTACTCCGGCCGCTCATCGATCATATCGTTGTTTCTATCAGCTGCCATTCGATATCGACCGTATTGGGATACGGAAAGACGAGATTTTGATTGACACTGAGAAGTGGCAATTAACGCCGGGCACGTTTCCACCTTTGCCTGCGTTAGGCTGGATGTATTACGCAGTGACGACGACGACCGGATGGGCTCTTTCTCTGGGAGTTCCCGGGTAGCGGGAGACACTTACCCGATTATGCTCCTCCTCATTCGGCCGCTTGGGGCCGTAAACGCTTTTCATGCTAAAGAAGAACTTGCCTGATGGTGAAGTTAGGATGCCGCTGTAGCCGCCTTGAATGAGCTCTGACACGGTGCACTCTATTCGCTCAGCTGTGGAGTAACACAGGCCACTACATATTCGGACAAGGTCGTCCGCACTCGGTCGCTGGTCAGGCTGATATTGAAGGCAGCTCTCAATAATCTCCTGGAGCTCACTCGCAAGCGGCCGGAATTGGGCTTTCACGGTCATGAATGCCGGCCAGTCCTTTCGCGTCTGGTTCCTTACGTTTACTGCGGCCTCAAAGTTGATACCAAAGGGATATTCGCCTGTCAGGAGGCGGAACATCATTGCCCCGATTGACCAGATGTCCGCCTGCTTGCCCGGGCGGTCGCCGGGCTGACGAAACATCATCTCGGGCGCCATGTAGGGAAGCGCGCCTCGGATCGTCCCCGAGGTGGACAGCGTCAAATCTCCGTTCTGTACCGCCTCCTCAAAGAAGTCGTCGGTCAAAGTTGCAATTCCAAAGTCCGTGACTTTCAGCGTGCGAATATTGATCCCGCTTTCCGTCATCACGTTGCTCGGCTTGAGGTCGCGGTGAGCGACACCTGCATGATGGGAGGCCGCAACGCCCTTTGACAGATGGTGAAGGACAAGGGCCCCGAGATAGGGATCAAGGATGCCATAGCGCCTTATCTTGCTCTCGAGCGTCTCCCCGTCGACAAACTCTTCAACCAGATACGCAAGACCATTCTCTTCAAAGTAATCGAACGTCTTGGCGACGTTGTAGTGATTGACCCGGGCCGCCAGGATTGCGCTCTGCTTGAACCGGCGATCGGCTTGTCCGGGTTGCGGCGTCTTCAGGGCGACATCCATGCCAAGGACGAGGTCCTGGGCGCGATACACGTCCTGCATGCCGCCGCGACCAGCGTGCCCGATGATCTTATACCGTCCTGCAACTAACGTCCCGGGAGTCACGCCATCACCTCCGGATTGGAGATATCGAAAGTGACAAAGGTTCTATTACTGCCAACCCCAAAGGTGATGACGCAACAACCCGGTATGATCGTGCCGGGTTTAACCGCGCCGTTATTGACAAAGACGTTACCGGCGGCGGAACTAACCGCGAATTGCAAACCATCGTACTGGATCCCGAGGCTGTCGCCCGCCGAGACTGTCATTGAGATAGATCGGTTCGCAGTATCCAGGCGCTTGGCGTCGCGATTGATGACCGCGATCGCGCGGTGCCGTCCATTGAGCACATGCCTCTCCAGCATCGCGGTCACCGCCTCCATGGACGGGCGCCCGGCGGGATCGCTCGCGAGACAGGCAAACAGGCAGCTTGCGAGTTCCTGCGACAGACCGGCAAAAAGTGTGTCAAACTCACGCCTTGGCAGCGAGCGGGGGGTGCGACGCGAGAGCCGACGGCACGCTGTCGTGCACCAGCGCTATCGCAATTACGCCAAAGGCATAGACATCGATCGCTGAGCTGAAGCTGATTGTGGACTGTCCCCAAAGCTCCGGGGCCATGAATACAGGCGTTCCGATAACGCTGCGGGTCTTGTCATCAAATCCGATCGAGCGGGCCAAGCCAAAGTCGAATATCTTGACCACGCCTTCTGCATCGACCCGGATATTTCCGGGCTTCAGATCGCGATGGATGACATGGGCGCGATGGATGTCCCTTATCCCGCATGCGATCTGCCATAAGACGCGAAGATAATCATAGCCGACGGGGTGTGCACCAATTTCAAGATCATGCCCCGATATATATTCGAGCACCAGACCTTTCGCGCCCACGGCCGACACATCCACGATGTCGTACAGCTGGACCACATGTTTGGATCGCAGCTTGAGGAGCGCCTTTTGCTCGTCCAGAAGACGGCCATGGTCAACACCGGGCTGGAGGGTCTTGATGACGACTGGCCGATCCAGATGCGCATCGGTGCACTGGATGACGTCTCCCATGCCCCCGCTTCCTACCGGTCCGATTGGCTGATAACGATTAGCGATGCTCATCGGATTCCGGCGTGTTCAAGGGAAGACCTGCAGAAATCTCGAACTTGACCGGCGGGCTGCTTGCCCTGTTCCCAGCCTGCTTTTTGTTTTTCTTTCGCGGGGCCGGTTGGCTTTGCTTACCTGGGGCTGGAGTGGTCGCGCGAGCCGTCGCCGGCGTCGCCGGTTCAGGATCCGGGCGCACCCGCTCCTCGACGGATACGTTCATCGGGAAATAAACGGATGAGAAGGCATCCTGGAACAGGAGCATACCTTCGGCCGGGTTGGATGGCGCGGGACGATTTTCGAGGTCAACGGCGATGATTGTGGCGTTGTCCGGACTGCCACTCCAGCGGGCGAGCGCGGTCACCCGCTCCACGAAGTTACGGATGGTCGGTGCGTGTCGCGCAAGGGCGTCGAAGGCGTCCGGCGCGACGAAATGCACGCCGTCCGAGGTAAGCACCAAACGCTGCTGACCCGCGCTCACCGTGATCAGGTCGCAATCGAACCCTTCCTGCATCCCGACAAATCGGACCAGTTCGCGGCCGCTGCCGCCCACGCGCTCCGAGAGGTTGTCGTCGATCGTGAGTCTGGTTGCTCCGTGTCCTGGAGCGACCGCATAGATACGGCTGTCCCCACAATTCAGAGCATGACCCTTGCCGTGACGATCAATGACGAGGGCCGAGAGCGTGCTGCCTCCTGAGCCACCGGCAAATTCGCATACCGCGCGATTTGCCCTTTGAGCCGCCGTTCTGAGCGCGGCCTCGATCGAGTTATCGGCATTTTCGAGCAGCGAAGCGGCGAACGCTGCGACCGCTGTAGAGGCGCATACATCTCCCTCGCGCATGCCGCCCATCCCGTCGGCGAGAATGTAAACGTGCGATCCTGACACCGCGCCGCGCGAGGGTGGGCATTCGAACGCAAGCGCCCGATCCTGGTTCTGCTTACGGACCGCGCCCCGATCTGATGAAAGAAGCGACCCGAACTGGACCACGTAGTTCGTGTCACGTTCGAGTGTAGGCCTCTGTAGCCATTGAATAAGCAGGTGCTGCATCATGGCGCCAGTTTGGTCTGCTCGAGCTACGGTGTCGAGAGACAAAACGTGGACCCGCTCGCATTGCCCAGCTCCCCTTTGAGCGATAACCGGATATCACACCCGTCCCGCCCCCGGGGGGGCTAGAGTGGCGTGTTTACCGCCCTGACCACGGCATCGTTGCTGGAAATAGCGGTGAGGAAACGGTCGGCGGTCGGCGCGACCGCGAGGAACTCACGAGGAGATTAGACGCGAGGAGAGCTCAGATGTCAGTTCTGGGTGGAGAGCTTCAGAATGAGCTCGAATGCATCCTTTCGCGCAGCCCGATGCTTCATGTCGCCGCCCAGCGTGGAAAAGCGAGAGGACACCTTTTCCTCTTCTATGCTGAAATGGCTTGCTGCCAAGGCTTTGACATCATCACCTGCAAGACCGTTCGAGGCTTGCCCTGCCGGGAAGGTAATGATCACGCTGGCCTTTCGCTCGGCAAGGGTTGCCAGGAGCTGATCGAAGGCCGCTCGCGATCGCGAGCTCATGCTGAAATCCGAACTTGGGCGCTGATCCTGGTGGGGGTATCGCCCCACCCCTTCTACAGGCCCGACCACGCCTTGTGCGACACTTTCCAGAACGTGGTAGAAGCGGCTGTAGTGGACGCCGGAATACGGTGGGTCGAGGAACGCGAGATCGCCACGCCTGGCCGATTTGGCCAGTTCTGCCGCATCGAGGCAATGCGCCTTCCCCTTTTTCATGGCGTGCCGCGGCCCGATGTCCTTGATGCGTTCCGCCACTATGGTGGGCAGGTCCTTACGCCACGCCTCGAGAAGATAGGGACCTGCGGTTTCATTGGGTTTGAAGGGCTGAGCCGTGTGTCCCGGCGATGCCGCGCAACGGCTCGCTGCCTGGATCAACGCAGCCAGAGCAAGAGTGCGGTGCGCCTTTTGGGAGGGGAGCGTTTGACGTAGCGCATCGATCCAGGCCGACTGCCAGGCGGAGAAGTAGTAGCCGCCATAAGCGCTGCTTATGGGAAACTGCTCACCTAGCTTGAAGGTTTGCGCTTCCTCGGCTGACTCGGCTGCACCGGTTGTTGCAAGCTTGGCCTGATGCGCCTGCAGCGCGTTCCACCAGGTATTGGAGGCAAGCACATCGCGGGCTCGCCCAAACCAGTTATCTGCCCATTTCAGGCTTTCCACAGCTTGGGTGCGTTCAATCACGGCCCCTGCCAGGACGGTCGAATACAATTGCAAGTCGCCGGCGATCACTTCCTTGTCGAAGCGTTGAGCGACATGCCATGCCACAGCTCCCGAGCCTGTGAATAGGTCGAAAACGCGATTTGCGTCAGATACTGCCCGGCTTAGGGCATCGCCCAATCCGTTGCCGAGCATGGCTCGCTTGGAGCCCATATATTTCATCTAAACAAACCCCAGAGCGCCGCGCGTTCTGTTTCACAGACGCGAAATGCGCTGCCCCCTAGCGCAAGGGTCCAACCATGTCGATGCGCGGCAGGCGCGGCCTCAATGTCTTCCAGCGCGACGTCGATGTCGGCCCATAGCTCTTCCGGCAAAGCCGGCTCGGCCCGCGGAGACCACAATCCGTGTCGAAGGCCAAACCCACGCCACCACTCTTCAAAGTGCTGGGTGGGGTGTATACCGGCTGCCTGGAGATTGGCTTCGGCCATGCCCGTAGCGAATTTAAGCAACAGGGCTGCCCGGCAGAGCATCGAATAGGGATGTGCCGGCGAATTCCTTTTGCCGCATGGCATAGGAATGGATGGTCGTGCGGCTCCTCCTCGCGCGTCAGGAACGCCACGGGGATTACACCTTGAAGTCCCTCGTGAAGCCGGGGGTGCCGAATCGAGAAATCCGGCACGGCGTCCCCGTTGGACCGGGCCTCTGCTTCCAGAAGTATCCGGAACAGGTGCCGTTCCAGGCCTACCGCGCCAGGACGAAGCGTTTCCCAGAACATGCGCAGGAACGCTGCATCGTCTATCGGCGTGGTCTGCTGCGGCAAGAGCGCGGTGGGTTGATAACTGGACCAGTTTCTCTCCGCCTGATCGTCCGCACCTTGCTGCAGATCGAACCCCCACTCTTCCATGAGATAGGCTGCGATCGATGAGGTTTCGCCTGGAAAGAACTCTCTGAATGGGCCGAGCATGGACGAGCCTGCAAGCATGACCGGCGAGATCAGTCGATCGACGCTTCCGCTACACTGCGCCCATTCGACGATCGTGGGCCAGCACATGTCATGGGTGCCGCGGCTAGACAACGGCAGCACTTCGCAGTTCGCATCGATGCAGACGTTTTGGCTATTGAAGATCCCAATTCCCGAACTGGCCAGCAGCGAGAGGGCCCCGCGCAGTTCCCCGTAGTAGGCAAGGTGTCTCGCCGCGTGACCATCGCCGGCGATGAGTGCGTTCAGCGCGCGGCCCACGTAGGACCAACCGTCCAATGCGTGCAAGGGGCCGCGAATGGCAAGAATCTCGACGAGGTCCTCTTTTGTCACGTCGGCAAACGCGGCGGGGTTTCGCGGTATGCTTCCGTCCTGCCGTGAATTTTCAGGTCGCAGCCAAGGCGGCACCCCATGACTGCCCAAGACAGCGAGTTGGGCCTGAATGATGCGATGGTCTGCCTTTGCTACCGCTGACCTATCGCTCGCACCAAGAGGTTGAAACGCCATCTCAGTCGAACCGCTTCAAGGACTCGCTGGCAACGTCCGCGATGGCCCCGCCACCGGTCGATAGCAGGCTAAACAGCTGTTTTCTCAGCGCGACATACCCGCTGCTGCCTCGAAACGCGCGCTTCACCAATTGGTCGGCATCGCTGAGCCCGGGAGCATCGGCGGATCTCCAGTCGAACTCGACGATGCGCTGAGCGAACTCTTCGATTGAGGCTGCAAGCGTGGAACCGCCCAGTTCATTGATAGCCACTGTGACGTCATCCGCCGTGGTGGCCGTGCCGGCCAAGATCGTGGTCTCCAGGTCGAACGACGACTGGTCGATCTGGGCCAGACCGTAGAAGATCTCATTTGCGACAGTCAGGATGCCCCGGACACCCTGCTCCTGGTTGAGCATAGTGCGGTTGCCGGTGAACGATGCATCGAGTGAGTTATCGAGGCTCCCCTGCCCATCGGGCTGTGCAAGCGATCGTGCCCAGTCGGGCTCCGACGCCGTGATCGCGTCACGGATATGCGTCCATACCAGGATGAGGAATGCCGCCTGTTGCGGCCGCGACCATGGTAATGGGCCTTGGCTCGCACTGATATCTGCAGCAAACAGCCCTTTGGCTGATCTGCCGCTGCCGGTTGACAGAAAGCTCGTCGTGATGGCCTGAACCCAGCCTGCCTGCGTGACCTTTGCTCCTGGAGGGGCGGTCTTCGAGGATTCGCCAAGCATATTAATCCGATTGTAGAACGGACTTTCTGGCTGATTGTACAGGATTTCCGTCAGCTCTTGCGCGCGAGCCTGACGGTAGATTCTGAGGTCTGACAGCGTCTCAAGCCATTCGGCCGATCGTAGTAGGGGAAAAGATCGAAAGCGTGGCTCGGATTAATTCGCTTCGGCGACACATTGATCGACCAGAAGAGGTAGGCCTGCCAGCCTACGTCAAGGCCGGTAAAGGCGACAACGGGTAGTTCGAAGTCACCTGGCAGGGTTCCGTCCTTGAGGGCCTCGTCAAACGCCCACAGGCGATGCTGACCGTCAATCACTTCAAAGGGTTCGAGATCCTGCGGAGTCCACAGCTTGAGCCGGTCATCATACGGAAGGGTCAGCTCCGCTCGGTTGGCATCGTCAACTTTGAGATCGACGAGATCGGACGGTGCGACTTTACGACCGCGCCGTTCGTCTTTCTCGGTCAGAATGTTGACAACGATCGCTGTCGGAAGCCAACCAGGTTTCCGCATGGCAGCGGATTCATTATTACGAGCGGCGGCGGGCAAACTGCTGTACGGGTGACCAAACCGGACAAAGTCGCGGATGGCGTTCGAACGCTTCGGATCATGAAGGCGCTGAAGGCCTTCTCCGCCATTTTCGTCCCGCATTCTGCGATAAACGCCGCTAAGCGCCCGTAACTGCACGGCAGGCATAGAAAAGAGAAGGATGTGATCGTCGGGCTTGCGCCGATGTTGGGCCGAATCAAAGTCAAAATCGTCCCATTCTGGCAACCACTGCTTGAACCGGATCGCCTGAACTTTACCTGCCATAAATACCCCCAGTGCACAGATTGCATGGAAGTGGCCGCCTTTCAATCACGTTAAAACGGACAATCACATAACCTCGCTCTGCTTACCCCGCCACCGCCTGTTTCGACGCCGCGGTGCCTTCCATCAAATTCAGCACGGCCAATAGATCAGCCACAACCGTTTGAAAAGAATGGACTTAGATGCGCCTAGCTTTCGGGCAGATCGGTTCAAACAGGTTGATGGGCTTATTCGGGGCCTCAATTCCAATGCAATGACACGAACTCTTGATCTATAAGGGAATGATGCGCAGACGGGCCTAGTTTGCCGCCCCAGCGTAGGAGATCCGATGACCATCTATCCCACCATCGGATGGTTCATGCTATCGGAGGCTGATCGAGACGCGGCCCACCGCTTCCTGGCCAAGCTGTCGTCGGACGGGACACGCGACGAGCTCGGCTTTGCCCCTATCCATTTCGCCTTCGCCGACCGTTTTTTCCCAGGTACCTCGGTCCAGCATCAGCAACTGCGCTATGTGTTCTTCGTCGCCTGGACCTATCAGGAGTTGCTCGCCGAGAGCGGCGGGGGTGGCTTCGACCGGGAAAGGCTGTTCGAGGTTGAGCGCCGTTACTCACTTCGCCTCATGGAGGGCGTCCCGCAGCTTCAGAACTCCGGCATCTCGGGCTGGATGAAGTATCAGGCGAAGGAGCGCCCGGTCGTCCGCGCTAGCACGATCTACTGGACGGCACTGCGTTCGTGGCAGATCGCGGGCCCCGTCGCGGGCCTCTGCGAAGCCCCGACGGAATCCCAGTTGCAGGCCGCCTGGCCTAGGCTCCTATTGAGGGACGACAGCGACGTGTTCAACACGTCGGTCGCCGACCTCTTCAACGACATCCCCCGTGCGCCTGATGGCTGGAGGCGCAAATCCGGCCCCCTCGACTTTGAGCTCCGCGACGTGGAGGCGGACTACATCCGTCGAAAGTGGCGGCACGCCGGACCAGGCGGGACCCGTCCGCTGCTCAGCCGCCTCGCCGAAGCCGGCGTATCCACGGAATCACTCTGGTCGCGGAAGGTGCGGGACGTGGCCTCCCCGACGAGCGGGAGCTGCTTGCGCTGGCCCGGAGGGCGGCATCGGTTGCATGCATCGCGCGCGCGGCATACGCCGCACTCGTCGAGGCGAAGCGCAACGTGGACTTCGATGTAGGCGAACGGCTTCACGCCGACGCGTTGCCCAAGCTCGTTGCCAAGCACCGCGAGGCCGCACTGGAGACCGACCTCGGCGCCCTGCGAGCGGCGACCCGCATGGATGGCAACCTGACGCGGTTCGTGGAGGAGGTGCTCGAATGGATCCGCTCCGCCGGCGCGCTGGATGGCATCGCCCGAGCGCTCGAGACCCGCGAGCGCGAACTCAAGCGGGAGCGTGCCTACTTGCTAAACGCCAAGCGGAGGGCGGAATGGCGCAAGGGCGTCGCGACCCCACTTGACTATAGGTGGCCCGTCGTTCGGGAGATGATCATGCGGGTCGGAGCAGCGGGATGAGTTTCGACCCCAACAACCGTGTATCCGTTTTCGGCGCTCTCCGGCCGGACGTTGGGCAGTCCGTCTCGCGAGCCGTCGTCGCGACCTACTCGCTCGACCTCGTCGCGCTGCTCGGACTTGTCCTGGCCCTAGGCGGTGATGGCGAGGCCGAATTCGAGAACTCGCCGCTCGGCCTGGTGAAGGCCTTCGACGGCGTGCGCGGGCGGCTCCGCGTCCTTCACCAAGTGGGGCGGATCGTCGCGCCGCGAGCACACCGGTCGATCTTGCCGCTGCTGGACACGATGGTGGAGGCGATCCCCGCAAACGAACGACGTCAAAGCTGGCATCCGAAGGTGGCACTCGTCCGATACGACGGCGATCCGGTTCAGTGGCGCTTCTGGATCGGTAGTCGCAACCTGACCGGCTCGCGCGACCTCGACGCCGGCCTGCTTCTAGTCTCCTCCCGCGACAAGGCAGCGCGTCCGGTCCCAGATATCGCCAAACTGGCGCAAGGCCTCCTCGTTGAGGGCGCGTTCACCGCGGCCGAGCTTCAAGAGCTTCGCGCCGCGCGATGGCTGGCTCCCGCTGGCATAGCCGTTCGGCACCTACTGTGGCGCAGGCCGGGCGGCAACCTGCCCTTCATCCCCGCGCCGCTGCTGGACCGGGCGGATATGGTCAGCGCGGTCAGCCCCTTCATTGACAGGACGGGGTTGCGAGAGGTGTTGCGTGATGGGCCGTCGCGGGTAACCCTGCTGACCAGCGACGTGTCGGCCAGCGGATGCGCGCCACTATCCGGGATGGATTTCCGGACGGGATCGGCGCCCGAGCCGGAGACCACCGTCTCGGTCGAGCACCAAACAGAAGACATGACGGCAGAGTTCACCGAGCAGCCGCCCGCAGGCGTTCACGCCAAGCTTATCGCTGCAACGAAGGGGAAGCGGTCGGCTATCATGCTAGGCAGCGCGAACCTCACGAAGCGCGGACTGCTCGGCCCTAATGCCGAGGCGGTCGCCATCCTCGACATCACGGACACCGGTCTGGCTAGCTCGCTGCACCGCTTCGTGCAGTCCGGCTTCGAGTTCGACTCGTCACGGGTGGACGAGGAGCTCGCCGAGCGCGAGGAAAGCCAGCGGCAGCTCGACGAGCGGATTGCCCTCCTGCTCGAGTGCGAACTTGGCCTCGAATACGGGGACCGCGGCCTGGCGCTCACCATTGGCGACGGCGCAGACGCCGCGCTCGCGTCAGCGCGGTTCGAGGTCGCGCCGTTCCTCGAACCCGACGCCTGGGTCCGGATCGAGACCGGCATGCGGAGCGTCCAGCTTCTGCGCGACAGCGTGGTGCCAAGCGAGCAGACCTCTCTCATCTCGTTCCGCGCGACGAGCCTGACGGATCCGTCGATGCAGCGGTCCTGGGTGCTCTCACTGCCGGTCTCGGGTCTCGATCATGACCGGCGCGACCTGGCGCTTCTCGCCAGATACGTAGGGGCCAGCAGGTTTCGGGACTGGCTCAGGTCGCAGCTCGACGGCCTCGACGGCACTGCCGGCGAGCGGTGGTCCGACGGACCGCCGCAGAGCCGTGACGGCGAGACCTGTCGCATCCCTGAGATGTTCACTTTGGAAACGATGCTGTCGGCATGGGCGCGCGATCCCCGGGGCTTCGAGCGACGCACGGCCAGCATGATGGCGATGCTCGACTCCTTCCGCGAGACATTCGAGGAACTGACCGACGAGGAGGAGCGGCGCGCGGCGCTCGCCGACCTGTTAGAGGTCCAGCCTTTCCTGCAGGCCGTCCACGACGCCGTCCATGGAGGCGCCTAATGGAGCTCGCACCCTTCCAGCACCACACCGTCGCAGTGGCTAGCGAGGTCCTCAAGGCCGAAGGCCCACGGCGCTTCCTGGTGGCGGACGAGGTCGGCCTCGGGAAGACCGTCATCGCCCGCACGATCGCCCAGCGGCTGCAGACGGGACGCAAGCGGCTTAACGTGATGTATCTTTGCCCGAGCCTCGAGATAGCCGGACAGAACCGGCCGAAGTTCGTCTCGCTCACCGAGATCAAGCCCGACGAATACGATCCCGGCGGCGACCGCCTCGCGCTGGTCCCGGGCTGGCTGCCCACCGAGGGGAACGGCTTCCGGGTGTTCACTTTCACCCCGGAGACGAGTCTGCCCGGATGGAAGCCAGGCCCCAGGACTGGCCGGAAGGCGGAGCGCGAGCTCATCCGCTCGGCGCTAGATCGGTTCCCAGCTCTGCTGGCGGTCGTCAAGCGGCTCGACAAGGAACGCGCGGCCGGCGGACGGCGCCTGCTCGCCGACCGTGGTGACCTGACGGGCTTCACCCGCGTCGGGATCGAGCGGGCGATGCGAGACGTCTTCGACTGCCAATCCGGGAGCGTCGAGAAGGCGGCGATCAAGTGGCTTGAGCGGGACGACGTCGACGTCGTTGAGTTCGTCGGCCGCTTCCGATCGGTCCTCGCGCTGGCGGCGCTGCGTCTCAGGACGGTGAAGCCAGATCTCGTCGTCCTTGACGAGTTCCACAGATACGCGGACCTCATCATCCCTAAGGCCGAGACGTCGAACTTACCACTCAAGCAGGAGCGGGCGCGTATCCACCGCCTCTTGGTGGACGCGCTCCTCGGCGGTGACGAGCGGCCGGCAGTGCTGCTGCTGTCGGCCACACCCTACCGTCTGCGACGCCTCGGCGGCGACGAGATCCACGCTGTCGACCACTACCGGTCGCTTATCGACCCTGGCCGGCTTCCTCGCCGACGACGATGGCCGCCGCGACGCGGTCGAGGACGCGATGCGCGACTACCACCGGGCCCTGCAGACGACAGGCACGCGGGAGTCGATCCGGGCGTCGGTGCTCGCCGCCAAGGAGAGACTTGAGGCGCTCCTCCGCCCATTGATGGCGCGGACTGAACGCGCCCTGGTGCACAAGGACGACCTGTTCGACCGCGTGAACCAGCAGGTATCGGTCGAGACCCAGGACCTTGTCGTGTTCAAGCACTTCGCCGAGACCGCCGGACCGGAGTTCGCCGGCTGGGCGCCGGCGATTTGGACTTCAATCCCATATCCGGCGCAGACGATGCACGGCTACAAAGTCTGGAAGTCCTTCAAGGCCGCCAATCCCGCCCCGATAGAGGCCGGAAGCGGCAAGGGCGGCCTGGCCCACCCCCAGCTGCGCCATCTCGTCCAACTAGTCGGAGATCAGGCCCACCTGTCGCTGCCGTGGCAGCCGCCGACCGTGGCCTGGTGGCGGCTTGAGGGCCCATGGTCCGGCAGGCGGCTGCTACCCGGCAAGACCCTCCTGTTCAGCAGGTGGCGCGGCGCGCCGACCGCCATCTCGGCGCTTCTGGCCATCAACCTGTCCGGCGGACTGCGCAAGCCGAAGGAGAAGGCGCCCGTTCCCCTTCTGCGGCCTGGCGGCAGCGAGACCGGCGCGCTGGTCGGGCTCTTCATGCCTTGGCCCAATCTACCACTCGCAATCGAACCGCAGAAGGTCGGGGGTACGACGCTCGGGAGCGTACGGGCGGATGCCCGCCGTCAACTCGAGGTTTATTTGCGGGCCCGGCGGATCCGCCTCGACGGAACGGAGAAGCGCCCGACTTGGATAGTGGCGGCCGGGATCGAGCGCGAGATAAACGGGATCACGTACCAGCGCGTGTCCTCGCTCGCCGCCAAAGCCAGCAGGGGCGAAAAGGCCAAGAACTGGTCCAGCCTGCCCAAGATCAACCGGATATCGCCTGCCGAGCTTGTGGCGCTCAGCGACCACCTTTTGTCATCGCCCGGCTCGATTCTGGCGCGATGCCTAGTGCGCCACGAGGTGCCGCAGGACCGGCCCCGCGACCGCCAGCGGGCCTTCGCGTTCTCATGGGAGAGCCTTCGGCCCTATCTCGGCCATCGTGCCTTCGCAGAGCTCATCCAGTCGTCCTCGAAGCGGAAGCGCTATCCCGATGCGCTCACCGATGCAATGCTGAAGGGCGGCTTTGAGGCTGTACTGGATGAGCAAATGTGCCTGCTCTCTAGGCTTGGCGACGCCGAGGGGATCGAGATCGTCGAGCAGTTGTCGGCGAGCCTGCTTGACCGTCCGGGCTTGGTCCGGTTCCGGCGGGGCAGGACCAACCACCGCGTGCCTGTGCAGGCAGTGACCCCATTCGCTGGGGGAGCAGAGCCGGGGAGGGAGGAAGGGCGGCAAGCGCCTGCGTAGCGACACCCTGCGTCGCGCGTTCAACTCACCCTTCTGGCCGCACATGCTTTGCACGACTTCGATAGGCCAGGAGGGGCTAGACTTCCACCTGTGGTGCGGCCGGATCGTCCACTGGGACCTGCCGGGGGACCCGGTCGACTTCGAGCAGCGCGAGGGGCGCATCGCGCGATACGGGAGCCTCGCGGTTCGTCGCTCACTTGCCCGGGAGCACGGCACGCCCTCGCTCGCGGCCGCGCGCGGCACGAGCCCGTTCGGTGAGCTGATCTCGCTGGCCAGGAGGGTGGATAGCGACCGCACGGGACTCGAGCGATGGTGGCTTCCGGCCGAAGGCCGTCCAACCAGCGTCAGCTTCGACTGGCGGTTTAGCCACCGTGCCGCCCGACGCGATCGCATGCTCGAAGACCTGCTCTACTACCGGCTAGCGCTGGGGCAGCCAGATCCCGACGCCTTCATCGCGATGCTCCGCCGCGTCGGGGCGGACGAGAACGGAGGACGGGAACTCGCGATCGACCTCTCCGCGATCTCGCGGGTTTCGGTCGACGCTAGAGCGGTTTTCGATCATTCTGGTTCATAGCCACACGATCTGAAGTAGTTGGCGCATTCCTGAGGCTGGAAGATATCGACGAGTTTGCCGATCAAGCTCCACAGGCCGCTGACCGTTCGCTCGCCCGCTTTACGGAGCATGGCCTTCAGGCGGGAGAACGCTTTCTCGATCGGGTTGAAGTCTGGGCTGTAGGGCGGGAGAAAGCGCAGGGTTGCGCCTGCAGCCTCGATGAGCACCTGTACCGATGCGCGCTTATGGCTCGACAGGTTGTCCATGATGACGACGTCGCCGGGTCGCAGTTCGGGGAGAAGGACCTGAGCGACATAGGCTTCGAACCAGTCGCCGTTGATCGGCCCATCGAGCACCATGGGTGCGACCATGCCAGTCATGCGCAGGCCGGCGACCAGGGTGGTGGTTTTGCGGTGGCCGTGCGGGAAGCCCATCCGCAGTCGCTCGCCTTTCGGGCAACGTCCGTGGCTGCGGGTCATATTGGTCGCGGTCCAGGTTTCGTCGATGAAGACCAGGCGCTCCGGTTCGAGATCGAGTTGACCCTCGAACCAGTCCTGACGCTGTTTCAGGACGTCTGGTCGATCTTGCTCTATCGCATGGCCTGTCTTTTTGCGCGTCAGGCCACGGCGAACAAAAAAGCGATGTAGCCCGGCCACGGAAACGGCCATGCCCTTGTCCGCAAGCGCCAGACGCAGTTCCTCAAGGGTGATGTCCCTGCGCTCCTCCCAAATGGCCAGAATGTCCGCTGCCCGCTCTTCCATCCGCCGTGAGCGCATATCCCCGCCGCGCGGCTTTGGGGCTATGTCACCCGTCTCGCGCTGCTGTGCCCGCCAGCGGACCGCCGTTGATGGTGCAACACCGAACCGGGCCGCCGCAGCACGGCAACTCGATCCACTGTCCACCGCTGCCAACAGCCGAGTGCGCAAATCCATCGAAAGAGCCATCTATGCTGGCCTCCTTCACCAGCACAGATCCTGAATCAGAAATCGCGCCCGAAGGGAATCCCAGGCCGATTCAGAACGGTCGAAAACCGCTCTAAATGACCAGGAGTGGTTTGTGCGGATTTCGCGGTTAGCGATGGTCCGCTCATCGTTCACCGCGTTCCGTTCCCGGCCAATCCTTAGACTCCAGTATAAGAAAGCGGACAGAGAGCTGCTGCGGACGGAAAATCGGTGGCTGAACGATCGGAAAGGTCGTGATGACCTGCTCAGTGGATGGACAAGTGCGGGCAGCTGCCGCCATTGTTCACCAAACCGCAACTAGTGCACCTTTGACCCATGAAAGTTACCGACCCAATTTGCCTGCCATTAGCATCTTAGAAGCGCCTGAAGGAAACGTCTTCACATGTGTCCCGCATGCAATCAACTTCGATGCGGCGGAGATCGAGGAGATCCAAGACTTCTGGCCGATGGAACTGTGATTCGTTATCTGAGACCTCGATCGAGATCGTAGTCCCCAAATTGCTGCATGAATCCCTTTATCATCCTAGCTACTCCCTGCGACGTATCTGTCGGCATAACGATGACTGGACGTTTGCCGAGTGCTGCTACCGCAGCACAGGTCCTCAAGATATCTCCGCGGTCACTGTAAGTAACCCCTTCTGGAGGAAGGATAAAAACTAAATCGCAATCCGCAACACGATTGAGCTCTGAAGTGCTCGATCTGTTGCCCCATGAAACGATCTCGGCGTCGACGAAGCAGTGGGTCAACATCATGAGATCCACCCGAGATTTGACGGCCGCTATTGTCGTTCGGTTACCAGTGGGGCCGTACTGATGATTTATAAGCAGCCGCCCGGATAAGCGTTGCTCAATCTCGCGGACGGCTGCTGCTCCGCCATCCCCGTCGGCGCGCTCTGGTAAGGCGCGGCAATCGAATTTTGCCCCGTCGTCTTGTACTACAAAGCGCCGAGCCTCCACGGTTATGGTCGCGGCTGTAGCTTCGCCATGCCGTAGTGCGTTGCTAACTATTTCGATTACCAAGTCGCGTGCTGCTGTCGCGACATCGTCACCCCAAGACAGAAATGCCCCGGACTCGACGAACAGCTCACGGATTTTTGCGCGCGAGCCGGTGAGTTTCCGGACTTCGAGTCCCATCGGCGCGAGAGCGTTGAGATCAGGGTCATCATTGCTGAGCACGGCCGGTCGGGCCAGCATCTGGGACAGCTGCGCGCGGCGGATCGCCAACGCCTTCCACGCGCTAAGCGCCTCCACAGTGTAGGTCGCGTCGTCAGCGTCGATCAACTTGCCGTGATGTGTGCAGCACCAAATTCCATTTTCTGGCGATCGACGAACATCGTCGGACATCGTAGGATCCACTCGCCGGGCAGCGGGACCGTCCGCAGCGGCGACGATGTGACAGCCGATCCCGGTATCCGACACCGAGCCTGGTGACTCATGCGAAGGGCCGAAGCAAGGGATCAGGCAGCCTGGGAATGCGCAGCAATTGGCCGCCTCGCGCGCAAGGCTATTGCGTGTGGCCTTAGTGAAGTCGGCACCGCCGCGTCCAGCGCGAGCGACCTTTTTCGGTTTCACATCCATGCCGCGCCTCTAACCATCAATGAGCTGGCAGCGGGTGAATTAAATGATGAGACGCCGCCCAGGCACGTTTTTTCGCACGTCGAATGCTGGATATGAAGCAACATAAATTGAACAAACCTCGGGATTTTCATTTCGGCGTAACGCCCTTTTGCACAGGGCGATACCTGAGCGGGATGGATATTCTCCCTATTCCACGATCAAGCAAAGGCCGCAAAGACTAACCCGAGGCCGTATCCCTCCGCGAATGATCTCGGCCAACTGCTGCAGCGGCATGTAAGGGTATCGTTGGGGATGCCGCGCGTGAGCGAGTTGCCTCCTATGGAAGACCGTGACAACCTTGTATTAAGTTTGCTATGGAGCACGCAATGCCTTGGAAAGCTTATGGCCTTCCGCCGATTGACTGGCACTGGGAATATCTGCCGACGGTGGAGGAAATGGCGAAGCGCTTCGCTGCTGACGATGCGGTTCTCGACCTGCATGGAGCGCCGGAATACGAGCCACGAATGCTTCCTGATTTTATGAAGCATTTCGAGATGGCAAAAGAAATGGCATCGGAGGTTGGTTGGGAAGGCGACTGGAAGTCGTATGCTAAGCCCCGCGTGTTTTTCCTGCCGGGCGAGACAAACTTCGATTACGCGTTTGCGTGGAAGCAAGACAATAACGGCACAACTTTCGTGATTTCACCTCAGCCGCTCCCCTGGCTCGACGAGTGGAGCTAGCTGTTCGATGGCATTTGAACCGGCTTTTCTCGGAATATCTGCAGGCGATTGGCTGCAGGCAGGAGCAACCGTCTTTGCAGTTGTCGGAACGATACTCGGAACGCTGCACATCGAGAGGAAGAACCGCGAAGCATTAGACGTTGAGGATATAAATCGTATCACTGAAGTCGTTACAGCCATGCAGCAGGCAGCAGCCGCAATAAGCGCGGGTCTTCCTGATGACGCGACGAAATTTGAGCATTATGCCCAATCGCTAAGTATGCAGACCGCGCTCAGAACCGGGCTCGACATGTATCATTTCGTTCGCGCCGATACGAAGGTGAAGAACCTCAAGTTTTGGCGCACACTTAAAGTGTTGGACGAAGTGCTTACCACCCACGGCAAAACGGTTGAGAACGAACTACGGATTTTCAATGCCGATGGACATCATACTGCCGTGTTCGACATCAATCGCCAGAAAGTGATGGCGGCGGCGGCGCCAATCGACACTGCGGCGCGGGATGTGTTGGCCGCGGCTCCATAATAACCTTTAAATTGATAATCTGAACGACTGAACGGGTTAGGAGACGCCTGATCATCCGCCTCATTGAAAGCTAGCTGCACTAGAGTTGGGTGTCCGTAATTGACAGTCGGCTTGCGGCCGGCCTTCCAAGTGTGGCAAAGGAAAGCCGACGGTCCGCTCCAAGGGGGCGGAAATCGGCGCCTGAATGGCGACAACGGGTCGGAGTAGAAAGGATCGCGGCCAAGCCATCATTCGCGCTGTTGAAGTCGACGCGCCTTACATCGTCACTCATCCCAGCTATCGTGGCTCCATCGCCATATCGCTACCGGGCTCCGCGACTGCGCGCAGTCAGAGTGGGAAGCGGGGCGGTCCGCGACATAGAGGTAGGAAACCGTTTCCAAGCCGGACTCATGCGTTCCGGCGAAGTCACATCCAGTTCAGTGTGCACTAACGACGGTTTAGTTCGTGCTCCTTGAAGCCGCGTGCCGGGCCGCGATGAAGGCGAAGGTGCCGGCCGCCGCGATAGTCGCCCCTGCTCCGGGGTAGGTATATCGGAATGGCGAACCGGCACTGTTTCCGGCAGCGTACAACCCGTGGATCGGGCGATCCTCGTGCGCGAGGACTTGCCCAAGGTCGTTTGTCTTGATGCCGCCGTTGGAGCCGAGATCGCCAGGTCTGATCAAGGCCGCCCAGAACGGCCCCTTGTCGATTCGGCCAAGGCTGGGGTTAGGACGCTGATCCGGATCAGCCCAGTGGCGATCGTATTCCGAAGCGCCGCGATGGAAATCGAGGTCCTCGCCCGTAGCGGCAAAGCCATTGAAGCGCTTGACCTGGCCGTGCAGGATCGCAGGATCCATCCCGCATTGCCGCGCCAGCTCCTCGACGGTGCCGGCTCGTAACAGGAAGCCGTAATCCATCATGCGCTTGCGGACCACCTTGTTCGAAAGTTCGGCGAAAATGTAGCGGCGCAGGAAACGGTCATCCATGACGAGCCAGTGCCTTTCATCGGCCGCGCCGTGGTCGAACATCGTGCGTCCAGCGGTCATGTAATTGGCGGCCTCGTTCATGTATCGCCGTCCCCGAGCATCGACGATCATGCTCCCCGGCAGCGCTCGCAGGCCAAGCGCAAGACCCATCTGGGCGGGAGACACCTGGATGGAGGGCATCCACCAGCGACCCTCCAGCAGTTCCGTGGCGGCGCCAACCGCTCGGGCCGCCTGCAGGGCATCGCCCTGATCTTCGGGAATGGCGTTCGGCCAGCTTCGCTCCGCGCCCTGCAGTTCCTTGCGCAACGCGGCATTGCGCGAAAAACCACCGGCTGCGAGAAGGACGCCAGCGGGCGCCTCCATCCGGCTGCGTGCGCCATCGTGTTCAACGATCACACCGACCACCGCGCCATTCTCTACCACGAGATCCACCAGTCCTGTCGACAGGTGCACCGGGATGCCGAGCCGGTCCACGAGGGCCATGAGAGATGCCACCAGCGCCCGTCCGAGGCCAAGCGGCTTGCGGCCGAGCAGGGTGCTCACCTTGTGCGACAGCGCCACCTTCGCGGCGTTCAGCAGCAGGCCCGGTCCGCGCCACGCCCGCGTAAGGCTTGCCAGCCCTTCGCTGTCGATGGCCGGCATGTCGAGGTCATGCATGCGCATCGTATCGAAGCGTTGGCCAAGTGCCTTGCCGTCGATGACCTCGGATTCCAGCGTCCTGCCGCGACTGCTTCCCGGCACGTCCGGATAATAGTCCGGATGGTCCCTGTTAACTTTCCATGCCACCCCCTCTTCGGCGAGAAATTCGGCCATTGGCCCGACATGGGCGAGGAACGCCTCGGCCTTCTTGATTGCGCGATCGTCGGCGTCCTCGCCGATCAGAGAAAGAACATATTGCCGTGCCGCCTCGGGCGTATCGTCCTTGCCGTCCGCCATGAGGTGATTGTTCGGCACCCACAGCACGCCACCCGAGGTGGCAGTGGTGCCGCCCCAAACATCGGCCTTCTCGATAATGATCGGACGAAGTCCGGCACGATGCGCCGTGATCGCGCCGACGAGACCGGCTGCGCCGCTTCCCACGACAACGAAGTTGGTGTTGCTGATGGTCATCCTCCGGGCACTCCTCGACGCAGGGGCGGGGCCTGCGGTTATTTTTGCGGGCGCTCACACGCTGCCTGTGGGCACAACTACCGTCGAAATGAATCAGGCCGATGCGGCCTTGGCATCTGCGGCGGCGATGAACGATGCGGGATCGAAATAGAACGGCTTGATCTCGCAGCACTTGCCGTCACGGAAACGGAACATCTCGCAGATCCCCGCAGGAGCAAGGGCGGGGTCGGCAAAGCGCAGCGACAGGATCGTCACGGCGTGGTCCTTGCCGGCGGTTGTCTCCACTCGGTCCAGCGCCGCGACGTCGCACAGGCCCATGACGCGGGCATAGAGCTCACGAAGCCCGTCCCTGCCGCGATATTCCCCCGCCATCGGCAGTCCGTCCGCCTCGCGCGCGACGAAGTCCTCGGTCAGCATGTCCGACGCGGTCTCCCAGTCCCCCGCCCCGGTGGCGGCATAGAGGCGGTCCACGAAATCGATCATGTCTTCGGCTGTCATCGTCATAGTCATTCACCTGTCAGTTGATGGTTTCACCGTTGTCGATGACCATGTTGGTCCCGGTGATGTGACGCGATTCATCGGAGGCGAGGAACAGGACCAGGTTCGCGACGTCCGCCGGTACGCCCATGCCGTGATCGCGGTTCTGCTTGAGACCGGGATCGTCGGCATCGAGGGCGGCCACCGCCTGCGCTGTCATGGGCGTGGCGATGCCGCCCGGCGCGATCGAGTTGCAGCGAATGCGATAGGCCTGTTCCTGACAGTGCACCGCGATCGATCGGGTCATGGAGATGATGCCGCCCTTGGCGGCGGCATAGGCGGGGATCGTGGAGATGCCCTTCATCCCGCCGATCGAAGCCATGTTGACGATGGAGCCGCCACCGCTCCGTGCGATGGCGGGGATCGCTGCCCGACAACCCAGGAACGTGCCGTCCAGCATCACTTCCACCTGCAGCTTGTAATCGGCATAGGACAAGTCCTCCACCGAGGCAAAGCGCACGAGGCCAGCGTTGTTGACCAGCACATCGAGCCGGCCGAAATGCGCTATCGTCCGCTCGACGACCTCTTGCCACCGCTGTTCGTCGCGCACGTCGTGGCTGAGGTACAGAGCGTCGGGCAGCTCTGCGGCAAGTTTCTCACCCTGTTCGTCCTGCACGTCGGTGATCACCACGCTGGCGCCTTCGCGCGCCAGGAAGCGGGCGTCTTCCAGCCCCAGTCCCGACGCGCCGCCCGTGACCAGCGCTACCTTCCCTGCTACTCGCCCCATGTCAGTATTCTCCCGTTCGTGACCGGCGCTCAGCGCCGGCCCTCCAGATAGTCGTTGATCACTTCGTGAAAGCGCCGCACCCGCATTTCCTGCCCGGCAAGGTAGCAGTCCTCGAACGCCATCGAACGCAGGCCCTTCTGCTGCGTGACCGCAAGCGAGAGATCCTGTTCGAGGAAGTCACCCTGGGCGATGGTGGTGCGATATTCGCCGAAGTCGCCGGATTCCTGTTCGGCTTCGACGACGGGGCGCATGCCGTAGAGCGTTGCCGCTTCGTTTTGCCCCTCCACCTTTGGCACGAGATACCAGTAGTCGAAGGTCGACCAGTTGGGATCATCCGCGTCGGGCTCGGTCCGAAAGACATGGAGACCTTCAACCGTGGCGGTCAGCGTCAGGTTCGGGAAGCAGGTGTGGTGCATCTGGTCGGTCAGTTCATCATCCGTCAGCGCATCGAAATAGGCGTAGCCGCGTTTCGGCCCCAGCGTGCGGCGGGCCTGCTGGAGAGCGACGCGACCTTCCTGAGCGCGCCCCTCGAAGTCCACCGGGTCGAGGTCCCATTCGCGCAGGACCTGCG
Organism: Novosphingobium sp. NFX11; assembly: GCF_057376415.1. Lineage (NCBI taxonomy): Bacteria > Pseudomonadati > Pseudomonadota > Alphaproteobacteria > Sphingomonadales > Sphingomonadaceae > Novosphingobium > Novosphingobium sp. NFX11. The sequence continues at coordinate 515,225 of NZ_CP080386.1, read as the reverse complement.
CCCACAACGGCTTGACCTGCTGCGCGTCGGGATAGCGACTGGACGGCTGCAGCTTCTCGATCATGCGATTATGTCCGTTGGGGTACATCTCGAAGATCGAGGTCGAGTAGTGATCATCGATCATCGGCTGGAACTGCGGATGGACGACCGGGATGTGGTAGGCCTCGTTGAAGTTGTCCGATGCGAACTTCCAGTTGGTGTTCACCCGCAGCGTGCGCCACACCACACGGGTGTAGTTCTCAAGGTCGCGATTGGCGAACAGCGTGGGAATGGGGTCGAGGTAGTCGAGCAGCGGTTTCGCCTGCGGGTCGAAGGTCCAGAACACGAATCCGCCCCAGGTCTCGCAGCGCAGCTCCTCGAGTCTGAGCTTGCCGCAAGGGTCGCCCTGTGCAAAATCTTCCGGGTCCTGTACCCAGTCCAGCTTGCCGTCGATGCCCCACTTCCAGCCGTGATAGGGGCACGCGAAGCTGCCGTTCACGCCGCCTTCGGACACATTTACAAGACGGTTGCCGCGGTGCATGCATACGTTGAAGAAGGCACGGAGGGCGCCGTCTTCCTGCCGCACCATCATGACCGATTCATGCTTGAACTCATGGACGACGAAATCGCCCGCTTCCTCGAACTGCGAGACGCGCCCGCCAAGGTGCCAGACCTTCTTCCACATGTGCTCCCATTCGCGTTCGGCGAAGTCCTTCGACCAGTACCGATCGCCAGTAATGGCATCGCCGCGTGCGGCGGGCGGCTGCGCGTCCGGATGAGTGGGATAGGAAGGGGGGCTTCAGCGGTGGTGGCCATGGTACCTCTCGCAGATTGAGTGATGAAGGGTTGGGTAGCGCTCAGCGCTCGCCGTGGATCTCGGCAAGCGATCCCGGCAGCGGCATCATCGCGAACATCGAATAGCGATGGCACTTCCAGGTGCCGTCCAGCTGAGCGGCCGCCTCGAAGGTGTACTGGACCTTCACATCCACCGTGTTGCCGTCCTTCGAATGGCCAAGGCCGGTGACGTAAGCGGTCATCGCGGCGGTCGTGCCGTCCCAAACCACGGGGCGGAAGTTGGAGATATAGTGCGCGTGATGGGTCATGTCGGCGAAGACGCCGTCGAAGAAGCGCTGGATCTCCGCGCGTCCATTCATCAGGCAGGCCGATGCGGCTGAAATCGAGCACAGCGTCGTCGGTGAAGAGGTTGAGCAGCTCGTCGATGTCGTCCAGCTTGTCGACCGCGTAGCAGTAGGCGGTCATCAGGTCCTGGAGGGCTGTGCGAACTTCCATCGGCATTGTAGTCATGTTGGTCATCCTGATTTGTCCAAGAAATGAAAAGGCCGACCGCCGCGAGGGAATGGGGGCGTGCGGCCGGCCCCAGCGCCTTCACCAGCGTACCTTGAAGTCCACTCCGTATTCGCGGGGGTTGCCGAGCGAAGCGAGCGTGCCGATGCCCAGCAGAGTCAGCTTCTGGCCGTAATACTTCTCGTTGAAGAGATTGCGCCCCCAGATGCCGATCGACCACTGTTCGCTCTCGGGCGACCATGACAGCGTGGCATTCACAAGATTTACCGGCGTGACCAGTTCGGTCGGCCGGTCCGTGAACGCCGTGTACTTGCTACTGGTGTACGTGTACTGCCCGGTCGCGGTAACCTCGCCCCCGCCCAGTGGCCGAGTGACGGTGATACCTGCCGAAGCATTCCACTTCGGCGCGTTCATCAGCCGATTTCCGGCATAACTCACCGGCACCGTATTGCCCGCGGCATCGAGCACGAATGTGTCATACTTGGTGTAGTAGGCATCGAGATAGGCGATCGCGCCGTTCAGCGTCACGCCTTCTACCGGAATGACCGTAGCCTCCAGTTCGAAGCCCTTGGTCTTGGCACCGCCAGCGTTGCGGATCGCGGCGGAGTTCTTGCCGTCCAGGTAAGTCAGGTTCTGGGTGACCTGCATGTCCTTGTAGTCGTTGTAGAACGCCGCAAGGTTCAGGCGCAGGTGCCGGTCGAACAGGTCCGCCTTGATGCCCACCTCGAAGGTGTCGAGGTGCTCCGGGTCGAACGGTCCGATGTCCTGCGCCACCGCGATGCGCCCGGTGAAGCCGCCCGACTTGAAACCGCGCGCATAATAGCCGTACGCCAGCACCGTATCCGTGGCCTGCCAGTCCAGCCCGATCTTGTAGCCGACGTTGTTCCAGGCCTTCGATCCGGTCGCCACGATCAGGCTGCCGGGGATGATCGGGTCGTCGAATGAGGCGAAGCCGCCTGGCGTGGTGGTGAAGCTGTTGGCGGTGGACGAAAGCGCCGTCGTCTTCTCGTGCGAGTAGCGGATGCCGCCCTGAAGGCGGAGTGCGTCGGTCAGCTGGGCGTAGAGCTGCGCGAAGCCGGAAATCGACCAGTTTTTCTGATGCTGGCGCTGCGGCTGGCCCAGCCCCTGCATGAATCCGTCAAGCTTGGTGCTTTGCCGAAGGTCGTACTCCTGGTCGAAGTAGAACCCGCCGACGATCATCTTGATCGAATCCGTCAGGTCAGCGTGCAGCCGCAGTTCCTGCGAGAACTGGCGCTGGTCGGAAACACGGTGGGTCTGCAGCAGCACGGCGGTCTGCGCATCGTCGTCGCTGTAGAGGTCGTTGTCGTACTTGCGATAGCTGCTGATAGAGACGAGATCGCCGATCCCGGTTGTCAGGTTCTGGGTCAGCGTGACGCTGTACGTGTCGCGGTTGTTGTAGTCGGGCTGGTCGTTGCTCTGTCCGCGGCGGAAGTTGAACCCGGAACCGGTTTCGACCGGGTCGTAGAACAAATCGCCCGGACCCGCGATCATCACGCCGGTCTGGGATCCGTTGCGGGTGCGGTCGTATTCGCCGATCAGCGTGGCGTCATAATCGCCCGCCGTGTACTTCAGGTAACCGCGCAGCGAGGTCATGTCCCGCTTGCCGAGCCGGTGTCCATCGGAATAGGCCCGGAAGAAGCCGTCCGAACCGGTATGCAGAACGCTGATCTTACCTGCGAGCCCTTCCGTGATCGGGAAGTTGAGCGCGGCGTTGATATCCAGCCGGTTATAGTTGCCGTACACGACCTGCGCCTCTCCGCCGAACTTGCCGGTGGGCTGCTTGGTCACCACGTTGACGACCCCGCCCGTGGTATTGGCACCAAACAGGGTGCCCTGCGGACCGCGCAGGATTTCCACCCGCTCGATGTCGAAGAGCGATAGCAGCGCGCCGGTGTTGACGCCGACAGGAACGCCGTCGACCACCACTGAGACGGTCGTGCCGACGTAGGGATCGGCATCGTTCACGCCGACGCCGCGAATGGTGAACACTGCCGAGATCCGGAGAGTTCGAGAACGAATTGATCTGGACGTTGGGAATCGAATTGGCGAGCCCCTGGATGTCCTTGATCTGCGCCCGTTCCAGAGCGATGCCGCTTACCGCAGTGACTGCGATGGGAACACGCTGAAGGCTCTCCGACGTCTTCTGCGCCGTGACCACGATCTCCTCGATACCGCCGCCATCGCCTGACTGATCCATGGGCTTTTCCTGGGCGTTGGCCCCGGACGCTGCCACGATGGCAAACGATGCGGACGCAAGGAAAACGGCACGCGCGCCTGCGCGACTTCCACTCATAATCCTCTCCCTCGATACGATCCGGCTCAACGGTTTCGCTCGTGCGAAACTCGGTCCGATTTCGTGTTTAGTGCAATCGCACTATTTTTTGAGAGGGGACACTGCCGAAATGGCTAGGGGTCTCACGCCCTTCGCCGAGGAGTTCCAGGCAGCCGCCGTAAAGGAATCCTTCAAGTTCATCGTAGTAGCGATGGACCGCCGCCTCGCTTCGCTCTTCGCCGCGCCGGGCGAAGAGGGCGTCGAGGTTGACGTAGACCGACAGGAGATTGGCCTCGATCAGGTGGTAGGCCGAAAGCACGCGGCCGGGAGCCTGCTCCGGAAACAGTTGCAGCAGCATCGCAATGATGCGCTCGTTGAGAGGACGGAAGGCTTCGCCATGGCTGCGCACGTAGTCCGGCTGGCTGAAGCTCATCGTCGCAAGGCCCAGCATCCTGAGGTACCGGTGCCGGCTGGCATCGCCGGAGGCCAGCCAGGTGCGCGACACCAGCAGGACCGCAGCGATCACCGCGCGCAGCCCGACAGGTTCCACTTTCCCGCGCGCCTCCAGGCTCTCAACCGAAGCACGATAGGCTGCCGTCACTTCCGAGAGCCGACGTTCGAGGACCGAGACGATCACGTCCTCCTTGGCTGGGAAGTAGTATTGCACCTGTCCCATCTGGACACCGGCCTCTTCCATGATCTGGCGCAACGAAACGCCGTCAGATCCGCGTTCGGCGAACTGGCGCTCGGCCGCGTCGAGGATCGCCGAACGGGTGCGCTGCCCCTTCGAGGTCAGGGATTTGGTCCGACCGGATGCGCGTCCGATGACGGGGGCGGAGGAAATGGCGGCAGTCATTACGCTCTGATAACGAGCATACGGGCCTGCTAGCAAGACAGCTATAGTTTCCGAAACTACCGTCGTCGGAACCAGCAGAATCGGCCCGTCTTGAACATCGAAGTTTCAGAAAGCGAACTGACAACAGTCGGGAACGGAAAAGCTTAGCTCGACTTTGTACGATCAGGTAGCGAAGCATAGTGCCTGAGCCATACGTTTTAGGCGGGTTGTGGGAATATAGTTCGGTTCTGGGTGCGGCGGGGAGTGTTGATTAATGTCGCCGACCCCGAGTTGGAGACGGGCAGCTCCGATGGCGTCACTGAATGTCAGGTTGGTTTTTCGATACCAGGCGGCGGAATAAGGGGTGCTTTTAATGGTCAACAGATCGCAGGCCCATAGCGATATTAGGCTGTAGAGACCCAGCAGCGCCGGCGTGGTTCGCGCTATGGCTTTGTCGGTCCACTGGCGCTGTGTTTCGACACCAAGGTGAGCGCGGGTTTCTGCAAAGGTGACCTCGATCTGCCATCGGCGGACGTAGAGGGCGATTATCTCGGCGGGCTCGAGGGTGATGTCGGTACTGAAGAAGGCCTGCGGGTCGCGCTTTGCGTCAGGATCGCGAACCAGGACCCAGCGGACCGGCAAGACCGGGGTGCCGGGCCTGTACCATAGGGCGATGTCAGATGTGATCTCGAGCGTCTTGCCGCCCGCATGGCCATACCAGGCAGAGACGAGAATGCTGGTCCAGCGTGTCGCCGGGTTGGCGAGCAGGGTCTTGAGTTTTGGTAATGCTCGCCCTTTCTGTGCGGGGCGCCCCATCGTGCGTGCCGTTCGCCCCGCAGGCTGTGCAAACAAGTTGGCATCGAGCCGCAGTCGGCTGATGAGTGTGGCCCGGCGGACAATTGCATGTGCCAGTTCGTGGACAGCAAAGCTGCTGTCGCCAATGAAGATGATCCGCCGACCCGGCAGCCAGCGAGACAGCTGTAGCGCGCCCTGCCGCGCCCAGTCCGTCAGCAATTTATGACGACAGCCGCGTTGACGGTTCGATCGTTCCGAAGGAGCGAGCAACGTCAAGACTGGCAGCGCTTTGATCAGGCGGGTCCATGACACCGGGGTGAGCACCATAAAACTGAGCCAGCGCAGTCCGCTAGCTTTGACGAAATGGCCGTGACTGGAGCGGACCGGGTCGCGGTAGATACCCCGTGCGGTGATCCGGCGCCCCCATCGCCGCTCAATGGTGTCGTCCATACCGATGACCACAGGACCATCGGGCACGAGCCGTTCGACCACAATGCCCAGTAAACGCCTGGCAACGGCACGGGAGCTCCAGCGGGCGCGGTTGAGGATCTGGTGATAGGTTGCAAAGTTGGCAGCATCGCCCCGGCCGGTCACGCGCAGGCAAGACGTGACGGTCCGTTTGCCCGTGGCCAGCACGCCCCCCATCACAAGAACAAGTACATGCTCCCAACTGGGAGCCGTAAAGCAGGGACGCCATGCCTGCAGCCATTGGCGCAGGATCTGGGGGACGGGATCGCCGATCACGGCCTTGTTCTGGTCCAACATCCCATGCTTCGAGTCCTGACTGAAGCACGTTGCAACGCTTAGGCTGTTGCCATGCGGTGAGATGACTCGGATATGCTGTGACCTGACGGCGGCAATGGATGCACCATGAAAGACGAGGAAATCATTCTGCGCATCGAAACGTTCGACGCGGCCAACGGCGGCGGCGTCGGATGGTATGAGAACAAAGGCGCTTACCATCTCTATCTGCTGGCAACCGAGGCACCGATCGCCCGCCTCAAGCCTGTCGGCACGCGTGACGAAGTCAGGCTCGGCTACTGGTCACACCAGCGAAAATGGGAAAATATCGATGATATGGGCGGATGCGTCTTGCCCCTCGATCAAGCACTCGACCACGTTGCTGAAAACAGCATCTTCTGGACCTGGACCTGACCAAAAACGTACAAAGTCGAGCTAAGAGCCTGCCCCAAAAGTTGTTGAGCAATACCAGTATGTTGTGATTCAGTCCGTCCTGCGAGAGATGGAGTGATCAATGACATGGACTGGTATTGCCCGGCAGGAGCATAGCCGGAAAGGATTGCGCTATTCCAGCGATATGACGGACCGGGAGTGGGAATTGGCGGCACCGTTCATCCCGCCAGCCAAGCGCGGAGGTCGTCGTCGGACGACAGATATGCGCGAAGTAGTGAATGCCTTGCTTTACATAGCAGCCAGCGGCTGAGCTTGGCGGCTTCTGCCCAAATGCTTTCCACCGGTCTCGACTGTGCAGCGCTATTTCTACGCTTGGCGCAACACCGGTTTGCTCGAGGCCATGAACACGATGCTGGTGTTGAACCTGCGCGAGATCGAAGGGCGCGAAGCCTCGCCGAGCGCCGGTGTGATCGACAGCCTGTCAGTGAAAACCACCGAAAGCGGCGGCCCTTGCGGGTATGACGCGGGCAAGAAGATCAAGGGCCGCAAGCGGCATATCCTGACCGACACCTGCGGCTTTCTCATCTTTATCCTCGTCCACACCGCCGACATCCAGGACCGCGACGGTGCCGTCGATGTCCTAAAGGCCGTGCGGAAACGCTTCCCGTGGCTGCGGCATGTTTTTGCCGATGGGGGCTATGCCGGCAACAAGCTCCGTACTGCCCTTGCCGGATCAGGGGCTTGGACGATCGAGATCATAAAGCGTTCGGACAAGGCGAAGGGCTTCCAGGTTCTCCCGCGGCGGTGGGTCGTCGAACGCACCTTCGCATGGCTTGGCCGATGCCGCCGCCTCGCCAAGGATTGGGAAACTACCATCAGAATCCTCCACGGCATGGATAACGATAGCCTCCATCCGCATGCTCACCCGCAGAACTGCAAGGTATTGCTACGCTTGAGAAACTTCTGAGTCAGGCACTAAGCTCGACTTTGTACGATCAGGTAGCGAAGCATAGTGCCTGAGCCATACGTTTTAGGCGGGTTGTGGGAATATAGTTCGGTTCTGGGTGCGGCGGGGAGTGTTGATTAATGTCGCCGACCCAGAGTTGGAGACGGGCAGCTCCGATGGCGTCACTGAATGTCAGGTTGGTTTTTCGATACCAGGCGGCGGAATAAGGGGTGCTTTTAATGGTCAACAGATCGCAGGCCCATAGCGATATTAGCACTACTTTGGCAGAAGTATGATTTTTGGGATTCCCATGACGTCGATTGCGTGATTCATGAGGAGCCAGCTTTGACGGAGGCTGGCGATGGACGAGGACTGGCAGGCAGATCTTGAGCGGTGGCTTGCGCCGTATCTGGAAGGTCTGGGCAACAAGACCCGGCGTCGAATGTGCCCTGCCTATATCGCCGGTTTGATCGGGCCAGGCGATCGCAAGAGCATCCAGCCTATGGCAGCCCGCGGCAGACCATCAGGGCATGATATGGCAGATCTTTATCAAGCTGTGATCGATCCTATCGGCGAAGTGCCTTGCACCGCCAGCGACCAATCCTGCCGCTTCGCCCATTCGCCAATCGTGGACATCCGGACCGGCAACTCGGAAAGCACAGGCGCCATATCCAGCTCGAACGGGCGGTAATCCGAGTGATTGTTGAAAGTGTAGAAGTCGCCCATGGCTTTTCTGTAGGCCGCACGCGTCATGACCGTTCCGTGCAGCACTTCGCCGTGAACCCGCTCGCCCCAATCGTAAGGATCTTCGTACTGGTAGGTGATCGGTTTGCCAAGAACAGTGGTTAGCGTTTGCACCACCTGCTCGACCGGGATCGTTTCGGGCCCGCCGATGATTATGCGCTGTCCGATCAGATCATCCCGCGACAGGGCCGCGGCGACGAACTGGGCCACGTCTTCCATCGCGATCCAGGTCGCCAGCATGCCGGGTCTCTGGCAGTAACGATAGATGCCGTGCTGCACCAGATTCGGCTTGGCGTAGTTGGTCAGCAGATTGTCCATGAACAGGACGGGGCGGAAGATGGTCACGTCCAGACCTGGCTGCGCGATCGCGTCTTCGACGCTCAGGACCGCATCGTAGAACGGCTGACCGCAAGGAGCGTCAGGTACCCACATCATGGAGTTGTGCACCAAGCGGCGCACACCCGCCTGCTTCGCTGCCTCGACCAAGTTGTGCGCGTATGATAGCGAGTTCTCGCCCGCCAGCGACGGAATGGCACTGCAGATAGCGTCCACCCCGGCAAAGGCGGCAGCAAGCAATCCGATATCCGTCAAGTCCCCGTCGACAAGTGTAACGCCAGGGAACTCGTCTCGTGGGAACACGCCGGCGTGGCGCGTGAGGGCACGCACCGAATGGCCTGCGCTCGCCAACTCGCGAACGAGCGCTTGCCCCATCCTGCTGCTGGCGCAGGTTACCGCATATGTCCTGGGCATCTCAGATCCTCTTCTGCTTGCAGTACGCGACGGCCAGGGTGCCGCTCACTCCAGGCGAGCAAGCACTTCGGCCGAGAACGGCCGCAGTTCGTGTTCGGCACCGCGGCGAACCTTCTGCGCCCAATCGGGATCGACGATGAGCGCCCGACCCACCGCGACGAGGTCAAAGTCGCCACGCTCGATCATCTCGCAAAGCTTGTAGAGGTTCGACTCCGACTGGCTGGTCTCGCCGGCGAACGTCGCGACGAACTCCTGCTGAAGCGTAATTGATCCCACTGTAATCGTCGGCTTTCCCGTCAGCTTCTTGACCCAGCCGGCAAGATTGAGCTGCGTGCCGAACTCCGTCTCCCAGAAGCGACGCTGCGAGCAATGGAAGCTGTCGACACCCGCTTCGGCCAGCGGCGCCACGAAGGCTTCCAGCTGCTCGGGCGTATCGGCGAGGCGAACGCCATAGTCCTGCTGCTTCCACTGTGAAATTCGCATGATGATGGGAAAGTCCGGGCCGACCCGGCGGCGCATCTCGCGAACGATGTCGACGGCAAGCCGGGCCCTTTCGGCAAGCTCGCGACCGCCGTAGCGATCCTCGCGCAAGTTGGTGGCGTTCCAAAAGAACTGATCGAGCAGATAGCCATGCGCCGCATGGATCTCGACGCCGTCGAAGCCGATGCGTTGCGCCGACTCAGCTGCCACCACGAACGCTTCGCTGACTTCGTCGATGTCTCGCTGCGTAGCGGGGCTGCCGACTTGCTGCACCGGCTTGCCCATCGAACCGACCATTCCCGAGGGGCCGATCTGGGGCGACGGTTGCGCAGCGGCATCATCGGCTTGGCCGGGTTTTGTCACCTGGCCGACGTGCCACAGCTGCGGTACGATGCGTCCTCCGGCAGCATGAACTTCGTCCGCCACATGCTTCCAGCCGGCAAGAGCTTCCTCGCCGTGGAAGTCGGGCACATTGGGATCGTTTGTGGCGCTCCAATGGGGTATCCAAGTGCCCTCGGTGACGATCAGGCCGACGCCGCCTTCCGCTCGCCGGCGATAGTAGTCGGCCACGTTCTGGCCCGGAATACCTCCGGGAGAGAACGAGCGCGTCATCGGGGCCATGACGATCCGGTTGGGCAGTTCAAGGCCGCCGATCTTGAACGGATCGAAAAGGATCGCATTTCTGGCAGAGTGTTCCATCGTCAATCGAGTTCCCGTCTAAAAGTGCGTAAGGTAGAACAGCGCCTAGTACGTGGCCGCGTGGTCCGCATAAGTGTGATCTCGCGCGGCTGGATCAAATCCTGGCGATGAAGTTGGGCCAGACGCCGGTATGTGCGTGGACGGTCAACTCCTCCACCTTGGCGACATCTCCGCGCTCGGTGCGCCAGGCGATGTACTGTCGATAAGATGGTTCATCGTCCCAGATCTCGACCAAAAGTACACGATTGGGATCCGACCCATGGCGGACGGCCTTCAGGTTCCGAAATCCGGCGAATTGCGCCGTGTTGCGAAGAACTTTGGGCAAGTTCGTGCAGAAGCCATCCGCGAGGCCTGGCTTGAACAGATAGTCGACCGTAATCGTCACGCCTTCATCCACGCTTCTCTCCATCTTATCGTATCGCTACTGGGCCAATACCGTCGTGCTGCCGGTGCCGACCGCCCGCGGCGGCCAACGAAGACCTAATCGAGGTCAGCGACTGCCGCTAGTGAAGTGTCGATCGGTCGGGACGAATGCTCTTCAACCCTCATCAGGATCATGGCCTCAGGGCGGGTATCGAACAAGTTTATCTCATCCGCTCGCAGCCGAGGGCCTATCTGTGGGTCCGCGAAACCTGCCTGCATGCGCTCGTAATCCTCTTGGGTTCTGAACCACAGTTCCGAAATGACGTCGAACTCGGGCACAGGCGCGGCAGCGCCGACGTGGGCGGCGCTATACATGCCATCGGGCAGGATATAGCTTCGCCGATAATCCGCGAACAATCCTGGATAAAGCTTCATGCACAAAGGCGCATGATTGTTTTCGTAATAGTCGATGAATTCTTCCATCGTCATACCGGGCTTGCGCCGGAGGAGGAGAACGACCTTAATCATCGTAATCGCCTTATTTATCATGCTGGTGCAGCAGCACACTGCGATGCTTCAACTTGGCAGAACTTCAGGCTCGAAGCTCTTGCGCAGGGTGCGGCGGTGGATCTTCCAGGCGCCGTCCGACTTGCGGTACCGGTCCTCGTAGAACACCAGATAGCGCGTGCGAGTGCCGTCGATGGTCATCGCCTCGATCAACCCCATGGCCGTGCCCTTGGCATCATCCTGGGACAGACCCTCCACCAGATGGTTCGACATGATGTGCGACATGTGACGCGTGGTTTGCCGCAAAACATGGCCATAGGCGCGCACCGCCTCGTGCCCTTCGTGAAGTCCGAAGTCGAATTCACGTTCGTCGAAGATTACGTCGGGTGTGAACAGCGACACCCACTCATCGACCTGATAGGTATCGATGTATATGGCGTAGCGGTGGCAAAGATCATGGATGGCGATCTTATCTTCTATATTCATCGTTCGCTCCTAGATTGCCGGCTGGGGCGTGGCACTCCTCGTAATAGCGGATGAAATCCTCTCGACTGAGATCGGGCTTGCGCTTCAACAGCAACATCATCCTGAACATCTGCAGCACCCATTTTCGGTGACGATTGTCCGAGCCGGTTGAGTGGCGACGGTCTTGCATCGAAGTGCACGATCGCCTGCCACTCTGGTCATGCGGCCTCGAGCGTGCCTAGCACTCCGCATGTGTGATGCGTGTCGAAGTAGAACGGCTCAAGGAACGACACCTTGCCGTCGCGAACGCGCCAGAGTTCGGCAATCCGCATGTCGATCTTCTTGCCGGTCCGACGTGAGATGGCCTGAAAGCGGAATACCGCCATGACCGCGTCCTCTCCCGAAAGGTATTCGAAGTCACTGCAGTGAAAATGGTCCCAGGCGTCGTTGAGAACCTTGAGCAGGTGCACGAAGCCGTCCGGACCCTCGTAGTGACCCGCGTAAGGCAGGCCAGCGGCCTCAACCACGACGACTTCGGGATGCAACAGACCCTTTAAGGTTTCAAGATCGTATGCTGCCACTGCGGCATAGACCTGCTTGACTAATTCAATGGCGCTCACGAATTATCTCCCGTGTAGTAAACTAACCTGTGATGGTTCAAGCGGTTTTTATCGGTGTCAATAAGTGACGCGGTCAGCCTTCCTCAGAAGGAGAAACCAGCTGAAACTCCGTAAGTCCGCGGAGGACTGTAGGCCGCAAGGTCACCACCGGCGAGAACCAGCGAACTGGAGATGATCTTCTCGTTGGTCAGGTTCTTGCCCCAGACGCCCAGCCGAATGCCGGAGCTTCCCGGAAAGACGTTGATCTGCGCATTGACCTGCGGATAGCTTTTCTGACGCACGCGGCCACTTTGCTCCAACGGATAGGATGCGGTGTAGTAGAAGCTGCTTGAAGCCTCGACCTTGCCGAAGGCGAACTCATGCGAGTAGCTGGGATTGAGGTTGAAGGTGAAGTTGGGCGAGCGCAGCAACTGACGGCCGCTTAGATCGACGTTCGGTACCGCGGTATTGCCGCCTCCGGGCACGGGAACGATGATCGTGGCATTGGGGTAGTTGCGGTACCGCGCATGGAGCCACGCGACGCCGCCAGCGACGGTGAAGTCCGAAGAGAGTCGCACTTGCCCTTCGAGTTCGGCACCATAGTTTCGCGTGGCGCCGGCGTTGTCAAGCGTATCGAAGCCCCCGCGGTTGATCGACACTTGGAGATTGGTGTAATCGATATAGAAGCCGGCGAGGTTTAAGCTGTTATTACCCTGGTTGGTCTTGATTCCGAGTTCGTATGACTTGACCTTCTCCGGTTTGACCGGCATCGTTTCCTCTGCGTTGGCATTGTAGACGCCGCTCTTGAAGCCTTGGCTATACGTTGCGTAGATGCTGGTCCGCGGCTCGATTTCGTAGCGCAGCGACATGCGCGGCGTTACCGAGTTGTAGCTCTTGCTGTACTGGACGGCGGCGTCCAGGCCCTCTTCGCTACGGGCGTATCGAACCGATCTGCGCTCGTGCGAGTAGCGAGCGCCGACAATCGCGCTCAAGCGTTCGGTGAACTGGATATTGGCCTCGGTATAGGCCGCAAAAGCTTTCGTCCGCACCCGGGCGTAGCTGACCGTTGGGCTGGGAAAGAAGCCTAGGATGGGGTTGTGGCCGGTCTTGTCGTCGTAGTAGAACAATCCGGACACGAAACTGATTGCGCCGAACTTTTCCGATGCAAAGTTCAGTTCCTGCATGAAGTTTTTGTCTGGGATTTTCGGGATGAAGCCGATGATCAATGTCGGACTGGCGTCGCCATCCGCTGACAGCATGTTCTTGTTGTGCTGGTAGGCTGTGATCGTCGAGATGGTCCCGATATCATCGATATCGTAGCTAGCGCGAAGGGACCCGGTGATGTTCTTGTTCTTGATACGTGGTGTAAAGTCAATCGAGACGTCGTAAGGCTTCGTGGCGATGGGACCATTTGCGGCGAAGGCGGGATTGGCTCCGGCTGTGTTGCCGTTGAGCGCGCTGTAGGCGAACTGGCTGTCGTCGCGGAATTTGGTGTACTGCCCCGTGAATACCAATCTGAGCCGGTCGGTCGGTTCCAACAACAGCTTGCCGCGTATCAGGCGAGACTGGACCTTGCCGATCTTCCCGCCATTAAGCAGATCGTTGTTCCAGCCATCCATGTTCTCGTAGAGACCCGATAGCGAGATGGCGATCTTGTCTGCCACCAGCGGCGCGGACACGAAGCCTTTGACCTGCAAGTTGTCGAACCGTCCATAGCTCGCGGAAAAGTCGCCGGTCGCTGTGTAGCTTGGCTCACGCGTGAAGATCTGTATCGCGCCGCCTGAGGCGTTCCGCCCCGAAAGCGTGCCCTGCGGGCCCTTTAGGACTTCCACGCGCTCCACATCAGGCAGCTCGATCGTGTTCGCGGATTGGTTGGGCTGGTAGACGCCATCGATATACATCGCGACGTTGGCTTCCACGCCGGGACCGTTAGCGCCCGTGCTGATGCCCCGGATCGAGGGCTGAACGAAGCCGCCGAACCGCTGCATGACCAAGCCCGGGGTCACGGCCTGAAGCTGGACAGTGTTGCTTATGCCCGAAGACGCCAGAGCATCTCCCGACAGCGCCGTGACGGAGATCGGTACGTCGGTCAGGCTCTCCGAGCGGCGCTGCGCGGTGACGACGATATCCTCTATGCCGACCTGATTGTCGGCGGCGCCGGTCGTGGCGCCCGAAGGCTGCGCCCCTGGGCGCAGAGGGCCATCCTGCGCCAGCGCCGGGCTGCTGCCCAGCCCTGCGGCAAGCAGGAAGCAAATATTTCGTCCAAGCATCAATCCCTCCTAATTGTTTCTATTTTTTTGCTTTGTCGAACCGGGACTGGCTCACCTGTGCTCCGGCCCGCGATGCTCAGCGCGTCGGCGCCATGGCGTGCAGGATATGGCCCTGCCGCCGCTGTGCGGACGCGTCAGGTCCGGTTCGTCATCCTCTCGTTGTCGGCTCGGCTTGTCCTGGCTTGCGCCCGCCGGTTTCGACCCGATGGTCTCTATCGCGCCGATGTCATGGGATGCCAGCGCACATTGATGTTGTGCACTCTGGCGACGGACGACGTGCCCTCATACGATTGAACAGTACCAGGGACTGCGTCGCATCTGATCGTAAAGCGGACGCGCTGACTTGCCGCGCGTAGATCGGCGCAGGTAGTTGCCATTGCCGCAGATCTGGTGTTAGCTTCACCTCTACTGGGACAAACAACTCAGGTGAGATGGAGAGAATGGATGTCAGCCTATGAGGCTACGCATCGTAAGGCCGACATCAATCGGCTGGTTGAGGCGCATTTCTTTCGATCGGACACCAATTTGCAAGGTGATCCGCACAGCCGAGTCGACATCCGGTATGTCGAGGCCGGAGGCTTGGGGGTGGTGCGCGTTCATGGTCCGGGAATGCGCGTGCGTCGTACGCTGGGTCACATACGGGAGCGGCGCTCAAACTCGTTCGCCATCGGATTGCCGCTGCAGGGCAGCATATGCGTGACCCAGGCCGCCACGCGCGACCTGAAAGTCGACCAGGGAAGCTTCGTCATCACGTCCGGCGACGAGCCGTTTTGCCACAGCACGTCGGCGGACGACCAGAAGGAATGTTCGATCCTGAATCTGCTAGTGCCGGCACACATGTTCTACCAGCATTTTACGAAAGACCATCAGGCGTGCGGGCGCTCCTTCTCAATTGCCTCAGCGCTGGCGCGCACCGCCAGCGGTTTGTTGGAGATGATCAGCACGGAAGGAGACTCGATCGCGCCATCGTCGGCGGCTGAACTGGGGCAAGCGGGGCTGAACGCGCTGTTGACCGTCGCGCGCGAACAGGTGCCGCAACAGACTTGCGGGGAGGAAATGATGGCTCCGCATCTGCGGCGAGCGCTGCGCTACATCGACGCCAACTTCGTCCAGCCGGGTCTTACGGCCGATCAGGTGGCCAACGCGTGTAAAGTCTCCCGCCGCTACCTGTATTATCTTATGAAAGAGGCGCAGCTGGGTTTTTCCGACTATCTGTGGGCCAAGCGTCTGGCACTGGCCGACACTTGGCTGGCTGAATCGCGCTATGATGTTCTTAGTATTGCAGAGATCGCGGCACGTTGTGGTTTCCAGAGCGCTTCTCACTTCAGCACTGTCTACCACGCGAAATACGGATGTTCTCCCAAAGTCAGGCGTATGCGCGAACCCGTCACGCTTCAACCTGAGGGCGGTACCACTTCAGGATAGCGCCACTTGTCTCGATCACGAGGACGCTCACTTCCGCATTGTGCTGCAACCCACGCCGCAGGCGGTCCGTCGAGACGTGCGAACGTCGAAATTTTGATCTGCGCCAGACCTGTGAGGAAAGCCGGCCTGGAACCGAGCCGAACCCGACATTCTCAATGAGGCTCTGCATCTTGCCGTGCCAGTCGGCTGTTGCGAGGTCAGTGCCTGCAACGTATACGGCAGTGCTAGTCATTGCGTCATTAGGAACGAACGTTTGCGCCACAACCGGACAGCCGTGGAGTGGTGCTTGGCGCACTCTACTCCGGTTGGACCTGATCCGATGTTGCCCCTCAAAGCTTGCAGTTTAGCGATAAAGCCGCAGGGAGATCGACAGCTCAGCAGCGCTGGACGTTCAAAAATGCTGCACTGTTACCCGAGCCCTATGCGATGATCCGTCCGCCGTTGGCACCGACCACCTGACCGGTTACGAAGCCTGCCTCTTCGGATGCAAGCCAAGCGACCGCGCCGGCGATGTCCTCGGGTCGTCCCTCGCGGCAGATCGGGCCTAAGTTGGCGAGTTGCTCACGCGACATCGGCTGCTTCGCGTTGGCGAACAGATCTTCCGACATGATCGTGCCTGTTATGAACCGAGGTGGGATCACGCTAGCGGTAATGCCGCTGGGACCGAACTCCACCGCGAGAGTACGGGTCAGGGCAACCATGCCGCCTTTTGACGACGCATAGTGGGCCATGTTCCTGGCACCCGTCTGCGCCGCTGAGGAGGCGATGTTGATGATCCGGCCCCAGTGCGCGTCGATCATCGTGGGCAGCACCACCTGCGTGACGATGAAGGTGCCGGTGAGGTTCACGCGGTGCAGGGGACTCCCACTGCTCGTCCGTCATCTCGAGAAAGGGGACATAGCCGGTGATGGCAGCATTTTTCACGACGATGGTGATTGGCCCGAGCGCATCGTGCACTTGCGCCTGCTCTTGTCCGGCGCATCCTGAAGCTTGAGGAGGAACTGGCGCTGGCGCGGTTGCACCGCTTTGCGCCGCGCAGCGAAAAGCACATGGATCGCGTCTTCAATGAAGCCGAGCACGCCGCCCTTGAGGACGATGCAGACGAAGATCACGACGATATCGACGAGCCGGGCGCTGCCGATCTTCCCGACACGGGATTGCCGGAGGCGAAAAAACCAGAAGGGAAGAAGCGCGGGCGCAAGCCACTTCCTGCCGGCCTGCCACGCCAGCGCGTCGAATATGACCTCGCCGACGACCAGAAGGTCTGCCCGTGCTGCAGCGAACGGCTGCATCGCATGGGGGAAGTGGTAACCGAGCAGCTTCACATCGAGGTGAAGGCCACGGTCCTGCAGAACGCCCGCGCCAAATATGCGTGCCGCAATTGCGACCGCACTGGGGTCGCCACGCCGATCGTCCTTGCGCCAATGCCCGCTCAGCCCTTGCCGGGGAGCATTGCCACGGCCTCGACGCTGGCCTTTGCCCTTGTCCACAAATACGTGGATGGCACGCCGCTCTATCGTCTGGCGCAAACCTTCGAGCGTGCAGGTGTACCTGTTATACCAAATCCCTTTGAGGCTGACTCATTGGGATTCCCAAGAGCAGATTTTTCTGATTCACCATCGCGAGCAGATGGAGGCTTGTGATGGCGGCGTCGTTGGTTGTGCGAAGCGTTATTCAGGGTCAGACTTGCGAGCTTTTGCCCGGCGCAGCAATGATGCGCAGCAGGTGCGACGGCTTTTGGCGATGGCCTCGATCCTGGATGGCGGCAGGCGGAGTGATGCGGCGAAGATTGGCGGTGTGACGCTCCAGATCGTGCGTGACTGGGTAATCCGCTTCAACGCCGAAGGCCCTGACGGGCTCAAATCGCGCAAAGCCCCCGGCAAGCCTTCAATCCTGGGCGATGAGCAGCGCCGGGCTCTGGCCGCGCAGGTGGAGGCAGGGCCGATCCCGTCCGCGCATGGTGTGGTTCGCTGGCGGCTTGTCGATCTGGCGCAATGGGTGTGGGACGAGTTTGGCCTGTCGATTTCCCCGCAATCGCTGAGCCGGGAGATGCGCGCCCTGGGCTACCGCAAGCTCCCGGCCCGCCCGCGTCACAACAGCCAAAAGACTGACGATATTGCCGATTTTAAAAAACTTCGCCACCCGCCTTGCAAGCATCACTGCAAGCTTGCCCCAAGGAACGCCCGTAGAATTGTGGTGGCAGGACGAGGCGCGGATCGGCCAGCAGACCAAATTGACCCGGCGCTGGGCCAAGCGCGGCACCCGGCCTTGCGCCCCAAGAGATCAGCGCCGATCCTCGGCCTGGATCTTCGGAGCGATCTGCCCGTTGGAGGGCAAGGCGGCAGGCATCGTCATGCCCGCCTGCAACAGCGAGGCGATGACGATGCACCTCGAGGAAATCGCCTTTCACGTCGCGCCGGGCGCACATGCCGTGGTCATTCTCGATCAGGCCGGATGGCATGGATCGGCCGAACTGGTCATTCCGCCAAACATCACCCTGATGCCGCTGCCGCCACGATGTCCTGAACTCAACCCGGTCGAAAACATTTGGCAGTTCATGCGCGACAACTGGCTCTCGAACCGCATCTTTAAATCTTACGACGATATCGCCGATCACTGCTGCTTCGCCTGGAACAAGCTCGTCGATCAGCCATGGCGCATCATGTCCATCGGCATCCGCAAATGGGCACATGGGTTCTGATTAATGGGGTTTGGTATAAGAGAATGGTCCACAGCGCAGACTCGTTCCAGCGCTGATGAGAGTCGGCCTGGCGCAGACGGTGCCGGTTGATCCCTAGCGGTGCGAAACCATCGGTCCGGCTTTTTGGTTGTACCGTCATTGAATCGAAGGAGAACCCGGATGTCGGACAACAAGGAGCTACGTGCCCCCAGGACGCGTCGCGCATCGCCATGGGCGAGGACTATGAGGTCGAGTACTGGACTAAAAAGTTCAGTGTGAGCGGCAACGAGTTGGCGGCTGCCGTCAAGGCCGTCGGCAACGGCGCTGATGCAGTCGAACGTCACCTCAAAGGCAAGTGACTGCGCGATCGGCGGCACGATTAGGGCCTATCCCCCGGAGAAGGCCGGGTAAGGTCCCCATGCGGCCTATTGATAAACCTGTGGGCTTGCCGGTCATAAGCTGCGGATGATTTGTGGCATGTCCCTGCCCTCCCTGCCCAGCCTGAGCTTCAGCTCAGAACGGGCGCATCATCCAGCACCTTGCGGAAGTAGACCACGCGCTCGGTTTCCTCAAAATCGAGCGCGGCGTGCACGTCATGGGCAGCGCTGTTTTCGAGCAGGGCATCGGAAGCCAGTTCACGGCATCCCATGCTGCGCGCCCAGCCCTCGACCGCTTCGATCAGGCCCCGGCCGACGCCGAGCCGGCGGCTGCTCTCGGCGACATATAGCCCTTCGAGGAAAGCGACCGGACTAGTGTCGCAGCCATTGACGTAATCACTGCGCAGCGCTGCCTCTGCAAAACCAACCGCCTCGCCCGCAGCGTTGCGCCCGAGGAAGCCGAACAGTGAGCCTGGCTCAGACAGCGACTCCGAAAGATCGTCGCGATGGTCTGCCGCGTCGGCCACCGGCCAAAGCGCCGCCCGCAGATTGGCCCAGTCGTCGAGGTTGTGTTCGCCAGCTACTTCAATCCGAACCATCACGTCAAAGGCTCTCCATCGTCATCGGGTCGGACCAGCTTGCACTGCGGCGCTCTGACGTCCAGAGCGCCGCACTGCCTTAGATCAGCCGTTCAGCTTGTCCTTCACCGCCTTGGCCGGCGTGAACGCGAGCTTCTTCGATGCCTTGATGGTCATGGCCTCGCCGGTCGCGGGATTGCGGCCTTCGCGTTCCGGGCTGTCCTTGACCTTGAATCTGCCAAACCCATTGAGCGAGATTTCCTCGCCCTTGCTGGCCGCTTCGGCGATGGCGTCGAACACGCCGTCTACAACCTTGCGCGCATCAGCCTTGGTCAGGTCGTGAGCCGAGGCGATGGCGTCGGCGAGGTCATTGTTGTTCATTCGTGTTCGTCCTGTCGAAGTTTCGTTGTGGGCCCGCGCGTCTGGCTATCCGGCGAGCCGCGCCAGCATGGCTCAAACCCACGGCGGTTCAAGGCCGCAGATCAGGTCTTCCGCTATCAAACCAATGTTTGCCCACAGGCTGTCGATACCAGCGGCTATCGAGGGCGCGCTCGACCGATTGGCGTTCTGACATTCCCCGCAACGATCGAAATGGCCCCGGAGAGACTGCAATCTCGGCTTTAGCCTTCCCGGTAAAGGCGGACATGCCCTCGAGATCGGTCTGCATGCGGTGTGGTTTCGTCGTTTCGGATTGCCGTGCGGAGTAAAGGTACACACTTCCAAGATTTCCAAAGCAGGTCTCGGTTAGTGCCAAGCGGGCCCTGCCGATACGGTGACATGAGCGGCTCATCCCAGCGCCTTCCTTGCCTCCTCGGTTAGCGTGTAAACGGCTTGGCGCTGCGCACCTCGGTTCAGATGATCAATGCGGTAGCCTTGATAGTGACGTCGAACCAGCCCTGCACGGACCAGTTCGGAAACAGCACGGCTGACACTTGTGAGACCAGAGCGGCGGATCCGTTCGCCTACCATTTCCTGAATCAGATTTTCAGCGTCCGCAGGGTCTGCGGGCAACACGCCCCGCTCGAGCAATTCCTCGCGGACCCGCTCAGCAATGCTAAGCCGCCGGGGATCGCGCTGTGATACAGGCACCATCGCGTCGCACAGCCAGTCCCGGACCGGAACCAGTGTGTCATGGACTTGGACATATGGGCCCGCTGAACCGGTCGACGAACTCGCCTTAACGATCAGATTGAGAACCATATAGCTGTAGCGCGGTCGCTTGCATGTGCCGGTCAATCGCTCGAGGATTCCAGGCAGGTCTAGCGGGCTCGACGCTTCCAGGTCAGTTGGAGCCAGTTTAGGCGCCGAGGTGAAGAGATCGGGCTGGAACATAGCATGAATCAAGCATACCGCGGGCCGTTTGTGAATCCCCCAACTCAATTTGCTGTCAATATAAACATCCGTGTCACTTCATTCCCAAGTAGCTGGGGTTGCACAATCGGTCTCCCCTTGACTGCGTGGGGGTAGACAAACACGAGTGTCACTTTACCGGCGGGTAAAGTGACACTCGTGTTTTTTGGCCGCGCGATAAAAGACCGCGATTTACCGACCCCCATTCAGCCCGCGCGGACAAAGATGATCCCACTATCGTCTATTTCGCTCAGCCCGGACGACCTCGATCTTAACCGCCCCGCTTGTAGGACGCTCGACCCGTACCAGGTCGCGACCAAGTCGCCGCTTACTACCCGGCGCATACGCGCAGAGTGGCAGGCCCACTCCGTCGGCCGCGGCTTCATGAAGCCATGGGGAATAAGAACCGGTGCGCTCTCAATCAGAACGCAGCTTTCCGACCATTGGGCGACACCACCCAGGTGGGCGATCATTCTCTAACGCAAATCCAAGCTGTTTGAAAACTTGCCGGGCCGGACCGTCCAAGCTTTCACCCGCACACTATTTTTCGATGCTGCAACGATTCCAAAGCCCGAGCTTCGCCGATTGGATGGGTACAGCCGAAAGGAAAATGCAGCGGCGCCATTGATGAAGACATCGGCCACCGAATGGTCGATGAAGACGCGGAAAGATTTGGGCTTGCCGAATGCCCGTTCGTCATATTCGCCTGTCATGGCGCGAGGCCCCTCGTCTCCGTGCTCGCGCTCGGCGGTATGCTTGTTCAGCACGACCACATGACGCTGAGGGTCGTAGACCAGGCGGATTGCTTCGGACCGATCAGGCGACTGGGCTAGGATCAGACCGTAAGGCGCGCCAGTCGACGCTCCATTGAAGTCGGCCTGTATCTCGACCGCCGACCCGAGGTCTCCGACCTGCAGATCTCCCTGGAAATCTCGGAGTGTACGATCAATGGCACCTCGGGCTTGCCGCAAGCCGGCAACGGCCGGCGTCGGTGATTGGCCCAGCGTACGTCCATCGGCCAGCAGCCTCCAGACCCGGGGCAGACTGAAAGTATGGGCCCAGCCGGCGGCCTTTTGCGCAGCGGCGGAACGTCGCTCGTCGACGATCCCTATCCCGACCAACCTGCCCCGCACATCGCGCGCCACCGTTGGACTGAGGTGACCCGGGATAAGGTCCAGATTCTTGGGCTCCGCATCGTCGGGCCGAAACTCCGATCCGTTCCATGACCCGATCCAGTACACGGCGCGTGTCGTCGGACTGCCATATTTGCTCACATTTCGTCCCACCGGGTTCACCAGCAGGATGTATCGGCCTCGAGCGATCCGTTCGAATACCGGCATTTCCCAGATCTCGGATCCGACGTCCATCTCGGCAAAAGGCGCGATTGGCGGCTGCCTGGTCCAGCACCCCGGCCGCGTCACGTCCGTGCATCGATAGTAGGCAAGCCCGCCCCCTGTGGGCATAGCGGCGCCAACCAGCATCCGCCATTCGCCGTCCTCGAACCAGACGGACGGATCGCGCATGTCTCGCAGCCCCGCAGTATCGATCAGCGGTCCCAGCTTTCGCCAGGTGCGCAGGTCCCGATCCGTGCTGACCGCGAGCGAAATACCGGGGTTGAAATAGCCTGCGGCGTGATTGACGCTAGTGTAGAAGGCGTAAGCGGCTCCGTCCGATGCTGCCACGACGGTTCCGGACCAGATGCCCTTCATGTCGTATCCGAACCGATCTGTCTGCAGCGTCGGCCGCAGTGCGTCGGGAAGGTGTTTCCAATCCACCAGATTGCGGCTCGTCATGTGGCCCCAGTTCATCTGCGTCTTGAAAGGGCCGTTGGCAGTGCGCTGATAGAATAGGTGCCACCAGCCGTCCCTCCGGATCAAGCCGTGCGGCTCGTTGGTCCAGTTAGCCGCAGGCATCGCATGGTACACTGGGCGATGGATATCACCGGCGAAGCGCGATGCCGGGACGACAAGGGAAAGCGAAGCCGGCGGCGGCACGATGCGGTGCGCCTCACGCGCAACCTCGACGGGCGACAGCGGCCGCCTTACGACAAGAATGCCATCAAAGGCAGCGTTGAGCCCATTGAGCCGAAAAGGCCCCGAGGTCACATCCCGCCAGCTCCGGCCGATGCGGAAGTCGCCGGCCGCCAGATTAAGAGCGGAACCGCGACCAAGCTGGACGGTGCCGACGGGATCGCCGCCTAAATACAAGGCGGCGCTCCCTGCTGCAGGATCGTAGGTCGCGGCGATGTGGACCCATCTCATGAGTGGAAACTCCCGGACCTTGATCGTCCGCTCTCCGTCACTGGTCGAAAGGCGCAGGCCCCATCTACCGAATGTATCGATGAACAAATCGAAGCCAGAACCCGCGTCAGCCTGGTTCATGAAAGATGCCGGTTTCAGCTGGTCCGTCGGCACCTCCCGGTCCGAGGGATAGCTTTCGAGAGCCACCCAGCCGGCAACGGTGAAACCGGAGCGAGCATCAAGCCGCAGCGGCGCGGATATCCAACTCGAAAACCCGTCCGATCGCCAGGCGGCTCCCTCGACGCCCACAACCTCGTCAGGTTCAGCGAACTGGGTGTGGATGGTCGCCCCGCCCTGTCCAGTGGCGGACTGAACCTCCGGATCGAAGGTCCAACTCAGGGCAACGTCCCTCCCGGATCGAGCGTCCGCAGTGGCCGGGATCGACTGGCCTGGCGCGCCCCCGAGCAGACAACTTGCGGCCAGCACGCCGAGACCCGTCCTCGCAACACGGTGCATAGACCTCTCCTGACAGTGGCGGGTTTGGCTTTTTCGGGGAAATAGCCGCCGTGCGGCGCATTAACCAGGAGGCGCGTTCAGCTCCCAGCTGTCGAGCTTGCGGATCGTCGCCCTGCCCCTGGCTGTGGCTGACCATTTCAGGTCGGTGCCGCCGGGGAAATAGCGATCGGTGATCACTTTGGTACCATCGTTGATGTAGACTTCGATTATCGATTGATCGACGATCACGTGCAGCGTGACTTTCCCGGAACCAAAGTCAACGGGCGCGACGTGGCGATCGGGGAAAGCATCGTGAAAATGCGGCCCAGACCGGGTCCTGTCGACGAAGACCTCGCTGACGCCCGGGTTCATGCCGACCAGCGTTTGGTACCCCTTCTCATCGGTCAGGTCGATGATGACCTGCTCTGCCGACCGGGTATCGATTTCGAAGATAGCTTCCGCTCTGGCGCCCATGACCGGTAATGCCGTGGGCTCCGCGCCGAGGGGCAGATTCCCCGCTGATCGGTGCGCTTTTCGCAGCTTCTCCAGTTCGCGCACGGGAGCCTGGGCGATGCGATAGCCTCTAGGGGTCTTGATGAGTTCGACCGTACGCGGCAGCGACATTAGGCCGCGTGACGGATATGTCGGAATGGCATTGGCGTAGCGCCAGTCGTTGGCCCAGCCAATCCATATCCGGCGCGGATCGCTCTTGGGCAGGTCGTTCCAGGACACCGCCGCATAGAAATCGGCGCCATAGTCCATCCACTGCGGCTCGTTTCCCCAAGAAGGATCTGGCTTGAATTTCGCGCCGTCGAAATCGCCGACGAAGTACTGGCCGCCGGATCCGCCGGCCACGCCGCTGTCCCCGAGGTTGATGCCGAGAACCCAGCGGGTTTCTCCCGGCCGGCCCCCTCTCACCGGGAGCTCGAAGATATCCGGGCACTCCCAATTCTTGCCGCGCGCGCCGGCAGGGCCGAAGTCACTGGCATGCAGCCATTTCTTCAGATCGGTGGAGGTGTAGATCGCGAGCCTGTTCTCAACCGCGCGCACGGTCAGCATGACCCAGCGCTTGCTGGCCTCGTGCCAGAATACCTTCGGATCGCGAAACTCGGTCGATCCGATATCGAGTATCTTGCCGTAAGGCGTGAAAGTGCGTCCTCGATCGTTGCTGTAGGCGAGATATTGAGACTGGTTTTTCGTCTTTGGGTCGAAGCCGGTGTAGAAGGCCAGCATAGGCGGCTTACCGCCCCGCCCCAATCCGCTCGTGTTCTTCCAGTCGATCACGGCACTGCCGGAAAAGGCCATAACGTCGGTCTCGGGCAACGCGACGGGCAACTCGGTCCAGGTCACGAGGTCGCGGCTGACCGCATGGCCCCAGCTCATGTGTCCCCACCGATCGCCATACGGATTGTACTGGTAGAACAGATGATACTCGCCATCGTAGTAAACGAGGCCGTTCGGATCGTTCATCCAGTTGCGAGCCGGCGCAAAATGGAAGCCGGGCTTAGGGTCCGGAGCCTGCGCGCTGGCGCCCGATGCGAGTAGCGCTGCGGCGAATACCGTCATGAATACCTTTTTCAATGTGCGATCCTCAGATCCATATCTTCGAGGGCGACGCCATTGGTTTCCGGCATGAATTTCCAGACCCACAGCAATTGCACAAGCATCATCGCACCGAAGAAAGCGAGCACCCAACCGCCCAGGCGTGCCGCGAATACTGGAAACGCCCAGGTTATCCCCGCGGCCATGACCCAGTGCGTGGTGCTTCCTAGTGCCTGCCCCTTGCCGCGCACAGCGCTAGGAAAGACCTCGGAGATGAAAACCCAGATGACCGCACCCTGCGAGACGGCGAACGCTGCGATGAACCCCAGCAATCCGACCAGCACCAATGTTCCGTCGGTTGCAGCGCTCTCGAGCTGGACACCGACGAGGAACAGCGCGGCTGCCGTGACGACGGATCCCACGTAAAGCAGGGGTTTGCGCCCGAAACGATCGATCAGGAACAGCGCAAGGATGGTAAACACAACGTTGGTCCCCCCACCGCGATCGACTGCAGAAGTGCGGAATCGGCGCCGGCACCGGCGAGCTCGAAAATGCGCGGGGCATAGTAGAGAAGCGCATTGATGCCGGAGAGCTGATTGAACATCGCGATCGCAATGGCGCAGGCAACGGGTACCGAATAGGCCGCCTGAAACAGGCGCGGCGCGGCTGCGCCCGATGCGATGGCAGAAGCTTGCCGCATGTGCATGACTTCGCCGGCCGGATCGGCAAAACCGAGCCTGGTCATGACGGCCCGGGCCCGGTCATCCCTCTTTTTCACGATCAGCCAGCGCGGGCTTTCAGGAAGCAGGAGCGTGACCAGGAGAAAAAGCGCGGACGGCGCGGCAACGATGCCGAACATCCAGCGCCAAGCTGTCTCGGCCGGTATGAGGGAAGCGATGAGGTAGTTGGACAGAAACGCCAGAACGATTCCCAGCACGATGTTCAGCTGGTTGAGCGCGACCAGCCGCCCGCGGAATTCCGCCGGCGAGACTTCCGCGATATAAATCGGCGTGACAACCGAAGCGGCGCCGATAGCCAGCCCGCCAAGGAAGCGGAAGGCAAGCAGCGGCAGCCAGGCTGATGCGAGGCCCGACCCCAGCGAGGATACGACATAGGCCGCTGCGACGATCAACAGCATGGGGCGTCGACCATAACGATCCGCAGGAGCGCCTGCGATCAACGAACCGACGACGGTTCCGATGAGCGCGGAGGCAACAGTGAACCCGAGAGCTGCATCGGTAAGCGCGAACTGTTGTTGCAGTGCGGACGTCGCGCCGGAGATGACCGCAGTGTCGAAACCAAACAGAAGACCGCCCAGGGCGGCGCCGGCAGCACTGAGGATGATGGCTGCGGTTACCCGGCTTTGTGGTTGATGAGCATCATGCATGGACGGCGCTTTCGGTGGGAGTGGATGTATTCTGCACGCCTACCGGCCAGTGTGCGGGCCATTGTCGGGTCACCTTGCGGTAAGCGAGCGCGAGCGCGCCTACGAGTCCGGCGGATGAACCCGCGCTCGGTGCTACCACGTAACTGGCCATGTCGACGCCGCGCATGCTGGCGTCGTATCCCGCGAGTTTGGCGTCCAGAGCCTGGCGTACCAAGGCATGCATCCCTTCCCGCTCCATGACCCCTCCGCCCAGAATGATGCGGTCGGGCCTGACGATGTACGTCAGTGTGGCACACAGGCCCGCGATGTAGTCTGCCGCTATCGTCCAGCCAGGATGCCCCGCCGGCAGCGCTTCGGCAGGGACACCCCAGCGCTTGCGCATCGCGGGCCCGCTCGCCATGCCTTCGAGGCAATCGCCGTGGTACGGGCAGATACCCGAGAAGGTGTCATCTCCCGGCGCGCGCGGCAGCCGGATGTGGCCGGCCTCGGGGTGATTGGCTCCGCCGTGCGGCGATCCGTTGACAAGGAGCCCGACGCCGATCCCGGTGCCGACCGTCACGTAGCAGAACGTGTCTCGTCCGCGCCCGCTTCCAAACAAGTGCTCTCCCACCGCCGCACAGTTGACGTCGGTATCTAGAGCCATCGGGACACCCAGCGTTCTTTCGAAATGCTGCAGGAGGTTCACGTTCTCCCAAGCAAGCTTAGGCGTCGATGTTATGGCGCCGAAGTCCTTTGCCGTTGCCTGGAGCGAGAGCGGCCCGAAACTGCCGATCGACAGGACTGCTATCGGGCCGTTCACTTTGGCGGCGTCGGCGAAGAAATCATCGACCGCAGCCAGCGTCTCCTCGGGATTCGACGTCGGTACCCGGGTCTGGGCGATCATCTTGCCGTCCATATCAGTCACCCCGCACAAAAACTTAGTGCCTCCAGCTTCGATCCCGGCAAGCAGCATGCGCGATTGGTTCATTAATTGAGCCTTTCTGGAGAACGCGATGCCGCTCATGGACACGCCGTCCGTTCGGGGCGACTACGCGGCATTTTCAGAAATTGACGTTGATGCTGGCCCGCACGGTCCTGCCGAACAGCGGCCGCCCCAGCCCGCGGTTGCGGGTGCCATCCGGCGAATAGAGGTCGAAGAACACCGGATCGCTCTCGGTGAATGAGAGCTGGTTCGTGAGATTGGCCACGTTGAGCTGCGCGAAGATGTTCTCGGTGATCGCCACGGCAGCGCCCGCATTGATGATGTAGTAGGACTGCAGCTGCGTCACATTGAAATCGGTCGATTCCGAGTACCGCTTTCCATAATAGAACCCCTGGGCGAAGATCGAGACGGGGACACCGGTGGTCGGCTTGAAGTCGAACGAGGGCCGGAAGTTGACCATGATTGTGGGCAGCCGGCGGGGCCTGCGGCCGTCCTCACCCACGTCGACGAAACGGTAGCCGGTAAGAACGTTCTGCGCGTCTCTGACTTCCTGGGTGATCGTGTAGTTGGCATCGCGGATCTTGGGGTCCTGAACCACGAAATTACCGCGCAGTTCGAGACCTTCTAGCGCGGCCGGACGCCAGGCAAGCTCGATCTCGGTTCCGAAGTTACGAATGCCGCGGCGATAGCGTTCAGCTATTTCCGGGCACTGATTGATTTGGACGACGCCTCCGGGTGCGGGAGCGCAGGTGGCAGCCTCAAAATCCCTGTAGACGTTGACGAATTCGCGCGGTTTGAAGTTGTTGTAAAACACGGCCACCGATGCGTCGAATTGCGTGTCGAAGTAGCGCACTCCCCTTCCAACTGCAGGATCCGTTCCACAGGGTCCGCATCGACGGCCGCGCCGTTCACGATGACATTGTTGCTGAGGCCAAGATCGTTTGCGTCCTGCAGGCTTGGCAGGCGGAACGAAGTGGATACCAGTCCATAGACCGCCAAGGCATTCGTCAGCGAGTAATTGCCGCCGACGGACCATCCAAAGGCGTCATAAGTGCCCGCGAAGAGCCGATCTGCGCCCGGCAGAGCCACTTCGTCATCGGCGGTCGTGTCACCGGTCGAGCCCACAACCGTTCCCGCAGGTGTCAAGTTGGTGATGACGGTGCGGTCGCGGCGGACCAGATTAATCCTGCGGCTTTCGTATCGAGCTCCGAAATCGAGTTTCAGTTTTCCGCCGAGGGTCTCCCAGTGGTCAAGGAAATAAGCGGCGAGATTACGCGACTTGGATTTCGTGACGAAGCCGCCGAGGCTTTCGACGATTGCCCCGCCGCTGGTAAGAGATGGCCCGACCTGATTGCCGGCCGCATCAACGACGTTGAGGTCGACAAGATGGGGCTCCGGACCCACGTCGGATACAAGCAGGCTCTGCTGGAAATTGACGTCCCAGTTATAGCGCGCTCCATAGACGCCGGTCGTGAGCTGGTGCGTGCCGAACAGATCAAGGGATTTCTTGGCCTGCAGATCGAGTGATCCGCTTTTTGCCTTGGTCCGCGCAATGAAAGGAATGAGGAAGTTCAGGTAATCGGATCCGGCGACCTCGCTGCCGTCGTTGCGCCGGATGGCGGTGACCCGCGAGAACTTACCGTAGCGGTCTATGAAATCCTGTTGGCTGATGTCGGCGAATGCCGCACAGGCGTTCGCTGGAAGATTGAAGTATCCGACGAGCTTTGCGTTCTGCAGGTTGCAGGATCGCGCCGCGTTATACGCCGGATTGATGACATCGTTCTGCAACCGCACATTCAGGAAGTTAGCGGCGGTCGATGTGTCGTTGCCCGTGAAGAGGCCATTAAAACCATTGCTGCCCTGGGTGTAGCGCAGGCCCGCGGAGAACTTCCAGCCGGAATCCAGTTCCTTCGATCCCTTGAGGGTAAAGATTCCAAATTCCGGATGGATGCCGTCCGCGAAATCGACGTCGCGCGAGCCATATTCGCCGATCTGGGTGAAATGGCGATTGTACTTCGAGGCGAACGTACCGCTTCCAAAGTCGATTCCCAGGGGCTCGATCGTCTTCTGATCGAGTTTGATGGGATTCTCGGCGGTTCCGGGTCCGTCCACACGGGGCACCGTGAAGGGAATGTTCTGATAAAAGGCGGTGCGATCGTTGATATAGAGCCCTTGCACCTGAAGCATAGTACTGTCGTCGTCGCTTCGATAGACGAGGTTCGCTCGAATTTGACCGCCGTTGTCGGCTGTGTAGCCGGTATCGCGGATGCCCTTGGAGAAACGGTAGAAACCGCCGAGCGCAAACGTGGCGTTTTTGGTGATCGGCCCGGAAATGAATGCATCATTGCGGACAAATCCGTAATCGGCGACTTCGAGCTTGTATCCGCCCTTCAACTCCTGAGTGCCCTCCCGCGTCACATAGTTGACCGTCGCGCCCAGGCCGTTGGAATAAAGGATGCCGCCTGGACCGCCTTTCACCACTTCGACGCGGTCGGTCATGAGATCGGTCCGGATGAACACGTCATTGTTCATGAACGGGACTTCGGGCTCTTCGTACACCGGCAGCCCGTCAATCAGCTGCGGCGCATAGCGGTAGCCGCCTGTCACTGGCAATCCGCGGACGGTGATGTTGTTGCTAGCTTCGCCGGCGGTGCTACCTTCGGTGTAGATACCCGGGATGTTCGCCAGAAGATCGGCAGTACTGATCGGCGCCAGACGCGTAATGTCATTAGCACTGATGGTGTTGATGGAAAAGGTCGCATCCAGCTTCTTGGTGCCTTCGGTAACGCCCGTGACAACGATTTCGCCGCCGTCAACGGTATCCGGGGCTCCGGAAGATGTGATGTCGGGCTCGCCGGGAGCCCTCGTGGGTGAAGCCGTCTGACTTTTGTTGTCGCCCGTGCCAGCGCTTTGCGCCTGCGCCGTGCCGCAAGCGACAAACACCATCACCGAACACGATACCAGGAAAATGGATTTGGCCTTCATGCTCTCTCTCCCCGCGCATAGCGCCTCAACCCGCCATATTTGGCGTAACATGACTACATCTATTAAGGTGATTTAGTCCTGTCAATCGTTTGTAACGGCTCCGGCAAACAACTTTGAGCCGTTTGGGTAGCCCCAGCCATCAACGAGAAAACACCAGACGTGAGGTCTTCGCGCTCGAAGTACCGGGGACGCGCACCTTCATGCTTATTTCACGGGAGTTCGGCGATCCGCCCTTGCGCCGCTTTGCTCATGTGTATCGGCGGCCCACCGCACCCAGATTGCAAGAAATGCCGTTTCGGGAGGCAGGCACCGGGGCGGAGGTGTTGAAAGAGTTTGCCAGACACTCCGCCTCCGGTGGCGTTCTCCAAGGCCGAAGCGGTCCAGCGCCAACGGGTGGATAATGATCTGGCGGTCGGCGTGGCGGCCAGATGGGGGTTCACCGAAAGCACGACCGTTTCTGCATGTCCGCTGTTTGGCATCACCTTGCAATCGCGAGGCGATACGTCGGCCGGCGACATTGCTTAGCGTGCGGCCCCATGATCGTTGCGTTTCCAAGTCGCAATTGACGACCGCGCCAGCGCCAGCTTACGATCTGGACGGGATACGACGATAGTAAGTCGTCAGGCGCGGACATGCGGCCAACCGATTGCCCGATACCTCCAGCCCGAACATGCGCAGACGTGGAAGTACCTGACGGCTCAGGGCACGCGCGTCATCGCAGAGGCGCAGGATGTCTCACGGCTTCTTGCTCTTCAACAGCGACTTGAGATTGGGCGAGTACGTTGCGTGCAGCGGCAGCAGTCCCGCACCGATGGCGGCGGCATCGGGACCCATATGACCCCGTACGATCCTGGGCTTGAAGAAGTCCGGCGGACAATCGTTTTCAATCCGGTCGCCGATCTTGGAAAGCAGCGATTCAAGAGCCGGCACGGCGAGTGCGCCTCCGATTAAGATCGCGTCCAGATCGAGCAAACTGTTCGCACCCAGTATGGCGAATGCCAGAGCGTCGGCACATTCATTCAGCCACGTCTCGGGCACGAGCGGCTCGTCCGCCCGTTCGGCATGCTCGAATTGATAGAGCGATGCACGATGGAGGAGGAAATCGTGCCCTGCACCGGTTCCTTTCGGAACCGGCATGGAGGCGAGGGCGGCGGCATTGCCGTTCCTGCCCTCTTCCAGCTGTCCGCGCAGGACCAAACCTCCGCCCACGAAGGTGCCGATGTGGAAATAGAGAAAGTTATCGATGCCGGCGCCCTCGCCGCAGAGCATTTCAGCAAGCGCAGCCGAGTTCCCGTCATTTTCGAACATCACCGGCGCATTTAGGTTGGATTTGAAGAAATCCTCCAGGTCCGGGTTTTCCCAGGCGCGTCCTTGCTCAGACGTAAGGCCGATTTCGGTGCGCCATTCACCAATGAACCACGGCATCGCGATGCCGAAACCGACAAAAGACGCCTGCTGCTGAGGGCTCATGGCACCGAGCGCTTCTGCCGAAAACGCCTGGATCTGCTGCAAGACCGCTAGCGGGTCCGGGAAATTGACCCGACTGCTCCGGGTGGCGAGGACATCTCCGTTGAAATTCAGCAGCGCGCACACGAGCCTCGTTCGACCTATCTCGACCCCGACGGTATATCCGTTATCCCCGTTGATCTTGTAGATCGTGGATGGCTGGCCCATGCCCCCCT
The DNA here is from genome assembly GCF_057376415.1 of Novosphingobium sp. NFX11. NCBI lineage: Bacteria > Pseudomonadati > Pseudomonadota > Alphaproteobacteria > Sphingomonadales > Sphingomonadaceae > Novosphingobium > Novosphingobium sp. NFX11. The sequence continues at coordinate 483,398 of NZ_CP080386.1, read as the reverse complement.
TCCGCTTGCCGAACTGAACGAGCAATCCGGATGCCTCGAGATCCTCGACGATCCGCACGGCCGCCTGAGGAGACAGGCCGGTAGCCTTGGCAAGATCCGCCTTGGAAGCGCCGTCCCGGCGACGTATGATCGAGAGCATCAGGCGTTCATTATAGCGTCGAACACCGTTAGCGTTGCTTCCAAGTAACATCGTTATCGTCAACTCCTGGACGCCCAACTGTGTGTCGCGCCCTTGGCTGTAGCCGAGTTGAGACGTGGCGTCACGATCGAGGGCATTGCGAGCGCAAGGAAATTCGCGACCTAAAGCAAGCCATTGTCTCCCATGAAGGCTCTGCAGACCTGCGTTTCGAAGCGCCTAGGACACCTTGACGAAGCGCTTAAAAATGGATTTCTGCATGCGACTGCGTGGCGCCATGGGGTATGGACGCTCGGCCGCCCCCTCATTTGAATATGTACCTACAGCTCGGATAAGGCTTTCCGCCTTTTCATTCCCGGAATGCTCGATAGCCGCAGGTCAAAGAAATGCCGTGCGGTGACCATCGCCAAAACCACGGTGGAGTGAGGTCCGGCAAAACCACCGTCCAGCGCGCGCCGTGCAGCCGCCTGATATTGCCGCTTGACACACTAAATAACATCAGTAGATTTAGTCGTCGGTAGCGTCGGCGATCCCAAAAAGCGGGAGCGGTCCAACGAGACATGCGACCGCTAGATCTCTGCCGCGCGCTCGTGGCCAGTGTCCCTCCTCTCAATGGCACCGGCCACGGGCACCCTCGGCAAGTCCAGCGGTAATGAAGGCGCCTTGGCGCACACGAAAGCTCCGGAGGCGATCGCCCGCGCCGGCAATGTCCGTAATCCCAGGCCGATCAGACGGCAGTTTGTAGAGGCCAGGGCAAAACGAAGGCCTGAGTTCAACTGAGTAGCGATTGAGTTCGGTTCGGGCAGCTGCTGGCGATGGTCAAAGTGGTTTGTCCCGAGGAGCGCTAGCAGCTTCATTTGATCCTGCTTGACACCGGTCCTGCGGCTGCTGGAACCATCGAAAGCGTCATGATGGATCGTCGCTGCGTGGCATCAATGGGTCGTCATCGCGAGCCATGGTCATCCTGTTTCGATACGGGCTGCGGTCAGTGCTAAGCGCGCAAGCCGCTCCCGAACCTCGGCATCGCACATGACTGTTCCCGTAACGGTGACGCAAAGCCCGCGCGCCTGCAAGTCCCCCGCATCGGCCGCGTCGGCCTCGTCGATGACCAAATGGTCGAGAAGATCGCCGTAGTGATCGGCGATCGAGGCGTTGCTCACCGGCCTACCGAGTTCGCCCAGCAGCTTGGCGAGCGGGCCCTTGAGCGAGGTTCCTCCCACCAGCGGCGAGACCGCCACCAACGGCACCTTGCGCGCTGCCAGTGCCTCCCGAACGCCATTGACAGCGAGGATCGGATCGACGCTGAGGTACGGATTCGAGGGACATACGACGATCGCGCCCAGATCCTCTCGCGCCAGCGCGGCGGCGAACGCGGGCGACATCGCGGCGCCGGGCGATCCCTCGAAACGCACCCCTGTCGCGACCGGGCGGCACTGCTCGGCCACGAAGTAGCGCTGGAAGTCGAGCCACCCCTCAGCCGTCTCGACCTGCGTGCGCAGGGGCGCATCGCTCATCGGAACTATCGCGTGCGCGATACCGAGATTGCGGGTCAGCCGGGCGGTCACTTGCGAGAGCGTTTCGCCCTCGCGTAGCCGCCATGAACGGGCGATGTGCATCCCCATATCGCGGTCGCCGAGGTTGAACCAGTCCACCTCGCCGATGCCTCGCAGCATCGCCATCGCCTGCCACGTCTCGTCCTTCACGCCCCAGCCGCGCACGGTGTCGTTGAGACCCGCCAGCGCATAGGTCACGGAATCGATATCGGGGCAGATCGTCAGGCCGAGGTGCTCGAAATCGTCGCCGGTGTTGACGACCACGGTCAGGTCCTCAGGCGCAAGAACTGCCGCGAGCCCTGCCGCCAGCTTGGCGCCGCCGACCCCGCCCGAGAGCGCCAATACGTGCTTTCCGCTCATCGAAACATGTCCTGTTCTATCGGGCGCAAGCCGCTCGCCGCGCCCGGTCCGTCTTCCGTCGAGGTCCAGCGCCCGGCGCCGCGTACCAGCGCCACGGGGGTCCCCTCGTCGCCCTCGCCCATCGCCAGCGCCGCCATCGCCGCGACCGAGTCCGCGATGGCGATCACGGTGGCCTGCAGGGTGCGGCCGAAGAGGTCGACCGCCCTGCCCCGCCGGTCCTCGACCACGGCGAGACCCGCACAGCCGATCGCGGTGCCGACCGTACCGATCCGCCAGGCGCGGCCCATAGAATCCGCGATGACGACTGCGACGTCGGCCCCGCTCGCCTCGCGCAGATCGGCCCGGATCGCGCGCGCCGAGGCATCGGGATCGACCGGCCAGAGCAGCACTGTCCCGGTGTCGCCGCCCTCGACATTGCTGGCGTCGATGCCCGCATTGGCGAGGACGTGACCGGTCCGGTGCCGCGCGATGATCGCGGCGGGGTGTGGGCGCATGATCTCGGCGCTTTCGTCGAGGATTGCCTGCGCCATCTCCGGCTCGCGCCCGGTGGCCGCGGCGAGATCGCGGGCGGCATCGCCAGGCGTGAGATCGGCAAGCTCAACTGTCCGACCCTCGCTCTTTGAGACTATCTTCTGCGCGATCACGCAGATATCGCCGTCGCGGAAGGCGTCCCCGCTGGCGGCCAGCGCGGTGCAAATAGCTTGCGCTATGGACATTCCGGGGGCGAACATGGGCAGTCCGGCGAGGGCGCGGACATTAACGATCAAATTTGATTTTGTCACAGATCCATTATGCCAAATTCTCGATATAACGGGGCGACATACAATTTACTAAAAAAGCGGGGATTACGACGCGGCTTACGCTGTTGAAGGTCAAACCACCAAATATAATTTTCCCGCTGTTCAACAACGTGCATCGTCCGTTCCATTTGATGTGCCGCGTCAGTCTTGTCGGCGCCAGCAAACTCGAGCTCTGTCTTGCGGGCAATGCCATGGCAAGGGCGTCATTATTTTTCCCCGATAGGTAAAACTTCGTTGATTTTAGAGCGAAGCATGTCCGCGACGGATTGAGCGTATTCTAGCCGCGTGTCTTGGTATAGGGCCGCGATCGCAAGGGGTGCTTGCCAACTGTGGGCGGAAGCAAAGTTGCGGTCGCTCGCCATTTGTGGCCGAGGCCGGAATCTCCGATAGCCCAGCCTGCTACCTCGGCTTTCTTAACTTCAGCACACAGCGCGCTGTATATGAAAGTTTCGCCTTGCTTGGCTTCTGCCTTCAATCGCCATAGTAGCTTTTCATAGTGGTCCGCGCCAAGTGATGCCATTAGTACGTACCCGATTGCGGAGGACTGCAGCGGTGTTTGTGCGCCCAACAATGCACAAAACCCTCCGGGCTCATTTGCCGAGTAGTTCGGCCCGTTTACGAGTTGATAAAGTTGGGCATTCTGGTTGCAAATGCCGTAAAGGCCTATCGCGGTGCCAAGTTCCGCCGCGCAGTCCTCCATAAGTTTGAATAGCATGCCGCTTGCTATGTACTTAGGTTGCGAAGCAAGCCCTAACGCAGCCAATCGCGGGGTAGCTGAATAGGTGCGAGAAGGGAGATCTCGCGCTAGAATACCCATGTCTACCAGGACGTTCAGCGTTTCTGACATTGTCGACTGTGGTATGTCGAGTTTTCGAACCAGCTCCATAACGGAGGCTGTTTGGCTATTGCTCGCAAAATGCTCGATCACCTTAATTGTCTTGAAGACAGCTTTCCCTTTCACGCGTGTCATCCCGTCTTCCTTGCTTGGCGCATACAAGGCGCCATCTCATAGCTTTCAAATTTGGTTAAACTTAGCCAAAAGCGCACGAAATCCCCCTACATCTCGTTATTTGTACTGCGTTCGTCGCTCTCTGGCTCGATTTGTAATTGTTCTCTTCCGTACTTCTTTAGAAATGACCTTGTCGGTCTACATCCCGCTAACCCATTTCGAGGATGATCGCGTCGACGCGCAGGCTCTCGCCGGCCTTGGCGTTGACGGTCTTGACCGTGCCCGACTTTTCGGCGCGCAGGATGTTCTCCATCTTCATGGCCTCCACCACGGCGAGCGGCTGTCCGGCCTCGACCTTGTCACCCTCGGCGACGTTGAGCGAGACGAGCAGGCCGGGCATCGGACAGATCAGGAAGCGCGAGAGATCGGGCGCGACCTTTTCGATCATGTGCTGCGTCAGCCCGGCGATGCGCGTGGGCAGGCACTCGACCTTGTGAATGGCGCCGCGCGTGGTCATCCTGAAGCCGGTGCGGGTCGTTTCCAGCTTGAGGATCAGCTCCTCGCCGTCGACCTCGGCTTCCACGAAGCGGTCGCCCGGCGTGTATTCGAGTTCAAGCTCGACCTCCTCGCCGTTCACCGTCAGCAGGTCCTCGTCGAGTTCGACCTCGAACACCGCGCCGTCGATGGTGACGGTCCATTCGCCCGGAGGATCGAGCGGGGTGCCGAGCTGGCCCTCGACCCGGCGCGAGCGATCGGCGCGCGCGGTGGCGACGAAAGCGGCGACGGCGGCGAGCTTGACCTTGAGGTCGTCCGACGCGGGCGCGCCGTGGAAGCCGTCCGGGTATTCCTCGGCGATGAAGCCGGTGGTCAGCTCGCCCGAGCGGAAGCGCGGGTGCTGCATGATGGCCGAGACGAAATCGATGTTGTGGCCCAGACCCTCGATCTCGAAAGCGTCGAGCGCGGCGACCTGCTTGTCGGCGGCCTCGTCACGCGTCTCGCCCCAGGTGATGAGCTTGGCGATCATCGGATCGTAGAACATCGAGACTTCGCCGCCTTCGTAGACGCCGTCATCAACACGCACGCCGTCGATGCCGCGGCGGCCGTTGCCCTGCTCGTCCTCGGTCCAGCCTTCGACCGGCGGGTTGTAGCGCGACAGGCGCCCGGTGGAGGGCAGGAAGCCGCGATAGGGGTCTTCTGCGTAAACGCGGTTCTCGATGGCCCAGCCCTCGATCTTCACGTCGTCCTGCGTCATTGCCAGCGGCTCGCCGGCGGCGACGCGGATCATCTGCTCGACCAAGTCGATGCCGGTGATCGCCTCGGTGACGGGGTGCTCCACCTGCAGGCGGGTGTTCATCTCGAGGAAGTAGAAGCTCTCGCCCGTCGGGTCGGCGCCCGAGACGATCAGTTCCACGGTGCCGGCCGAGTAGTAGCCGACCGCGCGCGACAGGGCGACGCACTGCTCGCCCATGGCCTTGCGCATCTTGTCGGTGACGAAGGGCGACGGCGCTTCCTCGACCACCTTCTGGTGGCGGCGCTGGATCGAGCACTCGCGCTCGTTCAGGTAAAGAATGTTGCCGTGCTTGTCGCCGAGGATCTGGATCTCGATGTGGCGCGGGTTGAGGATGAACTTCTCGATGAAGACGCGGTCGTCCCCGAAGGAGTTCAGGCCCTCGCGCTTGGTGGCCTCGAAGCCCTCGCGGACGTCCTTCTCGTCGTAGGCGAGGCGCATGCCCTTGCCGCCGCCGCCGGCAGACGCCTTCATCATCACCGGGTAGCCGATCTCGGCCGAGATGCGCACGGCATGCTCGGTATCCTCGATCTCGCCGACGAAGCCGGGGACGACGTTGACGCCGGCCGCCTTGGCGAGCTTCTTGGACTCGATCTTGTCGCCCATCGCCGCAATCGCGTTCACGGGAGGTCCGATGAACTCGATGCCCTCGGCGGCGAGCGCCTCGGCGAATGAGGTGCGCTCGGACAGGAAGCCGTAGCCGGGGTGGACCGCTTCGGCGCCGGTCTGCTTGCAGGCGGCGATGATCTTGTCGGCGATCAGGTACGACTGCGCGGCGGGAGCCGGGCCGATGTGGACCGCCTCATCGGCCATCTGCACGAAAGGCGCACGGGCGTCGGCGTCGGAATAGACGGCGACCGTCTGGATGCCCATGCGGCGCGCGGTCTTGATGACACGGCAGGCGATCTCGCCCCGGTTTGCGATCAGGATTTTTTGAACACTAGAGGCTCCAGCGCTTGATAGACTTCGCAGTCAGGAAATAGCCATTAACATCAATTAGGATCGCGCCTCTGACGCGTAGTTGGCATGATCGTTGCGGCCGAAGGGCAACAGGGCATGCGAATAAGTTCGTATGAGCGGATACGTCCATTTAAATTCTGATACATTATTGGGCGGGGTATTTGGCGGCGGCACTAGAGAAGCGCGCCGCCGCCAACCCTTCCTCCCCAGGAAGTTCTTCAAACATTTTGCCTACTTCGCCACTTGGAGCTCGGAACCCAGCGGCGGCATGTTGTGGCCGAGCAGGCGCAGCACGTCGGCTGCGCATTCGACCACGTTCGACCCGGGGCCATAGATGCCCTGGACGCCTGCACTGCGCAGGTATTCGTAGTCCTTCGCGGGGATGACGCCGCCGGCGATGACCTTGATGTCGCTGCGGCCGGCATCGCGCAGCTGCTGGATCAGTTCGGGGATCAGCGTCTTGTGTCCGGCCGCGAGGCTAGAGGCGCCGACGACGTCCACACCGTTGTCGAGCGCCAGTACCACGGTCTCATCCGGCGTCTGGAACAGCGGGCCGGAGACGACCTCGAAGCCCATGTCGCCAAACGCCGAGGCGATGATGTTGGCGCCGCGGTCGTGGCCGTCCTGGCCCATCTTCGCGACGAGCAGCTTGGGTTTGCGGCCAAGGCGGCGTTCGACCGCAGCCACGCCGTCGAGCACCTGCTGCCAGCGGCTGTCGCCTTCGTAAGGCGCGCCGTAGACGCCCTTCACCGGGGTCGGCTGGGTGCCGTAGCGCTCGAAGCTCTCTTCCATCGCCGAGGAAATCTCGCCCAGCGTGGCGCGCGCGCGGGCGGCCTCGACGGCGAGCGCGAGGAGGTTGTTCTCGATGCTCGATTCGCCCGCAGCGCCGTCGCGCAGTGCCTTGAGCGCGGCTTGGCATGCGGCCTCGTCGCGGTCCGCCTTCATCTTGTTGATGCGGGCGATCTGGCCTTCGCGGACCTTGGCATTGTCGATGTCGAGCGTCTCGATCGCGTCCTCGGTGGCGAGGCGGTACTTGTTGACGCCGACGATCACGTCGTCACCGCGGTCGACGCGCGCCTGGCGGGCGGCGGCGGCGGTCTCGATCATCGCCTTGGGCCAGCCGGCGGCGACGGCCTTGGCCATGCCGCCTTCGGCCTGGACGCGCTCGATGATTTCCCAAGCCTCGTCGACGAGCTGCTGGGTGAGCGATTCGATATAGTAGGACCCACCCAGCGGATCGACGACATTGCACATGCCGGTCTCCTCCTGGATGATGATCTGGGTGTTGCGGGCGATGCGCGCCGAGAAGTCGGTCGGCAGCGCGATCGCCTCGTCCAGCGCGTTGGTGTGCAGCGACTGGGTGCCGCCCAGCATCGAGGCCATCGCCTCGACCGTGGTGCGGATGACGTTGTTGTAGGGGTCCTGCTCCTGCAGCGACACGCCCGAGGTCTGGCAGTGAGTGCGCAGCATCTTGCTGCGCTCGTCCTTGGCGCCCAGCTCGGTCATCACCCGGTGCCAAAGCACGCGCGCGGCGCGCAGCTTGGCGATTTCCATGAAGAAGTTCATGCCGATGGCGAAGAAGAACGAGAGGCGGCCCGCGAACTTGTCGATGTCGAGGCCCGATGCCACGCCGTACTTCACGTATTCGGCGCCGTCGGCGATGGTGAAGGCCAGTTCCTGGACCTGCGTCGCGCCAGCTTCCTGCATGTGATAGCCGGAAATCGAGATGGAGTTGAACTTGGGCATCTCGCGGCTGGTGTAGCCGAAGATGTCCGAGATGATCCGCATCGAAGGCTCGGGCGGGTAGATGTAGGTATTGCGGACCATGAACTCCTTGAGGATGTCGTTCTGGATGGTCCCGTCGAGCAGCTTGCGATCAACGCCCTGTTCCTCGCCCGCGACGATGAAGAAGGCCAGGATCGGGATCACCGCGCCGTTCATGGTCATCGAGACCGACATCTTGTCGAGCGGGATGCCGTCGAACAGGATCTTCATGTCCTCGACCGAGTCGATTGCCACGCCGGCCTTGCCGACGTCACCGACGACGCGCGGATGGTCGCTGTCGTAGCCACGGTGGGTCGCGAGGTCGAAAGCGACCGACAGGCCCTTCTGCCCCGCCGCGAGGTTGCGGCGGTAGAAGGCGTTCGATTCCTCGGCGGTGGAGAAGCCGGCGTACTGGCGGATGGTCCAGGGACGGCCCGCGTACATCGAGGCGCGAACGCCGCGCGTGAAGGGCGCGAAGCCGGGCAGGCCCGGATCGACGGCCACGTCCTCGGCGGTGTAGAGCGGCTTGACCGCGATACCCTCGGGCGTGTTCCAGGTCAGGTCCCTGCCCTTGACCTCCTTGTCCGCCGCGGCGCGCCACTTCCAAAGGCTCGGATTGGACGAGGATTCAAGCAACCTCCGCGGCTCTGGCGCTGCGCCGCTGTCTTCACCCAGGCTCGTCTCAATCGTCGGCTTATCGCTCACTTTTAGTTTCCCCAGTGTGGCCTTTCCAGCGTGATCGACGCATCGAACTAGGGCGTGGCATCGCCGATATGATTGAGACCGCCTATCTTCATGCAGCCTGCTCCAGTTCGACGTGGGCGACATTCTCGATAATCATCGCGATGCCCTGACCACCGCCAATGCACATCGTGATCAAGCCGTAGCGGCCACCAATGCGCTTCAATTCGTACATGCACTTGATCGTAAGCATGGTACCGGTGGCGCCGACCGGGTGGCCGATCGAGACGCCGGAGCCGTTCGGATTGACCTTCTCCGGGTCGAAGCCGAGCACCTTGGCGACGGCGCAGGCCTGCGCCGCGAAAGCTTCGTTGCTTTCGATCACATCCATCTGCTCGAGACTAAGACCGGCGCGCTGGAGGGCGATTGGCACGGCCTGAATCGGACCCTCGCCCATATACTCGGGCTCAACGCCCGCGTGACCCCATGCGACAATTCTGGCAAACGGTGTCAGCCCGCGGTTCTGGACTTGGCCGGCGGTCGCGAGAACCACCGCGGCAGCGCCGTCGTTGATGCCCGAGGCATTACCGGCGGTGACCACGCCATCCTTTTTGAACGCCGTGCGCATGGCGCCGAGCACTTCCAAGGTGGTGTCTCCCTTTACGTGCTCGTCGGTGTCGAACACGGTGACGCTCTTACGCGTCTTGATCTCAACCGGGAGGATCTGCTCCTTAAAGCGCCCTTCCGCGATCGCCATTGCGGCCCGCTGGTGGCTCGTGACTGAAAGCGAGTCCATGTCGGTACGCGTCACCTGATGGCGCTCTGCGAGGTTCTCGGCGGTGATGCCCATGTGATAGCCGCCGATGCCGTCGGACAACCCCAGTGTCAGTGCGTCCTCCTGCGTGTTCGCTCCCATTTTCTTGCCCCAGCGCACGCCGTGGTCATGATAGGGCACGTTCGACATCGATTCGGCGCCGCCGGCTACGGTGACCGAAGCCTCTCCCAATTGCATCAGCCGCGCCGCCGAGATGATCGCTTCCACGCCGGAGCCGCACAGGCGATTTAGAGTCAGCGCCGGCACCTTTGAGGGGATACCCGAATTGAGCGCCATGATACGGCTGAGCATTCCATCGCGTGCGCTGGTCGGCATGACCTGGCCGATCACAACGTGCTCCACGTCCTCAGGCGCTACGTTCGCACGCTTAAGCGCTTCGGAGACCACCAAGGTGCCCAGTTCAGCCGGCATCAACGACTTGAGCGATCCGCCGAAATCGCCGACCGCGGTACGTACGCCGCTTACGATGTATATGTCTTCCATGATGAGTTCTATCCTCCGCGGTTCAGATCGCGCCGCTCGGGTTAACGAGGAGCGCGTGTGTCACTCACTAGAGCGGGATGTTGTCGTGCTTCTTCCAGGGGTTCTCGAGGACCTTGTTGCTCAGCTTGCGCAGGCCAAGGGCGATGCGCCGACGAGTCGAGTGCGGGTAGATGACCTCGTCGATGTAGCCCCGGCTCGCCGCCACGAAGGGATTGGCGAAGCGGTCCTCGTATTCCTTGGTCTTGGCGGCGATGCCGTCCGCGTCCTGGCCGCGGAAGATGATCTCCACCGCGCCCTTGGCACCCATCACCGCGATCTCGGCGGTGGGCCAGGCATAATTGAGGTCGCCGCGCAGGTGCTTCGAGCTCATGACGTCGTAGGCGCCGCCGTAGGCCTTGCGGGTGATGACGGTGATTTTGGGCACGGTCGCCTCGGCATAGGCGAACAGCAGCTTGGCGCCGTGCTTGATGATGCCGTTGTGCTCCTGGTCGGTGCCGGGCAGGAAGCCGGGCACGTCGACGAAGGTGACGATCGGGATGTTGAAGGCGTCGCAGAAACGCACGAAGCGCGCGGCCTTCTTGGACGAGTTGATGTCGAGCACGCCCGCCAGCACCATCGGCTGGTTGGCGACGATGCCCACGGTCTTGCCCTCGACACGGCCGAAACCGATCAGGATGTTGCCCGCGTGCAGCGGCTGCAATTCGAAGAACTCGCCCTCGTCGAGCGTCTTACGAAGCACTTCGTGCATGTCGTATGGCTGGTTGGCGGATGGCGGGATGATCGTGTCGAGGCTGTGGTCCAGACGGTCCCAGGCGTCGGCACAGGGACGCTCCGGCACATCTTCGCGGTTGGACGAGGGCAGGAAATCGAAGAAATCGCGCGCCGCAAGCAGCGCCTCGATGTCGTTCTCGAGCGCGAGGTCGGAGACCGACGTCTTCGTGGAGTGCGTGATCGCGCCGCCCAGTTCTTCCTGCGTCACGATCTCGTTCGTCACCGTCTTGACCACCTCGGGGCCGGTCACGAACATGTACGAGCTGTCCTTCACCATGAAGATGAAGTCGGTCATCGCGGGCGAATAGACCGCGCCGCCCGCGCAGGGGCCCATGATGAGGGAAAGCTGCGGCACCACGCCCGAGGCGAGGACGTTGCGCTGGAACACGTCGGCATAACCGCCCAGCGAGGCGACGCCTTCCTGGATGCGCGCCCCGCCCGAATCGTTGAGGCCGATCACCGGCGCGCCGACCTTGAGCGCGGCGTCCATCACCTTGCAGATCTTCTGCGCGTGGCGGGCCGAGAGCGAGCCGCCGAACACCGTGAAGTCCTGGCTGAACACATAGACGAGGCGGCCGTTGATGGTGCCCGAACCGGTGACCACGCCGTCGCCGGGGATCTTCTGGTCCTGCATGCCGAAGTCGACGCAGTCATGCTCGACGTACAGGTCCATCTCCTCAAAGCTGTCCTCGTCGAGCAGAACGTCGAGGCGTTCACGCGCGGTGAGCTTGCCCTTGGCGTGCTGCGCATCGATGCGCCTCTGCCCGCCGCCCAGCTTGGCGGCCGACCGGCGCTTCTCCATTTCGGCGATATTGGCTGACATATTTCCTAACCGCTGTTCTAATACGACATGCATTGCAGCCTTGCGTCAGCGTTGTCCAACATTTTGTTCGGGCACATGCTGCACTTAAGAATCTAAGCAACCGTAAGAGTCCGTCAAACCCACGACGAGCACAAATGCGATGCTAAGCAGCTGTTCTAAATACAGATGCAGTTGCCGCGCAGAGTGAGGTAGCATTGATACCTCACGCGCTTTCGGTGCCGGAAGACTCGATCGCCCGTACTCTTGTCCTCTCACGGCAGAGCGTACCAAAGGGCAGACTACCCGGCTCATTCGGCACCTAGGATCAGAGTGCGGCCTCTCATGCGATCGAAAGCGGATGAGCAACTCGTGCTCGACGGGCAAGGCGGCAAAGCATAGCGCGTCCCGAAATCCGAACCAGCGCTAGAAGACGTTAAGGCAGTTTGACACCCGAAAGCACGTAGCAGTATTCAAGCAACTTCTCCTGCTTGGCCTCGTCCCGGGCCGCTGCCGCCGGGCTCCTTTGCGCTCGTCGGTAGAAGTAACCGCCACTTACTTTTGCCGCTGCGTCGTTGCTGACAGCAAGCCACGTTTGTGTATCGCTCCCCTCGTCGTAACTGTCTGGCGCGCCCTCGCCGCCCATTCGGGTGGCCACCCACCCCGGGTCGACTGCGTTGGAAAGAACATCGGACCAATGCCGCGCGACTGCGAGCGCCAGCATTGTGTCGAGCATCTTGCTGTCACAGTAGGCCTGATCTCCATCCCAGCGCCGACATTCCCACTGCGGATCATCGAGCTTTGCTGAGCCGGTAGGATGTACACTGGAGCTAAGGTATATCAGCCGCGCCGGCCGCGTGATCCTCGCGGTGAGGACGTACGGGGCCAGCACGTTCACTGCGAAAGTGCGCGCCAGGCCTTCGGCGGTGACTGCACGATCGCGACCTTCGTGGCCTACGCCGACATTGTGAATCACAGCATCAAACGGACCCAGTCCATTCGCCTGTTCAGCAATTGAACTCATGCCCGCAAGCGTGGCGGCATCCCCGATGACCATTCCAGCGCCAGCTACCGCGGAAATAGCGACCTCGGCACGCTCGGCACTACGAGCGTGAAGAACGACTAAGTGCCCCTTGCGCGCGAGCTGCTTGGCTGTGTGCAAGCCGATCCCGGTCGAGGACCCCGTAATGAATATGCGCGCCACGCTTTTCACTCCTCGGCTTAGAGACAGTACGTTGCAGATGCGGCGCATCAGGCTGCGAAGGAGGGCCCTGCGCCGAGCGACTGTGGCTGGCGTTCACGCTAAGGGAGCTAGAAGCGATACGACACGCGGGCTCCATACGTGATCGGCTTGGCGGCGGCATAGATCATGCCGAAGGGTGCGCTCGTCACCTTGAAGTTTGTGTATTTTGTATTAAGCGCGTTGTCGACATAGAACCCCACCCTCGTGCGGGCGCCAGGAGGACTTACGTAAGCTGAAAGGTTGACGATGGTATAGCCACTCTGGCGATCGTAGCCGATCGGCGAGCCTGCGAGATGGCCGGTCCCGGTCAAGTCTACGGCCCGTCCTGGCACGCCCCCGCCCCCGGGTAGAAGCTGATCGCCGATTGGTAGCGTCCCACCACGGCGAAATTTGCAGTCCATTCGCCCAGTTCAACGTCGTAGTTCGCATAGCCACCGAGAGTGAAACGCGGCGCGTGTGGCGGACGTACTCCGCCAAGATCCTGAGCACATTCGAACAGCGGCGAGAGGGCAGGACTGGCCAGCGGGCCTGTGTCGAGGCATTTAACCAAAGCGTTTGGGAAGCTGGTGTATTCGGCGTCCAGGTAGCTAACGGAACCACCAATGACCAGTCCTTGGGCGGCAGTGAACTGGGCGTCGAACTCCGCGCCGTAGCCTCTCACCGCACCAGCGTTGATGGCCCGGCTGCCGCCACCGAGAGTGTCGATCACGGTCGTCTGGAGGTTCTTGTTCTTGTAGTAAAATAGCGCCAGGCTCATCCGCAGTCGATTATCGAGCGCGCGCGACTTTACCCCTAGTTCGTGGCTATAGGTCTTCTCGGGAGTCACGTCGACGACCGGGCCAAGTGCTGGAGTGAAGAATCCGCCAGACTTGAACCCACGCGAGTAGCTGTAATAGATGTTCGTAGGCCCGTTGTCCCAAGCTAAAACGAAGCGCGGCGTGAATGCCTTGTAATCAAACTTCTGGCTGAAGACGAGTGGCCCGCCAAAACCGGCGTTCAGGTCGCCGTCAAGGCGCCGGTCATCGAACGTGTAACGTCCACCCGCTGTCAGCTTGAGTTGATCGGTGAGGGCATAGTACGCCTCGCCGAAGACGGAGATGGACTCGGTCGTGGTCCTGCTGGTGCTGGTTGGCAGTTCGCCGCCCACCGGGGGGAACAGTGCCCCCGAAAACTGCACTGCGTAGATCCCCTTGTCATGGAGATACGAGGCGCCAGCTAGGAAGTCGAGTGGCCCATCCAGTTGCGAGGCGACCTGCAGATCCTGGGTGAAGGTCTTGCCGCCCGTGTTAGGCGTGCGGAAGGTGAACGCGTCGATCGGCGTGAAATCTTGGTCGGTCGCCTCGACATCCTTGTCGTAGCGGTAGCCGGTAAGGCTGGTTACAGTCAGTGCTCCGACGTCCACGCGCGCTCGAAGGCTCGTCGAAAATAGTTCTCCGCGATGGCGATTCCCTCCGTTGACGTCCTGCTCGTAAAAGCCAGGCGTGGTGGTGATACCGGCACTGGCGCATAATAGGCAGCTCGGTCCGACATCGCCCAATTGCTCGAGGTCAGCGCCGCGGCGATTGCGCTGATACTCGGCAGTGAGCAGGAACTCGGCGGTGTCGGTTGGCTCCCAAGCGAGCTTGGCGCGGACTGCCTTCACCCTGCGCCCGCCTTGCCGATCGCCATCCGCCCGATTGCGCACATAGCCGTCTTCGTCGCGGTATCGCCCAGCCAGGCGCAAGCGCAGTGTCGGGGTGATCGGCAGATTGAGCATCGCATCCAGTTGCACATGGTCGAAACGTCCGTATTCGGCCGAGGCGGCGCCCTCAAGGCGATCAGTCGGGTCGGCCGAGGCGATAAGCACCGCGCCGCCCGTTGCATTGCGTCCATAGAGCGTACCCTGTGGTCCCCGCAGAACTTGGATGCTGCCGGGATCATACTGGTCGAGAAGATCGGCTACTCCCAGACTGCGCTGCAAATACACGCCTTCGCTATAGACCGCGACGGGGCTCTCCAGACCCGGGGTGACAACTTGCGCCCCAACCCCGCGGATGTAAAGTTGCGCGAATGTATAGCCATCGCCAAAGCTGGCACCCGGGGTCAGTATCTGGATATCGGTAAGCGAATGGATGCCGAGCTGCTCGACCTGCGCGGCGGAGATCGCTGATACCGCAATCGGAACATCCTGCGCGCTTTCGGGGCGACGCTGTGCGGTAACGATGATTTCGCCTGGAATGTCCGCCGCTGGGCCTACTTCGGGGCTAACAAGTGCGGCTGCCTGCACTTGATCCTGCGCCGATGCGGTCGATGCGGACAACGCAGCCAGCACTGAAAATGAGACGCCTGCCGCCAAACGATAGCTGCCGTGAAGCATAGTGATTTCCCCGCCCGATTTGTACTCACAGCCGTGTCAGAGGCGACGAAGGCAGTGGCATTTTCTAACACCAATTATAGCGTCGGAGCGCCGAGCGCGTCAAGAACTTAGCGGGGGGCCATGTCGTATTCCCTATCGGGGTGCGCCTACATGAAGGGCCCTACGTCGATGGCTCACAAGCCACCACTTCAACGGCGTCTGACAGGAACGCCCTCCACTCCGCGACGGCGAGAACTATCAAAGCACCAGATCGCGGGGCCGCGGACGTGCCTGATCACTCCAGATCGTCAGGCACTGACAACAAGGTTGGGCCAAACGTCCGTGCGCGCATGGACAACCATTTGTTCGACCAACCCCACATCGCCTCGCTGCGTGCGCCATTCGATGTACTCCCTGTAGGAAGTCTCGTCATCCCAGGTTTGCAACAGCAGAACACGGTCCGGCTCGGAGCCATGACGCACTGCTCTAAAATCCCGAAAGCCCGCAGATCGGGCGGTATCTGGCAAAACACGCGGCAAGACCTTGCAGAATTCATCCGCAAGACCTGGCTTGAAGAGGTAATCGACCGTGACCGTAACGCCCTCGCCCATCTCGTTCTCCCATGTGCGGCTCGGTGACCAGACTGGCGGCAGGCCATCGCGGCATCTGACGATGCGTAGCTACCACGCCAAAACCGCGCAACATATTTCTAATAGACCTTAGATAGTTGCGGCGGTCCAGTTGCCATTACCCTTAAAGACCCAAAAGGAACGATCATGAGAATGGGCATCATCGGACCGGCGACATCGGTGGGACGATTGCGCGCACGCTTTCGTCCGCCGGCCATTCCATCAAGCTCGCCGGATCGAGGAGAGCGGACGCCGGGCGCGATCAGGCGAAGGAAATTGGAGCCGACCCAGTCAGCGCCTCGCGCGCCGAAAAGGATGTGGACGTGATCATCCTGTCGATCCCGTTCGCGACAACGCCCGATGCCGCATCGCTGCTCACTGATGTGCCTGCGGATGTGGTGGTGATCGATACCTCCACTATTACCCTTTCGGCGGGACAAATCCCCGAAGTCGACGATGGCGAACCCGAAAGCGTATGAGTCAGCAAGCGGCTTGGTCGCCCCGTGATAAAGGTTTTCAACGCCATCCCCGCCGACACGCTGGTGGAGCTCGGATCGCTGTAGGGAACATCTGGCCGCATCGCCATCCGGTCGCGGGCCACGACCGGCGAGGGAAGGCGATTGCACAAGGATTGGTCAAACAAAACCGGCTTCGATGCGCTCGGTTCTAGCGACCTTGCCGGATCGTGGCGCCAGCAGGCTGGCACGCCAGCCTACTGCACCGGGCTCACGTTTGAGGAACTGAAAGGCTCGCGGGGCCTTGGGACAAACAACGCGCGCCGCTAAATCGTGATGCGCTGGTCCAAGCATTCATCGCCTCGTGCGCAGTTTCCGGCCATGAAAATGCGATCGCGCGAGATCGCGAAGTCGCCGCGCGTTGACAAGCGTCGCCGCAAGCCTTCCAACGCTTCCCCGGCGCGCTGATCGACATGGGAACGACAACGCCCAGTAGCCGCTGCCTTTAGAAACGCTTGCAGCAATTCCGCCCCTTGAGCAATTTTGCTATCAAGTCGGCTGCGGCACGCGCTCCAGCACCTTGGGGTCGCCGTACAGCGTGGTGCGGCGCTTGAGCGGACGACCGGCAGCAGCTGCTGCTGCACGCAGGTCGTCGACGCTGACGTCCTGTCCGTGGCTGGCACCTGCGGCACGGCTGATGCTCTCGTTCATCAGTACACCCCCAAGGTCGTTGGCGCCCGCCGCGAGCACGGCTGCTGCACCGTCGACGCCCAGCTTCACCCACGAGCACTGGATAGACGGGATCGAGCCGTGCAGTGCCAGTCGGGCGACCGCATGCATCATCACCGCCTCGCGCCAGGTCGGGCCCTTGCGGCTCTGGCCGCGGCGGTAGAACGGCGCCTCCATATGCACGAGGGGCAATGGCACGAACTCGGTGAAGCCGCCGGTCTCACTTTGTTGATGGCGCAGTGCGAGCAAGTGCCGGGCCCAGTGCTCCGGGCGTTCGAGATGGCCGAACATGATCGTTGACGTGGTCGGCAGCCCGATCGTGTGCGCCGCGCCGACTACATCGAGCCATTCTTGTGTGGTCAACTTGTCCGGGCAGATCTGCGCGCGGATGTCGTCGCTCAAAATCTCCGCAGCGGTGCCCGGCAGCGATCCGAGGCCAGCGTCTTTCAGCCGGCGTAAGTAATCGATCACCGGCATGGCCAGTGTACGCGCGCCCTGGCTTACCTCCAGCGGCGAGAAGGCATGTACGTGCAGGTCCGGGCACTCTGCCTTCACCGCACGCAGGATCGCGAGGTACGTGTCTCCGGTGTAGCTGGGATGGATCCCGCCCTGCAGGCAGACTTCGGTGGCGCCCCGCTCCACTGCCTCTCGGGCACGCCCGGCGATCTCGGCCAGATCGAGATTGTAAGGCTTGTCGCGCAGGCCGCCTTTGCTGCTGGTCTTGGAGAAGGCGCAGAACGAACAGGTATGTGTGCAGATGTTGGTGTAATTGATGTTGCGGTTGACGACGTAAGTCACCGACGGCCCATTAACTTCGGCGCGCAAGGCGTCCGCCGCCTCAACCACCGCCTGCGCTGCGGCGCCGCGCGTGGCGAACAGCGCGGTGACATCCACCTCGGACAGTCCCACTCCCGAAGCCGCCCGATCGAGGAGCCGGTGAAGCTGGGAAGCGACCGGCCCGTCGTGCCGCGCACCGAGCGGCTCTTTGGGCGATCCCGGTGCCGGGCCGGCAAGGCCCGGGCTCCAGCGGCTGTCGCGTGCCAAGCCCTCACTGTCCGACAGCTTGAGCATCGCCGGACGGATCCCGCCATCCACCCATTCGCGGTCGTCGGTGGATAGAAACCGAGGATAGATCGTCAGCCGCTCCACCAGTGGAAGCCCCGCGTCCGCGCAAATGGCGGCGAGATGCGCAACCTCGGGCCAAGGCGCTTCGGGATTGACGTGGTCGAGCGTCACCGGCGAGATCCCGCCCCAATCATCGATGCCGCAGTTGATCAGTTCGGCCAAGCGCTCATCGTTAAGGTTCGGCGGTACCTGTACCGAAACCGCGTCGGGCAGCACAATGCGCGCCGCGGCAATTACGCGCAGGAAGTCCGTTTCAGAGGCCTCGGACGCTTTGGCCATTTTCGTCCCCGGCTTGGGACAGAAGTTCTGCACGATAACTTCCTGCAACTGACCATGCCCGGCATGCAGGTCGCGCAAGGCGAAAAGAGCCTCGATCCGTTCTTCCGTTGTCTCGCCAATGCCGATCAGAATGCCGCTGGTCATCGGCACTCGCGCCATACCGGCCGCTGCAAGGAGGCAAGCCGGACCGCAGGGTCCTTGTCGGGCGAGCCATGGTGCGCCGCACCATTCTCCATCAGGCGTTCGGACGTGCTCTCCAGCATCAGCCCGCCCGATGCCATGACGGGGCGCAGCATGCGCCAGTCGTCCTCGGTCAGCACCCCGGCGTTGATGTGCGGGAGCAGCCCGGTTTCCTTGAGCACGACCTGCGCACAAGCGCGCACATAGTCGATCGTGCGCTCGAACCCGTGCTGGCCGAGCCAGTCGCGCGCAACTGCATAACGACGTTCAGGCGCATCACCTAAGGTGAACAGCGCCTCCTTGCACCCCGCCGCCGCACCTTGCCGCGCGATGTCGAGCACCTGCTCAAGCGACAGGTACGGAGCCTCCAGGTGTGAGGGCGTCGTCGCGAAGGTGCAGTAGTGACACACGTCGGCGCACAGCCGCGTCAAGGGAATGAAGACCTTGGCCGAATAGGTCATCCGCGCCGGCCCCCGTGCGGCACGGCGATGGCGCGCCTCCGCTTGCAACTCACGCAACGGCGCCGACAGGAGGTGGTCCATCAATGCACAGTCAGCAGGGGCCATGGTCTTCCATTTCAATGCTGGTTGCGGCCGCCGCGATCGATGCAAGCCGCTAAACGCCAATTTCTAATGTATCTTTGAATTATTGGCAAGGCGAGGTAACCGCTCTCTACTCGTGTCACGGCGCTATGCCGCGCTCGCGGCAGATCTGTCGCCTCGAATCAATAAATGATGCAAGGTTCGTGTCCATACTTCGGCGGTGCCCCTATGTGGTCGCAAAGCGTCTCGTCCTCGTACCTCTTTTGGAACAGGCCGCAGGCCTGAAGGATCGAGATGACATCATCGACGAAAGCGTTGACGCGGTCATCATAGACACCGGACAGGATCCTGACCCCGGCCACCGCGCGACCCCCGAACCACTCCTGCAGATGACCGGCCACCTCGGCCGGTCCCGCAGTAGATGGATCATAGTCGGTCACGACATATGCCAATACATCACGCCGGATCCTCTTCGCGGGCAATCTTTCAGGCCTGCACCGCCCCCGTGCATCATGAATAGCCCGCGCATCGTCAGTGAGCTCGCCCGAATAGAGGGCCTGCGGCCCCGCGACGTCACGCAACCCGCTTCGTCGAGCACGCCCATAGTCGATGGAGAAAGTCGGATCGAACACGCCGCGGGCATAACGCCCAGCGACGATCAGCCCCTGATCGCCTTCGCCTACCTGGAAGACCAGCGGCTCCCTGCGCTTGGACGTTTCCAGCGGCAGCGGGTCGCTGCTCGGCACCGCGTTCCGCCCGGCTCTGCCTTAGCTCAGGATATCTCGAGTCTGGACCTACCAAGCCATTGGCTTCGTTGAAGCATGTTGTTCCACTCGGAACCATCCCGATCCGCTCGTCTTGAGTGCGAATGGCACAACAGTCGACGAGACGGGGCGGGAAGAACCAGCGCTAACCACCGTGCCACGAGCACGCTTTGGTGAGTTGGTTCCGGTCCGCGAACTCCCATACTGGCCCGCAGCCGCCGGTGCGGCATCAGAGGCCGGACAGATGGCCGCATTCGGCGACGTGCCTGACCTCCAATTGCCGCTTGCGTCTTTTGGGGCGTCCACAGCTGGTCAGCAGCCCCACTGCCCAAATTTAGCTTGCTCCAGCTCGGACTGCCTGTCGCCAGGCCAGTTCGGTCAGTTCCGGCAGCACCTTGACCCGCTCATGTGCCTGAGCTGAAGACGCCGTGCCGCGAATCACCCGGCCTTTGATGCCGTGGAAGATCGCGGCGAAGCGGAAGAAGTTGAACGCGACGTAGAAGTCGAAGTCGGGGATCCCGCTGCGACCGGTGCGTGCACAGTACGCGTTCACGTACTCCACCTCGCTGGGGATATTGAGCGCAGCAATGTCGGCGCCCGCCAGCCCAGCCACGATGTGGGGCGGCATGCGATACATCATCGCGTGATAGGCGAAGTCTGCGAGTGGGTGGCCAAGCGTCGACAATTCCCAATCTAGGACCGCCAGGACGCGCGGCTCAGTCGGGTGGAAGATGAGGTTGTCGCATCGAAAATCACCGTGGATGGTGCGCGTCTCGTCACCGTCCGGGATGTTCGCAGGGAGCCATTCGATCAGGCGATCCATGTAAGGATCGCGACCGGCCTCAGTGTCCTCAATGTATTGCCTCGACCAGCGGGAGATTTGGCGCTCGAAGTAGTTGCCCGGCCGCCCATAGTCCCCCAAGCCGATCGCCTGATAGTCCAGCGTGTGCAGCCGCGCCATCGTCTCGTTCATCGCATCGAAGTAGCGGGGACGCTCATCGCGCGATACGTCCGGGAAGGTTGCATCCCATACGATACGGCCTTCGACCATGTCCATCACGTAGAACCAAGTGCCGATGACCTCGTCGTCAGTGCATAGGCCATGGATGTGCGCCACCGGAAATCCTGCCGTTCCGAGCGCGGTCAGCACTTTGGCCTCGCGATCAATCGCATGGGCGCCCTTGAGGAGCTGGCCGGGCGGCTTGCGGCGCAGTACATAGGCGCGCAGAGGGGTGACGAGCTTATAGGTCGGATTGGATTGGCCGCCGGCGAACTGCTCGACCGTCATCGGACCGGCAAAGCCAGGCACGTTCGCCTCCATCCAGCGCGCGAGCGCGGCTTCGTCGAAGCGATGCGCCTCGCGCACGGCGGTAGTGCCGCTGTTGCTTTCGGCCCCAGTGGTCTGCGCCTGGTTCATGCTTTCTGGCCCGCCTCTTCGCCGCTCCTGTGATCGCGCTTGATCTTCTTGGCCAGTGACCATTTATGAACCTCTGTAGGACCGTCATAGATGCGAAACGCGCGGATCTCGCGGAACACCTGCTCGACGATGGTGTCCTGGGTGACCCCCGTCCCGCCCATGACTTGCACGCAGCGGTCGGCGACGCGCATCAGCGCTTCGGACACCGCGACCTTAGCCATGGAACTTTCGACCGTGCCGAGCGACCCTGAGTCCAGCACGCTGGCGCACCAGTCTATCATCAGTTCCGACTGCTTGAGGTCGATAAGGTTCTCCGCCAACATGAAGCCGACGCCCTCGTGATCGATAAGAGACTTGCCAAACGCCTCACGCTTGCAGGCATAGGCAGAGGCAATCTCGTTCGCCCGGGTCGCAGCTCCGTGCCAGCGCATGCAGTGCGACAGCCTTGCCGGGCTCAGCCGCACTTGCGCGTACTTGAAGCCCTCGCCTGCATTGCCGAGCATTTGGTCCGCTGGGACCCGTAGGTTCTCAATAGCGACGGTTGAGTGTCCTCCGGGCATCGAGCTGTCGATCGTGTTGGGAATACGCTCGATGCGGATCGCCGGATTCGGCAAGTCGACCAGGAACATGCAGGCCCCCTCGTCCGACTTGGCCATGATGATGCCGACGCTCGCGCCTTGCGCCCCGGTGATGAACGCCTTCCGGCCGTTTATGACCCAATGTTTCCCGTCCTGGCGGCACAACGTCTTCATCATCGACGGGTCCGAGCCAGCACCGCCTTCTGATGCCGGCTCGGTCATGAAAAACGCCGAGCGAGCGCGTCCAGCAACCAGTGGCTCGAGGAAGCGCTCCTTAAGCCGGGGACTCCCGACCTTCCCGAGCAGGTACATGTTTCCTTCGTCGGGCGCGTTCGTGTTGACGGCCAGCGGCCCGAGCGGCGAGAGCCCGGACTTTTGCAGCACGACCGCAGTCTCGCGTTGGGTGAGATGGCCGCCGTCGGGAAGAATGTGCGGCGTCAGGACGCCGGCTGTTCGCGCCTTTTCCCGCATCTCCATGACGAGTTCGTCAGTGGGCGCGTCATGGTGGTCGCGCCTACCGTCCTTTTCGTAAGGTACCACGACCTCGCGCACAAAGCTCTCGACTTGGGCCGCAATTTTGCTTGCGCGATCACTGACGTGCATGATGTCTCGCCTCAATGGGTAAGTTAGAACAGCGCCTATGCTAGGCAGCGCCGCTTTGTGTAAGTCGCCATTCGACCGTCGTTGACGAGCTATCCGCTTGAAGCCGGACGCTCAGCAGGGCCTGAAGTGAGCAGACGACAAGGTTTGGCAGATTGCCGCCCCCTTACGGCGGGCGGCAAACTGGCATTTAATTCAAGGGGTGGTCGCGCCTTCGATGGTCTCGAACACGGCCGAAAGAAGGTCCTGCGTATCCAGTGCAGAGGACATTATCATCTGGCCGCCGCGGCCGCGCTCGAACAGCTCCTTCACCGTCGCCGCGGCCTCTTCCGCGCTGTTGCTGTCCATCTCGTAAATGGCCAGGTATTCATAGCGGCGGTCGTCCCCGTCAGTCGGGCAGATCTTGGACCTCTCTGCCCTCACGAAGCCGGGCGTTTCTACGACATCGCGAATGTGCTGGTTGCTATACCAATCGTTGAACTCTTCATCCTGACCCTCAACTGAGTTTGAGAGGACGATGAACTTGAATCTTGCCATGCTGGCTACCTTTCAAAACTCGCCGGACGCGCAGGAATGCGACGGCTCCGGCCTTCTTGGACGATGACAGCCAATCAGGGCCGAGGGCTGAATTCTTCGGGTTCAAGATAACGGCCGGAGCGCATCGCCCCTTCCAAGGTAGTGCGGAACGCCTTGCGCGGCACGCCGACGGGCCAACCATAGGCCTGGTGAAGTGTGCGGCGGTTGTCCCACAGCATCATGTCGCCCTTTTCCCACTGATGAACGTAGCGGAACGCGGGCTTGAGCACATGCTGCGTGAGCGCCCACAGCAGCTCCTCGCTTTCGTCACGGCTCACCCCAAGGACCGCCTCGACGTTCGATGGGCTGATCGAAAGCGACTTGCGACCGGACTCGGGATGGGTAACGACCAGCGGGTGCACCACCGGCGGGAACACCGGCATCGTGAGGCTCTCACCTTCCCACTCATCCGCCTTCGGCCGGCGGAAGGAGCGCTCATGCTGCACGAACCGCATGCCATCGGGCTTGGCGTTGTGCACGAACATTGAAACTTCCTTACCTTCCGCGCGCTCGCGCAGTTCAGGCGGCAACGCGTCGAAGGCCTTGGCAGTGTCAATCCATCCGGTCTGCCCACCGCTCTCGGCCGGTGTGTCCATGTACAGGACAGCACCCTTGCAGATGTCCGGCGTATAGCATGTGTCTTGGTGCCAAGGGATGAAACCACCGACGAGCTGACCCTCGATCATGTAGTAGCCGCCCTCCTCGCGTATCTCAACGAGATCTTCTTGGCCCGGGACCCGAATGCGCGGGATGGGATGAACTTCGAGTTCGCCGAAGACCCGGCTCAGCTTCAGATGTTGCTCGCGATCGGCGCCGGTTCCTCGGAACAGAATGATACCGTGCTCGAGCCACAGATCGTAAAGTTCCGTGCGAAGGGTTGGATCGTCCAGACGGGCCAAATCTAGGCCTTCGATCCGAACGCCGACACTCGTCAGCGGCAAGACCTTAAGTCCCATCGGTGTAGTCTGTTCGCTCATCCCATCTCTCTCCATGATGACCGGAGCAAGTCACCGCCTTGCATGTTGAGCGCTCCCGGTGTGCGCAATCCGATGATAAGCTCGGCACAGTCAAAGTGCAACAAGGTTTAGAAAATGTCCATGGACGGAATAGCTGAGCCTAGACGATCAGCGCTGTTGCGGCGCTGTGGCGCGCCGAAAGAGAGACCATTTTCGATCCGCGCGCAAAATCCGGGCATGTGCAGGTTGCGAGATAAATTCTAACTGTTAGGGTTTTTAGGCAAGGCACGAATAAGGTAGGTAGAATGGTCGACGCGAAACACGAGGATGAAGGATCTACCGAGATCGCCACTCGGCAGATCGATGGCGAGATAGCGCCGAAGAAGCGTCGGCGCGCGGCCTCGGCTCGCAAGACATCGGTACAGCCAGAGGCAATCATGGGACAGGCAGAGCCAGACGCAGTGGTTGATCCGCCCAACGAGGGTGAACCTTGCTCCCCAGCAGCTCGAGGCAGGCGCAAGAAGTCGGACTTGAAGCACCAAGCTATCCTCGAGGCGGCCGCCAAGGTGTTCAAAAATAAGGGGTACGCGCGCGCAACGCTGAGCGAAATTGGTCGTAAGGCAGGAACCTATGCAGGTAGTATGTACTACCACTTTGCTTCCAAGGAAGAGCTGGTCGAGGAGGTCTTGAACTCGGGCACCACCGGAGTGGCGGAGATCGTGACGCAGGCAGTCGCCTCATTACCGCCCACTGCCTCGCATCGGACCAAGATCCGAACTGCGTATCGCGCTCACTTACATCACATGCTGCTACGCGACGACTTCATCGTAGCTTACTGGAAGATCATTAATCAGGTCCCGCCGGAAGTTCGGGCTCGTCACCTCAACAAGCCCCGCGACTACGGCAATTTTTGGCGCAAGCTAATTTCGGATGGCGTCGAAGCGGGAGAGATCCGAGCTGGCGTTCAGCAAACGATTTTACGCTTCATACTCGTGGGAAGTTCAATCTACGCTTTAGATTGGTACTCACCCCGGGGCGATATGGACACCGACGATATCGCCGATGCTATCATCGATATGCTGTTCGACGGCGTAGGGCAGCCAGCGGATCAGTGAACGCCGAGCAGGTGCCACGTCGCTCAGCCGCCGCCATCGCTACCGAATTATCGTCTTGGCAAATATCGTCTCGGTCACCTCGTAGGTCGGACAGCAAAAGTCAGAGAAAGAGTGCGCGGACGAGCCGCAGTCCGTGTCAAGGTTGGTTGAACTATTCCCGCCCATCTGCTCCATGATGGCCGCGAAAAACAGGTCGCGGCATGTGGCAAGACGCTCGCGCTCGGCGGCCTCCATGGCAGCTGGGAACGTATCGCGGGTAAGATCGGTGCCGTTACCAAGGTGCTCGGGGTTCCTGCCGCCCGGAGTCGGCAATCCCGCCTAGGTTCATGGCATCCAGACCCGTGTCCATAATTTTTTTAAGGGCAACTTAAGTGATACTGGGGCGACCGTTCGGACAAACCTTGATTCAAATCCTCGGCGGTATAAAATGGCGCTGCCTTAAAAATAGCGAGGGGACCTACCTTTAGGATCGTCTAGTCGCACCTTGTGATAGTACGCTTCTGACAAATCTTCAGCCTCGTCGATATCTTTCGCTAGTCCGTCGCTTATTAATGTTTCGACACGGTAACTAAGGCGGCGCGCCTCATTGCTATGCAGCGCGTAGCTGCTCATACCAAAGCTGAACCGAAATTTCGCCTCGTCGGCGGGGAGAGACAGTGCATTTGTTCCGGTACCGTGGCGATCGGGGGCAATGCCAATCGAGCGTCGCGGCACACGGGTCAGGCTCGTCAAATCGCACACCTTAATCTGCGGCAGATCAGCAGCAACGATGACGAATCGCGCGGGAAGAACACGGCGGGGGAGACAACTTTTCTCCATACGCTCGACGCCTTCGTACACCCCGCGAAGCTCCTTAGTGGCGCTTTGAAGCGCCGCGTTTAGCTCCCCGACGGTGTCGTCAAGCACGTCCACCATCGGCGCCAGTCCATGATCCGCAGGCCCGACAAGGCTCACTCGCGTCACCACTTCGCACTTTAGCGCCACATCGACGACGTGTCTGAGCATTGAGTTGACAAGCCGGCGGCGCCCCTCGTCGTCCAGGACACCAGCGAGGCGGGTCTTCCCGTTACCCGGAGCCTTGATGGGGATCAACACCCAACAGGTCTGCTCGGAAGCGCTCACTACGCACGACTCACGGGATCAGCGGCGCGTCGGTGAGGTTGGTGAATCGGATCCCCGCACCATCCGCCTTGTAGGTTTTGTTCATATAGATTAATATCGAGGTGAGCGCCTCGGCCGCGGCCGAGTTCGCAAGGGCACCGCCAGCAAGCCCGCGAAGACCCATGCCTTGGCAGAGATCGACGACGATCTTGCGCGCATCGATGTCGTCGGAAAATACCAGTACGTCGCACTCAATCGCATGGTCGCTATCGAGGTGATGAGCCGAGACGTTGTGGAATGCCGTCACCAGTCGCGTGTTTGCACCTAAGTGCGCCTGCGCTTGTTGGGCGGCGCTGCCCACGCTGGGAAGCTGGACCCGCATGACTTTGGGCGGGACAAGTGGGACGGTGGTGTCGATCACGATCGCGCTGCCGATACGATCCTTGATCTGGCTAAGTGTATCGGCTTGTGACGCGTGAGGCACAGCTACGATGACGATGTCTTTAGCATGCGCAGCATCGGCGTTGCTGGCATAATGAGCAGCACCGAGTTCCCCCGCTGTCGATCGGGCCTTCTCCGCAGAGCGTGAGCCGATCGTCACTTCATGTCCCGCCTTGACGAGGCGGCGCGCTATGCCCTTGCCCAAAGCGCCCGTTCCTCCGATTATTGCGATAGATGCCATCTTGGTGTTCCCTTGGATGAATGGGTCGCGTGCTCACGGCAGCGGGCCCTATTCTCGATTTCCGACAACGCCGCGCCCCCGCTCTCGTGAGTTGTTCTATTGCTGCGGATAGGATTACTCGACTATGGTGAGTTGCGGGAAGATCCGGACGAAGCGATTAGCCTCGTCCGAAAGCGCGACCAACTCTAAGTTTCAAGGCGCACCTTACAGTCCTCGCCAAGTCTCCTGGACGAGACCTGAACACCGATCATTACCGCACGCTTTCATGCAGCGGTCGTCATGTCCGAACATGCGATCGGTCAGCGCGCCATCTTTACTTCGCCAGGTACCGGTCCAACTCGGCGAGATAGTGCCGGATGCGGCTTTCCTGCTCGCTCAAAATGTAGCCCTTGAAAGCTCGCGACTGCATGCCCTTTTGGACGCCTGGAACCAGTAGCGCATCCTGCTCGAGCACGAACCCGGTATCCGCCGGATCAGTCACGCGGCGCGTCGGCGGCCGCACAGTGTGGTCCCAACCTGCTTCACCGACGTTGCCCTGACCTAGGCTAGCCAGTTCGAGCGGCCGGAACTCAGGGTGTTTCGCAGGCGGCACGAGCGTGATCGAACGCCAGATGCACTTCATCGGATCAGTTGGATGCGGACGGAAGATCTGGAAGTAATTCACGTCCGAGTACGTGTTGGTCGTCACGTTCGGGAAAATGAAATAGTTCAGATCATCGACCATTTGATCGTCGCTGAGGTTTTCGCAATGCGTCCAACCGGCTTTCTCGGCCAAACGCCGCTTTACCGCGACCATGGCCTGCTTATACTCGTGCCCCTTGAGATGGCTCCACTCTTCGGGATCGCCTTCCCATTGGCGGATCATCGTCTTCTGGACGTCGTTGACTGTCTCGGTGTCGGGCAGCTTGTCGGGCGAATTCCCCAAGGGCAAGATCATCCGGCTGACGCCCCTCGGGTACAGGTCATACTGGCAGAAATAGGTTTCCATCGCCTCGCCGAGTTCCGGATGGATCTGATCAGCGTGGTAGAATTCGACAAAAGCGTCGAGCGAAGTCTTCCAGTTCGCATCGTATACATACTCGACGTCGTCGAACACGCGATAGTTCTGCAGTTGATAGGCATCAAGGTGGTCGGGTAGTACACTCAGGAAATCGAGTAGGGGTTCAGCGTCGTCATTCATGTTTATGAAAACAATGCCTGCCCACACGTCACAGCGTGCTTCGGTCAGGCCGGTCGCGCAAGCGAGCACTTCGGGACGAAACGTCTCGGGCTCTTTGACCTCGCGAAGCTCGCCGTTACGAGCGAACTTCCAGCCATGGAAGGCGCAGCTGAAAGTATCCCCGGCGGTCCCAAAATCGTTGCGGGCGATTTGATTGCCGCGATGAGGGCAAACATTGTAAAATGCCCGGACCTTATCGTCGTCGCCACGGACGACGAGGAAGCTTTCCTTGCCAAGGTCGTACTTGAACCAGTCACCAGGGTTAGGGATATCTGATTCAACGCCAGCAAGGTTCCAAACCTTGGTCCACATCTTTTCCCACTCTAGCTCTGCCTCGGCGGGATCGGTGTAGCGGCGCGGATCGATAAGGCTGGTGCCGTTATCGACATAAGGCGCCTTTTCGAGCACTGAACCTTCCGGAACGCTCTCGTACGACCTTATGCCTTCGCGATGATCAACCGGCTTCCTCCGCAGACCTGTGCTTGTCACGTCTCTCTCCTTCAGGGTAGGCTAATTTCGATTGCCCACCATTTACAAAGATCAATATACTGATCGACCAGCCTGGGCTCAAGGATAAACTAACGCGAATTTTAAATTTGCTGGAGTAGGCCTTGCAGGGGAGCAGCCCTAAGGCTGATATTAGCGAGAGAGAGGTGGAGGCCGTCGCCATTATCGCTCTTGCAGAAAAAATAACTCGTCTTAGAATATGGTCCCGATAGCCGCGACGACACAGAGTCTTGGAGCGGATGATTTGGGAGCTGAGCAGCATGGCGGCACAGACGCCGGACCGTGATACGATCCTCGAGATCTATCGAAAAGCATATCTCATCAAGCGCAACGACGAAAGAATCCGTGCGAGCGCCAAAGCCGGCCGCATGAACCTGATCTACTACTCTCCCCGCGGCCAGGAGATCATCCCGGCTGCGCTCTCGGCGCACCTGAACGACGATGACTATATCTGTACCATTTATCGGGGCATCCACGACCAACTCGCAAAGGGCGTTCCTTCCAGGATCATCTGGGCCGAATATGCTGGCCGAGTTTCTGGCAGTTGCAAGGGCAAGGGCGGCCCGATGCACATCACCTATCCCGAAAAGGGCGTCATGGTGACCACTGGTGTGGTGGGATCGTCCATGCCGATCGCGACCGGCCTCGCTCTGGCCTCGCAAGTGCGTGGCGAGCATCGGGTGACGATCGCCAACTTCGGCGATGGCGCCTCCAACATCGGTGCCTTCCACGAGGCGCTGAACTTGGCCTCTGTCTGGAAACTGCCGGTAATATTCCTGTGCCAGAATAACCGCTACTCCGAGCATTCGGCTTTTGCCAAGTTCACTGGCGGCGGTAGCGTCGCCGCTCGCGCCGCGGGATACGGCATCGCTGGCATCTCGGTCGACGGGAACGATCCAGTCGCGATGTGGCAGGCGGCCGGTGAGGCCGTCGAACGGGCCCGTGCCGGAAAGGGTCCGACCCTGATCGAGGCCCACACCTTCCGCTATGAAGGGCACTTGCTCGGCGATGATTCGTCCTACATCCCCAAGGAGGAGATGACCGAGGCGATCTCTGTCGATCCAATGCCGATCTTCCGCACCAAGTTGTTGGATGAGGGCACAGCAAGCGAGGAAGAGCTCGCAACGATCGAGGCCGACGTCGACGCAGAGGTCGCCGAAGCGGAGGAATTCGCCCTGGCCAGCGATTGGCCCGACGCCTCCGAGCTAGTCAGCGACGTATTCGCCGAGGGCGTGCAGCCCAAGGTAAGCCTCAACAAAAGCCTCGAGAAGGCGGTGGACCGCACATGAGTAAGATGAATGCGCTGCAAGCGCTCAACCTGGCTTTGCGCGATGCGATGGCCGAAGATGAAAACGTCATTGTCTTTGGCGAGGACATCGCCGATCCCGAAGGCGGCGGCGTCATCGGCGTTACCAAAGGGCTGTCCACCGAGTTCGGCGACAGCCGTGTGCGCTCGACGCCGATTTCGGAGCAGGCGATCATCGGTGCTGGCATCGGCGCGGCGATTGCTGGCATGCGACCGGTCACCGAGATCATGCTCATGAATTTTACTACCGTGGCGATGGACATGATCACAAATCATGCCGCGAAGCTGCGCTACATGTCGGGCGGCCAGACTAACGTGCCGATGGTCATCCGCACGATGACCGGAGCCGGCGTCGGCAACGGCGGTCAGCATTCGGATTACCTGGAGGCTTGGTTCGCCCACACGCCTGGCATCAAGGTCGTCGCCTACTCGTCGCCGGCTGAAGCTTACGGCTTGCTACTATCTTCGATCTTCGACGAGGACCCAGTGCTCTTCATCGAAAGCTTGCCGACGTACTTCATGCTTGGCGATGCGCCCGAGCGCGGCAGGCTGATTCCGCTGGGCCGTGCGAACGTGTGCCGCGAAGGCACTGACGTAACCTTGATCAGCTACGGCTTCATGGTTAACCATGCCCTTGCCGCCGCCAAGAAGCTCGAGTCAGAGGAGTCTCGGTCGAAGTGATCGACCTCCGTACGATCGCACCCTACGATGCGGCTACCGTGCTCGCTTCCGTGCGCAAGACCGGCCGCGCGGTGATTGTCCACGAGGCCCTGCGCAAATTTGGGGTAGGCGCGGAGATCGCCGCAGAAATTTCGGAGGAATTGCACGGCCAACTCGCTGCGCCGGTACGCCGTGTGGGCGGGTCCTTTAACGCGGTGCCCTTCTCGAAGCCGCTCGAGGCCGCCCACGTACCTGATGCGGCCCGTATTGTCGAAGCGATCCGCTCGACGCTGTCCTGACACTGAAGAGGTTTTGCCATGCAGATTCTACTGCCCAAGCTCGGTTTTTCCATGACCGAGGGCGTTCTGAGCGAATGGCTCGCTGCCGATGGCAGCGAAGTGAAAGAAGGCGCGCCGCTCTTCTCGCTGGAAAGCGACAAGTCGGTCCAGGAAGTCGAGGCGCCGACCAGCGGAACTCTGAAGATAGTCGCGCAGCCGGGCGAGACCTACCAGGTAGGCGACGTGCTCGGGGAAATCGTTTGAACGCGGCCCGCCTTCTCGATCTCTCGGGCAAGCGCGCCTTCGTCACAGGTGCATCGAGCGGCTTGGGTGCCCATTTCGCGCGCGTCCTGGCGGCGGCGGGCGCACACGTGGTCGTCGGCGCGCGTCGCAAGGAGAAGCTGGACACGCTGGTGGCGGAGATCGGCGGACAAGCCGTGCAGCTCGACGTGACGGATAGCGCGTCGATCCGGGCTGCGCTGGCCGAGGCTGGCCCTGTCGGCATTCTGATCAATAATGCTGGCGTAACCAACACCAAGCCGGTGTTGGAACAGACCGAAGAAGATTGGGCCTCAATCTTCAACACCAACTTAACCGGGGCTTTCACAATGGCGTGCGAAGTCGCGCGGCGCGCGCGTGACGGAGCGATTGGTGCTTCGATCGTTAATATCGCCTCGATCCTAGGACTGCGCCAGGGCGGACAGGTGACGCCCTATGCGGTGTCGAAGGCGGCGCTTATCCAGATGACCAAGCAGCTCGCGCTCGAGCTAGCGCGGCACGACATCCGCGTGAACGCAATCGCGCCCGGCTACATCGAGACCGAGCTTAACGACGAATTCTTTGAGTCAGCGCCCGGCGCGGCCCTGATCAAACGCATCCCGCAAAGGCGCCTGGGCCAGCTGTCCGACCTGGACGGCGCTTTGCTGCTGCTTGCGTCGGACGCATCACGATACATGACAGGATCGGTCATCGCCGTAGATGGTGGCCATCTGGTCAGCAGTCTTTAGGTAGAGCGATGGTACAGAAGGTTTACTCAGATGCCGCGACCGCGCTGAAGGGCGTCCTGCGCGACGGTATGACGATCGCTGCTGGCGGCTTTGGCTTGTGCGGCATCCCCGAGACGCTGATCGAGGCGTTGGTTGACAGCGGCGTCTCAGGCCTGACTGTTATCTCGAACAACGCGGGCATCGACGACTTCGGACTTGGCAAGCTGCTACGTACCCGGCAGATTAGGAAGATGATCTCGTCCTATGTGGGCGAGAACAAGGAGTTCGAGCGCCAATACCTCTCCGGCGAGCTCGAGATCGAGTTCTCGCCGCAGGGCACGCTGGCCGAGCGCATGCGTGCGGGCGGGGCGGGCATTCCGGGATTCTACACCCGCACGGGCGTCGGCACGATGATCGCTCAGGGTAAGGAGACCAAGCAGTTTGATGGCGAGACTTTCGTCCTCGAAACCGGCCTGGTCGCCGACCTGGCGATAGTAAAGGGATGGAAAGCGGATCCTTACGGAAATCTGGTGTTCCGCAAATCGGCACGCAACTTCAATCCCATGGTCGCGACGTGTGGCCGAGTCACGGTGGCCGAAGTGGAACACCTGGTCGGCGCAGGTGAACTCGAGGCAGACGGCATACACACACCTGGCGTTTTCGTGCAGCGACTGATCGAGGCGCGCAGTAACGAGAAGCGAATTGAGCAACGTACGATACGTCAGGAGATCGCCGCGTGACCGGTTGGACCCGCGAAGAGATGGCCGCACGCGCGGCGAGCGAGCTAAAGGATGGGTTCTACGTGAACCTGGGTATTGGCATCCCGACGCTGGTCTCCAACTTCATCCCCCCGACCTCGACGTGACGCTGCAATCAGAGAACGGGATCTTGGGTCTGGGGCCATTCCCGACCGAAGACAAGGTCGATGCCGACATCATCAACGCCGGCAAGCAGACGATCACCGAGCTCGATCGCACGAGCTACGTCTCCTCGGCAGACAGCTTCGGAATGATCCGAGGCGGCCATATCGACCTGTCGGTCCTCGGCGCTATGGAGGTGGCCGAGAATGGCGATCTGGCGAACTGGATGGTACCCGGCAAGCTCATCAAGGGCCCGGGCGGGGCGATGGATCTGGTCGCCGGCGTGCGGCGAGATCATCGTCCTGATGGATCATGTGGACAAGGCGGGAGCGCCGAAGTTTCGCAAGGCGTGCACTCTTCCGTTGACCGGCACCAATGTGGTCGACATGA
This sequence comes from Novosphingobium sp. NFX11, assembly GCF_057376415.1. Lineage (NCBI taxonomy): Bacteria > Pseudomonadati > Pseudomonadota > Alphaproteobacteria > Sphingomonadales > Sphingomonadaceae > Novosphingobium > Novosphingobium sp. NFX11. The sequence continues at coordinate 450,507 of NZ_CP080386.1, read as the reverse complement.
TCATCACTAACCTGGCCGTGTTCAAGCGCGCGAACCGGTCAGAGCCGTTCACCCTCGTGGAATTGGCGCCAGGCGTCGCCGCCGAACATCTGCGCACCCTGACCGAGGCATCCTACCTGGAAGCCGTGTAATCGCGTCAGTCCGCCTACGCGGGATTCAAGGTAACCGGATATAGGTCACATGGACCAATCTGCGACGCTTCTCATGCTGATGGTGGGGCCAAATGCCGTTGCGGCGGCCCAACACCGATTGTGCGATCGGCTCGCTTTCCACCGCCAGGTGGCTCGGCTATTGCACCGACAACAAGGAAAAAGGTTCCCGGTGTGGCGATAACATACCTACCTGTGTGCAGGCTATCGGATCTCACGCAAGGCGAACTGAAGGCTCGGACGGTCGAGGGGCAAGAAATCCTGCTCACGGTCGTGCGGGGCGTGGTCTACTGTGTCGCGAACCGATGCTCGCATATGGCCAAGCCGCTCGCTGGCGGCAGAATGGTGGGTTACCAGCTTGTCTGCCCTTTCCACTCGGCTCAGTTCGATATACGCAGCGGCGCATCAGGAGGTTTTCCAGCAACCCGCCCTATTGTCACATACAAAGTGCAGGTGGAAGAAGAGCAGGTGCTGGTCGGGTTCGACGTCACCGCCCCTTGAAGACGGGCCGGCGCTTTTCCTGGAAGGCTATGACCGCCTCTCGATGATCTTCGGTCATGTTGGACATGGCTTCGTAAGCCATGCCCGCGTCCAGCGTCGCGGTAGCGATCTGTTTGAGTGAGACGTTAACTGTCATCTTGGTCCAGCAGATCGCGAGGGTCGCACCACGCGCCAACTTGGCGGCGAACGCATCAACCCGCTCATCGAGTTCATCTGCTGGCACGCTGTGGTTGATCAGCCCGATCTCGGCGGCGCGCGGCGCTTCAAGGAGGTCACCGGTGAACAAGAACTCTTTGGCGCGCGCAAAGCCGATCAAATAGGGCCAGATCGCCGCGCCGCCATCACCCGCCACATAGCCGGCGCGCACGTGGGGATCCCCGATCTTCGCGCTGTCGGCCGCGAAGCTGATGTCGCAGAACAGCGCGATGGTAGCACCAAGTCCTACCGCGTCGCCGTTGATCTTGGCGATGATCGGCTTGGGACAGTCGAGTATTGAGAACACGACCTGCTTCGCGCTAGTGATGTCGAAACGCTCAGGATGGTCGATATTCTCCTGCATGAACGCAAAGTCAGCACCGGCGCTGAAGGCACGGCCCTCGCCCGATATCACCAGCACATCGCTGTCGGGATCGCGAGTGATGAAATAAAGCAGGTCGCATAGTTCCCGCTCCATCGTCCGGCTGAAGGCATTCAGAACGTCAGGCCGGTTGAAAGAGGCATAGGCAATGCGGCCATCGCGACGAAAGGATATCTGCTCAAACTGGGGATCTGACATGGTTCAACCTTGCTGCGACTTGATCGCGTCGTAACGCGACAGATGATAACCGGTATCGCCGTACATTTTCTCGAAGAATAGGATGTTGCGGTAGAAATGCCCGATCTGGTATTCTTCAGTGACGCCGATAGCGCCATGCAACTGGATACCCTGACTGCCGATGTAGCGAGCCGCATCCGCGATCACGACCTTGGCAGCGGAGACAAGCATCTGTCGGTTGTCAGCATTGCCGTCGTCGAACGCGCGAACCGCAAACTCCAGGCCTGCAGTCGCGTCCTGATAGCGCACGAACATTTCGGCGATGCGATGTTGGAGAGCCTGAAAGCGCGCCAGCGGTCCGCCGAACTGCTCGCGGGTGTTAAGGAATGCGCTTGTCTGATCGATGATGCTGTGCAGGATCCCGAGGATTTTGGCAGCATGCGCAATCGTTGCTCTGTCTATGGCCTTGACGAAAGCGGTCTGCAAATTCTCACCCGAGGCAAGCAAGCCGTCCGCATCTACCTGGACGTCGTCGAACACCAGATCCGCGGCGAATGACCCATCGACGACTTCATAAGTTTCGCGCTTGATTCCTGGAGCATCTGCGTTGACTTTGAAAAGCGCAGGCAGGCCGCAGGCTGCGCCGTGACGGGCCATGACTAGCAAGACGTCGGCGCCCGGCGCATTCCAGCAAGCCACGCTGGTCCCAGACAACGCATAACCCCCGTTCGTCTCGGTGGCGACCACGGTATCGGGCTTGAAGCTAGCGATCTCCTCGTGCGCCACGGCAAAGACGACCTCTCCGCCAGCCGCCGCTTCCATCATCTCACAGCCGATCGTGGGGGGAACGGCTTGTTCGATCAAGGTGATTGCCAGCACGGACGAGGTAATGAGCGGCTCGCGCAACATGGCGGGTCCGACCCCGCGCATGAGCACAGCCAAGTCGGCTGTGGAGCCACCGATCCCACCGGCGTCTTCGGGTGTCGTAAGCGCCAGCCAACCCAGTTCGGCCAGCGCGCCCCAGCGCTGACGGCTGAAGGGCTCGTCTTGGGGTTATCCGCCCCGACCGGATGCTGCGCATTGACGTCACGGGCGAAACGTTGGGCCGATTCCAGGAGCATCACCTGCTCGTCCGACATCTTGAACGAAAGCTGCTCCATGGTCACAGGCCCAGCAGCTTCTTGGCAATAATGTTCTTCTGAATCTCCTCCGAGCCTCCGTAGATCGACGCGCCGCAAAGCAGAAGAGCGCTGGAGGTCTTGCCAACGATGGCATTAGGCCACAACGGTGAGGCGGTTTCATCGTGCATACAGATCTCATCCTCGTTGAACTTGCGGATCGCACGGATGCCGATGATGTCCATCTGCAGTTCCGACACCCATTGCTGCAGCCGCGCGCCGCGCACCTTGAGGCTGGAGGCGACGGCTACCTGATCGGATACGCCGTCCCCGCCGCACAGCTCGCGTAGCACCGAGAATTCCAGCGCGAGCGCGACCATCTCTAACTGGGCCAGTCTATTGCGAAACGCCTGATCGCCGAGAGCGCAGCGCGAATCGCGCAAGCGCAGCAAGTCACGCGCCTTGATCAGTTCGCGCTTGGACCAGTAGATCTCGGCGCTGGTCGTGCGCTCATGTGCCAGCAGGAAATTTGCATATTGCCAACCTTTCCCTGGCTCACCGACCAGGTTGCGGACCGGCACGCGCACGTTGTCGAGGAACACCTCGTTTACATGCTGGCGGCCATCAATCGTTCGGATGGGCCGAATCGTGACACCCGGACTGCGCAAGTCGATCAGGATGAAAGACAGTCCACGGCTGCGAACCTGGGTGGTGTCGGTGCGTACCAGGAAGAAGCCCCAATCGGCGACGTGGCCGTCGGTAGTCCAGATCTTCTGGCCGTTGACGATGTACTCGTCGCCATCGAGATCCGCACGCGTGCGGAGTGAGGTCAGATCGGATCCCGAGTTCGGCTCGGAGAACCCCTGTGCCCAGGTTTCCGTACCAGCCAGAATCGGCGGCAGAAAGCGCTCCTTCTGCCACTCGCTGCCGAAACTGTAGATCACCGGGCCGACCAAGTATCGGCCCATGAACGGGACGCGCGGTGCATCGGCTGCGAAACACTCTTCTTCGAAGATGTGGATTTGCAGCGCGGACCAGCCGCAGCCGCCGTACTCGACCGGCCAAGCCGGCATTGACCAGCCCTGGCTGTACAGTTTCTTGTTCCAGCTGACCTTATCCTCCCAGTTCTCGAAGAACGAGATGCGGCGTGTGCGTTCCGCAATTTTGGGATCTAGGTTCTGAGCAATGAACGCTCGTACCGATGTTCTGAAATCTTCGAGCTCGGGCCCGAAGAGCTGGGATTGGCCGTTCTTAACCGGCTCCGGAGATGCGGCGTCGGGAGGCGAAAGCCCCTGCCCAAGTGTTATCGTTTCAGCCATGCCCCATTTCTACCCTTGACCGGGGCCGCACTGTCAAGTAAATTCTAATTGCAATTATGATTATCGCGGCGCCGTGAACGCCGACGAGGAACGGGAGGATCATGGGCTTTTCCCCTTTGGCTGGGCGCCGCTACGATATGCCCGCACTGTTCGGCCCCTCGCCGATCCCGGACAACACGATTGTCGAGAACGCGCGATCGATTGTGCTGAGTGTCCCCATTTCCGCGTCCTCCGCCGAGACGTTGCTGCCCGACCACTTCGGTGCGCCCGACAGCCCGGTGCTGTCGGTGGCGTATGTGCAGTACGACAGCGTCGATTACTTGGGTGGTCGGGGCTACAATGAGATCGTAGTTACGGTGAGCGCAATCCATGAAGGACCTGACCGAGTTATCGCTGCAGCATACGCGCCGGTGTTGTGGGTGAACAAGATCGGCGCGCTGATCTCGGGGCGTGAGTACATGGGCTTGCCCAAGCTGTTCGGCATCATACCAAAATGCGACGATACCGACGATGGGTATGAGTTCCGCTGTCTTGAGGAAGATGCCCTCCTCTTGCAAGGCTCGGCCTCGCAGCTTGCGCCTATCACAGGCACCAGCTTGGACAAGCTCAATGCCCGTACCACGCAAGTGCGTACGTTCGGATGGAAATACATCCCTGGCCCTGAGGGTAACAGCGACATCGACTATCCCCTGGTGAATGTAATGCGCTGGAACTACCATGAGGCGGCGACCGGTCGTGGCCAGTTGTCCTTTTCCGACGTCGACCGCCGCGAGGCTCCGATGTCGGCCGGGGCGCTCGAAGTCCTCCGCAGCATCGAGCCCGAAGGCGAAATGCGTGCATTCTACGGCAGGGGCGTCGCCACGATCGACCGCCGCGCCACCACCAGATTAGCGGTCGCCGGTGCGGCGCCCGTAGAAACAGGGGTTTGTCAGTGACGAGCGAGCAAGGCATCGGCGGCGACGTCGGCATATCTCTCGATTCCGTCGTCGATGGCGGCGCCTCGGATGCGGCCGCCGCTTCGGCACCAGAGGCCAATTCGGCAGAGGGGGCCGATCGCATGCTGCACGAGAAGCTGACGACGATCGGCCTCTCGCGTACCAAGACTTGGGGCAATATCGAGACGAAGTCGCACTATTCGGCAGAGGACGTTGATGTTCGCGAGGACAACTCAGCGCCGCCCGGGAGCTATCCGTTCACCCGCGGCGCATTTCCACAGATGTATCGCTCGCGGATGTGGAGCATGCGCGAGATCGTGGGGTACGGTGCGCCCGAGGACACCCGTAAGGGCTTGGAGCGTGCGATCGAGAACGGTGCGTCGGGCTTGAACGTGGTTGATGACGTGCCGACCAAGTGGGCCGTCGATCCCGACCATCCGCTGTTCCGCAACGATGTGGGCATTGAGGGTGTCTCCATACCGACCCTGCGCGATTGTGAACGCCTGATGGAAGGCATCGATCTTTCTCAGATTGACTTGGCCTGGCACTCGATCTCTCTGGTGTACCCGCTGACCGTCGCCGTACACAAGAAGCGCGGCCAGCCATTAGACAAGCTGCTCGGTTCACACATGCCGGACTACTTCCACCAGGTGATTTCGGGCTGGGGCACTAAGCTCGTGCCCGCGAACATGGCCCTGCGGATGAGCGCTGGGTGCCTCGAGTATTCGGCCGCCAACACTCCGCTGTGGGCCCTAGGTCTGCCGCAGGCTTACGATGTGCGCGAGCGCGGCGTCTCCCCGGCCGGCGAGATCGCCGTTGGCATGGCTATCGTCAACACGTGCCTCGAGGACATCGCCAAGCGTGGCACCTCAGTCGACGACATAGCCCCGCGTATGGCCTGGGTTTCGACATCTGATGTCGATTTCTTTGAAGAAGTTGCCAAGTTCCGGGCGCTTCGCCGGATTTGGGCGCGCACCATGAAGGAACGCTTTGGCGCCACCAACGAGCGCAGCATGCGTCTGCGCATCGCCTGCCACACTGCCGGCAAGTCGCTGGTTTATCAGCAGCCGCTCAATAACATCACTCGCGCAGCGCTTCAGACTTTTGCCGCTATTTGCGGCGGCGTTCAATCGGTCGAGACCTGCACTTACGACGAGCCGATCTGCATTCCGACCACCGAGGCCAAGGAGCTCGCGCTCCGCACTCAGCAGATTCTGGCGCACGAGATTGGCGCTGCCCGCGTCGCGGATCCTTTAGGTGGCAGCTATTATGTCGAGGCGCTGACCGATGCCGTCGAGAAGGAAGCGCTGACGCTCCTTGCCGAGATCGAGAAGCGCGGCCTGGTAGAGGCGATCGACAGCGGGTGGATGGAAGCGGAAATGGACCGGTTCAACGTCCAGTATGATCGCGAGCTCCACGACAAGGAGCGCCTCGTCATCGGCCTGAACTCGTTCACCAAGTCTGATGAGAAACCGTTCGCCCGTTTCGAGCCAATGAAAGCTTCAATCGAGGATCACGTGCAGCGTTTCGTGCAGTTCCGCGGCCAGCGCGACATGGCCAAGGTCAAGGAAGCTGTGTCCTACCTGCACCGCGTCACCCGCGAAGGCGGAAATCCTTATCCGGCGATGATCGATGCGTTTATTGCGGATGCCACCATCTCCGAAGTGTGGGGCACCCTGCGGCAGGGCTTCGGCCATGCCTATGATGCCTTCGATGTCTATACCTCACCCTTCGGCCTGTCTGAGAACTGATATGTCTGATCTGCGCCTCAATCGCGAACTCGGCCGAGTGGGCCTCGGCATGCTAGGGCTCGACGTCCACACCAAAGGCATCAGGACATTGTCCAAACGCCTCGAAGAATATGGCTGCGACGTCTCCTTCTTTGGCGAGCACCTCACGGTCAAACAACTCGTTGCGCAAGCACGGGATGGCGATGTCGACCTCGTCGGCATAAGCTTCTCATCGGGCGCCTATGTGGAGCATTGCCGCGACGTAGTGAAGGCCATGGAGGCCGAAGGTCTGGACATCCCGCTCATGATTGGTGGCCTGATCCACCAAGACGATCACGAGGCTCTTAACGCTCTCGGAATAGAAGGCATTTTTGGTCCGGGATCCAACATTGATGACATCGTCGCCTTCATCAAGAAGGTGACCGAGGAGCGGGTTACCAAGCGTGTTAGCGAGCAGAATGACGTCCGTCAGGAGCAGATCGATGTCTAAAGCGGTCACGATGCAGAGCTCGAACTTCTTTGCTAATCGAGACGCAGAACCCTCTTCCTTCACGTTGGGTGACCTGCTGCGGGAATGCGCCGCATCAGTTCCCGACCGTGTCGCGCTGAAAGAGAGCCCCGACCCCGCGACCGGCCATCAACGCGCCTGGACTTACGCTGACATCCTGGATGGGGCCGAGCGCACCGCTCGGGGCTTGCTGACGCTGTTCAAGCCGGGAGACCACGTAGCGATCTGGGCGCACAATGTGCCAGAGTGGTGGTTCGTGGAATTCGGCGCCGCGCTCGCCGGGATCGTGCTCGTGACGATCAATCCGGCGAGCCGCGAGAACGAGATCACCTACATCCTCGAAAACTCGGGCGCCGTTGGTATCGTGACTGTCCGACACTGCCGCGGCACCGACCACTTGGCGATGCTAAGCAAAGTACGCGAAACGCTGCCTAACCTGCGCGAGATCCTGATCCTGGACGATTGGGCTGACTTCATGGCGGCTGCTCCCGGTGGCACCCCCTCCCCCAGGTGCATCCCGAAGATCCGGTCATGATCCAGTACACCTCGGGCACGACCGGCAAGCCCAAGGGTGCCCGCATGCGCCATCGCGGCATCGTGAACAGTTCCAAGTTCGCGACAGAATGCTTCGATCCGGGCGACGGCGCGGTCTGGCTCAACTGCGTGCCGATGTTCCATACCGGAGGCTCGGTCCACTCATCGCTCGGCGCGTTGTGGAGCCATGGCACGATGATCCTCCCGCCTCACTTCGATCCTGGCACGATGCTGAAGATGATAGCGGAGGAACGTGTTACCTTGACGACCACGGTGCCGACCATGGCTATTGCGCTGCTGGAGCATCCAAGCCTCCCCGAGCTCGACCTCAGCAGCCTGAAGGTGCTCGCCTGCGGCGGAGCACCGGTTGCGCCTGAACTGGTTGAGCGCATCGAGCGCGAGTTCAGCTGCGACTTCGTCATGCTCTTCGGTCAGACAGAAATGAGCGGCATGATCTGCCAGACAGTGCGCGGCGACACCGTGGACCATGTCACACAGACAGTCGGTACGCCGCTCGGGCCGACCGAGGTCAAGATCGCCGACGTTCAAACCGGAGAGACGCTGCCCATCGATACGATCGGCGAGATATGCCTACGCAGCCCTTGCGTTTTACAGGACTACTACGGAAACGATCAGGCGACGCGTGACGCGATCGATCCGGACGGTTGGTTCCATACGGGCGATTTAGGTACGGTTCGCGCCGATCGCTACCTGACGATCACCGGGCGCTCCAAGGACATGCTGATCCGCGGGGGCGAGAACATCTACCCGCGCGAGATCGAAGACCAGTTGCTGATCCATTCGGCCATATCGAACGTCGCCGTGTTTGGCGTACCCGATGCCCACTGGGGTGAGCAGATCGCGGTTGCCATCAAGCTAAAGCCGGGTCGAGTTGCCGAGGAAAGTGAGTTGCGCGACTTTCTGCTGGAGCGCATCGCGAAGTTCAAAATGCCGAAGTACTGGTGGTTCGTCGATGAATTTCCCACCACGACCTCGGGCAAAGTCCAGAAATTCGAACTGAAGGCTCGCTACATGGACCTTCTCAGCCAAGCCTGACTTCCGCACGCACCGTCCAGTACGCACTGCCTAACAATGGAGGGCGCACCGCTCGCCACTATTGGGATTGTGGGAGAGAAACGATGAGCGCCGCCAAGACACTGCGCGACCTGCTGGCAACGCCAGAAATGATGGTAGTTCCCGGCGTCCACGACGGACTTAGCGCGCAGCTGGCGCGTGAAGCTGGGTTCGCGTCCGTCTTCATGGGCAGCTATGCGATCACCGCATCGGCTTATGGCGTACCGGATGCCGGCCTCGTACCTGTCGCCAAGCTGGTCGAAACGTACCGCGAGATGGTGGACGCGACCGGCCTCGCCGCCATGTGCGACATCGACGACGGCGGCGGCAGTCCCCTCCACATTGCCAGGAACGTCCGCCTAGTCGAGCAGGCCGGGCTTGGCGGCGTGCAGATGGAGGATCTCGACTTGTCGGTGGGCAAGTACCTGCCCGGTACCAAGAAGCGATTGCTCACCCAAGAGCGCATGGTCAAACACATCAAGGCCGCAACCGACGCGCGGCGCGATGCCGATACGGTAATCATGGCGCGCTGCGATGCACGCGATGCGTCGACCTTGTCCGAGGCCATCGACCGAGTGGGGGCCTATGGCGAAGCTGGTGCGGACCTGGTCGTGGTGCCTTTTCTTGAGATCGAGGAAATCCCACAGATCGTGGGTGCTACCAACGCCGCGCTTGCCCACATGTTCATCCCAACCGACGCCAAAGACGCCGACGATCTCGCTCGCGCGCGTGCTCTCGGCGTCAAGTACCTGATGTACCCAGTGCTGTCGGTGTGGTCCGCAGGCCGAGCAATTCAGGAGGCCATGCACGAACTTCGGGACACGGGCAACGATGCCACGCGCACTCATGGCGGTGCCACATGGTCTATGATCAACAACGCAGTTCAATCAGATGAGTGGAGCGGTCTCGCCTGACGGAAAATTCCTTCGCACAGCTAAGGTTCGGCCCGCGTACTTGTCTTCGCACTAGACCATCAAACCTCAGGGGAGGCAGGATTTGACTCAAGCAAGCACCAGCAACGACCAGACGCCAGAGAGTGTCGCCGCGTCACTCGAGATGCGGGGCATCGCGCGCGGTTCTTACCGTTTTTCGCCCCATGGTGCGGTGCGCAAGCTGATCGCCAAGCGCATGACGGAGTCTCTTTATACGGCTCCTCACTTCTCTGCAGACATCCGCATAGAGGTCGATGCCTTGCTCGCGATGCGGCAAAGTCTGAACGCCGATCCTGCGCATCGCGTGTCACTGAACGACTGCTTTATCAAGGCAGCGGCTGAGGCGCTCACCCGCTGTCCGCAAGTGAATGTGACCTTTACCGAAACCGGCATGATCGCGCATCATTTTGCCGACGTCTCGTTTGCCGTCGCCATGGATGGCGGACTTATAACGCCGATCGTTCGCGACGCGGCGGGCAAATCACTCCTCGACATCTCCCGTGAGGCGCAGGATCTCGTTCAGCGGGCGAGGAGCAAACGTCTCAAACCGGAAGAATATTTCGGTGGCACTTTCTCTGTATCTAACTTGGGGATGTTGGGCGTCAGTCGGTTCGACGCCATCATCAATCAGCCGCAGGCAGCGATCCTGTCTCTTGGAGCCCCTGCTGCAGAGTATCTGCCTGGTCACGCTGGCCCCCGTGAAGCGAGGATCATCAATGTAACTTTGACGAGCGATCACAGGGCGATCGACGGAGCAACCGCCGCCCAGTGGCTGCAACAGTTCAAGCTTCTGCTGGAAGACCCGACTTGGATGGCACCCGCGGCGGCCTAGCAAGACGCAGCTAGGCCCGCACCCGCTGAATGTTAAGAACTCACCCAACGTTCGGCGACCTCGATCGGTCGATGAACGACCTATCCGCCTAGCACATTGAGCATTGAATTCGAATTTGTATTAGATTATTCGCCGCGCAGTCGTGAGCCGGCCGGCGGTCACTTCGTGCCAATACTCGTTTCAGCATCAGCAGCCAGGGGCCGCATTCGGAGCCTGATGGAGGAAATCATGAAGATCGCGGTCCTCAAGGAGGGCGCCATTGGAGAAACGCGTGTCGCGGCGACTCCAGAAACCGTCAAGAAGTTCGTCGCCCTTGGTGCAGAGGTTGCGATCGAGAGCACGGCCGGCTTATTCGCCTCCATGGCCGATGATGCGTACACTTCGGCCGGAGCCTCGATCGCCGATCGGTCTTCTGTGTTGGCGGACGCAGACGTTCTGCTCGGTGTGCAAGGACCGGACCCCGCATCGTTGTCGGGTGCCAAGTCGGGCGCCTGGGTCGTCGCCGCGCTTAATCCGCTGGCAAACCGCGAACGCATCGCCGGCTACGCCGAAGCTGGCCTTGAGGCGCTGGCAATGGAGTTCATGCCCCGGATCACCCGCGCGCAGTCGATGGACATCCTGTCCTCGCAGTCGAACCTTGCGGGCTACAAAGCCGTCATCTTGGCCGCAGCGGCGTACGGACGCGCCTTTCCCATGATGATGACCGCGGCCGGCACTGTCTCGGCCGCGCGCGCGTTCGTTATGGGCGTCGGTGTCGCGGGCCTGCAGGCGATTGCCACTGCGCGCCGCCTGGGCGCTCAGGTCTCGGCGACGGATGTACGCTCCGCCACCCGGGAACAGATCCAGTCGCTCGGTGCAAAGCCGATCTTCGTCGAAGCCGTCCCCGGCATCGAGGGCGAAGGCGCGGGCGGCTACGCCACGGAGATGAGCGAGGACTATCGCCGTGCGCAGGCTCAGCTCGTGTCGAGCCACCTCGCAAAGCAAGATATCGTGATCACGACCGCCCTGATTCCCGGCCAGCCAGCCCCGCAGCTGATCTCGGATACACAGATCGCGACGATGCGGCCTGGTTCGGTGATCGTCGATCTCGCTGCAGGGAGCGGTGGCAATGTCGAAGGGGTCGTCTGCGGCGAGACCACACAGCGCCACGGCGTGCACATCATCGGCGCGCAGAACATCGCCGCCAGCATGGCGGCGGACGCGTCGGCCTTATTCGCGCGTAACCTGTACAATTTCCTGTCCGCCTTCTGGGACAAGGAGGGCGGCAGGCCGGTGCTAGACGCCGAGATCGGCGACGCCATCAGGCTCACGCGCGGCGGTCAGATCGTAAACCAGAGGCTGCTCGGCTGACGCCAGCATGATGAGGGGATTTAGCGTCATGAACGCTGTCTACGCCGACTACCTGTTCGTCTTCATACTCGCTGCCTTCGTCGGCTTTCAGCTTATCAAGAAGGTATCCCCGCTGCTTCACTCGCCGCTAATGTCGCTGACCAACGCGATCGCTGCCGTCGTGATCGTCGGTGCGATCGCGATCACCGGAGAGGCGGATGCAACTCCGCTCGCGCGCACTCTCGGGTTCGTCGCCGTGCTCGCGGCTACGATCAACCTGGTGTCGGGGTTTCTGATCACCGACCGCATGCTGAAGATGTTCAAGCGCAAGGGCTCCTGACATGAGCGATTTGGTACCTTATGCGGCGATCGCCGCTTCCGTGCTGTTCATTCTTGCGCTTATGTGGATGAGCCACCCGTCGACGGCTCGCCGCGGTGTGCGCGCCGGCGAGCTGGGCATGGTGATCGCGATCATCGGCGCCCTGTTGCAGCACGAAGTCGTCAGCTACGACCTTATCCTGATTGCCATGGTCATCGGCACCGGGATCGGCATCCCGATGGCGTACCTGATGCCGATGACCGCCATCCCGCAGCGTACCGCGATCAGTCACGCGTTCGGCGCTCTGGCCGTGGGCCTAATTGGCGCGGCCGAATACTACAAACACGCTTTACCGGGGAATGCGGGTGCCTTCGTGATGTGGGCACTCATGTTCGAGATGTTGCTTGGCTTCCTCACCTGCACGGCATCCGTCGTCGCGTTCGCCAAGTTGCAGGAGCTGATCGGCGCGCGACCCGTGGTATTTGCTGGCCAACGCATCTTCAACGGACTAGTCGCATTCGCGACTGTCGGCCTTGGCGCATACCTCGCGCTTACGCCTTCAGCGGCCGCGCTGTTTCCGGTCTTCATAGGGTTAGCGTTGCTGTTCGGCGTCCTCCTCGTCATCCCAATTGGTGGTGCCGACATGCCTACGGTAATCGCGCTTCTTAACAGCTACGCGGGGCTTGCGGCGAGTGCGATGGGCTTTGCACTCGGCAACAAGCTGTTGATCGTCGCCGGCGCACTCGACGGTGCTTCAGGTTTCATCCTTGCAATGATCATGTGCAAGGCCATGAACCGCAGCTTTGCAAACGTCATGTTCGGTGGGTTTGGCGCGGTGGTCGCAGGCTCGACCGGAGCCAAGGACGATCGGGTTGTCCGTTCCGCATCGGCCGAAGAAGCGGCGCTGCAGCTCGAAAACGCCGAGCGGGTGGTCATCATTCCAGGATACGGTATGGCCGTCGCCCAAGCGCAGCACAAGGTGGCGGAGCTTTATCAGGCGCTGACCAGGAAGAACGTGGACGTGAAGTTTGCCATCCACCCGGTGGCGGGACGCATGCCGGGCCACATGAACGTGCTACTGGCCGAAGCGAACGTACCCTATGAGCAGCTGGTCGAGCTTGAGGACATCAACCCAGAGATGCCGCATACTGATGTAGCTTTGGTGATAGGCGCCAACGACACCGTGAACCCGGCCGCTCGCGACGATCCGAGTAGTGCCATCGCGGGTATGCCGATCATCGAGGCGGACAAGGCACGCTCCGTCTTCGTCATCAAGCGCAGCATGAATGCGGGCTTCGCCGGCATCGACAACCCGATCTACTACAACAGCAACACCCAGATGCTGTTCGGCGACGCGAAGGACATGACCGGGGCGATGGCCAAGGAACTCAGCGGAGACCCTTAGATCGCCGACGCAATTTCCCACCGCCAGGAACAGCGTATGCCCACGCTAGAAAAACGAGTACCTGATGCGGCCAATCTGCCTGGTGAGCGTCCGGCCGGCTGTTTTTAGGCGAAAAGACAGGTGGCCGGTCAGCTCATGCCCGGCAGGACAAATTCCTCCGTGAAGGTCATCCGCGATAGCGCGCGATCCGCGAAGATCGCCTCATCCTCGGTCGTGATGCGAGCCTCACGAGCCAGCATCGTCAGCCACGACACGCGCCAGGCAACGACGCAGCACAAGGCGATACAATTGGCCAAGCGGTTGACCGTAGTCAGGCGAAGTTCTTCGATCCGGCACCCGGTTTTCAGGGTTCGGAAGAATGTCTCGATCTTCCAGCGTTTGGAGTACCAGCCAAGCATATGAACGGCATCGGCGTGGTTTTTGACAGGTAAATTTGTAATAAGCTTCCAGTTAATCCGTTCGCGATCTTCCGGCGGACTGATTTCTTCGGCATGGATGACCTGAAGCTCTTGGTTTATGTATTTCATCTGTTTTCCGATTGGGGCCGGACCGTCATTGTCGCATATCGTATTGATAGCGTTGCCCGCTGCTCCTTGCCTTTAGAGCGGTTTTCGACCGTTCTGAATCGGTCTGGGATTCCCTTCGGGCGCGATTTCTGATTCAGAATCCGTGCTGGTGAAGGAGGCCGGCATGGATGGCTCTTTCGATGGATTTGCGCACTCGGCTGTTGGCAGCGGTGGACAGTGGATCGAGTTGCCGTGCTGCGGCGGCCCGGTTCGGTGTTGCACCATCAACGGCGGTCCGTTGGCGGGCACAGCAGCGCGAGACGGGTGACATAGCCCCAAAGCCGCGCGGCGGGGATATGCGCTCGCGGCGGGTGGAAGAGCGGGCAGCGGACATTCTGGCCATTTGGGAGGAGCGCAGGGACATCACCCTCGAAGAACTACGTCTGGCGCTTGCGGACAAGGGAATGGCCGTTTCCGTGGCCGGGCTACATCGCTTTTTTGTTCGCCGTGGCCTGACGCGCAAAAAAGACAGGCCATGCGATAGAGCAAGATCGACCAGACGTCTTGAAACAGCGTCAGGACTGGTTCGAGGGTCAACTCGATCTCGAACCGGAGCGCCTGGTCTTCATCGACGAAACCTGGACCGCGACCAATATGACCCGCAGCCACGGACGTTGCCCGAAAGGCGAGCGACTGCGGATGGGCTTCCCGCACGGCCACCGCAAAACCACCACTCTCGTCGCTGGCCTGCGCATGACTGGCATGGTCGCGCCCATGGTGCTCGATGGACCGATTAACGGTGACTGGTTCGAAGCCTACGTCGCTCAGGTCCTCGTCCCGGAACTGCGGCCCGGCGACGTCGTCATCATGGACAACCTGTCGAGCCACAAGCGCGCATCGGTGCAGGTGCTCATCGAGGCTGCAGGCGCAACCCTGCGCTTTCTCCCGCCCTACAGCCCAGACTTCAACCCGATCGAGAAAGCGTTCTCCCGCCTGAAGGCCATGCTCCGTAAAGCGGGCGAGCGAACGGTCAGCGGCCTGTGGAGCTTGATCGGCAAACTCGGCGATATCTTCCAGCCTCAGGAATGCGCCAACTACTTCAGATCGTGCGGCTATGAACCAGAATGATCGAAAACTGCTCTAGCATTGCGGAATTGGATTTCGTGGGTCCCGCTGCACGGCGTCCTTTCCATAACTTGGGCGATGGTCGTCTTGCCATCTTGCGCCAAGCGGTCAACGCAGCTGCGCACGAGGAATTTGGTACCGAGCTCTTCAGCCAAGCAATAAAGCTCGTAAATATCGCTTTCCCGGTCTCCGATATGTACACATCGCCCCGGCTCTCCAGCCAATTCGGTAGACCGTAAGCGCGAAATTCCGCGCACCTGTTCGGTTGAGTGACGCGGTGTGAAGGATGTGTCCACCAAGGAAGAGGTGGACACATGGAGTTGGCACCGATGGGCCCCTATGGGCTCGAGGTTGTAAGGGTGACGAGTAACGGCCGGCGCTATTATGGTCGGGCGGGGAAGGCACGGTTGATCGAGGCGTGCCTCGAGCCGGGCATATCGGTGGCGAGGCTTGCGCTGGAGCATGGTGTCAACGCCAACCAACTGCGCAAATGGGTCAGGAAGTATCAGGAGCGGCAGAGTGCGAACGGGCAGCGGAGCACGGGGCAGTTGCCGGATCCGTCGGCGTTTATCCGGGTGGAGACGTCTCCGGCGCCTGCGGAGCGATACACTGCTGGGATCGCGCCCCGGTCTGCGGGATTGGTACCGTCAGTGCGGTTGCAGGCGTCGATGCCAAATGGCGTATCGCTGACGCTGGAGGGGTGTGACGCGCAGTTGCTGGTGGTGATGATCGATGCGCTGGGGCATTGCCATGTTCCGGCTCGCTGAAGATCTGCGCGTCTATCTCCACCGGGATCCGATCGACTTTCGCTGTGGGATCAACAGCCTTGCGATCCTGGTCGAGCAGTCGATGGGCCTCAATCCGTTCGAGCGCGCGGCGTTTGCCTTTTGCAACCGGCGCCGGACCCGGATGAAGCTGCTGTTCTTTGACCGGTCGGGCTTTGTATTGGTGCTCAAGGCGTTGACGGAGGACAAGTTCCGATGGCCCAAACGAGCGGAAACGGTGGTGGCGCTCACCGCGGAGCAATTGCGATGGCTGCTCGACGGGATCGATATTGACGCGATGGTCCCTCATCCGGTGCGGCAATATCAGTTTGTCGGTTGAAGGCCGTTGACGCGGGAACGGGCTTTCGATTCAAGACTGCGATGGATCGAGGCGGCGTCCCCACTATTGCGGAATTGATGGCGCTTCTGGCGACGAAAGCCGCTGAGGTCGAGGCATTGGCGGCCGAGAGAGACGCCCTTGCCCGGCGCATCCTGAAGCTTGAGGAGGAACTGGCGCTGGCGCGGTTGCACCGCTTTGCGCCGCGCAGCGAAAAGCACCTGGATCGTGTCTTCAATGAAGCCGAGCAGGCCTCCCTGGAGGACGATGCCGACGATGGGCACGACGACGTCGATGAGTCGGTCGCCGCCGATCTTCCCGACACGGGATTGCCGGAGGCGAAAAGACCGGAAGGAAAGAAGCGCGGGCGCAAGCCACTTCCTGCCGACCTGCCGCGCCAGCGCGTCGAATATGACCTCGCCGACGACCAAAAGGTCTGCCCGTGCTGCAGCGAACGAATGCATCGCATGGGGGAAGTGGTAACCGAGCAGCTTCACATCGAGGTGAAGGCCACGGTTCTTCAGAATGCCCGCGCCAAATATGCATGCCGCAATTGCGACCGCACCGGGATCGCCACGCCGATCGTCATTGCGCCGATGCCCGCACAGCCCTTGCCGGGCAGCATTGCCACGGCCTCGACGCTGGCCTTTGCCCTTGTTCATAAATACGTCGATGGCACACCGCTGTATCGTTTGGCGCAAACCTTCGAGCGCGCAGGGGTACCTGTCAGCCGTGGTGCTCTGGGCCGTTGGGTGATCGCTTCGAGCGAGAGGCACCTGCATCGCATCTTTGACGCCCTGAAGCTGCGGCTCCGGTCCCAGGAGGTCATTCATGGCGACGAGACTACGGTTCAGGTGCTGAAGGAAGAGGGCAAGGCTCCTACCAGCACCTCGTATATGTGGGCCTACCGCAGCAGCGAGGACAGCGAACAGCCGGTCGTGCTGCTCGATTATCAACCCGGTCGCGGGCAGGAACATCCGCAGGCCTTCCTCGGCGACTATCGCGGTATCCTGATGAGTGACGGCTATACGGCCTGGCGCACATTGAAAGGCGCCACACATCTGGGATGCATGGCCCACGCCAGACGGCGCTTTGCCGACGCCCTCAAGGCGAGGAAGAAACAAGGCGGGCCGCCCGCACAGGCGCTCAAGTTCTTCGACCAGCTCTACCGGATCGAAAGGCAGGCGCGGGACGAAATACCCGATAAGGGGGAAACGCAGGCCAGCTACTGTCAACGTCACTGGAATATTCCCCAGAAGTGGCGATGTAAAATTCCCCACTTTGCGATTTTACGGGACGGCAGTTTCGTAGGCGGCACCTCCATTCTTTGGCGGTCTGCCGCGCCGCTTTGGTTCGGGTGCAATTGAGCTGGCAGGGGCGGGCAAAAGGTCGGCGTGCTTGCGTATTTCAGAAGTTCTGGACAGCCGTTTCACAAAATCGCGGACATGCGTTTCGCTAAGTCCCGGACAGTCGGCGCAGTTTGGTCATAGGTGCCTTGTTGTGGTTCAGGCGGTTATGATTTCGGCTTTCTCTATGTCGGTCAAGAGGGGCGCGGGTCGGGTTTTGCGCATGCTGTCGCCTTCGAGTGTTATGCGGTGGGCATTGTGTACCAAGCGGTCGAGGATGGCGTCAGCGATCGTGGGGGCACCGATCATTTCGTGCCACTGAGCGACCGGTAACTGAGCTGTAATCAAGGTGGATTTACGCTTGTAGCGCTCCTCGAAGATTTCAAGCAGATCGCCGCGCTGCTGCTCGGTCAGCCCATGGCTGCCCCAGTCGTCGAGCACGAGCAGTTGGATGCGGGTGAGCTTGTCGATCAGGCGCGGGAAGCGGCCGTCGAGCCGGGCCATTGCCAGATCTTCGAACAGTCGGGGCATGCGAACGTAGAGTACCGAGTAGTCGAGCCGGGCTGCCTGACGGGCGAACGCACACCCCAACCAGGTTTTCCCCGTACCGGTTGGCCCTGTAATGATTAGATGTTCATGCGCCTTGAGCCAGTCGCCCTGCGCAAGCGCCAGGACGCTGCGGCGATCCAGCTTGCGGTGCGCGGCGAAGTCGATGTTCTCGATACAGGCGTCGCTGAATCGTAGTCGCGCGGCCGCAAGCCGGTTGGCGAGCCGCTTGTCACAGCGCATCGCCATCTCCCGATCGAGCATCAGCCCGAGCCATTCGTCCCGGGCGAGCCCTTCGCTTCCCGCCTGTTCGGCAAGTTCACGGTAAGCACTCGCCATCCCGGCGAGCCCCAGCGTCTGCATCTGGTCCAACATGGGGTGTGTCAGCATGATCGTCGCTTCCTTTCACTGATAGTAGACCCCACCGCGGATGTTGCCGTGCGATGGAGCTGGCCGGATCGGTTCTTGGGCAGGACTGGCCTGATCCAGCCCGGATTTGAGGATCGAGAGGACCGAGGCATATGTGGTGGCCTCGATTGCCAGCGCGCGGTCACAGGCCGCATCGAGACGGACATGGCCATAGCCGCGCCCTAGCGAGAGGATGCCCATCGCCGAGCGATAACCCTGCTCGGGATGGCGCCGATCACGCATCATGCGCTCGACCATGACCGCCACGTTGGTGCCCATCCTGGCCGCGCGCTCGATCAGCGATGCCGGCGTCCGGTCGGCATAACGCTGGTGAGCCTTGGGCATGTGGGCGTTGACGGTGATGTGGAACCCGCGCTGCGAACTGCGAACATGGCTGGCGACCCGTTTGTGATCCTGGAAGATCTCAACCACCCGCTGGGTCAGCCGCACATCGACCTTGCGGCCGATCAGACCATGCGGAACCGAGTAAAAGTTGCGGTCGACGGCAACGTGGTAATCGGGATGAACCTTGGCGCTCTTCCATTCAGCGTATTCGAACGGGGTAACCGGCAGCGCCTTGAGCGCCGCGCGTTCGATCTCCTCGAACAGCTCGCGGCGCGAACGACCGACGTGACGCATCGTCTTGCCATTGAGAACTTCGAGCAAGTGGCCGATCTCGGCATTGAGCACCGCCAGGTCGAAGAACTGCCGATTGCGCAAGCGCGCGATGATCCACCTTTCCGCGATCAGCACCGCGCCCTCGATCTTCCCCTTATCCCTCGGCTTCGCCGGCCGGGTCGGCAGGACCGTCGTGTCGTAATGCTCTGCCATCGCAGCAAAGGTCGTAGTCAGGGTCGGTTCGAACCATAGCGCCTTGGCCACCCCCGCCTTGAGATTGTCGCAGACAATGGAAGCGGGCACTCCGCCGAAGTACTCCAGCGCCCGGACCTGGCCCTCAATCCAGTCAGGCAGCCGCTGGTGCAGGCTCGCCACCGCAAAGGTGTAGCTCGAGGCCCCCAGCACCGCGACGAACAGCTGTGCTTGGTGGATCTCGCCGGTGCCGGGGTCGATCAACGGGATCGTTTGACCGGCGTAATCAGTCTGCATCACCGCACCGGCGGCATGCCGATGCCGATAGGTCGGGTGGGCGCGCTTCTCGTGCGCGCCGAACTTGTCACAGAACCACGTGTAGCCAAAGCCGTCGGGATGAGCCTCGCGGTATTCCTGCCACAACAACAGCAGCGTCACGCTTTTGCGCTTCATCTCACGGGAGACCAGTTGCCAGTCCGGCTCGCTCGTATCCCGCGGCGGCCGTCCCATTTGCCGGAAGAGTTTGCGCTCCAGCGCAGCGTCATCGCCGCCGTCATCTGGCATCGGCCAACTGTCTAGCCCCGCCTCACGCGCCCGCAGCAGGTAAGTCGACACGGTCGACTTGCTTAGCCCAAGCCGCTCCGACACTTCGCGCACCGAGAGCCCACTCTCATGGGTCAGCCGCAATATCGATCTGATGTCCTTCACGTCCGCTCGTCTCGGTTGCTTCCGTCTCGGCATGGTCCCTCCAAGCTCCGCTTGCGGGGACGTTCATGCCAAACCGGCGCACCCAATGACCAACCGCACAAACTGTCCGGGACTTAACGAAATGCCTGTCCGGGACTTTCTGAAATCACTGTCCGCGACTTACCGGAATCGCTGTCCGGGACTTTCCGAAACACGCAGCGTGCTGCCGTAAGCGATAGCTGGACCCGACGATCTGGACGACAATCGCGTGGTGAAGCAGCCGGTCCAGGAGCGCCGTCGCCACCACGGGGCTCCCGAAGATTTCCCCCATTCTGCAAAGCCCCGGTTGGAAGTGAGGATCATTGCGCTTTTTTCGTATCGGGCGTTAACGAGCTGGAAGAAGAGGTTGCCGCCACCGGGCACCACGGGAAGATAGCCGATTTCGTCAATGATCAGCAAAGCCGGGCGGCAGTAGAAGCGAATCCGTTCGCGCAGCGTGCCTTCACGTTCGGCTTTGGCGAGCGATCCGATCAGATCAGCCAGTGGCAAGAAGTATACGCTCTTGCCGGCCTTCACCGCTTCGACCCCCAACGCGGTGGCAAGATGGCTTTTGCCGGTGCCGGTCGAACGGGGCTCATAATGCCCAATATCAGCGAAGCGGTGGCGAGGTGCAGGTCTGCTATGCGTTTCACCCTCGCTTCCGCGAGAAGATCGTTGTCGTTGGCAGGCAGCGTTATTGCGGGGAGGCGGCTTATGTCGGGCGCCAATCTGACGGCAGCCTGGCGCTGGTGCCGGTATGGATGACCGAGGAACCTGCGTCGGCCATGGCGATAGTGGAGATGCCACGTTTTTCGCTCGCGTGCCTTCGCGATCTGCGTCGTGAGATCGATGACTGCCTAAAATCGCTCCGCGACGATCTCGCGTCGTGGAGGAGACGACCATGCAGCAAAGGCAACCGCGCAAGCCGCGACAACTAGACCTGTTCTCTCCCGTGGTGCCGGTAAAAGCCTTTCCCGTCGGTGCGCAGGAACGGCTCCTTCCGCTGATTTCGGCCCTGCTGAGGGAAGCAGCGAGTCAAGTGAAGGAGGCAGACCATGAAGATTTTGCCTGAGCATTTTGCGCGCGGCGCATATGTCTATGTGCGCCAGTCGACAGCCGACCAACTCGCTAACAACTCGGAGAGCCGGCGTCGCCAATATGGCTTGGCCGATCGTGCCCGCGATCTTGGCTGGAGCGATGTCACCGTTATCGATGACGATCTCGGGCGCTCGGGCTCCGGTGTCAGCCGGCCTGGCTTCGAGAAGCTTCTGGCCGCTATCTGCGAAGGTCGCGTCGGCGCGGTACTGGCGATCGAGGTGTCGCGGCTCGCCCGCAACGGTCGCGATTGGCACACGCTGATCGAGTTTTGCGGCCTCGTCGGTACGATCATCATTGATGAGGACGGCATCTATGAGCCGCGTCATCCCAATGACCGGATGCTTTTGGGCATGAAGGGAACGATGAGCGAACTCGAACTCTCGATCCTGCGCGCCCGCTCACTTGAGGCGCTCAAGGCTAAGGCACGGCGCGGCGAGCTCTTCCTGACGGTCGCGGTTGGCTATGTGAAGTCGCGACATGATCGCATCGAGATGGATCCCGATCAACGCGTGCGCGAAGCTCTGGCACTCGTCTTCAAACGCTTTTCCGAGCTGCAGAGCATTCGCCAGGTTCACCTCGCGCTCCGGAACGAAGGGATCATGCTGCCAGCGATCTGCTACACACGTGAGGCAGGACGATCGATTGTCTGGAAGCTGCCTGTTTACAATACCGTTCACCACATCCTCACTAACCCGATCTATGGCGGCGCTTATACATTTGGCCGCACTTGCAGCCGTGTCACCATCGAAGAGGGGCGCAAGCGCATCGTCCGCGGTTTCAGGCGGGAGCGGGCCGACTGGGAGGTCTTGATCCCAGACCATCATGAGGGTTACCTCAGTTGGGCGGATTTCGAGAGGAACCAGCGTTTGATCGCCGATAACGCCACAAGCAAGGGCATGATGCCCCGCGGCGCACTGCGCAAAGGCGAGCTTCTGCTCGGTGGACTCCTGCGCTGTGGTCATTGTGGGCGTAAGCTTCACGTTTGCTATTCCGGTAGCAACGGCAACACTGGTCGCTACAACTGTCGCGGCGCTCTCATCAACCATGGAACCGACCCATGCATCGGTTTCGGTTCGTTGCGCGTCGATCAGGCGATCGGCGCCGAGGTTCTCGAACGTCTTCAGCCGCTCGGTATCGAAGCGGCGCTTACAGCGGTCAAGGCATCGAACCAACAGGTCAACGAGAAGCGGCAGCAAGTGACGCTGGCGCTCGAACAGGCTCGCTATGAGGCAGTCCATGCGCAGCGCCAGTATGATGCCGTCGATCCCGACAACCGGCTCGTAGCGGGTGAACTTGAGCGCCGCTGGAATGTCGCTCTGGCTTTGGTACATGAGCGCCAGGCCGAGCTGGATGCGCTCGACAGCAGAAAGCCAGAGGCATCGGATGATAACGAGCGGCTCGAGATCCTCCGTATGGGTGCCGATCTCTCCGAAGCGTGGAATCACCCCAAGGCAACAAGTGTCACACGTAAGCGCATCATTCGCGCCGTGGTGCGTGAGATCGTCGTGCGAATTGATGACGACCAGATCAAGATGATGGTGCATTGGCAGGGTGGCGATCATACCGCGCTCGCTGTCAGGAAGAATAAGGCGGGTCATCATCGCTGGAGTTCGCCC
Organism: Novosphingobium sp. NFX11; assembly: GCF_057376415.1. Taxonomy (NCBI): domain Bacteria; kingdom Pseudomonadati; phylum Pseudomonadota; class Alphaproteobacteria; order Sphingomonadales; family Sphingomonadaceae; genus Novosphingobium; species Novosphingobium sp. NFX11. The sequence goes on along the minus strand of NZ_CP080386.1, from coordinate 427,786 downwards.
CCGATCTCGAACCGCTCATCCGGACGCTGGCACGACAGCTGCCCGACAGAGATATTGCATCGCTCCTGAACCGGCTCGGGAAGGTCACGGGGCGTCAGAACGGTTGGACGCAATCACGCATTTGCAGCTTCCGCAATCAGCATGGGATAGAGGTCTACAAAGCGGGCGAACGCGTCACGCGTGGCGAACATACAATGCAGGAAGCCGCCGAGATGCTGGGAGTACGGCCAATGGCCGTGTTGCGCATGATCCGTGCCGGCCGTCTGCCCGCTGAGCAGTACTGCAAGGGGGCGCCTTGGGTGATCCGGCGGGACGATATTGAGCGTCCAGACATCAAGCATCACGCTGAAAGCGGCATGCGGCGTCCACTATCAAAATTAAGTGACCAGAGGACGATGACTTTTCAATAACATAGCGAGGTGGGTATTATGTCGTGGGATCGGGCGGGCCCAGCAGATGGACCACCTCACATCGATCAATGAAGTTTAGCTCCGCCAGCGCCATGATGCGCATCTTGTCGAGGGAGGGCTGGAAGGCGAAGTCATATCCCGCCAATGTCTTGATCGGCCCGAGCCGGCCCATCATCAGCGCCGTTTTGATGCGGCGGTTCTCGCGGAAGGTAAGCTCTTCGACGAGTAGCTGGTCGATAGCTTCCAGAGCGGTAATTTCACCGCGCTCAAGCATTCCGATGCACGTGTCGACGACCTCGATCGCGCGAGGCATCTTGAGGCCAACCATGCAGGTCTTGATCCGGTCGAGCAGCGATGCGCTGGGTTCAGGGAGAAGCGAACTCATGCGACACCGCCCGTAGCCAGGCGTTGGCCAACGGCTTCATAAACGTCGAGCGACCGCAAGACGACAAGATCGCCGGCAAGAGCTGGAGGGATCGCCGCGCTGTGTTTGCGATTGGTCGTCTGCCGATGCCCGGCGAGCGTTGAGCGTTGCCGCCCATCGAGCAAGGGATGCGAGGCAATGAGCTGCGGTTTGCATCGTCTGGCGATGAGCGAAGCGCCCCCAGATCAACCGAGAATAACCCAGCACGATCGAGAACAGCCAGACGATATGAACGACGCCGGGCTCGGCGCTGAAGCTGACCCGGAACTGCGCGAAATCGACTTGTGCCTGCTCGCCTGGCTGCGTTTCAAAGCGGACGGCAAATCTTTTACCACCCCCAACCGGGCGCAGAGCACGAACCTCGTCGCGCACCATGCTGTAGCCGCCCTCGTAGCCACGTTCGGCGATTTCACGCAGCAAGCGCTGCGCGGTCAGGCCCGGATAGGCCTCGAGCCGGACACGCAGATAGTCGACGTGTGCGTCGATAGCACGCCCTCGTGGCTGGCGCGGCCCATAGGCAGGCGGTTCCAGCCCTCTGGCGATGTATTTGCGAACGGTTTTGCGATCCACCCCAGCCTGGCGGGCTATCGCGGCAACTTTCAATCCTTGGCGATGTAAATCGAGGATCATCATCAGATCTCCAAGCTTCTTCATCGCGTCAGCACTCCAGGTCAGGAGCAGCATGCACGATATGGCTGAGGTCCGGGCTGTCCGGGGCTAGCCCCGGACAGCCCGGACCTCAAAGAAGTGGGGAATATTCAATCGCCACTTATGGGGCAGATTACTCCGCCAGCGACACCGCGACCATTGGAATATGGACGTTCTCATAATGGGTGCGGAATTCCTCGAACGAGATGCCCTGCTTGCGCTTCATGAACATCATAAGCTTCTTCATCGGCTGCTCTCCCTTATAGCAAAGAGTGAGATGGCACCGGTCGGTGCGCCTTAGCCCGCACTGCCCGCTAGCAGAGGTGCGAGCCGCTCCAGACTGGCCCAGTCCGGCGTCACGTCGTGCCGTCGATTGTCGACATCATCTCCGGGCGACCGGATGGGATTGATCACCACCCGGGAGGCACCTGCTTTAAAATAGGCATCGACGCGAGACCTAATCCCCTCGGGGCTGCCCCAAGCCACGATCGCATCAATCAGTCGCTCGCTACCGCCGTCAGCGAAGTCCCCAGCCTCGAACCCGACTTTCAGGTAGGCGGACTGATAGTAGGCAAGGCCGATGTACATCGCTAGGAAAGTCCGGGCGACCTGCCTCGCCTCGCCGGGATCCTCGTTCAGGATGCATGGGAAATTGGCGGTGATCTCAAGATTGGAGCCGACCTGTTCCCTCGCCTCTCTCACGCTCTGCACGGGCAGAACCCACGTGATGATGCCGCTGGCCTCTTCGACGGCAAGCTTTTGCAGGCCGCGGGCGTGGGCCGCGATGTGCAGCGGCACAGGTTCCGCGGGCGTTGCATGCGCCAGGGCCGCTCCGTTTACGGCTTTGAGGTATGAGGTCATCTTCTTGACCGGGGCCAGCCACTCACCGCCGCGCATCTGCACGATCGCCTCGTTGGACGCCCCCAAGCCCATCAGGAAGCGGCCGGGGTAGTACTCAGCGAAAGTATCCCGCGCCTGCGCTGCCGCCATCGCATCGCGGCCGTAGACCGTGACGATCCCAGTGCCCACCTTCAACGTGGTTGTGCCATGAAGGATGAAAGAAGCGGCGATGAAGGGATCGCGGCTGAAAGAGTCCAGGAGCCAGATACTTTCGTAGCCCAGCGCTTCGATGGACCGGGCTAAGTCGGTCAATGTCGGTCCGGCCAGTTCATAGGCCGGCTGGCTTAGAAGGACGCCTACGTGGCCCATGGTTTCCTCCATTCGATTACTGTATCAAGGTCCGCCGCGGCACAGGGTCAGGCTGCCACTGAGCCAATCCGGGTCGAGATCCTCGTGTTCGGAACGCCAGTCCTCGTGCGCCGCCCACTGACGAAGCGTCTGCATCCTCACCGGCAATTCCTGAAGCACGGGCTGCATATCCACCTCGAAGGGGCGCCAGGCGGACTCATTGTTGAAGGTGTAGAATTGGCCCATCGCCTCGACGTAGGCCTCTCGCGCGATTGTGTTCTCGAGGCCGACCTCGCCGTGAACCCGGGCCGCCCACTCGTACGGATTCTCGTATTGGTAGGTGATTGGCTTACCGAGAACGTCGGAGAGAGTGTCAACCACATCCTCCACTGACAAGGTTTCCGGTCCGCCGATCGCATTGCGCCAGCCGATCAGTTTCCCGTTGTCGAGAGCAGCATCAATGATCTTGGCCACATCGGACATGGCGATCAAGTTCGCCAACATCCCGGGGCGTTGGCAGTAGCGGTACAGCGCCTTGTTCATCAAGCTCGGCTTGGCAAATCTGGTGATCAGGTTGTCCATGAACAAGACTGGTCGGAATATGGTGACGTTCAGTTCGGGGTCGGCGACGATGTCTTCGAGATACAAAACCGCATAGTAGTAAGGCTGCCCGCAAGCCGCGTCCGGCGCCCAAATCATCGAGTTGTAAATGATGCGTGGCACTGTCGCCCGTTTTACAGCCGCTACCAGGGTTTGAGCGTAAACAGGGCTCTTTTCACCAGCCAGCGAGGGAAACGCGCTACACACCGCATCCACACCCTCGAACGCGGATGCCAGATCATCGACGTCGGGGAAGTCCGCAGCGACGACTTTCATATCGCGATCAGCGCCGCAAGCGAACAGACCGGCGTCTCTTGTTAATGCGCGAACCGATGTTCCAGACGCCAGCAGTTGCCGCACAACCGCTTGGCCCATTCTGCTGCTAGCGCATGCTACTGCGACCGTGCGGCCATGTTGCATCCGCGCTCTCCCTCCTTCTCCAGCTGTGGCAGCGACGACTCTAGCAACCGCTACCAGCGAAGCGATTAAGCTGATTCACACCCAGTCGGAACCGCGCCGCGCGGCTCCGCTCAAATGAAGATCAAGCTGCGGGACTCGATGTCTCGGCAGGCGGGCTTACATCCTGGGAAACAACCGGGATGACTTCGCTGGCGATCAGTTCGAGGCTCTCCCATGCGACGTCCGGATCGAGACCGGCGACGAGCGGGGCGACGGTAACGTGCCGCCCCAGGCTCTCCTGCTCACGGAAGAAGGCGACGGCCTCCTCCGGCGTGAATACCCGATAATCGCCCGAGGCGCGAAGTGCATCGGGGTTTTCCGCCGCCCGGAAGCTGGTGCGCTGGCCTAACTTGGCAGCGAACTCGGCATAGCCATTGGCTTCATGCAAGGCGTGCGGACCGATCTTGGCCCAGGCGCGGTCGGGATCGCGCGCCACGTAGATGCCTTTCGGACCGGCACCGTTAATGATCGGGCCGGGTTGCTTGCCGGCCTCAGCGCAGAGCCGTCGGTATTCCGCGACAAGCTCGGGCTCTACGAACATCGGGTAGTAGCCGTCCCCATACTGCGCCGCCCGGCGGGCGGTAGCCTTTACGCTTCCGCCGATAAACAAACGCGGACCACCCTTCTGAACTGGCGGCGGGGTGACCTTAATCTTGCGGCCTTCGTATTCAAAGGTCTCGCCGGTGAACCCCTGCTTGAGCGCGGCGAGCTTCTTGTCAAGGATCTGCCCACGCTCGGAAAGCGGAATGCCGAACATGTCGAACTCATCAGGCACGTAGCCCAGACCGATAGTTACATCGAGGCGGCCGTTGCTGATGATGTCGACCACGCAGCAGTCCTCCGCAATGCGGATCGGATCGTGCAGCGGCAAGATGATGGCCGATGGCTGGATGCGAAGTCTCGAGGTGCGACTCGCCATGGCCGCACCCAAAACTAGTGGCGAAGGATTGTAGTCGTCGTCGCTACAGTGATGCTCGGGCAACTGGATAGTATGAAAGCCCTTGTCGTCTGCCCATGCGACCTGTTCAATCGCCGCCGCCGCCAAAGCTACCGAGCCGATCCCGATCGAGGGGCTCCGCAGATCATATCTCAGCCAAATCTGAACCACTTTCCAACTCCCATTGCATTTTGTCCCTGCGGGCGACTCGCGGGCAACGGCCATGAACCGCTTCCACACGGCTTGGCGGTGCGCCTAGTCCTGTTCACGGGTCCGCAGCGGATTTTCTATCCCGGCCCAGCATGCTTGTCCACCCGGCAATATCTACTTGGAATTAGAATTATATTGCAATGCTGCGGTGGGCTCGATAGCAATCGCCCGTGTCCTCCCATGTGCCGTCAAGAGACGGGCAAGAGGATTGGCCGAAGCAGGTGTCTCCTGCGTGCCGTTGACCCGAGGGGATGATGTGAGCAAGTTCGTTGCGAGCGCGATAACGGTAACGCTAGGCATATTGCTGGCTCCTCTCAGCTATGCTCGGCCCGTTACGAACGTGGCCATCTCCGGACCCGCGAGCGGGTCATCATCGGTCGCACAGCCGATAGAAGCCCTCGCCAGCGACAGCACCGTGCCTGCGGCGCTCCGGGCGATCACCGACTCAGGCGTGATCGTCGTCACGGCGCAGCGCGGCAGCGAGCGCCTGCTGGGCGTACAAATTGCGGTGAGCGCGGTGACGGCGGCCGTTACCCAGAACCTCGGGCCTGCCAAATGAGCGACATCGCGTCGGTCACACCGGGCGCCGCCTCCATGACCAGAACCGGCTTCTTTCCGCCCTACATCCCCGGTATCGGCTCGGGTTTCGTTTCGGTCGGCCCCGGCGCACCCGTCGCTGTCTCGGAAGACGGCGCGTACCCGACCTCGACCCTGACACTCGACGAGATCATCGACACTTTCGACATCGGCACCATCCCAACGCTTCTGCGTCCGCGGCGCATGCTCGACGGGCGCAATGCCACTGGCGCGGTGGTCATTAGCAACAGCGCCGATCCCACAGAAAAATTCGGGGCGCGGGTGCGCGGCGAACTCCGGAATTTTGAGCGGGGGCAGAACACCGGCATGATCAAGATACCGCCGGCGGACGACTTGGTGCTGCACGTCAGCAGCAGCTTGAAGGACGATGGCGGTTTCTTGCGCAACCTGCCCACCCGCGACAAAGACGGCCTCGGTCGCACTTACAACTTGCGCGCCAGGCTGCGCTGGCGGCCCAGTGCTGCGGACACAGGGCCGGGGGCAGCTACTACCATAAAACCATGAGTTAATTTATTCCTGGAGGCAAGACGATGGAAAGCGCGAGAAAACTAGCCGTGCGCGGCTATATCGATGCGGTGGGTCGGGGCGATGGCGCAACGATCAGCAGACTGGTTACCGATAACTACGCCCACGAGTTCGTCGGAACCACCGAGTTGGCCGGCAAGAGGCGGACGCTGCTCGAGATTCTCGAAATGCTCGAAGGATTCTCCTCAGCGATGGTCAGTCCAGCGACTTTCACATTTCACGAGATCGTCGAAGAAGGCGATTGGGTGCTGGCTTCGTTCACCGGCAATTGCTCGTTAAATAACGGAAAGCGCTTTGACGGCGAATACTACATCTCGGTCCAGTTCGAGGGCGACAAGATCCTCTACCTACGCGAACTGATGGACACAAAGCTCGCCGAATATGCTCTTTCCTAGTCGGATCCGCGCCGCATAGCATGAATGAATGGTTTGAGAGGATTCATGATGTTCGACCTAACTGGGAAAGTAGCCATCATTACCGGCGCCGCCAGCGGTATGGGTGCCGCGGCAGCACGCATGTTTCAGGAGATGGGGGCGAGCGTCACCATCGCCGACATCTCGGATGAAGCCGGGAAAGCATTGGCGAGCGAACTGGGCGACAAGGTGCGCTTTTCGCACTTGAACGTCACCAACCCAGCCGATTGGGAGCAAGCGATTAAGGAAACCGAAAAGGCGTTCGGTCCGGTCAATGTGCTCGTGAACAACGCGGGGCACCCTGGTTATCAGAAGTCACTGGCCGACCTGAAGCTGGAGGAATATCGCGCGATCTGCGCGATCAACCAGGAGGGAGTGTTTCTCGGCATGAAGCATGTGCTGGCCTCGATGATCCGCGCAGGCGGCGGCTCGATCGTCAACAACTCGTCGGGCTATGGCCTTGTCGGCGCCGCGAATAACATGGACTACTGCGCGTCCAAGTTCGCCGTCACCGGCATGACCAAGGCTGCGGCCGTGGAACTCGCTCCGCACAAGATACGGGTTAACTCGGTCCATCCTGGCGTGGTGCTGACGCCGATGGTTACCGAGACGATCAAGGTGATCGGCAAGGCGGCCGACGTGTTCATCGCCCGTATGCCGCTCAACCGTGGCGCGCAGCCTTCCGAGATCGCCAGCGTGTTCGCATTCCTGGCATCGGAAGCCGCAAGCTTCATGACCGGAACGGCGGTGCCGGTCGATGGCGGTCTCACCGCACAATGACAAATGTGACCAAGTACCGTATTGTTGAGAGGTAATATGGATGGCAAAGACAGTCGCTGTGTTCGGCGCGACGGGCACTTCCGGCGGTGCTGCGATGCGCCACCTCGTCGCCGCGGGTTTTGAAGTAAGGGCGGTTATGCGCGACACCGCTACACTTGCCGCCCAGCAGGCCAGCGCGCTCGGGGCGGAACCCGTGGCGGGCGACCTGGATGACCGCGCATCGATCCGCGCAGCCATCGACGGAGCGGATGCCGTTTATTTCACCGGCCCGTCGTTGACCAACCGCTGGGACATCGGGCAGGCCGTCCAAGGTATCAACGCCGTCGATGCCGCCATCGAGGTGAGCACGCCTCACTTCATCCTGCAGTCAGCCCTGGTATCCGACGCGCGCGGTGTTTTGAGTATCGGCTCCAAGCGTGCCATCGAAGAGCGGCTGGCCGAACTGCCCCTGAGCACTACCATCGTGCGCCCTGGCTTCTTCATGGAGAACCTGCTGCGGTTCTTCGCTCCGGTCATGAAGAATGGCGAATTGGTGCTCGCGATCCCGATCCCGCCTGAGAAGGAGAACGGGCTGATCGCCGCCGACGACATCGGCAAGGCGGCAGTGGCCGTCATCGCTGATCCGGAGCGATATGCAGGTGCGGAGATCGACCTTGTGTCGGAGGTCGGCAGCCCCAACGCCATGGCAAAGATCTTGGGTGAAGAGCTAGGCTACGGCGCCCGGGCGGAGTACATCTCGCTGGAGGACATCATGCGCGATTGGCCGCAAGGGTATGACGATCTCTACTGGCTAGGGACACGTACAACCATCGACAACCCCGCCAATCTGGCGGCATTGATCGGCGGAACCAAGAGCTTCCGTGATTGGACGCGGGACACTTTCATTCCAGCGTTCCGCGATGCAGAAGTAAAATGAAGGAAACGGCGACCATGGCTCAAGTTTATCGCGTATCCGGTTTCCATCAGGGCCGGATTGACGCCGACATCGCGAAGGTATGGGCCCTCATCACAGATTGGGGGACTTTGGCCTGGTTCGATGACGGCAGCAATTCGGAAGGCATGAAGCTCATGGACTGCTGGCTGGAAGGTGAGCCCGGAGCGGTCCCTCGGACCCGCGTTATGTCGCGCGGCGAAGCGGCGGTCGAGAAAGGTGCGCCTATGGAAAACCGGGAGGTCCTGCTTCTAGAAGATCCCGTCGCACACAGGCTCTTCTATGACGCCGAGGATGGATTCGTACCGGGTATCCGAAACTATATCGCCAGCTGGGCCTTGGATGAGATCGACGACGGCGCGTGCCAGATCACAATTACGTCGAATTTCGATGTCGTGCCCCCGGATATGGGCGAGACCTATCGTGACATGCTGCAGGGTATCTACGTCGCCATCGCCTTCAGCCTTCAAAAGCACTTTTCCAAGCAGAAGTCGCTCAAAGCGCCAGCCTGATTGCATCAGGGCGCCTCCCTTTGCTCAACCTGGCTGAAGCCGGCGAGACTTACGAAGGACAAAAGATATGAAAGTTGGCATTCTCGGAACCGGTCATATCGGCAAGACGCTCGTGCAGAACTTGAGCAAAGCCGGACATCATGTGAAAGTAGCCAATTCTCGGGGTCCCGAGACGATCAGCCCCCAAGTCCTCGCCAATGGCGGGCGTGCCGTGTCCGCCAAAGAGGCTGTCGAAGACGTCGAAGTACTCATCGTTTCGGTACCGTTCGAACGTATCCCTGATCTGAAACCTCTGATCTCCAAGATTCCCGATGACGTGGTCCTTATCGACACATCGAACTACTATCCCATGCGCGACGGCAAGATTGGACCTGTCGAAGCTGGTCAGGTGGAGAGCCAATGGGTCGCCGAGCAGCTTGGCCGACCGATCGCCAAGGCGTGGAATGCTATCGGGTCTGACTCGTTTGCAAGGCTTGGAGCCGCCAAGGGACAAGCCGGTCGCATCGCCATCCCCGTTGCTGCCGATCGCGACCATGATCGCAAGGTCACCCTGGCTTTGGTTGACGACAGCGGATTCGATGCGTTTGACACTGGATCGCTCGCGGAATCGTGGCGCCAGCAGCCGGGAGCTCCTGCGTACTGCACCGACCTCAGTCTCACGGAGATGCCGTTGGCCATGCAAGCGGCCGAGCGCGAGCGCTTGTCCAAGCGTCGAGACCTCGCCATGGTAGCTGTCGCCGAAAGAATGGGTGAGCGAGGGATCAATCCCGGCGCCGAGTTTCTCGTGCGGTTGAACCGCGCGCTATACATGTGAAAGCCTGGCATGCCCAGAGCAGTCGCTTTCCATAAATCGGGGCTAGCCTCGTGCTTGGTCCCATAAGGGGACCGGTGGGAGGATGCTCGAACGCGGACGCAAAAGGTGTCGCGATCGGTTCATTCGCGGTTTCAGCACCGCAAAGCTGATTCCTGCCGCGCGGACGATTGGTATGGGCGGTTTGCCGACGAGCGTACGCAACTTGTCGAGCGATCTCGATCGGCCGGACCGCCACGGCAAATGATGATGTCGTTCATCGACGCTCATCGCGAGGACCTGGGTATCGAGCCAATCTGCCGAGAACTGGCAATTGCCCCGTCCTCCTATCATGAACACGCCTCGCGCCTTGCCGATCCCGGCAGGCGTCCGGCGCGTGCTCGCAGCGACGAGGCGATGCGTGAGCAGATCAAGCGCGTCCACGATGCCAACTACGGTGTCTATGGCTCACGCAAAGTCTGGCACCAATTGCGACGCGAGGGCATTGCGGTTGCCAAATGCACCGTGGAGCGCTTGATGCGCGTCATGGGCCTGGCAGGCGTTCGTCGCGGAAAGAGGACGATCACGACGGTGAGCAATCCCAAAGCGCCATGCCCGCTCGACAAGGTCAACCGGGAGTTTCGCGTCGCCCGGCCCAACGCCTTGTGGGTGGTCTATTTCACCTACGTCCACACGTGGGCTGGTTTCGTCTACGTGGCCTTCGTGATCGACGCCTATGCCCGACGCATCGTGGGCTGGAAGGTTAGCAGCAGTGCCACCGCCGGCTTCGTGCTGGACGCTCTGGAGCAGGCAATCCAGGCACGCAGGCCCGGGCCTGATGATGGCTTGGTCCATCACAGCGACAGGGGCGTTCAATATCTTGCCATTGGCCTATACCCAGCGCCTTGCCGAGGCCAACCTCGTCCCCTCTGTCGGCAGCGTCGGCGATTCATATGACAACGCATTGGCCGAGACGATCAACGGGCTCTACAAGGCCGAGGTGATCTGGCGCCAGCGCTCTTGGCCGAGCGCATCAGCCGTCGAAATGGCCACCCTGCGCTGGGTCCACTGGTTCAACCACCATCGCCTCTTCGGCCCCATCGGCTACATTCCTCCTGCCGAGGCCGAGGCAAACTACTATGCAGCCATAGAGACCCTCGATATGGTTGCCTGACCCAAACCATACTGCCTCCGGAAAACCCGGGACGCTTCAACAGCCGATGTCGATCAGGCGAACCTGTCGGCTCATTCCAAGACTTTCCTGCGGGCCGAGGAATGCTCGCTCGAGCAGGTATTTTCTTCCCCGTCTGCCTATCCTTCGCAGCGTGCGGCATGAGGTGGACTGGACGTTCCGTCGCTTTGCTGATCGCCGCGCAGGCATTCCTGAGGCTGGTGAAACACAGAAAGCTCCGCTACCCGCCACACTCACCTTCGATGCGGCACTGGCCCGCATCCACGATGGTTCGCCGGGCCTGAGCGGGGAGGATCACGCCGTCCGCGGCACCGGGTTGCCGGCGAGCGCGACCCGCTCGCTACGCCGGCCGGCCGTGAGCGTGTCGGCGAGCGAATATCAGAAGACGCTGGCCGTCGATCTGACCGGCCGAAGGACAATGGCGCCGCCGCGACCAGCGATTTCCTGTCGCAGTTGCCTGGGCAATTTCCCACCGGTCTGCAGCAGATCGTCGGGCACGCGACGCGCCGGGTCGGGTCAGCGCTGCCGAACCTGTTTGCATCGCTTCAGGACAGCGTGCGTTCCTGACCTGACACAAAATCCACCTCACAAATCGGCCAATTTTGTCTCCTTAACACAATTACGGACAAGCGACGCCGCGACGTTCACTCGAAACCTATCATGTACTGCACGCGCGACTGATCGGCACCGGCTGCTTGAAATCCGATCAATCCCGGCGGCGTGCCAACTGCAAAATGCGAGTCAAACTTCCACCGGTAACGGACGATCGACCCATCTCGAGCGGGGCGATTCGCAAGCCAGGGAGTCGCGATTAGGCACATGAAATTCGCTTGCCGTTCACGAGGATGCCGCACTGTAACCAAACACGATAAAATGGGAGTACAATTAGAATTAGTAAGGTTCGTAAAACCGGTGCTCTAGCTGTTCTCCCGTGGCCGGAAGGCCACAAACATGGATAAACGCTGGTTCATTGACCTACCGTCCATCAGATCCCATCGATCCTCTTGACAAATCAGACGACCCTCGCCAATCAATAATATTAAGCGCTGCGTTAGAATTTGATCCGGCGTTGCGAGAGCCGATAGGCCCGAGCAATTTGCCATGCCGTCGGAATTCATTCGGTACGGCCCACGGGATTCCTCGTTAGGCGCTGTGCAAAAGAACAGGCAATTTGATTAATGCAGCAGAAGCTTATTCTACAAGCTTCATAAATAATACCTCATTTTATATAGTATTTATAACCAAACTAGGCGCGTATTCAGTTTGGGCGGGAGAAAAAATGAAGACGATCTATTCGACGTCCGTTGCCGTGATAGCATTAATGGCGGCCAGTACAGGCGCGCATGCACAGGAAGCAGCGGATAACGCCGTGGACACCCCAACCTCCACGAGCGGCGCTCAGGTTGGTGACATCATTGTGACGGCGTCGCGCCGCAGCGAGACTCTGCAGCGGACGCCAATCGCGGTTACTGCCGTGAATGCCGACAAGGTTCAAGCCCTGGGCTTGAGCAATATTACCGATATTGCATCTATCACGCCTGGCGCAAATTTCAGTGTCAAATCGGGCTTCTTTTCGCCCCACATCCGCGGTATTGGGACGGATTACGTCTCGGTCGGAATAGAATCGCCAGTGGCCGTATATGAGGACGGCGCGTATCTGACACGCACGATCGCAGTTAGCGAAATCCTCGACAACTTCGACATCGGCAGCATTCAGGTTCTACGCGGCCCGCAGGGAACGCTGTACGGCCGTAACGCGACCGGCGGCGTAGTTCTGGTCAATAGCGCTGATCCGACCGCTGACTTCGAAGGTCGTGTCAGGGGGAATACGGAAATATCGACCACCGCAAGCTTGAGGGGATGGTCAACATACCGCTTGGGGATGATCTCGCTCTGCGGGCGACCGCAGGCTACAAGCACGATGACGGCTATATCCGCAATATCGATACCGGCCGGGATGCTGCGGGCAGCCGCACGTATAGCGTTCGGGCAAAATTGCGCTGGCAACCTGAAGGCGCAGATATTATCCTGGGCGGCGAATACTACAACAACCGCAACAGTATTCCGGCCGCCACTGCCCTGGCAAAAAATGACGCGACTTGCCTTGCATGCACGATTGACCCGTCTGCCGTGGCGCCTACCCACGGTTACTATGAAACTCAAGGCGATACGCAAACACGCCCGACAAGAACCGAGTTTTATGGCGCTACGTTGAGAATGACGTTCGATGCGGACGCCTTCGACGTATCTAGCGTCACGACCTATCGTCAATCGCGAACGGAAGACAGCGCCGGCGACTCGGATTTGACATCGCTAAAAATCCAGGAATTCGCGGTTCCCGAATCTGGAGGAACTTCATATACGCAAGACTTGCAGCTGACATCGAAGCTCGAAGGCCGATTCAATTACTTGTTTGGCTTAAGCTACCTCCATGACAAGGGCTACTTCAACCCGGTCTTCCTCGGCACAGCTTTCGGCAACGACTTCAACCCCGAAACCGCGCCGGGCTTCGATAACACAGCCACGACAAACTCCTATGCCGCCTTCCTGGAAGGGTACTATGATCTCACACCCGATTTGAAGGTCACGATCGGTGGGCGGTATACGTATGAAAATCGCACAGCGGTGGCGTATCTAAATCAGGCCATCACCGGGATTCCAGGTGGCGTCTCCTTCGGATTGAAAACTTCGCAGCGAGCATTCACGCCTCGCTTCGTTCTGGCTTGGACAAACGGGTCCACGAATGCCTATTACAGTTTCACACGAGGCTTCAAGGCAGGCGGCTTCCCAGGGCCGATAACGAGCCCGGCTGACCCGCTGGAACCCGAAAAGATCTTCAGCCACGAAGTTGGCCTAAAACAGTCTTTGTTCGGTAACACCGTTCAGCTCAATCTCGCGGCTTTTTATGCGAAGAACAAAAACCAACAGACCCAATCGCTGGATCTGGACGCGGGCGGCACTATCACCTCGAACGCTGGCGCTATGGAGAACTATGGCGTCGAGTTCGAGGGCCAGATCGTTCCGTTTGATGGGCTCAATCTTGGGGTTTCCGCAGCTTGGCAGCATGCGCGCTACAAGCCGTACCGCAATGCTTTGCTGAACTGCGTCGATCCCTTGACTGGCGGTTTGATTGCGTGCGTCCTAGACATCACTGGCACTGCACCTCCCGAAACGCCCGAATGGTCTGGTTCGTTCAACGCAAATTACGATTTTCGGCTTGCATCATGGAAGGCGTCGCTTTCCGGGATTGCTACCTACAGGTCATCAATCAACTATCAGCCGGGCGCCGGCGGACCGCTGGGGTATGACGAGGACAACGGTCTGTTCCTCCTTAATGCATCGGGATATGTGAGCCCGCCGGACACGGACTTGCGCCTTGGATTCTTCGTCAATAATATCACGGATAAAAAGTACCCAGTCTTCAGGCAAACGACACAGCCTTATGGACTTTACTACTATGCGGCCCGGCCTCGTACCTATGGCGTACGCATCGAATATCGATTTTAGATCTGAAAACTCACCGATACTGGTCGATCCAAACTCGGTCATTTGCCCAATTTAACTGATGGGCGCGACGATCGTTGGCACTCGGGCGGTCGGCTCGCACTGGTCATGCTAATCGCGCAGGCCGCCGCCCCCGGCCCAGATTACGGTCGCATTATGGCTAAACTAACAACTAGAAATGAGCGAGCGCGTCACCTTCGATGGGGATGCGCGCCCGCCGCGATAAATTGCCAGAGATACGGCATGATCGTGGCGCTGGCCGGCACTTAATTTTCCCGCCAAGGAGACGTTGGGCAGATCTTGCATCAACTATGGTGGGTCGCTTAGAAAGGAAGACAGAAATGGCGCAAATTCTCGCAGGACGGTCGATATTGGTCACCGGGGGTGCCAGCGGTATTGGGCGCGCCGTCGCGTTGCGCTGCGGAGAGGCCGGCGCAGCAATTACCGTGAGCGATGTAAATGTTGAAAACGGCGAGAAAGTAACAAGGGAAATCGTCGACAACGGCGGGCGTGCTCAGTTCATTCGGCTGGATGTTTCGGACGAAGCTCAGCACCATGAGGCTGTCGCCGCAGCGGTCAAAGCTTTTGGCAAGCTGGATGGTTCTTGCAACGCGGCAGGAAAGCCGTTTCAGGGCAGGCCAATGCATGAGATCGATCCGGAGTTTTGGGAAAGCGTGTATGCGCTGAACCTTCGCAGCGTCTTCTTTGCTACCCGGGCACAGGTCCCAGCAATGCTCGATACCGGAAACGGCTCCATTGTGAATATCGCTTCGACCGCCGGCATTGCTGCTTTCCCCGGCGGCGCCGACTACTGCGCGGCAAAGGGCGGAATTATTTCTGCCACTCGAGCGGCAGCGCTCGACTATGCCAAGCGTGGCATCCGGGTAAACGCGGTCCTCCCGGGCGCCACCCGGACCCCCATGATGCAGGGCCAAATCGATGCATTTGAGGGCCTGGAGGAAATGATGATGGCCGCAAATCCTATGGGGCGTTTCGCCGAACCTGACGAGATCGCCTATGCAGTCCGCTGGCTGTTATCGGATGAAGCCAGCTTCGTCACCGGGACCACGATGGTCGTCGACGGAGGTCTCACCGCAGCCTAGTTGTCATGGCCAAACGAGGCGATTGATGCACGAGCTGCCGATGTAACTGAATAGCCCGCGATGCCCTACTTGCCCTCGGCGACGAGGGGGCACTTGGGTTTCCTTCAGCGGCAAGCGCGCCATCGAATTAGCGTCTCCTAACAAGTGTTAGCCGAGCTATGCGGGTCGGGTCGACCGCATAGTTGGTGGCCGGGGGCGCGAATAATGCGAAGACGGCCAGGATCTGGATCTGAACCAGCGCGCGCACCAGAGGGGGAGTTCGCCTCGGGCCGCACGCAAATGCCGCCCCGCCCGCCCACAGGAGATAGCACGTGACGAGGGTTTTGGTAACGGGCGGAACTGGAAACATTGGCATGTACGCAGCGGCAGAACTCGTCCGGCGAGGCTGCCATGTCGTTATTTACGACCGCCGGATTGATCGAGTCCTCCCATTCGATCTTTTTGAGAATGTTGATCTGGTGGAGGGAGACATTCTCGACCGCGAGAAGCTATCGGTTCTGATCCGCAGAGAGCGCATAACGCACATTTTGCATTTGGCGGCATATCTCGGCCCTGAATCCGTATCCCAACCGATTCTGGCCTTGGACATAAACTGCAAGGGCACCGCCAACATCTTCGATCTGGCAATCGAGCATGGTTTGCAGAATGTTTGCTGGACCAGCTCGATAGGAGCAATCGGCACGATGCCAGACTATGACGGGCAATTGGTCGATGAGACGTATCGCGTCGCTCCGACGACGACATACGGAGCCAGCAAATATTACTGTGAGCTTCTAACACCTATATATAGAGAGAAAGGGTTAAGTGTAACATGTGTCAGGCCTGCCTTTGCGTTTGGACTGGGAAAGCTTACGGGAAGCTGGGGAGCGACTTACAATAGGATTATATATAATGCTGCAGTAGGCCGCCCTTCCGTCTTCCCGGCCTGGGCGCGGACCGGCTTGCAGATCATTTACAATAAAGACCAGGCGAAATTGTGTGTCGATGCGACGCTTGCGTCCGAAACAAAGCATTGGCTGTTCAATACTCCCACGGAGAAGCCTTTCACCGAACTCGAGTTCGTATCCCTTATCCGGGAGGTGGTACCCGATGCGGCGATCGAGATGGACCCGACACCGGCTTTCGGTTCTGCCTTCCCGCCCAATGTAAAGGGCATGAGGGCGATCGACGAACTTGGGTTTCGGCCGGTCTACTCGGTCAAAGCCGGGATCGCGGAGATGGTCAGTTACTATCAGCGATACCCGGATCAGGGCCTGTAGCATATTGCCCCAACGCGGCCGCTACCCCTCTCCCGTCTTGCAAGTCTGTGCTGTGCCCGCAAGGTCCGGGGTGCGCAAATCAGGGTCGGCCAGCGTGTGTTCGATCGCTTCCACGATCGAGTCAGCGCCATCTTTTTCTCCCAGATGGTCGAGCATCATCGCCGCCGACCAAATTTGGCCTATGGGATTCGCAACGCCCTGCCCGGCTATGTCCGGCGCCGAGCCGTGAACCGGTTCAAATAGAGATGGGAAACGCCGATCCGGGTTTATGTTGGCGGAGGGAGCAATGCCGATCGTGCCAGTACACGCTGGACCGAGATCGGAAAGGATATCGCCGAATAGGTTGGAGGCCACCACGACGTCGAACAGGTGCGGGTTGAGGACGAAATGGGCAGCCAGGATGTCGATATGATACTTGTCCCAGCGGACGTCTGGATAATTGGCAGCCATCTCCTCGACCCGCTCATCCCAGTATGGCATCGAGATCGATATCCGGATCGAAAGGCAGGCGCGCGACGAAATACCCGATGAGGGGGAAACGCAGGCCAGCTACATGCGCCGCTTCCGCCAGAAACATAGCGTCCCGGTCCTGGATGTACTCAAGGCGTGGCTCGATGACATCGCACCCAAGGTTGTGCCCGACACCAAGCTTGGCGATGCGGTCTCCTACACCCTCAACCAGTGGGAATACCTGACGCGCTACGTCGAAGAGGGCAGGATGCCGATCGACAACAACCTTCTCGAACGCGACATCAGGGTTTTTGCAACGACTGGTTCATTATGCACCTCCTCTTCAAACGTCCGGAAACAGGGACTTTTGGTTTTCCATTTTGATGCGACACGGGCCTCTGTAACGCGGAAACTGGGTCACCTCGTCCTTTTCCAGGTCTGCGGCTCGGATTTGGTGCGGCGCATCCGGTACAACTTGTTCGGTAGGCAGCACGCCCTCCTTGATCAGTCGACGGACGCGATGGGCCGTAACTCCGAGCTTTTTGGCGGCTTCGGTCAGCGTAAGCCACTCCCCATTCTTCTCAGCAGATCGGTATCCGTGGATTTTATGGACCGTGCGCAGTGCACCGACACGGCGTGCGGTCCACGTTTTTCCTTGTCCGGTCTGCATTCCCATCCGGTTCAGAGTAGCGGCAATGTCGGCGTCGGACCATCGGGTGGCCATGGACCGCATTACAGCGAGGGCAGCCTCCGGCGTTTTCTGGCCATGTTCGCCAGGGTTCGGTTTGCGAATACGCAGCTGAGAGTGTTGACCACCTTTCCAGTGGATCGTCAAAATGACTTCACGTTGCTCTTCGTCAACATCGGCAACGATATCAGTCACGAGAGTGCGCAGGAGTTGCTGGCGACACCGCGTATCGACGTTTGGTGCGCTCCAAGCAGCCTCCAAGTCAGTGGCAATGCCGGCAAAATCGGGGATTGGGATGCCAGCGTCGATTTGTCTTGCCTGCGTCAAAGCAGCTTCACAAGTTTCCACGCGCCTGAGCGCGGATTCCCAACTCTTCTCAAGTTGAGCAGCGATCAGGCGGTTGTCAGGGTCGCAAGCGGCATAGCGGCGTTCAGCAAGAGACGCCTCGTATCGCGCTTGCTGCAAGTCCAGCTCCATCATGCGATGTCGCTCTTCCAGATTATCCCGATGCACCCGGTCAGCTTCCATTGCGGCCTCGATTGCCATTGGCGTTACGGCGCTCAATATTTCTTTGCCAATAGCAGGGTCGATCCGAGACGCGCCAAAAGTCATGCATCGGGGTTTGGCCAGCATTTGGTTGATACTTTTGCATTGATAATAGGGATGGCTTGGCCGCCCTCTATAGGAAACAGACAACCGCCTTCCACATCGGCCACAGGTGAGCAGACCAGCAAGCAAAGCCTGGCCGCCACGACCCGATTTGATGCCGCCCTTCTTTGCAAAGGTATTGACGGCAATAAGGCTCTGGTTCCTCTCAAACTCGCCCCAATCAATGTAGCCTTCATGATGATCCTGGAGCAGCACTTCCCACGTTCCAAAAGGCTTGCCGTGGCCGTAGCTTTTGCGAGCCCTGCCATCGACAATCTCTGTCCGCTTCTCACTTTTGCCATAGGCGTATGCCCCAGCGTAGAACGGGTTCTTCAGGATCGAAATGACGCTCCGATAGCGAAGCGGCACCCAATCGAAGGACACTCTTTTGCGCCCGTCAGAAGGACGGGGAAATGGAAATTGTCCGCGGTGAGCGAAATCAGCACCTGGCGGGCGCTACCAAGCTCGCGGAAGCGCGAAAAGATAAGGCGGATCGCCTCCTGCACCCGGAGATCAGGATCAAGCCCCAGACCATAATCACGGTGCCAGATATAGCCGATCGGAACACTGAGGCGCAGTTCCCCCCGTCGTGCTTTGGCGCGCGCCGCGTCGAGCATGCGCGTTCGCAAAATGCCGAGCTCAAACTCGCTGATGCTGCCCTTCATGCCCAACAACAAGCGATCATTCGGTCGACAAGGATCGTAAACGCCATCGAGATCGATCACGCGCGCTTCCACCAGGCCGCATAGTTCCAGGAGGTGATGCCAGTCTCGACCATTACGGGAAAGGCGCGATGCGTCCAGGCACAGCACTGCGCCGACCATACCTGTGCACAGGCCGCTCACCAGTCGTTCGAAACCAGGGCGGTCGACAGCGCCACTGGCGGTACGGCCGAGGTCATCGTCGATCACTTCGACATCACGGAATCCCCAGCGGCGCGCAACATCGACAAGTTCATATTGACGCCGCTGGCTCTCCAGGTTGTTCTGGACCTGGCCCGGGGTGGACTGCCGAACGTAGATGACCTGCCCCCGAAAGGTCCCTCATTCTGATGTAGAGTCTGCTCACGAGAAGGAGCAGACGCATGAGGAAGAGCCGTTTCACCGAGGCGCAGATCATCGGGATGATCAAGGAACAGGAGGCAGGGCTTCCAACGGTCGAGGTTTGCCGGAAGCACGGCCTGAGCACGGCGACCTTTTACAAGCTGAAGGCGAAGTATGGCGGCATGGAGGTTTCCGATACCCATCGGTTGCGGCAATTGGAGGACGAGAACGGCAAGCTGAAGCGGCTCCTGGCCGACAGCATGCTGGACAACGCGATCCTGAAAGACCTGCTGGGAAAAGGCTGACGACGCCGGGCCAGCGGCGCGACGTGGCGCTCGGTGTAATGCGGGACTACCAGGTCTCACAGCGCCGGGCCTGCGTGCTGATTGGCGTCGATCCCAAGACGGTCCGGCGCGAACGCCCGCCGGACCACGAAGCCATTCGCGAAGCCATGCGGGAGATCGCAGGCCAGCGCCGTCGGTTCGGCTATCGCCGGATCGGGGTCATGCTGGAGCGCAAGGGCATGAGCATGAACCACAAGAAGCTCTACCGGCTATATCGGGAAGAAGGCTTGTCGGTGCGCCGACGTCGCGGCCGTAAGCGCGCCCGGGGCAGTCGGACACCGGTGCCGGGAGCACTTCGCCCTGGTGACCGCTGGTCGATGGACTTTGTCTCCGATACGTTTGGCGCGTCGCGCAAGTTCAGGATTCTGGCGATCAACGATGATTGCTGCCGGGAGAACCTGTGCTTGGCCGCGGACACCAGCATCTCGGGGGTTCGGGTGGCGCGCGAACTGGACGCGCTGGTTCGCCTGCATGGGAAACCTGCTTGCATTGTCAGTGATAATGGCACTGAATTTACGAGCCGGGCGATCCTGCAGTGGGCTAGCAAGAACAAGGTCGAGTGGCATTACATCGACCCCGGAAAACCCCAGCAGAATGGCTTCATCGAGAGCTTCAACGGCTCATTGCGCGATGAGCTGCTCAACGAGGAACTGTTTAACAGCCTGGCTGACGCCCGTCGGAAGCTGGCCATCTGGCGCTACGACTATAACCATGTTCGGCCCCACTCATCGTTGGGAAATCGAACGCCTGCACAAGCGCGTCGGACGTTCGTGCAGGACGATAGCATCACGCCCGACGCGCTTGTGCAGGCGAGCGTGCCGGAATATTCAACCGCAAGACTCTCGTTATGAGCGAGGGACCGCCGGGGGCAGGTCACATGGCTACGCCATGTCCTCACTGAACTGCCCCAGCGACCTCACGACGCCGATATCGACGACCTGCTGCCATTCAACTTCGAAAGACACGCCTGACCCGCCGACGTCGTTGCGGTGGCCTGTCTCGTCCAGCGTCAACTATGATGGCTGCACTGCCTCCGGAAGCAACGTGCTACGAAATGCGCGCTTACAGCCGTCCAGATCTGGAATTGGGAAGCGCGTCAGGCCAACCTTAAACCCGACACCCAAGCCGCCTGACCAGCCGTAAGCAAAGTCCAAACCTGAAGGGCCGAAGGGCCTTCACCGAACGCCTGCGATCACGCGATCTGCCGAGCACAATTGTCGCCGACGCCCATCTCCTCGACCGATGTCATTGTCACGTCGCGCTCGCGAGCGCGGTAACCGCTGCTTCGAGCCCACGTGGGATGTGGAGAGGCTTCAGTGTACGGTCAGGGTTCTTGCAAAGGCACACTGGTCATGGATGAAGGAGATGATCTGGGGGATCATCCGCCAGGTATCTGCAAGAGCCTGATTTGCGAGGGGATCCTGGAGTTGGTCGATCCATGATGTGCCGTCGATGATCGTGCTTTGGCCAAGGATAGCTGCAAGCGACAAGCCGAACTCTCGGTCAGACACGAAGGGCTTCCATGCGTCCATGTCCAGATGCATTGCAGTGAAGAAGCCATTGGCGAAGTCTTCCAGCAGGACCTCGCCGTCCTCGGTCCGCATATAGATCGGCGCATAGACCTCAGGGCACTCGGCAAGCTCGATGCAGATCTGGTTGTAGCGCTTGAGGATCGTTCGGCGTGCGGGCGCCGATCGGGCGCTTTGGACGTGTTCGCGCAGGATGCTCTTGAGCCATATGTCCGGATTGATGATGGACGGGCCGGCAGCCAACGCCGCGAGGAAGCCATCGATCGAGGAGACACCGGCGACCAGCGGATCAAGCGTATCGAGCCAGATTTCGAGCTGCTCTAATGAGAGCGTTCTGCCGGATGCGGTTTGACGTTTGAAGCTCATGCTGCCAGCGCTTCTAGCCGATCAGTCGCAGGGCGCCAGTTCCATGCCAACAGGCTGTGCAGATCGTTGATCATTACCTCTTCATTCACGATCCGTTCAAGCACATCGTTGAGCCAGGTGTAGGGATCGAGGCCATTGAGGCGAGCAGTCTGGAGAAGCGAGGCAAGCACCGCCCAGGTCCGGGCTCCTTCCTCGCTCCCCGCAAAAAGGCTCGACTTTCTGCCCTGGGCAACATTTCTCATCCCACGCTCGACGGTGTTGGTATCGACCTCGACACGCCCGTCTTCCAAGAATAGCGTCAGGCCCTTCCAGTGGTTGAGGGTGTAGCGCATCGCCTTTGCCAGATCGGATTTGGGTGACAGCCTGGGCAGCATGTCGTCGATCTGCGTTTTGATCGTAGCCATCACCTTACAGGTTTCCGCCTGGCGGGCCGCTAACCGATGTGCGGCATTGCCGGCGCGCACCCGGGCCTCGATCGCGTAGACCTCGCCGATCAGGCCGATGATCGCGGCGGCCACCGGCGACGGGGATTTACGGTAGGCGTCCACGAACTTGCGACGGACATGGGCAAGGCAAAAGACCAGCACGACCCCTTCCGCCCCCTTGCGGACCAGCGCCTTGTAGGCGCCATAGCCGTCGACTTGGAGGATCCCCCGATAGCCGGCTAGCTGCTGGCGCGCTTCGGCATGCCCGCGGCCGCGCGCGTGAATGTATGCCACCGCCGGTCGCGCCGGGCCTGACCAGGGACCATCATCGCAGGCATGTGCCCAGAACTGCGTGATCCGGGTTCGTTTTCTTCCTTTCTCAAGGACCGGCATCCGCGTCTCGTCACAAAAAATCCGCGATTGCGCGTGGATGTACGCGAGTTGCAATTCATACAGAGATCTCAGCCACCATGCGATCTTGCGCATCCAGCGGCTTGGTAGGGCGCGATCGAGGATGGCGCCTTGTCCGGCCAGCATCTGAAGCTGTCGGTTGAGAGGGATTGACCATGCAAATCGCGCTGTGGCCATCCAGGCCAGCGTCGAGGTGGTGACCATCGAGCCCGGGATCGCACGCCGGGGCGCTGGTGCCTGAATAACCCCCTCACGGCAATTGCGGCAGGCATAGCGAGGGCGAACGGTACGAATGACGCGTACGATGGCCGGAACCCAGTCGAGGGCCTCACTGGCATCCTCTCCGATTTTGTGGAGCCTGCCTGCGCAGCAAGGGCAATCCAATGTCTGCGGATCGATCACCTGCTCTACCCGCTCAAGATGGGCGGGCAGCGCCATTATGCCGCGCTTCGCGCGCGGGCGCTTGATCACAGGCTTGTCTTCTGACGCTTCATCATCATTGGCCGCGACCGTCGGCGTGCTCACAAGATCGCCCAGATCCAGTTGCCCCTGATCTCCCAGAATGACGCTGGCGCGTTCCGATCGATTGCCGAATGCTTGTTGGGCCATGCCTTTGAGGAGCGAGCGCAGTTGAGCGTTTTCAGCCCGGAGTTCCCGCACAAGGGCGGCCATCTGTTCGAGATCTTCGGGAAGGTCATCGGCTCGCGAGGGCATGGCGGGATTATACCACACCACCCTTGTGCCGCCACTCAAAACCGCAGATTTCAGCCAAAAACCTTAGGGCGCCTTTCCTCCTGGAACGGCAGCCTGCGCCAGTCCAGGCCCGATAGAAGTGCCACACATTGCGCCCCCGTCAGGGCAAGCGTCCCTCCTTGCAATGGGGGCCAGTGGAACCTCCCACGGTCGAGCCATTTTGTCGCCATAACCGCGCCGGATCCATCATGACGGACCAACTTGACCTTGTCAGCCGCCTTGTTGCGGAAGACAAACACATCACCGGCACAGGCATCATGGCCCAGAACATGTGTCACCAGTCCCATCAGCCGGTTGATCCCGGCCCTGAAGTCGATGGGCTGCGTCGCCACATAGATCCGCACGCTTCCATCGATCGGGATCATTCCCGGATCGCCGCCAGAACGGTGCGCAAGTGCTCCGCCTCGACGGCGCCGCAAATACGAACTGTCACATCGCGCACCACCAATTCCATGCTGGGCGGGGATGCCGGGACGGCCGGCATTTGCGCGTGCTCCTCGCCAACCACCGTCACTGGCACAAGCCGTAGTTCTTCAACGGTCCCCGCCGCTCGCGCCTGCCGGCGCCAATAATGCAGCAGGCCAAGGCCGACGCCGTTATCCCGCGAAACCTGCGCTACCGTTTTTCCGGAAGTGAAGCTTTCCGCAAGAATACGATCGCGCTCATCATCCGGCCATCGCTCGTGCCGACGCCGGACTGGCTCCAAACTAACAGTCAAACGCGAACTTGCACTGTGCGACGCACACGTCAAACCAACGTTTGGCACCGCATCAATTTCGTCAACCACTGCTCGAGCTCCTCAACGTCTCGCGCAGATCTACCCCTCAAAAACCAACCAGAATACGTGGGGTCGGGGCAGCGGTTACCGAGCGCGACCAGCGCCAATCAGAATCGCGATGCGATCCGGGTGGTCCGTGAACCATCCGATCTGCTCAAGCGTCACAGAGTAGATCGCATTTCATAGACGCCGTGTGCACTTCGTGATGGCAGCGGCGCGCCACCCTTACGACCGCTCGAGTACTCATCGTGCGCCTTGGTGATAGGCGTATCAGGCAAGACGGCAGCAAATGGGGCGCTGCCGCAGCCTAAGCTGCGGCAGCGTGCATGGAGTCCAGTCGAATTGGTCACACGGAGCGATCTGTCTTTCGTCTGTCATCCGACTCATCGGTTTCCCGTTTTCGGGACATTACACCAATGCTGGCTTTGGCTGCATCAAAAGCGGTAGGTAAACTCAGCACCATAGGTACGGGGTAAATTCCAAACCGCCTGATCTTGACCGAGGAAAGCTGAATACAAGCCGCTAGCCTTCGTGTTGACGTTGCGGATGTTCTTCGCGAAGGCACGCACCACATAGCGTTCGTGATCAGGTGTGAATGTCACGAAGGCATTCTGGAAATTGTATGCGCGCTGAGTGAGAGCAGGAGTGTCGAACTCGTCATAGCGAAGCTTGCCGCTCCAGTAGGATTCCCCCGCATCAGCAAGTTACCACCTGATACTGGCACTTCGTATTGCAAACCGACATTTATACTGTATGGTGCAGCGCGGTTAAGCCAATTGCCCCTAAGTTGCTCCAATTGCGAGGATACGGGGCGCGGATCCGTTGCGGTGCAAGCACCAATGATCGCATGTTGATCGCAATTACTATAATCCGTGTATTTGCCACTTTGCATCATCGCTGAAACATCTAAGCTTAGATGATTTGTTATCCGGGCGTTTAGGTTGCCTTCAACGCCTTTGATGCGGGATTCAGCAGCGTTCTGGACCGCAAACCCCCCAATTGTTTCAGCCAGCGTCCTTTGCACCTGCAAATTCGTATAGTCGTACCAGAACGCTGCGATGTTTAGGCGAATTTGGTTGTCTGCGAATGTGGTCTTGAGACCCGCCTCGCCACCTTCAACGTGCTCGGGATCGTAGGCGTTGCCGCACGCGCCCGAGGCAAAGCCGCCGGCTTTGAACCCCTTCTGATAGGTGGCATAGGCCATCACCGAGTCAGTAACGTCATACTGAATTCCAACCCGCGGCGTCCAAGCTGTGTCTTTGCGCTTCGCCCTAAGATCGTTGCAGGTTGGCAAAATCGTCTGCGAGACATTCTTTTTATCGATATTGTATCGAAGCCCTGCGATCAGGCGCAGGCTGCCGGTGACGCTAAATACATTGTCGGTGAAGAAGGCCAACGAGCGTGCGTCTTGGTCGTTGTCGGCTCGGTAGATACTTACAAGAGACTGATCGGGGGTGAACGCACCGCTGATTATTTGAGTGGACTGCGAGACCCTGTCGTTGAAATAGAAAATACCGAACACCGACTTCAATCGCCCGCCGACACTTGTGACATTCAAATTGATTTCCTGTGTGTAGGTCCGCGCTCTGTATCGAACAGGGACCTCCAGAGCAGGAAATGCGCTAAAATCACCCTCGAGCACCATATCACTATCGTATTTTTGATAAGCCGAAATGGATTTAAGCTGAATGGCGTTGCTAATTTCCCACGTCACCGTCGTGCTCGCGGCATATTGCTTGGAATCGTTCTTAGCGTCCACATCACTGTAGACAGTACGCGGACGAAACGATTGAGGAACTAGCAACGGCCCGAAAAAGACATCAGTCGATGGGTTGAGGGCAGTATCCACGAATGAACCGCGTGTCCGGGAAAATGATCCCTCAACATCGATGGTCAGATTGTCGCTCGGCTCAAAAGCTAATACCCCCTGATTCCTGCCACCTTGTTCTCGCCGAAACTCGATTTTGAAGCACCCGGCTGTAAGTTTTTTACGAAACCTTCGTCCCGGTTGTCCCACAACCCTGCTATGCGGAAGCCCACCACATCGTTGATCGGGCCGGAAATACTGCCCTGCAGCGCATAGCTCTCATAATTGCCCACACGAGCCGTAATTTCTGCTTCCGTGTCTTTCGTCGGACGGCGCAGAATGTAATTGATCACTCCGCCGGTGGCGTTGCGCCCGTAAAGCGTACCTTGCGGACCAGAAAGAACCTCGACGCGCTCCAGATCCATGAGGGCGAGGCTTAGGCTGCGCGCACGAGCCTGATAGACACCGTTCACATGCACAGCGATTGATGGATCCTCAAACCCGCTTGTGATATTAGTGCTGATGCCTCTCAGAGTAATTGTGTTACTACCAAAGGTACTACCGACCTGCAGAGACGGCACCTGTGTTATCAGATCCGCTAATCCGCGAATTTGCCTCGTCTCCAAGGTTTCCTCGGAAAACGCAGCGATGGTCGCCGGGACATCTTGGGCGCTTTGTGCCCGCTTTTGAGCAGTCACCACAATCTCTTCGAGCCCGGCGGCGCTAGCCTGCTCCGGGCCGGCAGGAACGGGAGACGGCTGAGCGGCGGCAGCTTCCGAAGCCAGGCAAAGCGCAAGAAGCGATGATGTGGCCACCACACGCGAATACATTGCAACACTATAGGTCATCCCACTCTCCCGTTTTACATTGTTATAGTATATCCGCCTATTACGTTAAATATAAAGACGACTCAACAGCATGTAGTATTGCAGCACTGTTATCTGAGTTCGCCTTTTATTGACGCTCGCATAAGCGACGTGCGTCGGATAGGCGTGCATGACAGGCTCTTAGCGACGTTTTCGCATCGCGAGCATACCATCCCTAACTTTACCCTTTATCGCGTCAACGACAGGCCGGATCTGCCTCCCCAGCAAATGGCGCGGGTCGGGGGCTCACCATATTCTAATCTATCGCCGACGTTTTCGTCGTTAATTCCGCTCCCCCATGACGCTTTCCCCTTCACTTCCCCTCCGGCATCCTTTTTTGGGACGCTTCGGCAACCAATATATCCGACACAATTTTGCTGCGCAACGAGGAAAACTAATAATGATTTGAAATTGTGTGACCCGCTGTAAATACCACAGGGCGCCGAGGCTGACTCACGTCGGGGCTTCCCGATTTGCTGTAACTCTGATTCGATGTTGCAGGCAGATGGAGGCTTGCGATAGCGGCTGCGGTTGGGGCTTGAACTGACTACACACCAGCGGATTCGCGCAAGTGTGCGCGACTTGGTGAGGATTTCGATCAGGTCCGGCGTCTATTAGCAGTCGCGTAGATCTTGAATGACGGCCGCCGGAGTGATGCTGCGAAGGTAGCCGGCGTCAAGCTGCGGACCGTACGCGGCTGCATTCTACGGTTCAACGAACGCGGCCCCGATGGTCTGGCGACGCGCAACGCGGCGGAGCGTACAGCGATCCTGAACGACGAACAGCGTCGCCGGTTCGCGGCAATCGTCGAGGCCGGGCCTATACCGGCGGCGCATGGCTTAATTCGCTGGCGGCTTCCGGGAGGAACGGCGGTAGAGTTGTGGTGGCAGATGCTATGAGCACGGACACCGAGTGAAGGAAGGTTCACTATAGCGGCGTCCTCAATCCAGGGAGCCGCATCATGTCGTTCCAAAGCAATACCACACTTGTCGCGCTTGAGTTGAGCAATTCAGTATGGCTCGTCGGCACGCGATCGGCCGGCGCTCAGAAAAGCCGCATGCATCAGATCAGCGCGGGCGACACCGCCGCGCTGCTGGCGCTTTTCGAAGGGCTTCGGCCGAAGCAGCGGGCATCCGAAGATACTGCGCCAGTTGCCTGCTGCTTTGAAGCTGGACGAGATGGGTTCTGGATCCATCGACTGCCGACTGAGCATGGCATTGCGACCTACGTTGTCGAGCCGACCAGCATTCTTGTGAACCGACGAGCGAAGCGGGCGAAGACCGATCGCCTCGATGCCGAAGGGCTCTTGCGTGTGCTCGGCGCTTATCTGGCTGGCGATAATCAAATCTGCAGCATGGTCCAGGTGCCCACGCCTGATGAGGAGGACGGCAAACGCATCCATCGCGAGCGCGAGCATCTTGTGCAGGACCGGACCCGACTATAAAACCGGATGCTGGCGCTTTTCGCGACCCAAGGTATCCGTTCACGCCCCTCATTGCGAAACTGGGAGCGAGATCTCGCGGCGCTCGAAACCGGCGACGGCCGCAAGCTTCCGCCCCGCCTGGCCGCCGAGATCAACCGGTTGCGTCGGCGACTTGGGCTTGTCCTCGACCTGATCCGTGAGCTGGACGCGGAACGGGATGAAGTCCTTGCCACCGCTCCAAATGATCCAGTAAATTCCAAAATTACCGCATTGCGGAGCATCTACGGCGTCGGCGACAATTTTGCCGCGGTTCTCGCCCGTAAAGTATTTTACCGTCCATTCGGCAATCGAAAACAGCTCGCGAGCTATGTCGGCTTGGCTCCCATGCCCCATCAGAGTGGCGACATGGATCGAGACCGGCGCATCGGCCGCGCTGGCAATGCACGAGCGCGAAAAACACTCGTGCAGTTGGCATGGCTCTGGCTGCGTTATCAGCCTGAGAGCGAACTCTCCGCTTGGTTCCGCCAGCGCGTCGGTAAGCTGCAGGGTCGAACGCGCCGGATCGCGATCGTCGCGATGGCGCGCAAGTTGTTGATCGCGCTCTGGCGCTTCACCGAGACCGGAGAAATCCCGGTCGGCAGCACGCTCAGAGCCGCATAGAAATCGCCGCAGGGAAACCGCGGCGACGCGAGGAGCACGACCGTCTTCGTCAATGGTTACACCAGACTGCCGCGTGGCAGGTTGGTCGTGTTCGATCGGGGCCTTGCCTCGTGCATGAGGCATTATGGTTACGGGTTCCAGATCGGACCCGACCGCATGTAAGGTTACACAGCCAAGGCTGCCGCACAGTGCCGCCCCAACTCGCTTGCAGAACAATGAATGTATCGCATCAACAGGATGAACGACATGCCGCCATAGCCTTGACAATCGAACCTTCATGTAAGGACGACCCCTGTCAGCCAACAGACCAAGCTCACCCGGCGTGTGGCTTGGCGCGGTACCCGCCCATCAGCACCGAAAGATCAGCGGCGCGCCTCCGCATGGCTTTTCGGTGCGATCTGTCCGGCCGAGGGTAAAGCCGCCGGGATCGTCATGCCCTGCTGTAACAGCGAGGCGAAGACCATGCACCTCGAGGAAATCGCCTACCACGTCGCCCCGGCGTCAACGTCACTGGAATATTTCCCAGAAGTGGCGCCGTAAAATTCTCCACTTTGCGGTTTTACGGGACGGCAGTTTCGTAGGCGGCACCTCCATTCTTTAGCGGTCTGCCGCGCCGCTTGGGTTCGGCTGCAAATGAGCTAGCAGGGGCGGGCAAGAGGTCGGCGTGCTGCCGTAAGCGATAGCTGGAGCCGACGATCTGGACGACAATCGCGTGGTGAAGCAGCCGGTCCAGGAGCGCCGTCGCCACCACGGGGCTCCCGAAAATTTCCCCCATTCTGCAAAGCCCCGGTTGGAAGTGAGGATCATTGCGCTTTTTTCGTATCGGGCGTTGACGAGCTGGAAGAAGAGGTTGCCGCCATCGGGCACCACGGAAGATAGCTGATTTCGTCAATGATCAGCAAAGCCGGCCGGCAGTAGAAGCGAATCCGTTCACGCAGCGTGCCCTCACGTTCGGCTTTGGCGAGCGATCCGATCAGATCAGCCAGTGGCAAGAAGTATACGCTCTTGCCGGCCTTCACCGCTTCGACCCCCAACGCGGTGGCAAGATGGCTTTTGCCGGTGCCGGCTGTGCTCGGAGCTCGCACGGTATTTCTCGCGGCGCATCGTCTCGTTCATGAGCTGATCATTGGCGCCCCGCCACCTCGGCGGCCACACCCAGCCAGTTCACAATTGCCGCTTATATGCGCGCTTGTGTCAGCCATCCGCTTTTCAAAAGCTCACGGAGCACCCTCCGAGTGTCGTTGCTTGCAGCCGCACCACCGCTTGCCCAGGCTACGGCCAGCGCTGCCAGGAAGATGTCGCGCCCTGTCACGGTTCTCTGTGCGAACCCTTCGTCCTGTGCAGCTTGCAAAATTCTGCCAGTGGTCGCGATGACGGCATCGCAGGTCGGTGTGAGCGGGGAGTTCTACCCGACATGCTGCTCGCAATGGCTCGGGCAGGCCTTCATACGCCAGCATCCAATCCCCAAGAGCTTCAATCCAGAGTTCGAGAATGCGGCTTGCGCTCTCCTCGTTGGCCTCAATCTCCACGCGACGCCGATCCAGCCCCTCATAGTGAAGAACCAACAGCGCAGCTAACAGCGCATCCTTGTTCGGGAAGTTGCGGTAGAGCGTGCCTGCTCCGACGCCCGCCAGCTTGGCGATGGCGTCCATCGAGACATCGACACCGTCGTTATCAAACGCATGCCGCGCCACCGCAAGAATGTGAGCGCGATTGAGCTGCGCATCCCTTCGGGGCGGTAGCGGAGAAGGCATTTCAGACATTAGCTATTTCGGCCCTTGAACATCGGAGACACTCTCCGTATCTGAGGATAGGAGTGGAGAGTATCTCCATATAGCTTGTCGTTGCCGATTTAATAGTCTGCAATGGCGAGCCAACGAGGGCGAAATGACCAAGCAGATGATCATCGGCATGCATCTGGGTAACGGATACGGCAACCTGCCCGGAGCCTGGCGTGCATCGTCGGTCGATCCTATGAGCTATTCGAGTTTCAATGCGAAGGTGCGGCATGCTCGGGCTGCAGAACGCGGAAAGCTCCAGTTCCTGTTTCTGCCGGATGGTCCCACTCATGTCGGTGACATCGCGAACGAGCCGCCCCACTTCAACCTCGACGTCATGGTCACCCTGGCCGCTATCGCTCGCGAAACGACGCGGATCGGCCTCGTCGCCACCGGATCGACCACGTTCAACGAACCATTCAACCTCGCGCGGCAATTCAAGGCGCTGGACGTCCTCAGCCATGGGCGGACGGGATGGAACGCCGTCACATCGAGCGGCGAGGATATCGCAGCGAATTATGGGGTGCGGTTGCCGTCCAGTGCGGATCGGTACGGACGCGCGCATGAGACGGTGCAGCTGGTCCAGGCGCTCTGGGGCAGTTGGGGCAAGGATGCCTGGGTGCATGATCAGGCCACTGGCCGGTTCGCGCACCCCGAACAGGTCGCCCCTATCAACAGGGGCGGCCAGTACGTCGCCTCGCGCGGGCCGCTGTATATCCCGCCATCGGAACAGGGGCAGCCCGTCGTCTTCCACGCCGGCGGCAGTCCGAACGCCCACGCCTTCGCCGGACGCTACGCCAATGCCGTCATCGGCGCGGCGTTCACGATCGATGACGCGCGCGCGCAGCGTGCCGCGTTTCGTGCCGCAGCCGAGCAGGCCGGGCGAAACCCGGACGAGATCAAGTTCTTCGCCGGCCTGATGACGACGATCGCAAGCGACCGGCGCAAGGGCCTTGATCGCCGGATCGGCTTGAGCGAGCGAATATTTCCCCAGCGCGCTGCCTATCTCGCGCAGATGCTGGGCGTGCGACTGGACCTGGCACGGCTCAACGACCCACTGTCGCCGGAACAACTGGCTAAGGCGCGACCGTCGGCTGCCGACCCGCGCTCGCCCCATGCCTTGAAGATTGCCCGCGAAGGCTGGTCACTCCGCGACGTGCTCGCGCACGGCGTCATCGATTACCACCCTGTCATTGTCGGACCGTCGGTGGAGGCCGCCGATCACATGCAGCAATGGTTCGAGGCGGGCGCAGTCGATGGCTTCTGGGTGTCGCCGGATGTCTACGAGGACGGAATAGACGCCTTCGTCGATGGCGTGGTGCCGATCCTCCAGGACCGCGGGCTGTTCACCGCGACTATGACGGCGCCACCCTGCGCGATCATCTGGGCGCTCCAGTCCAATACGGCATCGATCCGCGCGTCGCGCGCTGACCTCGACCAAAACACCAACTGAAGGAATTTGATATGAAGATCGGCATCATCGGCGCAGGAAATATCGGCGGCACCATCGCACGAAAGCTGGCGGCCGCCGGCCATGCGGTGAAGTTGGCTGGCGCGAAGGGACCTAACGACATCCGCGACAAGGCGGCAGAGATCGGCGCTGTCCCGGTCGCCGCACAGGATGCGGTCAAGGATGTCGATGTCGTCATCCTCTCGATCCCGTTTGCCGAGATCCCCAAGGTCGCCGACATTTTCGCGGACATCCCGGCCGACGTGGTCGTAATCGACACCGGCAACTATTACCCCTTCCGTGACGGGAACATCGCGGCGGTCGACGGCGGCAAGCCGGAAAGCGTCTGGTCGAGCGAGCAACTGGGCCGGCCGGTGGTCAAGGCGTTCAACGCGCTGCTCGCCGAGACGCTGGCCAATGGCGGCACCAAGGCAGGCACGAAGGGCCGGATCGCGATCCCCGTCGCGGGCGACGACGCGCAGGCAAAGGCGATTGCGCGCGAACTGGCCGACGAGGCCGGCTTTGACACGCTGGATGCCGGTGGTCTCGCAGACTCCTGGCGTCAGCAGCCCGGCACGCCGGCCTATTGCACCGAACTGACGCTGCCCGAGCTTCACGATGCGCTGTCCGACGCCGACAAGGCGCGCGCGCCGGTCGATCGCGACGCGCTTATCAAGAGCTTCATGGAAGAGAAGTCCCCGCTCAGCCACGCACAGATCGTCGCCCGCAACCGCGAGGTCACGGCTCCACGTTGACCTTGCGGGGCCGCACGGAGGTCGCGCGTACCGCCTCCCTCCGGCTGATCTTGAACGGAAAGGAACAGACATGAAAATCGGGATTCTTGGCTCCGGCCACATCGGAAGAACCATTGCCCGAAAGCTGGCCGCGGCCGGCCATCAGGTCAAAGTCGCCAATTCGCGCGGACCGGATACGGTCGATGCCGATGCGCTGTCCACTGGTGCCCAAGCGGTCACCAAGGAGGAGGCCGTCATCGGCGTCGAGGTCCTGATCCTTTCGATCCCTTTCATCGGCATCCCCGCGCTCGCGCCGCTGCTCGCCGACCTTCCCGCCGAAACGGCCGTGATCGAAACCTCGAACTATATCCCGGCGCGCGACGACAGGATCGCCGAGATCGAGGACGGGATGGCCGACAGCGTCTGGGTAACAGCGCAACTCGGCCGGCCAATCGCCAAGGCGTGGAACTCGATCTATTCGGTCACGCTGGCGGAAAAGGGCCGGCCGGCCGGCCACCCGGATCGCATCGCGGCCCCGATCGCGGCCGATCGGCCGCGCGACCGCGACGTGACGATGGCGCTGGTCGAGGACACCGGCTTCGACGCCTATGATGCCGGTCCGATCGCGGAATCTTGGCGGCAGCAACCCGGCTCGCCGTCCTATTGCACCGAAGTCACCCTCGCCGAACTGCCGGATGCGCTGGCATCGGCGGACCTCGCCCGCTCGCGCAGGCGGTCGGACCTGGCCTCCAAGGTTTACCTCGAGCGCTTCGAAGCCGGTCACAATCCCGGCGGGGACTTCATCCTCCAGCTTTCTCGGCTTCTGTACGCGGTTTGAATGGCTCCGGGGACGCACGGCAGGACCGACGGGATAACGCTGGCGCAGTGATGCCGCACCCTCACGCGTGATCGAAAAGGAACAAAACGAATGAATGGAATTCTGGAAGGCAAGGTCGCCCTCATCACCGGCGCAGGCTCCGGTATCGCTGCGGCAGCGGCGAGGCTCTTTCACAAGGAGGGAGCCCGCGTCGTGCTG
Source organism: Novosphingobium sp. NFX11 (assembly GCF_057376415.1). NCBI lineage: Bacteria > Pseudomonadati > Pseudomonadota > Alphaproteobacteria > Sphingomonadales > Sphingomonadaceae > Novosphingobium > Novosphingobium sp. NFX11. The sequence continues at coordinate 394,115 of NZ_CP080386.1, read as the reverse complement.
GCGGATGTCAGCGGAAAAGAGGCCGATCTCGCCGCCGAACTTGGCGAGCGCGCGGTGGCTTGCCGGGCGGACGTCAGCAAGAGTGACGATGTCCAGGCGATGATCGACGCGGCAATCACGAAGTTCGGGCAACTGGACATCCTGTGCAACGTCGCCGGGATCACCGGCCCGCAAGGATCGCTGGAAGACGCGCATGAAGAGGATTTCGATGCGGTCATCGCGGTGAATATCCGGGGCCTGTTGCTTTCCATGAAATACGCGCTGCCGCATCTGGTGCGGGACGGCGGCGGCGTCATCGTCAACATCTCGTCCGCCACGGCGCTTGTGGGCATGCCAGGCCTCGCCGTCTATTCGGCGACCAAGGGCGCGATCATCGCCACCACCCGCGTGATCGCCGCCGAATATGCAGGAAAGGGCGTCCGCGCCAACGTCATCTGCCCGGGCGGGATAGAGACCCCGATCTATCTGGAGCATCTCGCCCGGGATCCAGAGGCAGTGAACAAGACCGTCAGCCTCATTCCTGCCGGGCGCGTCGGCAAGCCCGAGGAGATCGCACAGGTAATGCTGTTCCTCGCGTCCGATGCATCGTCGTACATGACTGGCTCGGTCGTCCCGGTCGATGGCGGCCAGACGGCGGTTTGAAGCCGAGCAGGCAATGTCTGCCAGCGGCGGTGCGGCGAAGATGACGGGACGCGGGCAGTCAGGTCGTCGGTGATACTATTCCCGGATTGGAAAGAAACGTATGAGAACCAGCATTAACCTTGCCGCACTGGCGCTTCTGGCGAGCGCCACGGCCGCTTTGCCGGCGCATGCTGCGACGCGCGCAAAGCCGCTTCCCCTCACCTGCGACAACTCGATCGCGGCCAGCTTCAAGCCGAATGCCGACACCAAGGTGCTGTTAGTCAAGGCGTACAGCAAAGGGGATCGGTTTCCGGATACACCGGAGGAAAACCGCTTCGATCCCTCTGCACCACCGACGATCGCGACGGCCGATCTGTGCCTGGTGAAGCTGTTGGTAGGACCGGGCAATGCCGGCCCGGCAGGCGCGCCATCAACTTCCGCCGGAATCGGTATCGAGGTCTGGCTACCGACGAAGGATGCCTGGAACGGCCGCGTCCATGCCATCGGCGGCTCCGGCTGGGCAGGCACTGAAGAAGCCGACCCGGCAAAGATATCGTCCTATACGATATCGAACGATCTGAGTTCGGCGCCGTTCGTGGCCGGTCAGGAAGGCGCCGTCGTGGCAACCACCGACACGGGGCACACCGGGGTGTCATGAATGGCGCCTTCGCCATGAATCCCGACGGGACGATCAACACGACGCTCTGGACCGACTTCTCGTCACGCGCGATCCATCTGCAGGTCGTCCTGGCGAAGGCGCTGGCCGAAGCTTATTATGGTGTGGCGCCGAAATACACCTATTGGGACGGCCTTTCCTCGGGCGGACGCCAGGGCCTGAAGCAGGCGCAACGCTATCCGGAGGATTTCGACGGGATCATCTCGGTCGTGCCGGGGATCAACTGGTCGAAATTCCTGATCGCCAATCTCTATCCCCAGATCGTGATCCAGCGGGATCTGGGTGGTCGCCATATGACGCCCGCCCAATTGAACCTGGTCTCCAACGCGGCGATCGGGGCTTGCGATCTGATCGACGGTAAGCATCTCGGCTTCATTCTCGACAATGCCACCTGCCGCTATGATCCGACGAAGGATCGGGCGGTCCTCTGCGCTGCCGACGGCGGAATCAACCGCACCGCCGACTGCGTGACACGGACACAGGCGCTGGCGATCAACAAGATCTGGTACGGCATGACCTCCGACGGCAGCGTGCCGGATCCTGCGATCGATAACGGGGTCGGTCCGTTGGAGGGCAAGCGCAAGTGGTTCGGACTGCCACGAGGCACAAGCCTGATCGCTTTGGCGGGAGATGCTCCATTCTCGATCTCTGCCGACATGTTGGCGCTGGCGTTGCAGGATCCGACGGTAGCAAGGCCGTCCTTCCACAATGCGAAGGCCAATGGCGCGGATGGCTGGAAATCGATGCGCTACGAACAACTGGCGCAGGCGTTCGACGCCAGCGTCGCGCTGCAGCCGCAATTTGGCGACATCAACACCGACGATCCCGACCTTACCGCCTTCAAGGCGCGGGGCGGCAAGCTCATCCATGTCCAGGCCACAAACGACGAATTGGTGCCCTATCTGGGATCGGTCGACTATTTCGAGCGGGTTCTGGCGAAGATGGGCGGTCTTTCGGGCGTGAATGACTTCTATCGCTTCTATCTGATCCCCGGGATGGCCCACGGCTCACGGAACGGTACGAGCAACCCCGCGGCCAATCCGCCGGTTCTCGCGCCGCGCAAGGCCGAAATCTATGCTCTGCTGACGGATTGGGTGGAAAAGGGCGTCACGCCCGGCAACGTCGTGCTCAAATCGCTCGACGACAAGCCGACTTCGAAGACCCTGCCCATGTGCGTCTACCCTTCCAAGGTCACTTTCAACGCAGGCGACCTCAATAAGGCGGGCAGTTATGTCTGCCGATAAGCGGTCATCTTCTTAAAATGTCGACGGGGCTGTTTGGAAACAGCGGCTTCCCGTCGCTCCGAACAGGAAGATCATCATTCTGCACTTCGAATAAAGGAAACTGCCATGAAAATCGGAATTATCGGAACAGGGCTGATTGGAGCCAATCTTGCCCGGAAATGGGCGGCCGCAGGTCACGCCGTTCGTATCGCCAATGATTTCGACCCTGCTACGCGTGACAACCTTGCGCGAGAGATCGACGCGCAGACGATGCCGGTCACGGCTGTCGTGAAGGATGTCGAGGTGATCGTCGTCACGATCCCGCTCAACGCCATACCCTCGCTGCCCGACGGCTTGTTCGACGGCTTGCCGGGCGACCCCATTCTGGTCGATACCTCGAACTACTTTCCGGCGCGCGACAGAACCATCGCCGCCATCGAGGACGGCATGGTCGAAAGCCAATGGGTCGAACAGCAGCTCGGGCGACCGGTCATCAAGGCGTTCAACAACCAGCTGGCCTACACGCAGGCGCATGAAGGCAGGCCGGCAGGCACACCGGGCAGGCTCGCCATGTCGGTCTATGGCGACGATGCGGGCGCCAAACAGGCCGTCATCGGCCTGATCAACGATCTCGGCTTCGACGGGATCGATGCGGGCCCGTTGGAAGAATCGTGGCGGCAGCAGCCCGGTACCCCGGCCTATTGCACCGAACTGACCGCGCCTGAGTTGCGCGCGGCGCTCGGCAGGGCCGTCGAGGACAGATCGCCCAAACTGCGGGAACTGTCACACCAGCGGCTTAATGCGTTCGGCGACGGCTTCCTCGCATCCTTAGGAACGGGCGAATACACGCTCGGCTATACAAGCAAGGATGTCGTGCGGGTGTACAGGGAACTGGAATCGGAACAGATCCCGGAGTGAGGCCAAGGCTATAACTGATATGGTTCGTAAAACGTTGGCGTTCGGTACAGCAACGACCGATGTCGATGGCCACCATTCTGCGGCCACGATGATATCTAAAGAATTAGAAAGTGAGCGTTGTGCATCTTTACCGATACCTGTGCTTTTCCGATCGCCATCTTTGTCTAATCGTGCCGAAAAGGCGGTCGGGAATCTGTAAAGGCTGGTGGTCGATGGTCAAGAGTGCGTCCGAAATCTTTGACAGCGATGTTATCGGTCGCGCGAGCGTGATGGCGATCGCGGTGCGATAGCTTTGGCCAGCAGCATCAACGTGAAGTGCCCGGAACTCGCGAACTTAGCCAAATCCGCTACACGACCTGCAAATCCGCATCCGCGTCACCCTACAGATAAGACCTTGTTATGACACGGCACTGAGGCGGGCCAGATCTTCCGGGAGCGGCGTCTGACCGGTGCGATTTTTGACACCAGGCCGTTCGGCCACCTTGCTGCGCCATGCATGGAGGGCGGTGAGTTCGGAAGCGATCGGCAAGCCGACAATGTCGGCAAATATCAGGCCGGCAAACAGCGTTATATCGGGCATCGAAAATTTCTCGCCCGTCATGAACGGCTGCGCCGCCAACACATCATTGAAGTAGGGCATACTGGCCACGGCGTATGCGCCGCGCCGCTGGCCCCATTCCTTCGCACCGGTCCAATCGGGCGCCCGCCACGGTCGCAGCGCGGCGCCAAGGCCGGGGGTACCATAATGGAAATAATCGTCAACGGCATCGATCAGCATCATCTCCGCTCGACGCTGCATCATGTGGATGAGACCCTTCTCACGAGGCGTGGTGCCAGTCAGGATCGGGTTACCATCCAGATTGTCGAGATATTCAGTGATGGCCGTCGATTCAGAGATGATGGTGCCATCGTCGAGTTCGAGCACGGGAATCTTCCCGATTGGGTTCATCGCCAGGAAGCTGGGCTGCTTCTGCGCGGCAGCAATGAGATCGACGCTGACAAACTCGACCTGATCATCGAGGCCTTTTTCGGCAAGGACGATCCGTACTCGAGTGGGATGTGGTCCGGCCTGACGGTCATATATCCGCATACGAAAATCCCTTCTATCTACCAGTTGATAGATGATTTAGGCTATCGCTCTCAGGTGCGTCAATGCCTATCTGCCATTTGATAGGCAGCAAAGTGCGAGAGTTCGAAATGAGTAGGAATACCAAGGAGTCGATCCTGGACGCCGCGAGGCGAACCGCGCAGGCGCGAGGCTATGGTGGCCTGAACTTTCGGGACCTAGCCGCAGATGTTGGGATCAAATCGGCAAGCATCCACTATCATTTTGCGAGCAAGGCTGACCTGGGTGCGGCGGTAGCGAGGCGCTATTGGGAAGATGCCGCCATTGCTTTGGAGGCCATGTCCGACGAAACGCCGGACCCGCTAGCCTGTCTGCAGCGATACCCTGGTATATTCCGCGCGGCCCTTTTGAATGACAACCGGATGTGCATGGGCAGTTTCATGGCTGCAGAATATGACGACCTGCCGGATCTTGTGAAAAAGGAAGTGCAAACCTTCGCCGACGTCAATGTGGCTTGGATTGGCAGGCAACTATCCGCGGCCTCGATCGTCCCGATCGAGAACAGCGAAAAAGGGCACGGGCTATCTTCGGGGCCATTGCCGGAGCGCAACTCCTGGCAAGAAGCCGGTCAGATATCTCCTTATACGACGCGGTGATCGAAGACTTCCGTGACGTTGGGCTTTTGCCTTCCTAGACCTGATGGCCGGCCTCTTGGCGGATCTCTGAGAAAAAGATGTCGTCGACGGGCAGCTGTTTTGACGAACTGGATCATATTGTCGTCATGGACCCCCTGTCCAATTTTTCGGTCCCGGAGAACATGGATAAGAGAACCGACGAATTATATGCGAACGGGTTCCGTGAGATAGTGTTCGTCGTCCTGCGTGACACCGTCGATGCGGAATCGAAGAACCTGGAGCGTCTGGGCGAGTAATCAACTCGTTCAACCAGCGGCTATAAATGAAAAAATCACCAACTCAGAGGCGTATTTCTACAGTTCCGTTTTCAATTTAGTTATGAATATAAAGGAGATATATCATGCAGGATGCACTTTCCATCGTCCGTGAATTCATCGCCGCTATGGACGCGGATACGGACGGCATCGTGGCTGCTTACCGTCGTTGGTTTACTCCCTCGACCGTGTGGGACAATGTTGGATCTCGCCAAGACCGAGGGGGTGGACGAAGCGATTGCGCTGATAAACCAACTAGGCGCAAACTTGGGAATGGCCTCGATGAGGTTTGAATTGCTTGCCATTGCCTCTGTCGGCGACAAGGTTCTGACCGAACGGATCGATTATATGTACGATGCGTCGGGTAATCTACTGGCCTCCATTCCGCTGATGGGGATTTTTGAACTGGACTTGGACGGCAAGATCATGCGCTGGTCGGACTATTTCGACACCGCTGGATTTCAGGCGGGATTGGCCGGTGCTAACAAATAAGCGCGGTGCCGAGGTCGAGCCCGGTAAAGCGCTACTGATCGTTTGCGGATGCCGAGGCGTCGCGCCATCGCGGCGAACGCCTCGGCATCGGCTATATTACATGAACAGCGCGCGGCTTGCGCGGAGGAGATGGTCAGGATCCGGAACGGTTGCCGTGCCGCCCGACATGCGCTCCATGACGACGGCGATCAAGAGGTCGCGTCGGGCGGGTGAGCGCGCCGCATCGGCCGCCGCAAGCGCCGCCGGCAGCTCGTCGCGACGGAGATCCGTGCAGTAGCAGGGCGCGCCGGCCTGCTGCCGCCACGAGTCGGCCAGCGTGCCGGCATCGAACGCGTCGAGGCCGGTGTCTTCCACCAGCGCCATGGCGACGGCGCGCTCCCGATCGCTATCGGCGGCGACCGGAATGGCGAGGCGGTCGGGATCGCCCGCAGGCTTGCCATTCGTTGCCAGCGATCCGGACCCAATGCAGTTCCACGCCTTTGCAACCTTCCGGCCCAACTGCGCCGAGACCCATTCGCTCTCGACCTGACCATTATCCAGAGCCGCGATTTGGCCGTCGCGCCCCGGGTAATAGTTCGACGTGTCGATGATGACGGTCTCTGCATCGACGTCGGCTATCAACGGCGCAACGCCCGGAATGCGGTCGAGCGGGATAGAGAGGATCAGCGCATCGACGCCGACGACGGCCTCCGCTGCGGTGACCGCCCGAGCGCCCGCCGACAGGGTTTCTGCGTCGATCGTTTCCGGTCCGCGTGAATTGGCCACCTTCACGTCATGCCCGGCCGCGCTCAGCTTCTGAACGAGAGTCTTGCCGATGTTGCCTGTGCCGAGAATACCGATTTTCATACTACGTCTCCTTGTTTGATTTTCAGTCCGTCCGCGGGTGAGCGAGAGCGTCCAGCGCTCGACGGAGTTCGTCGAGATGGTTCTTCATCAGTTGGCATGCCGTCTTGGTCCGATCAGTCACGCCCATTACTTGCGCCTCGACCGTGCGACCGCATCGTGTCATCAGCCCGGCTTCTTCCATGAGCCATGGCGCTATTATCCAACACATTAAATGGGATCGACATACGGCTCGTCCGCGCGCTCGATGTCCTTATCATGCGCCCTCGGTTTCCAGGAGTAACCGGGCTGCGTCACGATTGGCTTTGGCTATGCCTTGGTCCGACGTCGTTTGCGCCATCACGATCGCACCCTGGATCAACGACAGGATCTGAAGCACGGCTTTTTCGGGATTGCTCAAAGCCAAGGGCGCGATGAGCGTGCTGACCAGATCATGCAGGCTCCCGAAATAGTTGGCGATCGTTGCTTTAATCTCGGGCGTGTCTGCGTCCGGTCCGAACTCGGCCAGTCCCTTTACGAAGGGACAGCCACGGAACGGCTGTTGCTGGAACGCTACATCGAGCGCGTCGAATATCGCGAGCACGCGCTCGACTGGAGACAGGCTGGGGCGATCAGTCGCGATCGCGAGCATCTGCAGCCAGGCTGCGGTCTGTCCGCGAAGGTAGTCGGCGATGAGGCGCGCCTTCGAGGGAAAATGCTTGTAAAACGTCATTTTGGCCACGCCGCTCTCGGCGATGATCCTGTCGATCCCGACCGTGTGGATGCTGTGCCGATAGAACAGGTCTGATGCGGTTCTCAGGATGCGTTCCCGTGGAGGGAACACGGCAGGCGCCGGGCCATCGAAATTGGACAATTGCTGGGTGCCGCTGTTTTCCATGATTACCATATAATGCGTTTTTCACCTATGGACAGACCGACCTGTCTATTTTTCTTGCTCAAGTAGACAGACCTGTATACCCGTGCGCCATCTCCAACGATGACGGGATCTGGAATGAGCAACAAGGTAGTGGTCGTGACCGGCGCGAGCAGCGGGTTTGGGAAGCTCACGGTGCTGGAACTGGCAAGGCAGGGACATATTGTTGTCGCGACGATGCGCGACATCGACGGGCGTAACAGCAAGATCCGCGGCGAACTGATCGAAACCGCCCAGGCGCAAGGCAATCCGTTGCAGGTCGTCGAAATGGATGTCGCCGATGACGCGTCAGTTCAGGTGGCCATCGACGGCGTCATCACGCAGCACGGCAGCATCGACGTGCTGGTCAACAACGCAGGACTGATGCCGATCGGGGTGACCGAGGCCTATACGATCGCCGACGTCGAACGGCTGTTCGCGGTCAACTTCTTTGGTGCGATCCGAACCGATCGGGCGGTCCTGCCGCATATGCGCGCCGCCGGCAGCGGACTTCTGATCCAGGTCACTTCGCTGATGGGGCGGATTACCATTCCGTTCTTCGGCGTCTATTCTGCGAGCAAGTTTGCCCTCGAAGCCCTTGCCGAAACCTACCGCTATGAATTGTCCGGCTTCGGGATCGACTCTGTCATTGTCGAGCCGGGTCCGTTTCCCAGCAACCTCATTTCGTCCAGCCCGCAGCCCTCTGACGCGGGTGTGCTGGCCACTTATGGCGATGTTGCCGCGATTCCAGGGCAGATCAAGGCCAATGCGGACCAGTCGCACGATCCTGCGCATCCGCCCCGACCACAACTTGTTGCCGATGCGATTGCAAAGCTCGTCCAGGCAACGGGGCGCCGTCCCCTGCGGACGGTCGTCATGCCTGAGGGCATGGACTTTGGCGTCGAGCGGCTCAATGAAGCCGTAGCGCCCATCCAGAATGACCTGCTCAAGATGATGGGCATGGAAGCCATGATCTGACGACAATTTCGTTCGTCAGATAGATTGCGCCGCCTGCGGTATGGCCTGGATCAGCTATCAGGCAGGAAGCAGGCGGGCAGCAATGCGGCAGAACCTTTCCCGAATTCCATCCCGCCAGAATATGCGCAGATCGTTACCTCAGCCACGGGAGTTTTTATGCATAAAGGCAGTTGTCTCTGCGGAACCGTGAAATACGAAGTCCGCGGCGAGCTCGGTCCAGCAATCTATTGCCACTGCTCACGGTGTCGCAAAGCGACCGCGACCGCATTTGCGACCAATGCTGCCGTGGCGGCCAGTGACTTCGTGGTCATCGGGGGCGAGGCTGCGCTCAAGGCGTTCGATTCTTTGCCAGGCGTTCAACGCGTCTTCTGTTCAAACTGCGGCTCGTCGATCATCAGTCGCCGCGATACCATGCCAGATGTCGTGCGCTTGCGGCTGGGGACGCTCGATACGCCGCTGCCGGCGCCGCCGACCGCACATTATTTCGTCGTATCGAAAGCCGAGTGGTACGATATAAACGACGAGTTGCCGCAGTTCGCGTAACGCCCGCGACGTCTGCCAGGCGGAGGGAGCCGGCTGGAACTTTCGTGATCCGGTACTTTTGCACGATAAGCTAGGGCGGACTGGCTGGCTGTGTGACAATGCCGCTAGAGGGTTTTTCGACACCCGCCGCCACCGCACAAGCGCACCAGCTCTCCCGTACTTAATCCTGTCCGCGACAGGCCGCTATTGCCACATGCCGACGACGCATTTGCTCAAACGGTAATCATCGACCTGTTCCGCCCTCGAAAATGCGTGGGCGCGCATCGTGCACGGCTAGAGTAAATCAAATCGCTCGACTACCATCCGCTCGCTCATCGCCCAAAGCGCCTTCGCCTTGTCCTTGTCGAGCGCATAGGGCCGAACGCCCTTGCGCTCGGTCAGATCGACCTCGGCAATCTTCGCGACGCTGCAGTCTTCGCAATAGCGCCCCCAACCTCGTCCGCTGGCGCGGCAAAGCCTGCCCACAGACTTGTCGCGGCGCCTTGCTTGGCGGTCTTCATCCTGACGGGGGCGAGCCCCTTGGTGGTCCGCGCGGCAAAGGCGGAGATACTTTCCGGGTCGAGGTGCCGGGCAAGCTCTGTCATGATGCCGCCGGGATGAACCGAGGCTACCCTCACGCCGCGGCTCTTGAGGCGCCGGTCGAGCTCGACGGCATAGAGCGCATTTGCCGTCTTCGAGCGGCCATAGGCCACGAAGGGATCATATTCTGTACGCTCGAAATTTGGGTCGTCGAGATCGATGTCCGAATAACGATGCCCTGCCGATGCCAGCACCACCACACGTCCGCCTTCCGAAATAAGCGGGGCTACGCGGTTGACGAGGACGAAATGGCCAAGGTGATTGGTGCCGAACTGGGTTTCGAACCCGTCCTCGGTCTTGCCCTGAGGGCACGCCATGACGCCAGCATTGGCGATCACCACGTCGAGCTTACGCCCGTCTGCCAGCAGCCGGTCCGCACAGGCGCGAACGCTGGCGAGCGAAGCGAGGTCACATTCTTCCAGCGTTAAGTCACCTGGCCCTGCGATATCGGTAGTCACCCTGAGCGCCTTTTCCAAGTTGCGGGCGGTGCCGATCACTTCGGCCCCGCGTCCCACCAGCGCGCGCGCTGTCTCGACACCAAGCCCGGCCGATACTCCGGTAACCAGCACCCGTTTCCCCGCAAGATCGAGTCCAGCGACAACTTCCGCCGCCGTGCTACCCTCGCCAAATTGCTCTCCACTCATTCTTGGTCCTTTTTTCAGGTCGGCGACTAGGCCCAAATTTCCAGCTTTTGGCACATCGCAAAAGCCATCGCGAGACAAGCGAACGTCTACGGGTGAGATGATAGCCGCTATCCGCCGCGCCAACCACCTGATCGAAAATCACATAGATCTCCGACTCCTGCACGAATACGTCTTCAACGCGCACCGGGTTGTAACCAGAGGTAGGGAAATTCATCCGGGTCGGGACCGTCCAGCCAGTGCCGGGGCACGCCCCGGCACTGGCTGCCCATTTTCAGCATTCCACGGAGATAACGCACCTATGGAGCGACAGAAATGGACAAACACGACGATACATACGGAAGGTTGCTCAATCCTCACTCGCCGATCTGTTCCGATTCCAGCTGCCTGTACACCCGCACTACATCCTTGCTGGTATAGCCAAGCGTGTATTCGCCCGTCCCCAAGGACGCAAGAAAGCCGTTGCCGAACGCATCAAGCCGTTTGTGTGAGAGTTCCCGCAGTTTGGGCGATCTGTCCTTGACGGCCCTGTCGAGCGCCGCTCTCAATTCGGGTGCGGTCAGTTCAGTGCAATAAGCAGGGGTGCCGGGCTGCTGCCGCCAGGATTCTGCCAACGGACCCGCGTCGATCCCGTCAAAGCCGAGGTCGTCGATCAGGCCGATGACCGTGTTTTTGGCTCCCGCATCTTCGCCGTAGACCGACATGGCGAGCCTGCCCGGCGTGCCTGCCGGCTTGCCCTCATGCGCCTGTGTGTAAGCCAATTGATTGTTGAACGCCTTGATGACCGGCCGCCCGAGCTGCTGTTCAACCCACTGGCTTTCGACCATGCCCTCCTCAATGGCGGCAATGGTGCTGTCGCGCGCCGGGAAGTAGTTCGAGGTATCGACCAGGATGGCGTCACCGGGCAAGGCTTCAAACAGGCCGCTGGGCAGCGAGGGTATGGCGTTGAGCGGGATCGTGACGACGATCAGCTCGACGTCCTTTACGATGTCCGCAACCGGCATCGCCTGCGCGTCGATCTCTCGCGCAAGATTGTCACGCGCAGTGGGGTCAAAATCATTGGCGATACGAACGGCGTGACCTGCGGCCACCCATTTCCTCGCAAGATTGGTGCCGATCAAGCCGGTCCCGATAATGCCTATTTCCATATCAAAATTCCTTTGTTTCAACAGTTTTAAATAGTGAATCTGTGCGCCCGGCGAACGCCCGGATCGTAAGCGAGCGCTGTTCGGCGCCGGTCAGTAGTGTGGATCGGCACAGAAGTGGTGCCCGCCTCCGCGCATCGCAATTATCTGAGATACACTGCGAGGGACGCTAATTGTTGGGGGCCTGCTTGACCCCGAACAGGGCCTCAACGCTATATCGTCTCTCATTTACGATCAGATGTTTGGCCGAAATCTGGGGCCATCCCACTTCCAAGCCGATCCACACATTGAGCCGATAATCGCAAGCGTTGGACGTCAGGCTGCGGTCAGGCCGCCGTCTACGATCATCATGGTGCCGGTCACGAAGCTCGCCTCGTCAGATAGCAGCCAGCGAACAGCGTAGGCAACTTCATCTGGCTCAGCGAGGCGACCCATCGGGTTCGCCGCCATCATCATCTTTTCAAGCCCTTCGAACGCATCCATTTGTCCTTGCATCATGGGCGTACGGGTGGCGCCCGGGAGAACGGAATTCACGCGGATGCCAAGCTTGGCATAATCGAGCGCCGCTGCCCGTGTCGCCGACACGATACCGCCCTTCATGGCGGCATAATCCGCGCCGCTGGGGAAAGCGGCTATACCCGCAGTCGATGCGACATTGACGATGGATCCTTTGCCGGCGTCCAACATTGCGGGCACCTGTGCGCGCGTAGCGTAGAACACGTTGCGGAGGTTGAGGGCATAAGAGCTTTCCCAGAAGTCAGGGTCGATTTCGTGCATCGGTCGGCCCTGGAATGGCTTTCCTGCCGCATTGCAGGCGCCGTCGAGCTTGCCGAATGCCTTCACCGCCGCTGCCACCGCTGCATGGTGCTGCGCTTCGTCGGTGACGTCCAACCGGACGAACTGAGCCTGGCCACCGTTGCGCAGAATCTCGTCGGCGACGCCTGTGCCCGCCTCGACGTTCACGTCGGTGACGGTAATGGCGGCTCCCGCATCCGCGCTGCGCAATGCGACAGCACGACCGATCCCACTGCCACCGCCCGTAACCAGTATAGAACGTCCTTCAAGAATTTGTACCATTTGAGTGTTCCTCTTTTAAGCGACCGCTACCACGGTCAGCGAATGAGATCGTAGAGTGAATCAGGCATCCGGGTTAACTGAGTATCCAACGGAAACGGAGGCAATCACCGATACAAAATACGAAGCGTGACCGTGACAAGGCACCTTCTAGCCTCCGGCCTGCCTTGCTTCAGGCCATGACGGCGTCAGCGAGCTTCGTATCCATCAATTCCCGCAGTGAAATGATCTTGTCGCCACGGAAATGGAAGCTCGCCGCATAGACACCATCAAACCGCTTGCCGCTTACCAACTCGCATTTGCCGGTGAAGACCGCCAGGACGAGGTTTCCTTCTTCAGCGATGTCATGAATCGTAAATTCGCCATCGGTGACAAGCGACGCCCTGAATGTCTTGAGCATCTCTCGGATTTCCAGGAGATTTCTTTTCTTTGTTGCGAAACTGGTGCTACCAAGGAACTCATGCATGTAGTCTTCTGTGACAAGAGAAGCGATTGCCTCAGCATCCCCTTTGCCAACTGCGTCCAGGTATTTTTGAACGGCCTGCTTCTTCGGGGATTGGTTGTTCATAGATATTTCCTTTCTGGGCTGATGTCGCTGGAGAGCAGGTGCCGCACGATTTCTTATCTGGCGCGTGCCGGATTGCGGCTGCTGCCTAAAACGCTGTCGGTGATACTCCCGTCCAACGTTTGAGAGGGATCGTGAAGCTCGCAGGATCGGCATGACGCAGGCGGCTTGCAGAGCTTGCCCATGCCAGGTCTTAATCCGCCCGATCCTGTTAGTTTCAGATTTCAAAGTCCAAGATCGCGATGTCCTTGCGGAATTCGAGGATCCAGTAAGCTACCTCTAAATGCGCGGCGTCGTTCGAAAACTGATCAAGAGCGGTGCGATCGTCGAATTCCGCCACAAGTCCGAAATCGAAGTTGCCCGCGATTCCAATATCACACCCTGCTTCGAGCGATCGCAGACCTGGGGTAGTGTCTTTCAAAGCCTTCAGGCGATCGCAAGCCTCCTGCTGTCGCTCCTTTGGAGTGCCGTTGTTGACGCGAAACAATACAATGTGGCGGATCATGATTTCGTCTCCCATGGTTGAGGGAATGCAGTCACGCATAGGCGTGGCGTTGCGGGGTCAGCGAGTGATCCGTAGGGAGGCGCCAACTGCCATCTCCCTATGGATCGTGACACTCATCGCGGAGCGGTAAACTCGCGATTGCGCGCTATGGTCTGCTCGTGGGTTAATGGGGATTTATCCTGCATGAAGCTCTTGATCAGTGCCTCACGATCAAGGGGGAACGGGCCTTGTCCGCAGAAGACAGTGCAATCTTCAGCTCGGGCAACGTCAGTTCGGTGCAGTAGGCGGGCGTACCCGGCTGCTGGCGCCAGGAACCCGCGAGATCGCCAGCATCCAGCGCGTCGAAGCCGGCCTCGTTCACCAGACCGAGCGCGATCGCCTTGGCCTTCGCATCGTCGCCGGCGACGGGGATTGCGATCCGACCGGTCGTCCCTTCCGCCGTGCCGCCATTGGCAAGCGTCTCGGCGAGCGCCGCATTGAACGCCTTGATGACGGGACGCCCGAGTTGCTCACTCGACCAGACGCTTTCCGGCTTGCCGCCATCGACCTCGGCAACGTTCCCGTCGCGGAAAGGATAATAGTTGCCGGTGTCGATCACGATTACGTCACTCGACACGTCTGCGAAGATGCTGGCGACGTTGGGGATCTCTGCGAACGGGATCGAGAGGATAATCGCGTCGACGTCCGTGACAGCGTCCTGTGGGGTGACCGCGACAGCGCCGATCGCCGCCGCCTTCTCGCGGATCTCGTCCGGGCCGTCCGCACCAGCAAGCTTGATCGAATGCCCCTTGGCCGCCAGCTTTCGTGCGATGGTGCCGCCGATATTTCCTGCGCCGATGATGCCGATTTTCATGTCATTTCCTTCAGTTGGTGTTTTGGTTGAGGTCATCGCGCGACGCGCGGATCGATGCCGTATTGGACCGGAGCGCCCAGATGATCGCGCAGGGTGGCGCCGTCATAGTCGCGGTGGAACAGCCCGCGGTCCTGGAGGATCGGCACCACGCCATCGACGAAGGCGTCTATTCCGTCCTCGTAGACATCCGGCGACACCCAGAAGCCATCGACTGCGCCCGCCTCGAACCATTGCTGCATGTGATCGGCGGCCTCCACCGACGGTCCGACAATGACAGGGTGGTAATCGATGACGCCGTGCGCGAGCACGTCGCGGAGTGACCAGCCTTCGCGGGCAATCTTCAAGGCATGGGGCGAGCGCGGGTCGGCAGCCGACGGTCGCGCCTTAGCCAGTTGTTCCGGCGACAGTGGGTCGTTGAGCCGTGCCAGGTCCAGTCGCACGCCCAGCATCTGCGCGAGATAGGCAGCGCGCTGGGGAAATATTCGCTCGCTCAAGCCGATCCGGCGATCAAGGCCCTTGCGCCGGTCGCTTGCGATCGTCGTCATCAGGCCGGCGAAGAACTTGATCTCGTCCGGGTTTCGCCCGGCCTGCTCGGCTGCGGCACGAAACGCGGCACGCTGCGCGCGCGCGTCATCGATCGTGAACGCCGCGCCGATGACGGCATTGGCGTAGCGTCCGGCGAAGGCGTGGGCGTTCGGACTGCCGCCGGCGTGGAAGACGACGGGCTGCCCTTGTTCCGATGGCGGGATATATAGCGGCCCCCGCGAGGCGACATAGGTGCCGCCCATGTTGATCGGCGCGACCTGTCCGGCGTCGGCGAACCGGCCCGTGGCCTTATCGTGCACCCACGCATCGCGGCCCCAGCTACCCCAGAGCGCCTGGACCAGCTGCACCATCTCATGCGCGCGTCCGTACCGATCCGCACTGGAGGGCAGGCGCACCCCGTAGTTTGCCGCGACATCCTCGCCGCTCGATGTGACGGCGTTCCATCCCGTCCGCCCATGGCTGAGGACATCCAGCGCCTTGAACTGCCGCGCGAGGTTGAATGGTTCGTTGAACGTCGTCGAGCCGGTGGCGACGAGGCCGATCCGCTTTGTCTCCCGCGCGACGACAGCCAGGGTGGCCATGACGTCCAGATTAAAGTGGGGCGGTTCGTTCGCGAGGTCGCCGACATGGGTGGGACCATCCGGCAGAAACAGGAACTGGAGCTTTCCGCGTTCTGCAGCCCGAGCATGCCGCACCTTCGCATTGAAACTCGAATAGCTCATGGGATCGACCGACGGCGCACGCCAGGCGCCGGGCAGGTTGCCGTATCCGTTACCCAGATGCATGCCGATCATCATCTGCTTCGTCATTTCGCCCTCGTTGCCATGCCGATACGGTCTGTTAAATCCGCTGCGGCACGCTATATGGAGACACTCTCCACTTCTTTTCCTCAGATACGGAGAGCATCTCCGATGTTCAAGGGTTGAAAGTTCGCCATGTCAGAAAAACTGGTCGGGCTTCCCCCGAAGGGATCCGCAGCTCAATCGCGCTCATATTCTTGCGGTGGCGAGGCAGGCGTTCAGTGTGGGGTCCCGTACCGCTTTCGCAAAAATTAGAGGTAGAGAACGTCGTTGAATATCCATTGCGATCCTCGTTATCGAACTCAGCCGCTGGGGGTGTTCGACCCAGGATCCGCTCGATACGCTTAACCGGCTGTCGGGCTGGCGCGTGTCGGTCGTCGCGATGAGCGGCATGACCTTCGAGGTCGATACGCCGCACGGGCGGATGATGCCGACGATGCTCGCCGGCATCGCGCAGTTCGAGCGTGACATGCTTAGCAAGCGGGTCCGCTCCGGCCTGCCGCAGCACGGGCGCGCCGGCGGAAACTCGGGCGGCAGACCGGCGACCGGCGCAAGTCTGATCGGCTTGCTCCCAAAGTGCTGGCGCTAGTTCAAGAGAGACGTAACTATCACTGGATCGCGCGCGATCTAGCCTGTTTTATTCACGTAGGCGGGTGATAGGGTTGGCGGGAGTGGCGTAAGCGATTGCTTTGCAGTAGGAAAATGGGTGTCTAGACCAGTCCTGCAGCGAGGCAATTTATGCCACGGACCACACCCGCCGGGAGCGATGATAGCGCACCGGGATTTTCGTTTCCAGCGGTTGGCGGGAAGAAGATCACAGCCGCGTTCGACGGTGGCCGGCTGACCTCGGACGGCGGCGTTCTGCTGCTGGCGCAAGCCGAGCGAGCGATGGGAATTTGCCGGAGGCTTGCGGCTTGCATCGCTGATCCGCGTGACCCGACGCGGGTGACCCATCGCCTTGATGACATCCTGCGCGCCCGGGTGTTCGCGATCACGTGTGGCTACGAGGATGCTGACGATCTCGACGCCCTGCGCGACGATCCGGGGTTCCGCCTGGCACTGGGCAAGTTGCCGGGATCGGGCGCGGGGCTTGCGAGCCAACCGACGATGAGCCGCTGGGAGAATGCACCGACCACGCGCGAACTGGCCCGGATGATGGCCGCGATGATCGGCGTCTACTGTGCCAGCTATCTGGTCCCACCGGCGGCGGTGACGCTGGACATCGATGACACCTGCGATGTCGTGCACGGCTATCAGCAGCTCTCGTTTTGGAATGGCCATCACGGCGAACGCTGCTTTCTGCCGATCCACGTTTACGACACTGCGACCGGCCGTCCGGTCGCGATGCTGCTGCGCACCGGCAAGACGCCGTCTGGTGCCGAAGGTGCCGGCCACATCCGGCGCCTGGTGCGTCATATCCGCCAGCACTGGCCCGATACCCACATCACTATCCGCGGAGACGGGCACTACGGTCGGCCCGAGATCATGGCGTTCTGCGAGGCGGCCGGGGTCGATTACGTGTTCGGCTTGCCGACCAACGCCGCGCTGCGGGCCGATCCGATCATTGTCGCCGTCGCCGATGCCTGCGCGGTCAAGCGGGCTCAGCGCCAATGCCCGGTCCTGCGCCATTATACCGAGACCCGCTACGGTGCCAAAAGCTGGAAGGGCCAACGCCGCGTCGTCGCCCGGATCGAAGCCAGCACGCTGGGCATGGACATCCGCTATGTCGTCACCTCGCTGACAGAAGGCTCGGCCGAGCATATTTACGACACGCTCTACTGCGCGCGCGGCCAAGCCGAGAACCTGATCAAGCGCCACAAGACCCAGTTGGCCAGCGATCGCACCTCTTGCCGCTCGGCCAATGCCAACCAGATGCGCCTCATCCTGCATACCGCCGCCTACTGGCTGATGTGGCGCATCCAGCAGGCCATCCCCAAGGCCACTGCGCTGGCCGCTGCCGAGTTCGCGACTCTGCGCCTGAGGCTGCTCAAGGTCGCTGCCCGCGTCATCGAGAGCGCCTCGCGTATCCGTGTCGCCTTCGCGTCAGCATGCCCCGACGCCGGCGTGTTCAAAGCCATCGCCACCGGTCTTCGGCCAGCGCCGACATAGCCAGCGCGGCCATGCCGCCGAAACCCGAGCCCTCGTCCCGTCAACCTCGAAAAGCCCATTGCTCCTGACGCGGTGAAAAACACCGGCGCCAGCGCTCGCCCAAGTCACGCCGCCAAACACCGATTGAGCTCGGGACACACCAGAGCGGCGGGCTCGTGAATAACCCGGGCTAGAGGATCTTATCCGGATTATTTGGAGTCAGGCACTTAACCGCCGACCAGCGGTTATCGCTCCCGTAGTCATCAGAGCCGCACGGCGGATGTGCGCGCACTCTCGATAAAGGAGCATCGTCCATGACACCGCCGCCGCCACTTCCTTATTCTCCGGACATCGAGACCTTGCAGGACGATGAGGGCGAAACGCTCCAGTCCATCAATTCATCCTTCGATGAAATCCTCCACGTTACCCGTGCGCATTACGGTCGTGCCGTGCGCGCGGTCCATGCCAAGGCGCACGGGATCCTCGAAGGTGTGTTCGTTGTTGCATCCGACCTGCGCCCCGAACTGGCGCAGGGGCTCTTCGCGACGCCAGGCAGCCATCGGGCCTATCTGCGCATCTCTACCAATCCCGGCGACATCCTCGATGATGCCATCGCTCTGCCGCGCGGTGTGGCGCTCAAAGTGCTCGACGTGACGGGCGAGCGCCTCGAAGACGCGCAAGGCTCGACGCAGGACTTCGTCATGGTCAATGGCCCGATCTTCACCGCGTCGGATGCGAAGACGTTTGCCCGAAGCCTCAACCTGCTCGCCAAGACAACCGATCGGGCGGAGGCTGCCAAGATCGCGGCTTCCAAGGTCCTGCAAACCATCAATGCGGCACTAGGCGCGGTGGGATTGGAAAGCACCTCGCTCGCAGGGCTTGGCGGTGCGCCACAGGTCGATCCGCTGGGAGAAACCTATTTCGGCGTCACGCCGTTTCGCTACGGTCAATTTGTAGCGAAGTTCCGACTGCGACCTGTGAGCCCTGCCCTCGCCCGACTTGCCGGCACGAAAATCCAGACCAGAGGGCATCCTGATGCCATCCGCGAGACCGTGCGCGAAGACATGGCAGGTATCGACGCCGAATGGGCATTCGAGGTACAATTGCGCCGCGACGCCGCTTGTCAGCCCATCGAAGATGCCTCGGTCGAATGGAGAGAGGACAACGCGCCTTTCATCGAGGTCGCCCGCCTGCATGTTCCTCGCCAGGACAGCTGGGATACCGAACGGGTACGTACAGTGGACGAAAACATGCGCTTCTCGGTATGGACCGGCCTTGCCGCGCACCGCCCGCTCGGAGGCGTCAACCGGGCGCGGCGCGGTGCCTATCGGCATTCCGCCGACTTCCGGGCGGCCGCCAATGGCTGCCCGCTGCACGAACCGACGGTCTAAGAGGGCGCCGGCATGTACGATCCGGCGAAACCCCGGAGCGATGACGGCCCCACCGGAGGGTAGGGTTCGCTCGACGGAATGGCGGGTGTGGAGCGTGAGCTCAACGCGGCTCCGGCCATCCTTCGCATGCTGGCCGAGCATGACGGGCCGGAAGGGTACTGTGCATCTCGTGGACATGGGCTAGGCCGCCTCATCTCAGTCTTGCCAGCACGTTGCCAAGGCGACTGTCTGGGATCGGGCCCGATCTGGCGGGAAGAAACTGAACCGACTCCCTCAAGTCGCGGCATTCCAAGGAACATTCGGCGCACCGAGCCATTCACCAGACGCCCAACCAAATGTTTCCGGAGTGTAATCGATGAACCCGCCGAACCTCGAGCGCATGGCCCCCGCCCCATAGCGCCCGTCGTCCTGGGCGGCATCATAGCCGTACTAGGAATGGTTCTTGCGATCGGCGGTATCTGGCTCGCAGTTCTGGGGGATCGGCCTATTACGTCCTCACCGGCATGGCCATGCTTGCCTCCGGCGTACTGCTGATCCGGCGCAACATACTGGGCGGATGGCTCTATTGCGCAATTTTCGTGCTGACCGTGATCTGGGCTTTCGCGGAGGTCGGCGCCAACAACTGGGCCCTGGTTCCGCGCGTCGTGGCCCCGCTGGTGCTGCTGGTGGCAACGCTGCTGGTCATGCCCACTCTTTCCGTTCGTCCGAACCGCTGGAAGCTGGCGCTCGGCACCAGCGCGGCCGCCTTGGTGCTGACGACGATATCGGGTCTGATCTTCGAACGCATGGCCGATACCGGCCCGGTCGAGGACCTTCCTGGTCTGCGCTTCGAGATGAGCGATCCTTCCCTCGCCCAAGTCGGCGACGACTGGCCGGCGTATGGCGGCACGGATGCCGCGCGCCGGTTCTCGCCGCTCGGTCAGATCACGCCGGACAATGTGAGGGATCTTAAGCGCGTCTGGCTGGTGCATACCGGCGACATGCCCTCGTCGCCCGAGATCGCCAAGACCTACGGCGGGGAGAATACCCCGCTCAAGGTCGGCAACACGCTCTACGTCTGCACCCCCAAGAACAGGGTGATCGCACTCGATCCCGCGACCGGCAAGCGGCGCTGGGAGTTCGACCCCAAAGTGTCGGATGAGGCGATCCCGTATACAGCCGCCTGTCGCGGCGTGAGCTATTTCGTGGTGCCTGGTGCCCCGCCGGAGCAAGCGTGTGCGCAGCGCATCGTCTACGGCACCCTCGATGCGCGCCTCTTCGCGATCGACGCGCGAACCGGAGCGCGCTGCGCGGCCTTCGGGACCAATGGCGAGGTCGATACCAAGATCGGCATGGGCAGCACTCCTCCGGGCTACGTCTCGATCAACTCGCCTCCGACGATCGTGCGCGGCGTGGTCGTCACCGGGCATCAGGTGCTCGACGGGCAGGACCGCTGGGCGCCTTCAGGCGTAATCCGGGGCTATGATGCCGTAACGGGCAAGCTGCGCTGGGCATGGGACATGATGCACCCTGACTGGAACGGCTATCCGCCGCAGGGCCAGAGTTGGGCGCGCGGCACCCCCAACATGTGGACGATCGCCAGCGGTGATGAACAGCTTGGCCTCGTCTACCTGCCGATGGGCAATGCGGCGGCGGACTATTACTCCAGCCTTCGCCGCCCGCAGGAGCGCGACTTCGCGACTTCGCTCGTGGCGCTCGATGTCACCACCGGCAAGCCCCGCTGGAAGTTCCAGGCGGTACGCGACGACGTGTGGGACTACGATTTCGGCGCGCAGGCCAGCCTCGTGGATTACAACGGCACCCCCGCCCTGGTGCTGCCGTCCAAGCAGGGCGACATCTACGTTCTCGACCGGCGCAGCGGTCGCCCCCTCACCCCTGTAGGCACCATCAAGGCGCCCGGCGGTGGTGTGGAACCCGAACAACGGGCGGCCACGCAGCGCGTGTCGTTGTGGCATACGCTGCGCATGCCCGAACTCACCGAGCGCGACATGTGGGGCATGTCGCCGATCGACCAGATGATCTGCCGCATCCAGTTTCGCAAGGCGAGCTACAAGGGCTTCTTCACACCACCGGAAAGCGACCGTCGCTCTATCGAGTATCCCGGTTACAACGGCGGCACCGACTGGGGCGGGATCGCAGTCGATCCGCGCCGTGGGGTGATCATTGCCAATTACAACGACATGCCCAACTACGTGCGTCTTGTCCCCCGTGCCGAGGCAAACCGGAAAGGCTGGGCACCGCGCGATCAGGCACGCGGAGAGATCGGCGGCGCCGAAGGTGCCGGCGATCCTCAGGCCCATACGCCTTACGCGATCGACGTGAACGCCGGCTGGCGGCTGCCGCTGACGGGCATGCTGTGCAAGCAGCCCCCTACGGCGGCATCCGCGCCATCGACATGGCAACGGGCAGGACGATCTGGGACAAGCCCTTGGGCGAGGCTCGTACCAACGGTCCTTTCGGCATCCCTTCGATGCTGCCATGGACGATCGGCACGCCCAACAACGGCGGCTCGGTGGTGACCGCCGGCGGCATCATCTTCGTCGCCGCGGCGACCGACAACCTGATCCGCGCGATCGACCTCAAGACGGGCAAGGTTCTGTGGAAGGACGTTCTCCCCGCCGGCGGGCAGGCGACCCCGATGACCTACATGGTCAATGGCCGACAGTATCTGGTTATAGCGCCAGGCGGCCATCATTTCATGGAGACGCCCATCGGCGATCAGGTGATCGCCTATGCCCTGCCTTCTGGCCAATAGACCATGGCCGCGAAGACCAGCCACTTTCGGGATAACATCGTCCTGTTCGGTGCGCTCGCCGCCAACATCGGGATCGCCATCGCCAAGTTCGTGGCGGCGGCGATTGGCGGCTCATCGGCCATGGCGACAGAAGGCGTCCATTCGCTTGTCGACAGCGGCAACCAGTTGCTGCTGCTCTACGGACAGAAGCAGGGCCGCCGTCCTCCCGACGCGGCCCATCCCTTCGGCTATGGGCGCG
The DNA here is from genome assembly GCF_057376415.1 of Novosphingobium sp. NFX11. Lineage (NCBI taxonomy): Bacteria > Pseudomonadati > Pseudomonadota > Alphaproteobacteria > Sphingomonadales > Sphingomonadaceae > Novosphingobium > Novosphingobium sp. NFX11. The sequence continues at coordinate 371,734 of NZ_CP080386.1, read as the reverse complement.
AGCTCTATTTCTGGGCCTTTGTCGTGGCTATCCTCATCTTCGCGGGCGGTGCCGGCATCTCCATTTACGAAGGTCTGGCGCATATCCGCGACCCGCATCCGATCTCGGATCCGACACTGAGCTTCGTCGTTCTTGGCATCGGCTTCCTGATGGAAGGTGCATCGTGGGCCATCGCCGCCCGGGAGTTCAACGCGGCGCGCGGTGGGCAGAGCTGGTGGCAGGCGGTGCGACGGTCGAAGGATCCGCCGGGCTTCATAGTCCTGTTCGAGGACAGCGCAGCTCTCATCGGCCTTGTCATCGCGGCTCTGGGCATCTGGGCCAGCGGACATTTCGAGGACCCCCGCATCGATGGCGCGGCTTCGGTCCTGATCGGACTGGTTCTTGCCGCGGTTGCAGTGGTCCTGGCTCGAGAATCCAAGGGGCTCTTGATCGGTGAGGCAGCCGATCCGACGCTGATCGCCGCGCTGCGCGCAGTGATGGAAGCAGATCCCGACATCACCTGGGTCAATCACGTACGGACTGTGCACACCGGCCCCGATTCCGTTTTCGTAGCAGCCAGTGCCGATTTTGCCGACGATCTGCCGATGGGCAAAGCGGAGACGCTGATCGAGGATATCGAGGCTCAGATGAGAGCACTCTCGCCCCGGATAACCTCGATCTACATCCGACCGGAAAAGCGCGAGCAGGCAAGCTTCTGACCGGCGAATACAGCGCATGACGGCAGAGGCTCACTCACCGCTTCATCACGAGTATTCATCTCGCGATCGCGTACAGCGGGATCCTGATAACAACGAGGCGTTCCTCGCCGCGCCAGCCCACGGTTATCGAACCTTCAAGGCCGCGGATGGCAGCGCTCACGAGCTGCGTTCCGAACCCCTTGCGCTCCTCGTCTCGTTTCCAGCCCCGCTCACGCCAGAGGATCGTCACGTGATCTGCGTCCTCCTCCAGGTCCACGACAAGCGTGCCCCCAAGGCCTCGACAAGTCGCCGTACTTGACCGCGTTGGTGGCCAGTTCGTGAAACAGCAAGGCGAGCGACGTGACGCTGCGCGGTCCGACGTGGGCCTCGCTGGAGGTCAACCGTATCCGCTCGGCGTCCCTGTAGGGAGCGAGCACCGTCTCGATCAGTCCGCCCAGCGATGCTTCCGTTTGAGACTTCTCGGATGCGATCGAGAGCAGCACAAGGCTCTGCGCGGCGCCCAGCGCGGCGATGCGGCTGCTCAGGTCCGACACAAATGCATCGATGGTCCCTTGCCGCGGTCCGATTTCGACAAGCGCTTCGCGGCCGAGGAGACTTGCCGCAAGGCACAGGTCCGCTCCGCCAAGTTTGCCGACCATTACAGTCAGGCGCCAGTTCTTCATCAGCCAGACCCCGATCGAACAGAAGCACATCGGTGATGCACTGGTGTTCGAGCTGTCCAAGTGCGAACGCGTGGACTTGCGCGAGCGCATCGTCTCCCACTTGCGCAATATCGACGATAGGCCCGCCACGGTGGTCGCGGGCGGTCTTGGCCTGTCCAAGCTTCCGAAGCCATTCGCGGCGCCGGTGCCGACGCGAACCGACCTTGCGCCGTCCGATGCGCTGAGCATCATAAAGCAGGCCCCGGACAGCTTCGCAGGCCGCAAGCTCGGCATCCTCCTCACCGACGGGGCGCCGGCGGCGATCGTCAGGGCGCTTGTGTCAGCGGTTGAAAAGCTGCCTGCCGTTTACGAGATCGTCACGCCCAAGGTCGCGGGCGCCACGCTCGACGACGGCACAGTGATCGAGGGAAAGCAGAAGATCGATGGCGCGCCGTCGGCTCTCTATGACGCGGTGGCGCTGGTAGTCTCCGACGACGGCGCAGCGATGCTGGCCCAGGACAAGACCGCCAAGGATTTCATCAATGACGCCTTCGCTCACGGCAAGTTCATCGCCTATACTCCGCAAGCGCTGCCGCTTATGGAACGCGCCGGCATCGCTCCCGAAGACCACGACGAGGGCCTGGTTGCTCTCGACAAGGCAGTCGCAGCGAAAGGCTTCCTCGATACCTGTTCCGCTCTTCGCCTGTGGGACCAGGAATTGAAGGTCGATCTCGACGCGGAGGGATCTCTGGAAGCGAACAAGTGATGGCTGCGTTCGATGCGGAAACGCAAGAGCGGCGCCATGGCGGGGCGCCACTGCCTCCTCCCGAGCGAGATCCAGGAGCTGCTTTTCGAGGCCGCCCGGCTTGGCCGCGATGATGTCATTCCGGCACTGTTGGAGGCCGGTGCAGATATCGAGGCATGCGACGGGCGGGGCCATTCCCCACTCGTGCTAGCCAGCTACCACGGGCACAGAGCACCACCGCCCTGCTCCTGAGCTTCGGTGCACGGCCCGACGGGCCCGACGATCCAACCGGGAGCGGCAGCGCGCTGATGGGTCTCGCCTTCAAGGGGCATCGTGCAATCGCGCATATGCTTCTGGAAGCCGGGGCAGATCGCAGCACCGCAATGCGGCAGGACAGACGGCGCTGATGATGGCCGCTCTGTTCGACCGCCGCCCGATCGTCACGCTCCTCCTGGAAGCGGGAGCTGAACTTGCCGTGCGGGATGTCGCAGGCAACGACGCGGCTTCGTTGGCGCAGGCGCAGGGTAACGAGGAGGTGGCAATGCTTCTGAGGCCCCTTGTCCAGAACGGAGACCAGGCATGAAAGAAAAAGAACCCGGCAAGCCCGGCCAAGCAAATCGCGCACTCAGCGCCCGCGAGGAGTTTGGCGAGGGGCTTCCCAATCCAGGAATGAATGCGCACGGAAAGACGGGAGCCGGGGCAGGCGCCATCCCACCCAGTGAAGCGGAGGCGGAGGCGGATGCGGCGACAAGCCGTGCGGGCATACAGGCCGGCACCCAGCGGGACGATATCCATAAAACCGAGGATGACGATCCCGCCGCCGCGCGGGATCGATGATCGGGCGGCGACGGCACGTCTGGCGCGCCGCCACCGCGGTGTTTCATACGAGGTCAGCCGCGCAGGGTATCCGGCACGATGCCGCCGTTGCTTTCCAGCTTGTCCATGACCGCACGGTGCAGGGCGATGTTTTGCTCCGCAGCACCGTCCGCCCCGGCATGGACGCCCAGTTCCTGCGCGAGCTCCTTGCGCGCCGCAAGGCTGGAATCGAGGTCCAGCAGTTTGAGGAGATCGACGATCGACGTTCGGTAATTGCCGCCATGGTCAGCCTTCATCGCAGCCATCGCCTCAAGCACCGCGCCCACATCAACGGCGGGCTGCGCCGCTGCGGCGGGCGCCGCAGGCGCAGATGCTGGCGACGGGGGCGCTGCGGAAGCGGGCGTCGGCGCTGCCTTTGGCGCGTTCGTTCCCGATTTCGGATCGGGCGTTTTGTCGGGCCCGTGGTGGAAGATCTTGTTCAGGATGTTTCCGAAGATGCTCATGCGTCTCTCCTCGATAATGGCACGGCTGATATCGCGATGTGAGCCCCTGCAACGCGCCAGTCTGCCGATGGTTGATCGGAACGCTTTGGCAGTGCCATTCGTTCAACTTTCATTCCCCACCATTCAACGCGGAGCAAAGATCGTGATGAAGCACAGCGCGCTTTTGGCAGCATCCCTTGCCGTCGTCAGCCTCACCGCCTGCAACAGCAAGAAGGCCGAGCCGGCCGCCGACATGACAACGGCCGCGGCTGCGGACAATGTCGATGCGACGACTGCGACGCAGTCGGGAAGTCCCGGGCAGGTCTTCGCCGACCTGGCTGCGGCCAGCGATATGTTCGAGATCGAGATCATCGAAGCTCGCCGCCGAAAAGGCAGGGTCCACCAAGGTGAAGACTTTCGCCGACCAGATGGTGAAGGCCCACACGGAGTCGACCGCCAAGTTGACGGCGGCCGCCGCCAAGGCGACGCCCCCGATCGCCCCTGCCCCGAGCCTCACCGCGGCGCAACAGACGCAGCTTGACGATCTCAAGTCGAAGTCCGGCACAGCTTTCGACGAGGCCTACGCCAAGGCACAGGTCGCGGCCCATCAGGCCACGCTCGATGCCCTGAGGGGCTATTTGGCAGGTGGCGACGAGCCGTCGCTCAAGACATTCGCAAGCGATCTCATTCCTGCCGTCACCGCCCATCTGAACATGGCCAAGGGCTTGTGACGCTCGCGCTCGACGTGCCCATTTTGAAGAAAGGAGAGATTATGGCCGACCGGCTCACGATGCAGGATCCCCGCAGCCAATACCCTAAGCCGCCATTTCCCGAGCAGCCGCAACCGAGGCCCGGCATTGCCGGAAAGCTCGAACCGAGGCCCGATCATGGCGAAACAAGCTATGTCGGTGCCGGAAAGCTGACGGGACGAAAGGCGCTCGTAACCGGCGGGGATTCCGGCATCGGACGCGCCGCGGCGATCGCCTATGCGCGCGAAGGCGCGGACGTTGCCATCGCCTATCTTCCTAGCGAGGAGGAGGACGCACGCGAGGTCATCGCGCTGATTGAGGCCGAAGGGCGCAAGGCGGTGGCTTTGCCTGGCGACGTGAGCGAGGAAAGCTGGAGCCGCCAGCTCGTAACCGAAGCAGTGGACGGGCTTGGAGGGATCGACATCCTCGTCATCAACGCGGGACGCCAGCAGTTTCGTGAGGATGTCAGCGAGGTCACTTCTCAGGACTTCGACAAGACGCTCAAGACCAACCTCTATGCGCTCCACTGGATCACGCAGGCGGCCGTCCCGCACTTGCCGGCGGGCGCATCCGTCATAACTACTGCCTCGGTGCAGGCCTACGAGCCTTCGGACATCCTGCTCGATTACGCGACCACCAAAGCAGGTATCGTCGCCTATACCAAGGCGCTGGCGAAGCAGTTGATGGAAAAGGGTATTCGCGCCAATGTCGTCGCACCGGGGCCGTTCTGGACCGTGCTTCAGGCAAGCGGCGGGCAACCGCAGGAAAAGGTGGCCCACTTCGGCGAGCACAGCCGGTTCGGTCGCCCCGGCCAGCCTGTGGAGATCGCTCCCGTCTATGTCTTGCTCGCCTCGCAGGAAGGCAGTTACATCACCGGCGAAGTCTTTGGCGTGACCGGCGGCGCGGGAATCGCCTGACGGCAGCTCGCGACGCTGCAACACCGCGCAGCGACCGCGCGCACCCGGGACGGTCTGGGCTTCCTCTCGATTCCGTCCTTGATGCCGCCTTGGAACGTCAACTTGAAGCGAGCGATCAAGATGCCGCGCCTCACGCTCCCAACTTCCGACCTCTACGTGCCCACGCGAAGAACGGTTCATTCGCGAGAAACGCCCCGAGCATCGCAAGCAGAGGATCCGCCTGATCGGCGCTAACGTCATAGGTCCGGTCGTAGATCGCGGTATCGTTGGCGAGTGACCGCGCGGGATTTGGGGTGAAGGTTAAACCCATATTGATAGGAGTACGATCGAGCACTTTCGCGACCTTGAGCATGGATGCTTCTTTCCGCGTGGCCCCCCAGGGCCGTAGGGTCAGGACTCATTGATCACAGCCAGAAGAGCACGGTGGCCGCCAGAGCGAGGGCAGAGAAGAACACCGTGGGGCAGCGGTCGTAGCGTGTTGCCACGCGGCGCCAGTCCTTCAGACGGCCGAACATGATCTCGATCCGGTTTCGCCGTTTGTATCGGCGCTTGTCGTATTTGACTGGAAAGGAACGAGATCTACGGCCCGGAATGCAGGGCTGGATGCCCTTTTGCTCAAGCGCGTCCCTGAACCATTCGGCGTCATAGCCCCGATCTGCCAGCATCCGCTTGGCTTTGGGCAAGTCGTCGAGCAGAGCGGCCGCGCCGGTGTAATCGCTGATCTGGCCTGCCGTGATAAAGAAGCTTAAAGGGCGGCCGTTGGCATCGGTGACGGCGTGAAGCTTGGTGTTCAAGCCGCCCTTGGTGCGCCCGATCAGGCGTCCCAGGACCCCTTTTTTACCCCAAGGCTCGATGCCGTGCGGTGGGCTTTGAAATAGGTCGCATCGATCATAACGGTCTGGGGCTCGGCCCTTTGGGCGGACAGGCCCTCCATCATCCGGGTGAACACGCCCATCATACCCCAACGTTTCCAGCGGTTATACAATGTCTTGTGGGGTCCGTATTCCCTCGGCGCATCACGCCAGCGCAGCCCGTTGCGGTTGACGAAGATGATCCCGCTCAGCACCCGGCGATCGTCCACACGAGGCTTGCCATGGCTCTTCGGGAAATAGGGCGACAGCCGCGCCATTTGCTCGTCCGTTGTGGCGCGACAATCCGGGTGAGAGGCGCATTGCCTCACCCTTTTTGCTCCTGAGTGACAGGCCGTTGCCTCATCTAGAATGCTCCCGGCAACGGTCGGGAGGGAACGATGAGGAAGATGAGCATGGCAACGCGGAAAGAATTGATCGAGGCGGTCGGCGCGCGATACCGGGCATGCGATCGGTCGAGTAAGGGCGAGGTGCTCGATGAGTTCGTTGCGGTCACGGGGTTCCATCGCAAACATGCGATGAGGGTTCTCCGGCAGGAAGCATTGGACCGAACTCCTGGGCGTGTCGGGCGCAGGATCTACGATGAGGCTGTGCGCACTGCGCTAGTGGTGTTGTGGGAGGCGAGCGACCGTTTATGCGGCAAGCGGCTAAGGCCGCTGATTCCGATCCTTGTCGAAGCGATGGAGGGTCATGGCCACCTCGATCTGGCACCGCAGGTCAAGGCCAGTCTGTTCCAGATGAGCCCGGCGACTATAGACCGTTCACTGCGCGCCATACGGGAGGCAGGCCAGACGAAGAAGCGGCGGCGTGGCGTATCTGGAACCGAGCTCCGGCGCAGCGTACCGATCCGCACATTTGACGACTGGGGTGATCCGGCGCCGGGGCACATGGAGGTCGATCTGGTCTCGCACAGCGGACCGGCAGCGAAAGGTAGCTGGGCCTGGACGTTCACTTTGACCGACATCGCGACGGGCTGGACTGAATGCGCACCGTTACTGGTGCGCGAACAGACGCTGCTGGTGGCTGTGCTTACCGAACTGCGCAGGCTGATGCCCTTCCCCTTGTTGGGATTCGACTCTGACAACGACAGCGTATTTATCAACGAAACGGTGCGCGATTATTGCGTGGCTCATGGGATCGCGTTCACCCGCTGCCGTCCTTATCGCAAGAATGATCAGGCCTGGGTTGAGCAGAAGAACGGTTCCGTCGTTCGGCGCCTGACGGGCTATCGCCGGTTCGAAGGGCTGGAGGCCACGAGAGCTTTAGCCGAATTGTATACGGCGGCCCGCCTGTTTGTGAACTTCTTCCAGCCATCGTTCAAGCTTGCCGAGAAGCAACGTGAGGGCGCCAAGGTCTACAAACGATACCATGCTCCCGCGACGCCGTTCCAGCGGTTGCTGGCCGACCCACGGACCTCTGAGGAGACGCGCCGGAGCCTCCGTGAGGCGTTCGCCGATCTCGATCCGGTCCAGCTGCTGCGGGACATCCGGACGGCGCAAGAAAAGTTGGTGCGACTGGCCGACGGGGCAGCCGTAATGAACCGATCGGAACCCTCGCCGCCAACCCTGGATGCGTTCATGACGAGCCTGCGAACCTTGTGGCACGAAGGCGAGGCGAGGCCCACTGCAACCGCAAAGGCCCCGCAGAAGCGTTGGCGCCGCCGTCCTGATCCGCTTGTCACGGTGACCGAACAGTTGAAGGCGTGGTTCGAGGAGGAGCCATGGCGCACCGGTCGGGAGTTGCTCGAGAAGCTACAGGTTGAGCAGCCTGGCGATTATCCGGATGGTCTGCTGCGGACTGTGCAGCGCCGGTTGAAGGTGTGGCGATCAGAAAAGGCGCGTGCCTTGGTATTGAACCCGGCAGCTGGGCCCGCTGGCAGGCCCTCGGGGGCAGAGACCGTCTCTTCGTTGCCGCGCGACTGGGTACCGCTCCGCGTCGCCTCCGGCTCCACTGCGCGGCACCCAGTCGCGCAAGGAATAGTCAGTGAGGGCGATGTCCTGTAGGGAGCATTTACGTGAGGCAATGGCTATGCCGCTCGGGAACATCGCTTCATGAGGCAACACGCGTTCTCATCCTGATCGTCGCGCGGCACGTCCGTCAACCAATACAAGTCGCTCATGCTCAGTCTCCTCCCGAAGCCTGAATCACATCGCGACTATCCAATCAATGGGTCCTGAGCCTAGCGGTTCGCCTGCGGCTGTGACGGGCTCCCGGTCCACGATCGAGCTGGCTGCAATAATTCAGAACAGTGGACGGTCCGGATGGCGCACTCCAATCCCGCAGCTAACGAACTCTCGCGTGGCCGGTAATGGTGGGAGCCGACCTTCAACTGGTGTCAACGGAGCGGCCTATTTTGTGAAGGGTTTCGGGCGCTTGCGTACGAAAGCCTCCAATGCAGGAACCCGCGGGCCCCATGCGCTGGTCTATGGGTAAAGCGGCTTAGGGGTGGTTTGGACGGGTAAGCGATGCCGATCCGGAAGGGTCGGTTCTGGCCGGATCAACGTGACTTTGTGTGGCGTCAGAGTGCGGACGGTGGTGGTTTTGCTGGTCGGTGTGCCTTGCGCTGGGCTTGATTCCGGAATGGGCATGCACTGGGTCATCGGCCATGGCGCCATGGGCGTGACCGTCGTGCAGCCTGAGCCATGCCGGATCATGGCGCATTCCCCGGATTGGCGATGCCGATGATGGCGGCGCGCGGGGCTGGCACCAGCGGGCGAAGGCCTCGATGATGGTCATGTGCCCGCCGCAGCATGGGCATGGCGGGCGATGGTCGGGAGGTTCGTCGGGTTCGGGCTCCTCGACCGGTACAGCAATGCCCAGCAGTCTGCGGGCCAGCGCCATGGTGTCCTTGTGGGTCGAACTGGCGAGCAGGCCGTAATGCCGGATGCGGTGGAAGCCGCGCGGCAGAACGTGGATCAGGAAGCGGCGGATGAACTCGTCGGTCGCCAGCGTCATGACCTGTTGGCGTTCAGCAGCAGGGCGGCGATAGTCCTTGTAGCGGAACGTCACGCCGGTCTCGTCGAAGCCGAGGAGCCGCCGGTTCGAGATGGCAACGCGGTGCGTGTAGCGTGAGAGATAGGCCAGCACCGCCTGCGGCCCGGCGAATGGCGGCTTGGCATAGACCACCCAGCGCTTCTTCCGGATCGGCGAGAGATGCCGCAGGAAGGCCTTGCGTATCTCGAGGCCAGCCAAGGTGCTGAAGAAGACCAGCTTGCCGGCATCGAACAATGCCAACAGGCGAGTGAGGAACAGCCGTCGGAACAAGGCGCCCAGCACACGCACCGGCAACAGGAATGCGGGGCGCGACGAGATCCAGCGCGTGCCGTCGAGCGCGATGCCACCGCCAGGCACGATCATGTGCACGTGCGGATGGTGGGTCAGTGCCGATCCCCAAGTGTGCAGCACGGCGGTGATGCCGATCCGCGCGTCGAGGTGCTTGGGATCGGCGGCGATGGTCAGCATGGTATCCGCGGCTGTGCGGAACAGCAGATCATAGACCACCGCCTTGTTCTGCCATGCGATATCCGCGATCTCGGCGGGCACGGTGAACACGACGTGGAAGTAGCCAACCGGCAACAGGTCGGCCTCGCGCGCGGCCAGCCAGGTGCGCGCGGCGCCGCCTTGGCACTTGGGACAGTGCCGGTTGCGGCAGGAGTTGTAGGCGATCCGCCAGTGCCCGCAATCATCGCAGGCTTCAACGTGACCGCCCAGTGCGGCGGTGCGGCAGTTCTCGATCGCCGTCATGACCTTGAGCTGGCCGAGGCTGAGATGCCCGGCATGGGCTGCACGATAGGCGGGCCCGCTGCTCCGGAAGATATCGGCGACCTCGAGTGAGGCGCGCACGGTTCAACCGGGAGGTGCCCTGCCTTCCATCACGGCAACGATCTGGTCGAGCGGGCTGGCCACCGCCCGCATCGTCTTGCTCGAGACCTGGGTATAGATGCCGGTCGTGTTGATGTTCACGTGTCCCAGCAGCACCTGGATGACCCGGATATCGACGCCTTGCTCGAGCAGGTGAGTGGCAAACGAGTGGCGCAGTGTATGCGGGCTTACCCGCTTGTGGATCTCGGCGCGCTCGGCCGCTTCCTGCACGACGCGGTGCAACTGGCGATCTGAACCGCCCCGAGATTGCCGGAGGCCAGTTTTCTTAAATTAGGCAGCTAGCGGGACGTCGTCCAGCATAGCGTAGTAACGTTGCTCGGCTTCGACCGGCGGAATGTTTCCGATCGGCTCCAGCAGGCGCCTGTTGTTGAACCAGTCGACCCATTCCAGCGTGGCGTATTCGACGGCTTCGAACGAGCGCCAAGGTCCTCGACGGTGGATCACTTCGGCCTTGTAAAGGCCGTTGATCGTCTCGGCCAAAGCGTTGTCGTAGCTGTCGCCGACGCTGCCGACAGATGGCTCGATGCCGGCTTCAGCGAGACGTTCAGTGTACTTGATGGACACGTATTGTGATCCGCGGTCGCTGTGATGGACCAAGCCGCCCCGGTGAACGGGCCGTCGGTCGTGGATAGCCTGCTCCAGCGCATCCAGCACGAAGCTGGCGTGTGCTGTCCTGCTGACCCGCCAACCCACAATGTAACGGGCGTAGACGTCGATCACGAAGGCGACGTAGACGAACCCCGCCCAGGTAGCGACATACGTGAAGTCGGAAACCCAGAGCATGTTCGGCGCCGGAGCATGGAACTGGCGATTGACCTGATCGAGCGGGCATGGCGCGGTCTTGTCCGCGATCGTGGTACGCACCGGCTTGCCCCGGATCACCCCTTGAAGACCAAGATCTCGCATCAACCGCTGCACGGTGCAGCGTGCAACATCGAAGCCCTCGCGCTTCATCTGCCGCCATACTTTGCGCACACCGTAGACGCCGAAGTTCTCGGCAAAGACCCGCAGAACTTCGGGCTTCAGCTCTTTATCCCGCCGGACGCGAGCGGATTGCAAAGCCGGGTCTCGCCGCTTGGCAAGGCGCTCGTGATAGGTGGATGGGGCGATCGGCAGAACCCGGCAGATCGGCTCGACCCCATAGGCATCGCGATGCTCGTCGATAAAGGCGATCATCGTTTGAACGGGCGGTCGAGCTCCGCCTGGGCAAATATGCCGACGCCTTGCGCAGGATCTCATTGGCTTGCCGCAGTTCGCGGACTTCACGCTCCAATGCCTTGAGCTTCTCGGCGGTCTCCGTCGGCACGCCACCGCGCTTGCCGCTGTCCACCTCGGATTTCTTAACCCATTCCAGCAGCGTGTGTCCGGAACACCCGATCTTCCCGGCCACCGATGTGATCGCCGCCCAGCGAGAGGGATAATCGCCCTCATGATCCAAAACCATGCGGATCGCTCGCTGCCGAACCTCAGGGGCAAACTTGTTCGTCGTCTTGCTCATCGTGGACCCTATTCTCTCAGGAGTTAGGGCCTCCGGCAATCTCGGGGCGGTTCAAGCCGAGACCGGATCCGTGCCGCTGCGGCCGGGGAACAGCCAGCCATGAGGTAGCATCACTCCGCGCCGCTTGCCTTCGCGCCACCATTGACGGAGCAAGTCCAGCAGGTGCGGTGAGAGCATGGCGTTGCGGTCCTTGCGTCCCTTGCCCTGCTCGACGCGGATGATCATCCGGGTGCTGTCGATGTCATCGACCTTGAGGTGGGCAACCTCCGAAACCCGCAGGCCCGCGCCATAGGCCACGCTGAGGGCCGCCTTGTACTTGATGCCTGGCGCAGCCTCGAGCAGCCGCGCTGTCTCCTCGACGCTCAAAACCACCCGCAGTTTGGGTGTGAAGCGCACGACGACCAGCGCTAGGGCCATCTCCGGCCGCCTGAGGGTTATCCCGAAGAGGAACCGCAGTGCCGATACCGCGCCATTGATCGTGGCTGGACCAACGGCGCGCTCGTGCTGGTCAACCTGAAAACGCCGGAGGTCTTCCACCGTGGCCGTGTCCGGGGGCGGCCGAGAAACGCGGCGAAGTTCCGGACATGTCGGATATAATCGTTCTGCGTGTGCGCCCCGAAGCCACGCATCGTCATGTCCTGCAGCATCCGCTCACGCAGCGAATGGGTCGGGGCAGCGGTCGTGATAGCATCCATGGTAAGTTCCTCTCCGTTGAAGGAACTCCACCGTCGGCGGGCGACGCCGACCCGCCGAAAGCCTTACAAATACTACGCTACGTCACCCCAAGCGACCCTCCCGCGGAGCGGGTCGTCTAATCGCCGCTCTGTCAAGCCAGCCAAATCATTCGTTCATAACTTTTGCCATGCGTATGCCGGGTACAGGGTCGTCTACGCGGTCGATGCAAGTTGATCGCCGCAGGATGGGTTCCGTAGGCAAGATCTTCCTATGTTCGTGACGCAATCTGCTCCCAAAGGCCAGTTGCTTCCCGCTTCGCGGAATGATCTCAGCCGCGTCCCCGGCAGGGACGGCTCGGCGCGTCCTCAAAGGACGCTATCGGTGAACTTTAGATGCGCTGGTGACGGTGTGCCGTCGTTTATCAAGTCGGCACGGCGGCTCCAGCATTTGGATCAAACAGCTCGCCTGTCTTCAGCATCGCGTGCATGATTACCGCCAGTTTGCGCGCGAGGGCGACTGCGGCTCGTTTGAAACCAAGCCGCTCCTTCAGCGCCAGGGCCCAAGTGCGCAATGTGTTCGTCTCTGTCGACCTGTTCAAAATGACCGATGCCGCCTCGTACAACAGGGTGCGCAACTTCGCGTCGCCGCGACGCGAGATGTGGCCTTCATAGTCAACCTCTCCCGATTGATATCGCTTCGGGGTCAACCCGACCCAGGCGCCCACAGCACGCGAGTTCTTGAAGTTGATCGAATCCTCCACTGCTGCTGCAAAAGCCGTAGCGGTAACGGTGCCTACACCAGGCACAGAGGTGAGCAGGCGGCAGCGTTGATCCGTGCCAGCCATTGCGACCAGCTGCTTGGTTAACTCCGCCACGCGAAGTCGGATATCGCCCCAGGCTTTAAGCAGCGGGAAAATAATGCGCGCCAAATCGGTTTCACCATCCAGAAGCGTGAGAACATTGCGTTCGAAGACGCTCCCGGCACCTTTGGGTACAACGAGCCCAAACGTCTTCATCAGCCCGCGTATCTGGTTCGACATTTGCACCCGCGTCTTCATTAGCTGGCGTCGGGCAGCGATCAGTGTCCTCATCAGCATGCTGTCGAAGCCTTTAACGCGTACCTCCCGGTAAAAACCCACCTCGGCCAGATGGGCCAGGCCGTCGGCGTCGTTCGCATCTGTCTTGTTGGCAGCCATATCGAGAGCGGCCTTGGCATGACGGGCGTCTATGCAGATCGCGGGCAAACCCTCCGCAGTAAGCGCGTGGTAAAACCAAACCGACAACGGACCGGTTTCAAATACCACGCGCTTTGCATTCGGCGCGCGTTTGCGGATCACAGCCGCAAGCAGTGTGGGATCGGACGCACACTTGCCGCGCCAAACGCGCTTGCCGTCCTGACGAACTGATATCGAAGTGTCTTTTAGAGAAACGTCGAGTCCTATATGCTGATCCACGGTTGTCCTCCGTCTGATGCTGGGCCCGATCCAAAATCGTGAGCCCGTTCTTCATCTTATCGGGGGGCAACCAACCTTCCAGTAATCCCGTGCATCTGGCCAACGGCCGGCGCTCCCGCGATTACGTCATGTTCGTGCTCTGGTCGACAGGCGACAGGATGGTCACGTCGCCTAATTCCGCCTGTCCGGTTTCGGCGAGTTGAGCGATCTCCGCCCGGGCGGAATGGCGATAGCGGGGTGGAAAGCTTTCGCTAAAACCCGGTTGTGCTGGTAGCTTGCTGCACAATCAACTGCCATCGCCCGTCTCGCTTAACGAGCACGTCGGTGAAGCGCAGGAACATCTCGCCATAGCGGCCAAACGCCGTTCCACCGAGGTGGTCGACACCAGTTGACCTGCCCCCGGCGGTCCCTCGCTCATAACGAGAGTCTTGCGGTTGAATATTCCGGCACGCTCGCCTGCACAAGCGCGTCGGGCGTGATGCTATCGTCCTGCACGAACGTCCGACGCGCTTGTGCAGGCGTTCGATTTCCCAACGATGAGTGGGGCCGAACATGGTTATAGTCGTAGCGCCAGATGGCCAGCTTCCGACGGGCGTCAGTCAGGCTGTTAGAGCGGTTTTCGACCGTTCTGAATCGGTCTGGGATTCCCTTCGGGCGCGATTTCTGATTCAGAATCCGTGCTGGTGAAGGAGGCCGGCATGGATGGCTCTTTCGATGGATTTGCGCACTCGGCTGTTGGCAGCGGTGGACAGTGGATCGAGTTGCCGTGCTGCGGCGGCCCGGTTCGGTGTTGCACCATCAACGGCGGTCCGTTGGCGGGCACAGCAGCGCGAGACGGGTGACATAGCCCCAAAGCCGCGCGGCGGGGATATGCGCTCGCGGCAGGTGGAAGAGCGGGCAGCGGACATTCTGGCCATTTGGGAGGAGCGCAGGGACATCACCCTCGAAGAACTACGTCTGGCGCTTGCGGACAAGGGAATGGCCGTTTCCGTGGCCGGGCTACATCGCTTTTTTGTTCGCCGTGGCCTGACGCGCAAAAAAGACAGGCCATGCGATAGAGCAAGATCGACCAGACGTCCTGAAACAGCGTCAGGACTGGTTCGAGGGTCAACTCGATCTCGAACCGGAGCGCCTGGTCTTCATCGACGAAACCTGGACCGCGACCAATATGACCCGCAGCCACGGACGTTGCCCGAAAGGCGAGCGACTGCGGATGGGCTTCCCGCACGGCCACCGCAAAACCACCACTCTCGTCGCTGGCCTGCGCATGACTGGCATGGTCGCGCCCATGGTGCTCGATGGACCGATTAACGGTGACTGGTTCGAAGCCTACGTCGCTCAGGTCCTCGTCCCGGAACTGCGGCCCGGCGACGTCGTCATCATGGACAACCTGTCGAGCCACAAGCGCGCATCGGTGCAGGTGCTCATCGAGGCTGCAGGCGCAACCCTGCGCTTTCTCCCGCCCTACAGCCCAGACTTCAACCCGATCGAGAAAGCGTTCTCCCGCCTGAAGGCCATGCTCCGTAAAGCGGGCGAGCGAACGGTCAGCGGCCTGTGGAGCTTGATCGGCAAACTCGTCGATATCTTCCAGCCTCAGGAATGCGCCAACTACTTCAGATCGTGCGGCTATGAACCAGAATGATCGAAAACTGCTCTAATACTACAGTTGCATTTGAAGTCACTTTCTGATTCTCTGCGGGTGATCGGCGGAGGATTGGATCATGGCGGTTGCGGAGTGGGCGGGGACGCTGGTTGATTGGCGGGCAGCGCTTGAAGAGTTGAAGGCGCATCTTGCCCCGGCGCTGGGCCGGGCGGAGACGCGGGCCTCGGCCGGAGCCTTCATCGATGGGCTGCTTTCGGGCGTGGAGCGCAAAACGGGATGGATGCTGGCGGAGGAGGCGGGATTGGATCGACCCTATCGAATCCAGTCGCTGCTCGGCCGGAGCGCCTGGTCGGCCGATGTGCTGCGTGAGCGCGTGCAGGATTACGTCATGGCCACTCTTTGCGACAACGATAGCGTGCTTGTCGTGGACGAGACGGGGTTTGTGAAGAAGGGCGCGCATTCGGTCGGGGTGGCGCGGCAATATTCGGGAACGGCCGGGCGGATCGAGAACAGCCAGATCGGCGTGTTTCTGGGCTATGCCAGTCGCTACGGTCACGCCCTGATCGATCGGCGGCTCTATCTCCCCCAGGCTTGGGCCGGGGACAGCGAACGTCGCCGAAAGGCGAGCGTGCCGGAGGATGTTGCCTTCTCCACCAAGCCGGCCATGGCGCGCGAGATGATCGCCGCAGCCCTGGATACCGGCATCTCCTGCGCCTGGGTGCTGGCCGATGCGCTCTATGGCTCGGATTACAAGTTGCGCCGCATGCTGGAGGATCGCGGCCAGCCCTATGTCCTGGCGGTGCGTTCCAACCAGCATTTGCGGTTCCTCACGCAAGAGGGCCTCGTCCAGACCGATCCCGCTTATCTGGCAGGGGAACTCGAAGCGGGTGACTGGCATGCTCTGTCGGCGGGTGAAGGCGCCAAGGGGCCACGGCTGTATCACTGGGCACGCCTGCCATTGAACTGGACAACGCAACACGGTTTCGAACGCTGGCTACTGTTCCGCCGCAACCTCAGGAACCCCGACGAGATTGCCTACTATTTCGCTCATGCGCGCGAAGGGGCTTCGCTCGCGGAACTGGCCGGAGCAGCGGGCCTGCGCTGGACCATCGAGGAATGCTTCCTGCGCGCCAAGGATGATCTCGGTCTCGACCATTGTGAGGCCCGCTCCTGGCATGGCTGGCATCGCCACATGACGCTGGTCATGGCCGCTGCCGCCTTCCTCACCAAGCTCGCTGCCGATCAGCGCCGCACCGCCTGGATCCGTGCCGAACCCGAACTCGGCGACCCAAGTAAACGGGACAAAACGAGTCCGAAGCGGCGGGCGGCATGACGCGCTTACCTCAGGGCATCCTCACAACACCGGAAATCCGGCGTCTCATCGCGAAGCTCCTCTTCACAGCCAAGACCCATCCCGCCGCAATTTGGGCATGGTCCCGATGGCGGCGAATACACCAGTCTGTTGCAGCTTACTGCCACCGAAGAAAACGTCTACAAATGCAACTGTAGTACTAAACAGTTCCTCGTTGAGCAGCTCATCGCGCAATGAGCCGTTGAAGCTCTCGATGAAGCCATTCTGCTGGGGTTTTCCGGGGTCGATGTAATGCCACTCGACCTTGTTCTTGCTAGCCCACTGCAGGATCGC
This sequence comes from Novosphingobium sp. NFX11, assembly GCF_057376415.1. NCBI lineage: Bacteria > Pseudomonadati > Pseudomonadota > Alphaproteobacteria > Sphingomonadales > Sphingomonadaceae > Novosphingobium > Novosphingobium sp. NFX11. Next base: position 355,061 of record NZ_CP080386.1, on the reverse strand, counting down.
CCGGCTCGTAAATTCAGTGCCATTATCACTGACAATGCAAGCAGGTTTCCCATGCAGGCGAACCAGCGCGTCCAGTTCGCGCGCCACCCGAACCCCCGAGATGCTGGTGTCCGCGGCCAAGCACAGGTTCTCCCGGCAGCAATCATCGTTGATCGCCAGAATCCTGAACTTGCGCGACGCGCCAAACGTATCGGAGACAAAGTCCATCGACCAGCGGTCACCAGGGCGAAGTGCTCCCGGCACCGGTGTCCGACTGCCCCGGGCGCGCTTACGGCCGCGACGTCGGCGCACCGACAAGCCTTCTTCCCGATATAGCCGGTAGAGCTTCTTGTGGTTCATGCTCATGCCCTTGCGCTCCAGCATGACCCCGATCCGGCGATAGCCGAACCGACGGCGCTGGCCTGCGATCTCCCGCATGGCTTCGCGAATGGCTTCGTGGTCCGGCGGGCGTTCGCGCCGGACCGTCTTGGGATCGACGCCAATCAGCACGCAGGCCCGGCGCTGTGAGACCTGGTAGTCCCGCATTACACCGAGCGCCACGTCGCGCCGCTGGCCCGGCGTCGTCAGCCTTTTCCCAGCAGGTCTTTCAGGATCGCGTTGTCCAGCATGCTGTCGGCCAGGAGCCGCTTCAGCTTGCCGTTCTCGTCCTCCAATTGCCGCAACCGATGGGTATCGGAAACCTCCATGCCGCCATACTTCGCCTTCAGCTTGTAAAAGGTCGCCGTGCTCAGGCCGTGCTTCCGGCAAACCTCGACCGTTGGAAGCCCTGCCTCCTGTTCCTTGATCATCCCGATGATCTGCGCCTCGGTGAAACGGCTCTTCCTCATGCGTCTGCTCCTTCTCGTGAGCAGACTCTACATCAGAATGAGGGACCTTTCGGGGGCAGGTCACTGACCATCGCGACATCGCCGTAAGTCTGGATGTCGAGCGGGCCATGTGTGATAAACTTAGGCTTGATCTGGCCAGTCTTGAACATTGCTATGTCGGCCTCGCGCGTGAGAGCCTTGCCGTCCATTCCCTGAATCCGCGCCTCTTTCCCATAGAAGCGTTCAAGGAAAGCTACGTCGCCGTCGATGCGGGCTTGTCGCCAAGATTCCTCTGCCTCGACAACCTCCGTCCGGACTACGTCGCTCACCTGTGCCTTGGCCGGCGTGACCAGCGTTGCGACCGTAGCGCAAAGTACTGCAAGACCGCGCATATGGTTCTCCTCTGTAGAAAGCCTATCAGGTTGTTCGAGCATGCGCTATTGGGGCGCTTGCTGTCCGGCTGCTTCCGCCCGATCCAAACGTTCGCACCGCACTTAGTGAGCGGCAGTACTTGGTCGCGATCTGCCGCGCGCCACTGTCGAAAATTACACGGCGGGCGACATGGCGGCTTTCGCCTGTTTCCCGGCAGGAAGGATGCCATGGCAACGGTAGGAATGTCTGGTATCTGCCCGGCAGGCGCTAAAAGATCCCATGGCGAGGGTGGATAGCGGCTGACACTCTGTCAGAGTGCGGTTGCTGACCCCTAACTCCGTGGAGGCAACCATGCTTGCAGCAGATCGACCCCATGCGCCCGCCGCTATCCGTATAGATCTTGGCGCGATCTTCGTTTCGATGGAACTGTCTAAATCAACGTGGCTGATCACGTCTTTGTCGCCAGGCGCCGGCGAGCGGATGTCGAAGCATGTTGTACGCGCTGGCGATGTTGCCGGGTTGATGGAGCGCTTCGCGCAGCTTCGTGCGAAGGCGCAGGCGCGAACCGGACAGGAGTTCGGCTTCATTGTCATCCAGGAGGCCGGTCTCGATGGTTTCTGGATCCACCGGATCCTGGAGAGAGAAGGTATCGACAGCCATGTCGTTGACCCGGCGTCGATCGCGACATCCCGCCGACGCCGACGTGCGAAGACGGACAAGATCGATGGCGAAGCGTTGGTCCGTGCTTTGCTCGCCTACAAGCGAGGCGAACCACGCGTCTGCGCGATGGTCAGGCCACCCAGCGTCGAGGAGGAAGATCGGCGTCGCATCTGCCGCGAGCGCCAGGTCCTGATCACTGAGCGCACTCAGCACACCAACCGGATCAAAGGTTTGCTCTTCACACAGGGCGTCACCGGATATGAACCGTTACGTCGAGACCGGCGCAAGCGGCTCGAAGACCTCATAACGGGCGATGGACGCGTTCTTGCGGCTCATGTCAGGTCGCAGATTGATCGGGAACTCGATCGTCTCGAACTGATCATCGAACAGATCAAAGCCGTCGAGGACGAACGCGCTTTGCTCATCGCTGCACAGGCGGACAATACGCCCGCCGTGATGCTCCTCAACCTTAAAGGTATCGGACCCGAGTTCGCGACAATCCTTTATTCTGAGGGGCTGTTTCGCCACTTTGATAACCGGCGCCAGCTCGCAGCCTACGCTGGACTGGCACCCACGCCCTGGCAAAGCGGATCAATCAGATACGAGCAGGGCGTCTCCAAGGCTGGCAACGCCAGACTTCGAACGACCATGGTGGAGCTGTCATGGCTCTGGGTCCGCTATCAGCCGGACTCCGCCCTCGCGCGTTGGTTCCAGGCTCGCGTGCAGCACAACGGTGGTCGGCACAAAAGCCGGCAATCGTCGCGCTTGCTCGCAAGCTTCTGGTCGCCCTGTGGAAGTATGCGACTGCTGGTGTGGTTATCGAAGGAGCCATTATGAAGACCGCGTGACGCAACACCTTCCAACCATTCCCGGAGCCCGATCAGCTCCGTGGATCCAGGAGGCGAACCGAAATGGCTGTTGGCTTCAAATGCCGCCTAAAAGACTGGTCTCGCTTTCCTGAGCCCGTGCCCGCCGCAAGCGGGATAATGGTGCAGCCGTTCCGGACGGCGACCGCATGTGAGCTGGATATGGGTCGACCCGTCGATCCGCGTCATGCAACGGGCAAAGCCTGGATCCGATCGCCAAGGAGACGACCAATGCTGTCACCAAGTTAAACCTTGACCGACGTCCTCGTCATGTGAGCGGCCATTCCGGACCCGCCCTGGTAGCAGCCGGTGAGATAGGTGCGCACGAGCCACCTATAAAATCCCTTCTGGATGACCTCGCCGGCCCAAAAAAGCACATCTTGCCGGCCCCAGTGTGCGTTTGAAACCCAGTTTAATGCGGCTCGCTACTGACGTGACCCCCGGGTTTCCTCCAGTCGGGATTAGAGCCGGGCAGCTTTGTTGCGCATGAGCGCGGGTTGAGCAATGGCCTGCGCAGCGGAGCCCGTAGGGCGTAGCGAAGCAGGCCATTGCTTATTCAATTCAGCGGCGAAGGCCGCTGGGGTCTCGTATCCAAGGGATGAGTGCGGCCTCTCCTGGTTGTAATCCTCTGCCCAAGCGGCGATCACCACCCGGGCATGGTCGAGGCTCAGGAACAGGGTCTCGTTGAGCAGCTCGTCGCGCATCCGACCGTTGAAGCTCTCGACGTAACCATTCTGCATCGGCTTGCCCGGGGCGATATAGTGCCACTCCACTCCGACCTCTCCGCACCAGGCGAGGACAGCGTTCGAGGTCAGCTCGGTGCCGTTGTCGCTGACAATCATCCCAGGCTTACCGCGCTCGGCGATCAGCTCGGTGAGCTCACGCACCACCCGACGCCCTGAGATCGACGTGTCCGGCACCGCGCGCAGGCACTCGCGGGTTATATCGTCGACGATGTTGAGCACTCGGAACCGCCGTCCTGTAGCCAGCTGATCATGGACGAAGTCCAGGCTCCATCGCTGGTTTGGTAGCGCCAGCACCGGAGCTGGTGCTCGTGCGCCGATGGCACGGCGCCGGTTGCGCCTGCGTCGGACCGCCAGCTTCTCCTCGCTATAGAGCCGCTGTGTCTTCTTCCGGTTGATCACCACGCCCTCACGCCGCAGCAGAATGTGCAGCCGACGATAGCCAAACCGACGGCGCTGCTGCGCAAGCTCACGCAGCTTCAACCGAAGGTCAGCGTCATCTTCTCGCTGTGACCGGTAGCGCATGCTCTTCCGATCAGCGCCGATAACACGGCACGCCCGCCGCTCGCTCATCCCCAGAACCGCCTGGAGACGAGCGACCGCCTCTCGCTTGGCAGCGGGCGTTACCAATTTTTGCGAGAAGATCCTTCAGCCCGGCGTTATCCAGCATCGCCTCGGCCAGCAGTCGCTTCAGCTTGGCGTTCTCGTCCTCGAGCGACCGTAATCGCTTGGCCTCCGAAACCTCCAGACCGCCATACTTGGCTTTCCAGTTGTAGATCGTCGCTTCCGATACCCCGTGGCGACGAGCCAGGTCGGCAGTCTTCGCGCCAGCCTCCTGTTCCTTCAGCACGCCGATGATCTGCTCTTCTGTGAACCTTGCTCGCTTCATTCGTCCGTCCTTCCATCAGGCCAGACTCTAATCAACCTTGGAGGAAAATCCGGGGGTCACGTCAGGGGCCACTTGCCGCCCCTGAAATCGGCCGTTTGACGGTGGGACGTCCCGTCTGGAAGCGGCCATGTCCGATATCGGCGTTCACTGCGGAAACCAGTCACGCCCTCAGAGCCACCGTGCTAGTTGTGCCCCTCGTCGCGTTTGATGATGACTGATGGTCGGCCGCTACCGTTAGCGCTACGCCTAGTGTCTCCAATATTGCGGATCAACTGCATCGACGCCTCAATCGCCCGCCTGGACCTCTCGATACCGTCGTCGGCGATGTCGATCTTTGGCTCGCCTTCAAGCTTTGGATCGAACCAATTTCCGAGTCGCATAGGACAGGGCCTTCAAAATAGCGAGAAGCAGCCAATACTATAATTTGACACCACGTCGTCGCAAGGATCTGATGTTGGCTCAAGACATCAGGTCGGCAACTTCCGTTATGACATATTTGCAGTCGATAGCTGCTCTAGATGAAGGTAGCGTGGGTCGAAGCCGCCGGCCTCAGCCAGAGCCGCCATGTTAAGGGGCTCGACGTGACGCTGGTCTCTTATCAGCCTTTCGGACCTCATCGACTGGATGACACGGTTCACATGGACCGTGGTCAAACCGACAGCATCTGCAATCTGCACCTGCGTGAGCGGCAGTTTAAATCCTCGGGTGTCTAAAAACCCAGCAGCTTTCACGCGGGACCAGATCTCACAGATGAGGTGGGCGATCCGACCACGGGCATCTCGGCGTGCGACATTAATCACCCATTCCCGGTAGATCGACGAGTCGACCAGTGCCTCGATCCACATGGCTCTCGCCACCGCAGGGTACTGCAGCGTTAATTGTTGTAACGCAGTCCGTTCGATCCCAATCACCTTCAAACTTGTAAGTGCCTCAATATTATGGTCGGCAGTATTAAGGAATAAATGTTGAAGGTCGATGAAGTCGCCGCTAAAATGAATGGAGACGATCTGCCGGGAGCCATCCACAGTCATTTTTTGTCGAAAAGCGATGCCATCCAGAATGAAGTCGCAATGTTGGCGTGGCGGCTCTCCATCTCTAATGACATAATCGGTGGCGCTATATGTTCTTAAAACATGAGGAAGAGCAAAAATAGCCTGCCGATCATCCGGAGATAAGCCGACCCTTGTTTCAAGTTTACGCACAACCAGTTCGAGAGCAGAATCAAACATGCTTCCTCCTGCGGGCGGGAGCACACTTAACTCACGGTCGCAAATGCCAAACGTAAGGATGTCGCATTTTGGCACATTAACATAGGCTATTTTTGCGCCATTTCGACCAACGCGGCCCAAGCGTGTTGGAACCGAGGTCGATTGACAGTCATTCTCGGACTGCGAACGAGTCTTTCAACGGCAATGAGTAAATGACAGTTCCGGCTTCATCTTCCACTTCGATACGGTACCGTAGATCGAGGAAGCCTCCCTTCATTTCCTGACTAAGGGTATCACGAGCCGCTTCCAGCGCCACACGCTCGGCCGCCTGCAGGTCGGGAAGCTCTTGGCCTTCGGGATCGATAACGGAATCAGTGTGATCTCGGAGGTGAAAATAGAATCGGGGCATTGCGCGGCTCCAGCGGGGGGAGCACGGCGAATCTCTCAGCCACTGGAACCCTAGCCCGGGTTATTCACGAGCCCGCCGCTCTGGTGTGTCCCGAGCTCAATCGGTGTTTGGCGGCGTGACTTGGGCGAGCGCTGGCGCCGGTGTTTTTCACCGCGTCAGGAGCAATGGGCTTTTCGAGGTTGACGGGACGAGGGCTCGGGTTTCGGCGGCATGGCCGCGCTGGCTATGTCGGCGCTGGCCGAAGACCGGTGGCGATGGCTTTGAACACGCCGGCGTCGGGGCATGCTGACGCGAAGGCGACACGGATACGCGAGGCGCTCTCGATGACGCGGGCAGCGACCTTGAGCAGCCTCAGGCGCAGAGTCGCGAACTCGGCAGCGGCCAGCGCAGTGGCCTTGGGGATGGCCTGCTGGATGCGCCACATCAGCCAGTAGGCGGCGGTATGCAGGATGAGGCGCATCTGGTTGGCATTGGCCGAGCGGCAAGAGGTGCGATCGCTGGCCAACTGGGTCTTGTGGCGCTTGATCAGGTTCTCGGCTTGGCCGCGCGCGCAGTAGAGCGTGTCGTAAATATGCTCGGCCGAGCCTTCTGTCAGCGAGGTGACGACATAGCGGATGTCCATGCCCAGCGTGCTGGCTTCGATCCGGGCGACGACGCGGCGTTGGCCCTTCCAGCTTTTGGCACCGTAGCGGGTCTCGGTATAATGGCGCAGGACCGGGCATTGGCGCTGAGCCCGCTTGACCGCGCAGGCATCGGCGACGGCGACAATGATCGGATCGGCCCGCAGCGCGGCGTTGGTCGGCAAGCCGAACACGTAATCGACCCCGGCCGCCTCGCAGAACGCCATGATCTCGGGCCGACCGTAGTGCCCGTCTCCGCGGATAGTGATGTGGGTATCGGGCCAGTGCTGGCGGATATGACGCACCAGGCGCCGGATGTGGCCGGCACCTTCGGCACCAGACGGCGTCTTGCCGGTGCGCAGCAGCATCGCGACCGGACGGCCGGTCGCAGTGTCGTAAACGTGGATCGGCAGAAAGCAGCGTTCGCCGTGATGGCCATTCCAAAACGAGAGCTGCTGATAGCCGTGCACGACATCGCAGGTGTCATCGATGTCCAGCGTCACCGCCGCCGGTGGGACCAGATAGCTGGCACAGTAGACGCCGATCATCGCGGCCATCATCCGGGCCAGTTCGCGCGTGGTCGGTGCATTCTCCCAGCGGCTCATCGTCGGTTGGCTCGCAAGCCCCGCGCCCGATCCCGGCAACTTGCCCAGTGCCAGGCGGAACCCCGGATCGTCGCGCAGGGCGTCGAGATCGTCAGCATCCTCGTAGCCACACGTGATCGCGAACACCCGGGCGCGCAGGATGTCATCAAGGCGATGGGTCACCCGCGTCGGGTCACGCGGATCAGCGATGCAAGCCGCAAGCCTCCGGCAAATTCCCATCGCTCGCTCGGCTTGCGCCAGCAGCAGAACGCCGCCGTCCGAGGTCAGCCGGCCACCGTCGAACGCGGCTGTGATCTTCTTCCCGCCAACCGCTGGAAACGAAAATCCCGGTGCGCTATCATCGCTCCCGGCGGGTGTGGTCCGTGGCATAAATTGCCTCGCTGCAGGACTGGTCTAGACACCCATTTTCCTACTGCAAAGCAATCGCTTACGCCACTCCCGCCAACCCTATCACCCGCCTACGTGAATAAAACAGGCTAGAATCTCTGCCAGCGGTAGTGAGATCATAGAGCAAAACGCGTGGGATTAGATAGCACCAAAATTATGACTCTAAGCTCAGCCGGACGATCGTCCGCTTCCACCCCTAATTCCGGTCATACAATCTGCCTCGCCTGGTGCCCGTAAGCGGACCTGGCGGCAAACACACGATAAGCGTCAGGCGATGCCGCCACCTCCAACCGATTCAAGCCGCTAGCGGGCGAAGGCCAGAAAGTCCAATGAACTACTGGAGATCACAAACCCCGTAGAATCCGGAAAACACTGCCGGAAAGTAGCGCTGTCCGACAACATGCTACGAAGGGTTTTCCGACATGCTCATTGGCTACATGCGCGTATCTTCCACCGACGACCGGCAATCGGTTGATCTTCAGCGCGACGCGCTGATCGCAGCCGGCGTCGATAGCCGGCATCTCTTTTCCGATAAAGCATCCGGCGCGCGGGAGGATCGCGTGAACCTGAAGGCCTGCCTGGAGTATCTGAAGGCGGGCGATACCCTCGTCGTTTGGAAACTGGATCGGCTCGGCCGCTCCTTGCCACATTTGCTTTCGATCCTAACCGATCTGAGGGAGCGTGGCGTATCGTTCCGGTCGCTTACCGAGCAGATGGACACTGGGACACCGCATGGCGAGCTGCTTTTCTCGCTTTTTGGCGCGCTCGCCCAGTATGAGCGGGCGCTGACACGCGAGCGGATCATGGCAGGTCTCGCCGCCGCCAGACGGCGAGGCCGTCGCGGGGGCCGTCCGCCCACGATCGATGCGGAGAAGCTTGAGCAGATCACCGCAGCCCTTGCAGGTGGAGCCAGCAAATCATCGATCAGCCGTACTTTCAACGTGCCCCGGTCTACCCTTGCTGACACCCTTGCTCGAACGGGGCGGGCAGCGCCAAAGGCGGCCGTGTGATTGGATGCGCGTACGCCGATCTATTCGGAGTGCACAAAAATTGTTGTGCGTCCGAATTAACGGGTGTACAAAATTAGAATGGAGATCGAGTTCGACCCGGCCAAGGACGAGAGGAATATCGCCAAACATGGCCTGTCCTTGCAGGCTGCGGAAGAGTTCGATTGGGACACGGCTTTTGAACGCGAGGATGACCGCTTCGATTATGGAGAGGTCCGTTTCGTTGCCATAGGGCTGATCGGTGATCGCCTGCACGTGCTGGTTTTCACCGACGGCTCCCATGACGACGCGGTTCGCGCCATCAGCCTACGCCCGGCAGAGAAGCACGAAGCGAGGTTCTATTATGGCCAGGTTTGATTCTGAGATTCACGACGATAATCCGCCGATGGATGGGGCGTTCATGGCCGGAATGAAGCCGTCCCGGCGCGGTCGGCCGAAACTCGAAACCCCCAAGGTGGAGGTGAAAATCCGCTTGGATGCGAAGACGGTCGAGCATTTGCGTGGGAGCGGCCCCGGATGGCAAACGCGCGTCAATGCCCTGCTGGGTAAGCTCGTGGCGTCAGGGCAAATCTAGCAGCTTCGCGACCCGAAAAGGGATCGCGATGCAACGCCATCCTGAGGCGCGAGACGTTCGTTACCATCGGGGGATAGGAAAACTTCGCTGAATAACTTCTGTGGTTGCCGCCCGTGAAGCAAGAAGTTTCGGATCCGTTGGGTTTGTGATCGAGTGCGGTCTTCTGTCAGGCCTTTGATTGCGGCATTCGGAAGCCGCTGGCCGGTATGGTGATCAGCGGATCAGGTCCAAATCTAACCGTCGAGCTGCAACGCTCTCGTCATTCACCTGGTTTTCCTGATCCAGATCTGTTCGATCATTTTGCCCATTCGGGTCGTCGCCTTCTTACTCCCCCATTATCCGGCGTCAGGCAGGACTGGTCGCGTGTCGCTCATGCCCCTGTTACCTGCGTCGGAACTCGATAATCCTCATTTTTCGTTATCAATGCCCAGATCGTCCGCGCCATCTTGTTGGCCAGCGCGACCGCAACGAGCATTCGGGGCTTTCGCGCTACCATGCGTGCCAGCCATGAAGCTTCCGGGATTGATCTCTGCCCAAGTCGGCTCAGCCGCGACATCGCACCGATAATCAGCAGCCTGCGAATATCAGCTTGCCCAGCCTTCGAGATGCGCCCGAGACGCTCTTTACCGCCCGAAGAGAACTGGCGCGGAACAAGGCCGAGCCAGGCGGCAAAGTCACGACCGCACTTGAAGTTCTCCATCGGCGGGGCAAACGCCTCGACAGCCATCGCGGTCAAGGGGCCAACGCCGGGGATGGTCCGCAAACGCCGCGCCGTATCGGCCTCCGCCGCCAGCGCCTTGATCTTAGCAGTTCGGGCATTGATACGCACCGTCTGCTCGGCAATTTGCTCCAGCAGTTCTGCACACTCCTCGCGCATCAAACCGGGCAGTTCGCTATTTGGCTCTTCCACTATCTCGGCGATCCGCGTGATCTGGTGCAATCCCTGCGGAACCGCATACCCATACTCATAAAGGCAGGCTCGAAGCGCGTTGATCAATTCGGTGCGCTGGTGGACAAGCCGTTCGCGGGCCCGAAACAGGATGGCTCGACTTTGTTGCTCGGCGGTCTTGGGTTCTACAAAGCGCATCTCAGGCCGCTGTGCCGCGATGACGATGGCCTCAGCGTCCGCCGCATCGTTCTTCTGCCGCTTTACGAACGGTTTCACATATTGAGCAGCAATCAGCTTCACCTCATGGCCAAGCCGGACCATCTCACGCGCCCAATAGTGCGCACTGCCGCAAGCCTCCATCACCACCACCGCTGGCGGCTGCTCCGCCATGAAAGTACGGAATTTCTCTCGCGACAGCTTTTTGCAGAACCGTGGTTGCCCGCGCATCGACGCCGCGTGCAGCTGAAAGACATTCTTTGCCAAATCCACCCCGATCATCGTATCCTTCGTCACGGTTGCCGTCCTTTCCGCTCTGTGGCTACAAACACCACGATCCTGGCACATTGAGATGCCGTCTGGGGAGGGCGGCAACCACCCCATCTGACCGGCTGACGCCGGTAGGATCATGAGGCGGGGCTGAAGCCATCCTTGTGGGTATGTTTGTCGAGATATCGCATGATGATGTCATCGGTGATGTTTCCGGAAGTGGTCGAGAAGTAGCCGCGTTGCCAGAAGCGCTGTCCCCAATACCGCTTGCGGATGTGCTCGAACTCCTGCTGGATTTTGCGTGACGAGCGCCCTTTTGCCCGACGCACGAAGTCTGCAACCGAGACGTGCGGCGGGATTTCGACGAACATGTGGATGTGATCCTTCGACAGCGCGCCGTTGATGATCGTCACGCCCATCTCGGCGCAGACCTGCCGGATGATCTCGCGAACCCGCAGACGCACATCGCCAATGAGCACCTTGTACCGATACTTGGGCGCCCAAACGAGATGGTAGCGATGATGGAATGTCGTGTGACAACCGGACCGATACGCCATAGCCTGTAACCTCGGGAAAAGCGGAAGCCGCCGAAGGCGTGAAGCTTCCGCTTTTCCCGAGGTTACAGGCTACCACGCGAGTCTGTGGCTGAAGCCACTATCCGACTGAAGTCGGAGGGGTTCCTCCCCGAAAGAGGACTCTAAATATTTGGGGAAAGCAGTGGCCCAGCTTCGCGGGGGGGGACTGGTCGCTGGGCCACAAGTTTGCGACTGGTTTTGGTCTATTTGCGAGATCAACGGAGCTTCCCACCCCCACGTTCCCGACCGATCAACGGTTCGTCGCATATGCGGATCACCGTGAGAAATCAGCCCGTCGTCGCCCTGGCGAAGAGTTCCCGGCGACCGGCCCCGGGTATCTAGCCTCGGAACGACGAAAGGCAGACCTGATTTTGCGTTGACGGGCGCGCCGTGCATGAATTAGCGGGGCTTTTCAGCTACCGCTCCTTCATAACAGCGCCTGCGCCCTGCTCCAGCAGCGCGCAGGCGCCCTCCGCGTGCGGAAGCAGTATTCGCCGGGCGATAAATTTATCAGAAACTTAACTGGACTAACGCTGGTCTGAGCTCAGATTCTGCAATGCTGCTGCATTCGCAGTTTGGAGTCACCTTCGGAGGCGTGGGAAATATGTCGTGGAAAGACGACGACCAGATTAAAGGAATAGAGAAAGCGCTGCTACGGGCCGAGGGGGCTCACTACGCGCTCCATGATGTCCTGGCCCGCGCATTGGGTCGGCTGCCGACTGCGGATTACGATCAGCTCATGCGCTCGCTGGCAACGCAGGCTGATGACCTCGATCCAGGCCCTGGCGCGGACCGGATCGCAGGTTACCGTAACGAGCTTGCGTCGATCGCGGAGGAGGTTGAGCACGCACGGCCACGGAACTCGGGCCTGCTGGGCAGACTTCGCCGAAGCTGAGTTCGCTCGATCCCGTCGCCAAACATAGGTAAGTTCACCGTTCCAACGGACGTGTTATGATGCCAGCGCGCTGCGTGCTTGCGCATTAGATGGTCGCCTATAACAAGAGATTGGAAGAGATGTGCCTGCCCACGGCAGCGACGATCGGTCGCGCGAATTAACCGAAGGCGCGCTTCTCGCCCTACGAGACGTTGCGCGCCTATTGCTCAAATGTATCGCAGAGGAAGACATACGGACGGCGATCAGCGAGGTGCTTGAAGACCTGCCTGACCGTGATGAGACGCTTCCCTCCGGCATCGCTGAAAGCTACGCGCAGGAACTATTTGCGATAGAAAGAGAAGTTTGCCGCATCGAGGACGGTGCGAACGCTTTGATCGCGTACGTGGATCTCGGTGATCGCTAAAGGTACGCGGACCGGCGGCGATTAAACGCTGGCGGGCGGCGGGCAGTCGCTGGATGCCGAACGCCGCGGTTAGGGTTTGCACCCTGTCAGTGCTTCTGAAACTTCGGCAGGTCACCCGCCATGTCGAAGAGCATACCAGACCATGCGGCCAGAATAAGGCCCTCTTCCCTGCTCGTTTCAGCACTTATCGCTCCGTAGATTCCTAGCTTACCGGCCAGCTCCTCAACGGACAGCAAACCTTCGCTCTGGAGGAGGGTAGCGATCATCAGGATCGCGCCGCGCCGGCAGCGCGAACGAGCGCCTGTTCGGTTTCCGAGAGTGAGGTGGCTTCCGTCATGTTGCTTCACCTATCACCTGGGGCCGCCCCTCAGCGGGCGTGGCGGTAATCAACCATATGGCGCCCCAGAACGGCAAGGCCTCGCTCTCGCAACTTATCGGCTTGCTCCTGCAACCAAGCCTGCGCCCGTTCGGCAGACGCCTTCTTCTCGACGAAAGCCACGGTCTCGCTGACGATATGCGTGCGAGCGCTGTTATAGCGAGATCGAACGTCGTCCTAAGCGTTTCCATCTGTTTTCAGCCTCGATCGCATTGGTCCTTTATGGCTCTGATCGCAATCTGTGCGGCCGCGCTGCTACCAATCGTCGATGCGGTCATCGCGCCAGCCAGCTCGAAGCCTTTCCCAGCAGAGCCACATTCGGAGCTTACGGGCATCCCATTTAGCTAAGGGAAGCGGAGAACCCACAGTGATGTTTGGCATGAATTTTCAGCGTCGGCCACCGCGTGCACTTCGACGACTACTGCTCCATGGCGGGGGCGGCGAGGAAGTGCTTTGGGTGTCGGAAACCTCCGTGGCATGCCAAAGATTTCGGCCTACGAATATGACCAGAATGAGCGCGATGACGATGACAATTACGACGATCGCGGCCTTACCTTTCCGGCGTGCGCTCGGCGGATGTGTCGTAGTGTGCTCGGGATCTGGCAAGGCTGTACTCCTGTTAAGGCTTCCGTGGGGAAAATGCGTGCCAGGGTGGTTTGGTTTCGACGATAGTGCTTCAACGCATGTCGCCCCCTCAACGAGATGCAGCTTTCTTAGCAGTCATTCCCCCGAGCCTGCGCGGGGCAGCTGAAATCGCGGAGGGGCGGCGCGAGGTGACAATCCCAGAAAGCGGGTTAGGTCGCCGGTGTGGCAACCAGGGCGAGAGCAACGCCCTCACCTGAAATCAACGGCACGCAGGTCGGATAGTACAGTGAGATTTGGCAAGCCCTCTTTCGCGGATATGTGCGTCTACACTTGGAGAGTTGCTGGCGGCCGCTGCAGGCCTTCGCACCCGAGTGTTGAGCTGCGTTTATGTTGCGATTGGCTGCTCAAAATGGCGCTTATTCTCTGAACCAATCTGGCGCAGCTCAGCTCGGGGGTCGCTCGCTATAAGCGCATATGCGTTCTCCAAGGGCGCAGCAGGCGATCCCACCGGGTGCAAAGCCACCCGCAAGCGCTTCGATACCGCGCGCAACGTATGAGGCATCCTGGGTAGCGGGAATGGAAATGTCACTCCGCGGCGTCACCAGTACCGGCAAATGTGGGTGCTCAGCCTTCTTTCAACTCTTCTGCATCTTTTTCGCGCGCGTCCTGCTGTGCGCCCTCCACCGCCCCCTCTTTCGCCGCGTCTGCAACCGTGTTTTCGAACATCCGTTTGAGAACCCAGCCTACCGCGAAGGTAACGGACGCCGTCACCACGGCGCGAACTGCAGTCTCTTTGAGAGACCGAACGAACTGCTTACGCTGCTGCCGCCCCGGTTGACCGGCGACTACGTCTGCCAATTTTTCTCTGGTTCGCATCAGAACGTCCCCTAATTTCTTGGATGATCGTTGGAGAACGCCCAGCACCGGTTCTGGATGCAGCCTCACCTGCCACTTCGCGAAAGCATCACTGCCTGCCCTCAAAGATTGCGAGCATGTCTCGATCAGACCCGGTCGTTTCGATATCATAAGGGCATAACGACTTCCGGAGAATGGCAGCTCCATATTTGTGTAACGCCCCGTCTCAGCGAGCATGGGATGCGCCGCCGTTCGCAGCGGTTGCCCGACGCCTGAGGCGGGCGTCTGGGGACGCCCTTTGAGGAAGGTCAGCCGCTGACGACTTCGACAGCACCGGCGTCACGGAACGCCTGGGTCACCGCCTCGCCCTCATCCTCGTTCATATCGACCGAGACGACAAGCTGACCTTCGTATGCGGCACCAGAGACGCTGGCCGTTTCACCGTTTTTTCCGATCGCGACGTCCGCACCGGCGGGCTCGTCGCCAGCGCTGTTTTCGTTCCCGGCAGGTTCAATGAAAACGTCGGTGCGCTCTATGCCATATTCCTGAACCAGGTGCTCGACGGCAAGCTCGACTTCTCGGCGTCCCGGGAACAATGCTTTGATGGTGGTGGCCATGTGTTTACTCCATTTCAGCTTTTGAGAGCGCTGGGATGCAGGCAAAGTTCCCGAGGTGCACTCTGATCAACCCCCGGCGCCCTCGCCCATTCTTCGGCTGAAATCGCGGGCAACCAAATGGCGTGGCGAGTGCTTGGCCTAAGACTGCCATAGATTGGCGCGCCGTCATTCCACGACGCAGCCGACGCGGCTCCCTTTCCCCATAGGCGATGCCGAGCCCGGTAATGATGCGAGTCGCGAACTCCGCGAGGTCGAACACGCGATGCATCCTTTGGACCATCTCCTCACCCATGGTCTGCTCGGCGACCAACCGACCACCGATCGGCGAGGCCGCTCGCCTGGGGCGGGCCTGGCACAGGGCCGACAGTGACGGATGAGGCCTCGCGGATCCAAGATGAGCCCGGAAGAAAGGATCGCGGCGCCAGGCGAGATAAATCGTAGCAGCGCTTACTGATGGGCAACGACGCTACTATTACCCTCGCTCTTTTCGTCCTCGAATGTGATGAAGTTTCACTTTTAAGGATGTCGCAGCAGTCGTCACGTCGGCCTCGTGTGCGAGAGCGTCCTAAGCATCGGCTTGGCACGGTCTTTCGATCGAAGCGGGGGCAATCTGGTTAACCTCCCGCTTCGCATCAGCGACATGCTCATCTCATCAGTGGAATCAGTCGTTCCTTCGGCACCAAGCGCGGTGCTTCGCGTTCCTCATTCTTAATCTGGCGAAGGAGTTGCCGCTTGGAAAACGTAGCCGGATGGATCGCGCCCGCTGCAACGATGATCGCCGCCATGATGACCGCAGCCAATCTTGGTTCGCGTGTCACCGGCTGGGGCTTCGTCGTTTTTACCGTAGGTTCGATCGCGTGGTCGATCGTCGGCTTTGCGACCGAGCAGACCAATCTTCTTGCTACCAACGGCTTTCTGACTTTGGTCAACCTGATCGGCGTCTGGCGTTGGCTCGGCAAGCAGCGTGCATATGAGGATGGCGGCAAATCCGCCACTGAGGCAAGTCGACGCTCAGCCTATCCGACGCTGTTTACCGCTACGGGCATGGCCGGCATGCCCGTCACGACCGCCGACGGTGAGCGGATCGGAAAGGCGGTCGAGGCGCTTGTTACCTGTGAGGACGGCACCGTCAGCTATGTCGTGGTCGCATCGAAGGGCGTCGGCGGTATTGGCGAGGAACTCCGCGCCGTCGATCGGACACAGATCGACTTCGCTTGCGACCGGCTGAAGCTGCGGCGCCGTCGCGACTGGTTCGAAAGCCTGCCCCCGCTCGCCGAGGGAGACTGGCCCGCCGCACCAGAAATGGCCGTAGGGCGTCGATGAATACTCCTGACGGTCGGTGAGCGACCGCCCTCGTGCTCGCCGACACCTTCGTGCGTGATCTTCTGTATCTCACCCACAGCGCCCAACCGGCCAAAACGGTCACCAGGGCACTTGTCGGCCTTGTCCCTGCCCTAGAAATATCGGCTTCCGTTGGCCCAGCGACATACGGCCGGGAAACCGCCAGAAGGAAAGGGATTTTCCAGAATCGCAGCGTTCGCCGCGCACGAGAACATGCCGGTTATATGCGTGTGAACCTGATGTAGCGGCGCGGGGGAACCTGTCATCAGGGCGCACTCGACCACAGCGTTATCCTCCGGTCAAAACAGGGTTCTTTCCTCGGGCGTGCATTTCCGAGGCAATGAGACAAAGCACAGAAGGGGCGCTACAGTTCTGCAAGACTTCGCTGACATGGGCGGCAGCCATCGGCCTGCCGAAGAGGAACCCTTGCGCGATATCGCACCCCTGCCGCGCGACGTACGCGGCTTGAAATGGCGTTTCAATGCCTTCGGCGACGGTAGTGATGCCGAGGTTTCTGGCCAGATGTATCACCGCGCCGACGATCGCGGCATCTTCGCGTTCACGCGCGTCTAGCCGGGAAATGAACGAACGATCAATTTTCAGAGTGTCGACCGGAAACTGCTTGAGATGGGTTAGCGATGCATAGCCCGTGCCGAAGTCGTCGAGCGCAATCTTCACGCCGGCATCCGAAAGGGTTGTGAGGGTTTCGCTGACCGTCTCAGCCAGTTGCCCTACGAGCACTGACTCCGTCACCTCCAATCCAGCAGGGACGGCGCAAGCCCCGCACGTGCCAAAGGGTCTAGGATGCGATCGGCGAAGTGCCCCCGCTGAAAATCTCCCGGGGCACCATTGATGGCGATGTGTCCGATGTCCACGCCGCTCTCCTGCCAAAACAACAAGTCGGCAATGACACGCTCGATCATGCGATCGGTCAATCTGGATGAAACTTCGCTGTCTTGGAGCGCGGCTCCGATGGCGCCAGGCGAGCGCAAGCCGCGTTGGTGGTGCCAACGCAGAAGTGCTTCGAAGCCCAGACACACCCCGGAGCTAAGACAGACCTTGCGTTCGGAGTTATGTTGCGAGGAAAACTGACACCCACGCGCTGCAGGCTACCATCGAAATACCGCGAGCGCCGACCGGGCTAGGTACGGCAGCTTCCGTCAGCATACGCTCAGCATAGAGCCCCCGGGACAAAAATGCCCCTTTTTCATCGGCAGTCTGATGTTCCTCTGGCTATGCTCGCCAGCCCCAGGCAGCCATTCCGTCACCCGCGGATGCTTTGCCAAATTTCCTGGCTGGACCATCCGCTATTGCTGACTGAGAAAGGGAGCCCCGGCGGCTGGCTCGGGGCTCCTCTGTCCATCCTCGCGAGTTTCCCCGAAACGGCGGACGATCATCGCACGCAAAGGGGCGCCATCGGCTTTCCGACAAAGGCACGGTGCTGTGAACCAAAGGCAACCGTGCTGCCCGTCCGTACCGGGCATTCGCTCAGGCGGCCTGGCGCTCGGTATCGTGTTCCGAGCAGGCCGCCATCTGGTCCTTCACTGCCAGCTTCATCTTCTTGAGCCGGCCGATCAGGAAATGGCGCGGATGTACGCGCTTCTCTTCTTCGCGAATTTCGCCTTCGAGACGCGCATGTTCGCGCTCGAGGTAGCGCAGATAGTGGTCGTGCATCGTCGAGCTCCTCATGTTCGATGATAGGGCCCGGCGATAGCCGGACCCTTGGTGTGTCAATACGCCATTTCAGGGACGGCCTTAGCGCCCTTGTCGTCCTCGGGGGCTTCGGCGACGAGCGCCTCGGTCGTGATCAAGAGCGAGGCAACCGAAGCGGCGTCCTGCAGCGCGGTGCGAACCACCTTGGCGGGATCGATCACGCCGGAGCCGACCAGATCTTCATACTGGCCGGTGGCGGCGTTGAAGCCCAAGCTATACTCCTCGCTTTCGAGGAGCTTGCCAACGATGAAGGCGCCATCCTCTCCGGCGTTGTCGGCGATCTGCCTTGCCGGCGCGCGAAGTGCGCGGCGGACAATATCGATGCCCGACTGCTGGTCGTCGTTCGCCGCCTCGAGGCCGTCAAGCGCCTTGAGCGCACGCAAGAGCGCAATGCCGCCCCCGGGCAGGATGCCCTCTTCCACCGCTGCGCGGGTGGCATGAAGCGCGTCGTCGACGCGGTCCTTCTTCTCCTTGACCTCGACTTCGGTCGCGCCGCCGACCCGGATCACCGCGACGCCGCCGACGAGCTTGGCCACGCGTTCCTGCAGCTTCTCGCGATCGTAGTCGCTTGTCGTGGTCTCGATTTGCGCACGGATCTGGGCGACGCGGGCATCGATGTCCGAGCGGGCCTCGGCACCATCGACGACGGTCGTATTGTCCTTGTCGATGATAATCTTCTTGGCTCGACCGAGCATCCCGATCGTCACGTTCTCGAGCTTGGTGCCGAGGTCCTCGCTGACCACGTTGCCGGAAGTCAGGATCGCGATGTCTTCCAGAATCGCCTTGCGGCGATCGCCGAAGCCGGGCGCTTTGACCGCCGCGACCTTGAGGCCGCCGCGAAGCTTGTTGACAACAAGCGTCGCCAGCGCCTCGCCCTCGACGTCCTCAGCGATGATAAGAAGCGGCCGGCCGGACTGCACCACCTGCTCGAGAAGCGGGATCATTGCCTGCAAGTTCGACAGCTTCTTCTCGTGGATGAGAATGTAGGGTTCGTCGAGCTCGACCTTGAGCTTCTCCGCGTTGGTCACGAAGTAAGGCGACAGATAGCCGCGATCGAACTGCATGCCCTCGACGGTCTCGAGTTCTGTCGCGAGGCTCTTGGCCTCTTCGACCGTGATGACGCCCTCGTTGCCGACCTTTTCCATTGCTTCGGCGAGAATGCGGCCGACCTCCTCGTCGCCGTTCGCCGAGATGGTTGCGACCTGCGCGATTTCGCTGTTGGCGCTGACCTTGCGCGCATGGGCTTCGATGTCCTTGACCACGGAGCCGACGGCGAGGTCGATACCGCGTTTCAGGTCCATCGGGTTCATGCCTGCCGAAACGGCCTTTGTGCCTTCGCGCACGATTGCCTGGGCGAGCACGGTCGCTGTGGTGGTGCCGTCGCCGGCCTTGTCGTTCTGCTTCGACGCGACCTCGCGCAGCATCTGCGCGCCCATGTTCTCGAACTTGTCCTTGAGTTCGATCTCCTTGGCGACGGTAACGCCGTCCTTGGTGATGCGCGGCGCGCCGAACGATTTCTCGATGACCACGTTGCGGCCCTTGGGCCCAAGGGTCACCTTCACTGCGTTGGCCAGCGTATCCACGCCGCGCAACATGCGATCACGCGCGTCGGACGCAAACTTCACTTCCTTGGCAGCCATTGCCTCGTCTCCTTTTTTCGATTTCCTTCCGAGTTTCAGAGGATGCAGGTCGCTGTCAGGCGGCCTGCTTGAGCTGAGCGGCGGCCTCGATCACGCCCAGGATGTCGCTCTCCTTCATGATGAGCAGATCCTCTCCGTCGATCTTGACCTCGGTCCCCGACCATTTGCCGAAAAGCACGCGATCGCCCGCCTTGACGGCGAGTTCAACGCGCTCGCCGCTATCGTCGCGCAGGCCTGTGCCGATGGCGACCACTTCGCCTTCCTGCGGCTTTTCCTTGGCGGTGTCGGGGATGATGATGCCGCCCGAAGTCTTCTCCTCGACTTCGATGCGGCGGACGACCACACGGTCGTGCAAGGGGCGGAAATGCATGCATAACCTCCAGATGCAAAACTGAGATGTGATAGGCCTGACGTTCTTTCGAACGACAGGTGACGCGGAATTAGGAAAAGTCATTTTTTGCGTCAAGACGGTGCACGAAAAATTTTGGCAGTCGCAGGCAGGGAGTGCCAATGTCAGCAGTACCGGCTTGTTATCAGGCCAATTTCCCTCTTGACGCGACTCACCCATGTTCCAAAATTCACAGCGTTGGCCCGCGGGCCCGCAGATGAAAAGGAGCGACACAGCGGAAGGAGGCAAAGCCATGTCGCAGCCATTTCGGCGTTTTATTCATCCCTTTGACGTTGCGCGCAACCCGAGCCTCGAGCCGGAAGTAAAGCGCGCCATTCTTGCATCCTGGGCGTCCGACCGCGCCGCGGTGCGCAACCATCCCGGCCTGCGTAAGCCGCCCGGCGCCAGGCACGCGGTGCCGGTCGATGACATCCTTGCCGCCATGCATTTGATAGACGGGCCCTTGCAAGATCCCCACCCCTCGCCTTGATCGGCCAGAATTTTTTATTGTGCAGCTGGCAGCCCGTCGGCTAACAATCGCGCTTCTGTGGATCCCCCTTGTGAACAGCAAGCGCTGGCGGGACCTTTGCTCAACGCATAAGGCGGCTCGATCACGTCATAGCATGCGGCCGAGCCGCCAAAGGGCATCGAGCCCAAACAAACTGACCACCACCGCGAACATCCGCCTCATTGGCATCCTTTGTCGTCATCGCCAGAGGCTTAATGAGCGCGTTGGCGCCATGCGGGGACGAGAACCTACCCGCGACGGCAAACGTCCTGTATGTCGTTTGCCGCAAGCCCGGAATCGAAAGTCCGCACCCCGCCCTCAGCCGGCGCGGCCATTCACGGGAATTCAACGACCGCGCTGCTCCGCCGTCTTCGTCCTGCGCAACGTCACTGTGAGAACGCCGTTCTTGAAGGTGACTGCGATCTTGCGCGTTCAATGCCGCCGGACAGGCCGATGAGACGCTCGAAGCAACCATAGCTGCGCGCCGAGTAGCTGCGGTTCCTTGCCATCGATGTGACCGATTTTCGCCGCGCAGTGTCAATCCGCTGTCCTCGACGAAAATCTCGACGTCTTTGGCCTGGGCCGGACAATTCCTCCCTGCCGCGCATTTCGTTGTCGGTCTCGCCCAGCTCCAGGCGCGGCCATCCCGACATGCGCTCGACGTGCGCGAATCCTGGCCCCTTTCCCGATCGACGCTACCGGAACGGGCAGCCCGTTCTCCTGCGGCCCCAGGGAATGAAATCACGAACTGCCATGATGACATCTCCTTTTCCGGCTGGATGAAAGGCTGAACCTGCCGCACGCCGCCCGCCGGGGGTGTCCGGAGGCGGCGGCGGCAGGCCAACGGGCGCGAGGATCAGGTCACTTCGCTCGCCTTTTCCTTCAACTCGCCCAGTCGCTTGGTGTCGGACGCCTTGCCGCCGATCTCGATCCGACGCGGCTTCATTGCTTCAGGCACCACACGCGTCAGTTCGATCGTCAGGAGGCCGTTCTCGAAGTTCGCCTTGGCGACCTCTATGAAATCGGCGAGCTGGAAGCGCCGCTCGAAGGCCCGCGACGTAATACCGCGATGCAGGTATTCGCCCTCGTCGGCGTCATCGACACGCTTTCCGGTCACTGTGAGCAGGTGCTGCTGCGCGACGATATCGATATCTTCCGGCTTGAAGCCGGCGACCGCGACGGTGATGCGAAAATTGTCGTCGTCGAGCCGCTGGATGTTGAAGGGCGGATAGCCCTCGTCCTCGCGCGCCCCCGCTTCGAGCAGGTTGAACAATCGGTCGAACCCGACCGTCGATCGGCGATAGGGGGTAAAATCAAAGCTCGGTCTCATTTCCAAATCCTCCAATGAAGCAATTTGGGCATGGGATGCGCCGGTAACCAGGAGCCGGCGCTCTCGATGTCCAACCGGACCCGATTCGGCGTCCGGTATCATTGAGCTAATTTTGGTCACGCGCCTTTCAAGATGTTTCGGCCAAGAAAATAAGCAGAGGGGTGGGCACGGTGCGGTGGAGGCGTCGGCAGGTGGGCGGGAACCTAATCTGCCTTCGGAAATTCACCCCGCGATTAAGCCTGAGAAGGGAGGTTCTAGGCAATGGAGTGGAAGTTGGTTCGCGAGGACAACGGCAGCATCGCGGTAAGGAAGGGCGACCTCGATAGCAAGTTTGCAGCGATGACCTGGGCGCGGCAATGGCTCGGGAACAATGCCGATCACGACCGCTATCGGCTTCAGCCCGAGGGAGACGATAGAGAGATGTTAATGATCCGCACCATTACCGGACAATGGTATGGGATGTTTGTTGGTGCCGAAGCAGGCGCCACTTAACTGGCCGCGCCTTGCAGCGCCATTCCATCGATGGCTTCACAACCATGGGCTGCTGGTGCTTCAGAGTCAGCAGCTTCACTCAACACTGGTGCCGGGATCAAGTTTAACATCTGCGCCCAAAACGTGCTGAGGTAGGGCTCTGAGCGGAAACCGACGCCGGAACGCCTGCGCGCGGATGCTGCGGTTCGCCAACCGGCATGGCGCGCCGCGTCGCGTCTCGCCGTCAGGGGTACATTTACTCCCTTCAACGGGATGACGACGGAGAAGCAGATGAACCGGCGTCGATACGGCATGAGGCCGCCCGCAAGCGGGCGGCCTCAAGTTGTCATGCGATGCTGTGCTTGAGCGCGCTCATTTTATCGTGGCCTTCCCTGACCGAAACGAAAGCCTTTTCCACTACCGAACGTGAAGACGAATCCAGGTCTGTGTCGCGCAAGGCGTCTTCGAACTTGGCCTTGATGTGGTCTTCACCACGCTCGACTTCCTGAATGATCGCTTTGTCTTCCTTGCCGGTAATTGCCTGCTTCAGATCCATGAAGGTCCGGTGAGCGGCGGCCAGAAGGCTGCTATCGTCTTCCGGGGTTCCGCCCAGTCGGCGAACTTCAGCCTGCAGGTCGGTCGCCGCCGCACTACGGTCACGCGCGAACTCCGCGAACATTGTAGCGAACTGGGTGCTGTACGCATCCTTGGCAGCGTCCTCATAGCCCTTCATGCTATCAAGGGTCGTCTTGATCAGGCCGTTGAGCGTTGAGATGGTGCTATCCGTGGTCATGATGTTCTCCTTGTGGGAAAACGGTTTAACCAGCTGCGGGCGAACTTGATCCATTCAGCGCGAACATCTCGTCGCCCCACCACGCCGCTTTGACGAACGAAAGGCTAGCGGGACGGGCGCGCTTGGCCGATGTGCAACCTCGACCGGCGCTCAAGGCGTCAAAGGATCTTGAGCATATCCGCATTTCAAAGCGCACGAACGTTAGTCGGGCCGTGAGTGAACTGGTCTGGACTAGAACTGGTCAGGCGACATTTCCGAGACTTTCGACTGGATTATCACCATCGCGGCAGCAAGCGACAAGCGGCCGGTCTAGAAAGGTCAGTCGTGCGACCTCGCTTGCCGGCAATGACCCGAACTCCGGGATGACCCTGCCGGACAAAAAATAGCACCTTTGCCTGATCCAGCAGCAAGTTCGCTGGTTCTCGCGTCGGGAAGACCCGGCCGCGCACTGTCATTCTTTCAGCTTCAAACGGACGTTGAAGAAACCGGATTTCGCCGTAGGAGACCCTGAGCCAGATCGCGATGTCCGAGAGCCGCAGGATGGTAAGCATTGCTTTGGAATGGATAGGTTTGACCAGCGAATTTGCGTCGCACGTGACCATCGCGAAGGCGTTTCCGGACTCGGTCGGTTGCCAGAACCCTGCAACCGCGAACGCCCGCTGTCGGGCACGAAAAACCACATCTCACCCTACGGCGGCGGCTTGCGCTCGCGAAGGTCATGTTAGGGGGCATGAACTCCTGGGCTCTGTGAGCGGCACCAGGCAGCGATTCTGCGGGGCGCTGGCCCAGCTGCCGCCGTCAGCGCGAGGTTGCGCCCGTTGGTCATCGTCCCAGTGGCCTTGCCGCCCAGGACATCCCAGCTCATGACGTCCGGCCGAACCTGTTTCCCTCGTCGCTCATCACATAGGCGCGCCCCCGCGGGCACAGCTCCCGGGGGTCGAAGCGGTTGTCGTGCGCGGCTTCGCTGAACAGATCAGCAACCGACCGCAGATCGTCTCGATCTTACGTTTCATGCGGGCACGGTTATACATGGGTCAATACCTACAATACCGTAGTCTTCTATGTCCGGTCGCTGGTCGTTGACATCTTCGCTTTTCAGAGATTGCCCTGTTCCTCCGTCGGAACCTCGTCGCCAGGCGCGAAGTAGAGGGCGGCACATTCCGCGCGAAGGCATCCCCTTCGAGCGCAAGATCATCACGAAACGCATCCGTGATAAAATCCATGGAGTCGAGGTGGCGGTCTTCGAAATACATCTGATGCACGTCGCCGCGGCCTGCACCATAGACGATGCGACCGACCTTGGTCCAGATCGAGGCCATCGTGCACATACCGCACGGCTGCAGGGTCGAGTATAGCGTGGCGCCGCGAAGGTCCATGTCGCCATGAACCCGCCCTGCACCACGAAAAGCCATCATTTCGGCATGGGCGGTCGCGTCGCAGGTTTCCTCAGTCTTATTAACACCTCGGGAGAGCTCGCGACCATCCAGTACGATTATGGCTGCAATTGGAGTGTCCTGCGGCGCTGCGCCTTTCGTTTTTGCCAGTTCGATGGCCTCACGCATCCAGGCCCTGTCGTTTTCGTCTATCATGGTCTCTTAACAGGTTGCGGAAAAAGGCGTCGCAGTGGTCGTCATCGGCCCGATTTCAAAGGTCCTGGGCACGGTAGTCGGTCATTTTCGGGTGAAAGTCGTAGAGACCTGCCGTGTGGCCGGTCCTGGCGATGTGAGCGGCGCGGCTAGGCCGCCGCCAGCAGTTTCGGCAGTCGGATGAGGTTGTAGGCGGCAGCGGTGAGCGTGAAGAACCATCCGACGCGATCCTGGCCGCGATGACGGGTTTTTCGCATGTTGCCGCAGGTCTTGGCCCAGCCAAACACCTCCTCGATCCGCTTGCGGATTCTCTGCGAGACGGCGTAGCCGGGATGGCGTGTCGTCCGTCCGTCGATGGCGGAACGACGATTGGTGTTGTTCTGGGCCACGTGCGGGGTAACGTCCATCTCGCGCAACGCCGCGACGAAGCCAGCCGTGTCGTAGTTCTTGTCGGCGCCCAGCGTAATCCGATGACGTCCCTCCATGCGCCCCAGCATGGTCAACGCGGCCTCGCGTTCGGCGGTGCCGGTGGCATGGGTGAGCGTTGCATCGACCACGAGACCGTTGCGGTTTTCCATGAGCACATGGGCCATGTGGCACAGCTTCGCTGCCTGGCCACGCGCCTTCTTGAACAGCCGGGCATCGGAATCGGTGGTCGAGGCATGGGTCGCATTGCTGCGCTTCTCGCCCCGGAAGTCGCATTCGGCATTGCGGCCGGTCGGCCGCGTCGCCTGTTTGCTCTGGCTAGACACCGACCCACTGTCACCGTCATCGCCGGGGCCGCCTTCATCCTTGGGCCTGAAGCTCTTCACGCTGGCCCACGCTTCGATCAAGGTGCCGTCCACGGAGAAATGATCGTCCGACAGCAGCGCCTGTACGCGCGGCTGCCCGATGACGGCGGACAGGAACCTGGCGGCGATGTCGCCTGCCAGCAGCCTCTCGCGGTTCTTGGTGAAAACCGTGACATCCCAGATCGGCGCATCCATCGCCAGGCCGACGAACCAGCGGAAGAGCAGGTTGTAGTCCATCTGCTCCATCAACTGGCGTTCCGAGCGGATCGAATAGAAGGCCTGCAAGAGCAAGGCGCGAAGGAGCTTCTCGGGCGGGATCGAAGGCCTGCCGATACGCGAATACAGGCCATCGAAATCCGCCGACAGCACCTCCAGCGCTTCGTCGACAATCGCTCTGATGGCGCGGAGCGGGTGGTTCGCCGGTACCCGAGCCTCGCAGCTCACGTACGAAAACAGCCCCTCACTCCGCTCATCATCGCCGCGCATCCCGATCCCTTCAACATCGCTCGTCGCAATCCTGGAATCAGCAATGCCTCTTCAGGGCAAGCTACTTTTTCCGCAGCCTGTTAAACACCGGCGGGGCGCAGGCCGACTCCGGCTGTACCCGAAACTGTCGGCTCGTCGCGCGAATAGGTCCCGATGAGCAGGCCGGCGGCAAGGACCTTCCCATGTATAGCCTCCAGAAATGCGGAGCGGCCGGGGTTGGCAGTGAGCACAGGAACCTGCGAGAGTGCAAAAAGTTGGAATACGTAATCATGCACGCCGTGGCCTTTCGGAGGATCCGGCGCCAGCCAGCCTTCCGCCAGATAGCTGTTTCGTCCTACGTCGCTGCCGTCCGCCGCGCCCTCCCCGTCCGGCACGATCGCACCCTCGGGCAGTCTTCCGACAGTGGGCGGGATATTCCAGACAAGGGCATGAACGAGCGGATATGGGGCGGGCGCGTCAGGATCCTCGACAAGCAGCGCCAACGATGCCGTACCTTCCGGGAGAGGTCCCCAGTTTAAAGGCGGCGAAATGCCTTCCCCGTCAGCCGTGCACCTGATCGGAAGGCGCTGACCATCCGCGAACGCGGGGCTCGACAGGGGAAAGAGGCGCTCGCCCATGTCTTCGCGAACGATTGCCAGCTTCGAGTGTCCGGCGCGGACATCCTTGAGAAGGCTCCCGAGCCAGGTAGGTACGTGTTCGAGCACTTCGCGATCCTTTACACAGGGGTGATGAGCCTTTCGTACTCATGCCTGCCCGGCTCCGCCCGGCGCTCACATCAGGCGAACGGGCGTAGCCGCTTGAGCTGCGTGGACTTGCCGGCCTTGGCTTTGAAGGTAGGCGTCAACGTGCGCCATAAACGCAGACTTGAAAGCCACCAGATCAACGGTACGCCAGGAAACGTCGTCTCCTATCCCTTCGATCCTGCCGATAAGAACGTCTTCGTCTCGGCAATACATGATCGGGGTCGTGAACCCGCGATGGTGCAGGCGATTGGCGGCAACTAGGAGGGAGCTTTCGATTTGGGCCATCACCATACGTCAACGCACAAAGGGCACGATGGTCGCAACGACGGCTGAAATTACTGCAAAAGGATCAACCATTCGAACTCGGTCCGAGGTGCATCATGCCGCCTGGAAGCGCGCCGATGACACGCGATTCAGTTGTATGCCGCCGCTACGCACTAGCGGCGATCAATTTCGTTCTCCCGGCGCGCCGCGTCCAAAGATAACTGGGATGGCGAGCGCTCACGCGTAATCGGGAAGCAGACCTTGCTCTTACCCACAAGTGCCTGCTGGGGGCCTCGAGATCTCGAGCTCCCTCGACGAGATCGGCGAGTCGCGTCATTCCTCTCCATATGACGGTCGTGCCGGGTGGGGGTCAGACGCGCGGTCAAGGTAGCCTGCGAGCCTTGCGACGGCTCTGACATAGAAGGCGAGGTTGCGGGCTGGCGCGCGTCTCAACTTTGGCGTCGAGCTATCGAGAACGTTGCGCTCTGTTTCGGTGAAGACGGCAGCAGGCGTGGCCTCTGGAGCCTCACGAGCCAGCATCGTCAGCCACGACACGCGCCAGGCAACGACGCAGCACAAGGCGATACAATTGGCCAAGCGGTTGACCGTTGTCAGGCGAAGTTCTTCGATCCGGCACCCGGTTTTCAGGGTTCGGAAGAATGTCTCGATCTTCCAGCGCTTGGAGTACCAGCCAAGCTTATGAACGGCATCGGCGTGGTTTTTGACAGGTAAATTTGTAATAAGCTTCCAGTTAATCCGTTCGCGATCTTCCGGCGGACTGATTTCTTCGGCATGGATGACCTGAAGGTCTTGGTTTATGTATTTCTTCTGTTTTCCGATTGGGGGCCGGACCGTCATTGTCGCATATCGTATTGATAGCGTTGCCCGCTGCTCCTTGCCTTTAGCATTGCGGAATTGGATTTCGTGGGTCCCGCTGCACGGCGTCCTTTCCATAACTTGGGCGATGGTCGTCTTGCCATCTTGCGCCAAGCGCCATGGGGCCTCCGTCCTTAGCCCCTCCCCTCCCCTTCTTACCCAAGCTTCTTCATGAGTCGTCCGGCAGCCCCGTGCTCGGCGGCTAGGTTCCGATTATAGGCAAGCGGCATGCGTGGGCTTTTCCAGCGCAAAGCATCCATGATCCCTGCAAGATCCTCGCCGCTGGCGAACAGGTCCTGGTTGAGCCCGACCCGCGTAGAATGGCCGCTGACCTGCGTTAGCAGGTGCGCCAGGTCATCTTTCGTCAGATCCGGCAAAGCCCCCTGGTCGAAAGCCCGCCGAATGATCGCCCGCCAGATTGGCCCGATCGAGCCCGGATGCAGAGCGGTATCGCCGAAGCTGTATTCGGTGCGCGCCGGAACTGCAGGCTTAGGCAACGTCTTGCGCAGGCCCCAAATCTCCCGCCCCGATATCGTCGACAGGTCGCGTCCGGGTACCCGGGCCCGCGCCTTGTAGTGCCGCACGATGACCCGCCGGAATAAAGGGCCAGTGACGATGCCGGCCGCTGCCGCCCACGCGTCCACCGCGCGCACGGTCCTCGGGCTGAGGAACGCGGTGGCGCCCTCCCCTTCGCTGTCGCCCTTGCTACGCGCGATGGTCAGCAGCCGGGCGTCGGGATCGGTTGCGGGGATGATGTCTTCCAACGTAACCGCGACCAGTTCGCTGGCGCGCAGACCCGTGTCGTAGGCAAAACTGAGCAGCGCGCGGTCGCGCAGGCCCATGGGATCCGCGCCACAGCTCTCCAGCAGCGCGCGCAGGTTCAATCCGCGCGCCGGATCGCGCTCAATGTCCGAAACGGGCCCCTTGAAGCGCAGCGGCGCCGCCTGGCGCTGGGCCACGCCTTTGTCGCGGCGGATCGCAGCCAGGGTCAGCTTGACCAGCGGCGCGGTGGTGGGATCGACCTGGCCGAGCAACTGGTGCAGCCGGGCGATTGAGGCTTTGTAGCGCGCGAGTGAGGCAGGTTTGGCCCCCTGCCCTGCCCGGTACTTGAGATAGTCGGCGACATCCTGCGCATTCGCCGGCAGCGTGATCCGGCGGTGCTCGCGGCACCACAGATCGAACGCACTCAGGTCCGAGCGCAGCGCCAGCAGGGTATGGCGCGAGGCGGCGGCCTGGAAGGCCTCGAGCAGGGGCGCATCGATCACGACCCGCTCGGCCGTACGCAATGTGGTCACCAGGGGCAGCAGCAGCAGGCCTGCCCCGCCCTGGGCGGTCTTCTCGAGCGATGGCGTCTCTTCGTAGATCAAACGGCTGCAGTCCGGGGGTTTAGGAGAATTCGAGTCCGGTGGTATTCGGACACGGTTCGGCGTAACTGCTTCATATAAAATGATAATATCTCATTGTGTCGGTTTCAGAATAAGACCGGACTGGAAAATGGCGCATTTCGTTCATTCATATTTCTAAATAACAGCGGACTCTCGCGGTCTGAAGCATTTTTTGATAGAATAACCGTGGACTGCGCTGAGCGAGTCTCCAGCGCTTTCGTGGGTAAGGTGATGGCCGATACAGGCACTACCCTGACGCGCGCCGATACCGGCGCATGGCGCATCGCTTGCGATCGCGAGCCGGTAATTCGTGCGCTCGTCGCGATGCCAACCCTCACCCGTTCTGCCCTCCTGTGCGCCTGCGCCGAACTCAGCCTGAGCAGGACGAGGGTCTTCGAACTTGTCGCACGATACCGAAAGGATCCCGTCACGACCTCGCTTCTGGATCAAGGACGCGGCTTTCCGAAAGGCGGATCCCGCCTGGATCCACAACTGGATCAGATCATCGATACGACGATCGAAAGCTTCTACCTGACCCGCCCGAAGCCGACGATGGCCCAACTGGTCCGGAGGGTCAAAGAAGTATGCCACGAAGGCAGCCTCAAACCGCCCGCCCGTGGGACGATCGCAGCACGCGTCGCTCTCGTAGAACGAAACCGACTGGTGAAGGCACGCGACGGTCGCAAAGCCGCCAGCGATCGTCACCGGCCTGTGGTGGGATCATACTTCGCCGACCACGCCTTGCAGGTGGTCCAGATGGATCACACTCCCGCCGATATCATCATAGTCGACGAGCATTTTCGGAGGCCGCTCTGCAGGCCAACTCTCACCCTGCAGATCGATCTTGCAACCCGCGTCATCCCTGGTTTCTACATCTCGCTCGAGAGCCCCTCGGCTACGTCGGTGGGCATGGCCATTCGCCATGCAGTCCTCGGAAAGACAGCCTGGCTTGAAGAGCGGGAGATCAGGCTCGAATACCCCGTCTATGGTATTCCCGATGCCCTCCATCTCGACAACGCTCGGGAGTTTCATTCCCATGCACTCGCGCGTGGATGCCAGCAGCATGGGATCGAACTGAAATATCGTCCCATCGCCACACCGCACTATGGGGGACACATTGAGCGCCTGATCGGCACGATGATTGGCGAAGTGCATCTGCTCCCGGGCACGACCTTCTCCAACGTGAAGGCAAAAGGCGATTATGACGCGGAGGGTCAGTCGTGCATGACCCTTAAGGAATTTGAGCTCTGGTTCACGCTTCAAGTCGGAATTCTATCATGGTTCGGTTCATCGCGAACTGGGCGTTCCACCGCTGACGGCGTGGAACGACGCCAATACTACACGCGCGGTGCCGCTGCGGCTGCCGGCTGACGCGGACCGTTTCCTTCTCGATTTTCTGCCCTTCGAGATGCGCCGCATTCGGCGGGAAGGTGTCGAGCTGTTCCACGCTTTCTACTGGCACGGCGCCTTGGCGCCCCTCGCCGCGAACTGCGACAGAAAGCTCCCGATCAAATACAGCCCGCTCAATCTTTCGAGCGTCTACGTCGAGCTGCCAGATGGCGAGCATCTCACGGTACCCCTACGCGATCGGCGCCGTCCTCCAATCACCAAATTTGAGCATGACCTTGCCGTGAAGGCATTGCGCGAACGCGGACGCCTTGCAGTCGATGAAAACTCCTTGTTCGAAATGGTGCGCGAACAGCGGCGGATAATCGTCGAGGCCATCGACCGGACTAAATCCGCGCGCAGATCGGCACAGCGAATATCCTACGCCCTGGGGCAAGACCCGCCACACTCAGAGATGCTCTCATTGCCAACGCCAATGGACGCGGCACCGCCCGGTGATACCGAACCTGTCGTGCCCTTCACGATCGAGGAGCGAACATGACCGACCTCTACGATCACCTGTTTCCCGCTTACCGGGATACGGCATCGATGCCGGACGATGAACGGATCGACTGGCTGCGGCGAGACCGCTGGATGGCGCTTCCGCAAGCCGGAGAAGCGCTCAGACGGCTGGAGGATGTGCTGACCTATCCGCAACGCGGCCGGATGCCGTGCCTCCTGCTGTTCGGTACCACCGGCATGGGCAAGAGCGAGATCGTGAATAGGTTCGCCGAGCTGCACGCCTCGTCGTACGACCAGCGCGCCGGGCTCACGACAATGCCGGTGGTGGTCGTTCAGATGCCTCCGCAGCCAAGCGAGGAGGAGTTCTACACCGAGCTGCTGTTGGCGATGAACCTCACAGAGTTCGAGCATATGTCCCTGCGATCGCTCCGCTCGCTTTCGCGTCGAATGCTCGCTGAACTCGGCGTGAGGGTTCTCGTGCTCGACGAGATCGACAAGATGCTGGCCGGGTCGCCGCGGCAGCAGCGCATCTTCCTTAATACGATCCGCTTCCTGACAAACGATTTGAAGATACCAATCGTATGCGCCGGTACCGAGGACGCGCGGATTGCGGTCTTGACCGATCCCAACCTTGCTGATCGTTTTGCTGCATTCGAACTGGTCCTGTGGCGCAACGATCAGGCGTTCCGACAGCTCATGGCCAGCTTTTCCGGACTGCTTCCGCTGCGCCTGCCCTCGCAGCTCGATGCAAATGACGTGCGTCAACGCGTCCTCAACCTGAGCCAGGGCGTAACGGGTCGGATTTTCCGCCTTATGGAAGCCCTCGCCATCGCCGCGATCCGTAACAAGCGGGAGATGATCGACACGAGCAGCTTCGATGACGAGGCGCTGTTGCTTCCCCTAGTATCGATGCAGGTGATCGCCAATACCAACCGGACTTTGCGTCGGCGCGTCGCGTGATCCCGCCGCCGGCGCCATTTCCCGATGAGCTGCTGACTTCTTGGCTTGCCCGACAGAACTGGCGTGTCCGCGGTCGAGTTTTTCAGGACCCGGAGGTCGTTCTCGATCGCAGGGGCCGCTGGCGTCTCCCGGACATTCACCCGCCAGCTGCCTGGTTGAAAGCGGTGTCACTAGAGTTCGGCGTACCTCCCTCCAGCCTCGCAGAGATCACCATCGGGCGCCGCCATCCGGGCATACCGCTTGATTTCCTCGCGTGGGACGCGCCGCCATTCCAGACTGAGCATGAGACCCTTCGCCCCATTCCAAGACTGCACGTGAGCTGGTGTACGCGGTGTCTGGCCGAAGATTATGCCGCTGGCCAGCCAGCCTATCTGCGCCGGCACTGGGTACTGGCGGTATCCGGCTTTTGCCACAAACACAAATGGCCGCTCCAGGACCGATGTGCTGCGTGCGGCTGCTTTCGCTGGAGGCTCTCAGCTGCCGCGAGCGGCCCGTTGCGCATGATCTGCCGGGGCTGCTGGCGCCCACTTGAGAGGGCGGCTCCCGAGACACTTGTCGCCGATCAAAACGCCGTGAATTGCTGGGATCACGTCATCGAGTTGGAGGTTGCAGTGGCGACCGCCCTTCGTGGCAGGACACCAGACCAACACCGTTTCAACTTCACTTCGGCCGACCAACTGCTCAACGAAGTGCGCGACATCTGGCAGTTGCTCGTCGGCCATCATCGTTCCTGGGCACGGACCGACATCCCCCTGAACAGCTACGTCTGTCCGGCCATGACCCCCGGATCGGATCCGCCCGAATTTCACTCGAGTGACAAGTTGCACCCGATGGCGATCGCCAGCATGGCCATGCGTCGCTCAATGCTCTCCGCGGTCAAAGGCATTCTCGACCCTCGCATCGAGACTGGCAGAGTTCTGTTTGGCGAGCATAAGCCGCCGGCAATTGAGACGTTTGTCGCCTCGGTGGACGAAGACGCGCTCCAACAAAATATCGAAGCGATGAAACGCTGGTCACCTGCTTTTGTCGACCGCGTTGTCGTCGCTCGACGCGGAAGGCGACGTAACGCCCGGATCGCTGATCTTGAGAGCCGAATAGCAAGGATCGGATCGTCGCTCGCGCGTGTTTAACCAGAGCCTGTGACGACCCTTCTTGTTGCGGGTTTTGAGCGCGCGGCGGAGTCCGGATTATTCTGAAAAGAGTCCGGGGTTATTCTGACACTCCGACGGGCTGCGACGTGGAAGGCCCACGAGTCCGGCCATATTCCGAAACCGACAGCGTTCTCACGGCATTCTAGCGCGGCTAATATGGTTATGCAATAACTGCACTTATTGCAGGTTGGTTTTGGTTCAATCTCAGCAGGTGTATAGTTATTCAGGTTTAAGTTGACATCCGTGCGGAAAGTGGCGGTTTTGCGTTGGTTTCCACCGATCGGTGGCTTCGCGAGCCGCCGCTTGCACCGTCTGATATACTGCGCGTTGCAGGCTATCATACCGTCAGGTCACGCAACGCGCTTTCTCGAGGATGCCTTAGCCCCTGCCCCGCTCTGGATTTGTGACGGCGTTGATCCAGGCCAGTTCATCGCCGAGCGAACAGGTTAAAGCCGTAGTGCCTTGCGATATCGTTCGGGAGGATGGCGGTTCCTGCCCGCATCGCTACCTGATATCGCCGAGCACGGTGGCGGGCCATTCCGGATGAAATCTAACGCGCTCGTCGAAGCGGCGCGCCAAGCGACAGCTCGTGCCCCGGCGAGCTAAAACCAACACTCGCCTTTCTAAAACGAGGCGACTGCCCTGGAGTGGGAGATGTATCGGAGGCTAGAAGAAAGAGGGGCGCCGAGGTAAGTGATCGCGTTCGCTTCACCGCCCTCCCCAGCCATTACCGAACCTGGCGGCGGGCGCATCGGATTTTCGAAAGCGGCTGTACAGGCTTCCGATCGATCCCGCCCCATCCAGAAGCGATTGCATGTTGCCGAAGCCGCCGGCGCGGGTTTTGAAGATGAACCTACTGTTCGCGGGCGGAGAGATCATCGTCAAATCTGCTGTAAACCCGGAAACACTAATCCCCGGAAAGAGGGCTTACAGCGAGAAAACCACCGTACGCCACCCAAGCGGGTGCAGACGGAGACAAGCTCCTGCAAGGGGCTTTAAAGACGATTCTAGCCCTGTTTCACGCTTTGTTCTCTCCGGCGGAATTAGCGGGAGGGCTCCCCAAAAAGCTCATCAAGCAGAAGCGCGAACGCAGCTTCAACCTCCGATCGCTCGGCGATGATCTTTGATGCCAACGTGATCGTCATCCCCTTCTTTTTGACGCACGCGTGTACGTAAGGATTTCCCCACCGTCAGCAGCACCGATCGTGAAAGAAGTATTCTCGACCACTAACGGCCGCGGCGGTTTGGCGGCATTCCGGAAGGCAGCAACCACCTCCGCCGGCGATATGAGCTTCTCACCTTCCTTGAGGCGCGAGGCCTGCACCCCAGCCAGCCGGACGGCCTCCGCACGTACCCGCTCGGCGACCTGCCCGCCCTCTTTTATAATCGCAGCGATGGTACGAGGCTGCGAAATTGTTACAACTTTGGGATCACCAAACGCCGAGATGAAAACTTCATCAAGATCGGCGAGCGCCATGTAACGGTAGATCGTGGCACGCGCCACGCCCAGCCGCTCAGCCATTGCTGCGGTATCGTTCTTATAATGTGTGCGAAGTGCCATCTGGTAGCTTCGCGCGCGCTCGATATCGGAGACATCGGCGCGAGCCCTGTTCTCAAGATCGCTCAGCCGAAATGCGGCCTCGTCATCAAGTGGCTGTACGTCGATGAGATACTTGAAATCGGGATAGTTATTCGCCCTGAGCCAGCTGATCGCAAAGTGCCTGCGCGAGCCTGCAACGATCTCGAACGGGACCGCAGGATCGTCCGTTCGACGAACGATCGCAGGCATCCGCTGCCGACCTTCCGACCGGATCGATTGAATGAGCTCTTCGCAATCCTCGTACGTGAGGTGGTCATAACGCCGAGCGTTCTGATGCGACGGCTTGCAAAGGGCCGGGTCCACCCACTCATACTGTTCGTACTGGACATCGGCACCGAGCTTGCTCAGCGCCTTACCGCGGCTGACCAGGACGTCACCGGTCGGGAGTAGGGGAGCCTCACTGTCTCCAAACGCTTCGACCACCTCCGAGGCGATAGATGCCCCAAATCCCGGTTTACGCGCCATAACATCTTGTCCTTCACATACCCTGACGGAACCCCCGCCAACGAATCTCGCTTTCGCCAGTCGGCTTGGGTTTATCGGATTGTGTTCAAGATGTGCAAGAGCCCCTCCCCGTGCTCCGGACATGCTCTGCGACACGCATCAGTGGGTGCGAGGGCGGAGAAAGCACGACCTATCCCTTTCCGCTTCAACGAAGGCGCACAATCGGCTTCGTACAAACCCCGGGGCAGACGACGTATGATGCTCCAGACGCCTACCTGATTTGTTGAGTATGCGACGGGTTGCAAACTAGCCCATGTAGCGCTCGCTCACTCGTAGACCGACTAACGCGGCACAATCTTCGGCGGCACTTTGTGGCCGCACCGCCAACATCTCAGGCGCGCGCGTTCACGCCGAGCGGGCCGAGATTTTCTCAACCCGCTAACGCGCCCTGCCAAAGTTTACAGTTCGAGCCTCGCTACAGGCGGTGCACTACGACAATGGCCATCCAGCTACGGACGAACCGGACAAGCGGGCTCAAGAGCATGCTCCGTGCCAGGCCGCCCGCCACGATTCTCCAATGGAGAATCGTCCGCAATGATGGGCCGATATATCTCAGCGCGAAAGATTCACCGCCTCGATTGGTCGATCGTACTCGCGTTCTCCATTGGAGAATAGGCCTGCATCTTATCGTTGAAGCCCCGATTCTTCCATCGGAGAATGGTTGTGGCTTGACGTCTTGGGGACCATATGTGGCCGGCCGTCTGACCGTTAAACCCGCATGTCGAGGCTGATGAA
This sequence comes from Novosphingobium sp. NFX11, assembly GCF_057376415.1. Taxonomy (NCBI): domain Bacteria; kingdom Pseudomonadati; phylum Pseudomonadota; class Alphaproteobacteria; order Sphingomonadales; family Sphingomonadaceae; genus Novosphingobium; species Novosphingobium sp. NFX11. The sequence goes on along the minus strand of NZ_CP080386.1, from coordinate 319,121 downwards.
CCTCTGAAATGCGGCGATCTCTCCACTGGAGAAACGCCGCGTCAGGACAACCCATCCTCGCCGCAAACACCATCGAAGATCAAAATTTCCGAGACTCGAGGGAGCACGCCGCGGCGTGATTGACATTATATCGGAATGATAACTGTTCAGCTGAACGAGGGAAGGCGCCCTGCCCTTTCCATCCAATGGTGCATCGCCGTCGCGCTCGCTCGCCATATACGGCTGCAAAGCTGCGGGGCCGAAAAACAAACCCCGGCTCAATGGCCGGGGTTGAATCATAGGGGTATGCTGCTCGGGCTTCAATCCAGACCATGCCGCGATGGCCATAGCTTCTTGATATTCTCTTCGAGCTCCCAACCCAGCTGATTGAGCTGGTTGAGGCAGCGGGTCCTGACCGCATGATTGGTAGTGGACGACGTGAGATCGAACACTGTCTTCAACTGGCTCGCGGCGTTGTTGAACTCGGCGGAGCTACGTAGCTCCTGCGAGAAGACGCTGCGCCCGAAAACGGCGTTGGTAATATCAACAATCTGCCTCTGGGATCTCGATATTCGCCTCACTCTTCGAGATAACCATTCCCACGAAACCGTACTCCGGCTGGATGTCATGTTCACCCAGTGCGCCCATCGTTTCTTCCAGCATACCGAGAAACGCGGTCGTGGACGCGAAATCCACGATGCTGGGCGGCACAGGAATCAGCAGGGCGTTCGCGGCGTACATCACCGATAGCGAAACCATCCCTAGTGCGGGCGGGGGATCCATGACGATCACGTCGTAGTTGGAAGCGACCTTCTGGATGTCCCGCGCGAGAGTCGTAAGGACACCGAACCCGTGAACGCCAATGCGGGCAGCGACTTCGTACTCGGCGTTATAGAGCTTGAGATTGGCCGGGATCAGATCAAGATTATGAAAGTGGGTCTTTCGGATGATCTGGGCGATGCCCTTCTCCGGCTTTCCTTGAAGCAGCGCGTAGATGCTGTCGAGTTCGTCGAGATCCTTGTCCGGAATATAGCCGAACTGCATGGTCGCGGATGCTTGGGCATCGGCATCTATCAACAAAACACGATATCCATGGATCGCCAGGTACTGCGCCATATGGACCGCGATCGTGGACTTGCCAACTCCACCTTTGAAGTTCTGGCAAGCAATGATTGCGGGCGGGTCGGTCTCCTCACGCCAGGGCCGCGTGTCGAAAACCTGACGCATCGTATCGAGGTCCTTGAGCGTGTAACCCTTACGACGACCAGTGAGATCCCGCTCCTGATGCGGCAGCCGTCCCTCTGCTTCTGCGATCCGGATCGCCGAGGCCGATCGACCTACCAGACTTGCTGCCTGTGAGATCGAAAATGTCGGTCCGCTGCGCGGCGGGCTGTGCTGAATGTTGCGCTCCTGGAGCTTGCTCAACACCATGCTCGCCATGTGATAGTAACGGGTGATCAGCTCTTTGGTGCTGCTGCCCAAATCTGAGGGAAGGGACGCCATGCTTGTCCTCGTCTGGCTTTCGATATACCGAGACGAACCGTCCCGTTGTCAATTTTTACTAGTTCCGCTGAACAAATTCGACAACGAAAATCTCGGTCCACCGTCAATCGCGCGGGGAAGGGCGGCTTTCAATTTTTCAGGTATACCTGAACCAGCGACGACTTGTCACTTTTCCGTCGGAATCACCGCCAAAATCGACAGGATTGCTGTCGCTTCACATCGCTGATTACGGTACGATCATGTCTCTCAACGCGGACGTGCGTTTGGTCCAAGCTCATGCCGGCATTTCAGCGCGGTTGCGCAGAGATAAAGTCGGTTCTCTTGTCGGGAAAACCCACAGCAGCGACCGATTGGCAGTTTCGGACCATCCACCCCCAAAAACCGAAAATAAACTTTGGCTTCTGCGCTGGATGCGTCCGGCCCCTGTGGATAAAACCAAACGCCTCGCTGACAAAGGTATGGTACAGCGCTGGCAAAGGTACAACGAGGCGCTGAAAAGGGTACGATGGGGCGCTGTTTAAGGTACGCGATCTATCCTACTAACGAATCCTACTCCCTTTGGGAGATACCTTCCTCCGGAATGCGCGATGGGAGATTTTTTAGAACGGGGTCCGTTGATTATCGCATCGTACCTTTATCAGCGAGCTGTTGGCGCTTTTTTCGCGGTTCCAGCTAATTAATCGCCAATAGCTTGCTTCCGGACCGCTTTTCGGCAAGATCGCACCCTCGAATAGCGAATTTCGAAGGGTGATTCTGTGGCAAGGCGCAAGCAAGGCGAGACTGGTGCTCAGATCATGCTTCCATTGGGAGCCCAGTTTGTCGACGCCCTGAAACACAGCCCTGTCGCGGAAGTGAGGGCATTGGCCGAGACACCCGACGCGAAGCGGATTTTCGATGCCGTGCATTATGTCATGGAGGAGGAATCGCTTCCAAACTTCATGCACTCGGCGCTCTGCGCAATGTCTCTGCCGGTCAAGGCACCCAAAGATCAAGCTGCGCCCGTCATCAGGCGGGACGGGAACATCTCCCTTATCATTCAACCTATGGAACGGCAGGAACCCATAGGTCCCAATGGGGAATTCGTTGCTGTAAACAAGGGGGTGCCGTACGGGCGCCATGCCCGCCTGATTATGATTTACATCATGACGGAGGCTGTGCGGACGCGGACCCGCGAAATCTATCTCGGAAGCTCGTTCTCAAGCTGGTTGAGGCGCATGGGTATCACGAACACATCGTCAGGCGGCAAGCGCGGGACGCGAACGAGTGTTCAGGATCAGATCGATCGTATTCTCAATTGCCAATGGACGATCCGTTGGGACGACAGCGCACCCCAGTCCAACAAAGGACAGAGAGGCGAGAAAGGCCCCGGCCAGCAGCCGCGCGCGTTCGCGGTCAACGACATGCGGATCGTTAATCAGTATGCAGGACTTAGGACGGGAGAGGGGACGTTTGTCTCGCACTTCGTTCTATCGGAAGAGTTTTACGGCGAACTTCTGAAACACTCCGTGCCCTTCAACGAGCGAGCGATCGTCGCCCTCAAGGATAGTGCGACCAAGCTCGATCTCTATACGTGGCTTGCATATCGCCTTCCGCGTATTCCGCAAGGCACCGAGGTGCGCCTCAGTTGGGCGGATCTCGCGAAACACCTAGGCAATCAATCGAGCACGATGACGAAGTTCCGCCAATCTGTGCGTGCTGCCTGGGACGAAGTGTCCGGAGTATACCAGCAGGCGCGCCATTCGGTCGACATGAGCGATCTCATCATTCGGCTACGCTATGCAGAGAAGCCGACCAAGGGTATGTTGCTCATTCAAGGAGACGAAAAGCGTTCCAGGAAGCTTGCGCAGCCAGCGCCCGAGGAAACCGGGCTACTGAGATTGTACAGTTCCGACAAGCCACAGGTCGCCAAACCCGTTCAGGCGATCCGTTTCCCCAAGAGTGGAGCACTGGAATTCGCTGAGCCGGAATTATATCGTATCGGGAGGGATTACGGTTCGAACAATTCCGTGACAATAATGGCAGACGCCTTCAGGAAACTCCTGGGTAGTGAACTGGATAGCATCGAGGGTGATGAGCTCAAGGATCGTTGGAAGCGGTATGTCGAGAAATGGCGCAAACCTGCCTGAGAATGTCTCAATGAAACTTTGATTCTTCCATTGGAGAATTTGCGGTTGATGGCGCATGGCTGGGGTCAGTTTGGTAGAAGGCCCATACCTTAATCAGCGACGTAGCAAACCGCCTATGTCCAGTGTTTTGTAAGGTGCTGAGCGCGTGAATTGTGTTCGGAAAACTCGCTGATTAAGGTACGCATTAAAAGCTAGAACATGCATGCGTACCTTAATCAGCGACCGAAATCAGCCTCAGGCCGACAGACTGGGCGGTCGCCTTTCCTGCCCCAAGTTCGACGATGAAACGCTCGCCGGTGTTATGGAAAGCGCCAACTCACGCTGGGTCCGAGTTTCTTGCGCGTAGCGATGATCGTGTCCCATTGCGTGGTATGGGATCGAGGGCGTGGCCACGTCGATCTCCGGCCAAGCCGGGTGATCAGGCTGCCATGTGGGGCAACGTGATGGCGCTGTTATCGCTTAATCCCGCAACGCTCTCAAGCGTCATGCTGTGGCGATGAACGCCAAGACGACGCGGCGGCCACTCTTGCCGGCGTGTGCCAACGCGTTACGCATGAAGTGGACACGGCACCGCTGCCAAGTGGCGCTCAACACTGCTTGCCCGCTTGGTTGGTGGCCACAAGAGTGATTGTCGCGGTACGCCCAGTCTGATCATGGGAGAACGCGCAATCGGAGGTTTCCCTGGTGACTTAGGCATCGAGCTCTCACGTGCTGTTTGAAGGTGCCCCAGGACCTTCAGAACGTCGCGCTCGAACTCCGATGCGACGGGAATGAACCGCTGGGCTCGATAGATTGGCTGGGCGTAGCGGGGGACCGGGCGCATCGTCATTTTCTGCAAGCTCGCACACCACCAGAACGAGGAAAGGCCCGTCGACACCAAGGGGGTATCGATGACCTCGCGGACACGCAACGGAAGAGCGTTCTGGCTGTAGAGCAGGGGGAGCGAACCTCATCGGCGTAGATCGCAAGGAAGCCCTGAATATACTGTCCTTGCGAAGCGGCAGCGCGCAGGGCCCTGGTGACGGCGCCATCACGATAAGCGCGCTCATCTGTCCAGAACGCTTCCTCCAGAGGGATACCAGCGCCTGCAAGAAACCGCCTGCTTGCCTTCCGAAGCGCACTGAAGCCATCATGGATCGAGGGGGATGATGGCCTGCGCGCCTCGCCGGATTCCAGCACCATTCACAAAACCATCATGGGTCAGAGGTCCCCGAGCCATGCCGGGCAATCGGCACATCGCACGCCGACTTGTTGACGGGTGCCTCGACTGTTTCCGGTCGGGCCGTCGCTGGTGGGCGGCATCCCCAAGCATGGGTGAGGGGGAAGGCAGGTAGCGGTAAGGCCGTCCCGGACCTCGTCGCTTCCATGCAAGGTCCGGGCTCCTTTGACGGGCCGCGAAGAGCTGGCAAGCTCAATATTCACGCGGCGATCCTGGGACTAGGCTCTCCAATATCCGCAAGCGTTTCCGACCACCGTTGCATTTGGCCTGTCGTGATCGACCTGAACCTGCGCAATAAAGCCATGTCGGCCCTTACCCAAAGTGCCGATGAGGTCAGTAACAAGGCCGCCTCCAGACCGTCCAACTCACGTGCGAAGTAGCGGTATAGCTTTTCCGGCATCACGCACCTCCCTGTCACGCATTGGAAGGGGCATCGTTTGGATGCCTCTTCCGCCACAAGGGGCGAGGTGGTTGCCGGTTATCGGACGGCCATCGACTGACGATGGCATGTAGAACCTCAGGTTCCAGCTGAGGCCGGGCACCCTGATCGAATGGGTGTTCACCAGGAGAGAGGGGCACTGCATACCTCCTTTCTTGACAATGATTTCCTCTCGGACGGCGAGGCCGCCGCGTCGAAATCTAGATCGCTGACGTCCGAGTTCGAGAGCCCATCAACGGAATAATCCCGACGCTACAAAGCACGCGCCGATCGATCATTTTAAGGGGCTGACCCCTCGGCGCCAAAATCAGACTGTTGCTTCAAAATGGGATGGAGCATGCATGCGTTCCAGGCGTTACGACACGAATTACGAAATCGAGCACTTGGGCCAATGGGGACAGCTGTGGCGACGTCAAACAGGGAAAGCGAAACGCAGATCGCTGCGCTGCGCGCGAGCGAGGCACGCTTTAGAGCATTTGTCACAGCTAGCACGGATGTTGTCTATCGCATGAGCCCAGATTGGTCACAATTACAAGAACTTGACGGGCGCGGCTTCCTGGTAAGCGCCAGTGAACCCCGCCAGGGTTGGATGGACGATTATCTTTTCGCAGAAGATCAGGCCGCCGTGCGAGAACGAGTGGTGCAGGCGATTGAGAGAAAGGAGGTTTTCGACCTGGAGCACCGCGTCCGGCGGCTAGACGGGTCCGTGGGATGGACCCATTCGAGGGCGGTGCCTGTACTGGACGACGATGGCGAAATCGTCGAATGGTTCGGCGCGGCTAGAGACATTACAGCGCGCCGCGAGGCCCAGGCATGGGTGGACGAGATGGGCGAGAAGCTCGCCGAGCAGAAGCGCCTTTACGAGCAACTGATTTCCGCTACGCCCGACCTAATCTACGCCTTTGATCGTGATTACCGCTTCACCTTCGCGAACCGCGCTCTCCTCGATATGTGGGGGAAATCGCTCGACGAATCGGTCGGCAAATCCCTGCTGGAAAACGGGTACGAACCTTGGCACGCCGAGATGCACGAGCGCGAAATCGACAAGGTGCTGGCAACCGGCAAAGGTATTCGGGGCGAGGTTGGCTTTCCCCATGCAACGCTGGGATGGCGGACATACGATTACATCTTCATGCCCGTCTTCGACGCTTCCGGCCAAGTCGAGGCCATCGCCGGCACCACCCGCGATATCACGGAGATCAGACGGGCTGAGGAGCATCAGCGGCTTCTCATCAATGAGCTCAATCACCGGGTGAAGAATACACTCGCCACCATCCAGTCCATCGCCGCCCAAACGTTCAGGGGCGACGCTGCGACACCGGCATCTCGCCGGGCGTTTGAAGGCCGGCTGATCGCCTTGTCCAATGTTCACTCGGTCCTTACACGGACGAATTGGGAAAACGCCGACCTTGCCGAGATCGTCAGCGATGCTCTTGCGCCCTTCGCCGACACGCGTGCTCCAGATCGGCTGCAGATCAACGGCGCTGAGCATTGGGTAAGACCGCAGCAGGCACTCGCTATCGCCATGGCCCTGCACGAGCTCTCCTCCAACGCAGTGAAGTACGGAGCGTGGTCCAACGCTACAGGGCATGTGGCCGTTGAATGGAACAGGGATCCCGACGGCCTGCATTTGCTGTGGCAGGAGAGCGGTGGGCCGCCGGTGACGCCGCCGACCCAGCGTGGCTTTGGAACCCGTCTGCTTCAGAGCGGTCTGTCGTACGAACTCAACGGGACGGTGACGCTGGATTATCCCGGGGCAGGGGTGGTTTGTCATATCGAGATACCCACCGCTGAGCTTACGGGATGAGCAGCGAATTAGCCCAGCGTCGCATCCTCATCGTGGAAGACGAAGCAATGGTCGCCATGCTCGTCGAGGATATTCTGGTGAGTTTCGGGTGCGTCGTCGTTGGTCCCGTCGCGCGCGCGGCGCAGGCTCTCGAACTGGCCGCGACATATCAAATCGACGCAGCCGTACTGGACGTTAATTTGGCGGGTGGGCGAAGTTACCCGGTTGCTGACATTTTGCGTATGCGCGGTATTCCGTTCGTTTTCGCCACAGGATATGGAAAAGAGGGGCTCGATCCATCCTACCGCAATGACCTGGTCATTCAGAAGCCATTTACACAAGAGACCTTGAAGAGCGCTCTTGAACAGGCGCTCGCCCAGCCAAAAGGTCGTTGAGCCATTCGGTCCCGTTTAAAGATCAGGGAGCGTCTGATCGGCCCGTCCCCAAAGCGCGAGTTCTTTCGAGTTTGCGCGCTTAAGCATTTCGGCCCCATCAGTGATATGCCAGCGTGATGGCTTATCGAGATCGCGCAGTTCGTCCCATGGTGACAGGGACCGCGATCGGCGCATGTTCACGGTTGCGCGCGCTGTAGGGCATGACGGCGGTCGCGCCGCGCTGGTTTCGCAGATAGTCGATGAAGATCCGTCCCGTCCGTTTGGCCTTTGAAAGGGCGGCGGTGAAGCAGGCCGGCTCCGACTGCTCCAGCGCCATGGCAAAGCGGTGGGCGAAGTCTTTCACCATTGGCCAATCCGCCGAGGGGGTGAGCGGCGCGATAACGTGAACGCCCTTCCCACCGGTCACCATCGGGAAGGTCGTAAGGCCCATTTCGGCCAGAAGATCACGCATTTGGAAGGCGGCTGACACGACCTCCTTGAAGCCCAGGCCCTCGTCAGGATCGAGGTCAAAAACGAGCCTGTCGGGTTTCTCGACATCCTCGATGCGCGCCCCCAGCCATGAAATTCGATCGTGCCCATCTGTACGCAAGTGAGTAGGCCGGCCGGCGTATCAACGAAGAGATAGGCTTCTTCATGCCCATCCTTCTCCCGGATACCCACCTGCCTGACTGCATCGCCAAAGCTGCCGGCGTCGTGCTTCTGGAAAAAGCACTTCTTCGCCCGGCCTTGGGGGCAGCGTACCAGGCTGATCGGCCGGCTCCCGGCCCATGGCAGCATGATGGGCGCGACGGTTTCGTAATAGTCCGCCAGTTGACCCCTGGTAAGCTTGCCTTCGGGAAAGATCACCCGTTCGCGGTTGCTGATCTTCACGGTGCTGGCCGGGGCAGCAGTGGCCACGTCCATCGCTGCTTCCTTCTCGATCACCACCGCCTCCGGCTTCTTGTCCTCGCGCAGCCCGAGATAGCTGGGGTGACGCAAGACGCCCTCATCAGTGAACTCCAGATACGCGATTTCCGCGACAAGCTTCGGCTTGATCCAGCGAGCCCCGCGTACCGCGGCGCGCGGCGCCTCGACAGTAGGCTCCTTCTGGGTGAGCGGGGCCATGATCTCCAACAGCCTCTCTATCTCGTCGCCGGTGAAGCCGGTGCCCACTTTGCCCGCATAGCGAAGCCGGCCATGCTCGTTCACGCCGAGCAGCAGCGAGCGGAATCCGCGCTGCTTGTCCGAAGGTGTCCAGCCAACGATCACGAATTCCTGACGGCGTATGCACTTGGTCTTCACCCAGCTTCCGCTGCGCGAACCGCTGTACCGCGCGTCGGTGCGTTTCGAGATCACGCCTTCCAACCCGGCATCGCAAAAGCTCGTCAGCAGCTTCTCTCCATCACCGACGATATGGTCGGAGTAGCGCAGGCGCCCCTTCTGCTCTGCCAGGAGCGTGGCCAGCCTTTCCTTGCGGTCGATCAGTGACAGACCGGTCAGGTCCTTGCCGTTCACCTCCAACAGATCAAAGGCAAAATAGTCGATTGCGCCCGGATTGTCCTTCAGCGCGGCCTGGAGGGCCTGGAAACTGGTCCGACCATCGGCGAGCGTGACTACAGCCTCGCCGTCGATCAACGCGCTGGTGACGTCAAGCTGGGCCGCCTCTGCAATCAGGCCTGCAAAGCGATCCGACCAGTCGAGACCGGAGCGCGTATAGGCACGCCCTTCGCCGCCCCCACGGCTATGAGCGTTCGGTAGCCGTCGTATTTCAGCTCGTGCAGCCAGCGATCGCCTGACGGCACGTGATCGACGAGGGCCGCAAGCTGGACCGGTGGGAAGGGCGGCAGCTGTCCGTTCCTCTTCTTGCGTTGGCTCTGACCCGGCGCAGCCATGTAAGGTTTCATCAACGTCGCCTTGGCTGATGCCTTGCGTTTCCGGATCGTCTTGCCTGCGGCGATCTCTTCCATTGTTCGGCCGCTGTCGACGCTCGTGAGATGCACCCCGATCAGATCGTCCGAGCCACCAGCATGCTCATCCTCGACCTTGCGAAGAATCCAGTTTTCACCCTTTTCTCTCCCGCGAGGCTTGAGGCGAAACATGACCCACTCGCCCTGCATCCGGCGCCCGCGCAGCGTGAAATGCAGATGGCCTTCGACCAAAGTCTCGCTCGGATCTCTTTCCCGGCACCGGCTCCCAGGTACCATTGTCCCACAGCATGACCGTGCCACCGCCGTATTCGCCCTTCGGGATCGTTCCCTCGAAACGGGCGTAATCCAGCGGATGGTCTTCCGTGCGGACTGCCAGGCGCTTGTCGTCGGGATTGGGGCTTGGTCCCCGCGTCACCGCCCAGCTGACCAGCGTGCCGTCCAGCTCCAGGCGAAAATCATAATGGAGGCGGCTGGCGGCATGTTTTTGTACGACAAAGCCATTGCCCGCCGTCGGCGCGGCAGTTCCTGTGGGCTCAGCGGTTCGCGCGAAATCACGCTTGGCGCGATATTTGCCAAGCCGCTCTTCCGCCGATGTCGATGCCGTTTTCGGTGTTGAAGCTTTTGCCATGTCCGCTCCGGTCGAGTCCTGTTCAACCCGCAGGGCGCCGCGGCCGTTCCCCCATTCGCCTCACTGTTGGGGCATGGGGAAAAAACCGGTTCGGACAGGAAGGTTCGCTAGCGCCGTAGGCGAGCGAGCCATCCATCGATCGTGAGGTCGAAGGTGGCCGAAATCTGCGCGCCCAGCTGCAGGATGTGCATGAGGCGATCCTAGGCATTGCGCTTAACAAACCCGCTTTTCGTCGGCGAATGATCGACAAGGGCTGGCTCATCGCCACGGGCACCCGAAAAGTGGGGACTTCTTACCGACCCGCCGAACTCTTTGGTTTCCAACGGCTGCCTTGATCCCAGGGAGGATATTATGGCCACCATTCGCAATCTCGGTCTCGTCGGCCAGCTCCGTGCGGAGGCGAGCAGCCACATCATCCGCTTCCGCAACGGTCGTATCCGGCAGAGCGTCCGCTGCCTCGTCTTCTGGTTTCGTCCGGAGACCGCCAGCATCGCAGAGATTCCCATGGACGACCGTGAGATGACCCTGTTCGTCAAAGGACGCAGCCAGGATTTCCAGACCGTATCGGTCCAGGGGCCATCGGCTGGCACGTCACGGAGCCGGAGCGGCTGGCGGAGCGCGTCGATTTCTCGATCAACCTCGCCAGTGGTCGGACACAGGGCGAGCCGATTGAGCGGATCGAGGCGCGGATCACCGGCATCGCCAATCAGGCCGTGCTTGAATCTGGCACAGGCGCCGGTGCGCGCCCTGCTGGATGCCGGACCGGAGCCACTGCGCGTCAGGTTGGAGACCGCCCTGGTGAACGATCCGGCGCCGGCCGCCGCGGTTTGCCTCACCAACCTTGTACCGAGCAGCGAACTGGAACGGGCGCCGCAGACGTTGACGTTCGAGGCGCTCCAGCAAAAGACGGACGAGGCCATGTTCGAGCGTCGCGCGCTGGCGGTTGAGAAGGAACGTGCCATCGGCGAAAACGAGCTGGCCACCAAAACCGAGCTCGCTCGGCGCGAAAAACTGCTAATTGCGGAGGAAGCGGACAATGCCCGCAGCCGCGCGGCAGGTCTTGCTGAGGGCGGCCAGGTCGAGGCAGCGGCAGAGGCGGAGCGTGTCCGTACCGTTGAGGGTGCGAAGACCGATGCGGAGCAACAGCGCATTGCCGTCTATCGCGACCTGCCGCCCGCCATTTTGATGGGCCTTGCTGCGCAGCAGCTGGCCGGGAAGCTGGAGACCATCGAGCATGTCAACATAACCCCCGATCTGCTGGCGACGCTGCTTTGCGAGTTTCGTAAAGCTCCGGCGATGATCGAGACGCGCTAGGAGGACACCGTGGCCGCCGCAACGCCCCGCGCCGTCTTCGTGACCCCGGAGACTGGCTATGAACTGCTTGTCGCTCGCCCCGCGACGCGCGATCAGGCGCGCTTCTTCCTGGAAACGCGTGGCCAGAGGATCGAGACGGTCGAAGAGGGCCATCATCGCTTCCATGCGATACTGGCAACGGCGCGGGCGCGGTGCCGGCGGAATGGCGGCAGGCGCTAGTGAAACGCGCTGACCTCGACCGCTTCCTCTTCGCGCCCGATGATGTGGTGGTCCCGGTGGGACAGGATGGCCTCGTCGCCAACGTCTCCAAATATCTGGCCGAGCAGCCAGTGATCGGGGTCAATCCATCGCCGGAGCTCTATGACGGCGTCCTGGCCCGGATCGCAGTCGAGAAATTCGGCGAACTGCTCCCGGCCAGTATCGTGGGCGCTGCGACCATCGAGCAGCGACCCAGGGTGCAGGCAGCCCTCGACAGTGGTCAGACGCTGACCGCGCTCAACGAGATGTTCGTGGGACATCGCAGTCACCAGTCGGCCCGCTATCGGATCGAGGCCGGCGGCGAAGCGGAAGACCACAGCTCGTCGGGCCTGATCGTCGCATCGGGCACAGGCGCCACAGGTTGGGCGCGCTCGATTGCGGAAGCCACCGGGATCGACCTTGCGCTTGGGAGGGAGGAGCGCGCCGTCGCCTATTGGGTGCGCGAGCCGTTCCCCAGCGTCGCCACGGCCACGCATATGCGCGGTGCGAAGTTGACGGACACGCCGCTGGTCGTCACCTCTCGCATGAACGATGGCGGTGCCATCTTTGCCGACGGCATGGAGCAGGATTTCATTGCCTTCGACTGGGGGCGGACAGTGATCTTGTCGCCAGCGCCCCAAACGTTGAGGCTGGTCACCGGACAGGGATACATCATGGCCGTCACCAATATTGCGACCCGCACCTACAACCATAATTTCCGGCTGGACCCTATCGTCCGTAGCCTGCTGGACACCGATTTCTACAAGCTGCTGATGCTGCAGATGATCCGGCACATCCATCCGGACGTGCACGCGACCTTCTCGGTCATCAACCGCACGAGGTCAGTGCGCCTTGCCGACATCATAGACGAGGGAGAGCTGCGCGCCCAGCTCGACCATGCGCGGGAGATACGTTTCGCCAAAAAGGAACTGATCTGGCTAGCGGGCAACAGCTTCTACGGGCGGCAGCAGATGTTCGGCCCGGACTTCATCGCGTGGCTCGCCGACTTCCGCTTGCCCGACTATGATCTGCGCAAGGTCGACGGGCAATATGAGCTTCGGTTCGAGGGGCCATGGACGCACACGACCATGTGGGAGATACCCGCTCTCGCCATTCTCAACGAGCTGAAGTCGCGCGCCGCGATGCGCGACAAGGGGCGGTTCGCACTCGATATCCTCTATGCGCGCGCGAAGGCGAAGCTGTGGGAGAAGGTCGAGCGGCTGAAGGAATTGCCCGACCTCGTCCTGTCGGATTTCGGGACAAGAAGGCGACATGGTTTCCTCTGGCAGCGCTGGTGCGTGGAAGCGCTGAAAGAAGGGCTTGGCAATCGCTTCATCGGCACCTCAAACGTCCTTCTTGCCATGGACGCCGATTTAGAGGCGATTGGCACCAATGCGCATGAATTGCCCATGGTCGCCGCGGCGCTGGCCGAAGATGATACGGCACTGGCGCGGGCGCCCTATCAGGTGCTGGAGGAGTGGCGTGCCCATTATAATGGCAATCTGCTGATTGCCCTGCCAGATGCCTTCGGCACCAGCGCCTTCCTGAAGAACGCCCCTGCATGGATTGCCGACTGGACAGGTTTCCGTCCTGATAGCGCGCCGCCGATCGAAGGAGGGGAGCAGATTATCCGCTGGTGGCAGGAACAGGGCGTCGATCCCCGCAAGAAGCTGCTGATCCTCTCCGACGGCATGGACGTTGACAGCATCGAGGCAACTTATCATCATTTTCATGGCCGCGTGCGCATGAGTTTTGGCTGGGGCACCAATCTCACCAATGACTTTCGCGGTTGCGACCCAGATGGCGGCATTGCGCTGGAACCTATCTCGCTGGTTTGCAAGGTCACGAGCGCCAATGGCCGGCCCGCTGTCAAGCTGTCCGACAATCCCGCCAAAGCGACGGGTGATCCAAAAGAGATCGAACGCTATCTGAAGCTCTTCGGTGCGGAGGATCACGCCGCCTCACCTGTGTCGGTCTAGGAGCACCCGACGAAGAACCGTTGCAGACTCTCAACATCCACTTCGTGACACCCAGCTGCTGACGGTCTGCCAGCCCGGCAGGTGTCGATCTTCTCAGGCCCAAGAGTCAGTTCCCGCTCGCCGGGAGCCGACAGTGGCCTTCACGCGGAGCATCTCTCCTGGGATTATCCCGTTAATCAGTCACCAGCTTCCCCGCGAAATAATCGGTATGATAAAATCATATTGAATGCAGGTAAGCATGGCCGCGAAAGCAATTTCGGTAACGCTCGGTGAGATGGCATCGCATGCTGAACGACATCTGGCTTCCGGTCGATATGCCTCGATAGTGAAGTGATGCGAGCAGGCCTGCGCGCGCTAGATCGTGAAGAGGCGGTACTGGATGAACTGATCCGGGTTCGCGTTGCGGAGGCTTTGGCCGACCCTCGCCCCCCAATGGTGCTCGACAAGGCCTTCGCTCAGGTACGGGCTTCCGTCGCCCAGGCATGACCTACAACGTCCAGTTGTCGGCTTTGGCGATCAAAAGATCTGATCACACTTCACCAAAGGGGTGAGAGCGGAAACTGACCTGCCCACTGCAAACGGCTACCTTGCCAAAATCGAAGAGCGCATTGCCGCGTTGGCTGATTTTGCTCACTGCGGATCCCCTCGCGACAAGTTGATTGCAGGTCTGAGAACACTAACATTCGGACATCGCATGTTGATCGCATATACCGTGAACAGGGCTATCGTCATCGTACAACGAATTATCAGCGGGGCCCGCGATTTGGTCCCGGCCCTTCACGAGCCCTGACCTGAGCATCCGGGAACTACAGACTTTCCCGAATCTTGCCTTTAATAACCGTTCTCGGGAATGATCGTTCTGTCCCAAACGCCCGTGTCGGGATGGCGGAAGTTGACGCCGAAGCGCGCCTTGCGTTCCGCATCCCGCTCGTCCGGATTGCTTGCGTTTTCTCCTATCCAACAGGCGCGAGCCAGATCCGTTTCGGAAGCTGGTGGTAGAGCGTCGCTTGCACAGGGTTGTCCCCATTTCGGACGTGGGGGCGATTCAAACTGGTTGACCGCGCGCCATTCGAAGTGAGAACATAAAAAGAACAAGCTCGAGTCTCGAGAATCACAATGACCCCTGTTCCGTCTCACATGCAGATGGGCATCGATGCCCTTCGCGCCATAGCGACGCCGATCGCCGATCGCCGATCATCGGATCATCCCGTTCGGCGCCGATGCCTTGGATGCGCGTCTGGCCAGTGGTGGTCTGCGAGCCGGCGCCTTGCACGAAGCGACGGCGCTGACCTGCTCGCTGGTCGATGACGCGGCCGCTACCCTGTTCCTTGCGGGCATCGCCGCGCGCGAAGCCCGCCGCGCCGCTGCGCCGGTCTTGTGGGTCAGCTGCCGCAATGACCTCTATGCCCCTGGCCTGGAACAGGCGGGCCTCGCTTCCGCGGATGTCATCCACGCGCAGCCGCGCGACGATGCGGCGGTGCTCGCCGTGGTCGAGGACGCGTTGCGCGATGGAACGCCTGCCGCCGTCGTCGCTGAAGTCAGCAAGGTTTCAATGGTTGCCACCCGCCGGCTGCAGCTTGCCGCCGCCGAGGCGGATCTCCCGGTGCTTCTGCTCCGGCGCCATCGGGGACGAGACCGCGATCCGCTTCTCGAACCATCGGCCGCCTGGACACGCTGGCGGATTGCCAGCGCGTCCTCCGAGTGGCTCGCCGTTGCCGGCGTCGGCCGCCCGCGCTGGCTGGTCGAACTGGCACGCCAGCGCGGCGGCGAGGGCTTTTCCCTGATCGTGGAGGGATGCGATGCGACGGGTCGTCTCGCTGTTCCTGCCGTTCCTCGCCATCGAACGGCTGAGACGGCAGGACCGGTTCGCCGCGCCGCGGCCTGAGCCGCGCGCACTCCAGCTTCCCGTCGACGACAATCCCGGTGCCTGCTCGGTCCCTCGTGGGGGCGGATGGCGACCGGGTGCGCGCTGGGCTCGCGAGCGGCAGGCTGGAGAAGGGCAGGGCGCGGTCAGGGGCGAGGACCGCTCAGGCGTCGATGTCGAGCGCGAGAGCGCGGCGCTGCCGCTGCACGCCAAGCCGCCGATGCGGGAGCTGGGACGGCGCTCCGAGGCCGCCGAGCATCCGTTCAAGCGGACGGTCTCTTCAGTGGTATCGCAGCAGGAGGGCGATGCACCGCAGGTCATGGCTGCTCCGCTGGCGCTCATCGGCAAGGTCGGCCGCCGCGACGAGATCGTTGCGGCCTGTCCGGCGGCGAGAGCATTGGGCATCCATGTCGGCATGGCGGCAACCCACGCCCGTGCGCTCGTCTCCGATCTCGATTTTCGCGCGGCGGATCCCGAGGCGGATGCTGCGCTGCTCGATCGCCTCGCCCTGTTCGGCATTCGCCGCTGGTCACCGGTCGTCGCGGTCTCGCCGCCGGACGGGATCTGGCTGGACCTGACCGGTGCCGCGCACCTGCATGGCGGAGAGGAACGCTTCTGCCAGCGGCTGCGGGCCTTCTGCCGCCGCGCCGGGTTCACAGCGCGCATCGCGATAGCCGATACGCCCGGCGCCGCGCACGCACTGGCCCGCTACGGCCGCGATGACATCGCCATCATCCCCCCGCCGGCGTGCTGAAGGCGCTGTCGCCGCTTCCGGTCGCGGCGCTGCGCCTCGAAAGCGGCGCGCTGGCCGCTGCGCGCAAGTTCGGTTTCGAGACGATCGCCGACCTGCTTCCCGTTGCGCGCGGGCCTTTGGCACGCAGGCTGGGTCTCGCCGCCATCGATCGGCTCGATCAGGCGCTCGGCGGCAAGGCTGAGCCGATCACGCCGCGTGAGGATATCGTCACCCCAGCGGTGGAACGACGTCTGCTCGAACCGATCGGCACGGCCGATGAGATTGGTCAGGTCATGCATGATCTTCTGAAGGATCTCGCCGAGGTTCTCCAGAGCCGCGGCCTGGGTGCGCGCTCGCTGCGCTTCTGCGCCTTGCGGATCGATGGCGGCGAGCAGGTGGTGGCGATCGGCACTTCCCGGCCGAGCCGTGAGGTACCACACCATATGGACAAGTTCCACATAAGATATTGTTTCTGAATAAGAAAAATTCCTCATGCCGCGGTGCAGATTCATGAAAGTAATCACCGGGTAATCACCGATTTTGGCTGAGAATCGCATTATTTCGCGTAGATGGCAGCAGCGGATGTGTTCGGGTCTCGATTGTGCAACGGCGAAGTCTCAACCATGGAGGCATAACCGAGGGGCTTTCTTCGAAATATATGCTGCACATACTGGTTATAGCCGATTGGCGGCGTCTGAGCGGTAGGGATTTTTCAGGTGGACCAAGGGTTTGAATTCAAAATAAAATTAAATATCTACCGCTCTGCCCCACACTCAGTCCCACAGTGCTCCACAAATGGTGCGGATACGCATTATAAACGAGGTGTGGTTGGCAAGCTGACCCACCCTGTGCCTAAACCGATGGCTACGGTATGATTGCCGTGAAAATGTACGCGGCGAGCAGTACAAGATGGACCGCTCCCTGCAAGATCGTCGTGCGACCTGTCCCGAACGAAATGATGGCGACAAGTAGTGAAAGGGCGAGAAGTGAGACATCCTTGCTGTCGATGGCAAACGAGGTCCGGTGATCGAGCATCAATGCGGCGATCGCAATTGTGGGGATGGTAAGACCGATTGTCGCCAGTGCGGATCCGAGCGCCAGATTCAGGCTCGTCTGGAGGCGGTTGCGCCGCGCCGCCTGCACCGCTGCTAGGCTTTCAGGCGCCAGTACCAGAGCCGCGATAACGATCCCAACCATAGCTCGGGGCCAACCAACCGAAGCGACGGCTGCTTCAAGCGGATGGGATAAAGCCTTGGCAAGAAGGACGACGTCAACCAGCGCTAGAAGCAGAAACGCAAGCGACCGCATGGCTTGGCCCGTGCTCGGCGGCGCTGCGTGCGCGTCTGTTGTCAGATCGCCGCCGCCTGGCGGCAAAAAGTAATCTCGGTGACGAACGGTCTGAACAAAAACAAAGATGGCATACAGAGCAGCCGATACGACAGCAGTGAACGCGAGATAGGCCTTCGAATAGCTCAGCGCACCTGCCGGCACTGCGAAGCTGGGCAGAACGAGCACGAGCGTTGCGGTTGCCGCCAGCACGCAAAGCGCTGCGTTGACGCCTTCGAGCACGAAGCGCTGCTCGCGATGACGCAGACCGCCAATCAAAAGGCAAACGCCGACCAGGCCGTTGAGAATGAGCATGATCGCCGCAAACACAGTGTCCCGCGGCAAAGTCGGGTTTGCGGTGCCGGTGAGCATCATCGAGAGGATTAGCGAGACCTCGATCACCGTGACGGCAACGGCCAGGATCAATGTGCCGAACGGCTCGCCGACCTTGTGCGCGACGAC
Source organism: Novosphingobium sp. NFX11 (assembly GCF_057376415.1). Classification (NCBI taxonomy): domain Bacteria; kingdom Pseudomonadati; phylum Pseudomonadota; class Alphaproteobacteria; order Sphingomonadales; family Sphingomonadaceae; genus Novosphingobium; species Novosphingobium sp. NFX11. The sequence goes on along the minus strand of NZ_CP080386.1, from coordinate 301,224 downwards.
TTCTGCGTGGTGTACGGCGGCGAGAATGCAGCCCACGAGCAGGATACTGGCGCCGATCAGGCCGCCGTTTTCGAATCTGAAGGGATGGACTAGTAGCGACGCCAGCCCGAGGACCGGGATCCAGCGCGACCAGATCGGCACCACCGAAGAGATGCATCGGGCCATGATCGCCATTGCCGTAATCCGCGAGAAAAATGGTGGGGAGCCCGCGCGAGCTCCCCACCACTCATCAATAGTCCATGGCCGGCGCCGGTGCAGGCTTGACCTCCTTGGGCACCTCGGCGACGAGCGCTTCGGTGGTGATGAGGAGCGATGCGACCGAAGCTGCATCCTGAAGCGCCGTGCGAACGACCTTGGCCGGGTCGATCACGCCAGCCTGGACGAGATCCTGATACTCGCCGGTGGCCGCATTGAAGCCCCAGTTATAGTCCTCGGCTTCGAGCAGCTTGCCGACGATCCAGGCACCGTCCTCGCCGGCATTCTCGGCGATCTGGCGGGCCGGGGCGCGGAGCGCCCGGCGGACGATATCAATGCCAGACTGCTGATCGTCGTTGGCTGCCTTGAGGCCATCGAGCGCCTTCAGCGCGCGCAGCAGCGGCACGCCGCCACCGGGTAGAATACCTTCCTCGACGGCGGCGCGGGTGGCATGCAGTGCATCGTCGACGCGGTCCTTCTTCTCTTTGACCTCGACTTCGGTCGCACCGCCGACGCGGATCACGGCAACGCCGCCGGCGAGCTTGGCCAGCCGCTCCTGCAGCTTCTCGCGGTCATAGTCGGAGGTGGTCGTCTCGATCTGCTGGCGGATCTGCGCGACGCGGCCGTCGATATCGGCCTTGGTGCCGACGCCATCAATGATCGTGGTGTTGTCCTTGTCGATGGTGATCTTTTGGCGCGGCCAAGCATATCGATCGTGACGCTTTCAAGCTTGGTGCCAAGCTCCTCGCTAACGACGTTGCCGCCAGTGAGGATCGCGATATCCTCGAGCATCGCCTTTCGGCGGTCGCCGAAGCCTGGTGCCTTGACCGCGGCGATCTTAAGGCCACCACGCAGCTTGTTGACGACCAGCGTCGCCAGCGCTTCGCCCTCGACGTCCTCAGCGATGATCAGAAGCGGCCGCCCGGACTGAACCACCTTTTCGAGCAGCGGCACGAGTGCCTGCAGGTTCGACAGCTTCTTTTCGTGGATGAGAATGTAGGGATCGTCCAGCTCGACCCGGAGCTTCTCGGCGTTGGTGACGAAATATGGCGAAAGATAACCGCGATCGAACTGCATGCCCTCCACAGTCTCAAGTTCGGTCGCCAGGCTCTTGGCTTCCTCGACTGTGATCACACCTTCGTTGCCGACCTTCTCCATCGCTTCGGCGAGAATGCGGCCGACCTCTTCGTCGCCATTGGCCGAGATCGTCGCGACCTGCGCGATCTCGCTGTTGGCGCTGACCTGCCTGGCGTGCGTCTCAAGATCGCTGATGACGGCATTGACGGCAAGGTCGATGCCCCGCTTGATGTCCATGGGGTTCATGCCGGCAGCGACGGCCTTGGAGCCCTCGCGTACGATCGCTTGGGCGAGGACGGTGGCCGTTGTCGTACCGTCGCCAGCTTTGTCGTTCTGTTTGGATGCTACCTCGCGCAGCATTTGCGCGCCCATGTTCTCGAACTTGTCGGCGAGCTCGATTTCCTTGGCGACGGTGACACCGTCCTTGGTGATGCGCGGAGCGCCGAACGACTTCTCGATGACCACGTTGCGGCCCTTCGGGCCCAGGGTCACCTTGACCGCGTTCGCGAGCGTATCAACGCCGCGCAGCATGCGATCACGCGCGTCCGAGGCGAATTTGACTTCCTTTGCAGCCATCGCTGCTACTCCTTTCTATGTCCTTCCTGAATGTTCGAGGGATAAAGGCGGCCGATCAGGCCGCCTGCTTGAGCGGGACGACGTTGTCGATCACGCCGAGGATATCGCTCTCTTTCATGATGAGCAGATCCTCGCCGTCGATCTTGACCTCGGTACCCGACCATTTGCCGAACAGGATCCGATCGCCGGCCTTGACCGACAGCTCGACGAGCGTGCCGTTATCGTCGCGGGCGCCGGGCCCAACGGCCACAACCTCGCCTTCCTGCGGCTTTTCCTTGGCGGTGTCTGGGATGATGATGCCGCCCGAGGTTTTCTCCTCGGCTTCGATGCGGCGGACGACCACACGGTCGTGCAAGGGACGGAAATGCATGGCAGAACCTCCAGATGCAAAACATGATGTGACAACCCTGACGTTCATCCGAACGACAGGTCTCGCAAAATTAATTGAAGCGATTTTCTCGTTCAAGAGGTGGAACAAGATTTTTTGGCACTCGTAGATGCCAAGTGCCAAAGCGCGTTCAAGGGCAGACGGTTGGTGTCCGAACATGATCTTGACGCGCTCGGCCGTCGCACCAAAATTTGTCCGCGCGGCATTCCTCGCCGCAGTCATAGTAGAGCGACACAAGGAAAGGAGATTTGGCCATGTCGCAGCCGTTTGAACGTTTTCTTCATCCCTTCGACGTTGCGCGTCACCCGGACTTGGAACCGGAGGTGAAGCGCGCGATCCTCGCATCCTGGGCCTCGGATCGGTCCGCCGTGCGAGACAGGCCGGCGCTTCGCAAGCCGCTGGGCGCGAAGCGCGCCGTGCCGATCGATGACGTGCTCGCCGCCATGCGGTCGCTCGACGAAGGCAGGGATTCTGGGTAGCCAGCTTCAATGAGCGATCGGGCTTTCCTCTCGCAATTGCACGGCTATGGGCTGACTACGGCTGAGGTTCATTATTACCGGCCGGACGCCCCCTCGCTGCTTCAGCTGTACGTCTGGCAGGAGTATGATCTCGCGCCCGATTTCCCGGTCCTGTTCGACTTCCTCGACCATTGGCGCCGGGAAATTGAGGCGGCGCTCCACTCGGTGCAGATCGCGCACGACCAGCTTGTTCGTCCGACCGAGTGGCGCGCTGTCGATGGCGTCATCAGGTTACAATGACGAGCGGGCCGCTGCGAAAGTGGCGCGAGCGTGGCGGCCGCCGCGTCCGCGTTGCGTTGCCGTTCGACGACATCATGGAGTTTGCGCTCGCGCTGCTGTCGGTGCCGCCGGAGGATCTGGAAAAGCTCGGCTGGAGTTTCGCTGACCGCAAGCGGCTGCTCGATCATTTCCTGAAATCGGGCAAGGCGGCGCAGAGGGTGCCCCATGACGTGCTCGGCCAGACGTTGATCACATTACGACTGCCGCGTCGCGACATCGCGCGGCTGCGCCACTTTGCGCGGCAAGCGCTGCCCAAGGTCGCTTCGAATGCAGCCGTGCTCGACCGCGTGTTACGTGCGCTGGACGCTGCACCGTAGCGGTCCCTGGGAGGCTGGCGAAGATGGCAAGCAGTTCTATTCGCGCGCGTCTCAACTCGTCTTGTTGAGAAGATTGGACAGGGCGGTGACGATTTGTGCTGCGGCAAACGGCTTCTGCACGAATACGCTTTCGGGGACACCATGAACTGGCCATTCGGCGCCACTATCCGCACTCACATAGACGATCGCCATTTCAGCGCTGGCTTCACGGGCCAGATGGGCTAAATCCCAGCCCGATAGCGCCCGCATACGGATATCGGTGACTAAACCGACGATATCCTGTCCGTTGGTGTTGAGCTGCCCTCTTGCTTCCTCGCCGGATGCGGTGGAGCAGACCGCATATCCCGCCTCGTTCAGAGCGTCCTCGATCATCATTCGGATCACCGGGTCGTCTTCTGCGATCAATATCTTCTGCTGTTCCATTGCCGCTCCTCACCGAAACAATGTCGCGCCTGGTGCGGCGATAAGATTATGCTCAGGCAACCAGCATTGATGACACAATGCGGCCGATACAGATTAGTTCCGGCAGCATCGCGGATGCGGTCGGCTTGGCCGGCAACATGGCCGCGGCGGTGATCTGTCGCAGCGCGGAGAAATCGCTCGAGCCAAGCCGATGAGCCGCGGACTACGAACCGAAGACCTTCGCCCCGGCAATAACGCTCCGCATCTTCGAGAGCTGCAAAGCGAAGCTCTATCTGGCGCATCGCCGCCACCGCTCCAGCCTGTCAGAGGATCGGCGCGGGGACCCCAGCGCCGCGCAAGCGTAGCCGCCACATGCCTTTTTGCGCCCGGCCCGTTTGGGTGACGGCGATCGGCATTGGCTTGATGATCGCGACAGCTTCCAGGGCCAACGCGCCCGAGTGACTCAGGGCCAGCCGGCGATTGTCGATGGTAACGCTGGGCTAAACCTCCAGAACCGCCGCCGGAAAAGAAAGCTCGGCCCGGGACCGAAGTCCCGGGCCTGCCGGTCATGCGGCGCCCGCATTGACCGGAATGCGGCGCACGTTCTCGTTCGCCGCCTCCGACTTCGGCAGGGTGACGGTGAGCACACCGTTCTTGAAAGTTGCGTCGGCGTGGTCACGATCGACGCCCTGCGGCAGTCCGATACGCCGTTCAAAGCTGCCGTAGCTGCGTTCTGTATAGCCACGATCCTTGTCTTCGACCTCGGACCGCTTCTCGCCGCGAAGCGTCAGCGCACCGTCTTCGACGATGATCTCCACGTCCTTCTCGTCGAGGCCAGGCAGTTCCGCCGTGACGCGGATTTCCTTGTCGGTCTCGCCGAGCTCGACATGGGGCCAGCCGGCAGTGCGGTCGAGGCCGGCGAAGGCGGGCACGCCGAAGCCGCGGAAGACGTCGTCGAACAGTCGGTTTACCTCGCGGTGTAGCGAGAGCAGCGGATTGGTATCATTGTCGCGGCCGCGCTCGGCGCTGACCGGGACGGGGAGCCGGTTCTCCTGCCGGCTCCAGGGAATGAGATCACGAAAAGCCATGATGGTCATCTCCTTTTCTGGCTGGAAGGGTAAGGCCTGCCGGTCCGCTGAGTGCGGCGCCGGCAAGCCAGGTAAACCAAGGATCAGGCCGCTTCGAGGGCCTCATCCCTGGGCGCTTCAATCCGATCCTGGGCAGGCTTGCTGCCGCTGATCTCAATCTTGCGCGGCTTCATCGCCTCGGGAACGACACGCTTGAGCGCGATGCTCAGCAAGCCATTCTCGAAGCTGCCATCGCCGGCTTCCACGAAGTCGGCAAGCTGGAACCGCCGCTCGAAGGCGCGCGCGGCAATGCCGCGATGCAGATAGTCACCCTTACCGTTATCTTCGGCACGCTTGCCGGTGACGGTGAGCTGGTTCTGCTGGGCCACCACCTCGATGTCTTCGGGGCGGAAGCCGGCGACTGCCAGCGTGATGCGATAGCTGTCCTCGCCATCCTTCAGGATGTCGAAGGGCGGATAGCCATCGTCTTCACGGGTGCCTGCTTCGAGCAGGTTGAAGAGGCGATCGAAGCCTACGGTCGAGCGCCGATAGGGCGCGAAGTCAAAGTCAGTTCTCATTTCCAAATCCTCCTATGAAGCGATCTGGGCATGAGAGGCGCCGGTAACGTAAGAGCCGACGCTCTCTATGTCCACCGGACCCGAACGGCGTCCGGCAACGAAAATCTAGGTGCGCGTCGAGGGCTTTCAAGAGGTTTTTGCGCACACACTTTTTGCCCGCGCGTGCTCTTGAATTTACAGAAGCGGTTACAAGATCTTGCCTGCGGACCGGGCTCCTCTGGCGGCGGCTGCAAAGCCTCCGCGATGTCGGACCGCATCGAGTGCGCTCGGTGCAGGATCGCGCAGCTTCAAGGCGAAGCTGGCCGAGTGCCTCATTGACTTGAAGATCAATGGAGTGAGGCATGAATAGAAATTTTGACCCTATGACCTACCCGCCGCCATCGTCGGCGCGCTCGGGAGGCGCGGCCACCTACGATGAAGGTCTTCGCCGGCACATGCTCGGTGTCTATCGCAACATGGCGCTGGGCCTCGGTATCACCGCGCTCGTCGCGCTGCTGATCGCCAGCACGCCCGCGCTTTACCAGCCGATCTTCGGTACGCCGCTGAAATGGGTGGCGATCTTCGCACCCTTGGCCTTCGTGCTGTTCTTCTCGTTCCGCGTCGAGCGGATGACGACAGCAGGAGCGCGCACGGCGTTCTATGCCTTTGCGGCCGTGATGGGCGTGTCGATGGCGAGCATCTTCCTCGTCTTCACCGGCACCAGCATTGCGCTCGCCTTCGTCAGCGCGGCTGCGGTGTTCGCTGGCATGAGCCTGTGGGGCTATACGACCAACGTCGACCTGTCGCGCTGGTCCACCTTCCTGATGGTCGGGTTGATCGGCGTGGTGATCGCCAGCCTGGTGAACCTGTTCGTCGGTTCCACGACACTCCAGCTCGTCTTCTCGATCGTCGGCGTGCTGGTGTTCACCGGGCTCACCGCCTGGGACACCCAGCGCCTGAAGAGCGAGTATCTTGCCTATGCTGGGTCAGAGCGCGCGGACAAGCTGGCGGTGATGGGCGCGCTGTCGCTCTATCTCGATCTCATCAACCTGTTCCAGCTGCTGCTGAGCGTGTTCGGCCAGCGCGAGGAGTGATGAAGGAGGCCAAGCTATGACGAGCATATCGGCCACGTTACCCTATGCCGGTGCGGGCAGTGACGCCCGCACCGGCGTACCGCTGCTCAGCCGCAACTGGGGATGGTTTGTCGTCCGCGGCGTTCTCGCGCTCACCTTGGGCGTGGTCGCGTTCCTGTTTCCGGTAAGCGCGCTGTTCGCCTTCACCATGGTGTTCGCCGCCTATGCCGGCGTCGATGGCCTGCTTTCGACGATCTCGGGCGTGCGCGGCGCGACCCGTAAGGAAGAGCGCTGGTGGACGCTGATCCTGCGCGGCATCATCGGCATCGCGGTCGCGGTCTTATTCGTGGCCGTGCCCTTTGTGGCGACGATCAGCTATGCTCTGGCGACGCTTGGCATGCTGAGCGCCTGGGCCATCCTCACCGGCGTGCTGGAAATCGTTGCAGCGGTCCGCCTGCGCAAGGAGATCGAAGGCGAGTGGCTGCTCGGGCTGTTGGGTGCGCTCTCGATATTGCTCGGGCTCGCGGTGCCCGTGGCGCTCTATGTGAACCCTCCGGCCACGATCCTGTCGGTTGCATGGGTGATCGCGATCTACGCTGTCATCGCCGGCGTGGTGCTGATCGGATTCGGGCTGCGGCTGCGCCAGCGGCCGGAGGAAACGAAAGGAGAGACGGCATGACGCGGGAAGACGTGATCGCGATCGCCGGATCGCTGGAGGATCGCTTCGCCATCGAAATACTGGAGGCCGGCGGCGGTCGGGCCGATCTGATCGAGGCCGTCGCACGAGTTCGCGGCGATCCGCTGGACTTTTCGGCGTCGCCGCACCCTATATCCGCGCCCGTGTCCCGACTGTGCGAGATCATCGAAACCGCCGACACAGCGGTCGCAGACCCGCTCGAGTGGGAGGATGGCCGCCCGTGAGCTCACATGGATCGGGCTTGCGTTCGCCCCCGGCTGGCTGGCCTTGCTGGCAGCGATCGGCCTGGCCTCGGGCGTGGCCGGCGGCGCGGGCGTGGCCTGGCTCAACTCCGACCGTGGAACGATAACTGCGCCGGAAAACACACGGGTCTCCGTCGACACCGTCCCGCTCAATCAGCTGACGGTCGCACCGCTTGTCGAGCGTGTCGCGCCCGCTGTGGTGAACATCGCGGTGCTGCAAGCGTCGCCCTATGCGCAGAACCCGCTGTTGCGCGATCCTTATTATCGCTTCTTCCTCGGCGTGCCCGACGAGGCACTGGCGCCACGGATCTCGGCGGGCTCCGGGTTCGTGGTCGATGCCGCGCGCGGGCTGGTCGTCACCAATCACCATGTCGTCGAGAACGCCCGTGCCATCGCCGTTGGCATCGGTGACCGGCAGGTCGAAGCCGAGCTCCTGGGCAGCGATCCGCGCACCGACATTGCCGTGCTCCGCATTCCCGCGCGCGGGTTGAAGCAGCTTCCGTTGGGTGACTCGGACAAGACCCAGGTCGGCGACTATGTCGTCGCTATCGGCAACCCGTTCGAAGTGGGTCAGACCGTCACGGCGGGGATCGTCAGCGGGCTGCGCGGCTCGCCCGAAGGTCGCGCCCGCTACATCCAGACCGATGCGCCGATCAACCCCGGCAATTCGGGCGGGCCATTGATCAACATGCGCGGCGAGGCTGTCGGCGTAAACAGCGCGATCATCGGCCCGAATGGCGGCAATGTCGGCATCGGCCTGGCCGTGCCATCGCGCACAGCGCGCCAGGTCGTCGAGCGGATAGCCGGCGTGCGCTCACCCGCAGCGAGCGGGTCTTAAGTCGGAAGAGATAGGCTGAAGAGTATCATCTCAGACGATCACGCAGAACTGTTAGCGTGACCCGCAGCCCCTCTGGCCGCCACTCGCGCTCGATGGTGCCGCCGAGCTGTCCGCTGGCCAGGCGCCCGAGCAAGCTGCCGAACCCTTCTTCTCCCGCCCCATTGCTTTCAGGGCCGCCGTGCTCCTCCCACGTCAGGGTGAGCGTATCCTTTTTCGCGACGCACTCGACCGTGACGGTGCCGGAAAGCGACGACAATGCGCCATATTTGGCGGCATTGGTGGCGAGCTCGTGGAGAATGAGAGCGATCGTTGTCATCGCGTTTCCGGGTAATGCGACATCATCGCCGATGATCTGCAGCCGGCCATGCTCTCCGCCAGCGCTTTCATATGGCGCCAGGATTGTTTGGAGCAGCACGTGGAGCCGAACCGGATCGCTGGTGCCGGCTAAGGCGCGGGCTGCAAGGTCTTTCGGCATTGTCAGGGCGTGCGCACGCGCGAGCGCGCTGAAGCGCTCCTGGACGATGGAAGCCAGCTCTTGGGGGCTCGCAGCATCGCGCACGCTCATGCCGACGAGACTGGCGGCCAGCGCGAACAGGTTCTTCATCCGATGATCCATCTCACGCAGCAGCAGACGTTGCCGCTCCTCGGCATGCTTTCGCTCCGTGATGTCGCGCGCGATCGTGGAAGCGCCGATGACCGTGCCGTTCGCATCGCGCAGCGGTGATACGCTGAGCGAGATTGCTACCGGACTCCCGTCCTTGCGGCGCCGCACCGTCTCGTAATGACGGACGCGCTCGCCTCGGCGCAGGCGCTCCAGGATCGGTGCCTCCTCGTCCTGCCGATCGTCCGGCAGGAGAAGCATGATCGGCTTGCCAATGATCTCGGCGGCGCGATAGCCGAACAGCAGTTCCGCTCCCCGGTTCCAGCTGGTGACGGTCCCATCCAGATCCTTCGTCAGAATGGCGTCGTCGGAGGATCTGACGATCGCCGCCAGATGCTGTGCGATCTCGTCCTTTGCGCCGCGCCGCGCATCAGCGAGGCCGGGCATCGCCTCAGCTGTCGCGACGCCCGACGGGCTTCCACCAAGATCACTCATCCTTTTCTCCACGCATTGTAAGAATGGTCGTTGCCAAGGCGTTCGCGGCCGAAATTCGCGCGGGGTTTGGCGCTGCCGTCTTCGAACGCCGCGCCGAGCGATGGCTGGCCAGATCGGACCGACTTGGAATTTTCGACCCGCCCCGAAGCCGCAGAGTCTGAGTGCCACCTAGAGTCGACGCAGCAAACGTAACAAAAGTATGGTGGTCGAACAACCGCCCTATTTCATGTGGCGTTGTGCTGCTAGCGCTCGGCGGAGGCGACCAGCGGCAGGGAAGTGCCCGAGCTAGTGGCAGGAATCTAACACTTGATGCCCGCGCCTGACGGCGGCGATGATCTTATCTGGGTCTGCGGTCCAGACGAATGGCTTTGGGCTTTCATTGTGCTCGGCAAGGAAGCGGTTGATGGCCGCCTGGAGGTCGATGAGCGAGTGGAAGACGCCGCGTTTGAGACGGCGGTTGGTCAGCTTGGCGAAGAAGCCCTCAACGGCATTCAGCCATGAGCATGAGGTTGGCGTAAAGTGGAAGGTAAAGCGCGGGTGCCGGCCGAGCCACTCGCGCACTTTGAGATGCTTGTGGGCGGCGTAGTTATCGAGGATGACGTGGATCGCCTTTCCTGCGGGCACCTGTGCTTCGATCAGGTTCAGAAAACGGATGAATTCCTGATGACGGTGCCGCTGCATGTTGCGGCCGATTACGGTGCCATCGAGCACGTTGAGCGCAGCAAAGAGCGTGGTTGTGCCATTGCGCTTGTAATCGTGGGTCATGGTTCCGGCCCGTCCCTTCTTGAGCGGGAGGCCAGGCTGCGAGCGATCGAGCGCTTGGATTTGGCTTTTTTCGTCGAATGACAGCACGATCGCGTGCGCGGGCGGCGAGACATATAGCCCGACGACATCGCGAAGCTTTTCGACAAACTTCGGATCATTCGATAGCTTGAATTGGCGAACGCGGTGGGGTTGCAGGCCATGAGATCGCCAGATCCGCTGCACCGAACTGACGCTGATCCCAACCTCGCTCGCCATCATCAGCGCCGTCCAATGGGTGGTCTCGCCGGGCGGATCTTCGAGCGTCCGAGCAACGACCCGGTCGGTCACCTCGGGAGCCAAGGGCGGGATCCGCGACGGACGGGTCTTGTCGCGAAGCAGTCCTTCGACTCCTTCTTGCATGAAGCGCTCTTGCCATCGCCATACGCAGGTCTTCGAAGTCCCAGTTCGCCGCATGATCTCGTTGGTGCCGACACCCTCGCTCGTCAGGACCACGATCTCGGCGCGCCATGAATGCTTCTGCGCCGAGTTGCGGTCCTTGATGATCCGATCGAGCCGGTCTCGGTCGGATGGGGAAAGGCTGATTGAGATACCGCTGCGCATCCACCCTTATCGCACAACCGGCAAACTTCGGGAATCCACTTCAGGACTCTTCTGTCAGACCTTGACCACTAGATCGACCAGTAATACCTCCGGATCGGACATAGTTCTGTCGGCGTCTTGGCCGGTCGTTATCGTTTAGTTTGGTAGGCCGGAGCGATCAGGAGAGGGTTAGGCTTGAGGTCGGACGTGACGGGACTGCAGAACACCATCCTGGAGATGATTGCGACGGGCGAGCCACTCTCCGCTACGATGGTCAGGCTGTGCCGAGAGGTTGAGCGGATGGTTCCCGGGGTCATCTGCTCGGTCCTTACCGTCGATAGTGCCGGAACACTGTGTACGCTCGCCGGGCCAAGCCTTCCAGCGCACTACTGTTCGGCGATCGATGGGTTGGCCATCGGTCCGAGTGTCGGCGCCTGCGGCACGGCGGCTTACCTCGGCGAAGAAATCGTATGCAGCGACATCGCGACGGACCCGCGTTGGGAACGGTTCCGGAACCTCGCCCTTCCACTGGGCCTGCGGGGATGCTGGTCCAGTCCGATCTTCGGATCGCAGCCTCGTGCAGTCGCGACGTTTGCATTTTATTACCGCGAGTGCCGCGGACCTTCCCCGCTGGAGCGCGAGATCGTGGCCCAGTGCGTGCACCTCTGCGCCATCGCACTCGATCGCCATCGTCGGGTGCTCGAGCATGAGAGGCGCGCCAATACCGATGTGCTGACCGGCATGGGCAACCGTGCCGCGTTTGACGGTGCGCTGGCGGAGCTCGACTGCGCAGTGCCGGGTGGTTGGGCCCTGTGCCTTGTCGACCTCGATAACCTGAAAGTGGTGAACGACACTTTCGGGCATCAGGCCGGGGACCATGTTCTGCGACATGTCGCGGAGAGGCTCTCCCGTGCAGCCGGATCGGACCGCGTGTTTCGTATCGGCGGGGATGAGTTCGCGTTGATCATCACCCAGACCGCGACGCTGCGTAATATGGAAAGTTCGATGGAAAGCTTCCTGGCAGCGGTGAGCCCTCCTGTCGATTGTGGCAGCAGCGTTATCGTCCCGCGCGCGACGATCGGCTTTGCGGTATGCTCTGCAGGAGACCGGGTCGCAGAGCGGGTGCGGCAGAACGCCGACTTCGCGCTTTATCACGCGAAGGAGACCGGGCGCGGCGGGTATATGCGGTACTGGCCGGGCATCGGATCGCGTATGACGCGCAGGCTGACAGCCATCCGGGATGTCGATGCGGCTTTGCGCGAAGATCGTATCAGGGCCCATTATCAACCGATCATCAAGCTGGAGACCGGCGAGGTGGTTGGTGTCGAGGCGTTGTGCCGTATGCACATCGGCAAGTCAGTATTGCCTGCACATCTTTTCCACGAGGCCACGACCGACGCCAGCATTGCAAGTGCGCTCACCGCGAACATGATCGCGCAAGTTGCCGCAGACGTGCGCTACTGGCTGGATCTGGGCATCCCTTTCCAGCATGTCGGCATCAATGTGTCCTCAGCTGACTTTCATAATGGTGCGATATACGCGCTGGTTGCGGAGGCGTTCGGGAAGCACGACGTGCCGTTGAAGCACGTTATCCTGGAGGTCACCGAGTCCGTTTATATGGACGACGACGCCGGGGTTGTGCGCACGGCGATGGCCGCCATGCGAGCCAAGGGACTGAAGATCGCGCTGGATGACTTCGGCACCGGCTTCGCTTCACTGACCCATTTGTTGCAGGTGCCGGTCGATATCATCAAGATCGACAAGTCCTTCGTCGATGGTGTGGTGTATTCCCAACCCAGCGCCGCGATCGTGGGCGGGCTGATCCGGATCGCCGATGATCTTGGCATCAAGGTGGTTGCCGAAGGGGTCGAAACGCGTGAACAGGAGGACCGACTTTGCAAGCTGGGATGTCTGTTGGGACAGGGATACCTTTACTGGCCAGCCATGGATCCGGTAGACGCTGGCACTATCATGCTCGAGCGTGGGCAAGGCGCCGTCGTTGCACAGCAGGCAGTAGCGGGTTCTAGCTGACGACCAACTCGTCAGCATCGATAATCCCGGGCCATCTTCTCTCAAGGCCCTACTGCGGTAGAGAAGGCCGGCAGCGGACGACGGGTGAAGTTCCTTTCAAGGCTCCCGATCGTCCACGCCGAGATTTAAGGAAGCGCGATCATCGGCAGACGCGGACCTTGCGGTGGTGCCGCCACTCCGTCCAGCAACGGCGATGATTGCCGCGATACCGGCGGTCGCTCCAGTGGCGCGGACGCTCGTAGCGACGATGGTCTCGGTAATGGCGGTCGTAGTGGCGCTGCTCGTAACGATGTCGATCTCCACGCGGATGAGCCTCTGCCGTCGCCGCCACGCCGATGCTGCTGGCAACCATCGCAAGTGCTAGAGATATTTTGAGAATTTTCATCAAGACCTCCGGGTTGAAAGCTATCAGAACCCCCAAAGGATGAATTGCTGATGTACGTCGCGTCGAGCGGCGTCGGTGCTGCGACGGACTATGACGATCCGTCGGCAAGTTGAGTCGCAAGCGCGCAAGGTGCGCTGTCACGCCGATCCTGTGTGCTCAAGTGCGTTGTCGCTCTGATTATTCCTGCCTAACAGCGCATCGGGACCGGTAGCGGCGGACTGCAGGGGGCTGCCGAAAGTAGTCCCGACGAAAAAATTCCCGTGTTTGCCGAATGCTATTTCTGTGGCTGCCGCGTTATGGTTTGTGCCTGAGGAGACATTCTTTGCCGCAGCAATCCAGGACACTCACGCGCGCGGAAATGGCAGCGGCCATCAGCCGTCGGGTCGGGATCTCGATCCGCGACGCCTCGTACATGGTCGATGCCATCCTTGAGGAGATGGCGGCTGCTCTCGAGCGCGGAGAAAACGTGAAGATCACGAACTTCGGCACGTTCCTGCTCAATGACAAGGCACCCCGCATCGGTCGGAACCCGAAGACGGGCCAGCAGGCAATTGTGAGCGCGCGACGTGTCGTGACCTTCAACCCCGGCATGGGCCTGAGGGCACGGGTGGCCCCGATCCCTGATTGACATTCATTGCGGCGGGGCGCGAATCAGTTCGGCTGCGCCCCAAATCGCCGCGCCGATGACGCATCGTTCAACCCATCTGAGCCCTTCCGGCGCTACATCCCCGCCTGCATCTTTGGTCACCTGACATTCAGCGGCCGGGGTACGAAACCATTGCATGCAGATCATCCCACAAGCCATTCGATGCGGCCTCGAGGGGCATGCCCCCGACCGCCGAAACCAGATGGGATGCCGTGCGGGCCGGGTTCGTACCAGAGGCTATGACCTGACGCGCGAGATCGATGAACGCCTCGAATGCGACCGAAGTGTTCCTGAGGTCGCGAGGTCTTTTCGTCTTCCTCGCCTCGGACCTCGCCGGGAGCATCACCGGAACGGAGTTCACGATCGACGGCGGGACGGCGCCGGTCGCCAGACACGACGAATGGATGGTCGCCTTGAGGCGATCGCATGTTCTCATCATGTTCCGACTGTGGTAATGCCGCAGGCATGGTCGATACCACCGTCCGCAAGATCATTCACGTGGACATGGATGCCTTCTTCGCATCCGTGGAGCAGCGCGATAATCCATCCCTTCGCGGACGTCCCGTGGCCGTCGGATATGCGGCGGCGCGGGGCGTCGTGGCCGCAGCAAGCTACGAGGCCCGCACGTTCGGAGTCCGTTCCGCGCTGCCATCGGTGACGGCGATGCGCCGTTGCCCGGACCTCGTGTTCGTGCCGCCGCGCTTCGACGTATACCAGGACGTGTCGCGCCGGATCCATGGGGTCTTTGCGCGCTACACCGATCTCATCCAGCCGCTTTCGTTGGATGAGGCCTATCTCGATGTCACCGCAAACAGGCGCGGCATCGAGACCGCGTGGCGCACGGCAAAGGAAATCCGTGCGGCGATCCTGGAGGAGACCGGGCTGACCGCTTCGGCCGGTATCTCCTACAACAAGTTCCTCGCCAAGCTCGCCTCCGATCAGCGCAAGCCGAACGGGCAATTCGCGGTGACGCCCGACATGGGACCGGCCTGGGTCGAGACGCTGCCGGTCAGCCGTTTCCACGGTGTCGGGCCGGTGACGGCGGACAAGATGAAGCGTCTCGGGATCGAGACCGGAGCGGATCTCAGGGCGAAGTCATTCGAGTTTCTCCAGCAGCATTTTGGAAGTTCCGCCGGCTGGTATCATTCGATCTCGCGTGGGCAGGACGACCGGCCGGTCAATCCGGACCGGGTTCGCAAGTCCTCGGGTGCGGAAACGACCTTCGACCACGACCTGACCGATCCGGCTGCGATCGAGGCGGGCATTCTTCGAATGGCCGACGACGTGTGGAAATGGTGCGAAAGCCGGGGTGCCTTCGGTCGCACCGTGACAGTGAAGGTCAAGTACGGCGACTTCCAGCAGATCACGCGCAGCCGCAGCCAGGCGGGCGCGGTGACGACCCAGGATGACCTGCGCCGATCCGCCCTGGACCTCGTCCGCTCGGTCCTTCCTCCCGCCAAGGGTATCCGCCTTGTCGGCGTCACGGTCTCGAACTTCGTCGAGCCGCCAGTCGCACAAGAGGCTGAATTGCCGATGTTCCGTCAAGGAAAGGCAGCTTGATGCTCGATCTGTTCGAAGCGCACGTCCTGCCGGGACTGGCCTTGCGCGGCGACATCATCGACGCGGCTGAGGAGCGCGCGCTGATCGCGCATATCGACGCATGCGATCTCACGCCGTTCCGCTTCCAGGGCTGGACGGGCAAGCGGCTGACGACGTCGTTCGGCTGGAACTATGATTTCGAGTTGGGCCAGCCGAAGGAGGCCCCGCCGATCCCGGACTGGCTGGCACCCTTCCGCGACCGGGCGGCGTCCTTCGCCGGGCTCGAACCCGGTGAGATGATCCAGGCGCTGTTGATCCGCTACGGTCCCGGCGCTGGTATCGGCTGGCACCGTGACCGCCCGATTTACTCAGATGTTGTCGGCATTTCCCTGGGCGAGCCGGCGACGATGCGGTTCCGGCGTCGGCGGGGCGAGGGTTTCGAACGGGCATCGGCGCCTCTCGAGCCACGGGGCATCTACCACATGCGCGGCGCTGCCCGGCACGAGTAGGAGCACAGCATCGTCGAGATGGAGCGCCCGCGCTGGTCGATGACGTTCCGCAGCCTGGCGAAGAGGTTTTGAGTCGCGAGCATGCGGACCGTCGATCCGGGCCATATGAAACATGATGCGAACCGGGACGCCTGCGGAGCATTCATCCGGTCATGAAGACGATTTCGTTTCCCGATGGCACCGCCGTTCCCGCATTGGGCCAGGGCACCTGGATGATGGGCGAACGCCCTGATCGCCGCTCCGCCGAGATCGCCGCTTTGCGCGAAGGCATCGATCTTGGCCTGACCCTGATCGACACTGCCGAGATGTATGCCGACGGCAAGGCCGAGCGCGTCGTTGGCGAGGCGATCACCGGTCGGCGCGATGCGGTGTTCCTTGTCAGCAAGGCCTACCCGCAGAATGCGTCTGCCAGGCGGTTGCGTAGTGCCTGCGAGGCAAGCCTGCGCCGACTGGGGACCGACCGGCTCGACCTGTATCTCCTCCACTGGCGCGGCAACGTGCCTCTCGCCGAGACTGTGGATGCCATGGAAATGCTTGTGGCGGCGGGGCTGATTGCTCGCTGGGGCGTCAGCAACCTCGACACCGACGACATGGATGAACTTGTCGCTTCTGGCGGCGGCACCTGTGCCACGAACCAGATCCTCTACAACCTTACCCGGCGCGGCCCCGAGTTCGACCTGATTCCGTGGCTCGAAAGGCGCCGCGTTCCGGTCATGGGCTATAGCCCCGTGGAGCAGGGCAGGCTGCTCCACCATCATGCGCTGGATGAGGTGGCGTCGCGGCATGATGCCAGCCCGGCGCAGGTGGCGCTTGCCTGGCTCATGACGCGGCCCGGAGTGCTGCCCATTCCCAAGGCGGCCTCGATCGCCCACGTGCGCGACAACCGTGCGGCCGTGGACCTCGTCCTGACACAGGCGGACTTCGCGACACTCGAGCGGGCGTTTCCGGCACCGGGCGGACGCCGGCCACTCGAGATGCTTTAGCCCTCGGGCGCGATTGCTAGCGCTTCGCGTTGCCCTTTGGAGGAAGGGGCGCGTCGAAGACCCAGTTGAGGTAGGCCGCGATGCGCAGACCTGCGCGTTTCAGCCGATCATCGATCTCGGTGCGATGTGCATAGGCGTAATCCCACGAGAGGGCTGGATCGGTGGGATAGATCGTCCTGCGCAGCGCGATGCTCTCGTGGATCCAGACTGCGGGATCGCGCTCGTTCCATGCGATGACCTCGGCTGGTGTGATCGATCGCGACAGCCATGCGGCATACTCGGAATAGGAGAGCGAGCGCTGCTCGATCAGCGCCGAATCCCACACTGAATGCAGGTTGCTCGGCTTGCCGAACCAGGTGACCGAAACCGCATTGCCGCCGCGATCGATTCCGGTGCCGGCATGGAGCGGCTGATGCAGATCGCCGATGATATGGACGATGAAACGAAGGGCGAGGCGCCTGTCGTCTAGCGTGGCCTTGGGATCGCGCAGCGTCGCGGTGAAGCGCGCGAGCGCGGTTTTCGCGTCACCCGCCGGCGGCGTGTCCGATGCAGCGTAGTCGTCGCCGGCAACGGTCACGTAATGCCACGGGCTCGCCTGCTTCTGCCAGAACACATCCGGGTCGGACTTCATGTCGTCGGGCCAGGTCGCCGCCTCGGCGAGATCCTCGCTGCCGAGCAGCAGGTGGACATTGGCCCGGGCGAGACCGCTCAGGTTCTCGTCAGCGATTGCGCCGGTGATGCGGTGACCGACCGGTCCCCAGGCATGGGCGGGCGTGGTGGCGGTGAGAGAAGCGGCGAGCGAGACGGCGAGTAGGATCGATTTGTGCATGATCGCTTCATAGAGCACGCAAGGGCTGGGGAAGCCCTGCGGTTTCAGACATGTCGATGCTACATCACTAGCGGTATCGCTCGCAGGCGGACTGCGGAAGGAATGCCGGCTCGCCGTGACCGGTGTAGATATCCTGGAGCAGCCATGTGCGCTCGATTTCCATCTCCTCTTCCCCGATGGTCCGCCACCAGAAGCGCATAGCAGGATCCCAGCGGTAGCCTCGCGCCTTCAGCGCGTCCTTGCCTTCGAACGGTGCATCCACGGCATTGACCCGGAAGCTGGGCCGTTGCGAAGCAGTCGCCAGCCTGGCGAGTATTGTCTCACTGTCGGGCGTCTGATGCGCCAGAAGGTAGATGAGCGCCAGGATGTCGTTCTCGGCGCGGTGCCCCTCGTAGAACCAGCCACACTGCGCGACGAGTTGCGCGAGGGCCCGGCCATCGAAGCCAAGCTCGAGCCAGTCGATCTCGGCCATCGTACAGGCCCATGCCTTGCCGGCGATCGCGGGGAGGCGGCGATCGACGAACGGACGATCGAAGGCGGCATTATGGGCAACGATGAGGTCCCCTGAAGCCAGGATTTCGATGGCTGCTGCCTCATCGATGCTCTGGCCGGCCAGCACCTCGTCGGTGAGGCCCGTGAGCTTGGTGATGCGCGGATCGAGTGGAGCCTGCGGATCCTCTCGCCACGCCCGCGGCGTGCCAACTTGGAGGATGCGGCCACGCTCGTCGAAACGAAATCGCTGGACAGCAAGTTCGATGATCCGGTCGGTTTCGCGATCGAGCCCGGTGGTCTCGACGTCGATGGCAACGCCTACACGCATCGCGCCATGGGCCGGTCCATCATGAAGGCGCTGCACCTGCGCCAGTCTGCGCAGGATCTTGAAGTCCGGATGTGTCGCAAGCATGCGGGCGGCTTCGGCAAGGGAAGGCTCGAGGCTCGTCATGGTCGGGCCTGATAGGGCGTGTCAGGCGCGGCGGGAAGACAACGGAAGATCGAGACGGGGACAACCGCGAGCCGGGCTCGTGAGCCCGCTGGCTCAAGGGAAAGGGCTCAATGGAAATCGTGGCTGCGGATCGCGATGAGATCGTCGCGAGGGTGAGTGGTCGGGAAAGGCGGCGGGGCCAGCGTCCGGCCGCGCGGGATGCCGGGCTCACGCGGATCGGGCCCGCCGCCGTGACTGGCGCCGTCGCCGCGTCCGGGTGTGACGGTGAAGTGGGTCTGCGCGATCGCGCGCAGCATGTCGTCGTGGTTCACGATGCGATCGCAGATGATGTGAATGACATCGCCTTCCTTCTGGAGACGTCCGCGCATGGCGATCATCGAGGCGGACATGATCTGGCGGCGATAGATCTCGAACTTGTCCGGCCACAGGATGCCGTTGGCGACCCCCGTCTCGTCCTCGATCGTGACAAAGAGCACTCCCTTTGCCGAGCCGGGTCGCTGGCGAACGAGAATGACACCAGCAACCTCGATGTTGCGGCCATCACGAACGGACGGCAGGTCGGCGCACCGGACTACCTGCATGGCATCGAGCCGGGAGCGCAGGAACTGCAGCGGATGACCGCGCAGCGAAAGCTGCAGCGCGCGATAGTCCTCGACGACCTCGCGCCCCGCGCGCATGGCCTTCAGATCGACGCTGGGTTCAACCTCTTCGGGCAAGAACCCCGCCTCGCGCGCGTCGGCCGCTGCTAAAAGCGGCAGCGGAGCCTCGCCCAGACCCTTCACTTTCCACAGGCCCTGGCGTCGATCCTCAGCCAGAGCGGCGAAGGCATCGGCTTCCGCCAGCCGTTCGATCGCGGCGCGCGGGGTTCCGGCACGGCGCCAGACTTCCTCGACGCTCTGGAAGGGGGCAGGCCCCGGGCCGCGACGATCGCGGCGGCATGGATGTTGGCAAGACCGCGAACCTGGCGAAAGCCGAGGCGGACCGCATGGAGGCGGCCTCGACCCGGTTCGAGGCTGCAGTCCCAGTGGCTGTGGTTGATCGAGACCGGCCGGACTTCGACGCCATGTGCCCGCGCATCGCGCACGATCTGGGCCGGGGCGTAGAAACCCATGGGCTGGGCATTGAGGAGTGCCGCGCAGAAGACATCGGGATGATGGTGCTTCATCCAGCAGCTGGCATAGGCGATCTTGGCGAACGAGGCGGCATGGCTTTCCGGAAAGCCGTAGGAGCCGAAGCCTTCGATCTGCTTGAAGGTGCGTTCGGCAAAGTCCCCGGGATAGCCGCGGGCCATCATGCCGTTCACCAGCTTGTCGTAGAAGTGACTGACGCCGCCGGTCAACTTGAAGGTCGCCATGGCGCGGCGCAGCTGGTCGGCCTCGACCGGCGTGAAGCCGGCACCGACGATCGCAACCTTCATCGCCTGCTCCTGGAACAGCGGCACACCGAGGGTCTTCTTCAGAACCGCCTCGAGCTCGGGCCTGGGATATTCCGGCGTCTCCTTGCCTTCGCGGCGACGAAGGTAGGGGTGGACCATGTCGCCCTGGATGGGGCCCCGGGCGCACGATCGCGACTTCGATGACGAGGTCGTAGAATTCCTTCGGCTTGACGCGGCAGCATCGACATCTGCGCGCGGCTTTCGATCTGGAAGACCCCGAGGGTGTCGGCCTTCTGGATCATGGCGTAGACGTCCGGGTCATCGTCCTGCAGATCGGCCATGGTCTTGTACACGCCCTTGTGCTGTTCGAGCAGGTTGAACGCGCGGTTCATGCAGCCGAGCATACCGAGGCCCAGCACATCGACCTTCATGAACTTCAGGGCATCGATGTCGTCCATGTCCCATTCGATGATCTGGCGGTCCTCCATGCGTGCCGGTTCAATGGGCACCAGATCATCGAGCCTTCCTGCGTCAGCACGAAGCCGCCGGGATGCTGCGAGAGGTGTCGGGGCGTGCCGATCAGCTGGCGCGAAAGTTCCAGCGTCAGGCGCAGGCGATGATCGTCGGCATTGAGATTGAGGCTCTCGATCTGTTCGTCGGTGATGCCTTCCATCGACCAGCCCCAGACCAGGCCGGTCAGCATTTTTGTCAGGTCGCGGGGAAGGCCGAGGGCCTTGCCGACCTCGGCCACCGCTCCGCGGGTGCGGTAGCGGGTGACGACAGCGGTAAGTGCCGAGCGATGACGGCCGTAAGTCTCGTAGATCCACTGGATGATTTCCTCGCGGCGCTCGTGCTCGAAGTCGACGTCGATGTCGGGAGGTTCCTTGCGCTCGCCCGAGACGAAGCGTTCGAACAGCAGCTCGTGCCGGATCGGATCGATCGAGGTGATGCCGAGCATGAAGCACACGCAGCTGTTGGCCGCCGATCCTCGCCCTTGGCACAGGATGCCGCGCCGGCGGCTTTCAGTGACGATCGCATTCACCGTCAGGAAGTAGGGCGCATAGCCGAGCCGGTCGATGAGCGTCAGTTCGTGATCGATCTGCTTCGCATAGGCCTGCGGCAGGCCGCCGGGAAACATGCGCGCCGCCGCATCCGCGGTAAGGCTCGCGAGAGCTTGCTGCGCGCTGCGCCCGGCCATGACCTGCTCGTAGGGATACTGGTATTGGATTTCGCCAAGGTCGAAACGGCAGCGCTCGGCGATGTCGGCGCTCGCCTGGATCGCATCGGGAAATGCCGCGAACCGCCGCTCCATTTCTTCAGGCGACTTGAGATTGCGATCCATGAACCGCTCGCGCCGGAAGCCCAGTGCATCGATCGTCGTCTTTTCCCGGATCGCGGTCATCACGTCCTGCAGCGGACGCATCGTGAGATCGTGATAGAGGACGTCGCCGGTAGCAACGCTACGCACGCCCGCTTCGCGCGCTAGCCTGTCCAGGCCGTGGAGACGGGCCATGTCGCCCGGCCGGCGCCGCAGCGACAGCGCGCAAAAGCCGTCGCGCCCGAAAACGGAGCGAAGATCCTGCAGGTTGGCCGCGGTGCGGCTGTCCGGCTGATCGGGCAGCAGGATTGCCACGAAACCCGCCGCGTGTTCGACAACGTCGCTCCAGGACAGGATGCACCGGCCTTTGCCGCTACGTCCCTTGCCAAGCGACAGCAGTCGGGTGAGGCGCGACCAGGCGGCGCGGTCGCGGGGATAGAGCAGCAGCGCGCGGCCATCGGTGAGATCGATGCGCGATCCCGCGATCATCCGGACGCCGCTTGTCTTCTGCGCGTCCCAGCCCCGCACGATCCCGGCAAGCGTATTGTGATCGGCAAGGCCGAGCGCAAGGTGCCCCAATGCAACGCCTGTCTCGAAGAGTTCTTCAGGTGCCGACGCACCGCGCAGGAACGAGAAGTGGCTGGTGACCTGGAGTTCGACGTAGCGTGCCATCACCCGAACACGCCGTGGATGTACCAGCTCAGATCACCGGTCGGTGCATCGAGCCCGTCGCCGCGCCGGAACAGCCAGAAGCGTTCACCGCCATCGGTCTCGACCATGAAGTAGTCGCGCACGGCCCACATCTCGCGTGCCGAGCGCCACCATTCGCCATGAACGCGTTCGGGCCCTTCGCCGATCGCGACCTTGTACAGCGTGCCGCGCCAGGCAAACCGCCGGGGCGGGTGATCGGGCATCAGCGCGACGACGCCGGACAGCGGTTCGGGATGGGGAAGCAGACGTACCGGTCGGCGCCATTGCGGCCATCCTTGAGGCAATGCGAGAGGGGGAGCGCGTCGCACCGCGCGCTCGGGCACATCGCTTTCGACCGGACCGGCGCGGAACAGGGCCCTCTCCCCGACCCGCCCAGCAAGCTGATCGATGAGCGGCGCGAGCTCGGGCTCCCTGCCGTCAGGACCAGGAAAGGTCCCTATCATGACCGGCTGCAGATGCTCGACGCGTGGGGCAACGAGACGCATCACCTCGATGCCGAGCCCGGGGTCGATACGTTCGACACGCATGGCGAACATGCGCGCGAGATGTCGCGCATCGCGCGTGGCGCCTGCAGTGCCGATCACGATGCGCTCCTCGACGGCATCGACGCGCGTGCAGGTGAGGACCGCAGTACGCAGCCCCAGGCGGCGCCGTTCCAGTTCGCGGACCAAGGCATCGGCGAGATCGCTGATGACCTGGTTGATGGCTTCTGCCGTTCCAATCGGCTCGAGCATCCGGCGCTCCGAATACGGCGCTGTGGACGGCACCACTGCCACGATGGGTTCCGCTGCCAGTCCGCGTGCCTGATCGAGGCGTTCGACGGTGCGAAGACCGAGGCGCCTTGCAAGCGGTCCTCGGGCGATCGCGTAGAGATCGCCGATGCACTGCAGACCGAACCGGGCAGCGCTTCCCAATGCCTCGTCGGAAAGCCGCAGCGCCGCAAGCGGCAACGAGGCAATCGCATGGGTTTCGGTGCCGGGAGGCAGTACGATGATCGGCTTGCCAGCAAAACGGGCGAGGGCATGGGCAGCGCCCGGCGTACCGGCAATGGCAATGTGCGCGGTGAAGCCGAGGCGCGCGAGGAAACGCACGACCCGGCGGCAGAAGCTTTCCTCGCCACCGAAAAGATGTGTCGTACCGGTAAGCTCGAGCCAGAGCACCATCTGGTGCACTGACGCTCGCCACGGGTGTCCAGTGGCGAGCAGCGTGAAGCGCGAGCCGGTCGAGCCATGCCCGGTCGTCCCCCGGCGCCGCATCGCGGACATCAAGGTCCGTCACAAGAGCGCGTGCATGTGCCGCAGCCATTCCGGGATGCAGGCCAAGTGCGCGCGCGATGGGGCAGGCGGACGTGATGATGTCGCGCTGCCCCGCCCGTTCGATCAGCACGATCGGCCTTGCCAGGTGCGCCATCTCTGCCAGTGCAGGCGCTGCCGGCCATGGCACGCCTGCATCATCGGGGCCCATGGCGCGAAAAGGATGATCCGCTGCTTCGCTGCGCCGGCCCATTTCACGCATGGTCGGGCGCTGATGGGCGGGCAGGGCATCGATATCACCCACCCTCGGCTTCGCACGAAGCTCGGGGTCCTGCGCCCAACGCGCACCGGGACGCCATCCGCCACCGCGAGGCACGGAGCAGGGTCCGGGGTCGTCATCGACAGGCTCGGTGAAACGCGGCCCGAAGTCCGGCCGAGGGGCGGCGCGATCACGCGGCGCGGATGGTCGCTCCTGCCGGCGCAGCCGTTCGATCGGCAACTGCGGCAGGTAGAGCGAGGCGCCCCTGGTCATCGCAAGCCTCAAGAACAAGAGAGAAGGGAACGCCGCCGCGCTGACGTAAGAGATCGATGTGCCACCGTGCGCGGCCGACACCGGTGTGAAGCAGGCGCTCGGAAGGGGCGGCCCCTACCCTCGACGGTGATGCGCTGCGTGCAGGCGAGCGCGATCTCCAGCCCGCCGCCCGTGGCATAGCCGTGCATGACCGCGATCGTGGGGATCGTCAGCCCCCGCCAGTCGGTCGACCACGGCATGGGCCTTGGCGATACACCCGCGGATCGCGGCCTCATCAGTGACGCCGCGAAACTCGCCGATGTCTGCGCCCGCAAGAAAGCCCTCGCGCTTGGCCGAACGGATCACCAAGGCCCTTGGCGCGCGCTGTTCGATGCAGTCGAGGATCTGCGCGAATTCCCCCAGCACCTCCTGAGACAAGGTGTTGGCGCCCAAACCCTGCTTGTTCAGCACGGCTCAGGCGACGCCCTGGGCATCGCGGGTGAGCGTCCAGTGACGCATTCCCTCGGAGGGAACCATCCATTGGTTCGACCGCGAACGATAGCCAAAGGGATTGCAGTGGAACCCGGTCGAGCGAACGTTGAACTTGGCGGTAAAACCATCCTGGTGGTCGAAGACGAATTCTTCATCGCCCAAGACTTGCGCGAAGAAATTGAAGGTGCCGGTGGGCGGGTGATCGGGCCATGCCCAAATGTCGATGCAGCGCTCAGGCAGCTGGATATCCAGACACCCGACTGCGCGATGATCGACATCGACCTTGGCGAAGGTATGTCGTTTGCGCTCCCCGCATCTGCTGGCTGATCGACACGTGCCATCCGTTTTCCTGACCGGCTACGACGCCGCGATGATTCCCGAGCCCTTCGATAATGCGTCTTACATCGCCACACCGCCACACCGCCACGCCGTGATCGCTGCTTTACGGGACCTGTGCCGCGCCGAACCAATCTAGCCCGGGCTGCTTCGCGAATTCATGACATATCGATAACATGGATCAAGTCCGCGGAGCATCCGCCTCGTCACGCGATTAGCCCTTCTTGCCCCGGTCGCATTCGGAGGAGATTGGCAGATGTCACTTCACAACATGATCGCACTCCATCCGGAAGTCGAGACGTTGAACGAAGGCCTCGCCACTGCCTGCCGGCATGCGCTTTTCTGTGGAGCCTTGTGCACCTCCTGTGCCGATGCCTGCCTCGCGGAAGCGGAGCAGATGCGCCAGTGCATTCGTGTTTGCGTCGACTGTGCGGACGTCTGCGCTGTCACCAGCCGTATCGCCGTGCGGCGTACGGGAAGCAATGTCGCGATCTTGGGCGCGATGATCGAGAGATGCATCTTTACCTGCGAGCCCTGCGCACGCGAATGCGCGCGGCATTAGCATGAGCATTGCCGGCTCTGTGCGGAAATGTGCCGCGGATGCGCTGCCGACTGCCGCAAGGCGCTCCCCGGCCTCAACTGAGGGAAAGGAAAGAGCGGTGACACAGAAGAAGTGGTCGCAGGACGTCACAGAGCGTTCGGATGCCCTGGACCTGGACGAAGGCCTCTTCAAGCAGGGAGATCCGGCCAAGATCGCCGCATCCCTAAATCGTTCGGCAGAGCATAGCAAACGGCGCAAGGGCACGCCGCTTCAGTCCGCAATGAGCATGCTGACGTTCTACATCAACCGTGCCGGAGACAATCTCGGCAAGCAGCAACGCGATGTCCTTGAGCAGGCGAAGGACGAACTGCGCAAGGCGTTCGGGAAGAAAACTCATGCAGCGGAATAATCATTCGCCCACTGAAACACACCAGGAGGAAGACACATGACCGATCTCAGTCAGGTTACCGAGCACATGGAAATCATAGGCGCCGATGGCGTGCACATCGGCACCGTCGACAGGGTCGAGGGTGACCGGATCAAGATGACCAAGGCCGACAGCGGATCGCACAGCGACCATCATCACTACATCGCCGGTGGTCTGGTCGCCGCAGTGGAGGGCAATCAGGTACGGCTGTCTGCAGCGGGGGCCGAGGCCGCTCTGCTGGAGGAGGAAGAAGGGGGTGAACCGTTGAGCGACCGGGGTTCCTGAGGAAGAGAAAGGACCGCATCATGCCCCGTGGAGACAAATCCAGCTATACCGACAAGCAGAAGCGCAAGGCGGAACACATCGAGGAAGGCTACGAGGACCGCGGCGTCGGCCACAAGGAAGCCGAGCGGCGGGCCTGGGCTACGGTCAACAAGGAATCCGGCGGCGGTAACAAATCGGGCTCGGGTCGCGGCAGGAAAGAAAACCACGCCTCGTCTCGTAAAGGGGGGCGCATCGGCGGGTCCAGCCAGAGTCACGAACAGCGGTCGGCGGCCGCCAAGAAAGGTTGGGAGACCCGCCGGAAGAAAGGGGGCGGTTGAAGCCGACCCTGACGGTGTCAGGTGCGCGTGGTCATGGGTGCGCACCTGACACTGATCTTGCGCCCGGTCAGATGATCCCGGTTCCTCCATTGGCGCCGAATACGCTGCCCGAGGTGAAGCTCGTCCCGCTTTCCGCAAGAGTCACATAGAGCGAGGCCAGCTCGGCAGGTTGACCTGCACGGCCCAGCGGCGTGTCCTGCCCGAATTCCTTCAGCTTGCCCGGCAATTGCCCGCCTGCCACCTGCAGCGGCGTCCAGACCGGACCGGGGGCGACGGCGTTCACCCGGATACCCTTGGCTGCAAGCTGCTTGGCCAGCCCCTTGGTGAAGATCAGGATCGCGCCCTTGGTCGTCGCGTAATCCAGCAGCTCTTCTCCCGGACTGACCGAATTGACCGAGGCGGTATTGATGAAGCAGGCCCCCGGCTTCATCAGGGGAATGGCCGCCTTGCTGATATGGAACATCGCATAGACGTTGGTCTTCATGGTCCGGTCGAACTGTTCCTCGCTGATCTCGTCGATCGACGCCTTGGACTGCTGATAGGCCGCATTGTTGACGACGATATCGAGACCTCCGAGAGCCTGCGCTGCCTGCGCCACGAGATTGCGACAGAAACCGGCATCTGTGAGATCGCCGGGAAGCAGCTTCACTTTGCACCCTTCCGCCAGCAGCAGCCGCGCGACGTCCTGAGCGTCCGGCTCCTCGGTCGGATAGTAGTTGATTGCAATGTCCGCGCCCTCGCGGGCAAATGCGATCGCTGCGGCGCGGCCAATGCCGGAATCGCCGCCGGTTAAAAGCGCCTTGCGCCCCTTGAGACGGCCGCTTCCACGATATGTCGCCTCGCCGCAGTCCGGCACCGGCTTCATGTCGCGCTGGAGCGCGGGCCATTCCTGCCGCTGCTCGGGAAACGGGTCGCTGGTGTGATTGGACGTGGGATCCTGCATCGGTCTGCTGTCTTGCGCCAGGGACGGGACCGCGGCGAGAGTCGCTCCGGCCAATGTCGCGCTCTTCAGGACGTCCCGGCGTGTACTGGGTTCAGTCATACAGCTGATCTCCTTGTCCTCGGAACCTGCTCCCCTTGTATCGAAGGGGGCATTAAGGGGCATCAAAAGGAGGGGATGGTCTTCATCCGGCAAGGAACGCGAGCAGATCGCGGTTGAGCCGGTCGGGTGCGGTCGCGAACAGGCCGTGGGGCTCACCGTCGTATTCTACCAGTTGCGCGCCAGCGATGCTGGCGGCCGCTGCACGTCCTGCCGGATCGATCGGCACCGTCTTGTCGGAGGTGCCGTGGATCACCAGCGTCGGGATATCGAAGGCCGACAAGTCCGGCCGAAAGTCCGTACGCCCGAAGGCATCGACGCAGTCGATTGTGGCCTTCGGGCTCGCCATGATCGCGAGCGCGAACGTCCAGTCGAGCAATGCGCTCGACACCGGCCTGGAGACCAGGCCAACGCCA
Source organism: Novosphingobium sp. NFX11 (assembly GCF_057376415.1). Taxonomy (NCBI): domain Bacteria; kingdom Pseudomonadati; phylum Pseudomonadota; class Alphaproteobacteria; order Sphingomonadales; family Sphingomonadaceae; genus Novosphingobium; species Novosphingobium sp. NFX11. Next base: position 273,672 of record NZ_CP080386.1, on the reverse strand, counting down.
TAGAACATCTTGGCGAATGTCTGGAGGAAGGCAAACCGATCCTCGCGGATCTGCGCCTTCATGTCTTCGAAGACCGCGGCATCGACGCCGTCCGGATTGCTGTCGTCCTTCAGCAGATACGGCACGACCGAGGATACGAGCACCGCGCGGTCCACTTTGCCAGAGCCGTAGCGTGCCAGGTAGCGCGCGATCTCGCCTCCACCCATCGAAAAGCCCACCAGAGACACTTTCGGAACGTCGAGCTTGTCGATGACCGCGGCGAGATCGTCAGCGAACACATCATAGGTATATCCGCCGGAGGGGTGGCCCGACTGACCGAACCCGCGCCGGTCGTAGGTAATGACGCGATACCCGGCCTCGAGCAAAGCAAGCGTCTGATATTCCCACATGTCCCCTGTCAGCGGCCAGCCGTGAATGAGGATGACGGGCTTTCCCTCGCCCATGTCCTTGACGTGGATGACGTGGCCTTGCGGCGTCTCGATTTGCATGGATTACCTGCTCCGACTGTCTGTTCGGGAAAAATGGGAGGTATTCAGCGGTTTCCGCTTCCCGGCTCGGCCATCTTGCGATGCTGCTGCGCCAGAACGGATTGTGGGACGATGCCGGCACCGGCGACCTGCAGCTTGTTGGACCAGCCGGACACGATGTGTCCCTTGCCCGCCATCAGCGCATCCCAGCCGTCGCGAGCGACTTTCGCAGGGTCTGCCTTGTCGTTTTGGCCCAGCTGCGTGTCGAGCATGTCTGCGCGTGCGAAAAATTCGGTCTCGGTTGCACCGGGCATCAGCGTGGTGAGCGTGACGCTGTCGATGTCCTTGAGTTCATTGCGCAGGGCTTCGGTGAAATTGTCGATGAAAGCCTTGGTCGCATTGTAGACGGCATTGAAGCTGCCGGGAATGTAGCCCGCGATGGACCCCGTCACGAGAACCTTGCCCGAGCCGCGCGCGACCATCCCGGTCAGCACGCTTTGCAGGAGATAGACCGTCCCGGTGACATTGGTGTCTATCGAATGGCGCCAGGTCGCAACCTCCTGCTGCAGGAAGGCCCCGCCCGTGCCGACGCCCGCATTGGCGCAAAGCACATCGATCGCTCGCCCACCGGTTGCGGCAAGCAGGCGATCGACGCCGTCCAGCGTCGAAAGGTCGGCTTCCACCGCCATGACGTTGACCCCCTGCAGGCTGAAATCGCGTGCGGCTGCCTCGATCAGCGCTTCGTCGGCGGCCACCAGCAGATCGTACCCGGCCCGCGCCGCGCAATGCGCAAGCTCGAAACCGATCCCGGTGGACGCGCCTGTGACGATGGCGAATTTGTCGCCCATGGGCGTTCTCCTCAGGCGGCGACGCGATCGAGGCCGGGCTTCAGCACGACCTTGGTCACGTCATTCTGGTGGTCGCGAAACATGCGATACCCGTCCGGCGCCTGTTCCAGCGGCAGGCGATGGCTGATGAGGAACGTGGTATCGATCTTGTCCTCGACGATGGCGTTGAGCAGGCCCGGCAGGTAATGCTGCACATGGGTCTGGCCGGTCTTGAGGGTCAGGCCTTTCTCCATGAACGCGCCAAGCGGGAACTTGTCGACGAAGCCGCCATAGACGGCGGGCATCGAGATCCGGCCACCCTTGCGGCAGGCGTGGATCGCTTGTCGTATGCTGTGCGTCCGGTCGGTCCCCGTGAAAGTCGAGACCTTGATCTGATCCCAGACGTTGTCCGCGAAGAACCCATGAGCCTCGAGGCCTACCGCATCGATGCAGGCGTCCGGGCCGATACCGCCCGTCATCTCGATCAGGGCTTCGTAGGTTCTGGTTTCCTCATAGTTGATCGTCTCCGCGCCAAACCGCCTCGCGAGTTCGAGGCGCCGCGGAAAATGGTCGATGGCGATCACGCGTTCTGCGCCCATCAGGAAGGCGGACTGGACGGCGAAAAGCCCGACCGGGCCGCATCCCCACACGACCACCGTATCGCCCGGCTCGATCTCTGCATTCTCGGCCGCCTGCCAGCCCGTGGGAAGAATGTCGGAAAGGAACAGGACCCGGTCATCGTCGATGCCGTCCGGGATGACGATAGGCCCCACATCGGAGAAAGGCACGCGCACGTACTCTGCCTGGCCGCCCGCGTAGCCGCCGGTCATGTGACTGTAGCCGAACAGGCCGGACATCGGCTGGCCGTAGAGTTCCTGGGCGATGTCCTGATTGTCTGCCGGATTGCCGTTGTCGCAGGCGGAATACTGGTGCTTGCCGCAATGATAGCAGCTCCCGCACGCGATGGTGAAGGGAACGACCACGCGCTGGCCTTTGCGCAGGGTCGATCCGGGACCTGTCTCGACGACCTCGCCCATGAATTCGTGACCGAGGATATCGCCTGCCTTCATTGTCGGGATGAAGCCGTCGTAGAGGTGAAGATCGGAGCCGCAGATCGCCGTGGACGTCACCTTGATGATGGCATCACGCGGATTGAGGATTTCGGGGTCATCCACGGTGTCGACCCGAACGTCGTGCTTGCCGTGCCAGGTGAGTGCACGCATCAGGCAATCTCCTCTTCGCGTTGCTTGAGCGTGCGCGCCGCAGTGGCCACTTCGCCCGTTTCCATGAGTTGCTTGAAGCGCCTGAGGTCGCGGCGCGCCTGAATGCCGGGTTCGCGCTGGAACAGTTTGGCGATCAGTTTCCCGACAAATCCGCCGGGGGCTTTGTAGAAGATCGTCGCGGTGACGACCGTGCCTCTCTCGCCCGCGTCGCGAAATTCCACGCGCCCGCTGTTGGAAACGTCAGGGCTGTTCGTCGATGCCCAGGCGATCGCTTCGCCCGGAACATCCTGAGTTATCTGCGCGTCCCATTCGACCGTCGTCTCGCCGGGGCCGGCAACGACCCAGTGCGACGTGCAATCATCGAGCACGTCGATACGCTTCACGTTCTCCATGAACTTCGCGAGGTTCGGAAAATCCCGCCAGAACCGATAGAGATCGTCCCGGCTGCGGTTGATCGTCACCGAACGGGCGATGAGGGTGTCGCCCTCGCCGGACAGGCCTTCGCGCGCCGCATTCTGCGTGGCGCTTGCGTGTTTGGCGGTGGCGGGTGGGGCATCGTCGCGAATGTCCGTCATTGCGGGTCCTTATCCGGGATGAGTACGCTGGCTGCATATCGGTCGCGGGCAGCCCGGAGCTTTCCAGCCCTTATCGGCATGGCGCTGGTGCGATTGTGCTGGCGCGCTTGTGCCCTCATCAAGCCATCGGGCTCGGCCGCGTTCCCTGATGACGACGTGACGTTAACATGGATCAGTCGCTTAGATGCGGAGACGCCCCCGTGACTTGATCGAAGTTAGCGGACGCCCGCTCGTCGGGAACGGCAGAGGACGTCCATGCTTTTGCGTCCGTGCTTTTGCGTCGGCAAACGGAAAGGACATGCCATGACCGATGGGATCACGCCCGAGAATGGTGAGGAGGCCCGGCAGCGCGCCGGCGATGACCCCTATGAAACGCCTCGCGGCGGAATGGGGGACGCTGGCCCGGACGAGGCTCACGACCCCCGCACGCGCGGGGGTCAGAAGCCTGAAAAAGTGGACGATCGCCCTGTCGTGGGCGAAGTCGACCCGGAGGACTATCCGGAAAGCGAACGGCGTGACGGGGATGTCGATCGCGCTCCCCGCCGATCCGGCGAATAGAAAGGCTGGATGATCGCGACACGGGAGGCTGAGGAGAGACATCATGCAAGCGGATGATGACAGGCCAGACAACCGCGAGGTGGAAAACGAGATGATCTGTCCTCCATCTCACGAAGGTATGCCGCCGCGCCCGGCCACGGAGCCCGCTCGTGCTGGCCTTGACGGGGATTGGGACCGGGAACCCGGCGCCGGGGAAACGGAGCAAAACTGCGGGCCACAGCATGGACTGCACGCGCCGGAGGAGAAGACCGTGATCTTCCCCTTTGTCTTCCTGAACCGGGCTTCGGCACAAGCTTTCGCTGTCGCGATCGAGAACGAGTACGTCCGTGCGGAGATCGTTGAGCCGAAGGACGGGGCCGCGCCCTGCGCAGTACGGGTCGCGACACGTCTCATCGCTCACGCTCGACAAATCGCGGCAATGCAGAAGGACTTGCAGGAAATCGCCGAACTTCGAGAGGGGAGGGCAAACGGCTGGCACTTTCTTGAGAGGGATCACAAGGAAGATTAGCGTGTGCCGCTCGCGTAGATGTGCGTTGCGAGCCGTTCGGCATGCATGTCGCGGCATCGGCCTTGCCCTCGAAGATCGTGAGGCCCGGTGGCTTTCCCGAGATTGAAGATGGCGGGAGGCAGGTGCGCGACGCGCCGCTCCGCATTATCGCGCCCGCTCTCGATACGACCGCGCCGTTCTCCTTGAATCTCAGGCAAACTGTCGCCCTTGATCACGGCCATGCGTTCACGAGGGATGCGCGGCTGCCGGAGCGCGGGGAAGGGAGAAAACGAGCGGCCATGCGCCGGTATGGATCGAACTGGCCGACAAGGCAGCGCGGCGGCGGGGTACGACGAAAGGCAAGTGATGGAAATCGAGACGACGCAACTGGGCGCCAATGCGTGGGTGCCCAACAATCCGCACGTGCCCGTCCGGATATACAGGAGCGCGATCGAGGTGACGGGTGAGCTGGGTGCCGGGCGCTTCGAAATGCTGTTCACCGATAATGGCTGGCGTCCGGACTGGCGTGACGGGGTCTATGACTACCATCATTACCACTCGACGGCGCACGAGGCGCTTGGCGTGTTTGCCGGCACCGCAGTGCTTGAACTGGGCGGGCCGGATGGCGAGCAGATCATCGTCACCGCCGGCGACGCGGTGATGCTGCCAGCAGGTACAGGACACCGCTGCCTGGAGGCCAGCGACGACTTCCAGGTTGTCGGCGCATACCCTCAGGGCCAGGACTGGGACATCTGCCGGAGCGCCGACGATGGCGCCCTCGCGCGCATAGCTGCGCTTCCGGATCCAGCGCAGGATCCGATAACCGGCGCATCGGGGGCCGTCTTATCTGCCTGAAGCCCTGGTCGGACACTTCGTCCTGTGCGCGGCTGTCACTTGGCAGACTGTCGCTTGTCAGTTCCTGCCCAATTTGGCTTTGAGCGCGTCGATCCGCTGTGACGCGTCTGCCTTGCTGAGATCCCCGGGCGGCAGATCCTCGCCTGCCTCCTCGCAAAGCGTTGTGAGATAGGATGCCTGAGCTCCGGTCATCGGGTCGTCTCCCGACACCCAATCAGACGGATCCTTTTCGGTATTCGATGCCGGGTGATCGTCCAGCTTGGGATTGTGCAGTTCATTGGTCATCTGGCAGTTCCTTGTTCGTGATTTGTTCACAACACGGGGGTTGGCGATATGGTTCCTGCACGATCCCCGTTGCGCGGAGCGTACCGAGGACAGCAAATGTCGGTATGGCGTCAGGTGTGCCGTTTATGATCCGGGACGCATCCGGGAATCTTCTGCTCAAACGGGGCTGTCGTTTCGCGGTGCGACGTCGGCCACAGCTCCTGACCTTCGCCATGTGCGAGGAACGACGTGAAATTGGCGGGTGCTCGATCCGCACGACGCGTGTTGGCGAAACGGGGAACCGACCTTATCCCGTCGCCAGCAGACGTGCGGCACCCATTGGCGAATCTGGCGGTGCCCTCGCGGCACGTTCCCCCGCGACATGCGTGACAGGAAGGCTGGATCAGAGCGCCTTGCCTGTGGGGCAGTCCCACGCAAAGACACAGCACGATCTCGGGCCGAGCGGATCAAGAGCCGCGTTAGGCAGTTCACTGGAAGCCGGGCGCATAGCCTTCCGTACCATCGGAATGGCGGCGGCGCCCACCACTCGACAGGAGATGCCATGTCCCTCGACAATCGTGCGATCGCCATTCTCATTGCGCCACGCGGCACGGAAGAGCCCGAGTTCGTCAAGCCCAAGGAAGCACTGGAACAGGCTGGTGCGAAGGTCACCGCAATAGGTCTGGAGAGCGGGACCGCGCAGACGAACAACAACGATCTTGACCCAGGGAGCAGCTATCCCGTGGACAAGACGTTCACCGAAGTATCTGCGGACGACTTTGACGCACTTGTCATCCCTGGCGGGAGCGTCGGCTCGGATAAGTTGCGCAGTAGCGAGGAAGCCGTGCGGTTCGTGCGGGATTTCTTCGAGGCCGGCAAGCCCGTCGGCGCCATCTGCCACGCTCCTTGGGTACTGGTGGAGGCCGGCGTTCTCGACGGGCGGACCGTCACATCGTTCCCATCCGTTCGTACCGACATCGAGAACGCCGGAGGCCGTTGGATCGACGAGGAGGTCGTCGTGGACGAAGGCCTGATCACCAGCCGGACCCCGGACGACCTTCCCGCCTTCTGCGCGAAATTGATCGAGGAATTCGCGGAAGGCAGGCATCCTGCGCAGGCACGCAGCGTCTGATGAGCAGCGGGTGGGGCTGGCTCAATCGGTGGTCCCACCCGACAAAACAGGCTGGAACTCTGCTTGTCCGACGCAGGGGGTGTGGATTGCACATCACTTCCGGTTCATCTCTTCGGAGGCGATCACCGGTGTCCGGGCGATTTCTGCAACAGGCCGATCTATCGTAGTCTGATACGGTATGCCCCGCTTCGCCTGTTCAGATTCCGGCCTTTCCAGCTTAAATTGATGATGCCATCGGCTGGCATCTCATCGACCGCAGCATGGACCGCCGGCATCGCCTCTCGCCATTGATCCTCAGATGCTATGGCGCGAGCGACTTCGCTCGGGCAGATTGTTGCACCCTCCATGCGTTCGCCAAGCAATTGCAAGATTGCCTTTCGAGCATCCGGTTTCACTTGGTGGGTTTCACGTTTTCGGGGATCGATTGCCCATCATCAGGAAGGATTTTGGAGTCGGTTTGACCGCAGGAGGCATTCACCGTGCCGAGGCGATGCCAGCGGCCCGAGTCTCTGGCGTGTAATTCCCAAGAGATCGGCGAGGGCTGCTCAGTCCGCCCCGGCGCTACCCGCCAGCACTACGCTCTTGTGCTCGGCGTCATCACCTTTTCAGCACTGAAAGCGGCGCTGCTTACTTCAAAGAATTCAGCTCCTAGGAGCCCGAGGTCGTGGGCTGTGAGCTGAAGGCCTGTCAGTCAGGCGGGGGAAGTTCGACAGGTGCCGTGTCCGGCTGATCAAAGTCGGGACCGACGGGTGGAACGTCATCGGGTGCGCCCGGACTGCCCGGCTCAGGATATTCAACAGGGACGTCACCCGGATTGTCATTCCCGGGATGCTCTATCGGTTGGCTGGCCACTCTGACTTCTCCTGCGGCGTGTCGATAAGCCCTTAATCCCCTGTGCCCTCATATGGTTTCGATTGGGTTGGGCGGCCGGTCCGCGGAGGTTATAATTTGCGATAGTCCGATGGTTTACCTTGATGCCGATGAAGCGCGGGGGTCTGGGAAGGAAGCCCGACGCCGAATGCGCATTCGCCGCGAACCAGCGGAAGCCGGAACCATTGTTAACCTATCGGGCGTATGCGGGCGCCGGGACATGCTGACTTCGATCGATCTTGCGACCTTGCGCCTGTGCAGCGTACTGGCATCGGTGACGTTTACGGTCATCTTCCTGTCGCTGTGGCGCGGGCGCAAAGATGAGCTTCATAACCTGCTTTGGGCTGCGAGCCTGCTTCTTTACTGCGTGGGTCTTGCCGGACTGGAGTGGATCAACCGGCCGCAGGACGTGCTCATTCGATCGTTACTCGTTGCGGCGCTCACGGCCTCCAACATCCCTTTGGTCGCCGGGGTGCGACTATTTGCAGGACGAACGCTATGGCGCTGGTGGATGGCGGTGCCGCCCACCGTGACGCTGGCCGGGTTCCTGCTGCCCTATGCCCTCGGCCAATTTGGAATCGTCATGCCGCCACAGAGCGACCAATTGCTGGCGGCCATCGGTCTCGCGACGGGAATGGGCGTGTTTGGGGCCGACATGATCCGGCAAGCCGGTCGGGCTGTGCCGGCTTGCTCTTACCCACAAGTGGTCGCGCGCTTGATTCGCGCCTGCCGCGGACCCATTGCCTGGCGGGAATCACCCATGATTCATTCTCCGGCACCTTCGGATAGTGAGGTGCCGTGATGGAACATAGCTGGGTGGACAAGGAAACGGCCGAGACCAATTTGGGTGACGTGCGGCTGAACCGACGACTTGGAGTGATGCTTGAAGCACTTGAAGAGCGCCCCGGGCAATCCCTGCCAACGGCTTTTCAGGACTGGTCAAATACTAAGGCGGCCTACCGCTTCTTCTCGAACGAGAACGTGAGCGAAGACAAAATCCTGGAAGGGCATTTTGCAGCATCCGCCTTGCGCATCCAGGCAACCGAAGGTCCCATTCTCATCTTGCAGGATACCACCGAATTCAATTTCAAGCGCGCGGATCCGGATAAGATCGGATTTACGAAGAGTTCGACTGGTCGCAAGTTGAAGGATGGTCGGTTCCAGAAGTTCACGATCTGCGGGCTTTTGATGCATGTCAGCCTTGCAATTACGCCAGAGGGACTGCCGTTGGGTCTCACAGCCGCGAAATTCTGGTCACGTTCCAAGTTCAAGGGAACAGCAGAGCTCAAGCGCAGGGTCAATTTGACTCGAATTCCCATTGATCAAAAGGAAAGTATCCGTTGGCTTGATAATTTGCGCCGGTCTACCGAATTGGCTGGAGAGCCGGGGCGATGTGTACATATCGGAGACCGGGAAAGCGATATTTATGAGCTTTATTGCTTGGCTGAAGAGCTCGGTACCAAATTCCTCGTGCGCAGCTGCGTTGACCGTTCAAGCCTGCGTAGGGGTAGGCTCTTGGAAAGCGGTCGGTTTGCGGCGACGAGCTTGTTGGCCTAGCGCCGGTCGTTGCATTCTTGTAGGCATTGCCGCTGCCGACGGCAGCCAGCAATCCGAGAGGGCGCAGGCGACGTAGCATGGCCGGTGCGGCGAGCCCGAGTAACGCTCCAACTGTTCCGTTGAGCCCCTGGGAATGCTTGGCGGCCTGGTTGCCACCAATCGCTCCGATAATATTGCCGATTATTTCCAAATCTCCTTATTTCCCGATATCACGGACGTAAGAAATCGTTCCGGTAACAAGATGCGTCAGGCGTGGCGCTTCCCAGCTATCGGCTGCGGGCTGAGGAGTGGTCAGGCAGTCGGTTGGCCTAATTTGATGTCTTTGTTCTGACGAAGGGCCGCGCCGATCTGCGCCGCAAGAGTCTCCTCGGCACGGACGCGGATCACGGGATCTTTGGACTCCAGATCATGGCGGACCCATTGCGGAGCGCGCGCGATGCACTGAAGGATAACGGGTGTGAGTGTGTCATTCATACCCGCGCCTATAAGCTGCACCCATTTGCCATGGCTAGCGAGGTTTGGGTCCTATTGTGATCGCGATTTTGAGCAGCCTCCACCGGGTGGTCCGGATAGATAGTTAGTGCATTGTCGCCTCCGCCGCCATTGCCGGGCGCAGCGTCGGTTAGGGCGTACTTGGTAGCTTCCGCAAGCAGAAGGCCACCCGATCCCAGTCTTCAGGTCGAAACGTCAGTCGGTTGGGCGCTTCGATATCGTCGGTCAGGTCCAGCAGCTGGTTCGTTGTCCAATCGATCCTGACCCACCCAAGTGCGATAATCCGGTTTGCCTCGCTGAACAGTCCGAACGTTGCCTGTGCATCGTCCTGCGCCTCCAGGGTTGCTGTAACGCCGCCTCTACGCGATGCCGGGAGGCTGGAATGCTGGACCAACAAGGTCGGAGCGTATTCGCAGGAATGCGGTATGCCAGCTTCGCGTTCGGCTTTCGGTTTTGGGTCTAGACGATGAGCAACCGCTATGTGGCTCTCACAGCTCAGCAATAACACCGCAATACCAACCAGCGTTTGCATATCGCCGATGCTCGCGTTCGCTCGCGCCAAGCCAACACGATCACGAATTTTGTGCACTTGAACGTCCCGCCTGAGATAGTTTTAGAAATTAGCTGCCGAACACATTAGCGTTGTCGATCGTATCCCGCGCCAACAGCGCTGTCATCGCGGCAGGAAGGGCGGCCCTGCCCGATCACGATCGAAAGCGATGCCATGAAGATGGCGGGCTTTACAATGCATTGCCCGGCGATCGCTATTCCCGAACTAGGCGTGGAGGCACGGGCGCCGACACGCCCGCCGCGATAGAGAAATCCGCGGGCCAGGCGCAGTGGCTCCTTTCGGTGAAGACGCCGGCGGTGGCGGGCGTAACACCCGCAGCGATATGGCAGCACGAGTATCGCCGACTGGGTGCGTGCCCCGGTTTATTACAGGTTGGCCTCGCCTATTCGCGATCGATTCACAGCCATCGGCAGGAACGAGATTCTTGAAGGTCCCGATGCCTTGGATGCGAGCGGTCCGGCCGCTTCCGTAACGATAATAGTACGGGAAATTCAATCGCACCAGAGCGCCCCGCGAACAAGGTGGGCGCGCGGGCAGGCTCTGGCTGGCAGCGGAAGCGCCATGCCTGGATGCCAGATCCCCAGCCGTCGCTGGATATTGGGCATCTCGGAATCGATGACCGCTAGCGGATTACCGTCGCCATAGGTTGTGGCACTCCGGAACCGAAGTACCTGCCGATACACTCCGCTGCCATTCGGACGATCGACTGTGATCCAGTATCCGAAGGGAGCGTCGCTGGTCGGGGCCGAGGCGATAACAACGCCGGACAGCGGGCCAGCTTCGATGTAACGAATCTCCTGGTTGTTATTTCGCCCTGTGCGATGCGCGTATGCGAGCCGGAAAAAGTCTTTCGCCTGATCATAGGTGTACAGCTGCAAAGATACGCGCTGGTCGCCATTTCCAGCATGGAAGCTGGCGAGCTCCAGCAGAAGAAATCGGGGCATGCCGGGAGGCCGGACGACCTGAGCTCGAAGCAGGAAGTGCGGTTGCGCGAACACGTCGCCATCGCTTGTAAGGCGCAGCGCAAGGTTCGGTGTTGGGTCACAGCTCCGGCCAGCGTCGTTGCTCAGGCATAGGTTTATCGCGCCAGGCGCTAGCTGGCCGGCTGGATCCTCGACCATCGGGCCCTGCGTCGCTGTCAGTCGCCAAGGTGAACGGGTGGCAAACGCTTTCCTGAGGTCGAGCGGAGCCATTGGCGAATCCGCCGTTGCAGCATGGGCGATCGCCGCCATCATACAGGCAATCGCGAGGCCAAAAGTCGCGCCACTTGCGAAGCGCATCGCCCCGGTTCTCCACTGCAAGCCGCAGCATATCGAGCGGCTTGATACGGGCGTACAACCGATTGCGTGGCCAGCCAATCTCCATAATGTAGGGATCACGTGGGGGTGGCGCAGGTTTGCTCGAAGCTGGGGAACGATAGTCCGGTTGGCGGGCTCGAGACGCGAAACTGAGGAACTCAAGCAAATATGACTGTATCGACGTTCGAAACACCTGAAGGTGACGAAATCGAGATTGACGGTGATGATGTGGTGAGCGTCAAGTCCGGCAAGGAATCCGAGACAACGGTTGTCGAGCTTGAAGATGGGGACCAGATAGTCGTCGCTGGGGGCAAACTCGAAGTTATCGCTGAACTTGATCTCGACCCGTTGGTTTTCGATGACCCAGAGGAGGACGACCAAGACCCGGACGACCAAGACCCGGACGATGCACTCGATGATAGTGACCACTGACATGACCCACCATTGCCATTTGGATCCCCGAAGCACCTAAATATCGTGATGACAATCCGGTGTTGATCTTCAAGTATAAGCGCTCTCATGGCGTCGTTCCCATCGACGATTGATCGGCTCTGACTCTTCAAAAGTATGGTAGATCCTGGCTCGCACAACATCAGCGGGCAAGGTTCTTCGGTGCGGCCCGCTTCTCTCTCTCGACGTCTCGTCGATATGCCCGGCGGGCATGTTCGCAAGCGGGCGCTATTGCCAGTGAGCGTCTCGGTCGGACATCATAACGCGCCCGAGTTCGGCGAACCTGTCGGTCCGAGTGCGGCGTAGTACGAAGACTATGAAAATTTACTTCTCGGGTCTATTTGCTGCGAGGATGCAGTTGGAATGTTTTCGGCTGCCAAATGCCGCTGGCATTCAAATGGCACCGCCGGTTGCCGAAAATAGGGAAGCACGCAAGCATGGCCGAAACCGAAAAGCAGTCCGACATTGCATCGCTGACTGTCGAACTGCTGAGCGCATACCTATCCAACAACACGGTGCCGTCGGCAGAGCTCGCGGGGCTCATCCAGTCGACACGGGCTGCCTTGACGCAGAATGCAGTGCCGGTGGAGCCGGAAGCAGAAAAGCCGACTTTCACGCCGGCCGTAACGGCGCGTAAGAGCCTGGCGTCGCCCGATCACCTTATCAGCCTTATCGATGGCAAGCCCTACAAGACGCTCAAGCGTCACCTGACGCGGCACGGCCTGACCCCGGAAACCTACCGCGAACGCTACGGTCTGCCGGCCAGCTATCCTATGGTTGCTCCGTCCTTCGCAGCCAAGCGCCGGGAAATCGCAGAACGGATCGGTCTCGGTAACAAGAAGGCGACAGACCCGGCCGTACCAGCAGATGCTGTAGCCGGCGCCGAAATTGGGGGAGTGAGCGACGTTGGCGCACCCGTTGCCGCCAAGCCGAAGAAGCAGGCTCCCAAGACGTCTGCGGTAAAGGCCGCCAAGGCGCCTGCTCGCAAAGCGAAAGCGACCCCGAAACTCACCGCCACTTCAGCGGAAACGATGACGGCGCCGGTCGCAAAGGTAGCGGACAGTCCAGTTGAGCCGCAGGTCGCCGAGCAGGCCGTCGAAACTCCCGTCGCGCCGCCGGCTGCGACGAAGACTGCCGCGAAGGCTCCGGCACGCGGCGCAGCGCCCAAGAAGCAACCCACGAAGCGCATGGCGCGGACGCCGAAGTCTGCGGCAAAGTCCGAAGCGGCTGCCCCGGTGTCGGAAGAAAGCTCGCCCGCAGAAACCGCGGCCGCGGAAACCGCCGACGCCCCGGCCGCCGCAGAAAAGCCGAAGCGCCGCGGCAAGTTGGATCTGTTTGGAAAAGACGCCGCCGACACAGGCGCTGCAACCGAGACCCCGGCCGCAGTTCCTGGCGCCAAGACGCGGTGGAAGCGTCCCGCTGCGAAGGCCAAGTAATCGAAACATCGGCCACCCTGTCGCTTGGCGGCGAGGTGGCCGGGTGACGATCCCGCTGCGTAGACTAGCCGGATCGGGGGCCATGCGCAGTGCATCCGGAATGACCGGCCCTGGGACCTTTGCGACGGTCGGCTTCGGAGCAATGATACTGGAATAGCCGACATTCTGGGCTCAGCGGTGCTGACGTCAGTTACCGCCGCCATTTCAGCCGTTCCTCGCTCTCCGTGGCCTCATCAGAACTTGCCATTCGTCCACCGAGCCGAGGGACGCCAACTGGCCCAACGGGTGACCCATCCGCGATTGTCAACGGCGGCGCAAAAGTCGGCCACGGGGCGGAGTAAAAGCAGGCCAGTGTGGCGCACGCCCGGGGAGTGGCGTGAGGGCGTAGGTGTGCCGGGCATGGGCACTGGATAGGAGGTGAAAGTCCTTTACGGGGCGAGTTGGTAGCAACCGTAAGTCGAAGACAACTGCACGCAGCGTGCCCATCGTGAGATGCGCAAGGCGCTGATGCCGCGAGGCCGTGTGGGGAGGAAGTCTTAGACGAACCGCAGCACCGAACGCGAGTGAACCCTTGGACAGGCCGATCCGGTCGGGTGAGCGTGCCTACAAACGCGACGCCCAAAATCCAACCGAGACCGGGGCGGTAGTGAGGGCGGCGGCGGCGGCATATCCAGTGTTCTTACCCCGGGAGATCTGTTGGGGTCCGCGTGAGCGGTAGGCGGGTAGGAGGAAACGACGACCGCCGATGCCCCTGCAGAAGTCGGATCTCTCCGTAGGAGCGATGAAGCCGGTGAAAGTCGGCTGAGCAAAGGGAGAGATGGGTTGAGAAGGAAAGGACATCATCAATTGAGCTTCGTGTTCGCCGACAGCCCGCGAGGGGGTGGCGATGTCGGAGGTTCGGGCGAACCCGAGCGTCGGTCATGGCTACTGCACACAGCGAAGCACAAAACCATGACAAGTTCTTCCACCCGGGCAGCCGATTCAAATCGGCTGCTGGAGGCGGTAGCGTCCGAGGCAAATCTCGCGCGGGCGCTACTGTCCGTTGTACGCAATAAGGGGGCACCGGGGATCGACGGCCAGACGGTTGAGGAGGCCGAAGCGCAAGCTCCGCGTCTGTTGACTGAACTGCGCAGTGTACTGTTGGCGGAACGCTTTTACCCAGGGGATATTCGTCGGGTCTGGATTCCCAAACCCGGTGGAGGTCAGCGCGGTCTGGGCATTCCCAATGTGAGAACGAGGGTGGTTCAACAGGCGGTTCTCCAGATTCTGGAGCCGATATTTGAACCAACCTTCCATCCCAGCAGTCATGGGTTCCGTCGTAATCGTGGTGCTCATACGGCAATTGCTGAAGCGACTGAATATCTGGAAGAGGGCTTTCGGACGGTGGTTGATCTGGATCTGGCGCAATTTTTTGACCGGGTTCATCACCAACGCCTGCTGGATCGAATGAGTCAGCGGGTGGCCGACCGGCGGATTCTCAACCTGATACGACGAATGCTGAAGTCGGCCGTGGTGATGCCGGATGGCACACGTATCGAAGTCGTTGAAGGAACTCCGCAAGGCGGCCCGCTTTCGCCATTTCTATCAAACATCGTTCTCGACGAGTTCGATCAGGAGATGGCGCGGCGCGGGCTACGTTTCGTCCGCTACGCCGATGACGCCAACGTCTTTGTGCGCAGTGAGCGAGCCGGGATCCGTGTCATGGCATCTCTTCGGCGTTTTCTGGAGAAGCGATTGCGCCTTCAGGTCAATGAGGAGAAAAGCGACATCCGGAAACCGGAGCAGGTCCACTTCCTCGGCTTTTGCTTCCGCTGCACAGATGGTGTGTCCTCAATCGAGGTCGCGCTGTCCCGCAAAACGAAGCGTCGACTGCTGACGACTATTCGGGACATGACTCCGCCCAACTGGGGGAGATCGATCATGACCTGTATGGCCGACCTTGGTCGATACCTGAACGGATGGTCGGCATATTACCGCCTCTGTACCGCAGAGGTGGCGTCTGAACTGGGGGTCATTGACGCCCACGTTCGCCGTCGGCTCAGGGCGATCATCGTGCGTCAAAAGAAGCGTCCGCGCTTCTTATTCCGGTACCTTTTGTCGCGCGGGGTCAGTCGCAAAGCCGCTGGTGGCACCGCGTATTGCGGAAAAGGGAACTGGGCGAAATCCAATCGACCCGGGATCGTGAGGGCTTACCCTCCTTCATGGTTCCATGGACGACTGATCTCGCTCAAAGCTCGATGGCACGAGCTAAACCCCCACGGGTCAATGACCAGTTCGTACTGGCACTCTGATATCGACCCAAGGAGCCGGATGCGTGGTCCGCATGTCCGGTTCTGAGAGAGCCGCGGTGGAGTAATCCGCCGCGGCTACTCGACCCCGAGGGCCACTCCCCGGGCGTTGGCTCGATTTTCAAGGGTTGGTTTTTGACTTGCGGGCGCGGCTATGGGCGAGACGGTAGCTCTCGCCATTCATCTCCAGGATGCTGACGTAATGGGTCAACCGGTCGAGGAGCGCGCCGGTGAGACGTTCGGATCCGAAGGTCTCGGTCCATTCGTCAAAGGGCAGATTGCTGGTGATGAAAGTCGAGCCGCGTTCATAGCGCTGTGAGATCAGCTCGAACAGCAATTCGGCCCCGGTCTTGGAGAGCGGCACGAAGCCCAGTTCGTCGATGATCAGCAGCTTGTATCCAGCCATCTGCTTCTGGAAGCGCAGGAGGCGTCGCTCGTCGCGGGCTTCCATCATCTCGCTGACCAACGCGGCGGCGGTGGTGAAGCCGACGGACAGCCCTTTCTGGCATGCCGCCAGCCCCAGTCCGAGGGCCACATGTGTTTTGCCCGTGCCCGATGGCCCCAGAGCGATGGCGTTCTCGCGGCGCTCGATCCATTCGCAGCGCGCCATCTCGAGCACCTGCATCTTGTTGAGTCGGGGGATGGCGGTGAAGTCGAAGCTGTCGAGGCTTTTGACCGCGGGGAAGCGTGCGGTCTTGATGCGCCGCTCCACCATGCGACGCTCCCTGTCGATCATCTCCATCTCGATGAGCCGGGCGAGGAAGCGGATATGGTCGAGGCCTTCGGCCGCGCATTGCCGGGCCAGTTTCTGATGCTCACGAAGGCAGGTGGGCAGCTTGAGCGACTTGAGATGGTGGGCGAGCAGGATCTCGGGGGCCTGACCGCTCATGCGGCCTTCTGCCCATCGGAGAGCAAGCTCATGTAGGCTCTGGCAAAGGTCTTCTCGACTTTGGTGCGTGGGAGGAAGGGATAGACGTCCAGGTCCAACCTGGGCGGCACGCGTTCGACCCGGCACAGGACGAGATGCTTGACGGCATCGAAGCCGACGGCGCCCAGGTCGATAGCCTGCTCCACCGCCGCCTGGAGATCGGCGATATCGAAGCTCTCCAGCAAGCGCAGCACCTGCACATACTCGCGCTTGCCATGCTTGTGCATGCGCGCTTCCATCAGGCGTTGCAGTGTCGCGAACGCCTCGGGCAGTTCCCATCCCTGCAGCGGCGCCGCCTGGTCCAGCGCATTGATCTTCTGTTCGATCAGCGGGAGATAATGAAGCGGATCGAAGATGACCTCGTCCCGCCGCCAGCAACGGGGATGCCGGGCGATGACCTCGCTGCGGCAGCCGATCACCACCTCATCGACATAACCCCGGACCCAGATTTCCTGATGCCCCCAGGCCACCGGCACCGAATAGTCGTTGGTCTTGTAACGCACCAGGGACTGTGACGAGACACGTCCGCTGGTCTGGTCACAAGCCTCGAAGGGGAGGCTGGAAGGGGCTGCATCGCGGCCAGATCACGCACCAGGCGTTCGCCGATCGTCTCGCTCTCCCCGCGCAGCTTGTCTCTCTGGCGTTTGCGGCACTGCTCCTCGAGCCACAGGTTGAACGCCTCCCATGTCGGGAACTGCGGGATCGGCACCATGAAGTTACGCCGGCAATAGCCCACCAGCCCTTCCACATTGCCCTTCTCGTTCCCCTTGCCCGGGCGTGCGTAGCGATCGCGGATCACGTAATGCGACAGGAAAGCGCTGAACAGCGATGCGCGCTGCCTCGTGCCGTCGGGCAGGATCTTCGCCACCAGGCAGCGATCGTTATCGTAGACGATCGAGCGGGGCACCCCGCCGAAAAAGGCGAAGGCATGGACGTGACCGTCGACCCAGGCTTCGGCCACCGCCGCCGGGTAAGCACGCACATAGCACCCGTCACTGTGCGGCAGATCGAGCACGAAGAAGTGCGCCTTCTGCGTGACCCCGCCGATCTCCACCAGCGCTTCCCCAAAATCAGCCTGCGCATCGCCCGCCGGGTGGGCCAGCGGCACGAACATCTCCCGGCTACGCTGCTCGCGCTCCCGGACGTAATCCTTGATGATCGTATAGCCGCCGGTGAACCCATGCTCCTGGCGCAGGCGATCGAATACCCGCTTCGCCGTATGGCGCTGCTTGCGTGGAACGCCCCGGTCCCCGTCGAGCCAGCCATCGATGATCGCTACAAACCCGTCCAGCTTCGGACGGCAAGGCGCTGCCTGGCGCCGGTAACCAGGCGGCGATGAAAACGACAGCATCTTGCGCACCGTGTCGCGCGACACATTGAAACGCTTCGCCGCGCTGCGCTGGCTCAGCCCTTCCGCGCAAGCCAGACGTACCTTCAGATAGAGTTCCACGCTGAAAATCCCCAGTCCTCCCTGCCAAGCAGAAAGGCTTCAAGGTGGACGACTTTTACGCCGCCCGCAGCGGACCTATCCCGCCGCTACCGTGGCCGACTATTCCACCGCCGTTCTCACGCGATCTCCTCACACTCAGGAAAGTTTGATCTTCGCCCACATCAAGGCGTCGAAAGCCGCAAGTTTTGCTTTCTCAATTGATGAGAAGCGCTTTCGGCCACGTACACAATCAAGCGTCTCTCGGCGCATGATCGTGATCATCCAGCCCGGCTTCGCATCCTCCATCTCGAACACCTGGATGTTGAAACCATCCGTGTTTAGAAAGGAAACGCCCGCAGGGGACGTTCGCCATTTCCGGTCGATCCATTTCGATCTGCGGCGGGTTTCGTTCTTGAGGCGCGTCTCGCGCTCGCGCGGCCCAACGTAGTCACCCTCCATATGTTCGGCACAGACGCAACCCACGCCCAGTGTCTGGCGGTAATCGGGATGCTCCATGTAGTGCACGTATCGTATCTCGACGCACTCGCACATCGCGCAAACTTTGGCAGGCTCGCCAAGATCATCGATACCCGCGCAGCGCCAGCCCCGGTGGGGCACGCCAGCCGATGACCATTTGCCTCGATGCGTATGACCTTCCATTTGCGATCACCTCAGCGCCAGAGTGAGTGCCACCATGCCTTGAGAGCAGCCAGGAAGCCGGGCCGGCCTTGCGGCTTGACTGGCGACGGTCGTGTCCGGGGGCGGGGGCTTGATCTCGCCGGTCAGGACGCGGCTCGCATATTCGTCGTGCCGCTGGGCGCGGCGCGTCTGCGCTTCCGTCATGTCCGCGTACCAATCGACACGACCTCGCCTGATCCAGTAGTGGGACCGACAAGCTAATGCGCCGAGGCCGATAGACGGAGCCAGCGAGACGGTGTCCCCGTGATCGACCAGATGCCATTTCGCAGGATTTAAAGGGGTCACGACTTTGAAACCGCATCCGCAGCAGCAGCGGTGCGTGGCGGTGTTGAACCGCGGCGAGATATAAAGAACGCCCTCGTCGATCTCCTTCGGGATGAATTCTACGTAAGCATGCGCAAGCCGGTCCCGTCTCGTCACGCGCGCTCCTCGTTGCAAAGTTCTCCGGTCGCGATCTGGTACGTCGTCGCATACTCCCGTCCGGCGTCACGGTAAAACCCGATCATGCGCTTCCAGCGAATGACGGCAAGCGCCGCGTTGAGCGAGTTCAGTTCGGCGATCTGGATGTTGGTGGAATACTCGTTTTCGGCCTCGTCGTCCGTGCCGAAGGAAATCCGGGAGTCGATATGATCCCGTTTCTCAGTCGTGCTGCTGACGACGCGTACGATGCCCTGAAGCCCGGCCTGTGCGCGGATGATGCCCATGCCAACCTCGATGAAGGCTACATCGTTCGCGATCAGCCAATCCACGATGGCACGCTTGGCCTTGCCGTTGTCCATGCATATGAACGCGAAGGTGATCCCGTCGAGCAGGTGCAGGTTCTCGGACGTCAATGCATCATCGTGCTTCACGAGTCCCTTGCGGCGAAGCTTCGAGTAGATGTCGTAAAGGTTTTCCACCTTTGATTTCTTGGCTTCCAGTTCCGCGAGCGACCATGCGCCAGGAGCGCGGAAGGCGTTGTGCGTATCGAAGCTGTCGCCGTCGAACAGAAGGATTTCCGCGACGCGCGTCTTGGCAATCAAATCCAGAATGTAAGACCCCGTTCCACCCACGCCGATGATCGCGACACGCTGGTTTTCCAGCTTTTCGTTATCAGCGCCGATGTGCACGCGGCTCGAAGCCGTGTCGATGTAGTGGAAGATGTCATCATCCTCTTCATCGGTCGCGTAGACGGGGTGGGGCTGCGCGGTCACGTCGCGCAACTTGCGCGCTTCGCCGACTATCCAGCCGAGATAGCCGAGCATCTTATGCTCGTAGTCGCGGTAATTGTTACACGCCGAGAACGTAAAATCCGCCTTCACGCCACCGCCGAAATCCTGGGCCTCGCTCGGATTTTCGAAGCTGCGCAGCTTGCTGCCGTCCGCATGGCACGGATGCTCCCCGGTCCAGTAGGCGACGTGATTGTCGGGCTTTCGCGTTTGCTCCTGCCCTTCGACCACTTGGGTATCGAGCTTCGCGATCAGTACGCCGTCCTCGCGCACTGTCGCCGAAGCCGTTACGTATGGAACGTCCTTGACCAACAGATAGCCGTTACGGATCTCGAGATTGTACCCGTCATTCCGCATTGCGAGCAGGTCGGGACTACGAGCGATTAGCCGGTGTGACATCGAATTCCATTTCCTTTTTCACCTCGACGGACTCGCCCTCCATGAGGGTGCCGGTCGGCTTCGGGCCGTTGCCCTTGCTGTACATGACCTGGTAGCGCTGGTTCTCGGGCAACTCCGGCGCTTCGATCAGCACGAGCAGTTCCTCGTAAGTGATCTTGCCCTTCGCCACCTCGTACTCGGTGCCGTTCACGATGATGGTCACGGTCTTTGGATCTGGCTTCCCGCCCTTTTCGGCTGCATGTTCGTTCGTCATTGAATGTCTTCCTTCCAGGTTAGTTGTTCTTGTCGCGGGGCGGATTGGGGTCATTGCCATGGCTGTCGCTGCTGGCGATCTTCCCGTCCTTGTTGTGGATGCGAAGCTCGGTGCCCTGGTTTCGGCTGATCTCACGACCGCGATCGACCGCCTGCTGCTTCGTATCCGTGTGAACGCTGGCGCGGCTCGCACCACCGCGCTTCACGTCCCAACCGCCATCTGGGTTGGGAACTACATGATGAGAATCGGGACCTTTGCCCATTTCAGTCTGTCCGTATAACTTTTCAGGCACGCGGTGTACCTCTACTCCGAACATTCTGACTCGGTTGCCATTCGCGAGTCAAGCCTATAAAATACGTCTACACCGAACACGACACGCGGAGAGACAAGTTTTGGCGAACATCCTCGGGGATAAGATTAGGAAACTGCGTAAGGAAAAAAACTAACGCTCGATAAGCTCGCTGAGCTTGCGGGTTCAAGCAAGAGCTACATCTGGGAACTGGAGAACAAGAACCCTCCCCGCCCCTCGGCTGAAAAGCTGGCAAAGATCGCTGAACAGCTCGACACGACCATCGAGTTCCTACTTGATGAAGGCGAAGAGATGTCGCAGGAAGACGCGGCAGATGCGCGGTTTTACCGCCAGTATCGCAAGATGGACTCGTCCGCTAAAGCCAAGGTTCGGCAAATCATAAAACTCTGGGATGAAGACTCATGACCGAAGGGTGGTCGCCAAACCGTTGGGCTAACTCCATCACGACCATGCTCAACAAAGTGTATGGTGGCACGCCCGATCGCTTTCCGGTGAACGTTCCTCAGCTAGCTCGGGAATATTCCGCGCAGCGATATCCGGACGAGCCGATCACGCTCGTGAAGGGCGCTTCGCTGCCCGGCTTCGATGGCGCGCTGTATTGCGCTCCCTCTGGCAAAAAGGGTTGGGCGATTATCTACAACGATGCGATCAGGTCGGCCGGACGGATCAACTTCACCCTTGGTCATGAATTCGGGCATTACCTCCTGCATCGACTTGCACATCCAGACGGTCTGGAGTGCGGCGATCAGGATATGGTTCGCTGGGATAGCGAGTATGCTCAAATCGAGCAGCAGGCGAACGAGTTTGCTGTCGCGCTGCTCATGCCACGTGATGATTTTTCCTTGCAAATCACCCCCAGGGAGAAGCCGACGCTCGACGATATTGGACGAAGCGCAAAGCGCTACGACGTATCGCTTATCGCAGCGACGCTTCGCTGGCTTCAATTGACCGAGCGCAGGTCGGTTCTGGTCGTCTCGCGCGACGGGTACATCCTTTGGGCGCGATCGAGCGGCCCCGCGCTCAGAACGGGAGCATATTTCAAGACGTCGGGGCGTCCGCCCATCGCGATTCCTTCACTTTCAATAGCAGCGAGTCCCGGCATCCTGAACGGTGGTTTCGCCGAGCATGATGCAGGAGTTTGGTTCGCCGAACCGTGCGAAGAGATCGCGCTCGCATCTGATCACTATGACTTCACGATCTCGCTGCTCCACCTCGAAGAGGCCGAGTGGCGCAACCGGCTCGATGAAGAACCGACTGAGGACGCGCTTGATCTAATGCAGCGGCGGCTGGGCCGAAGTTAGAGCGGACTAAGCGCCCCGGCTCAACCGCAAGGCTGCGCTGACGCACAACATGAATGACCGTCAGCTCCGTGAATGGATAGGCTTAAGAAGGAGCCATGCCGGAACGTCCGCAATCGCTGACATAATTTGTCCGCGACGGACAGAAGAAATTATGTCCGCTTCTGAGAAGAAGAATTACGATCGCAAGCGGCCGGAATGGGTGTGCGCCGTGCAAAGGCGGCACTTTCTAGTGGGTGAGAGGCCCACCCGGCGATGCTCCAGCCGGAAGCAACCGGGGCAGGCGTGGAGGTGACGAAATGTCTGAAGCCCCCGGATAACGGTCACGTAGGTGACCGTGCGAGCGTACAGGCCGCAACGTGAGTGAACGCTGAGCAATCCTCGAAAAGGACGATGTGCAGGCCGACCCGTTAACCCTTACGGGGAAGGTTGATATGGACGGGCGAGTTTGAGCGACGTTGAACCCGTCTGCTGCACCGGGGTAGTGGCGACAGCATGTACGCAAGGAAAGTGCACGCAACACGGGAAGCCCCATCGCGTGCCGGGTGATCGGCAACTGGACGCCCGCGAGGGAGGGAAGGGCGCAATGGGGTGGCGGAGAGGCCCGTAGTACCGAGGAAGCCGGGTAATGTCGGTGGAGGGAAGGAGCCTCAGTTCAAGATGAACGCAGCAAGTGGTGAGGGGCAGGAGATTGGGTAACCTATCAACTCCGATAAGCGTCCAGAAACTGCAGAAGGCGTTGCACGCGAAAGCGAAGGCAGAAGTCGGCTATCGGTTCTACGCGCTGTACGACAAGATTAGCCGCAATGACATTCTGGCTCATGCCTATGCCCAGTGTCGTTCCAACAGGGGCGCGCCGGGTGTGGATGGTCAGGACTTTGCGGGTATCGAGGACTACGGCGTCGAGCGATGGCTGGCGGAACTGGCGCTTGCGCTCAAAGAGGAGACGTACCGACCGGAACCGATCAGACGGGTCTACATACCAAAAGCCAACGGCAAACTCAGGCCGCTGGGCATTTCCACCGTGCGGGATCGGGTCTGCATGACGGCAGCGATGCTGGTGCTTGAACCGATCTTTGAAGCCGACCTCCCACCCGAGATCTACGCCTACCGAGCCGGGCGCAACGCCCAGCAGGCCGTGGTCGAGGTGGAGGAGCAACTGTTCTATGGCCGACCGGATGTCGTGGACGCCGACCTTGCCGACTACTTCGGCAGCATCCCCCACCTTGAGCTGATGAAATCGGTATCGCGCCGGATCGTTGATCCGCGCGTTCTGCATCTGATCAAATCCTGGCTGGAATGCGCTGTCGAAGAAACGGATGACAAGGGCAGGAAGACACGAACGACGCAGGCCCGCGATCAGCGGCGCGGCATCCCGCAAGGATCACCCATCTCACCACTGCTGGCAAATCTCTACATGCGCCGGTTCGTTTTGGGGTGGCGGAAGCTCGGTCTTGGGCAACGTCTAGGCGCGCGGCTCGTCACCTATGCTGATGATCTCGTGATCCTGTGTGCGAAGGGCAATGCGGAAGCTGCGCTAGATCACATGCGCAGGATCATGGAAAAGCTGAAGCTGACAGTGAATGAGGAAAAGACACGTATCTGTAAGGTGCCGGACGAGACGTTCGACTTTCTGGGATACACGTTTGGTCGGATGTACTCCGCGAAAACCGGCAAAGCCTACATGGGCCACCGGCCATCAAAGAAAAGCATCCAGCGCGTGATCGCTACGATCCACGAGCTGACAGACCGAGCGCGTACATGGCAGGATACCACATACCTTGTGGCCAAGATGAACCGGGTGCTGCGCGGATGGGCCAACTACTTCTCGGTTGGAACCACGAGCAGGGCATATCGGGCTATCGACAGTTACACAGTGGTGCGGTTGCGCCGGTGGCTGCGGGCCAAGCACAAGACCAGACGAAAGCGCGAGGGAGCCTATCACGACCCTGAGCTGTACGAGCGCTTCGGCCTCGTACGTCTGGCGAACTTGGCCGCAGCCCGCCGTGGGTGAAGGCGTGATATCTTGTCCGAGAGCCGGATGCGGGAGATCTGCACGTCCGGTTCGATGAGCAGGGAGTGGAAACGGATCGTCTGGCAAGCCCCACAGGCGCGCCGCACGACACCGCGCCACTTCCTGACTCTACCGAAGTGCGCAGGACGCTTCACTTTTTCGACGATAAACTTCGGAATGTGATCGACCATCGTGGCCGCTCCATCTCGGCGATGCTGTGTTCCCATTCATATCGAGCAGATTCGCTGATGTGATAACCAGTCCGTGCCTCCAACAGCATTGATGCCCGCTGGAACCCTTTGCCGCGTCGGCGGCGGAACCGATGGTGGCAGGTTCACCTAGCGATATCCCGGCGATGTGTTCGTAGACCGGACGATCTCTGTGCCAGCCAACACCCGCGCCCGGATCATAGCGGATTAGCAACGCCTGTATCAGTTGTTCCGAATCCAGATCCGCGAATTGCGCCGCTCGATCGCGGAACGGCGCCAACCAGTCA
This sequence comes from Novosphingobium sp. NFX11, assembly GCF_057376415.1. NCBI lineage: Bacteria > Pseudomonadati > Pseudomonadota > Alphaproteobacteria > Sphingomonadales > Sphingomonadaceae > Novosphingobium > Novosphingobium sp. NFX11. Next base: position 249,288 of record NZ_CP080386.1, on the reverse strand, counting down.
GGAATTGGCGGTGCCTCCATCGGCCGTCCGACCTCAAAGTCATAGCACCAGCCGAACGAAATGGTCAGCCGCTTGCCGGTCCAACTCTGGAACTTGAAGGGCGTGAGATCAGTCTGGTCAATTTTACCGATAAGTATTCGTTCTTCCGCCCGGTCCAAGATGTTCTGCCTCTCAGCCAAGCCGGGCAACACTGGGGTGTCGAATAAGTCGGGCATCAAGCCGCCTGATCCTCCACAAAGATCGGCAATTCGATTTCCGCGGCCCCGTCCTTCGTTTCGGCCTCTACGAAATTCGACACCGTGACGCCGACCAGCCTGATGCCCTTGGCAGGTGGAAGCAGGGTACGAACAAGATCAATGGCAGAATTCCGCAGGTTCTCGTGGGATGCGATGGGGTTGGGTTGGCTGCGTCGGCGCGTGATCTGTTTGAAGTCCCCGTATTTGATCTTCACCGTCACAGTTCGCCCGAACGCCTGTCGGGATTCACACCATCGCCAGACATCGTCAGCCATCTGCAAGATGCCTGCTTCAATCTCGTTGGGCTCCGTTAGATCACGATCGAACGTCGTTTCCGACCCCGACGATTTGCGGATGCGATTGGGATTGACCGGCCGGTGGTCGATGCCGCGCACGATCGCGAAATACCATTCTGCCGAACTCCCGAAGTGCTGCTGTAGGAAATCCAACGATTTTGCCCGCAGGTCTGCCCCGATCTCGATGCCAAGGCGTTTCATTTTGTCGGCCGTTACTGGACCCACCCCATGGAAGCGGCTGACCGGCAAGGTCTCGACCCAAGCGGCGCCCATATCCGGGGTGACCGCGAATTGCCCATTCGGCTTGCGTTGGTCCGACGCCAGCTTGGCCAGAAACTTGTTGTATGAGACCCCGGCTGAAGCCGTCAGCCCGGTCTCCTCCAGGATTGCCGCGCGGATCGCCTTCGCCGTCTTCCAGGCCGTCTCGATCCCGGCCTTGTTTGCCGTCACGTCGAGGTACGCTTCATCCAGCGAAAGAGGTTGGATCAGATCACTGTAGCGAGCGAACACTTCATGGATCTGTCGGGACACGTCCCGATAGACGTCAAACCGAGGTGGCACGAAAATCAGGTCGGGGCACCGACGTAGCGCGGTGACCGACGGCAGTGCGGATTTCACGCCGAACTTCCGCGCCTCGTAGCTGGCGGCTGCAACAACGCCTCGTGCCGCGCCATGACCGACGGCCACAGGGCGCCCCCGCAGTGTCGAGTCATCGCGCTGCTCCACCGATGCGAAGAAAGCATCCATGTCCACATGGATGATCTTGCGGATAGCTGATTCCACCATAGCCACAGGCTAGCATGGCCGGAACATATTGAGAACAAATATCTGCTCGCCGTTTCGTGGGGAAATCTTTGTCGGCCGGGGAATGCGACCTACAGCCGATTTCCAACTTTTTGTGGTCGTGCGCTGAGCATGCGGAGTCTGAACATTCAATCGAGATCGGCAGGATGCGGAATAGCGCCGGGCAGTTCAAGCAGGGTAAGTCGCACTCCGTCGAGTGCCGTCTGGGCCCGCGTCCGCGATTTCCGGCCATCGTCTCGTTACAGCTTATCGTTACACCACTGCGCACGGCCTCTGCCCAATCTCGGGCATATTGAACAGGAACGATGGCGGCTTCCAGGACTTGCACGCGTATCCCCTCGGTCAATCGATCGCACTATCAGGGGCGGAGCCAAGCCGAACATGAAGCAACTTGCCGAGAACTTCTGGAACTTCCGAGGCTCGTTCAAAGTCGCCAAGATCATCGAACTGGGCACGCAAATGTCATTGGTGCGCCGGACCGGTGGGCGCTTCACGCTGATCGACAGCTATGGCGTATCGGGCGCTGATCGCGAGGCGCTGCTGGAAATGACCGAAAACGGCGCCGCGATCGACACGATCGTCAACGTTCATCCATTTCACACCCTGCATTGCACGGCGGCCCATGAACTGGCGCCCCGCGCGAAGTTGTTTGGCACGAGGCGGCATCGCGAACAGGCACCGGAACTGCCCTGGGAAGAGGAGACCATCGAGAACGTGGCAACCCAGGGCATGTTCGAGGATCTGGACTTTTCGGTTCCCGCCGGGCTCGATCTCGTGACCGGCGACGACAGCGTCCATGCCTCTTCCGTTCTCGTGCGGCACCGACCGAGTGGGATCGTCCATGTCGACGATACGCTGATGGTGCTTGCAGCGCCCGGCTTGCTCGGCAGCGTCCTTCCCCAGTCGCGGCTCCGCTTTCATCCTATGCTGGGAAAAGCGCTGCAGCATCGTCCCGGTGCTGTCGACGATTTCGTCGCATGGACTTACCATCTGGCCGAAAAGTGGGCGACTACTCAGATTGTCTGCGCCGCTCATTCCGCCGTGCGCCGCCTGCCGCCAGGCGGATGGAGCGATGAAGTGACCCGCGCGCTCTTAGCCATCCGCGAGACACTTGACCAACACCGGGCGCGACACGGTTGATCCCTGAAAATTGCCCCACGACTATAAGGAAGACACTCACCCATGAACGACCACCAAGCCCACGCGACGGTTCTACGGACCGACGTTGCGGTGATCGGCGCGGGGACGGCCGGGCTCGCTGCCGAGCGTGCTGCCCGCAAGAACGGAGCTTCGACCTTGCTGATCGACCCTGCTTTCGGCGGCACGACATGCGCGCAGGTGGGGTGCATGCCCTCCAAGCTGTTGATTGCCGCGAGCCGCGAAGCCGCAAGGATCGGGCGTGCGAGTTTGTTCGGCATCGAGATTGAAGGCATGCGGGTCGATGGGCCTGCGGTCCTGCGGCGGGTCCGTGAAGAGCGCGACCGCTTCGCGCGCCTCATCCGCGAGTCCATCGACCACCTGCCAGAGGGCGTGAAAATCAAAGCCCGCGCCCGTTTCGATGGACCGCAACGCCTCATACTCGATGACGGGCGCGCGGTAGAAGCGCGTGCGGTCGTTATCGCGACCGGGTCCGCGCCGATCCTGCCAGAACCTTTCGCGGCACTGGGCGAAGCCGCGCTGACTAGCGATACGGTTTTCGAGCTGGCTGACCTGCCAAGGCGTCTTGCGGTGATCGGTTCCGGTGCCATTGGGCTCGAACTGGCGCAGGCGTTCGCCCACCTTGGGGTAGAAGTCACGCTATTCGACAAGGACGAGCGCATGGCCAAGGTACGCTGCAAAAAAGTCCACGCTCAACTGTGCGACGTGTTGACAGAGAACCTGGCCCTTCACCTCGGCGTCGATGTTACTCCGCACGTTGACCCCGACGGTGCCCGTCTCAGCTGGACCGGTGCGAGCGAGGGTGAGGCGATATTCGACAAGGTGCTGGTCGCGGTCGGACGCAAGCCGCAGATCGAGGGGCTTGGCCTCGACAGTACCGGACTGGAACTGGACGATCGCGGCGTTCCCCGGCATGAGCGCGCGACGATGCGTTGCGGGCAGAGCGGCGTCTTCCTTGCCGGCGATGCGGCGGCGGACCTGCCGCTCCTGCACGAGGCTTCGCACGAAGGCGCCATCGCCGGACGCAATGCCGCCGCCCTGCCAGCGCCTATCACCGTGGAGCGCTACACGCCTTTCGCCATCACCTTCACCGAGCCGGTCCTGGCGACCATCGGCGAGGCGGAGGAGGACGCGGCCGTCACCGGCACGGCAGACTTCTCGGACCAGGGCCGCTCGCGGGTGGATGGGGTCAACCGCGGGACGCTGACGCTCTATGCAGCAGCGCCCGACGGCAGGCTGATCGGCGCCGACCTCATCGCGCCTGCAGGCGAGCATCTGGCACACATGCTTGCCTGGGCGGTGCAGTCTGGCCTCACAGCGACACAGCTGCTGAACATGCCGTTCTATCACCCAACCGTCGAGGAGGGACTTAAACAGGCGCTGCGTACGATCTGCGCAGCGACCCCGATCGCTTTCCCGCCTGATCAGGATGCAGGTACACCTGCCGGTGGCTGAAGGTATGTTTCTACACGCTTGGCAGCCAGCTAGATGTCGGCGTGGAGAAGGGTCGGTTCCGGCGGGGGGGCATGCCCGCACCCCCTTGGGACGGCGTGTGTTGATCGAGATCTGCCGGAAGCGGCCGGACCGGACCTGGGCATCAGAGTTTGGGGTCTGAGCGGCAAGGATGGGTCGCCTGCTGCCGAGCTTGCAGACGATCTCACTCCTTCTCCGCCGAAGCGATTGTCGCCTGACGGGCGATCAGTTGCCAGCCCGCGCTTCGCTTTGCCCAGATGTCGGTGAATGGCCGCATAACCTGCTTACCAGCGCCTGGACCCTTGATCGGGATCATCGTGTCATATCCCATAACGATCGTCACCTCCGGTTTCTCACCGACGAAGGTGATGTGCTTATGGAAGTCCCTATAATCGAGAAAGTCTCGCTCCATGACGCGAATCACATCCTCGCGTCCGATCACGGTGTTGTTTGGCGAATTGACGACGAAATCTTCGGCCCAAACGGTCCTAACACCTGCAGCGTCATGAGCCTTCATGGCTTTTCCCAGTCTTCCGTAAGCTGCGCCGATCTCCGTCGGCATCCGAACGCCGGGAGCAAGTTGCGCAAGAGCGGGTACGGCACCAAGGAGCGCCCCAAGCAATACGATTTTCTTGAGCATGCACTTCCTCCTCGACTGAAGTGTCCACGCATATATTGCTTCGAATTGTTGCCGCGGGCAATGGCGAGCTCTCGAGCGCTTTCTGGATCATCCGCTCGGCCAGCGCGATCGGAAGCTTTCTTCAGAAGGGGCTGCTCGCCGAGGCGGTGCCGAATGACTGGGTCTGGTCGCGACTGCCGCTTAGCGGACGGACCGCACCTAGGAACGAAAAATTGGGGGCGGAATGGCGACAAAGGGTCGATGGCGGGAAGGGGACAATGGGTCGGATCCTCGCATTTCATGATGCAGGCATTTATGCTGAGATCGCCAATCTAAAAGGATTATCCTGATGCTCGACGGCCCCCGCCTCGCCACGCTCTCCGGCACGGCCCCCAAAGGACTGGTGGTCCTGCTTCATGGATACGGCTCCAATGGCGAAGATCTGATCTCGCTGGCACGCATGATCCAGCCCGCCTTGCCGGATGCGGCCTTTGTGGCGCCAAATGCCCCTTCGCACATCCCTCACATGGCAGCCGCTTACCAGTGGTGGCCGATCGATACCTTCTCGCCGGCGGAACGTGCGGCTGGCGCGGCAGCTGCGGCGCCGGCTCTCGATGCTTTCCTTACTGCAGAACTTGAAGCGGCCGGGTTGACCGGCGACCGCCTGCTACTCGTCGGGTTCAGTCAGGGGACGATGATGGCACTCCACGTCGGGTTGCGCCGGAAAGAAACCGTCGCCGGGATCGTCGGGATTTCGGGCATGCTGGTCGCACCGGATTTGCTGGAAGGGGATATCCGCAGCCGCCCTCCGGTCCTGCTGATCCACGGTACGCAAGACGAGGTCGTGCCGTTCCGTTCCATGGATCTTGCCAACGCCGCACTCACGGCAGCTGGCGTGCCTGTCGAGATGCACGTCTCGCCAGGGCTGGGCCACAGCGTCGGGCAGGATGGCCTTGAGGCAGCTGCGGCATTCGCCGGGACCGTGATCGGTTGAACACCGCGCGTCCACCCTCTGACAGCGGCAGATTTCAGGTGCCCGCCACGACGTCCATCTCGTCGAGAACATCCTGCGACAACCGCAGATCCCCCCGGCCGACACGGCGTGTCACGCTGGACGTAGAGCTCGTCCAGCGTGAATCCACTCATGTGTGACCGTGCGCTGGGTCACCCGGCCGGTCATAGAACCCGTCGAACGGTGGCTCGGGGCAAGATCAGCCATTCTTGGGGCGAGCCTGAACGTCCGGGCTCGGTCGCGAGCTGTTGGAACCAGACGGTCTGTATCGAGGGACCAAGATTTGATCGCTGAGCGTCTCACAAGGGGAGATCGCCGGACAGAGCAGGGGGCATCCGGCAGGTCGCGACCAACTTCAGACATTTGCTGAACTGTTCGTCAACCCCTGCTTTTGCCGCAACCCAACTCTTGGCGACCGCTGCGGACGCGGCGGCTAGGTTCCTGTCTATGAATAGGGCGGCCACCCGGAGACAGGCCGGCGGCGGATCCCCATTTGGGAATGGAACGGTGGCACGCATCGTGGTGTCTGCGCGGCAAGCGATTGGGAGAGACACGGATGGACCTGAACCTGGCAGGACGGCGCGCGCTGGTCACCGGCAGCAGTAGCGGCATCGGCGAGGCCATCGCCCGCATGCTGGCCGAGGAGGGCGCGCAGGTTGTCGTCCACGGCCGCAATCGCGACCGTGCTCAGGCCGTCGCCAACACTATAGGTGCGGCCGGGATCGCCATCGGTGAGCTTGCCGATGATGGCGGCGCGCAGGCCGTCCATGCCGAGGCGGTCGCAGCGCTCGGCGGCTACGTTGAAATACTGATCAACAATGCCGGCGGCAATTCGGAAGGCAACTCGTCCAAGGCGCCGGTGGAGATCGACGCGACCGACTTTCTGTCGAACTACCGCGCGAACACGCTAGGCGCAGTGCAGCTGTGCCAGCTGTGCGTGCCCGACATGGTGGCGGCGGGCTTCGGGCGCATCGTCAACGTGTCGAGCGCTGTGGCGATGCAGCCCAATTACATGGGCGCGGACTATTCCGCCGCGAAGGCTGCGCTCAACAACTTCACCGTGAGCCTTGCGGGATCGCTGCGCGGCGTCGGCGTGACGGCCAACATCCTCACGCCCGGCATTATCATGGTCGACGGTTTGCTGCGCTTCGGGCGCGAAAAGTTCGGCGATCCCGACATGAGCTTCGGGACGTCTGCCAGCGCTTCGGCGAGGCGCAGGTGTTCGAGATTCCGCCCGTCGGCCGGGTCGGCAAGCCGTCCGAACTGGCCATGGTGGCATGCCTGCTCGCCAGCCCGCTTTCCGGTTTCATCACCGGCGCCAATTACCGCGTCGATGGCGGCCAGAGCCGCGGCCTGAACTGAGGATAACGCATCATGACTGAACAGACCTATCGCGTCATCCAGTGGGCCACCGGCACGGTCGGCAGCGCTGCGCTCCGATACTTCATCGAGAATCCGGTGATAGACCTTGTCGGGGTCTACGTTACCAATCCGGAAAAGGTCGGCAAGGATGCCGGAGACCTGGTTGGCCTGCCCGCCACCGGCGTCAGCGCGACCGACGACATCGACGCGATCCTGGCGATGGAGGCCGACTGCGTTCTTTTCTCGCCCAGCATGATGACGCCGCCGCTGGAGCAGGTGTGCCAGCTGCTTGCCTCGGGCAAGAACGTCGTGTCGCCGGCCGGTCCGTTCCTGCCAAACAAGTGGCTGCCCGAGGAGACCGCGCGTATCGAAGTGGCTTGCCGCGAGGGCAACGTATCGTTCCACGGCTGCGGCATCCACCCCGGCTTTGCAGGCGACATCCTGCCTCTGACGCTGGCCGGCGCTGAGCGTTCGCCGACGGCTCTCCCGGCGGCATGTGCGTCCTATTATCGCAGGCTAAATCCATACCCCGGCAAAATGCTCTGCGTGGCAGGAGAGAGCAGGAAAAGAGCCAATCGAGCCGCAGCTGCCTCCCTTGGCGCATCCTTGCCGGTCGTGACGATGGCCATGCCGTAGTCCGCCGTGACGGCAAGTTCGGGCGGCAACTCTACTTTGGTGACGCTTGGGTCAGGCGTCGTGTTGCGCGAACTGCAGTAGCCGATCGACACGTCGGTGCCGCGTTCGAGCATGGCTTCTCGCTGGTTCTTGCCTTTGACGACTGCCGGCTCGACGGTCGCACCAACCACGGCCCTGGCCTTCACCTTCAGCCGGGCTGTTGCGCCGGGGCGGACGGTGTCGGCCTTGTCGAACAGTTCCTGCGCATAATCCCCGCCAGGGTCCGCCTTGGGCGTGGACGTACCGATGCGGACCTTGGAGTCGAGCAGGCGGTCGAGCACGTTGGCGGTCGTCATGCCGACTTCCGGCACGGCATAGACGCATAGCCGGTTGCGCGCGAATACTGTGACGGCGCTAGCCTTGCCCTCGTCGTGGAGCTTTTGCGGATGCGTCATGTTGGCGGAGACGAAAAGGTCGACTTTGTCGCCGGCCTCGATCTTCTCGCGCATCAATCCTGCAGGACCGGTCTTCAGATCGACATGGACGCCTGTCTCGGTTTCGTATCGCTTGAGCACAAGCCCATAGGCACATTTCTCGGAATGCTATCCCTGGACGAACGAGCGATTTCGGGGACCAGGTTGGTACCTCGGGAATGTCCGGAATCAGGGCGGAGATACTTCAATAGGATGGGGAAGGTCACAATCTAAAAATCGGCTTAGATTTGCCTTTGCCGGTAATCGCCTCCGCAAGCGCGCATGGCCTTGGTGATGGCCTTGTTGGTCGCATCAAGGTCGAAGCGTTCTGGATCGAACTTCTTACCCGCCCATCGGCGCACCGCCTTGTGCTCTTCATGCTTGGCATCAAGCCATGCCTCGAAGAAGTCGGCATATCCTCGGTATCCGCCGACATCCTCTGGCGGGGCCGCTCGATCGCCGACGATGCAGCGGGGATACTTGACCGCATCCTCGACCTCGCCCCGGCGCAGCACCAGTCTGTGCTGCCAGTTATCGCCAAAGTCGTATTGATAGGTGATGGTGAGCGTCGGATCCACCTCATAGGGGAACGTAAGATCCTTGAGCTGGACGTCCGTAGCTTCAAACACCCTTGGACCATAGGCCGCATCCTCAATGGCCTCCGGCGCCCCGATGATCAGGCCCCCGACATAGAACTGGTGCAGGTGGCTGTCGGTCCACCCGAATGCCGCCTGCAACACCTCGTGAAGCTGCGCGAAGTTAAGATCCTTGGGCAGCTCCAACGTGCGGTGGATCGCTGGTTCGATGCCGGAAATCCGGGCTTCGAGGCGGATGATATAGGCGTAGGGATCGTAGGGCTTGCGCATAGCCGGACCATGCCCCGCGCGACAAAATCCTGCAAGCGCGAGGCCATCCGGCCATCGGTGGCCGGAAATGGAAACCCGCGTGAACGAAAGGCGAGTTTGGGCGAGCCGGGATGGAACCTTGAAGGTCGTCTTTGAGGGCGGGCCCTGCAAATATCATTGAAAATTCTCGATGCGCTTAAATCTCGGTTGGCCTCGGACATCCCTTGCCCAGCGTCGCCGGTGCAATATCATTGCGCGCATCGGGATCGGGCCACTAGAAGCAGGGCGTGACTCCCATCGAACAGGACGCCAGCCGGGTTCGGCTCTTGAAACATGTGCGCCGCGCCGGAGCTATCTCGCGGGTCGAACTGGTCCAGGCCACCGGACTTTCCAAAGGCATGGTCACCGAGCTGACGGCGGAGCTCGTTCGTAAAGGTGTACTGGCCGAACTGCCCGGTGCCGCTTCGGCCCGGGGGCGGCCACGTATCGACCTGCGGATCGTGGCGGAGGCCGCATACGCTATCGCCCTGATCCCGCTGAGCGATGGTCAGGTTTCGCTCGACGTAATCGATCTCAATGGCGAGCGGGTCTATTCTGAGTTCGGCGACCTCGGCGATCCCGGGCTCAACCGTCTCGCGGACCGGGCAGCAGAGGTGATCGACGCCGCGATCGGGCGCAGCGGCATTGCGCGCATGCTCCTGCGTCATGCGGCAGTCGTGCTGCCCGCGCAGGTGGACCGGTATCGCGGTGTCGTACACTGGATGCCGCAGCACGGCTGGCACGAGCCCCAGGCGATCGGCTCGCGCGTCGCCGCGAGGCTTGGATTTCCTGTCACGGTCGACAACCGTGCCAGCGTCGTCGCCCGTGCAGAGCACTGGTTCGGCACGGGCGAAATCGCCGACGACTTCTCGTGCATCGCCCTGTTGGAGCGTGGGATGGGCGCTGCGCGATATCGCGGCGGACTGCTCCAGACCGGCACCCATGGCATGAATTCCGAGTTCGCCCACGTTAAGGTCGCCTTTGAGGGCGGCCGGCCGTGCTTCTGCGGCGGGTCGGGCTGCCTCGCCGCCTATGCCAGCGTCATGGGCATCCTTCGCCACGCGCAGGGCGAGGCGGCTGCCACTATGAGTGTGCAATTCGTCGACCTCGTCGACCGCGCTCGAGCGGGGGATGCGGCCGCGGTGGCACTGTTCGAAACCGCGGGGAGGGCGCTCGGCACGGCCGTTGCCGGGCACATTAACGAGAGCGATCCTGGCCGGGTCTTGATCGTCACCGCCGCCGCAGCCCTGCCGGGCCTCATCAGCCCGGCGTTCCACTCCGCGCTCGCCGCGCAGACGCTGCGAACGTTATTGCCCTGCACCAGCGTGGAATTCCGCACGATAGCCGAGGAAGATTACTGGAAAGGTGCCGCCTCGCTCGCGCTGGAAGCGTTGTACCGGTACGCCCCCACTGGTTGATAAAGCGATGCTTTTGCCGTCGCGAGCTTTAGTTCATTGACCAAACTTAATTCTATCGGTTAGGTAGAGAAATGGCGAACGTGGCGATTGCGCCCGTTCGCCACCGGCATGCCGAGGTGATCACGCCAGGTTGATGTCGAGTCGAAAAATCAGGGCGGTGTCCAAATGAGCAAAGCGATCTAGCGCCGGCAGACGCCGGCAATTCGGTCCACATTTCGGTTCCGCATGCGCGGCACGCGAGAAGTATCGGCTTCTGGCGGAGGTCCTGCGCGTGCGTATTCTCGGGGGAACATGCAAGTGAAATCCATCAATTCGCACTCGATGAAGCAGGCTCTGTTGGCGGCCCTGATGGGCGGCTCTGCCCTGTGCCCCGCCGCAGCGCTGGCGCAGGAGGGACCTGCGCAGGGCGAAGCTGGCGGCGAGATCGTTGTGACAGCCCAGAAGCGCACCGAGCGGCTTCAGGACGTTCCCCTCGCGGTGAGCGCGCTGTCCGCCGAGACGCTGAGCCGGCAGCAGATCAACGACACCAGCGGCCTCGTCGCGGCAGTGCCTTCGCTGACCTACACGCAGGGCAACAACGTCTCGAACTCCACCTTCCGGGTGCGCGGCATCGGCACTTCGCTGTTCAACCAGGGCTCGGAATCGTCGGTCTCGACCGTGATAGACGGCGTGGTCATGGCGCGCCAGGCGCAGGGGTTCGTCGATCTCGCCGACCTCGAACGGGTCGAGGTGCTGCGCGGGCCGCAGGGCACGCTGTTCGGCAAGAACGCGACGGGCGGCGTCATCAGCGTCGTCACCGCGCGCCCATCCGACCACCTGACCGCCCACGCCGACGCGACCATCGCCGAGCAGGACGAGTACCGCGTCAAGGGCACTGTCTCCGGCCCGATCACCGAACAGCTCTCCAGCTGCGTCGATTAGTCCGTTGGTGTGGTCGGGATGGATGTGGGTGCAGAGGATCGCGGTGATGTCTTCGGGGCTGGTCTAGAGAGCACGCTGCAGCTGTCCGTGATGCGCAGCAGGCCTATGCGGACCGTGTCGTCACGGAGAACTAGGGGCCAGAACCCAATTCGGAGATGAGATCGAATTGGTCCGGGTTGAAGCTGAGCGGCCAAGCCTTCAGTCGCCGCCGGCACCGCCCGAGGATCGGCTTGTAGACCGTCCTGAGCGGAGCAGCGGCGGAGACCGCCGGCAACGACTGTCGGTCAAAGACCGATCGCCGCAGCGACACCCGCCCCATAGGCCGGATCGGCGGAGGTGCAGTTAGCGATATGGCGCTGCTTCACCTCGTCGCTGGCATCGCTAATCGCCCGCGCAGTGTTCTCGAAAAGCCGCCGCTTCGCCGCCTCGTCCATGTTGCGGAAGAGGATGCCCGGCTGCTCGAAATAGTCTTCGTCGACACGGTGGTCCCAATGGTCGGCGAGATCGCCGATCGGCAGCGGTGTCTCCTTCAGCTCAGGATGATCCTGCCACTCGCCGGCGCTGTTGGGCCAGTATGGCGTGGTGCCACCGAGGTTGCCGTCGACCCTCATCTGCCCGTCGCGGTGATAGCTGTGGAATGGGCACCTCGGCGCGTTGACCGGGATCGAGTGATGGTTGACTCCGAGGCGGTAGCGGGCCGCGTCACCATAGGAGAAGAGGCGCGCCTGGAGCATCTTGTCGGGCGAGAAGCCGATGCCGGGGACGATGTTGGCGGGCGTGAAGGCTGCTTGCTCGACGTCGGCGAAGAAGTTCTCCGGGTTCCGGTTAAGTTCGACCTCGCCGACCGGGATCAGAGGATACTCACCCTTGGGCCAGACCTTCGTGAGATCGAAGGGGTTGTGCCGGTGCTCGCGCGCCTGATCCTCGGTCATGACCTGGATGCACAACTGCCAGCGCGGGAAGTCGCCGGCGTCGATGGCCTCCAAGAGATCACGTCCGCTGCTCTCGCGGTCCTTGCTGACGACGGCCTCAGCCTCGGCGTCCGTCAGGTTTTCGACGCCCTGGCGGCAGCGGAAGTGGAATTTCACCCATACGCGCCGGTTCTCGGCGTCGATCATGCTGTAGGTGTGGCTGCCGAAGCCATGCATGTGCCGGAAGCCGCGTGGGATGCCGCGGTCGGACATGACGATGGTCACCTGGTGGAGGGCCTCGGGGAGCAGGCTCCAAAAGTCCCAGTTGTTCTGGGCGCTCCGGAGACCGGTGCGCGGATCGCGCTTCACCACGTGGTTAAGATCGGGGAAGCGGAGAGGGTCGCGGAAGAAGAAGACGGGCGTGTTGTTGCCGACGACGTCCCAGTTGCCTTCCTCGGTGTAGAACTTGACCGAAAAGCCCCGGATGTCGCGTTCGGCGTCGGCGGCCCCGCGCTCCCCCGCGACCGTCGAGAAGCGCATGAACAGCGGCGTCTCCTTGCCGATCTCGGAGAAGATATTTGCCTTAGTGAAGGCCGAGATGTCGTGTGTCACCGTGAACGTGCCGAAGGCACCCCAGCCCTTGGCATGCATGCGGCGCTCCGGGATCACCTCGCGGTCGAAATGGGCGAGCTTCTCGATGAGCCAAACGTCCTGGAGGAGGGCGGGGCCGCGTGGTCCCGCCGTCATGATGTTGACGTTGTCGACGACGGGCGTGCCCGCGGCTGTGGTCAGATCGGTTCGCGCCATGTCGTGTCCCTCGTGAATCATGCTTCGTTGGCGCGAGGGTAGTCCGGGCTCGCTCCGAGAGGCATTCGCCAAGGGTGTGGTCGGTGACCGACCAAGGTATGGCGGGAGGGAACTTGCGCCCATGAGTGCCAACGCCGATTTGATGGGTATCGTCAGAGGTCACGAACATCGAAACGAAGATCGAAATCGCGAACTGGATCGCCAGCGAGTTGCTGGAGACCGGTTATGTCCATCTCACAGCGGATGATCTGCGCGGCCTGGTCGGCAACATCGACCGGGACGAGTTTGCGAGCTTTGCGGGGCAGTGGGAGGGCATGCCCCTCGACCAGCACATGGCCGACGGCGGGCGGTATCGCCGCAGGCGGTATGCGGCCTTCGCGTTCGACGGTGACGAGATCGTTCGAAAGCCCCACCAGCCTCATTTCCAGAGCACGAACTACAATGCGTTGAACGGCGGGACGGACCGGTGGTTCGAACCTGCGACCCATGTGCTGACCGACCACCGGCTCACGCGCCGGATCATCTCGACGTGCACCCGCATTTTCTCACATGTGGAGGCCGGAGCTGCCGATCCGCGCTGGAATGGAGAACTTCATCAATTCCGGATCGAGGCACGTGGGGATGATCCCGGACTGCCGACGCCGGAGGGGATGCACCGCGACGGCGTCGATTGGGTGCTCGTCATGCTCATTGACCGTCTCAACGTCCAGGCGGGGTCGACGCGGGTTGTCGACGAGGCTGGTCGCATGGACGATTTCGTCCTGCGCGATCCGGGTGAGGCCGTGCTGCTTGACGACCGGAGGATCCGGCACGGCGTGACGGCGATCAGTGCCGTCTATCCGGATCGGGCGGCGCATCGCGACGTTCTCGTGGTAACGTGGAGCGGCGCTTTGAACCGCTGAGACTATTTGCCGATCGCCGTGTCGTCACGCGGTCCGGCGGACCGGGACTTCGTGGATGCCGATCAGGATCTCGGAGGCCTTGTAGCTGCTGCCCATGGCCTGGCCGAGGAGGCTGTCGATCAGTTCAAGATCGAAGACGCCGGCCGCGATCTGACGCCTGATGAGTCCCGCGTTAATGACGTTGGCGCATATCTTCTGCATGGCCTCGTGCACGGTCATGCCGACACCGGGCTCGGGGGCGGCCTGATCGACGATTAGTCGCTGGGAAGCGCTCGGCTTCAAATTCGTCGGTTGCAGCCATGCGCAGCATCTCTTCAACAGCTTCCGTAGATCGACCGGCAGGACGCCGTCGGAGTTCCGTCAAACTCGACAGAGCAGACCGTCGTGACGCGCGGGTCGTAACCGGCACCATACCAGCGTCTGGATTGGCAGCTGCGGGCCTGCGGTGGCAGATCGCTCGGGGGCGATGAAGGAAGGCACGAGATGAGCGACGCACGCCGGTATATAGCTACCCCGACGGGATACCTGATGGTTCTGAGAGAGGACGACGACGTCATCGCCCACCTCGAGGCGATCACGCAGGCGGAGGACATCCCGTGCGCAAGCATCTCCGGGTTCGGCTTCGTCGAGAAGGCTCGCTTCGGCTTCTTCAATCATGAGAAGGGTGCCTATGATCCGGGGGACTTCCAGCGGCTCGAGATCACCAACCTGAACGGCACGCTCGCCTGGAAGGAGGGCAAGCCATCGGTTCACGCCCACGCCAGCGGCGGTGACGTCCTCTTCGGCGTTGTGGGTGGGCATGCGCTCGCACTGACCGTAGGCAAGGGGTCGTTCGAGATCACTGTGACCGTGCATTCCGAGCGCCTCGAGCGCCGGGTCGAGCTCTCCGTGGGCGGCAACGTGCTCCATCTGCCCTAGGCTGGCCCCGACCTTCGGCAGCGACGGCCATACCACCGTCCAGATTGGCCGCGAGTTCGTCAGGGCCCACCCTGACTGATGCCAGGCGTCGCTAGCAGCAGGAACGCCGCCTGCTCGGCCAATCCTGCGCGTCAGAAAGGAATTCGCCCATGGGCACACAGTCGGGCGGACCACCGCTCATTCCAGCATCCTTCTTCGGCATAGTCCTTGGCCTCGCCGGGCTGTCGAATGCTTGGCGGGCCGCGCATGCGGCCTGGGGAACGCCGGCCGTCGTCGCGGATGTCATCTTCGCCGCTGCGTCTGCGGCGTGGCTACTAATCGTAATCCTTTACGCGCTGAAGTGGGTCTGGGCGCCGGCCGCCGCCGCGCAGGAGGCGGAGCATCCGGTCCAGTGCTGCTTCATCGGCCTCGCCGGCGTCAGCACGCTGCTCATCGCGCAGGGCGCGCTGGTCTATTCACGTCCGTTGGCGGTCACGCTGTTCCTCCTTGGCGCCGGCTTCACGTTGTTCTTCGCACTGTGGCGAACAGGGCTCCTCTGGCAGGGCGGTCGTGCGCCCGGTACCACCACGCCTGTTCTCTACCTTCCGATGGTCGCGGGCGGCTTCGTCACCGGCACCGTCGCGGCCTCCCTGGGATGGAAGGAGTGGGGACAGCTCGCCTTCGGCGCCGGCTTCTTCACCTGGCTTGCCGTGGAATCCGTGCTGCTGCTGCGCCTCTACACCGCGGGATCCATGCCGCCCGCGCTGAGACCGACGCTCGGGATTCAGCTGGCCCCGCCGGCGGTCGGAGCGGTCAGCTACCTGGCCGTCGGAAACGGTAGCCCCGATCTCGTGGTGCATCTGCTTATTGGCTACGGGCTTCTTCAGGCAATGCTGCTAATCCGCCTGTCGCGCTGGATCGCAGAGCAGCCCTTCGGGCCGGGCTATTGGGCATTCACCTTTGGCGCGACGGCGCTCGCCGGCGCGATGGTGCATCTGGCTCCGGTGGATTCGGGAGGTGCTATAGCCACGCTCGCGCCGATCGTGTTCCTCCTGGCGAACATTGTCGTCGTCGGCATCGCCATCGGGACGCTGGCCCTCCTTGTCCGTGGGCGACTCGTTCCGCCCGCGGCTGCGCCAGCCGCTGCCGTCGTTCCCGTGGGCCAGGCGGGCTGAGGCCCACACCGACGTCAGGTGTGACACTACCGAAGTCGGGGGCGGACTCGCCGAGCGTCCAATGGCCGGTCCGCCCCACGCTTGCGAATGATGCGTCCATCCACTCTCGGCGCCCGAAGCGCCGAACTCATGCAGGGAAGGACGAACATGCGCTCCAGCTTTTCCACTCGCCTCGTGCTCACCGCCGCGCTCGCGTCGATGGTCCCCTCGGCTTCGATGGCCCAGACGGCTCAGGCGCCGGTCCTGCCGATCGCTCGCGGCGACTACCGGCTGGCCACCTACGGGGAAACCATCGACAAGCTGGTCGCCGACTTCATCGAGAAGCACAAGCTGCCCGGACTGACGATGGCAATCGTGCAGGCGCCCTACATTCCCCGGTCGGCCGGATATGGGAAGACGAGCCTGGAGCTGGACGAGCTCGCGTCGACCAAGACCATGTGGAACATCGGTCCGGTCACCCAGGCGTTCACCGCTGTCGCGATCATGCAGCTGAAGGAGGCCGGGAAGCTGAAGCTGTCGGATCCGGCTTCGAAGTATGTGCCTGAACTCCCGGCGGCATGGAGCCGCATCACCATTCTCCAACTCATGCAGCACAGCTCCGGCATTCCCGACTATCGGGCGCACATCGATGAGGCCAAGCAATACAAGCCGCACGAGCTTCTCAACCTGGTGCGGGCCGAGCCGTTGCGCTTCAAGAGCGGAACGCAGGTCGCGCTGAGCGCGACGGATGCGACGCTGCTGGCGCTCGTCGTCCAGCATTCGAGCGGCGTGCCCTATCGCGAGTTCGTCCGTCGCCACCAGATCGACGCGATGCATCTCGAGAGCACCATGTTCGCCGACGAGTTTGGCGCGCGTGCCAGGATCGACCGTCCGGCGGCGCATCCGAACGACAATCAGCACTCGCACTTCAAGTCCGAGGAGCCCTTCATCAATCCGGTCGAGCCGGCCACCGGCTACCGGATGGTCGGCGGCCAGACGACGAAGGTCGCACCCGAGGCGTCGTCCAATCTCTTCGGTTTCGGCGATCTCTGGTCGTCGGCCGAGGACATCAGCAAGTGGGACATCGGCCTAGCCGGTTCGGTTCTGATCAAGGAGCTGGCGGATCGCGACGTCGTCTACATGCCGAGCAAGCTGGCCAATGGCACAGTGGTCCCCGCGATGATCGGATGGGAGTTCACCCACCATCCTGGCTTCATGGAGGTGAAGGGGGATTCTCCTGGGTTCAGCTCCTACCTCAGCCGTTTCACGGCGTCTGACGAACTCGTCTGCGTCACGCTCCTGACCAACAAGGAGGGTGTCGATCTGACGATCCTCGCCCGCCAGATCGCCCAGGCATACAAGGCGGATCTCGGGCCGGGCGTCGACCAGGCGCAGATCGTCGTCGAGGAGAGCAAATACGGCCCGGCCGAGACGGTCGCGCGGATACGCAGCGCGCTTGCCGACGCGAAGGTCCCCGTGTTCGCGACCGTCGACCACGCCGCCAATGCGCAGGGCGTGGACCTCAAGCTGCGGCCGACGACCGTCATCACCTTTGGGAACCCCAAGGTGGGGACCAAGCTCATGACCGAGACGCAGGCGATTGGCCTCGATCTGCCCCTGCGGATGCTGGTTTGGGAGGATGCACGCGGACGCACCTGGGTCGGCTACCCCAATCTCGACACGCTCGCTGCCCGCTATCAGATCGAGGACCCAGCGACGATCGGAGCCATGACGATGTTCATGGACGGCATCGCGCGCCGTGCCGCCAATGTCTACGCATACTGAGGAGGCCGGGATGTTCGAACACCCCTCGATCGGCGCCGCGCGTTCACGATGCTCGGCGGCGCCGCGGCGCTGCTGGCCATGCCGGGTGCGGCATTTGGTCAGGCCAGCTCGACAGGTGCTGGCAACGCATTGGCTTCGGGATCCGGTGCGCTCGCCGAACTCTCGCGGCGGCTTCGGGCCGCTCCGCGCCGGCGCAGCTTCGACACAGTGCCGTTCATGATCGATCGACGTGACCTGTGGGATCACGAGGCATCCGACCTGCTGCTCTCCTATCGCGGCGACAGGAAGCAGATGTGGGAGAGTTCGGACATCGCCGCGCCGTGGCTCAACCTGATGCGCGAGGCGATGAACGGTCAGGTGTTCGCTCATGGCCACCCCGACTTCCTGCCGGTCGCTGCCGTTCATGGCACCGCTCATCTGGCACTGTTCAACCAGGCGACGTGGGATCGATACGGTCTGGCAGCGAACGCTGGTGGCCAGATCGTCCGCAATTCCTTCGTGTCCGAGAGGGAGGGGTGTCTCCTGCCGACGATCGCCAGAGCGTGAACGGCTTCTATGGTGCCGGCAACAACAACATCGCGACCTTGCAGCGTCGAGGCGCGGTGATGGTGGCGTGCCATGATTCCATCCACGCGATCGCGCGGGGGATCATCTCGAAGTCGGGCACCGGTAACCCCGATACAGTGGCCGCCGACCTGACGAACAATTTGATCGACGACGTCGTTTTGGTTCCCAGTGTCGTGGCGTATCTCGTGGAGCTGCAGGAGGCGGGCTACACCTATGCGAAAGCTTCATAGACGGCGTCAGGTGGGACCGGTCGAGCCGCCGGCGACCGCTTGGCTCGCCCGACATCTGCCCGTGGCGAGTGGGGTCCTGAAGCCGGGACCGCGTAGTCCGCTACGCAGTTTCGCCTGGCTCGTGGGCCTTCTCATCGTCCTGGTGATGATCCTGTCGCTTCAATCGATCGTCCGCAGCGTCGCGCCGAACCGGACGCTGTTGCTGGGGATCGCATTCATCACCGTCGGGCTCGCCTATGGCGCATATGCTGGTCTCGTCCAGCGGTTCGAGCGCCGCCGGGTCGAGGAGCTTGCGCTCCGTCGGATGCCGGCTGAACTTGTTGGAGGCGTGGCGCTAGGCATCGTGTTGATGACGCTTGTCGTGGGCGGTCTTTGGCTGGCTGGAGCCTATGAAATCACGACCGGCCGATGGTCGGACTTTCCTCACGACGTTCGCGAAGCATTGGGCACCGGAATGCTGGAGGAACTGCTTGCGCGTCTGGTGATCTTCCGCATGCTCGCATGCGCCATCCGCGTAAGGCCGGCACTCGTCCTTTCCGCCCTTCTGTTCGGCGGCGCACATCTCGCGAACCCCCATGCATCCATCATAACGGCTGCGGCGATCGCGGTCGAGGCGGGGCTAATGCTTGCCGGCTTCTATCTCCTGACCGGTCGGATCTGGCTGTCGGTCGGTGTCCACGCGGGATGGAACTTCGCACAAGGCGGTATCTTCGGTGCGCCGGTGTCGGGGATGTCGAGCGACGGCAGTCTTCTCGTCAGCGTTCCAAAGGCTGGCTTCCAGTCTTGGGTGACGGGGGACCTTTCGGGCCGGAGGGCTCGCTGGTTGCGGTCGTCATCGGAGCCGCGGCATTCACCGCGACACTGGCGGTCCTACGACGGGAGTCGCGGGCTCTCTCGGCCGCCACCTGACGTTCGACCGATCAGTCGTTGCGCGGATCACTTCGGAATATGTGGGGCGTTCCTCTTTCGTTCAAAGGCCTGATGCACTAGGTTATGATCGGAATGGGCGGCCGGGGCACGGAAACGCACATGAGGTCAATTGCGCGGCGGGGTTTCGACGGGGTGGCGATTTCGAGGACGATGGCATTCATCGTCGTGGCGGGGTGTTGGTCCAGTGCCGCTTTGGCGCAGGACGGCGCGCCTTCCGTGACGATGGCACCGAGCGACAGTCAAACTGGTGACGGCGAGGCCGAGATCGTCGTGACTGCCCAGCGCCGCCCGAGCGCCGAACGAGACGTGCCGGCGTCGATCGACGTCCTGACCGCCGACCGGCTGCGCGCCTCCAGCGTGAGAACGTTTGAGGGATTGGCCAGAATCGAGAGCGGCATGCAGATGACCGCCTATCAAGGTGAGACGCAGCTCTTCATCCGCGGCGTGGGCGCGGTCACGTTCATCGGCGGCTTCGACAGCAGCATCGGCGTCTATTCCGATGGCGTCTACCTGTCCCGGCCGTCGGCGATCGCTCCAGCGTTGTTCGATGTCGAACGCGTGGAGGTTCTCAAAGGCCCGCAGGGAACGCTCTATGGACGCAACGCGACGGCGGGAGCGATCAGCCTGGTCAGCCGGAGCCCGAGTGATACCTGGACAGGCGACGTATCGGCTACGGTGGGAAACTACAGCAACGTCGATGTCGTCGGTGCCGTCGGCGGACCGATCACCTCGAACCTCAGCTTCCGTTGGGCCGTCGGCAGCAACAATCATTCCGGCTATACGCGCCTCTACTTCGGCCGCACCGCCGACGGCGGGGAGATCATCCGCCATGCTGAGGATCAGCACGACGTCACGACCCGCCTCTCACTGAGGTGGCGGCCGGCTCCGGACGTCACGGTCGATCTGTCCGGCGACTATTATAGCGCCGATGATCGTGCGGTCGTCTTCCACTTCTCCGGGCCCGGCTACGATAATAGCCCGTTGTTCAACGCGAGGGTTGGGATGGGGGAGGTCGGTGAATATGGCCGCCGGCAGGTCTCCACCTCGATCATGCCATACAACAGGCCGAAGAACTGGGGACTGCGCAGCACGGTGGCTATCGATCTCGGTGGCAGCACACTGAGCTGGACGAGCGCATATCGCCGGACCCGTCCGCGAAACTACGACGATCTCACGAACAGCACGGTGCTGGGCGAATCCCAGTTCAAGCAGGAGCGGGCCGAGCAGGTCACCCAGGATATCATCCTGACCTCCGATCCCGACCGGTCGCGCGTGCGCTATGTCGCCGGTCTGTCCTATTTTCGCGAGAGGAACGCGATCCGGAACGAGTTCTTCTTCCCGTTCCTCGCCGCATATTTGGGCGGGCAGGGCGTCGCGGACTGCTGCCTGCTGAAGGCGAATGGCAGCACTGCGACCGACACATGGGCTGCGTTCGGGGAGGCGACCCTTCCTGTGGGCTCGAAGCTCGCGGTAACCTTGGGCGGACGCTACTCGCAGGATCGGCACGCGGGCACGAACCTGCTCGATTTCGTCGGCTTCGCGCTACAGAATGATGCTCGGTTGCCGCCTGTGCGGTTCCGCTCTTTCACGCCCAAGGCGGCATTGGAATATCGGCCGACGGCAGGAACTCTGGTCTATGCGACCGCCTCCCGGGGCTTCAAGGGCGGCGGCTACAACGTCGGTAGCGGGCAGAACACCCCCTTCAAGCCGGAGAGCCTCTGGTCGTATGAGATCGGCACGAAGCTGGACTTCGGTCCGATGGCGTATCTCAGGGCGAGCGCCTTCCACTACGACTATTCCGACATGCAGGTGCAGGACGTCGACGCCAATACCGTCCTGATCCGAAACGCGGCCAAGGCGAAGATCGACGGTGTGGAGGTGAGCGTCTCCGCGCGGCCGGATCGGAACCTGAGTATCAACCTCTCAGCAACCTACCTGCACGCGCGCTTCAGCGAATACCGGACGGTCAACACGAAGACGCCGCAACTGGGCGTTCTCGATCTGTCGGGAAATCCCCTGCCGCAGGCTCCGGCGTTCAAGGCGAATGTCGGCGTCGAGCGATCCTTCGCCGTTCCCGGGGATTGGTCGATCAAGGCGCGAGGGGAAGCCACCTGGCAAGATCCCATCTACTTCTCGGCCTTCAAGGACCCCCGCGCGACCCAGGCAGCCTATTGGTGGCTCAAGGCCCGCGTTACCCTGGTGGCACCCGGAGGCAGGGACCAGATCGCCGCGTTTGTCGACAACCTGACGAACATCCGGGTCTTCTCGAACATCTCAATCACCGGAGACTTGGATGGCAGCCGTGGTTCAGGTGTTCTGGCACCGCCGCGCACCTACGGGTTGCAGTTTACGCGGCGCTGGTAGTGACTTCGAGGGGCAATGATTTCGCGACGGTGTGCGCTTGTGGGCTATGTTCGGCCGGCCTTGGTGGGGCGATCGGGACAAGACGTAAAGTTAGCGGGCATGAGCGATCAAAGGAAAACGCTTTCATGCTCGCGCTGGCTGCGATCTTGGCAGCCTGCGGCTTCTGGATCGATAGCATCGCGGGGTATGACTTAGCGATATCAATATTTTACCTGGTGGGTCTGGTCCTTGTCTCGTTCGCCCCCGGATCAAAGGCAGTCACGCGCATGGCGTTCGGAGGCAGTTCAAGCCGTTCTTCACGACCAAGTCGAGTGGCATCGGGACGGGGCTGCAGATATGCCGCTCGGCTGTCGAAACCATGGGCGGTCAGTTGACGGTGACGAACGTGGACGGAGGCGGGCCTGTTTCACGTTTGACCTGCCGCTCGCCTCATCCGGTCCGACAGATTTGGCCTGACCCGGCGCAGGCTATGGATGTCGTGATCTACCAGCCGTAGCCGAAGCGAAACCGTGACCATGGACGGCCCCAAGGCCCCCATGCACCCCAGTCCCAGCGGGCATCGGCATATGCCTGTTCCTCATCCGCCAGGCGTTCGACCTGCTCCTGTCGGCGATAGGCGCCATAGGCATCCTGCGTACCGATGAAGAGGCAGTTGCAGTTCTTCGGGTCGGCATAGACGTAGGCGACATCATCTCCCTGGACGCGACGGACGAACTTGTGCGCTGGCAGCCGGGACAGCATGTCTTGCCGGTCTGGTGTGTTGGCGGGTTTTATCTCGAAACCGGCTGCCACGAGCTTGTCCTCCATGCGCGTGGCAACCTGCTGGGCGTAGGCGAGATAGGGTGTCGCGGTGGCCACGCAGGCGGCCAAGACGAGGAAGCTCGCGGGGCGTGATCGATCAATCATGATGTCTCCAATCAACCTGAAGTGAACCGGTTATTGGAGAGTAGACCGCGGCAGCAACTGACTCCCTATCGACATCCGTATGGTCGATGTATAACTGCGTTGCGGCGTCGTTGCGGAAGAATATTCTCAAGTTTAGGCAGCTTAAATTGACTTGCACCGCAGTTACAATCCGTCAGGCAAATCAATGCATTGAGGCTCTCCGCACCGATTGATGTGGAGAGCCTCAAATAGTCAGTCCGTGGAAGACCGCGCCGGATTTAAGCTTTGATGAACGCCAGGATTTCCGGGTTCAGCACCTCGGCGTGGATCGTGAGCATGCCGTGGGGATAGCCCTTGTATGTCTTGAGCTCGCCCTTCTTGAGGAACTTGATCGAGAGGGGGCGGCATCCGCGATAGGCACGACCTGGTCGTCCTCGCCATGCATGACGAGCGTCGGGACTTCGATTTTCTTCAGGTCCTCGGTGAAGTCGGTTTCTGAGAAGGCCTTGATGCAGTCATAGTGCGCTTTCGCGCCGCCCATCATCCCCTGACGCCACCAGTTCTGGACGGTCGCGGGGATGACCTTCGCGTCCGGGCGGTTGAAGCCGTAGAACGGGCCACTGGCAACATCCATGAAGAACTGCGCGCGGTTCGCGGCGAGCGCGGTGCGGAAGCCGTCGAATACCGCCATGGGCGTGCCGCCGGGGTTCTTGCCGGACTTCACCATGATCGGCGGAACAGCGCCGGCGAGCACGACCTTGGCGACACGGCCCGGCTTGGCTCGCGCCGCGTAGCGGGCTGCCTCGCCGCCGCCGGTCGAGTGTCCGATGTGGACGGCGTTCATAAGGTCGAGCTTATCGGTGAGTTCGATGACGTCGGCGACGTAGGTGTCCATGTCGTTGCCGGTGTCGGTCTGGGTCGAGCGACCGTGACCGCGGCGGTCATGGGCGATCACGCGAAAGCCCTTGCTGAGGAAGAACAGCATCTGCGCGTCCCAATCGTCTGCCGAGAGCGGCCAGCCGTGATGGAAGACGACCGGCTGGGCGTCCTTTGGACCCCAGTCCTTGTAGAAGATCTCGGTTCCGTCCTTGAGCGTGATGGTTGCCATGGTGGTGTCTCCTTTGATGTCTTGCGAGGTGTTGGCTTGCGCGCCTGCGGGCAGCGTGGCTACGAGGCCGAGCGCGGTGATGCCGCCGAGCAACTCGCGCCGGGTGGGTTCCGGCGTCCAGCCGCGTTCGAGGAACGCGGTCATACGGCAGTTCCCAGCTTCTCCACGGCTTCCTCGGTCGACCACAAAGCATTTGCGAGCCAGCGGAAGTTGAGCAGGGCGGCCGCGTAGGCGTCGCCCTCTGGAATCTTGCTTCCTGCTGTCGCGTCACGGACGACCACGACCTCCAGCCCGTGCTCGACGAAGTCGCGCAGATGGGATCTCGACGCAGAAATTTGCGGCCATGCCGGCGAGGATCACTTGGGTGGCTCCGGTCTTCCGCAATTGGAAGAACGTGTCGTTGGTCTGGGGACCGGCGATCTTGTGGGGCGAGCAGACCACGGTCCGCCCGTCCTCGATCACGTCCTTCAGTGCCGGCAGCCAGTCGGCGCCCGAGCCTTCGAAGCCGTCGAGCGATAGTGGGTCCTTGCGCTTGAACATCCCGAGCTTGTGCATGAGCGCTTCGCCGGGTGCGTTGAACTTCCAGCGGTCGTCATGGGGATAGTAGTAGTGGGGCGAGATGATGATCGGGATCCCGGCGTTCCGGGCAGCCTCCATCAGTTTGCGTAGATTGGGAACGGTTCCATGCTCCGCGATGCTCTCTGCGAATACCGGGTATGCTGCGCCGTCCTCGCCAAGGAAGTCGGTCTGCGGATCGGTAATGACGAGCGCGACCCGTTCGATGTCGAGCGTGAAGCTGCTCGGCGGCAGCGCTGGCTCAAGCGGGTCGGCATAGGCCGGGTTGGCTGGGGTGTAGGTCATGACGCTCCTCGTGCAGGTTGCGTGATCATGATGCGGCCGCGTGTCGCCGCGCGCCATTCTACTAGGGGCGGCGCGTGCCCATACCATGGTTGGTGCGGCTACCCGGCTTCGACTGCTTCAGCGGTGGGCAGGGTGAACGTGAAGGCCGCGCCGCTCCTCTCGAGATTACGCACGTTAAGCTGTCCACCCATGCTCTCGATGGCGGTGCGGCAGATCTGGAGGCCCATTCCAACGCCTTCGGTTTTGGTCGTGAAGAAGGGCTGGAAGAGCTTTTCTAGGTTCGCCTCGGGAATGCCTGGGCCGGTATCAGCGACAGAGACGGCGATCTGATCCTCAAGCGCTGTGAGACTGACAGTGATGGAGCGCGGACCATCGGTCTCACGCATGGCTTCGGCTGCATTGGTCATGAGGTTGACCAACACCTGCTGGAGCAGGACGGGATCGCCGGCCACGAGGGGAAGCACCTTACTTCCCTTCATTCTGAACGACACGTCGGAACGGCGAAGTTCGCGCTCCAGGAGCTCTGCTGTTTCTTCCACCATCTCGCGTAGGTCGATCTCGGGCCATCTCGCGTTGTCCCGACTGGATGGCATCTCTGGTGTTCTGGACGATACCGGCGACGCGCTGCACCGTTCGGGTGAGTCTCTGGAGGATGCGCTCTGCGGCTGGAAGATCAGGAGTTTCGCGCTGAAGATATCTTAGACCGGTCTGGGCATCCATTACCATGGACGCGATGGGCTGGTTCAGCTCGTGTGCAATGGACGCGGAGAACGCGCCGACTGTGGCGATCCGATTTGCACGCGCCAGTTCTTCCTGGGCTGCTTCACGGAGTTCTGCGATACGCTCCTGTTCGGTGAGATCGATGTGGCTCGATAGATGGAGGCCTTCGGCCAAGCGATTGACCGTAAAGTAGACTGGAATTTTGATGCCGCCCTTGCCGACCAGAACAGTTCGACCGTCGATATGATCGATCCCGTAGTAGTACATCTCGAGCTGCCGCATGAGCACAGCGGGACCGTCATCCGCGTTCTGCGCAGGCGGATTGGCGACAAGTTCGGCGACGCTGTCATAGCCCATGAGGCGCGCCAGCGCCTCGTTCACCCGTGTCGTGCGGATCAGAGATAGCAAATGGGCGAACTGATCGGGGTATTCATTCAGATATGCCGACAAATCCTTGACGCCCTGCTCGCGAAGCTGATCCAAGAGCGGTTCCGTGGCTCTAAAGTCCATCTCTGCGAAAGTCATATTGCTGACCTCGAATAGACCAGCGTATCGCGCCTCCGTCTTTATCAACGCGGCGGTGCGCTCCTCGACACGTTGTTCGAGCGTATCGTTGAGCTCCTGTACCTTCGATTGCATATCGACCGCATACTGGACGTCGGCAGCCCCGCCGAAGCGTTCTACCTGCCCGGTAATAGGGGAAACCACTGGCCTGTCGTACAGGCGCATCCAGCGATAGCTTCCGTCCGCATGCCTGACCCGCACCTGAGCCTCCGACACGCTATTGGTTGATACGGCCTTGCCGATCGTCTCAAGGAGGCCGGGGAGATCGTCCGGATGCACTGGATCCAGGTTGTTACCGCTCGCAAGAACATCCTTCCGGTCCACGCCGGTGATCTCCGTCCATCGCTGATTAAAAAAGTTACCTGTCCGTCGGCGGTTCCTCTCCAGAGGATATGAGGCACCGAATTGGCAAAGTGCTCGACCTCGGCTTGGCTCTGCTCCAATTGAATCCGGACTTTCTGAAGCTCCTCGCGGGCCACCACCTCATCATGGATGTCTGAGGTGCCGCCATAGTAGCGGATGACCTTCCCTTCCTCGTCCTTGAACGGCAGGCCGATCAGCGACATCCACCTGTAGCTACCATCTGCGTGACGGAGTCGATAAGTTGCGCGCAGTTCCTCACCGGCCGCAAACTTGGTCCGCACCCGCTCCATGAACCATTCCTGGTCGTCGGGATGGAAGTCGCTCAACCAGTCCTGCGCGAGGATGGCTGCGTCCAGATTGCGACCGGTGATATCCTCAAAGCGGCGGTTGTATCGATCTACATAGGCCTCAGGCGAGGCTCTCCACAGTATCTGAGGAACGGAATCCATGAAGTTGATGAGCTCGGCCTGGCTCTCCTCGAGCTCGGCGCGGAGCTGCTCTAACAGGTGATGGGCCGTCACCTCGTCTTGCACGTCGGATGAGCCGCCATACCACCGCGTGGTTTCTCCGTCCTTGGACCTGACGGCGCGTCCGACCAGCGACATCCACCGATATGAACCGTCAGCATGCAGCATTCGAAAGGTGGCGCGCAGATCCTCGCCGCTGGCCATTGAGTTCTGCAGCTTCGCGATGAAGGGCTCCCGGTCATCGGGGTGATACCACTCGATCCAGTTCTGCTTGGCGATCGCCTCCTCGCGATCATGGCCAGTGAGGTCGGTGTAGCGGCGATTGAAGAAGTCGACTTTATCGACCGAATAACGCCACAGGAGCTGCGGCACGGAATCTGTAAAGTTCAGAAGTTCGGCCTGGCTCTCCTCGATCTGTCTGCGAGCTGCGGCGAGATGCTTGCGGCTGACAAGAAGTGCGGCCGTCACAGCGATGGCGATGAAGGCGAAGCCCAGACGTAGGCTGCTGGCCATGCCGGGCGCATCGCCATGGACCACATACCATGAGATGCCGGAAAGGCACGAACATACGACCGCCGTGTGGACGACCTCCCTGTCCGAACCTCGAACGCCGACGGCGACGAGCGTGCAGATGTAGAGGATCGAGATGGAGACATCGAAATCGGCGATGCAGTCAATCGTGAAGATGGCCGCTGCGATCGCAACGGCTAATATTCGGCCAATCCATTTCAGCAAGTCATCGCTCATGCTTTTCCGCTCGCGCTCCGCATCACTCTGTTCTCCGTCCGCGACCAACCGACAACCCACCCTCGACCATCGTAGGTATCGCCCTTGACCGGATGGCACGCCAGTTCAGACGAACGAGGAGAATCGTAATGGGTAGTCATCAGACAGCACCCACGCGCCATGTAGAAGTCGGTAGCACGAATTTCGCCTTCCGTCGTTTCGGCAAGGAAACGGGAGGGCCGATCGTGCTGCTTCAGCACTTCACCGGTGGCCTGGATCATTGGGATCCTCTTCTGACGAACGGAATGGCGGAGGGGCGGGAGGTCATCCTCGTCGACGTCCCAGGGATCGGCGGTTCTACCGGAGAGACGCCGCAGACCATCGAGGGCATGGCGGCAGCCATCCTCGCGTTCGTAGACGCGATCGGTCTCGACAAGTTCGATCTGCTCGGCTTCTCGATTGGCGGCATGGTCGCCCAGGCGTTCGCCAAGGCGAATGCGCAGCGGCTCAGCCGGCTCATCCTGTGCGGCACCAGCCCGCGCGGCGGTGAACCCTCGCCATACCTCGCGGAAGTCCGCCAGCGCGCGACAGGCAACGCCAATCAGGACGACTTCCTCTGGCTGTTCTTCGGGCATTCTGAGACCGGTAAGGCGGCTGGGCGGGCGTTCTGGGAGCGTCGCATGGAGCGAACCGAGGATCGTGATCCACCGACGGCGCCCGAGGGCATCATGGCCCAGCAGCTCGCGGGGCGCGACTGGCTGGAGCCGCACGGCGAGCGGTTCGCCGATTTGGCGGCGATCACCGTCCCCACGCTGGTCGTCAACGGCACACTCGACGTGATGCTGCCGACGATTAACTCCTTCCATCTCCAGCAGCACATCCCCGACGCGCAGCTGGTGATCTATCCGGATGCGGGGCATGCCTCGCAGTTCCAACATCCGGAACTCTTCCTGAAACATGCCCTCATCTTCCTCGACGGTTAGGAGGGTGGTTTCGAGCGCACGAGCTGGTCCTCCAGTTCGCTGACGCGCTGATTGCCAAGATGCAGCGCGGCAAGCTCTTCGAGTGCCGTCGGCGAGATGCGACCCTCCGCATCGCGGCGGACGATCAGGGTCGCCTGGTCGGTGCCGCCCAGCAGGCCGACCGGCTCGGCGAGTTCTCGGATGCGGTGGCGCGCATGGAGATATTGGGGATGCCAGAGCGGCACCACTACCCACTCCTTCCGCGAAACCGCCTCCTCGAACCGGTCGAAGCACTGCGCTTCCGTTCCGGTCTCGAAGCGGTAGCCCGCCTTGCCGAGCGCGTAGTGTTGCACGATCGCCTGCGAGAATCGACTGATGCCGGCGCCGGGATTGATGCCCTGGATCAGCCGATCCATCCGGGAGAGCGCGTGTTCGGCCAGCAGATCCGAAACGGACGCGATCTCGTCCGGCACATATTCGGGCACGCCCCAGATGCAGTAGGGCTCGTAGAGCACCGTGATCTTCCGGACATCGTCCGCGAATGGGGCGAGATAGGCGCCGTGGCTGGCCGGGAGCCAGGCGCTGACCAGCAGATCGACCTCGCCACGCCCCATCCGTTTGAACATCTCCTCATGCGGAGCCGCAGAGCGCTCGATCTCGTGACCATGCCGGCGGAGGATCGCTTCGACCTCCAGAGCGCTGGCGTCGTGGAAGCCCAGGTCGATGTGGCCGATGCGGAGGGCGGTCATCGCGGCGTCTCCAGCGTGTAGAGGGCGATCGGCCAGCGCGTCTGCGATTTTCCGTCGTGGAACAGACCGACCCTGTCCATCTGGGGAACGGGGAGCCACAGCTTGCCATCGGCATCGAGGAACGGCGCATCCACCCAGTGGAGCGCGTGATCGGTAACTAGGGTCTCGACGCGTCCATCGGGGTGTCGGACCTTGATGCTGTCGTCGGCGAGATCGGCGAAGAAGAGCCGTCCATCGGGCGCGAGCGTCGTTCCGCCCACCGGAGGCAGGTCGGCCCAAGGTTCGACGGCCGTCGCGAGATCAGCCGCCGGCACGGAGGGATCGTCGAGCAGGCTCGTCGGCACGCGCGACCACGGGCCTTCCAGAGGGCCGAACAGGAGCCACCGTCCATCAGTGCTCACCTCCAGCGGATCGGAATGGACCTTCAGAGGCGAGCCGTCGGGCGACTTCACGATCTGGCCGCTCAGGACGATGGTACGCCCGTCGCGGGCGGTTGTGGCCGGATGCCCCTCGAGCACGCGGCGACCAGTATCGGTTGCCAAGTCGAGCACGATGATGCCGGGCCGGCCGGCATCGGTCAGATAGGCGTGATCGCCATTGAATCGGATGTCGTCGACATAGCTGCCCGGCAGGGCGAGGTCCGGTCCGAGAGGGAAGACGCGGTCGATCTTATCGGTCACTAGGTCGATGCGGACGAGCTTTGCGCCCTTGGGTAGCGGATCACCACCGAAATCGGGCGATCCCGTGTCGACGACCCACAGGCCACCGTTGGTGTCCATGTGGACCGCATTAATGTTTATGAACGCGGCGCCGTTGTCGGAGCCAGGCTTCCAGGCGTTCCATGCCACATTAGGAAACGGTTTCGGCTTCTCGCCTTCGACGATAATCGCGAGTTGCGGACCCCGAGTGCCCGTCCACCTCGGACCGGCGACGAAGATGCGCCCGCGACTGACCGCCACGGCGTTCCATATCATGGAATTGCTCGTTGCGACCCGCTTCAGCTCGGCGGTCTGGGCGCCTGCTGGATGCGAGGCGAATGCGGCGGCCGATAGTGCGGCGGCAGTGGTGATGTTCAATAGCTTCGACATGCAGAGTCTCCTTCCGGACACTATGCGATAGGTGCGGGACCATGGGAGCGGCGGAAACCGTATGCCCGATATGCGCCTTTGCATGGCGCAATCCGCTCCGACCCCTACCAAAGAACAGGTCTGACCGACCGGCGGACGGCTGTCTGGCGGAGAGGGCTTCGGCGATATTCGCATCGACCGGGCCAGCAAGACCCACCCCCTGATGCTGCATCGCCCCCGCAGCAGGCTGGCCCGGCACCTTCTAGAGCGAGGTGAACGATGAGCATCTACGGCAGACACCTTTCGCAGACGGCGGTCCGCGCCTCGATCGGTTCCACCGGGCTCATCGCCACGCTGCTCCTCACGCTCCTGATCAGGCTCTGAGGTCCCGGGCCGACATGTCAGGCGTCGACCAGATCCTGAACCGCCGCACCGCGCGCCGCGCGACGGATGACCTGCGGCGGCTGCCCGAAGGTTCGAAGGAACGCCCTGCGCATGCGGTCCCGATCCGCGAACCCCGTCTCCTGGGCGACGATGTCGATCGAATGGTTGCTGTCCTCCATGAGCGTCCGCGCCGCCTCGAGCCGCAGGTGCTCGATAGCCTTAGCGGGCGACTGCCCGGTCTCGGTCTGGAACGCGCGACTGAACTGCCTCGGCGAAAGGTGGGCGACGTCCGCCAGATCCTCGACCGACAGCCGGCTGGTGAGGTTACGGCGGGCGAACGTCAGCACCGCCTGCATGCGGTCCGATTTCGGCTCGAGTTCGAGCAGTGTCGAGAATTGCGACTGGCCGCCGCTGCGACGATGGTAGACGACGAGTTTGCGCGCGACGAAACGCGCGGCCTCCATGCCGAGGTCCTCCTCGACCAGCGCGAGCGCGAGATCGATGCCGGCCGTCATTCCCGCCGAGGTCCAGATTGGACCGTCGGCAATGAAGATGCGATCCTCCTCCACCTTTATCCTCGGATACCGCTCGGCCATGCCGCGCGCATACATCCAGTGGGTGGTGGCGCGTCTGCCATCCAGGAGGCCCGCTTCTGCGAGGACGAGTGCGCCTATGCAGGGCGCGGCGATGCGCCGGGCGAACTTCGGCGCTGTGCGGACGAACGCCACGACCTCGGACGTGGCGTCTTCCATGCTCCCACCGACGACGAGCAGGTCGAGTGGCTCGCCGGAGAACGGCGTCGTCATCACCTCGAATCCCACGGACGTCCGGACGGACCCGCCGGTCTCGGAGAGCATCTGCACGTCGTAGACGGGCTTGCCCGCTTGGAGATTGGCGATCTCGAACACCGTCGAGACCGCGAGGCTCATCGGCGAATAGCCGGGATGGAGAATGAAGCCGACCTTGCGCATCGCGTGTCCTTCGAATGTCTTGAATTGTCGTTTCTATGTCATTTCGGACGCGACGCTTCAAGCCTAACTATCACTCGACCGCAACGGGCGGCCTAGAAGGAGACATCCAATGAGCAACATGGGAACCGCGCTGGTCACCGGCGCCTCGAGTGGGATCGGTGCGATCTATGCCGACCGTCTCGCCAAGCGGGGCTACGACCTGATCCTGGTCGCACGGAACACCGACCGTCTGCAGACCGTCGCGCAGCGGATCAGTGATGAGACCGGCCGCGCGGTCAACGTGCTCACCGCCGACCTTTCCGACGGCGACGACCTTTTCCGCGTCGAGCAGGTGCTCCGCGACAACGCCTCGATTACGATGCTGGTGAACAACGCGGGCTTCGGCGGCGTCACGCCGCTCCTCGACACGGATGCCGAGCGGATGGAACTCATGGTCGACGTCAACGTCACCGCCCTGATGCGTCTGAGCTATGCAGCTGCGCCCGCCTTCGTCGCCCGCGGCGCGGGGACCATCGTCAACATCTCGTCGATCGTCGCCATCGGCCCTGAGATCCTCAACGGTGTATATGGCGGCACCAAGGCGTTCGTGCTGGCGTTTACCCAGTCTCTGCAGCATGAGCTCGCGGACAAGGGCGTGCGGGTCCAGGCGGTCCTGCCGGGCGGCACGGCAACCGAGTTCTGGGACATCGCCGGATACGGCGCCTATGCCGACAGCCCGCTCGCCATGCCCGCCGAGAAGATGGTCGATGCAGCACTCGCAGGTCTCGATCTGGGCGAGGTGGTCACCATCCCTCCGCTTCAGGACGGTGCGCTGTGGGATGAATACGAGGCGCTCCGCCGCCGGATCGCCGGTGACCTGGCCCATGCCGAGCCCGGCGCCCGCTATCTCGCGAAGGTCTCGTGAGCACCGTGGGCGAGGGGGCTGGTGTGGTGGAAGCCATGCCGGAGCCCGAGACGATCGAATTGGGCGGTTTTGCGCTGCGGATCGTCCGGGGAGGACGCACCGCGGGTATTCCAATCCTCCTGACGAGCCCCTGGCCGCAGAGCCTCTATGCGTTCCGCAAGATTTGGGCTCAGCTTGCGGACCTCGGTCCGCTGGTCGCCGTGGATCTGCCGGGGTTCGGTCGCTCGGAGGCCAATCCGGCGGCGCTCTCTCCCGCGGGAATGGGTGCCTTCATCATCCGCCTGCTCGATCGGATGGGCATCGAGCGCTGCCACGCCGTCGGCCCGGACGTTGGGACCGCCGCCATGCTGTTCGCGGCCCATGAGGCGCCCGACCTCTTCGCGACGATCACCGTCGGGAGTGGCGGAACGGACATGGCGCTTGTCGGCGAGCGGCTGCGCGGCCTCATCGAGGGGCCGGTCGAGGGTCTGGACGTCGGAGAGGATGCCGGCGTGGTCGTCGAAGTCATCAAGGCGCTGGGAGCGACCGAGCCACCGGCCGAGGTGATGGAGGACTACCGGCTCTCGTCCGCGGACGGACGGTATCGCGAGGCGGCGGATTACGTGCGGGCCTATCCGCGGGATCTACCCGTGCTCCAGTCGTTCGCAGGTGAGATCGGGACACCGGTCCTGGTCATCTCGGGCGCTACAGATTCGCTGGTGCCGCCCGCCAACGGCGAACTTCTCGAGCGCATCCTTCTTCATTGCCGCCACGTGGTCGTGAACGCCGGACACTTCGTCTGGGAGGACGCCGCCACCGAATACGCAGACCTCGTCGCGACGTGGATCAGCAGCGGCGGCGACCTCGACTGAACATTTTTTCTTGGAGAAGACACATGCAACTGACTGACAACACCATCTTCATCACCGGCTCCACGTCCGGCATCGGGCGCGCACTGGCCGAGCAGTTCCACAAGCTGGGTAACCAGGTCATCGTCGCCGGTCGTCGCCAGGCTCTGATCGACGAGGTCGTCGCCGCCAACCCCGGCATGGCCGGCATCCGGCTCGACATCACCGATCCCGAGAGCATCGAGGCGGCCGCCGCCGAGCTGAAGAGCCGTTTTCCCAAGCTCAACGTCCTGATCAACAATGCCGGCATCATGCCCTTCGACGACCCTTCGGGCGTGCTCGACGACGCCGTCAACCAGGCGATCCTGACCACCAACTTCCTTGGTCCGATCCGCATGACGTCGGCGCTGATCGAGCATCTGAAGGCTCAGCCGCGCGGCGTGATCATCAACAACACGTCGGTTCTCGCCTACGTGCCCTTGGCGACCAACGCGGTCTATTCGGCCAGCAAGGCCGCGCTCCACACCTACACGCTTTCGCAGCGCTTCATGCTGCGCGACACGTCGGTGCGGGTGCAGGAGATCGCACCGCCTTGGGTAGATACGGACCTGGTCGGTAAGAGCGGCGACCCGCGCGCGATGCCGCTCGACGACTTCATCGCAGAGACCATGACTAAGCTGGCAACCGACGACGAGGAGATCATCGTCGATAGCATCAAGGCATTCCGCGACAATCCGGGTGCCGGCGAGCACGCTGTGGTCAACGGCTTCAACGCCGCGATGGTCGAGAATCCGATCCCGGTCCCGATGGCTGCCTGATCGAACTGAGGCGGGCTCCCGAGGCGTCGAGCCTCGGGAGCCCGCCTCACTTAAGGATGCGGTTCGATGACGAGACGATGCGAAGGTCGCAAATTCCTGTCCGTGGTGATCCTTGTCGCCACGGCTGTCGTCGTGTTCGCCGCGATACGGCCGTCGATAGGTGATGCTTGCATCGCGGCCATCCTGGCCTGCCTCTCGGTTCTGCCGTTCGCGTTGAGTGTCCTCGCGGAAAGCGGACCGCCGGGGCGACGCCGGGTGCGACCATGAGTGGCGACCATTCATCCCTGAATGCCGGGCATGTGACCTTGGCCGTGGCGCCGCGTCGAATGAATGGCCAGCTTCCGTCACTAACGACGATGAGTGTGATGCCGACGGCCTCCGTTCGCCAGGCGGTGTCAATTGCGAGGCGATGATCGAATGAGGAGATTTTGGATGAAGAGCTTGGCAATCTCGGCTGCGGCCCTGCTAGCGGCAGGCTCCGCCGAAGCGCAGCAACTCGATGACCGCGCTGCGGTGGCGACGACCCGCCCGCAGGAGCAGATCGTCGCTGGCGACATCACGCCCCAGCAGCTCTCGTTGCTCTTGAAGCCGGTGGACGCCTTCTATGGCTTCTGGGCCAATGGCAGCGCCAAGCTGCTGGCGCAGGCGATCGGTCCGGACTTTGTCGACCACACCCTTCCATCAGGTCGACCCCAGGGGCCGGATGGTCCGGCTGCGGCCTCCAAGGGTTTTCTGGCGGCGATACCGGATCTGAAGGTGACCGTCGTCCAGCGGCTGGTCGTCGAGGACCGCGTGGTGTCGCACCTGCGGTTCACGGGACATTTCACCGGGAGCTTCGCTGGGCACGCCGGGGCGGGGCAGGCCGTGGACTTCATCGCGACCGACATCGTGCGGGTCCAGCGTGGTCGGATCACCGACAATTGGCACCTCGAGGACAATCTCACTTTTCTCCAGCAGATCGGCGTGGTCGCGAAGTGATCCGCGCGCCGGTCTCCGTCGACCTCCATCAGAACGAAAGGACATCCATGTCACGCATCGTGCCATTGCTCGCGAGCGTCGCGAGCCTCATCGCAGCCCCCGCCTTTGCGCAGGACCAGCAGATCCCCGTGGAGGTCGTGGCGAATCTTCGCGGTGCCATGCCGACGGGCGTCACCGTTGCGCCGGACGGCCGCATCTTCCTCAACTACCCGCAGTGGGGCGACAAGCCCCCGTTTGCGGTGGGTGAGCTAAAGGATGGCAAGGTCACCGCGTTCCCGGACCAAGTCACCAACAATGTGGCGATGGGCGGGCCTGCGGATCACTTCATCAGCGTCCAGAGCGTCGTCGCCGACGGGGCAAACCGACTGTGGGTCCTCGACACCGCCGCCCCGGGGTTTGCCCGACCGGTCGCCGGTGGTGCCAAGCTCGTCGCGATCGACCTCGCCTCGAACAAGGTGGTGAAGACGCTGGTGCTGAGTCCCGACGTCGTCCTGCCGACCACCTACGTTAACGACGTGCGCTTCGATCTGCGTCAGGGCGAGGCCGGCGTCGCCTACATCACGGACAGCTCGATCAAGGGGCCGGGCGGTCTGATCGTCGTCGATCTGGCATCCGGCAAGGCCCTGCGCCGCCTTTCGGCCCACTCGACCACCATGCCCGATCCGGGGTTCAATCCGGTGATCGAGGGACAGACGCTGATGAACCGCCCGGCGGGTGGCAAACCGACGCCGTGGCTTGTGGCGACGGATGGTATCGCGATCTCGGCGGATGGCTCGACGCTCTACTACTGCGCGCTGTCGAGCCGGCATTTCTACAGCGTGCCGACCGCCCTCCTTCGCGACCCCTCGGTGACCGACGAGCAGATCGCCGCCGCCATCAAGGATCTTGGTCCAAAGGCGCCATCCGATGGGCTCGCCGAGGATTCCGAGGGCAACATCTACGCCGGCGACTACGAGCACGGAGCCATCCGCCGCTTTGCGGAGGGCAAGTGGACGACGATTGCCAAGGATCCCCGCATCCTTTGGCCCGACACGCTGTCGGTGGGCACCGACGGATATCTCTATTTCACCGCCAATCAGCTGCAGCGGCAGGCGGGGTTCCATGAGGGCAAGGACCTTCGCAGGCAGCCCTACCAGCTGCTCCGCATCCGGATCGGCAACGGTCCCGTCCTTTTGAAGTGAGGAAGTCATGACAGACGAAAACCAGATCCAGCTCATCGCCTATCTCATCGCCAAACCTGGCAGGGAGCAGGCGCTGATCGATGCCGTCCTCGCAATCGTTCCCGACGTCCGCAAGGAACCGGGATGCATCGCCTACTCGCCCCATGTCAGCCGCGAACATCCGGGGACGGTGGTGATGTATGAGGTCTGGGCGGACCAGATGGCGCTCGACGTCCACGGAGCCGGCCCGAACCTTCAGGGGCTCGCGGCCCAGTTCGGCGATCTCCTCGCAGAGCCGATCCGCCTCGAGCCTCTGCGCAGCCTCGACTGATGGGCCGGGCAAAGCAAGGCGGTCGTGCCGGCACAGCGCTGGCGGTGACGGCACTGATCGGTATGCTTGCGGTCGCGACGGCGCACGCGCAGGCGGCGCCGGCCCCTCGATCTCAGGCCCTCCGGCTGTCGTGGAGGCTCCTGGACGGGGCATCATCCCTACGGTCAGCGAACATACCGCGGCTCTGCCGGTTCTCTACGAATTGGATCGTCAGCCAATCGAGCAAATCTCGGATCTGGTCCAGCGGCAGTATCTCAGCGGCGCGCAGTCGACGTTCGTCAAGTGGACGGTCAAGGCGGGTGGCGTCTTCCCGCTCCATCATCATGTCAACGAGCAGATCACCTGGATCGTGTCGGGCAGGTGCGAGGTCTTTTCCCAAGGACGCAAGTTCACGGTGACGGCGGGGACGATTCTGGTGATCCCGCCGAACGTCCCCCACGAGTTCCATTGTCCGGTGGACACGATCGACATCGACTTCTTCGCGCCGGGTCGGCAGGACTGGGCGGACGGCGCGCCGTCGGTGGCGGCATCGCAAAAGTAGGCACTGGCGGCCGGGGCTGTCGCGCTCCGGCCGCCTTCGTCGGTCAGGCTTCCGCCGATGCGCTGAACGCATCCATCGTGCGGGTCGAGGAGACGAGCCCGGCGCCCGCGTTCAGTGCGATGGCCGTGTCTAGCGTCTTTGGCGACCGCGATCGATCGCGCCCCGCTAGACTAGCCCTCTGTCTGGGCGCGAGCGCGGGCGGGAGTTTCCGCTCGAACGAGACCGAAGAGGTCACAGGCAGCAACCTGCTTGTTCACACGACCTGCGCTGGGCGACGCCCGTCACGTCTCAGTGGAAGCGGCTGCCCTCCAGATAAGATATGTCGCCTTCATCGAAATCCGTCGATCGACTGACCGCGACCCATTCGTCGGCCGCCTTGCGGCGAGCCTCCTCGGCAATCGCCAGCACGTGCAGTGCATCGCTGCCGAGCACCAGATGGGCGGGCAGATCATTCCGGCGCGTCAGATCGAAGATGACCTTTGCGATTTTGGCGGGGTCTCCGACTTCATTGCCGACGAACCGGGGCATCATGTCAAGAAAGGCGCCGACGGAGGGCGCATATTCGGGCAGGAGGTCAATCGCGCTACCGTTGGCGCTCGCGCCCCAGTCCGTTCGCATGCCGCCGGGTTCCAGCGACACCATATGGACACCGAACGCAGAGATCTCCTGGGACACCGACTCCGTGAACCCGCCGACGGCCCATTTTGCAGCCTGATAGGCGCTCAACCCCGGCGCGCCTGCACGCCCGCCAATTGACGACACGTTGATGATGTGGCCGGCGCGCTGAATCCGCATGGCGGGCAGGACCGCTCGGGTGAGATTTACCACTCCGAAAAGGTTGGTCTCAATCTGATCGCGGAAGCTCGAGATCCGTCGTCTGTTCGAACGGTGCGATGAGGCCGTAGCCGGCGTTGTTCACGAGCACGTCGAGCCTGCCGAACGCGTCGACAGCCGCAGCAACGCAGGATCGGGCCTGGGCCGCATCGGTAACATCCAGCCGACCCACGCGAAGCCTGTCGGGATGGTCGCTGGCAAGATCGTTCAGCGAGCGTTCGTCGCGCGCCGTGGCGAAGACATTTTCTCCCGCCGCCAGAGCGCGCTCTACGATGGCGCGGCCAAGTCCTTTGGAACTGCCGGTCACAAGCCAGTTCTTCATGTTGGAAGCTCCGGTCAGAGTTCGCCGGATGCCGTGAAGGCGTCCATCGCACGGGTGGAATAGACAAGGCCTGCACCGGCGTTCAGGGCGATGGCGACGCCCAGCGCCTCGGCGAGCTCCTCCTCGGTTGCGCCCGTATCACGTGCTGCCTTGGTGTGCACCGTGATGCAGCCGTCGCAGCGAAGCGTGATCGCGCAGGCCACGGCGATCAGCTCGCGGGTCTTCGGATCTAGATGTCCGGTCTTGGCGCCGGCACCGCCCAGCATGGCGTAGCCTCGCGTGGTGTCAGGGGTGAGCTTGCCGATGCCGCCGACGCCGGCAAGCACCTGGTCGCGATATCCGTTCCAGTCCATCATGTGCATGTGAGTTCTCCTTTGGATTGAGGCTATTCCTCGCGCATCCGCTTCACGACCTCGGTGGTGATGCGGGACGGCTTGGAGCCGAAGCGCGCGGTGACGTAGTTGGCGACGTCCGCGATCTCGGCGTTGGTGTAGGCGGCGCGGAAGCTCGGCATGTATGCTCCCGGTCGCTCGGGTGAGCCGCCCGTCCCATTGAGGATCATCATCGCGACGTTGGCGGCGGTTCTGTCGTTCACGGCGCGATTGCCGGTGAGCTGCTGGTCGGAGGTAATCGCTCCGCGACCGCTCCATGCGTGGCAGCTGGCGCACGCACCCTGGAAGATCCGCTTTCCGGCGACGTTGTCCTTGGGGCCGGCGCTCGCAATGGCGGGGGCGGGGCCGGCCATCTCGGGTGACGCCTTGGTGCGCACCGCCGGGATGGTGTGAAGATAGGCCACCATCGCCGCGATGTCGGAGCTGGTAAGACGGCTCGTGCTCAGTTCGACGGCTTCCGCCATCGGACCCGACGCGACGCCTCGCCCTTCGGCATGGCCCTTAGAGAGATACTGGGCGAGCTCAGCGTCGGTCCATGCGCCGATGCCGCTCAGACGGTCTCCGGTGATGTTGTAGGCGTTCCACCCCTCGGCCTGTCCACCGGAGAACTTCGCTCGGGTGTTCATCGCCTGCATCAGCGTCCGAGGCGTGTGGCATTCGCCGCAATGCCCGGCGGCCTCGACCAGATAGGCCCCGCGGTTCCATTGCGGGCTCCGCTCGGCGATGGGCTCGAACCGCTTGCCCGGATTAAAGAACGCACCCCAGATCGTCATCAGCCAGCGCTGGTTGAACGGGAAGGCGAACGTGTTCGGCTGGTTGGCTCGGCGGACCGCTGGCAGCGACGCCAGGTAGCGGCGTATCGACAGCACGTCGTCGTCCGTCAGCATGGTGTAGGACGCGTATGGGAAGGCGGGATAGAGTCGCTCGCCGTCGCGACCGATGCCCTTGTGGACCGCGCGGACGAACTGGGCGTCGGTCCACGCGCCGATCCCGGTCTCGCGATCGGGTGTGATGTTGGGTGTGTAGATGGTGCCGAAAGGCAGCTTGAACGGTCGTCCGCCCGCGAACGGCGTGCCGCCCTTCGCGGTGTGGCATGCGGCGCAGTCCGCTGCCTCTGCGAGGTAGCGGCCCTTCGTGAGCGGATCCACTTTCGCCAGTTCGGCTGGCACGCCCGTTATCGGCGCGCGTGTGTATTCCGAAAGGGCGACCCGCGTCCCTCCGGCGAAGGCGAGGGCATCGGGCAGGAAGAGCATCCGCCACGCCACCACGAGGATGAGAAGGAGGGCGGCTGCGGCGAGCATAAGTAGGTTTCTGCGACGGCCGGTCATGACAGTGCGCCTTTCGCCAGCAGGGCGGTATCGACGGGCATCCGGGTCAGGTGGACGCCGGTGGCTGCGTAGATCGCGTTGGCGACCGCCGCCTGCACCGAGACGGTTCCGGGTTCCCCGATGCCGCCGGGCACCTCCGCGTTCCGGACGACGTGGACTTCGATCCGCGGCGTCTCGTCCATTCTGACGACCCGGTAGTCATGGAAGTTGCTCTGTTCGGTCCGGCCGTTGGCGATCGTGATACGACCATGAAGCGCCGCGGACAGTCCGAAGACGATGCCACCCTGAATCTGGGAGACGATGCCGTCTGGGTTGACGGGCGTGCCGCAATCCACCGCCGATGTCATGCGGAGAACCCGGACGCCGCCATCGTCGTCGACCGAGACCTCGGCGATCGTGCAGACATAGGTGCCGAAGGCGTATTGCAGGCTGATGCCGCGTCCATGGCGATCAGGTAGGGGCGATCTCCAGCCGGCCTTGTCAGCGGCCAGATCGAGCACGGCGCGTGCGCGCACCTGCTTCCCGATCAGGCTTCTGCGGAATTCGAGTGGATCGCGCTCGACCTCGCTCGCGACGCGATCGACGAAGCTCTCGGTCGCGAAGACGTTCATGTTGGGGCCGACGCCCCGCCAGAAGGCGGTGGTGATCCCGCGTGGTTCGTGGCGGACCCACGTCACGTAGCTCGACGGGAAATCGTAGGGCGTCTCGGCGGCGCCATCGACAGCGTCGCTGTCGATCTTTCCGTCAAATGCCGGCGGGAGCCAGCGCCCGACCACGGTCGGTCCGGCGACCTTGTGGCCCCAGGCGACAGGCTTGCCGTCCTTGACACGGGCACGCATCCAGCTGCCGTAGACCGATCGATAGGGAGCGCGGGCGATGTCCTCCTCGCGGGACCAGACGACCTTGACCGGTCCATCGACATGGCGGGCGATGCGGACGGCCTTGCGGACGCCGTCCACCTCGAGCCGTCGACCGAAGCCTCCGCCGATCAGGTGGTTGTGGACCGTCACCCGCTCGGGCGGCAGTCCGGCCTCCTCGGCGGCTGCGCGCTGCGCCATCGTCATGACCTGCGTGCCGACCCACACCTCGCAACTGCCTGGCGTGACGTGGACGGTGCAGTTCATCGGCTCCATGGGCGCGTGCGCGAGCAGCGGAATCTCGTAGAACTGCGAGATCACGTCCTCGCCAGCGAGCTTAGGCTTGGCTCCCGTGTCGACTGCCACCGTGCCCTCGGACTTGCCAGCCTCGGCGAGTGCCATCCGCAGGTGCTCGGTGGACAGCGATCCGAACTCGCCATCATTCCACTGGATGTCGATGGCGGCGAGCGCACGCATGGCCCCCCAGCTTGTGTCCGCGACGACGGCGACGAGATCGTCGAGCAGGATGATCTGGCTGACGCCGGGAAGCCCGCGCGCCTGGGTGTCGTCGACATGCGCGATTTTTCCGCCAGTTACCGGCGCGCAGGACAGGCTTGCGAACTTGACGCCCTCGGGCATCGCGTCGATGCCATATTTGAGCGAGCCGTTCGTCTTCTCCGGTGTGTCGAGACGTCGATGCGACCGGCCGATCAGGCGGAACTGCTCCGGTTTCTTGAGCGTCGGCTGTGCTGGTGGTGTCTCGAACATCGCGGCGGCGGCGAGGGAGCCGTAGCCGGCGCGCCGGCCACTGCCATCGTGGATGACCTCGCCGTCCGCCGTCCGACAGCTTGCCGGATCGACGTGCCAGCGCCGGGCAGCCGCTGCGACCAGCATGGCGCGCGCGCTCGCGCCCACGTTGCGTAAGGGCAGCCAGTAGCCTCTGACCGAAGTCGAGCCGCCGGTGGCCTGCACCTTGAAGATGGGGTTGCCGTAGAGCTTGTCGCTCGCCGGCGCAGCTTCGAGCGTCACACCGTCGAGCGGGAGGTCGAGTTCCTCGGCGATCAGCATCGAGAGTGCAGTGTAGATGCCCTGACCCATCTCGGTCTGTGGCATGATGAGGGTGGCACGGCCGTCGCCCGCTATGCGGATGAACGCGTCTGGTGCGAAGGCGGCGGTGGTCGTGTCGGAGACGGCGGCTATGCTGGCGCTCCGGAGGTTGACGCCGAGGAGGAAGACCGCGCCTCCGGCGGCGGCGAAGCGGAGGGCGTCACGCCGTGAGACAGCGGCCTCAGGCACGGACGGCTGCCTTCTTGATGCCCTCGCGGATGCGGACGTAGGTGCCGCAGCGGCAGATGTTGCCGGACATGGCTGCGTCGATGGCGTCGTCGTCGGGTTTCGGGTTTGAGGCGAGGAGCGCCGTGGCGGCCA
Source organism: Novosphingobium sp. NFX11 (assembly GCF_057376415.1). Taxonomy (NCBI): domain Bacteria; kingdom Pseudomonadati; phylum Pseudomonadota; class Alphaproteobacteria; order Sphingomonadales; family Sphingomonadaceae; genus Novosphingobium; species Novosphingobium sp. NFX11. The sequence goes on along the minus strand of NZ_CP080386.1, from coordinate 206,923 downwards.
TGATCTGCCCCGACTGGCAGTATCCGCACTGGATGACCTCGAGATCGAGCCACGCCTTCTGCACGGCCGCTCCGATCGGGGTGGCACCGATGCCTTCGATGGTGGTGATGGCGCGCTTGCCGACGGCGCCAACCGGCAGCCTGCAGGATCGCACGGCCTCCCCGTCGACATGGACCGTGCATGCACCGCACTGGGCAATGCCGCAGCCGAACTTCGTGCCCGTCAGCCCCAGTATGTCGCGAAGGACCCAAAGCAGAGGCGTGTCGCCATCCACGCTCGTCTCGCGTCTCTCACCATTGATGTTGATCTCGACCATGCCGTCCTCCCTGCGAGGGGAGCTTGCCGCACAGGGGGCGTTGGGCACAGCCATACCCTGGTATGGCCAGAAGCGTCATTGGGCGAGGTTGGGATGGAGCTGGAACTTGACCGGATGGCGGGCAACGCAGCCGGGCGACCTAGAGGTCGAGCAGTTCGATCTTGCGGATCATGTCGGCGACCGAGATGGACTTGAGCTTCTTGCCCGCGCTCGAACGGTGCATCTTCACGGTCACCTCGGTGATGCCCAGCTCGTATGCGATCTGCTTGTTGAGCAGTCCCCGAGCTACGCCGCGCAGCACGTCGGTCTCGCGCAACGTGAGTTGCTGTGCGAGCAGGCGGACAGAGTCGCGCTCTCGTTGTTGGAGGCGTCGTTCGCCATCGCGTTTGAGCGCATCCGACACCGCGTCCAGCAACTCCTGCTCGCGAAAGGGCTTGGACAGGAAGTCGAGGGCACCGGCCTTCATAGCGCGGACCGTCGTCGGCACATCTGCATGGCCGGTGATGAAGATGATTGGGATGGCGATCCCCTGGCTCGCCAGCTGCGCCTGCAGTTCGAGGCCGCTCGAACCGGGCAGCCGCAGATCGAGCACCAGGCAGCTCGGGCAATCCGGCAGCATGTCGTCCAGCATCTCGGCCGTCGTCCCATAGACGACCGCCCGCATGCCGACGGATTCGAACATGTCGCTGAGGCTCTCTCGGATGTCCGGGTCGTCGTCGACCACCAGGACGACGGGTTTCTGGACGGTGCCGACGCCATTGGCCGCCTTTGCTTCACTCAACAACGCGGCCTCCATTCTACATACGATCCACTTTGCCCGACATCGACCGTAGATGCCAGCTAAGTCGATCGGGCGACACAATACTTCGGTATGGGTTCGAGTAGTTCCCGCCGCGTGTGCATACCCAGTGAGGCGGCACCCATACCGGGGTAGGGCTGGCTGTCGAAGCTCAATCCAGCATCTTTAGGCGAGCAAGGCCCCCATCCGGTGGGCGATCGCCAAATGAGGATGATTGGGCATGAAAGCAGCAGTTTTGAACGCGAACGAGGGCCGCTTCGACATCGAGGAGGTTCGCATTGACGCGCCGAAGGGCCGCGAGGTCCTGGTCGACGTGAAGGCGTGCGGGCTGTGCCACTCGGACCTCCACCTCGCCGAGGCCAATTACGGCACGCCGCTCCCGGCGGTTCTCGGTCACGAGCTGGCAGGTGTCGTACGCGAGATCGGTCCGGACGTCCGCGAGCTGAAGGTCGGCGATCACGTCGTTGGCTCGCTCGTCCAGTTCTGCGGTCACTGCGTGTCCTGCTTGTCGGGCCGGACCTACCAGTGCGAGCATCCCGAAGAGACGATGCGAGCGGCCAGCGACGGCCAGCGCCTCACCCGCGCCTCCGACGACACGCCCGTCTATACTGGTTGGGGCACAGCCGCTTTCGCCGAGCAAACGCTTGTCCATGAGAACCAGCTCGTGAAGATCCCGGACGAGGTGCCTTTCCCGCAGGCGTCGGTCCTCGGCTGCGGCGTGATCACCGGTGCCGGTGCCGCGATCAACTCGGCAGACCTCAAGACCGGCGACACGGTCGTGGTCATCGGCATCGGTGGTGTCGGGCTAAACGCGATCGCGGGCGCGAAGCTCGCGGGCGCCTCGCACATCATCGCGATCGACAACCAGCCCGGCAAGGAGGAGCTCGCCCGCAAGTTCGGTGCGACTGACTTCATCAATTCGGGCGAGGGTGACGCGGTTGCTGCGGTCAAGGCGATCCTGCCGCGCGGCGCCGACCACGCTTTCGAGGTCATCGGCCTTCCCGTGACATCGGAGCTCGCCGTCAACGTCGTCCGTCCGGGTGGCGCCGCCTACCTCATCGGTCTCCACCGCCCCGGTGAGACCTTCCCGGTCGCGGGCCTGGACGTGATCATCCGGCAGATCGAGCTGAAGGGCGTGTTCATGGGTTCGAGCAACATTAAGCACGACATCCCAATGTATGCTGACCTCTATCTCCAGGGCCGTTTCAACCTGGATGACCTGATCTCGCGGGAAGTGAACATCTCTGAGATCAACGAGGCCTATGAGGACCTGAAACACGGCGCGATCGCCCGCTCGGTCATCACCTCGTTCTGATCGGCCGCTTCATGAAGCTCTACACGCATCCGGGCGCCAGCTCGCTATCCGTCCACATTCTCCTCCGCGAGATCGGCGAGCCGTTCGAGCTCGAGGTCGTCAACGTCACCAAGAAGGTCCGACCCGACGGGAGCGACTACCGCGCGGTCGCTCCGCGCGGGATGGTCCCGCTCATCGAGATAGGCGACGGACCCGATCTCACCGAGAACATGGCGATCGCGCAATATGTGTGCGACCGCGCCGGCCGGGTCGATCTCATGCCTGCCGCCGGGACCATGGAGCGGTATCGCGTCATGGAGTGGCAGAGCTTCGTGGCGGCCGAACTGCACAAGAGCTTCGGGCCGCTCTATTGGCAGATCAGCGACGAGATGCGGGACATCGTCATCGCGCGGATCAACGGCAGGCTGGCATTCGCTGAGCGCGATCTCACCGGGCCGTATCTGACCGGAGACATTTTCACGGCCGCGGACGCCTACTTCTTCGTGATCGCCAGCTGGACCCACTATTTCGGGATCTCGCTCGACCCCTATCCCCGGATCGCCGCTCTGCTCGCGTTCGCAGGCCAGCGGCCGACGGTGCGAGCAGCTCTGAAGGCCGAGGGCCATGGACTCGTTAGCGTGGCCGATCCGATCCCCCAGCCATGAGGTCCATGGAACAGTTCTCCGTGGTGCATCCGTCATCCGCAGACGTCGATGGCGTCCGCATCAACTTCCGCGTCGCAGGACCCGAGCATGGCCCGGTGCTGCTGCTCATCCACGGCTATCCCGAAATGGGCATCACCCGGCGCAAGGTCGTCGCGCCGCTGACCGCCGTCGGGTTCAGGCTCGTGATGCCTGACCTGCGTGGCGCGGGAGGCTTTGCCCATCCGCTCATGCTCGAGGGGATGGCGCAGACTGTCTCCGTCGCAGTCTTCCCGAACGCAGGTCACTGGCTGGCCGAAGCGAACTCGGAGGCCGTCGCCGATGCGCGGTCGGCTTTCGCATCACAGGAGAATGCCCGATGACCCACCGTCTTCTCATCGATGGAGACCTTGTCGAGGGTGCGCTCTCGATGGACGTGATCGACCCGACCACGGCGCAGCCGTTCGAGAAGGCCCCGCGCGCCAGCGTAACCCAGGCAGAGGTGGCCATCGCCGCCGCGCGGCGTGCGCAGCGCGCATGGGGAGCTCTCGGTTACGAGGGGCGCCGTCCGTATCTCGAGCGCTTCGCCGACGCGATGGAGGCCAATGCCGACCGGATTGCGGAGACGCTGACGCGCGAGCGCGGCGGCCCGATCGCAGACTGCCGCTTCGAGGTCGGCCGTGCGACCGACGCCATCCGTTACTTCGCGACCCAGACGCTCGAGGATCGCGTCATTCGCGAGAACCAGCGCGAACTGATCGTCGAGCAGCACTATCCGCAAGGCGTCGTCGTCGCGATCATGCCCTGGAACCGGCCGATGACGCTGCTCTCGTTCAAGCTGGGGCCGGCGCTGATCACTGGTAACACTGTCATCGCGAAGCCGGCTCCGACGACGCCGCTTGCCACGCTGATCCTTGGTGAACTCGCGGCTGACATCTTCCCGCGCGGCGTGTTCCAGACGCTGGTCGATGCGAACGATCTCGGATCACTGCTCTCCGGCCATCCCGACGTGGCCCATGTGAGCTTCACCGGTTCCACGCCGACGGGCAAGAAGGTGCTGACCTCGGCCGCTGAGACCCTGAAGCGGTTCACGCTCGAGCTGGGCGGGAACGACGCGGCCATCGTACTCGACGACGTCGATGTCGAATGGGCCGCGGACAAGATCTACGCGGCTGCGTTCATCAACGCCGGCCAGGTCTGCTACGCGACCAAGCGCGTCTACCTGCCCCGCGCACTGGCCGTCGCCTTGACATCTGCCCTCACGCGCCGCGCGCAGGCCGCTGTCCTTGGCGACGGTATGGATCCATTAACCACGATGGGGCCGCTTCAGAACAAGATGCAGTTCGAAAAGGTCCTCGGCTACATCGCGTCCGCCCGGGAGGAAGGCGGCACCTTCCTGACTGGCGGGGAAGCGACCGGCAACGGCTACTTCATCTCGCCCGCCATTGTCACCGGGCTTCCGAACGACGCGCGTCTGGTGCTTGAGGAGCAATTCGGACCCGTGCTGCCGATCCAGGTCTACGACGATCTGAACGAGGCCATCGCGAGCGCCAACGACGTCGAATACGGTCTGGGCGGCACGATCTGGACCGGCGACGTGAAGCGCGGGATTGAGGTCGCGAGTAAGATCGAGACGGGCACCATCTGGGTGAACCAGCACATGGCCTTGCCGCTCGACGTGCCGTTCGGCGGAGCGAAGGAGTCTGGCATTGGCCTTCAGAACGGCATGGAGGGGATGAAGGACTTCACGCAGCTCCGCATCCTCAATGCCAAGCTGGCTGCGTGAGGAGAGGCATATGAACAATCTGACTTTCTCTATCGGAGGTGACCTGAATGTCTCTCGTCTTGGCTACGGTGCGATGCGCGTCACCGGGCCGGGGATCTGGGGACCTCCGGCCGATCGGGAGAAGGCACTCGCTACTCTGCGTCGCATCCCCGAACTGGGCATCAATCTGATCGACACCGCCGACAGCTACGGTCCCGGCGTGTCCGAGCCGCTTATCCGCGAGGCGCTTTTCCCCTATCCTTCGGGCCTGCACATCGCGACCAAGGCCGGTCTGACCCGCCCCGGTCCGGACCAGTGGGTGCCGCGAGGCGATCCCGAATATCTCCTGACGCAGGCGCTGCGCAGCCGTGAGGCGCTTGAAGTCGAGCGCATCGACCTCTGGCAGCTCCATCGCATCGACCCGCGTGTGCCCCGCGACGAGCAGTTTGCCGTCATTAGGCAGCTGTTGGACACCGGCGTTATCCGCCATGCGGGTTTGAGCGAGGTCAGCGTTGATGACATCGAGGCTGCTCGCGCGGTCTTCCCGGTCGCCACGGTGCAAAACCGCTACAATCTCGCTGATCGCGGGAGCGAGGACGTGCTCGACTATTGCGACGCGAACGGCATCGGGTTCATCCCGTGGTTTCCGCTGGCGGCTGGTCGGCTCACCGAGTCGGGGTCGATCCTCGAGCGGATCGCTGCGCGGCACGGCGTCGGCTCGGGCCAGATCGCGATCGCCTGGCTGCTCCAGCGAAGCCGGGTCATCCTTCCCATTCCTGGAACGACTTCGGTCAAGCATCTGGAGGAGAACGTCCGCGCCCTCGCCATCGCCCTGACGGGTGAGGAGTTCGAGCAGCTCGACGCCGCCGGCCGCTAACTGAAACGAAAATATCTCGACCACCATCGAGCCTGCGTTCGCTCCATCGTTCGCGGGACCAAAGCACCCACGTCCAATTTAAAGGTGACAACCATGCAGGCAAGACTTCTGATCGACGGCGCTCTCGTTGACGGTGCCCATTCCATTGACGTGATCAATCCGGCGACCGGCAAGACGTTCGCGACGGCGTCTCGTGCGGACGAGACCCAGGCGCTAGCGGCTATTGCCGCCGCTTCGCGCGCGTTTCCCGCATGGGCGTCGCTGAGCTTCAAGGATCGCGCCGCCACGGTTTCCGATCTCGCAGAAGCTATCGAGTCCCGCAAGGACGAGTTCGCCCGTCTCCTCACCCAGGAGGTCGGCAAGCCGCTTGTCGAGGCTGGTTTCGAGGTCGCAGAGACAGTGGATGCCCTGCGGTTCTTCGCAAAGCAGGATCTCGCCCCGAAGGTTCTGCACGACAACGACGAAGAGCTCATCGTCGAGCAGCGCTATCCCCAGGGTGTAGTGGCTGCGATCACGCCGTGGAACTTCCCGCTGGCGCTGCTGTCCTACAAGATCGGCGCCGCTCTGGTGGCGGGCAATTCGGTGATCTCCAAGCCGGCACCGACCACGCCTCTGACGACGCTGCTCCTGGGTGAGATCGCCGCCAACATCTTCCCGGCCGGCGTCTTCCAGACCCTCGTCGATCAGAACGATCTCGGGCCACTCCTGACCAGCCATCCCGACATCGCTCATGTCAGCTTCACCGGATCGACGCCGACGGGCAAGAAGGTACTCGCCTCGGCGGCTGACACTTTGAAGCGGTTTACGCTCGAACTGGGTGGTAACGACGCGGCGATCGTCCTCGACGACATCGACATCGAGACGATGGCTCCGAAGATTTTCTTCGCCGCGTTCATTAACGCCGGCCAGGTCTGCTTCGCGACCAAGCGTGTCTATGCGCCCCGGGCGATGGTCGACGCGCTTTCCGCCGCCCTTGCAAAGCTGGCGAACGAGGCTGTCGTGGGCGATGGCTTGGAGCAGGGCACGACGATTGGCCCGATCCAGAACAAGATGCAGTATGACAAGGTGCTGGGCTTCATCCAGTCCGCGAAGGACGAAGGTGGCACCTTCCTTGCGGGTGGCGAGGCCATGGAAGGCGATGGCTACTTCATCCGCCCGACGATCGTGACGGGTCTGTCGCACGACGCGCGCCTGGTCCGCGAGGAGCAGTTCGGTCCGGTGCTGCCGATCCTGCCGTATGACAGTATCGACGAGGCCGTTCAGTGGGCAAACGAGATGGAATATGGTCTCGGCGGTATCATCTGGACCGGTGACGTCGAGCGCGGCGCCGAGGTGGCATCGCGGATCCAGACAGGCACGATCTGGGTCAACCGCCATCTGGTCCTGCCCAAGGACGTTCCGTTCGGTGGCGCCAAGCAGTCCGGCATCGGCGTCCAGAACGGCATCGAGGGCATTGAAGATTTCACCCAGCGCCGCGTTCTCAACGTGAAGAAGGCCGCCTGATCTCAGGGTCGTAACGCTCCCACGACCCGCTGCGGCATCGGCGAAGGGTAACCTTTCGTCGGTGCTTCGGTCGTCGTGTGGCGGAGCAAACATTTGAAGCTGTTCGCACATCCCGGGACGAGCTCGATGTCCGTTCACATCCTCCTGCGGGAGGCAGGACTGCCGTTCGAGATCGAGATGGTCAATGTGCAGGCCAAGGTGCGGCAGGACGGCTCGGGGTATGGCGCGGAAGCGGGTCGGGGCCTTGTGCCGTTGCGGTAACTGGCCGACGGTAAGACGATCACCGAGAACACCGTAATAGCCCACGTCATCTGCGATGCGGCGGGACGCGCCGATCTGATGCCCCCTTAAAGGTTCGGTTGAGCGCTACCGGGTGATGGAGTGGCGGAGCTGGATCGCGTCGGAACTGGACAACGCGCTCGGTGACAGAGACTTCCTGACGGGCGACCGTTTCACTGCGGCCGACGCCTACATGTTCGTGATCGCGAGATGGGCGCTCTTCTTCGGGATCGATCTCGAAGGGACGCCGACGCTGAGGGCCTATCTCGCCCGCAGAACGTCCGTGATGGATGCGCTCGCGGCCGAGGGGCCGGGTCTGGTCTCGCTCATCTCCTCCTAATGACCGGCGTGGGTGGCGAGCGACCTGAGATGTTGCCTGCCCACGCCCCGCCGGTGCCGTCAGCCCACGAAGTCGGCGCTGCGCGTCATGTCCGCCCACTTCAAATCGGACGCGGCGACTGCCTCGGCCGCCTTCGCGGAATATTCCAGCGCGTCGCTGCCGAGAAGCAGCTCCACCGGAGCATCATCGGCTCCCGCGATATCCAAGAGCACCTGCGCGATGCGAGCCGGGTCGGACGTCTCGTTGCCGCTGTTGGCGCGGAGCATCTCCGCCCGGCGGCACACCGTCGCCTCATAGGGTTTGCTCGGTGTCGGCGGCTTCATCGATGAAGCCGCCCAGTCGGTGCGGATGCCACCTGGCTGCACAACAGTGACCTTGATGCCAAGCGGTGCCACCTCCTGCGCAAGGACTAGCGAGAAGCCCCTGACAGCGAACTTCGCACTTTGGTAGGCCGAAAGGCCCGCGACAGCGAGGCGGGCTCCAACCGATGCGATCTGGAGAATGTGGCCGGAGCCCTGCTCGCGCATGACCGGAAGGATGGCGCGGGTCACGTTGACAACGCCGAAGAAGTTCGTCTCGATCTGGCGCCTGAAGTCGTTCGACGCCATGTCCTCGACGGACGCGACATCGGCATAGCCGGCGTTGTTCACGAGCACGTCGATCCCTCCGAATGCAATGACTGCGCGCTTCACCGCATCGATCGCCATTGTCTCGTCCGTCACGTCAAGTCCGACGGCGAGGATCTTGTCCGGATACTTTTTTCTAGATCTGCCAATGCCGAGATGTCGCGGGCGGTCGCCACGACCTGATCGCCTGCTTGGAGCGCGGCCAGCACAATTTCTCGGCCGAGCCCCCTCGCACCGCCCGTCACAAACCATGTGCGCTCGGAAGAAGATCCGACAACTGACTCCTCGGTGTGGGCGCTCAGCTGAATGGCGTCGCTAGTCGGGAACGTCTCTTCTAGTGCCTCGTCGAGCGCTGCGTCCCGCTGCGCCTTTTCGTCGACCGGACGCTCGTGGTCTGCGTGTTCCATCTTGATCTCCTGGCGGCTTCGAATTTTGGATATCGCGTGAGGTGGTGAGCGCGCCAACCTGAGCGATGGTATGCGTTCCGATGGTGCAGACTCCGCTTGCATGTGACCGGCCATGCATGAATGAATGGCGAAATGGCAGGTCGACTTTCCGTAAACAGAATCAACTGGGACGATGTCCGGCTATTCCTAGAGATCGCACGGGCGGGCACGCTGACGTCGGCTGCGCGTCAGCTAAAGTTAAGCCAGCCGACTGCCGGTCGCCGACTCCGTGCGCTGGAGGAGGCGGTGGGTTCGTCCTTGTTCCAAAGGACGGCCTCTGGCTTCCTTCTGACGGACGAAGGTGAGGCGATGCTTCTGCATGCGGAGCACATGTCCGAGGAGGCGAACGTCCTCGAACGCAAACTCGCAGGCGGCGCCCGCGGCCTCGAGGGGGTGCGCATTTCGGCTTCCGACTGGGTCTCCTCCAAGGTGCTTGCCGCGCCGTTGGGATCACTGACGGCCGAGCACCCCGGTTTGACGATCGAACTCGTGGCCGATTCCAGGATGCTGGATCTCCAGCGTCGCGAAACCGACCTGGCATTCCGTTTCTCGCGTTTCAGTGGTGCCGACGTCGTCCAGCGTCGGCTGGTGACGATCAGCTACGGACTCTACGCGTCGCGGGGGTATCTCGAACTTCGGGGTGATCCAACTGGGACCGAGACGGGGACCGGACATCAGCTGGTCACTATGAACTCCGCGCTGGATAGACAGCCGGATGTGACCTGGCTCCGAGCGCGCTGGGCCGATGCCGGACTGGCGTTCCGTAGCAACAGCCGGGAGGCCCAGGCGGCAGCGTGCGTGGCGGGCGCCGGGGTAGCGGTTCTGCCCCGGGTGATCGCGGACAGGCTGGACCTGGTTGAACTTGGCGGAGACGCGCCGCCGTCCCGCGAACTCTGGCTCGGTTATCACGAGGATCTGCGCCGCCTGAGGCGGCTGAGGGTGCTTATCGAGCATCTGACGGAACAACTGCCAGCGGAGATCTGATGGCTGCGCGCCATACTGAAGTAGGGGCGCAGTCACCTTCCGTAGAATGGTTTGGTCCGTAATCACCGGGCACGATGAAGAGGCCGCAAAGATAGGTCCTTTCCATCGGAGAGCCGACATGATGATCGATATCAAAGCCGCAGCCGCCATGTCGAATGCCCCGTCGGGTGCTTCGCCGTTCCAGCCGCTCCAGTGGCTCGTCATCGCCATGGGTTCACGGCCGGGATCGCTCCCGCTGGCCTGCTCACCCTTCGGCCAGGCTCTTGTCGGACTGGTCAGCGGCGAGGAACTGGAGAGTCCGTGTCTCGACACGCTTCGTCATACGGCGTGCATCGCAGGTCGATGCGGCTGGGGATTCCCAGCGCTGAGGTCGGGCGGTTCCTCATGGCCGGCTGGTCGGAGGATCAGTTGGAGGCGCTCATCGAGAGTGTGGGCGACCATAGGTCATGCGAAACTGAACGGTGGGCGTTCGATATTGGCGGTGGCGCACAGCTCGGTCAGCCCCGATTTGAGCTGGGAACGAAGATGATGGAGATTACGATATGAAAGCCGTCGGATATAATGAGGCCGGTGCGATCGAGCGCGCCGATTCCCTACTCGACCTGGAGATCGCACCACCCGAGCCAGGTCCGCGCGACCTTCTCGTCAGGGTTAAGGCAGTGTCAGTGAACCCCGTCGATGTCAAGGTGCGCACTTCAAGCGCGCGCTCGGACACCGCGCCAAAGATCCTCGGTTTCGACGCTTCCGGTGTCGTCGAGGCGGTCGGCTCGGATGTCTCGCTGTTCAACGTGGGCGACGAGGTATTCTATGCCGGCGATATAACCCGGCAGGGGACGAATTCTGAGCTTCACGTCGTCGATGAGCGCATCGTGGGGCACAAGCCGAAGAGCCTGAACTGGGCGGAGGCTGCGGCGCTGCCGCTGACCGCCATCACGGCCTGGGAGCTGCTCTTCGATCGCCTGCGGGCGCCCTATGGCAGCAAGAAGTCGGGCGGGTCGATCCTCGTGATCAACGGCGCCGGCGGCGTCGGCTCGATCCTGATCCAGATCGCACGTCGACTGACCGGTTTGAACGTGATCGCTACCGCCTCCAGGCCCGAGACGATCGATTGGGTGAAGAAGATGGGCGCACATCATGTGATCGACCACCACAAGCCGCTCGACGAGGAACTAGCGCGCATCGGCCATCCCGAGGTGGAATATGTCGCCGGTCTCACCGCCAGCGATCGCTATCTCCCGCTGTTCCCGAAGATCGTGGCGGCGCAGGGTCATATCGCCCTGATCGACGATCCCGCGCACTTCGACATCGTGCCCCTGAAGCGCAAGGCGATCACAGTTGCCTGGGAATTGATGTTCACGCGGTCGATGTTCAGAACACCCGACATGATCGAGCAGCATAAGCTCCTCGAGGAGGTCTCGCACCTGGTCGACGTTGGCGTTCTCCAGACAACTCTGACCAGCACCCTGTCGCCGATCAACGCTGCCAACCTCAAGGAGGTGCATGGCATTGTCGAGAGCGGGAAGGCCATCGGCAAGACCGTGATCGAGGGCTTCTGATCATTGGCCGGCGCGCGGGGCGCTGATGCGCTCCGCCACGCGACTTGAAAATCAATTTGCCCACGTCCCCAGCACGGGCCCGGTGGGCTCCGAGAAGGATAGGACAGATGCAGACCTGGTTCATCACGGGCGTGGGCAGCGGCCTTGGTCGCGCCATTGCCGAAGCCGCCCTGGCGAAGGGTGACCGCGTCGTTGGGACCACTCGCAAGCCGGCCGACGCCGAGGAGTTGGCCGGGCGCTACGCGGATGATTTTCGCGGTGCCATCCTCGACGTGACCGACTTCGCGTCGATACCGAAGGTCGTGGACGAAGCGTTCGCGGTATTCGGGCGCGTCGACGTGGTGGTCAACAATGCGGGTTACGGTCTTTTCGGCGCGGTCGAGGGACTTTCAAACGAGCAGATCCGCCACCAGGTCGACACCAATCTCATCGGCCCCATCGAGGTCACGCGCGCGGCGCTGCCGCATCTGCGCGAGCAAAGGGGTGGCAGGATCGTCGTGATCTCATCCTATGGCGGACAGGCGACCCACCCGGGCGCGTCACTCTACCATGCGAGCAAGTGGGGCGTTGAGGGCTTCTTCGATTCCCTCGCACAGGAAGTCGCCAGCTTCGGCATCGGCGTCACCATCGTCGAACCCGGCGGTGCCCGCACTGGCTTCCGGAAGACGGCAGGCGATCGGCTCGGCTCGGACGTCGAGGCCTATGGCGGGACGCCGATCGGCGGGTTGCGCGCCTATCTCGCCAACCCGGCCGCCGTGCCTCCTGGTGATCCGGCGAAGATGGCCGAGGCCATCGTCGCAAGCGCGACGGACGAACCGGCCCCGCTTCGTCTAGTGTTGGGGAGCGACGCGCATACGATCCTGACTAACACGCTTGCGAAGCGGCTCGCCGATGTCGAGGCGCAGAAGGAGAGTGCCGCGAAGACCGACGCCTCCTGAGCCGGGTTTGTGGCGCCTCAGGCGCTGACGAAGCCGCTCAGTCGGTCCAGCTGGTCGATCTGACGCTTGAGACGGGGTGCTGCGAAGTCGAGAAAGCTCCTCGTCTTCAGTGGCATCTTGCCGCGTCCGGTATAGACAATGGAGACGGGAAGGGGAACCGCCTCGTAGTCGGCCAGGACGACCTTGAGCTGACCCGCCGCGATGGCGGGCGCTGCCTGGTAGAGCAGGATCTGCGTCAGACCGACGCCGGCGATCGCGGCATCGACCGCGCCTTCGCCGGTGTTTACGGCGAGCCTGCATTTCACGCCGACGTTATGGTCCGTGCTCGCGCCCGGCACGCGGAATCGCCACCAGGTCGCGAGATTTATGAAGTCGACGCCCACGCATGGCATCCCCGTGAGTTCGTCTGGTGTCTTGGGTTTGCCGTGTGCCGCCAGAAACTGAGGACTAGCGACGATCGCCCAGGGCATGGCGCCGACTTTGCGGGCGATCAGCTGGCTATCGGTCAGTTCACCGAGACGCACCGCGAGATCGACATGCTGGCCCACTAGGTCGAGATGTTCGTCGGAGAGCGCCAGACGGACCGTTATGTCCGGATGCTGCGCGAGGAACTCGTTGGCGACGGGAAGAACGTGACGGCGACCGAACGACAGCGGCGCGGTAAGAAGCAGCTCCCCTCGGGGGACCAGATACTCGCCGGCAGCCTCTTTCTCCGCCTCTCCCACCTGCTCAAGGATGCGTCGACTCGCCGCCAGATAGGCGAGCCCAGCCTCGGTTAGTTCCAACTTGCGGGTCGATCTCGTGAGCAGCCTCACCCCCAGATGGGCTTCGAGATCGGACAGCTTTCGGCTAAGCGTGGCCACCGGCGCCCCAAGTTTGCGGCCTGCCGCGGACATGCTGCCGCACTCCACGGTTTCGATGAGCAGGGACATGGCTTCCAGTCGATCCATGATCTTTCCATAAAATGGAAAGCTGCATCATGAAAGCGGTATCTTACTCCATCAAATGGCAAGGCGTATTTCTAATCCTGTCGAGGCCAGCACGGCTCTTAGACGACAGGAGAACAACATGTCCCGCATCAACATCCCGACCCGCGACGAGGCCCCCGCAGCCGCTAAGCCGACGCTCGACGCGGTCAACGCGCAACTCGGCCGAGTTCCCAATTTCTTCCGCGCCATCGCAACGAGCCCGGCGGTTCTGGCTGCGCACGGGGCGATGGGACAGGCGTTCGGCAAGGTGCTGGACGTAAAGACGCGCGAACGGATCGCGCTCACCGTGGCGGCGGTCAACGGATGCGAATACTGCAACGCCGCCCATAGCTACACCGGCTACAACTACGCCCATCTGAGCCCCGACGAGATCGCGCTGGCGCGCACTGGCAAGGCGGGCGAGCCCAAGGCCGCCGCCGCTGTTGCATTCGCTAGGAAGGTCGCGGAGACGCGTGGCAAGGTGGACGACGCCGACATCGATGCCGTCCGTGCCGCAGGCTTCGACGACGCCCGGATCGTGGAGATCGTCGCGGTGGTCGCGGAGAACTTCTTCACCAATCTTATTAATAACGTGGCGCGCACCGACGTCGACTTCCCGACGATCGAATTACCGATGCAGGCGGCCTGATCCGATGCCGTCGCAGCTGGACGAGCCCATGGCGCAGTCGAACACCGTATCAACGTATCGCTGGTCCCCGACCATCGTCCGGCTCCTCCTGACGGTAGAAGCCGTGGCAATGGACTGGATCGGGATCGACCCGCTGATGGCCAGAGCCGTCCTCTTCGACATCCGCATGCGCTTCGCTTTCGCACGCTGACAATTCGCTTTTCCAAAGGAGACCCAGCATGTGCCTCAAGATCTACCCGATCAAGGCGGGCAGCTACGCGCCGCTCGTCGCCCCGGTAAACCTTGGGGCGGCGACATGACTGTCGCTTCCTCGACGGCGGCTGGCAAGGTGGGCTGCACACCCTCGTCCGCCGCCGGGGGCTCGGGGGCGCCGTCCTCGCGCTCATCGGCATCACCTGCGCGGTCTGCGTCGCGAACAACTACTACAGCCAGCCCCTTCTGATCGACATCGCGCGAGATCTCGGGATGCCGCGCTCCCTCTCGGGCCTCGTGCCCACGATCACGCAGATCGGGATCGCGGCGGGGATGGTGTTCCTGCTGCCCCTTGGTGACAGAATCGACAACCGCAGGATCGTGGTCCTTCTCCTCATGATCCAGTCGCTCGCGATGGCGACGATGGCGGCCACGACCGACCGGACGCTATTCATGATCGCCTGCCTGATCGCAGGGTTGTGCGGCATCGTGACCTACCTCCTTCCCGCATATGCCACGCGACTTGTCCCTGCCGCGAGACGCGGCGCGGTCACCGGGACGCTCGCAACCGGGATTCTCACCGGCATCATGCTTGGGCGTTCGATAGCTGGGATCGCAGGTTACGAGGTTGGATGGCGCGCGGTGTATGCCGTCGCTGCGCTCGTCACCTTCATGATGGCGGCCGCGATGAAGCGGTCCATGCCCCCGACGCCGGGGCTCAGGGACGAGCGCTATGACGTGCTACTCGGCTCGCTGTGGAGGCTGTTGCGAGAGAACCGGCTGCTCCGGCGCACCACCTTGATGCAGGCATTGGCGTTCGGCGGCTTCAACGCTTTCTGGGTCGGCTTGACCCTGCATCTGCAGCAGCCACCCTTCGGTCTGGATACACGTGCGATCGGGACAATGGCTCTGGTGGCGGTGACGTCCGCGATGGCGGCGCCGTTCGTTGGCCGTCTGGCCGACCGCATGCCGATGGAGCGGGCGGTCCGCATGTCCTTCGTCATCGCGGCTCTCGGCTGGCTCGCCCTCCTGATCCTTCCGCACAGCTACGTCGGGATCATCGCCGGCATGGTGCTCGTCGGGATCAGCGCGATCGGGACCGATGTCACCCTCCGGACTGCGCTATACGGTCTGTCGCCTGATATCCGGATGCGATTGAACGCTGTCTACTCGGCGGGCACGTTCATCGGTGGCGGGATGCTGTCGTTCCTGACGCCTGTCATCTGGACCCATTTCGGATGGAGCGCGGTGGCGATAATGGGCTTGGCGGTCAGCGTGTTGCCGATCATCATTCCAGGGGGAGTCGAGTTGAACGCTAAAAGCTGGCTGAGAGCTCAGCGCCGATCGTCCTTGGCGCTCCACGGTTCGCGACGATCCCGAAGCCTTGATCGATCGCGTAGATGATGTATCGCCGATCAAGCAGGTTGCGCGCAAATATGCGAAGGCGGACGTCGTCGGTATCGACGATGATGCCGGCATCCACGACCGCATGGGCGGCCTGTCCCTCGTTCCGGTCGTTGGCCATCGTGAAGTATTGCCGGGAGTAGCTCCGGACCGACGCGAGCGCGGACAGCTTCCAAGCGTGCCGTTCAATCAACGTGCTCTTGAGGGTCCCGGAGATTGTCAGACCGGGCGCATAGGGGAGGCGGTTACCACTCAGGTCGCCGGCGTCGGTCACGAGGTCGCGGAACTCGGCGGTGTTCCAGGATGCCGCGCCGGACACTTCCAGGCGGCTGATCGGGCGCCATTGGAATTCTCCCTCGACACCACGCGAGCGCACCTTGCCGGTGCTCAGCGTCGCCGTGATGCCATTCTTGACGACCTGCATCTGATATCCGTCGATCGTAGCGAGGTAACCGGCGAAGCTGTAGGTGAGGGTGGGCGAGTGGTGGCGATACCCTGCCTCGAAAGACCATGTCGTTTCCGGCGCGAACGGCACACGGGTGGGGTCGCGGGCGGAGTCGAACCCGCCTGCCTTGAAGCCCTTGGACGCCGAGGCGTAGATCAGTCCGCCATCAAGACGGTAATCGAGCACGAACCTCGGTTGGAACGCGGTCCATTCCCGGTGATACCGCCTGATGCCGTTGGTCGGCGAAACGAACACGCTGCCGCCGTAGAGCAGGGCTGCGACGCTGGAGCCGATCATCGTCTCGTAGGCATAGCGTTTACGATCCAGGGACAGCCTGCCCCCGGTCGTAAGACCGATTCGATCCGTTACCCTCCATCGAAGGTCGCCCATTGCCGATAGCGTGTCGTATTTTCCGTTGGCGACGCTCGTTTCCTTAGCGTCTGGATTGCAGGGCTGGCCGAGGACCGCCTCGGATGCGGGGACGTCGCAAGCGGCGAAAGCCGATTGACCCGGATAGATGCTATCGGCTGGGAAGGTCACTCCGGCGAGGAGCGCCTCGTCGGAGAACATCACGTCAGTGCCCCTATGGACTGACTCTCGGGACCAGCTCCCACCGACGAAACCCGTCACCAACGGCGTGGTGATCTGTAGACGCACCTGTTGCTCGATATTCTCGTCCCGATATCCCCGGTAGCGGGCGGTGAACAGCGGAAGCAAGGACCCGTCTATGTCGAATTGGCGGTTGAGCTTGGTGCGCTGATAGGCGGTGATGGTCTCCAGTGTCAGCGACGACCCAAACCGCAGTGCCAGTTGGAGGTTGGCGGTGCTGATCCTGCGACGCTCGTAGGTCGGCGCGTCAGTCGCGTGCCGGCCGTCGAATGGGTCGGCGGGGAGCGATCCGATCGCGGAGAGCGTTGGCGCCAGCGTCTCGGAAGGGAAGCCGCCGCCATTGTCCGAGACGTAGTTTCCGATGAACGTCGCCGTTAGCGGTCCGGCCTGCGCGACCACCGTCCCGCGGACTGCGTCGACGACGTCGCCGCCCTCGTGCCGCGCGTTGACCATGTTGAACTCTGTGCCCCTGATCGATCGGTGGAGGTAGGCAAACCGCGTATGCACGCTGTCAGACAGTGGCAAATCGAAGGCGAGCCTGCCTTCCGTCCATCGTGGATCCGCGGCGAGCACCGCGGCGTCCGTCGAGAACGTCGAGCCGGGGCGGCGCGACGTGATGGAGATGGCCCCCGCCGATGCGTTGCGACCGAAAAGTGTGCTCTGCGGACCCTTCAGCACCTCGATGTGAGCGATGTCGAAAAAGGGGACGTTGCTGCTCTCAATCCGGCCGAGATACTGGCCGTCTTGGAATACGCCAACGCTCGCTTCCCCGCCGACGCCGAGCGAAGCTGTGCTGACCCCACGGATCGCGAAGGTCGGCACGGTCAAGCCGGTCGCTTCGCCCGTAAGACCGGGTGTTCTCGAGGTGATGTCCGAGATCTCACGGAGCCCCTGGTCACGGATCGCGTCATTGTCGACGAGGCTCACCGCGACCGGAACTTCAATGAGGCGCTGGGTGCGCCGCTGTGCGGTCACCGTTATGGCTCCGTCGCTGGTTTCTTGAGCGTTGGACGCGCTGCTTGTACCCAGGATAAATGC
This sequence comes from Novosphingobium sp. NFX11, assembly GCF_057376415.1. NCBI lineage: Bacteria > Pseudomonadati > Pseudomonadota > Alphaproteobacteria > Sphingomonadales > Sphingomonadaceae > Novosphingobium > Novosphingobium sp. NFX11. The sequence continues at coordinate 189,254 of NZ_CP080386.1, read as the reverse complement.
AGCAAGCCAGCACCGGATCGTCAGACGTCCTGGCGCGCCCATCAACCGTTGCTCACCGGTAAGGTGAACTCGAAGCGGGCGCCGCCACCGGGCTGGTTGCGGGCTACAATTGTCCCGCCATGCGCTTCCACGATCGTCCGGCAGATCGAGAGGCCGATGCCGAGCCCAGCCTTCTTGGTCGTAAAGAAGCCGTCGAACAGCCGCTCGAGATTGTCTGCGGCTATCCCCGGACCATTGTCACTGATGGCGACGGTGAGCATCCCGTCATCGAACTGGCAGTCCACGGTTATCGCTTTTGGTACATCCTCAACGCCGCCGAGGGCTTGTGAAGCGTTCATCAGTAGGTTCACGATCACCTGCTGGATCTGGACGCGGTCTCCCACCACCAAGGTTTTCGCGTCGGGGATGTCCAGGCGCAGGGCGACCTGATGGTTTGAGAGATCGTGACTGACGAAGGCGATCGCCTCGCGTATGACCACTCCAAACTCTAAGGTCTCCAGATCCGTCTCGCCGCGCCGCGCCATCCGCCTAATGCGCGACACGATTTCGGAAGCTCGGCTCGCATTCAGCCCGATGCGCTCGTTCAAGCCCCTCAGGCGATCCCGGTCTGGTTCGGGGCTACTGAGAAACCGGCGAGCCGCGGCCGCATTTGTGGCGATCGCGGCCAGAGGCTGGTCCACCTCGTGCGCGATGGAAGCGGCCAATTCACCAAGCGTGGCGATCCGGGAGGCGTGCGCGAATTCCGCCCGAAGCCTTTCGAGTTCCTCCTGCGCGGCCTCGCGCTCGGTCACATCGATTACGGCTCCCACGAACTGTGTCGGCTGCTGGGCGAGAAAGTGGCCAATCATGTGGATGTAACGTATAGTGCCATCGGGGTGAACCATGCGGTGCTGGCTGTCGATGCCTCCGCAGTCGGCCATCATCGATCGCACCGCAGTCCGGAATTGCGGCAGGTCCTCCGGATGCACATTCTCAGCGATGAGGGGAATGCTCAGCGGCGTGCCGGGTGCAATCCCGCACGTGCGATACGTCTCCTCAGACCAGTAAATCTCGCCCGAGACCATGTTCCAGCTGAACACGCCCGTCTTCGCGAGTCGTTGGGCCTCCTCAAGATATCCGATCTCGTTCCTGCGTCGCTCGGCCTGCGCTCGATGGCGGCTGGACAGGATGAGCAGGCCTTCGACGAGGATCCGTTGCTCGCCGTCCTGGACTAGGCGCATGGTGCTGCGCACCTGGAGGGCCGCACTGCCGGCGGTCTCGTAGACTACGTCGCCGACCCACCTCCCGTCTGTGGCCAGATCCTCCTCGACCTGTGCGACTGGGTCCTTGAAGATCGATGTGAGCATCTCGTCACGGTTGCGACCGATTGCGAGCTGCGCAGGAATGCCGAAGATCCGTTCGGCGCCCGCGTCCCACATTGAGATCACTCCGTCAGTCGTGGATATGATCATCGCATCGTGGAGCATGGGCCAAGTTGGGCCCTCAATCCGTCTGCTCGACTGATCGCCCACTTCCCGATCAGGGTCCTGACGCATCTGCGCGATCATCGGCCTGCCGCCTTTTCGATCAGATCCATGAGTTCGTCCGGATCGAAAGGCTTCTTCAGCAACGCGAGGCAGCCGGCATCGATCGCGGCCTTGCGGGCGGCCTCGTTCGCGAACGCGGTGATCAGGATGGCCGGTGTCGATGATCCGCTCGCGCGCAGCCTCCTGATCGTCTCGATGCCCGTCAGCCCCGGCATGTGATAGTCGGTTACTATCATGTCTGGTTGGAACTCCCGACAGCGATCGAGGAACGAGGCCCTGTCTACGTAGCACTTCACCACATGGGAGAAGCTGGAGAGGAGGTCGTCGAGCGCGAGTCTCATCTCTTCGTCATCGTCGATAACGGCTATGCGCATGGATGGTGACATCGCGGCTCCAGGCAGAGGGAAGACCGGACGGTCAATGGCATACAGTAAGCCCGGCCGTATGTCTCGACAACCAATACCACGGTATGGGTCGGGTCGGTGAGTTCGGCACTGTAGGACGTGAGTTATCCGGTCGGGCCTGCCCGATGGTGTGTTTCATGTGATTCGATCTGCAGAGATGGTCGAGGGTCGAAGGAGACCGTCTTTTGAGTGAAGCGTTACTGCGCGCCCGGTCGCAAAAAATAGCGATCGTGGACGACGATGAGGATGTGGCGTCGGCGCTTGGCAGCCTGGTGGAGAGCATGGGGATCGAGGCGACCCTTTTCGCGTCGGCCGATCTGTTTCTTTCGGATCGAAAGGGCGACTTCGACCTGGTCATCAGCGACGTGCAAATGCCAGGTAGAAGCGGAATCGATCTGGCGAAGCATCTTATGGCCGAGGGCCTTCCGATCATCCTGATAACCGCATTTCCAAGCGTCGAGATCGAGCGCCAGGCGCATCTGCACGGCGTCTGGTGCTTCATTCGCAAGCCGTTCGATCCGGACGAGCTGATCGACTGCATCGAGCATGTGTTGGAGGCATAGTCCAATGCCGCTCCGTCCAATGGCTTGCATCCGGGAGCACGGTTGAATGGAGACGATAGGCCGAGATCTTCAGGAGATGCAGCGGACCCCGCTGCTGCCTTCGCACGTCGATGCCCTGCGGGAAGCCGGCTCCGTTCGTGAATATCCCGCTGGCGTGTTCCTCGCGCGGCCGGGCGAGCCGGCCGATCGCTTCATCTACGTGATCGATGGCGAGATCGAGGTCGTCAATCCGCTCACCGAGGAGCGGCACCTCGCATCCACGTTGGGCCCCGCCCAGTTCATGGGCGAGATCGCCTTCCTGGACGGCGGCAACTGGACGATGCTGCTCCGGACCTCGAAGCCCACACAGGTCATCGAGGTCGATCGTGCCAAGATGCTGCGACTGATGGCACACATCCCGGAGATGTCGGACATCATCATCACGGTGTTCGCGGCCAGGCGCAGACGTCAGCTCGACACCAGGGACAGCGTGCTCATCCTGATCGGCGCGGGCGAGGATCGGCTGATCGGGCGCATCGAGGATTTCGCGAGCCGCAACCGGATCCCCTTCGCCTCGCTCCCAGCAGGTAGCGAGGAGGCGGCTCACGCTGCCCGCAGTTGCGCGATTGAGGCATCCGGCCCTATGGTCATATTCGGCCGGACGGTCGTCGAGGATCCGACCCCCAAGGCCATCGCCCGTCTGCTCGGGCTCGGGCGTGACCTTGTCGATGACGAGGTATTCGACGTCGTAATCATCGGCGGCGGTCCGGCAGGGGTGGCGGCCGGCGTGTATGCCGGTGCCGAGGGTCTCAGCGCTCTCGTGGTCGAGGATACCGCTGTTGGCGGTCAGGCCGGGACGTCGAGCAGGATCGAAAACTACATGGGATTCCCGACCGGCATCTCCGGGGCGGATCTAGTCTGGCGCGGCGAAGTGCAGGCGATGAAGTTCGGCACGAGGTTCGTCGTGCCACGGCGCGTCAGCGTGCTCGAATGGCTGGACGACGGAGACTATTGCGCCACGTTCGACAACGGCCAGCGGGTCCGAGCGCGGGCCGTCGTGGTCGCGACGGGGGTGCAGTATCGGCGCCTTCCGATCCAGGGGCTCGCGCAACTCGAAGGCGCGGGCGTCTACTACGCCGCGACCGAGAACGAGGCGCGCAGTTGCCATGACGGGTCAGTCGTGGTGATCGGCGGCGGAAACTCCGCCGGCCAGGCCGCCATGTATCTCAGCCGTTCGGCCCGTCACGTGACGCTGCTCGTCCGCGGACGGAGCTTGGCGGCATCGATGTCGAGCTACCTGTCCAGCAGGCTCGAGGCCGATCCGGCGATCACGATCGAATACGGAGCCGAGGTCGTGGCCCTGGAAGGGGAGGAGCGCTTGCACCGAGTGACCGTGCGCAATGCAGATGACGGTGCCGAGCGCAGCATCGACGCCTGCTCGTTGTTCATCATGGTCGGCGCCGCTCCGAACACGGACTGGTTGGCCGATCTCGTCCAGCTCGACGACAAGGGCTTCGTGGTGACCGGGGAGGCGGCGCAGGGGGCGTCCTCGTTCGCGACGTCCTGTCCGGGTATCTTCGCCGTGGGCGACGTTCGCGCACGCTCGGTGAAGCGGGTCGCATCCTCGGTTGGCGAGGGCTCCGTGGTGATCTCGCAGGTCTGGGACTATCTGAACCCTAACATCGGCAGATAAGTCCACCCGCCTATTTGCTGCGGGCGAACCGGGTTCCCGACGCCATACCAATGTATGGAGGGGCCACGCCGGTGTTCCGGTGCACCCCTCGGCGCCGACGCGCTATCGAAGTCACTGTGAGCTAATGCCTTTCGGGGGCGCCAGTCCACAGGTGCGAGGAGGTGACGCCCGACGCGGATCGGGTCCGCTGGTTTCCCGCGCCCGGATGGCCACTGCTGATCGGGCTGAGTGGAGTGACGACAATGAACCCGCGCCCGTTGCACCTTGCCGAAGACGTCCTGGCGGTGTCCGAGATGAACCATCGCATCGCCAACAATCTGGCGCTGATCGCGGCAATCGTCGAACTCGACAGCCGGTGTGTGGACGATCCGGTCGCCGCCGGCGTGCTCGCTGCGACCCAGCGCCGCATCCAGGCCGTGGCGAGCGTCCATCGGCGCCTCTATCGGGAGGTCGAACTCGAGACGATCAATCTGGGCGTGTTCCTGGATGATCTCGCGGAGTCCCTTCGCGCACTGGTGACCGACAGCCGCGACTGCCGAACGATCTCGGTGAGGGCCGACGACTTCGACCTTCCGAACGAGCACGCGGCGGCCTTCGCCATCCTCGTGACGGAGCTGGTCGGCAATGCCTGCAAGCACGCCTACAAGGTCGACGTCCCTGGAGAGATCCGCGTCATCTTCGACGTTGCCCCTTCCGGAGACTGGATGCTGGCCGTCGAGGACGACGGCGTCGGCATCGGACATCATCACGGCGGGACGCATGGGCTCGGCTCGCACATCATCCAGGCCGTGTCGCGCAAGCTCGGTGGTCAGCATGCCTGGGAGAGCGCCAGCCCTGGCACCCGCTTCACAATGTGGACCGGTGAACGCCCGACTACCGCGTTTTCGTCGACGGCGATTACTATCATGGGTCAGGTCTGCGACCGCGGATGACCCGCGATCTTGCGAAGGGAGCTTGCATGAAGATCGACCAGCGTCTGGACGAGGCCATCGCGGAGAAGACGGCGGAGGGCCGGTTCCAGCTCGCCGTCTCGGCGGGAGGGGCTGAGTTTCTGGCTGATGAGCCGGTGGCCGCAGGTGGTCTAGGGTCCGGTCCCAGCCCCTATCAGCTTCTCGCGTCCGCACTAGCCGCGTGCACCACCATGACCCTGCTCCTCTACATCGAGCGAAAGGGGTGGGACGTGAAGGTGCGCTGCACGGCGGTCGGGCACCGCCGGGACGAGGTATGCGATCCGCCCGACGTGTTCACCCGCAGGATCGAATTCGAAGGCGAGGTGGAGCCTGCGCAGCGGAGCCGTCTTCTGGAGATCGCGGACCGCTGTCCCGTGCACCGCACGCTGACGAAAGGCGCCTGGGTGCTGACGACGGACGCCGACATGCCCACCGCCGCCCCCGCTACCCAGCACATGGCGGACATGGAGGCGCTGATCGCCGTCGGCCGGGGGTCGTTCGACTTCACCGAGACTGCCTGAGCCGCCAGCGATGCAGGCGCAGCCGTTCGCGGTGCTGGATTTCGGTCGGACACCAAGTCGCGATCCCGATCTTGCATCCGACGGAAAAATGGGGCGGCCTGTGAGGGCCGCCCCTAGTCTTGGAGAGGATGCTCCTAGGGGAAGGAGCACGACAGATATGCGGCGTCAGACCAGCGCTGGCCATCATACCGTCGTATTAGTTGGCCCGCCGGAGTAGTGGTCCGGTGACATCCCAATGTTTCCTGAGTTGCTACCTCGGTATATGAAAATGTGTACATAGCCGTTCTGAAGTCTTTTGTTCACGGAGGATCGCTGTTTGTCTGCGTTACTTGTTATATCCATTACCTTGGTATTGTAATATCCCGTCGATCAACTTGCTAATCTGATTCCAGTGGCCGGCGTTCGGCACATCTAGGAGTCTCCCATGTATCAGAAGATTTTCGTTGCCGTGGCTGCGGTGTCCGTCCTCGGCTTCAGCGCCCCGGCGTTCGCACAGCAGGCCGACGAGCCGTTCGTCGGTCCGCGCATCACGGTCATCGGCGGCTGGGACCGCATCGATCATGACGGCGAGAATGGTTCGGGTTTCGTTTATGGCGGCAATGCCGGTTACGACGTGGCGATCGGGAACGTGCGCCTGGCCCCCGAGGTCGAAGTGACGGGAACCACGCAGAAATCGTGCTACGCTGAGAGGGCTGGACGTCGCTGCGAGCGTGCGGATCGCGATTTCTATGCCGGTGGCCGCATCGGCTATGTCGTGACGCCGAGCGTCCTTCTCTACGGCAAGGCGGGCTACACGAACGCCCGCTTCACCGATCGCTTCACCCCCGCGACGGGTAGCGCCGCAGCCGCGTTCGACCGCCGCGACAACCGTTCGGGCTTCCGGCTCGGCGCGGGCGTCGAATACGCGCTGACCCAGAACTTCTTCGTCACCGGCGAATATCGCTACTCGAACTATTCCGACGACTTCTCGCGCAACCAGGTGATCGGCGGCGTCGGCTTCCGCTTCTGATCGGGCCGGGGTCGGCCTGCGGCACCGTCCGAAGTGCCGGCCCCGACATACCGTCGTCTAGATTGCCGATATCGGTCCGCGTCCGGAATCTGTCGACCTTCGCGATAGAAGCGCCTGGTCCATCGGGCGGTGCGAAAGGTGTGAGGGGCCACGTCCATGACTGCCGCACGTTCCGAATATCGCTTTTCACCGGAGGAGAAGCCTCTTTTCCCCGGTGCTCCCTACTCCGCGAGGCACACGCGTCGAAATCGGGTCCTCTACGCCGCCTCGGCTGGTGTGATGGCGCTCGGTAGCGGCCTCGGCAACGGCATGATCACGGCCAATCTGACGTCGATCTCTGGCGACATGGGTCTCTACGTCGCCGAAGCCAATCTCCTGCTGGCGGTCTACGTCGCCTTCAACGCCACCGCGAACCTGATGCTGGTGAAGGCGAGGATGCAGTTCGGCATCACGGCGACGATGCACGTGGTCCTCGGTGCTCTAATGCTGGCCCAGATTAGCCAGATCCTCCATCCCTCGTTGGGCACGGCCATCCTCGCGCGTGCGATCAGCGGGATTGCCGCCGGCGGCCTCACGACGCTGTCCCTCTACAACATCTTCCAGGTATTCCCGGTGAAGATGCGTCCTATCGCGGCGGTCGTGGGCTTCAGCCTCCCGCAGCTGGCCGTGCCGCTCGCCCGGATGTTTCCGCTGTCGGCCATCGCGCCGATGGGATGGCAGGGGCTTCACATGATCGAGTTCGCCATGGCGCTGGGCGCTTGGGCGATGCTCAATTTGATCCCGTTGCCCCCGGTGGAGCGCGGGAAGGCGTTCGAGCCGCTGGATGCGGTCACCGCCGTTCTGGTGATCACGGCGATGCTGCTGATCTGCTCCGTGCTCTCCCTCGGCCGGTTCTACTGGTGGACCGATGCAGCCTGGCTCGGCTGGGCGTTGGCGGCCTCGATCCCATTGCTCGGCCTCGCGCTTCTGATCGAGGACAAGCGCGCCAGGCCTCTCCTCTGGGTGCGTTGGTATGGCACCAGCGACATCCTTTTCTTCATGCTCATCGCCGTCGTCGTTCGGCTCGGTCTCAGCGAGCAGACCTATGCCGCGGTGGGGCTCCTTTCGCTCGGCGGTCTCACCAGCGACCAGCTCCACCCCCTCTTCGCGACGGTGTTCGTGGCGATGGCGGCGGGGATCGCCACGGTCGCGCTGACGCTGAAGGCGGAGCGCATCGTCACGATGATCATGGCGGCCGCCTTCATCATCGGCCTGGGTGCATGGTTGGACACGCATTCCACGAGCCTCACCCGGCCTCCGGAGCTGTATCTCAGCCAGGCGCTGCTCGGGTTCGGCACGACGCTGTTCCTGGGTCCGGCGCTCATGTTCGGGATCGGCCACATCATCAAGCGCGGCCCGAACTACCTCGTCAGCTTCGTCGTCCTGTTCAGCACCACGCAGAACGTCGGTGGACTGGCGGGATCCGCGCTGCTCGGCAGCATCCAGGTCATGCGCACGAGAGTTCATTCCGAACGTCTGGCCGAAGCTCTGTCCACCGGAGACCCGGCCTTCATCGAGCGCGTCGGCGGCTATGCCCAGCATCTCGCACCGCGCATCGGTGATCCGGTCACCCGATCTCAGCAGGCGAACGCCTTGCTCGGACAGGCGCTGAACGGCCAGGCGAGCGTCCTGGCGTTGAACGACGCCTTCTGGGTCGTCACAGTGATCGCCTTCGGGATCGGCATCTTCATCGCCGGGGTGACCCTGCGCGATCGGCTTCGGAACCGCACTGCTGCCTCGCAGGTCCCGGCATGACGGACGTTCCGCAACCAGCTGTGGCGGCCGCGTCGGGCGCTCCATCTCCCGAACCGGATACGTCCGGCACGACCGGACCCTGGCATCCGCCGCGGCAGAAGCCGGTCGTGACGATCCTGCTGGCGCTCGCTCTGTTGCTGGCGGTCGCGATCGTGCTTCAGGTCTGGGGCATCGGGCCCTTCTCCGGGAACTCCCAGATGACGGACAACGCCCTGGTCCGGGGCAGGACCGTCATCATGGCTCCACAAGTCAGTGGCTACGTGAACAGAGTGCTGGTCCGTGACTATGACACCGTCGCGGCAGGGCAGGTCCTCGCGCTCATCGACGACGACATCTATCGCGCACGCGTCGAGCAGGCGGAGGCGAACCTCGATGTCCAGATCGCCGCGCTCGCCAACAGCCGGCAGGCGCATGCGGCGCGGGCGTCGGGCATAGCCGGCGAGGAGGCCGCTGCGGCGGATGCGTCGGCGCAGCTTCTCCGCGCGAAGGCGGACATGGCCCGCGCGACGGATCTCGTAGGCGACGGTTCGATCTCCATCCGGGAGCGCGACCAGACGGCTGCGGCGCTCGCGCAGGCGGAAGCTGGCCTGCGGCAGGCGACCGCCAAGTCGGAGATTGCGCGGCAGGATCTGAAGACGGTCGACGTTGGCCGGGGCGGCCTCGAAGCGCAGGTGAAGGTCGCACAGGCCCAGTTGCGGCTGGCCCGCATCGATCTCCTTCACACGATCATCCGGGCGCCCGAGGCCGGGCAGCTCGGGGAGATCCACGTGCGGCGCGGCCAGTTCGTGACGAACGGCACCGCGCTGCTGGAGATCGTGCCCCCGGAACGGTGGGTGATCGCCCAGTTCAAGGAGGGCCAGACCGACCGGATCGCGATCGGCCAGCGGGCCACGATCGCGGTGGACGCCCTTGGTGGCCGCCGTCTTTCAGGCCGGGTGTCGCACATCGCACCGGCGACAGGTTGGGAGTTCGCCATTCTGAAGCCCGACAATGCCACCGGCAACTTCGTGAAGGTGCCGCAGAGGCTCGGGATCCTCATCCGCATCGATCCTGGCCAGCAACTGGCTGCACGGCTGAGGCCGGGCATGTCAGTGGACGCGCGGGTCGAACTTTCGGTCACGCCATGAAGGCTTTCGGAGCGCTCTGCATCGCTTCGGTCCTCGCGGCGTGCGCCGGGCCTCGACCGGCCATGCCTCCGCTGTCGAGGGTGGATGCTCCCGAGGCATGGCGCGGTGGCGGCGGCGTGCCGACCGCGATCGATGTCGATTGGTGGAAGCAGTTCCATAATCCCGTGCTCGACGGTCTCGTCGCCAGGACGCTGGAGCGGAACACCGACCTGCTGCTCGCCGGCACGAAGGTGGCCGAGGCACGCGCCCAGTTCAGATCCGCAGCAAGCCGCCTCGCGCCTTCGATCGGTGTCGACGGAAGGGGAGGCAGATCTCGCAGCGTCAACCCGTTCGGGGTCGACGTGGACCAGACTCAGGCGACGGGCGAGCTGACGATCTCCTACGAGGTCGATCTCTTCGGACGCATTTCCGCGACGTCCGACGCGAGCCGCAAGGCGTTCCAGGCGAGCGAGTTCGCTCGTGACGCAACGCGCATCTCGCTGATCGCGACAGTCGTCTCCGGTTACGCGCTGCTTCGCGGTCTGGACGAGCAACTGCTCCTCGTCGAGGAGACGGTGAAGTCGCGGGAGCTCGAGCTCGCAGTGATCCGCCGGCGGACCGACGCGGGATACGGTTCGAAGCTGGAACTGGCGCAGGCCCAATCTGCCCTCGAGGCGGCGGCACGTCTCGTGCCTTCCACCAAGCGGGCGATATCCCAGCAGGAGAACGCGCTGAGCGTGCTGGTGGGGGACATACCAGGCGACATACCCCGGGGCGAGAAGCTGGAAGCTATGCTGGACGTCGCGATCCCGAGCGCGCTGCCTTCCGAACTCGTCAGGCGGCGACCGGACATTGCGGAGGCCGAGATGCGGCTGGCGTCGACCGACCGGAGTCTCGACGCGGCGCGCGCCCGGTTCCTCCCGACACTCCAGATCAGCGGGGCGGGCGGGGGCGTGGTGTCCACGCTCCTCGGCGATCCCATCAGCCTGTTCTCACTCGGCGGTTCCATCCTGGCGCCGCTCTTTCAGGGTGGAGAGCTCCGTGCGCAATCTGACGCGGCGGCGGCGCGCCGGGACGCGGCGGCCTTCGCGTATCGCGGCGTCGTCCTGAAGGCCTTCGAGGAAGTCGAGAACGCGATGACGGGAGTGGACCGGCTATCCGAGGAGCAGGATGCCCTCGATCGGCAGGTCGTCGCGACCAGAACCGCCCTTGATCTGGCACGACGTCGCTACCGATCGGGATACGCATCCTATCTCGAACAGCTGGATGCCGAGCGCTCCTTGCTGGAGGTCCGGCTGCAGGCGCTCTCGAACCGGTCTGCGCGTGTGACGGCGGTGATCGCGCTCTACAGGAGCCTTGGAGGTGGCTGGGTCCATTAGACGCGTCAGGTCAAGAAACTTCCGCGCCCATACCGGTGTATGGGACGACGCGGGCCTGCACTCCGAATACACTGCTTCCGACTTCGTGACGGGATTCCGCCGACCGCAGAGGTGGAGGCAAGGTGAGGAACACGATGCGGCTGTGCGCCGACTTCAATGAATACTTGCGGGGAACGACGTGGACGGCATGACGCAGGTGCTCTCAACCGACGTGCCGCCACGTGCTCCTTCGGTGACTTCGCTCGTTGCCGCCAGGGCATCGGGAACCAAGCGTGTCGGGCCGCGCGTGTCTGACGACGGTATGGCGGTCTGCGCGATGGAGCTGGACGTCACCGAACTGCTGGAGTTCGCCGGATCGCCGAGGCTCGATCCCGATGCCCGTGATCCTGCGTGGTTTCTCGGCATCACCCGCCTCGTCTCGGTCAACCGGGCGGCTCTGGAGCTGATAGGCTGGCCGGAGGCCGCCGTGCGCGGTCTCACCCCGCTGGCCATCTGTCCGGATGCGGATCGCGATCTATTCCTCGATGTCGTCTCGGCAGCCGGGGAAGCGACGGCGTCGTGCGGCGAGAGGGTCGGCTGCGTCGGATCGACGGCGACCCTTTTCCGGTCATCTTCACCGCGCGCGCCTCCCAGAGGGTTGGGTCGCAGGTGCGCGTCGCGGTGCAATGCACAGATCTGCGCGGGCTGACGCCTGCCAAGGATGCGGCGGCGGACACCGTCGCCTTGCAGCGCACTCTTTTCCGGAATCTTCCTCTCGGCCTCTGCAGGGTGAACGGTGACCGGTTGTCGCCCTTCTACGCGGAACTCGGCGTGGATTCCGACACGGATCTCGCCGCCTTCTTCGAAGAGAACCCGGGGCTGCTCGAACGCGCTGCGGATCTCTGCATCATCGAGGACGTCAACCCCGAGGCGGTGCGGATACTGGGAGCCGGTTCGGCAGCCGAGCTGGTGGGAGGATCGGTTGCGTTCGCCTGGCGGAGCCGACCCGACGTCTTCATCAAGACGTTGATCGCCGGGATGCAGGCGATCAACCACGAGTGCGAGACGGAGCTGGACATGCTGGACGGTGGCAGGCGGGATGTGATCCTCGCCAGCGCCTCCGTGCGCGAGGACGGACGGCGGGCGTCGATCATCGGGATGGTCGATATCGGCGATCGCGTCGCCGCCCAGACCGACCTCATCCGCCTCCAGGCGCAGTTCGCACAATCCTATAGGCTCTCGCTCCTGACCGAGCTGTCGAGCTGGTTCGCCCACGAGATCAGTCAGCCGCTCGTCGCGATCGCCGCTATGGCGATGACCGGTGTGCGGTGGTTGGACAAGGATGCACCCCAGATCGAAGAGGCGCGGCACGCTTTCGACCGCATCCTCTCCTCGGCCGTGCGGTCACGCGGCATCATCGAACGCATGAGGAGCATGGCGATGAGCCATGCACCGGTCCTCGCGCCGCAGCGGATGCGTGAGGTGGTCAACGCCGCCATCCAGCTGGTCGAAGGCGACGCGAAGGCTGCGGGCGTGAGTATTGCGACCAGGCTGGTGGGATGTGACGACTGCGTCTCGATGGACCGGGCGCAGATCGGGCAGGTCGTCGTCAACCTCCTCATGAACGCCATCGAGGCCGTCGATCGCTCGGCCTGCGTCGTGCGGGAGGTCGCCGTCGACATCCTCGTGGACGATGGATGCGTGGAGTGTTCGGTCAGCGACAGCGGCCCGGGCATAGCGGCGTCCGACGTCGCCAACGCCTTCACCGAACTGGTCCCCGGCGCCGCCGGTCGTGCCGGCTTCGGCCTGACGGTCAGCAGGTCCATCGTCGCGCTCCATCAGGGAACGCTGACGCTCGACGGCACGTCCGCGCTCGGCGGCGCGAAGATCTCGTTCAGGCTGCCACGGGCGCAAACTCCACGAACGCCCGCCAACTGACCGGATGCGTGTTCCTGTTCGGATCGGTGGGTGGCTCTGCCGGCTGCACGATCAGGCCAGCCCGGACACTCCGACCAGCAGCGTTACGTTCAGCGCGATGATCAGCGCGGCGATGAGCCACGCCAGGCGCTTGAGCCACGTCGGGCTGACGAGGTCACCCATCTTCGTGCGGTCCGAGGTGAACTGGATCAGCGGGACCACGGCGAACGGAAGCTGGAGCGAGAGGACCACCTGACTGAGCACCAGCAGGCGCGCCGTTCCGCTCTCCCCGTATATGCCGGCGACGATCACTGCCGGCACGATCGCCAGCCCACGGGTTATGAGGCGCCGCAGCCACGGGGCCAGCCTGATCCGAACGAAGCCCTCCATCACGATCTGACCCGCCAGCGTGCCTGTGATCGTCGAATTCTGGCCGGACGCGAGGAGGGCGATTGCGAAGAGCGTGCTGGCGGCCGCGGCGCCGAGCGTCGGGGAAAGCAGCTTGTAGGCGTCCTGGATCTCGGCGACGTCGTTTCGTCCCGTGGTGTGGAACGCCGAGGCCGCGAAGATCAGGATCGCCGCGTTGATGAAGAGCGCCAGGCACAGTGCGATGGTGCTGTCGATGGTCGCCCAGCGCGCCGCCTCGCGGCGCCCGGTGCCGTCCCGCGCGTAGTCGCGCGTCTGGACGACTGCCGAGTGGAGGTAGAGGTTGTGGGGCATGACCGTCGCCCCGATGATGCCGATCGCGATGTAGAGCATGGCCGGGTTCGACAGGATTTCGGCTTGTGGCACGAAGCCACCGAGAATGCCGGTCATCGACGGACGCGACGCCGCGAGTTCGTAGACGAAGCAGACGGCGATCAGTCCGATGAGTGAAATAACGACCGCTTCGAGTTTCCGGAACCCACGCTGCTGGAGCGCCAGGATCACGAGGACGTCCAGGGCTGTGAGGCAGACGCCCCACACCAGCGGTATCCCGAACAGCAGCTGAAGCCCGATGGCGGTGCCAATCACCTCGGCGAGATCGCACGCGACGATGGCGGCTTCGCAGAGCAGCCACAACGGTATGGCGGCCCTGGGGCCATAGGCTTCGCGGCAGGCCGCGGCGAGATCTCGTCCGGTCGCGATCCCGAGGCGTGCGGAGAGCGCCTGGAGGACGATAGCCATGAGGTTCGAAAGCAGAATGACGCTCAGGAGGGAGTAGCCGAAGGCCGAACCACCGGCGATGTCCGTCGCCCAGTTCCCCGGATCCATGTAGCCGACGGCGACGAGGAAGCCCGGGCCGATGAAGGCCGCAAGACGCCGCACCCCGATCGCGCCCTTGGGGACGGGGATCGAGCGGAAGGCTTCGGGCAGGGAGACGTCGTCGCGCAGGGGCTCGGACCGATCATCCGCATAGCTCCCGTTCAGGTCGGGGGCGTGCGGACGATCGGATGGGATCGGCACAGGTGGTTCCGGCGCGCCGGCGGCCTGCTGGATGCCGGGGGCGACATGATCCACGTGCCGCTCAGGTCACTGCGTTCTTGATCAGTCCCACGACCTCTTCCCCCCGACCGGCGAGTATCGCCTTTGCCGAGTAGAGTGCCGTCCCGAAGATCTGCTTGGCCTCGATCTTGGGCGGCATGACCAGCTCGTAGCGATCCGTGACGACGTCCAGCAGAGCCGGACCCGGCTCGGCGAGCCATTGGCGCACCGCTCCATCGAGATCACTGCTCTTCTCGACCCGGCGGGACCAAAGGCCCATGGCGCGAGCCACGTCGGCGAAGTCGGGATTGTGAAGGTCGGTGAAGCTGTCGAGGAGACCTTCGACCTTCTGCTCCAGTTCGACGAAGCCCAGCGAGCTGTTGTTGAAGATGCAGACCTTGATCGCGAGCTTCTCCTGCACGGCCGTGAGCAGGTCGCCGATCATCATCGCGATACCGCCATCGCCGGACAGCGAAACGACCTGCCGCTCGGGGAAGGCGGCCTTAGCGCCCAACGCCTGCGGCATGGCGTTCGCCATCGTGCCATGAGTGAGCGAGATGACCGTCCGGTTCCGGCCAGTCGACGGGACGTGCCTCAGAAGCCAGACCATCGGGGAACCGCCATCGGCTGTGAAGACTGCATCCGGCTCGGCGTTGGCGGCGATGACCTCGGTGAGATACTGCGGATGGATCAGGTTGCGGTCGTCGAGGCGTGCATGCTTGCCCTGTGCCTCGACCGCCCGCTCGTGGTGATCAAGGCACTCGTCGAGGAACTCGGTGTCGTCGCGCTCTTCGATCAAAGGCAGGAGCGCGTCGAGCGTGTCCCGCACGGTCCCGACCAGGCCGAGGTCGACGGGATGGCGCCGCCCCAGATGCGTGCCCTCGATGTCGACCTGGATGATCTTTGCGGCCGACGGGTAGAACTGCCGCCAGGCGAAATCGCAGCCTAGCAGGATGAGCGTGTCGCATTCCATCAGCGTGTGAAAACCGGCCTCGGATCCGAAAACGCCGGTCATGCCGACCACATAGGGGTTGTCGTGCTCCAGGAAGTCCTTGGCGCGGGAGGTGTGCGCGATCGGGGCCTGCAGCTTCTTCGCCAGGGCGATCACCTGCTTATGCGCCTCCTCGCATCCCGAGCCACCGTAGATCGCGACATGCTCACCCGCGTTGATCAGTTCCGCTGCCGATTGCAGCTCGGCGATCGACGGAAGGATCCGCGGAGACGTGCGATGGACGGCGAAGGCGGGTTCGTCCGGTGCCTTCGACGAGGAAACGTCCGCAGGCACGATGAGGACCGCGACACCGCGCTTGGCCAGCGCCGCCTGTGCGGCCATCGCCGTCATGCGCCGCGCCTGTTCGGGCGTGCGGATCTCCTCGCAGAACACGCTGCAGCCCGCATAGACCTGCTTGAAGTCGACTTCTTGCGGGAAATCAAACCCCAGTTCATCGCGCACGATCTGGCTCGCGATCAGCACGACCGGCGCACGGTTCCGATGGCTTTCATAAAGACCGTTGATGAAATGGAGGCTGCCCGGTCCGCAGGATCCCGCACATGCGGTGAGTTCGCCGGTGAGCATTGCTTCAGCGCCAGCCGCGAAGCCACCGGCTTCCTCGTGCCGGACGTGCACCCAGCGGATATCGCTCCGACGGATCGAGTCGGTCACATGGTTCAGAGTGTCACCCGGCACGCCGTAGCAGCGTTTGACGCCGGCCTGCTCGAGCGTCTCGACGATCACGTCTGCTACGGTTCTGGACATAGGAACTCCTGAAAGCGGGAATTGAAAGGATACGCGTCCTGCGCGGCTGTGTTCCGACGATCGCCCTTCAGACGCTCTGACGGCTCCGCGCGCATTCCCAGAGAAACCAGCCACGACGCTCGCTCTCGTCGATCCACACTTCAACCAGGCTGGCGGTCGCTATGTCGGCATGCTCGTCGCACAGTTCGTGGACGCGGCGCATCTCCGTCACGACCTGCTTGTTGTCGCCATGCAGCTCGGCCAGCATGTCCTGGGGATCCACGAACCGTTCGTTGTTATCGAGGAGGCGCTGGCGACCGGCGATGTCGGAGATCGATCGGATAGTCTGGCCACCGATCTTTCGCGCGCGTTCTGCGATGGGATCGGTCATCGCGAAGATCTCGGCGGCTTGCTCATCGAGGAGCAGGTGGTAGTCGCGGAAATTTGGGCCGCTCATGTGCCAGTGGAAATTCTTGGTCTTGAGGTAGAGCGCGAACACGTCGGCGAGCAGGGCACCAAGCGCACCGGAGATGTCGCGCGTGGCGTCCTCGCCGAGATCGCTGGGAGTTCCGAGGAACCGGGCTGCCTCAATCTCGCCGGAAGTCTGCTTCGTCACCTGTTGTGCTCCTCATCCGTGCGCCGTCCAGAAACCGGAGCGCAGGCCTTTGGGTGGTCCGTTGAGCGCGGGAAGGGTGGTCTCCCGGCATTCGGGCTGAAGCAGACTTAACCTGTGGGACGGTCGCGGCGGTATCATACTGAGGTGTGGCCGGGACCGACCAAAGTCTCCGGGCCGCGGGGTTCATCTCGCCGAGGATGTCCTCGCCCCTGGTCTATCCGGCCCCTACCAGCGTCCAGCATGCGGTAATCGAGCCGACGAGGCACAAATCCGGTCAAGGTCATCCAGTCCGAGAGATGGCCCGTCGCAGGAATATTACTCCCATGCTTCATGCCGCCACTTCCGAACATTCCGTGCGGACGCCGCCCGTCATCGAGAGCGTCCGCGTTCGGGCGGTCTCGGTTCCGTTACGCCGCCCGGTCATCGCCGGCATCGGCCGCTTTGACGAATGGCCGCTTGTGCTGGTCGACGTGACGCTGCGCGGCGGGACGGTAGGGCAGGGGTATGTCGCGCCGTATCGAGCCGGGTCGGTCGGAGCGGTCCTCGCCGAGATCTGCGATCTGGGCTCGACCCTGTCTGGAGCTAGTGCGGCACCGCACGACCGCTACCTCACCCAGGCAAAGGCGCTCAACGTCGTCGGGGTGGGCGGAATATCCCTCATCGCGATCGCCGCGATCGACATGGCGATCTGGGACGCCCTGGCCAAGGAGGCGGGCAAACCGCTAGCGGTCCTGCTCGGCGGCAGCGTCGGCGCCGTGCGCGCCTACAACAGTAACGGCCTCTGGCGCCACGAGGTGTCAACGCTGGGCGCAGAGGCGGCGGACCTGGCTGCGGAGGGGGCTTCCGCGCGATGAAGCTGCGTCTCGGCAACGAGCAGCTCGCAGACGATCTGGCCGCGATTGACGCCGTCCGGCAGGGCGTGGGTTCGGACATCGACCTGATGGTAGACTTCAACCAGGCCCTCGGGCTCGGTGACGCGATCCGGCGGTGCCGCGACCTCGACGCGCTTGGTCTCTACTGGCTCGAGGAGCCGATCGCTTACGACAACCTCCGGGGATATGTGGACCTCGCGGCGAAGGTCCGGACGCCACTCCAGGTGGGCGAGAACTTCTACGGCCCGCGCGATTTCTTCACCTTCGTCCAGGCGGGGGCGGTCCACTACGCGATGGCGGACCTGATGCGCATTGGCGGCGTGACCGGGTGGATGCGTGCGGCCGCGATAGCCGACAGCGCGGGGGTGCAGCTCTCGAACCACCTCTATCCCGAGATTTCCGCGCACGTCCTGCGTGTCACGCCCACCGCCCACTGGCTGGAGTGGGTCGATTGGGCGCTGCCGATCTTGTCCGATCCGATCGTCCCGGCGAACGGCCACCTGACGGCGTCCGGTCGCCCGGGGACCGACGTGAACTGGGATGAGGCGGCCATCGCAAAATACGAGATCACGGCCTCGCTCTGATGGGCACAGGCACAGCAAACCAAGGAGAACCCGAGATGAACTGGCCCGCACGCACCCTCGACAGGATCGTGGAAGCGGACGACCTGAAGGTCGCCCCGCTTCGGGATGACGGCAAGACCTTCGGGACACCGACGTGGATCTGGTGCGTCCAGGTCGATGGCGAACTCTATGTGCGTCCGTGGAACGGGGCGAACTCGCGCTGGTATCGCGCCGCCATGGCCCGCAGCGAGGGACGCATCGTCGTGGCAGGTGAGACTTTCCAGGTGGAGTTCCACGCGGCCAATCCGCCCCTCGAAGGGGTAATCGACGACGCATATCGAGCGAAGTATCCCGGGAAGCGGTATCTGCCGGACATGATCGGCAACGGCCCGCGCTCCGCCGGCGTCCGCATCAGCCCAAAAGAATAGCGTAGAACGATAGGAAAGTGTGCCTCGGCGCCTCTGAACGGCAATTGCAGTCACTGCAGTAGCCGCTGGCTATGGGGTCAACGGCGCGGTTGGTCACGAGCCACGACCTGAAGGAGGAAGGTGATGTGCTGCCTTAGTGACAGCTTAAACTCCCACCAGGGTGGGTAGGATGACCCGCGCAGCCGGCCAGATAGGGCGGAGCTGTGGGAAGGCTCCCCACGTCGTCATAGTCGGTGGCGGGGCAGGTGGTCTCGGACTCGCGATCCGGCTGTCGAAGACCGCCGAACGCGATGGCGGTGCGCGCGTCACCCTGATCGATTGCAGTCCGACCCACCTGTGGAAGCCGCGCCTCCACGAGATAGCGACCGGCGTGATGATCGCCGTCGATGAGAGACTGAGCTTCTTCGAACTGGCGGCCCGCCACGGGTTCGAATTCGTGCTCGGCGGGCTGTCAGGCCTCGACCCGTCCGCGAAGCGGATCACGGTCGCCGAGGTTACGGCGCAATATGATCGTATCACCTCGGAGGGCGGGATACTCCTGCCGGAGCGCACCGTCGACTACGATGCCGCGGTCCTTGCCGTCGGTAGCACCTCGAACGATTTCGGAACGCCGGGCGTTAGGGAGTTCTGTCACACGCTCGATCCAGCGCGAGGCGCGGACCAGATCTACGACGGTCTGCGCGCCTTGTCCGCCAGGGTGGCTGCCAGACGCGCCAACAGTGTGCGTGTCGTTATCGTGGGTGCCGGCCTGACCGGGGTGGAGTTCGCGGCCGAACTGCGCAACTCGTGGCGTCGCGATCCGGATCTGGCCAGTCTTATGCGCCCCGAGCAGATGGAGGTCACGCTCCTCGACATGGCGGATCGTCCCTTGCCCGGAAGCCCGGAAACCATGTCAATATACGCGCGACGCATGCTCCAGGCTTATGGAGTGCAGGTGCGCCTCGGCGCCAAGGTGAGAAGCGTCGAGGCGGAGAAAGTCGTCCTCGGCAACGGCTCCGACATTCCGGCTGACATGATCGTCTGGGTGTCGGGGATACAGGGACCGAGCATTCTGCTCGCCATTCCGGGCATCAAGATCGATTTTGGCAATCGTGTCCGGGTTAAGGCGACGCTCGGCGTCACGGGAGCGAGCGGTCGCAGCATCGATGGGTTGTTCGCGATCGGCGACTGCGCCGCGTGCTACGAGGAGGGCGCGGCCAAGCCGACGCCGGCGACAGCGCAGGCGGCGCATCAGCAGGCGACCCATCTCGCGCGCTCGCTGACCCGCCATCTCGCCGGGGCCGAACTCCAACCATTCCGCTACACATATCGCGGGACAATCGCGTCGCTCGGCCACGCAGCGATCGGCGACGTCCCGATCTCGGGCGGACGAGGCTTCGGGATTTCAGGCTTTGTCGCCAGTAGTGCCTACGCAGCCTCGTGTCGCAGCCACTTGGCGATCTGCATCGGCCGGTGCAGGACCATGATCATCTCCTTTTCGAATGCATTCCGCCGCAGGGTCATGCCGAGGATCAAAGTGCGCTGGTGATGCGCCGCACGCACGGCAACCGGACCTAGTTCGACCGTGGCCATACCAGCGTATGGGTCGCTTGGACGGTGTCCCGATGGCACCCCGTTTGTAGCGGCGGCGAGTGTTGGTGGTCGGCTGGACGGATCCATCCCGCCGTCGTCCGAGACGTGAGGCGCCGGCTTTTTCCTTCGAACCGGGAGTCTTCCATGTCCGATCTCGTCGATTTCGCCATCAAGGCGCATGGCGGCCTCGACCGCTTGAGCAAGTTTCACTTCCTCACCGCACGCCTAAAGCAGGGCGGCCTCCTCTGGGGCCTGAAGGGTCAGGGCGAGACGCTGGCCGACGCGCATGTAAAGATCGATCTCCACAGGGAGTGGGCGACGCATTGGCCCTTCGCCCCGACCACCGATCACTCCGTCTTCACGCCGGACCAGGTGGTGATCGAGAACGATGCCGGAGCGGTCGTCGAGGAACTGGCCGATCCCCGGCCGTCGTTCGCCGGGTTCGAGATGGAGACGCCGTGGAGCCGGCCGCAGCTTGGCTATTTCGCCGGCTACGCGATGTGGACCTATCTGACTGCGCCCTTTATCCTCGCGCGGCCGGGCGTGGTGTGCACCGAAGTCGATCCATGGAGTGAGAATGGCGAGATGTGGCGTCGCGTCAGGGTCGAGTTCCCTTCAAGCATCGCCACCCACAGCCGCGTCCAGCACTACTATTTCGACACCGATGGCCTGCTTCGTCGCCACGACTACGACGTCGAGATTCAGGGCAACAACTCGGCCGCGCATTATCTCACCGGCCCCGTCGAGGTGGAGGGCATCACGCTCTACTCTGAGATGCGCATCGTCCCAAACACCCCAAGCAATATCCCGATGAGCGAGCCCGAACTCGTCACGATCGGATTGTCCGAATACAAGTTCGACTAGGCACCGCTGTGGAGCACGCGCTTCTTGCGGCGCTCGCGCCCGTTGTCCTGCTGCTTGCGCTCGGGGTCGTCGCCGCGATTGTCACGCGAATGGTGGGACTGAACGCCATCGTCGGATACTTGGCGATCGGTATCGTGCTGGCGGCAACCGGTCTGGCAAAGTCGACTGAGCCGATCCGTCTACTGGCCGAACTCGGGGTCGTGCTCCTGCTCTTCGACATCGGCCTTCACTTCTCGCTCAGCCATCTGAAGGAGAGGGCGACCGACGTCTTCGGCCTCGGCCCGGCGCAGGTGATTTTCGCATCTGCCGGGTTGGGGGCGATGGCTGTGCTATTCGGTCTGCCCCCGTTGGCAGCGTTCATTGTCGGGGCCACGCTCTCCTTGTCATCGACGGCGGTGGTCGTGCGGATCATCGTCGAGCGGCACCAGCAGGGCTGTCCGGTCGGAGTGACTACGACCGCGATCCTCGTCTTTCAGGACATCGCGGCGATCTTCCTTCTTATTTTCGCCACCGCGCTTGGGACCGGGGATGCGGTCGGGCCCGCCGTGCTGTTGGCGCTCGCGAAGGCGGTTGCAGCCTTCGCGGTGTCGGTGGTGTGTGCTCGGTACCTTGTCCTACCGCTGTTTGAACTTGTTGCCCGCAATCGCAACGAGGAGGTCTTCACCGCGGTCGCACTCCTGATAGCCCTCGCTACCGGCTGGACGACAGGATCGATCGGCCTTTCGCTGACGCTAGGCGCATTTCTGGGTGGGATGATGGTGTCTGAGACGCCGTACCGGGCAATCATCCAGTCCGAGATCAAGCCGTTCCGTGGGCTTCTTCTCGGCTTCTTCTTCATATCTGTCGGCCTGTCGCTCGACGTCGTCTCGCTGGGTCGGGTCTGGCCGGAGGTTCTGGTCGTCGCCGGCATCATCGTTTGTACGAAGATCGTGCTGAACGCCTGCGCGAGCCTAGTCTTCCGCTGGTCTATTCCCGGATCGGCTCAGTTGGGCTTCCTGCTGGCGCAGGGCTCCGAGTTCGCCTTCGTCATCCTGAGCCTGCCGCAGGTGCGCGCACTGGTCGGTGAGGCGCGTAGCGCGGTCATCATCGCTGCGGTTGCGCTCACGCTCGCTATTGCTCCAAATCTGGCCACTGCGGGGCGGATCCTCGCTGGGCAGCTCAGACGCCGCGCGACTTCGCGCGCGCAGGCCGAGCTTATTCCGCTCGAGGTCGTCGAGCCTGTGCTCATCGTCGGGCTCGACGAACGGGGCCGGTCCATCGCCGACGCCTTGGACGCCTTCGGAATCGGCTATTCCGCCATCGAGGACGATCCGCAACGTCTGCGCGAAGCCGTCGCAGACGGATATCATGTGATGTTCGGTAGTCTTGAAGATCCCAGGTTCTGGGGCCCGCCGCGATGGGCGGGAGACAGCTCAGCATCCTCACCACGCCGTCGCTGGACCAATCCACCGGGCTGACGCCGATGGCTCGCCGCTTCTTCCCTGACCTCACCCGGATTGCAATCGTCGACACCGTGGCGGAAGCCGAGAAATTCGCGGCAGTCGGCTTGTCGCCGGTCATCGACAACGCCATGCCACTTGGGCTCGATGCGGCTCGGGCTGTTCTAGACCGGGTGGGGATCGGCGGGGACGATATCGAGATCTGGGCCACATCGTATAGAAAGCGCTTGGAGCATCCGGGCGCAATGCTGTCGAGCGCATAGGGTCTCTGCTCCTGACGTGAGCCGGCCGCAAATGCGACCTGGATGAGGCAGCGTCACGCATTGATCCACTAGGCATCTAGCTCTTGTTGCGATTTGGGCGGAGCAATCTTCGCTCCGGTGCAGGAAGCCTAAGCGGCGCGACTCCTTTGCTCGACTTTTGTGCACAAGGGAGAATCTCTCCGCTGCGAGCCTATCTGGTGCTAAAATCGGCGATGCATTTGTCGAGACCCTGATGATTGCTTCCATATGCTGAACCCCGACTTGCTGCCCACGGGCGCGTCCAATGGACGGCTGCTTGTGGGCGGGGCGCTACACCTGTTCAGCGAACCCGTGCTTCCCCGGCAAGCACCGGATTGCACATCTTCTGGTCTCTATGAGTACGCGTGCGGCAGATCCCTGCACATGCGCAGAGCGCAAGAGGCGCGAAGAAGAGAGCCGCAGGGCGCGCGGCAGCGTCGACGCATCACCGCGCCCGTAAGTAGCGTCATGCACGCTGCAACGGGAAAGGGAATGTTCCATCTAAGGGCTAGCCGGACACCACCCCTACGGACGGTCCACGAGGATGCCGAGCGTTGCCCGTGCGCAAGATATGCTGGCCGGGGGCTACGTCACGATACGGCAGATCCGGGCTCGGCGCGGCAACACCCCGACATCGCCGGTCTGCAACATGACCAGGACCGCACCGGACTGCGCGGTTCCAGCGACTACGGAGGCGAACGGCGAGCGGTCGAAGAACGATCCTCCCCTCGCGATGACAGGCCGAGTGGGAACGGTCACCCGGGACTTACCCAGATCTCGGGTGCCATCGATGGAATACGGTTGGCTCTAGAGGTTGTTGGCGACGTCGACAGCGCAGGTAATCCCGCTGACGGGCAAGTGCGGCGAAGCCCGGTCGCGGCGTGGTGCGTCCCATCGGATTGGTTCGCCTTTATCGTCGCACCCGCGCAGATCAAGCCACGGATTCGAAGTCGGCGGTGATCGGTAACAGGGTATAGCTGCTCGCCTTAGTTACATCGATCAACGGATCTGAAATAGAACCGTGGGCAAGGCCCACCACCTTGCCGCCTTCGATCAACGCAGGGATGTCGTGGCTCGGCAGCAGAAAGCGGCTGTCGGCGAGGGCGCGTTTGATCGCCCGCTTCTCCTCTAGCGTCGTCATCGCCCTGTTACCGGTGATATTGGGCTCATGGGCGGCCCGCTCAATGATTGGGTCGATCAGCTGATCCTGCAAGTTGTAAGCGATGTCGCCGCAGATGTTCGCCATGCCTTCGTCGGTCTCTACCATGATCGAGATCGAGCCCGGGGTGTGACCACCCGAGAGACGCACCGCAACGCCTGGGATAATCTCCTCTTCGAAAGTCCCATCGACATCGAGGAGTCGCAGCGCGCCTTTAGTGTGGAGACGATCGATGAAGTGTTTGGTGTCGATGTCAGTGTACATGCCCGGCCCCATGATGCCAGACGCCATGAACTGCATCTCTTGGCGCGAGAGGGTGACCTGCGTCGACATCGGGAAGTTGAAGCTACCGCCGGCGTGATCAACATGAGCATGGGTGTGCACAATGTGGCGAATGTCCTTCCGCTTCAAACCATGTTGCTCAAGATGGTAGTCAATCGAGTTTTCCTCGGTCACCACGAACGGGTAGCCCAGCTTATCGATCAGCTCAGTGCTCCGCGGTCCACTGTCGACCAGAATAGGCTCCTGACCGCCGGTTATTAAGAAGCCCGTAATCGGAATCGTGACCATGGTGCCCGGCGAACGGAACATCACAAGGCCGCTTGACTCGAATTCCATGTTTCCAAAATTGATTTGATGGATCTTGAGGGACATCATGCGTCTCCAGTAAAGAATGCAGTTGAGGTAGGGAAACGAAAGTACAAACCGAGCGTGACATCGCGTACCCGCCCAGGATGGATAGCGATCCAATTCAGAATAGCTTTTATCAAAGTTATCGATACGCGTACGAAAGTAGTGACTTTGCTATACATCCGGTGATAATTTATTAGAACTTTGATTAGGTCATTGCACGACTGCGCTAATAAGTCGGCCCAGGGGCCATCTGTTTTCTCTTATATTTCGTTAAGCGTGGCGGCGCCTCGCTTGCAGATGGAGATAATTGACTACAGCGACCGCAATAATCAGATGCTTTCAAGAAGGAGCTTCTCAAAATATGAGAGGATGACGACGTTTGGCGGCATGGACGATCGAGGCGGTCTGATGCGGCAGCGTGCAGAAGTTAATCAGCACGGGCGTCATTATGCATGATAGGTTCGCCGTGGAAGCAAAGTCGCTGTTATGTCGACTGGGGAACCGGCGACGACGGCGAACCTATTATCACTGGCTTCTTGGCTTGCTTTCAATCGTGGCTGGACCACTGATAAAGGCAATAAGTGCGGCGGTGATCGCCTCTGGATTTTCTTCTGGCAGCCAGTGGCCGGCACCCGGTACGGGGACGACGGTCACGTCCTCAGCGACTTCTTCCATCATCGGGCCCAATAAACTGGCATAACGGCTGCTCGCGCCAGCCAGCGCAAGGACCGGCATCTTCAGCGGTCCCTGCTCGGCGTGCCAACGCCGGTTGTCGGCCGCGTCTTTCGGAAAGTTGCGATAGAATTCGAATCCGGCTCGCATGCCGCCTGGTTGCGAGTAGAAGCGGACGTAGGTTTCGAAAACTTCGTTCTCGATCGCATACGGATCCACCGCCATGTCGTGATAGTAGCGTTCGAGGTAAAGTGCCTCTCGACCTTGCGTTAGCGCCTCGGGAATATCTGGTGCCTGGTGGAAATAATAATGCCAGACCTTTGTCCCGTCGCGCGACGCGTGATCGAATGTGTCGGTCCCGGGCACCGGCGAAGCGAGGATCGCCAGCCGCTCCGTTCGTTCCGGGAAGCGACGGGCGAACGCATAGGCCACCATCGCGCCGATGTCGTGACCTACGACATTCACCGGCTCGGTGATGCTCAGGCTGTCCAACACGCCCGCCAGATCGCCTGCCATCGTTCCCTTGTCATATCCGGTAAGCGGTCGCGCTGAACCGCCGGCGCCGCGAAGGTCGGGCATGACCAAGTGATAGCCCTGCGCCGTCAGCGGCGCTACCATCCGCCGCCATGCGATCGACATTTCGGGGTAGCCGTGGATCAGTAGAAGTACGGGACCGCCTTCACAACCCGCTGTACAGAAATGTATGCGCACGCCGTCCACGTCCGTCGCAGACGTTTTCGCGAAGTTGAGCAGGCTCATTAAGCTACCGTCCTGATGACCAATTTGAGAAATGATCAGTAGCGCCGATCATCAGTTCTCCTCTAGCTGTACACCGGTATAGGTTTACGCTCTTGCGGGCTTGGTCATTTTGAGAACCATTGCAGCCTTTTACGATCTAAAGACTCTATCGTCCTCAAATGAAGGATGAAAAGGCGGCTGTCTATGCTAGTCATGTACGGTAGTTGTCTGCGCGCCGCACATACGTACGCCACAGGCTGATGTAACATTAAGGCGGGGTCAGGATGACATCATGGCCTGCAGGAGCTGGGACATCCCCCGTGTCGAGTCCAAAGACTTGTCCCATCTTCTGTGACCCTCGCCAATCTGCGAACGCTTGTCTCTGGCCTATTGGCGCCACCGGTAGCTTCGCCCACAGTTCCTGATTTCAGGCTCGGTCAAGGTTGCGACTGCGGATTGACCGATAGTCAGGCTTGACCTCTCACCTTCAGATCACAGACGATCGTCGATTTAGAACGGCTTTATCCTGCTTGCCGTCACCCCGGCTAATCCAGGCCGCCACAAAATCGCCACCGGGCGCTGGCTTAACCGGCTGCGTCTGCGCCGGGAGGGAGCGAGCCGGCAGGGGCGACCGCCACCAACTTCCAGTTCACAAATTCGCCGAAGCCAAGTTGACTGAGCTCCCGACCGTAGCCGGAATTCTTGATCCCGCCGAAGGGCATCTGTGGCGTGGACCAGGTCGGTCCGTTTACGAAGGCCATGCCGCTCTCGATAGCCAAGGCGACCCGCTCGCCGCGTTCGAGATTTGCGGTGAAAACCGATCCACCCAGGCCGAAGGGCACGTCGTTTGCAAGCGCGATTGCAGAGGCCTCGTCGGGGACAACGTGGAACATGAGCACCGGACCGAATAATTCCTGGCGGTAGACCGGGTTGTCGGGAGCCACGTCGGTTAGGATCGTGGGTTCCAGATAGCTGCCAGCACGGTCGACCCGGTGGCCCCCAAGGACGACGGACGCGCCGCTCGAGCGTGCGGCCTCGATCTGCTCGAGCAGTCCTTGGAGCGCTCCCTCCGAGGATAGGGGGCGAGGGTGGTGGCAGGGTCAAGTGGATCGCCGGCCTTCAGAGACGCCATCGCCGCAATCATCGCCTGTAGGAATTGGGCACCGCGCTCCTCGCCCACAACGATCATGCGTTTGGTGGCGACGCAGCTCTGGCCCGCGTTGTTCATCTTGCCGACCATCGCGTTCATCACGGTAGCTTCGAAAGGTGCATCTTCCAAGACGATCAGGGCGTCGGAGCCACCAAGTTCTAGAACGGACTTCTTGAGGTTGCGTGCGGCACGTTCGGCGACGGCGGCGCCAGCCTTCTCGCTGCCCGTGAGCGTGACGCCTCGGACGCGCGGATCGTCGATGATCGACCCTATCTGGTCGGTGGTTACGAAGAGGTTCGCATACGCACCGGCGGGAATGCCCGCGCGCCGCATGACGGATTCAAATGCGAGAGCGCATTGGGGTACATTGCTGGCATGCTTCGCAATTACGACATTGCCGGCCATCAACTGGGGGCCGACGACGCGGGCCAACTGGAAAAAGGGGAAATTCCAGGGTTCGACCGCTAGTAGGATGCCGAGCGGCTGGGCATGTAGGGTTGCGCCGGGCGCCCCGGGCAGCGGCCTTGGATTAAGGAACTCGGCCGCTGTTTCGGCATAATAGTCAAGGATTGCGGCGGATAGCTGCAGCTCGCCCACCGCCTGGCCGACTAGCTTGCCCATTTCGCGCGTCATCGTGGCGGCGAGTTCGTCCTGCTCATTGCGGATGATCTCCGCAGCGCGGCGGATGGCGCCGGCGCGGACTTCGATGGAACGCTTCGACCAGTCCTTATGGAAGCAGGCTGCGCTCTCATTGATGATTTCGGCGAGTTGTCTCTCCGTAATGGTGTCGAATTCGCGTTCGACTTTTCCGGTCGCGGGGTTGGTCGTCAGATAGGCCATGGAAAGCTCCCGAACACCGCCGCGGGTCGCGGCATCGGCTCGGATCATCTAGCTGTTTGCGGGACGCAGCCATTCTTCCGGCGTATTGTCTGCACGCGACCTTGGTTACTTCCTGGCCTACTTTGGTAGGGGTTCAGTGATACCGGGTGCCCCGCCACCATCCGCAGCGGGCTCCCGGCCAGTAGACTTGCTTTCCGAAGCTATAGCGCTTCGACTCGCGCTCCAAACCTAATTAAGTTCTCGATCGTTGCTGCGTTACAATAGTTTATTCGCATATCTCCTAAACATGTCTTTTTTGGCGGATGAGGTCGATTAGTGCGCGCAAGCCTGCCGGAACATGCCGACGTCCAGGATAATATAGGCATAGCCCCGGATATGGCTGGCACCAGTCCTCAAGCACAGGCACCAGCCGACCGGATGCGACATGCTCCCGCACTGACCACTCGTTGAGATAGGCCAGTCCCGCTCCGGCAAGCGCCGCTTCAAGCATCAGCGTCATCTCGTCCAACGTCAGTGCGCCCGGCACGTCAATCTCGACTGCCTCCCCTCGTTGTTCGAATTCCCAGCTCCAGATCGCGCCGCTAGCCATACGCGCACGAATGCACTCGTGATGCAGCAGGTCGGCAGGAACCTGTGGCTTCGTCCGATTTTTGAAATAGCATGGCGCTGCGACCACCAGCATGCGTACGTCACCACCGATGGGAACCGCTATCATATCCTGCGGAACGGCTTCCGCCAGACGAATTCCCGCATCAAAACCCTGCCCCACGATATCCACCAGACGCCCCTCCGTCACCAGAACCACCTTCATGTCAGGGTAGAGACGGAGATACTCGAGGATGATGGGCGTCAGCACCATCCTTGCGGCTCCAGCGGACGTATTGATGCGCAATGTTCCCGCAGGAGTGTCTCTGTGTACATTGATCCCCTCTATCGCACCGACAATGTCTCCTAACGCGGGTGCGATCCGGGCGATGAACTGCTCTCCCGCATCCGTTGGTGAGACACTCCGTGTGGTGCGATTGAATAGGCGGATGCCCAACCGTGCCTCCAGCGTCGCTATGGCGTGGCTAAGCGCCGACGCGGACATGCCAAGGTCAGTCGCCGCAGCACGGAAGCTGCCCAGACGGCCGACGGCTACGGCGGCCTCATATTCAGTCAATCCCGTTTTTGCCATTATCCTAAATCCTGCATCACTTCATGCCATTCTATCCCGCTTATCCAATCAAACCAAGGAGCCTAGATCAGGGAGGACAAAAGGAGCCATCTCATGAAGATCATCGACACAGTCTATATCGACGGTGCATTCGCCACCCCGCATGGCACCGAAATGTTCGATCTCCACAACCCGTCTACGGCGCAGGTCATCGGACGGGTTCGTCTCGGTGACGAGACGGACACTCGTCTGGCGATAGCCGCAGCAAAGCGGGCTTTCCCTGCCTTTTCACGGAGCAACAAGGAGGAGCGGATCGCTATTCTACATCGACTCGCGGATGCGCTGGAGGCCCGCACAGCCGACCTGACGGAGGCAGCGATAGAGGAATATGGCGCTCCGTTGACCCGCTCCGCATGGATGGCGGACTACGCAGTAGGCGCATTCCGGCTCGCCGCAGAGACACTGACCGCTTATGAATTCACGCGCCAGATCGGCACCGCGCGCGTATCGATGGAACCCCTGGGTGTGGTCGGATTGATAACACCCTGGAATGCCAACGCAGGATTCATCGCGAATAAGCTGGCGATGGTCATCGCGTCAGGTTCCACATGCGTCATCAAGCCCAGCGAGATGAGCGCCATCCAGACCCAGATAGTGATCGAAGCCTTCCATGAAGCAGGTGTTCCGCCTGGCGTGTTTAACATCGTCAATGGTCGAGGCGACGT
Source organism: Novosphingobium sp. NFX11 (assembly GCF_057376415.1). Classification (NCBI taxonomy): domain Bacteria; kingdom Pseudomonadati; phylum Pseudomonadota; class Alphaproteobacteria; order Sphingomonadales; family Sphingomonadaceae; genus Novosphingobium; species Novosphingobium sp. NFX11. Next base: position 159,527 of record NZ_CP080386.1, on the reverse strand, counting down.
GGTCGGCGCGGAAATCATCAGCAATCCTGATGTCGCAAAAATCTCGTTCACTGGCTCGACGGCGACAGGCCGTGCCATCGTGCGCGCAAGCGCCGAGACATTCAAACGCGTCACGCTGGAATTAGGTGGCAAATCACCCATGGTGATTTTGGACGATGCCGATTTTGCTAAGGCGATCCCGTTCGTTCTCAGTTCCGGGTTCAACAACAATGGACAAGCCTGCATCGCAGGCACACGCGTCCTTGTGCCCTCCAGCAGGCTTGCTGAATTTGAGGAAGGCATCAAGGCGGCGGTAGCTGAGATCAAGTCTGGCGACCCTCGGGATCCTGCAACTGCGATCGGCCCGATGGTCAGCCAACGCCAATGGGATCGAGTGCAATCCTATATCCGCAAAGGCCAAAAGGAAGGCGCCACGTTGCTCGCTGGCGGCGAAGGACGGCCCGACAACACGGCAGATGGCTGGTTCGTCAAGCCGACCATCTTCACGGATGCCCGGAACGACATGGCAATCGCGCGTGACGAGATTTTTGGTCCGGTGTTGTGCATAATTCCCTACGATATCGATGACCAAGCCATAGAGATCGCCAATGACACAGATTATGGCCTTCACGCGTACGTTGCTGGTTCCGACGAAGGCCGCGCTCGAGCCGTTGCGGACCGGATCGTCGCGGGGCGCGTAATAATCAACGCGGCGCCCATGGAAATGAACGCTCCGTTCGGCGGCTTCAAGCAGTCAGGGATAGGGCGGGAAAATGGGGTGTTCGGTTTGGAAGCCTATCTGGAGCCTAAAGCCGTAATGGGTTGAATTGGCTGAGTTAGGAACCCGTTGCCGAAGCCTTCGGTTGGTAGGCAGCGGTGAAGCGATAAGGGCATGTTCCTACCGATGATGGAAGGGTTGGCTGCGCCCCAGGCTTCCGAGCCAGATGGTGATGATCGACGCGACCTATCTCAAGGCGCGTCGCACGGCATCGAGCCTGGCGGTAAAAAAGGGATGTGGGCCGCCTGGTCGGCACACGAAGGCGGCGTGAACACCAAGCTTCATGCCGTGACGGATGCGAATGGTCGCCTGCTCAGCTTCTTCATGACCGCAGGCCAGGTCAGCGATATGACCAATACCAAGGTATGGGCCAAATGAACTGCTTTGGCGTCGTAAGTTCACAGTTATTGCATAACCATATTTTCCGCGCTAAAGTGGCGGTGTCGTTTTCCCCAAACCTCCGGATTCCGTGCGGGGCCGCCATTTAGGCGGTCGAAATGTCCGTAAACCGCCGGACTCGTTGGGCTCTACCAGTACGCGCGCGGCCTTCTCGAGCGCGGCTGCGCAAAGGGGTTGCCCCGGTAACGAGTCCAATTCACTGGGGGAGAGCGATACGCGCCTGCTCGCCTGCCTGAGGGGCAACTGTTTTGCCGTATCCCCCGATGGGCCGAAAACCTGGATGGCCAGTCCGGAGGTATTGTTGCAAAGACCTGGGCATTGCGCGCGGGTCCGGAGGTATAGGGAAACGTGAAGAACATGAAATCAGCAGCTTCGAGTCCGGTGGTTTGGTGAAACTGACAAGAACGCCGAAATGTCGGTATCAGAATATGGCTGGACTCATGGGCCTTCCACGCCGCAGCCCATCGGAGTGTCAGAATAACCCCGGACTTTTTTCAGAATAATCCGGACTCCGCCGCAGCCGCTGAAAACCCGCAACAAGGCGTTGCACCACGATTTCGTCACAGGTGGGCAGAACGGGTGAGGGTTGGCATCGCGACGAGCGCACGAATTACCGGCTCGCGATCGCAAGCGATGCGCCATGCGCCGGCATCGGCGCGCGTCAGGGTAGTACCTGTATCGGCCATCACCTTGCCCACGAAAGCGCTGGAGACTCGCTCAGCGCAGTCCACTGTTATTCTATCAAAGAATGCTTCAGACAGCGAGAGTCCGCTGGCATTTAGAAATATGAATGAACGAAATGCGCCATTTTCCAGTCCGGTCTTATTCTGAAACCGACAACGGCGAATTTCCGCGTATTTTAAGAAGCTTGGGAGGAAACACGTGCCTAAACCGCCGGACTCGTTTTCCCCTGTAGTACCGCCGGACGACGGCCGTATTGGCCCTGAAGCCGCGCCGACACCTCGGAAGACAAGCCCTGACCGCCAGGCACTGCTCCCGCTGGTGACGACCTTGCGCACGGCCGAGCGGGTGGTAATCGACGCGCCCCTGCTCGAGGCCTTCCAGGCCGCCGCCTCGCGCCACACCCTGCTGGCACTGCGCTCGGACCTCACCGCTTTCGATCTGTGGTGCCGCCAGCATCGCCGGATCACGCTGCCGGCGCGCGCGCAGGATGTGGCCGAATATTTGAAGAGCCGGGCAGGGCAGGGGGCCAAGCCCGCCTCGCTGGCGCGCTACAAGGCCTCGATCGCCCGGCTGCACCAGTTGCTCGGTCTTGTCGATCCAACCACCGCGCCGCTGGTCAAGCTTACCCTGGCAGCGATCCGCCGCGACAAAGGCGTGGCGCAGCGCCAGGCGGCGCCGCTGCGTTTCAAGGGGCCGGTTTCCGATGTCGAGCGCGACCCGGCGCGGGGGCTCAATCTGCGCGCGCTGCTGGAGAGCTGCGGCGCGGATCCCATGGGGCTGCGCGACCGTGCGCTGCTCAGTCTTGCGTACGACACGGGTTTGCGGGCGAGCGAACTCGTCGCGGTTACGTTGGAGCACATCATGCCGGCAACGGATCTCGACGCGCGGCTGCTGGCCATCGCGCGTAGCAAGGGCGACAACGAAGGGGAGGGGACCACCGCATTCCTTAGTCCACGGTCCGTGCGTGCGGTGGAAGCGTGGGCGGAAGCGGCCGGCATCGTTACCGGCCCGTTATTCCGGCGGGTGATCGTTCGGCACTACAAGGCGCGGGCCCGCGTGCCCGGGCGTGACTTGTCGACGATATCGGGGCGGGAGATTTGGGACCTGCGCAAGACGTTGCCCAAGCCCGCAGTTCCGGCGCGCACCGAATATAGCTTCGGCGATACCGCTCTGCATCCGGGCTCTATCGGGCCGATCTGGCGGGCGATCATCCGGCGGGCTTTCGACCAGGGAGCTTTGCCGGATCTGACGAAGGACGACCTGGAGCACCTGCTAAAGCGGGTCAGCGGCCATTCGACGCGGGTTGGGCTCAACCAGGACCTGTTCGCGAGCGGCGAGGACCTCGCCGGGATCATGGACGCCCTGCGCTGGAAGAGCCCGCGGATGCCGCTCGCCTATAACCGCAACCTGGCCGCAGAGCACGGGGCCGCAGGGCGCCTCATGAAAAAGCTGGGATAGCAGCTCATTCGGCAAGGATCGGCGCGTCTCTATCTTGCAAGCTGGGCGATTGAAGCCTCGTTTTGGCGCATACCGGGCGTAAATGCTTCTTTCCTTATTCACAGCACCGCTTGTATCTGATCCGGGCGCCGGACGGGAAGTGATGCGCGACGGTCCAGACTGTTGGGCAGATCAGTACCTCGCTCGCTGGCAGTCTCATACAGTGGTTTGATTCAAGGACCGAGCGCGCCATTCTTCGTGGAGAATAACGCTGCGGCCACGAATCGTAGTCGTCAAGCGTTACACACTCCAAATCCTACCCACCAGTATGCCGATGCGCAGGTTGCGACACGCTCGCGCCGCTGCGATAGGGTACACGGGTGCCCGTTTCAGAGACGGGCAGGTATCGTAGCGTTGGTCGGGCCGCCAGCGCATGATGAACTTCGCCCGGAGCACCAATGGCCATCACCCCACGCATCCGTATCAGCGCTATCCGTCGCTTTTTGCATAGCCAGTCTTCCGCCGGTCTCGTTCTCATGGCTACGGCAGCAGTGGCGCTAGTGCTCGCCAACTCTCCGCTCGCGAGCACATACGAGGCGGTTCTGCACGTCTATCTGGGGCCGCTTTCGCTGGCCCACTGGATCAACGATGGTCTGATGGCAGTTTTCTTCCTGCTGGTCGGGCTGGAGATCAAGCGCGAGATGCTCGACGGGCAGTTGTCCACGTGGTCGCGTCGGATCCTCCCCGGGATCGCCGCCGCAGGAGGCATGGCGGTGCCGGCGCTGCTGTTCTATGCCTTCAATACCGGCGCGACGGCGCGCGGATGGGCGATCCCGGCCGCCACCGACATCGCTTTCGCGCTAGGGGTCATCTCACTGTTGGGGAACAGAGTTCCGGCGTCCCTACGCATCTTCCTGGCCGCACTCGCCATCATCGACGACCTAGGCGCGGTGATCATCATCGCATTGTTCTACACCGCCGATCTTTCGGTGGTCGACCTTGCCTGCGCAGGAGGAGTGGTGGCGGCGCTTGTCGCGCTCAATCGCTTCCGAGTGAGGAGCCTGACGCCCTATCTCCTGCTGGGCGCAATGCTTTGGGTATTCGTGTTCCGCTCCGGCATCCACGCGACCCTGGCCGGCGTCGTGTTGGCGCTGACGATCCCGATGGAGATTACGCCGAGCCGGTCCGACGTCGATGCGACCAGCCCGCTTCACCGGCTCGAGCATTTCCTCCACCTGCCGGTCGGCTTCCTGATCGTGCCGCTCTTTGCGCTCGCCAATGCCGGCGTGCCCGTGCTGCAGTTGCCCGCCGAGGCGCTGGCCGCGCCAGTAACGCTTGGCGTGGCACTCGGCCTGCTGCTTGGCAAGCCGGTGGGCGTCTTCGGGATGTCTGTGCTTGCGGTTCGGTTCGGGCTGGCGGATGCGCCTGCCCATGCGAGCCGCATGCAGATGTTTGGCGTCGCTTTGCTATGCGGGATCGGCTTCACGATGAGCCTGTTCATTGCGCTTCTTGCTTTCCCGGGGACCTCATCCTCCAGTCCGAGGCAAAAATCGGGATCCTGGCAGGCTCCCTGCTCTCGGGGCTTCTGGGCTATGCCGTGTTGCGCCTGGCGGACCGGGAAAAGTCTAACGCCGCGGCAAGCACATGGTGATGGCCTGAAGCCGCGCTCGCGGATCGTGCGTTGATCTCGCCCAACGGTTATCAGGAGCAAAGATGTCCTCCGACGGTTTGATGTCTATCTGGCACGCCGCCAAGCCGTTTGTCGGCTTGATCATGGTCGTGCTGCTGTTCGTGTCCTTCGCCCTCGAGCGCTTCCCGCCTGTCGTGATCGCCCTGATCGGCGCCGCACTGATGCTCGGGACCGGAATCTTGGTTCCAGCGGACGTTCTCACCGTCTTCTCCAATCCAGCGCCGATCACGATCGCCGCCTTCTTCATCCTGTCTGGCGCCTTGATCAGGACGGGCGCGATCGAAGCACTAGCCAGCCTCATGATAGCCCGCGCGCGAGAGCGACCGCGACGCACGGTGGCCGAACTGATGGGCACGGCCATGCTCGCGCCGGCATTCATCAACAACACGCCAGTTGTCATGGTCCTGATCCCGCTGGTCAAGAAGCTGGGCCGCACCGTGGGCATCGCCGCAACCCGGTTGCTGATCCCGCTGTCTTACCTGGCGATCCTGAGCGGGACTCTGACCCTCGTCGGTACCTCCACCAACCTGCTGGTGGACGGCGTTGCCCAGGAGAACGGTCTTGCGGCTTTCGGCATCTTCGAAATAACCGCCGTGGGTGCGGTCGCCCTTCTGAGCGGCGGTCTCACACTTCTGGTGCTTGGACCCAAACTCCTGCCCAACCGCCCCGACGACGAACTCGATGTGGATAGCGATCGCCAGTACATCACTGAACTCCTTCCTACGTTCCGCGGCTCGGCGGGCCGCCCGCTCAGCGAATTCGGTGCTCTGCGGCGCAGCGCCGTGAAGGTCGTCGGGATCAAGCGCGGCTCGCAGGTCGTTCGCAACGTGCCGGCAGACGAGGAGATTCTATCGTCCGACCGGATCATCGTCGCGACGAGCGCGCACGAACTTGATGCGCTGGCGCGTTCACACGACTTTATGATCGGGCTGCAGAATGTCGGCCGGCCGATCAGGCTTGCCCATGACGAACGCGACGAAGCGGTAAGAATGGTGGGGATCACGCTGGCGCCAACTCACCCGGCGATTGGTCGCCGGCTGCGGGAGATACCTTTCCTCTCGAACTTGGGCGTACGCGTTCTCGGGCTCAGCCGTCCGCGCCATCTTGCCGGGCCGGACCTTGCGAACGCGCGCTTGCGGGCTGGCGACAGCCTGCTGGTCGCCGCGGACGACCAGGCGGCTTTGGAGTTGCGGGAAAATGCCAATTTCATCGCCGAGGATACCAGCGGGGTGCGGCGCTACCGCCGCCACCGGGCGCCCATCGCCGCGCTGACCCTGGCCCTTGTCATCCTTGGCGCCGCGTTCAACGTGATGCCGGTCTACGCCCTCGCGCTGCTCGGTGTGGCCATCGTGCTCGCGACCAGATGCCTGGATGCCGAAGAGGCGTGGGCGGCCATCGACGGCAACGTGATTGTCCTGATTTTCGCGATGCTGGCATTTGGGCTCGGACTTGAGAAAGCCGGAAGCGTCAAGCTGATCGTGGATACCCTTTCGCCCTGGATGGACGGCCTACCGCCTCTGGCACTGATCCTTGCCATCTACGCCGCTACCTCCGCCCTGACCGAGACGGTCACCAACAACGCGGTCGCCGTCATCATGACCCCGATCGCGATCGGCATCGCCGGGCAAAGCGGCGTCGATGCGCGCCCGCTCGTGATCGCCGTGATGTTCGCTGCCTCCGCCAGCTTTGCGACACCGATCGGATACCAGACCAACACTATGGTCTATGCCGCCGCCGACTACCGCTTCGCCGATTTCGTCAAGATCGGCCTGCCCATGAACATCATCGTCGGCGTGGCGACCTGCGCTGCGATTTTCCTGCTTACCTGATCCGGCCGATCTCCTCCGCCGCCGGACAACCGATGGAACATCAGGCCCTGCCGTCGCTTCCGGTTTGACCTTCAGACGGCAGGAATGAGCGAATGAAACGATGGCAGTGGGCGGTGCGCTTGCTCACAAGGCGCATGTGGTTCCGGGCCGCCTTGTTCTGCCTGTTCGCTGTTGGCCTTGCCATGGTCGGAGCCCTGCTGGGCCACATGATTTCCTACGATTTCGCGGCCAAGGTCGGCGCGAAGTCGGTCGACAATATCCTCAATGTCCTTGCCTCGAGCATGCTGGCCGTCACGACGTTCTCGTTGACCGCGATGGTTTCTGCCTATGCGGGAGCGACAAGCAACATTACGCCGCGGGCTGTCCAGCTCCTGGTCGACGATACGACCGCCCAGAATGCACTCGCCACGTTTCTCGGCAGCTTCCTTTTCGCCGTGGTCGGGATCATTGCCCTATCGACCGGTCTTTATGGCGAAACCGGCCGCGTGATTCTTTTAGCCGGCACTATCCTGGTGATTGCTTTGATCATCGTGACATTCCTGCGTTGGATCGAGCACATCACCCGCTTTGGCCGGGTCGGCGATACCATTGAGCGCGTGGAGCGCGCTGCCACGCTGGCCGTGCGGGGGATGCTGCAGCGGCCTCGATTCGGTGAGAAGGAGCGCCTCGCTGTCCCATCCGGCGCAACGCGCATCCATCACGACATGATCGGAAGGATCACGCATGTGGACACGCCGCAGCTGGCAGCAATCGCCAAGGAGATCGATGGCGAAATAGCCCTATCCGCTCTCCCCGGCACACTTGTGGATCCTGCGCGCCTCATCGCCTGGACGACCGTCAGACTCGACGACCGTCAGGTCCAGCGCATTCGGGACGCCTTCACCGTTTCCAACAACCGAGCGTTTGATCATGATCCGCGCTTCGGTCTCGTAGTTCTTTCCGAGATAGGCTCACGGGCCTTGTCGTCCGCCGTCAACGACCCGGGAACGGCGATCGCGGTGCTGGAAGCAGGTACGCGAGTGCTGGCAGCGATCCTGCGCCACGAGCCCGAAGAGAGAGACGATCCGTACCCCGGGGTCCTTGTTCCGGCGTTCGCATTCCGGGACTTGCTGGAGGATCTCTATAGACCCCTTTCACGTGATGGGGCGGGCACCGTCGAACTGGGTATTCGCCTGCAAAAGTCCTTGGCCGCGCTTGCGGCCATCGAACTTCGTGCGCATAGGGATTGCTTGCTGGAAGCTGAAGACGCTCTGGCGCGGGCGCAATCCCTATTGGCGAGCCCAAAGGATGCGCAGGCGCTGCGCGATGTTCATCTGCGAATACGGGAACCTTCTGGCTTCGGTGCATCGCCGCCTGTCCCCCGATCAGAATAGCCTCGACGCAGCGCGGCGATCGAACGTCGCGGTCTCAGCGGATCGGATGAAGGGTGTCGACGCCTGCCCCCGCGTCGGTCTCCCCGCCGGTGAAGGCTCGTGCCGATCGCGGTAGGAAGGGATGTCAGGTGTCCCTGGCGGCACCGGCTTCGCTTTGAGGCGCGCGATCTCGCGTTCCATTTCGGCGATCTCGCGCGCTTGGGCGTCGATGATGCGGTCGGCCATGAGACGGACGCGCGGATCTCTGATATGGGCGCGTTCGCTGGTCATGATCGCGATCGAGTGATGAGGGATCATCGCCTTCATCCACGCCAGGTCATCGACGGTTTCCTGGCTTCGGACCAGCCAGAGCGCACCTGCTGCGATGACCACCGAGCCGGCTACGATCGCTGTGTTGAGACGCCGATTGTCGTACATCCTCCACATGAAGCAGATCATCACCAAGGCCATGACGGCGCCCATTAGCAGGGCCATCCACATCCGGGTCTGACTGAAAAGCACATGGCCGAGCGCGTAGGTGTTGAAATACATCAGCGCGAACATCACGATCGTTGAGACAGCGATCATGAGGGCAAAGCGCGCGTAGCTCATTGGCCATCTCCTTTGCGCGCCCAACGACTGAGCCGGTGGGGAGTTGCGAAAGTCGTTTTGCGTAAGCTAATCGATGTCACGCATTGACCCGGAGCCGACAAAACCTGAGGTCTGCATGCTTCCGGTCCATAGCAGGCGCGAGGCCTCGCCGTGCGGTCCAGTTAACGGACCTCAGCCTTGCTGGGCGGTCGCACCGTGGGATTGCCCTTCAGGCGGCGACGGCGTCAACAGATCGTTCAACCGTTCCAGCCCCGCGAGGATCATCGCCTGCTCCCAAGCGGGCAATTGCGCAAACCCTTGGCTGAAACGCAGTTGCAACGGGAAAGGAGACTGCGCCAGCTTCTCGCGGCCGAGCGGCGTGGCCTGAAGGATGACCTGCCGCTTATCGATTTCACCCCGGCTGCGCGATACCAGTCCGGCGGCGGAGAGGCGATCGACGATATTGGTAATCGTCGCCTGGCCGAAGCGAAGTGCGGCGGCGACTGCCCCTGGCGTTATGGTCTCGTGCGCGCCGATCTGGCGCAGCACAAGCGCCTGCGAAGGCGTCAGTCCCGTGGCGGCAGCCATGTTCCGGTTTTCAAGTTCGGCCGCATCAAGAATTTTTCGCAAGGCCAGAAGGGCCGGGGAAGTGAGGTCTGTTTCCATGCCAAACGGCTAGCGTTTGTGCGGGGTTGCGCCAAGCCGGAAGATGTTTCGCAGTACGAAGAATATGCGCGGTCTCAGAGCTGCCTCTAGCAGTGCCAAGGGGTGCTAGGGTTGCGCCAACCCCTGAAATGTCTATGTTGCTTCGTGAGTAATCCATAAAAGTGCAACAGCCAAGCGCGCGGACGTGCTTCGGAGGGTGAAGTAATATTTGAATGCGAAGTGAGCGAAGCTGGCCCCCGGGGTAATCCCGAGGGTCTCGAATCCGTGGCCGAAAGCGAGCGACTGGTCCTGCGCCGCCCCACTGCCGAAGATGGTCCCGCCATCACGGCTCTGATCGCGGCTTCCCCGCCGCTCGATCTCAATTCCGCCTACTGCAATCTCCTGCAGTGCAGCGACTTTGCCGGGACATGCGTGGTCGCGGCCAGAGGCGGGCAGATCGTCGGCTGGATTTCCGGCTACCGCCCCCTCGCACCCGGAGCGGATTTTCGTGTGGCAGGTCGCCGTCGACGGCTCCGCGCGCGGAGAGGGCCTGGCCGGGCGTATGCTCGACGAACTGATTTCGCTTCCCGCCGTCTGCGGTGCCACCACGCTGACGACCACAATCACCGAAGCGAACAATGCCTCCTGGGGCCTGTTCGCCGGGTTCGCGCGCCGCCACGACGCCACGCTTTCCAGGGCAGAGCGCTTTACGCGCGCCGAGCACTTCGCCGGCGCTCACGAAACCGAATGGCAGGCGAGCATCACGCCGCTGCCGACCTTCAAAGCCTGACAAACAGGGATTTTCCGACATGATGAAGCTTCCAAGGCCGAGCGCGCTTGCGCCCGACACCGCCATTTACGACCGCCGGGAATCAGCCGTGCGCAGCTATTCGCGCTCGATGCCGCGCCAGTTCAACCGCGCGCAGGGTGTGTGGATGTACGACAACGAAGGCGGGCGCTATCTCGACTTCCTCTCAGGCTGCTCTTCGCTGAACTACGGGCACAACCATCCCGTCCTCAAGGGCGCGCTGATGGACTACATCGCATCCGACGGCGTGACCCATGCGCTCGACCTGCACACTGACGCCAAAGCCGATTTCCTGCGCGCCTTCGAGGACGTGATCCTCGAGCCGCGCGGGCTCGACTACCGCGCGATGTTCACAGGCCCCACCGGTACCAACGCGGTCGAGGCGGCGATCAAGCTGGCGCGCAAGGTCACGGGGCGCGAGATGGTGATCGCCTTCACCAACGGCTTCCACGGCATGACGCTGGGCGCGCTGGCCTGCACCGGCAATGCCGGTAAGCGCGGCGGTGCGGGTGTTCCGCTCAGCCACGTCAGCCACGAGCCTTACGACGGCTATTACGGCGAGGAGGTGGACACCGCTGACCTGCTCGAACAGCGCCTGGCCGACCCGTCGAGCGGGCTCGACGCGCCGGCCGCCTTCCTGTTCGAGACTGTGCAGGGCGAAGGCGGGCTCAACGCCGCCTCACCGCAGTGGCTGCGCAAGATCGCGGCGCTGGCCAAGCGTCACGGCGCGCTGCTCATCGTTGACGACATCCAGGCCGGTTGCGGGCGTACCGGCGGCTTCTTCAGCTTCGAGGGGCTGGGCTTTACGCCCGATATCGTCACCTTGGCCAAGTCGCTCTCGGGCATGGGACTGCCTTTCGCGCTGACGCTCATGCGCCCGGACCTGGATGTATTCACGCCGGGTGAGCACAACGGCACGTTCCGGGGCAACAACCACGCCTTCGTCACCGCCACCGCCGCGCTACGCGAATTCTGGGCCGATCCGGCCTTCGCCGACGACATCGCCCGGCGCGGCGGCATCCTGGAGCGCCGGCTCGAACGCATCGCCGCGCGCCACGGCCTGACCACGCGCGGCCGGGGCATGATGCGGGGCATCAACGTAGGCACCGGCGAGATCGCCTCGAAGATCACCGGCGCCTGCTTCAACGAGGGCCTGATCATCGAGACCAGCGGCGCCCACGATGAGATCGTCAAGGTGCTGGCCCCGCTCGTTATCGAGGATGCCACCCTGGAGGCCGGTCTGGACATTCTCGAAGAAGCGGTCGCCGAGGCGATCGCGCCGGTCGTGAACGACCGCAGGCTCGGCGTCGCCGCCTGAGCCCATCCCGCACACATTCAAGGAAACCAGAAACATGTTCGTCCGCAAGCTCAACGAAATCCGCAAGTCCGACCGTCATGTCGAGTCCAAGGGCTGGCATAGCGACCGCCTCGTCCTCAAGGACGATGGCATGGGCTTCTCGTTCCACGTCACCACGATGTACGCCGGCGAGGAACTGCACATGCATTACCAGAACCACCTGGAAGCCGTGCTCGTCCTCAAAGGGTCGGGAACGATCGAAGACCTCGGGACCGGACTGACCCACGAATTGAAGGCCGGGGTGATGTATGCCCTCAACGACCACGACAAGCACATTGTTCGCCCGGTTGAGGACATCCTGTGCGCCTGCGTGTTCAACCCGCCCGTCACCGGCCGCGAGGTCCACGACGAAAGCGGCGCCTACCCCGCCGACACAAGCGAAGACCTGCGCCAGCCCGCACTTTCGGACTGAAGGGAAAGGGGGCCAACCATGCAGGACCATTATCCGACCCGCCGCGCGGCCGAGCCGCAGTTCTTGGCCCGCACTGATCCGGTCGCCCGCCGCGCCTGGGAGCCCGGCGCGCCGCTGACCGAGGAGCAGATCGCCCAGTTCGACCGCGACGGCTATCTTGTGCTGGAGGACGTCTTTTCCGAACAGGAACTGGCGGCCCTCCAGTCTGAAACCGGCCGCCTCCTCGGTGCCCCAGACGGTCTCAAGGACGAGACCGTGATTGCCGAGCCGGGCAGCCGCGAAATCCGCTCGATCTTCGACATTCACGACCAGAGCGCACTGATGGCACGGCTGGCTTCCGACGAGCGGTTGGCGGGCGTCGCCGGATTCCTGCTCGACGACGAGGTCTACATCCACCAGTCGCGGCTGAACTACAAACCCGGCTTCCGGGGCAAGGAATTCTACTGGCACTCCGATTTCGAGACCTGGCACGCCGAGGACGGCATGCCAAGTATGCGCGCGCTGTCGATGTCGGTACTGCTGGCCGAGAACACGCCTAATAACGGACCCTTAATGGTGATCCCGGGATCGCATCTGGTCTACGTGAGTTGTGTGGGCGAGACGCCCGATGACCATTACCGCCATTCACTGCGCAAGCAGGAATACGGCGTGCCAGACGAACAGACGCTGGCCGAACTGGCCCACCGGCAGGGCATCGTCGCGCCCATTGGCAAGCCTGGCACTGTAATCGTGTTCGACTGCAACACGATGCACGGGTCCAACGGCAACATCACACCGTTCCCGCGCGCCAATGCGTTCCTCGTCTACAACGCGGTGAGCAACCGTCTGGTCGATCCTTTCGCGGCCGCCAAGCCCCGGCCGGAATTCGTCGCAGCCCGCACCGTCCACCCGATCACCCCGTTCAGCGGCAGCCTGGCCGAGACCGTGCAAGGAGTGCCTGCATGACCCGAACCCACTCCGTGGAAAAGATCGGCGGCACTTCGATGGCCGCCACCTCGACCGTCTTCGACAATGTCCTGATCGCCGGACGGAAGGGTGCTGCGCTGTACAACCGCATCTTCGTCGTCTCTGCCTATGCCGGGATGACCGACCTGCTGCTGGAGCACAAGAAAAGCGGTGAGCCCGGTGTCTACGCGCACTTCGCCCGCAACGCCGCCCCCGGCGCCTGGCGCGACGCGCTCGCGAAAGTGCTCGCCGCGATGCAGGCACGCAACGCGGAGATGTTCGCGCGCGCCGAAAGCCGGGACGAAGCCGACCGCTTCGTAGCGGGGCGCATCGCCGCCCTGGAGGCATGCCTCGACGATCTCGACCGGGTGCGCGGATACGGCCGCTTCTGCCTCAAGGAGCAGATGATCACTGTGCGCGAAATGCTCGCGGGGCTGGGCGAGGCGCATTCGGCACATTCGACCGCGCTGATGCTGCGGGACCGGGGCGTGAACGCGGTCTTCCTGGACCTGACTATGTGGAACCACGAGGATCTGGTCAGCCTCGACGATCGCATCGAGGCGGCCTTCGCGCCGATCGACCTCGCCACGCAGATGCCCATCGTCACCGGTTATGCCGGTTGCGAGGGCGGCATGGTGCGCCGGTATGCGCGCGGCTATTCGGAGATGACCTTCTCGCGCATCGCCGTGCTGACCCAGGCTCGCGAGGCGATCATCCACAAGGAGTTCCATCTCTCCAGCGCCGACCCGCGACTGGTGGGGCAGGAGAACGCGCGCAAGATCGGCCGCACCAATTACGATGTGGCCGATCAGCTGGCGAACCTGGGCATGGAGGCAATTCATCCCCGCGCCGGGCGCGGACTGCGCCAGTCGGGCATTCCACTGCGGGTGCGCAACACCTTCGACCGTCACGACGACGGCACCCTGATCCGGGGCGACTACCTGTCAGACCGGCCACGCGTGGAAATCGTGACGGGGCTCGGCTCGGTGCAGGCGCTGCAGTTCTTCGAACAGGACATGGTGGGCGAGAAGGGTTACGACGCCGCGATCCTCGACGTGCTGACACGGCACGGCGCCTGGATCGTCAGCAAAAGCTCCAACGCGAACACCATCACTCACTACCTGAGCGGCACGGATGCCAGTGCGACCAAGCGCATCGTCGCCGACCTGGAAGCCGCCTATCCGGGCGCTGCGGTGACGACGCATCCGGTGGCGATGGTGTCGGTCATCGGCAGCGACCTGTCCGAGCCCGGACTGGTCCCCCGTGCGCTGATAGCGCTGGGCAAGGCTGGGATCGAGATGATCGCCATGCAGCATCAGATCCGGAACGTTGACGTTCAGTTCATCGTGGCTCCGCAAGATTTCGACGCCGCGATCCGGGCGCTGCACGCCGCGCTCGTCGAAGGTGCCGCGCGCCCCGACCGCGCCGCGGCCTGACGCGCACGATGCCCAAGCCGCCGCCGTGATCCAGGCCATCCTTCCCGTCCGCAGCCTGCTGCTTGCCATCTTCATCCTGATGGCGGGCGGCGGCTTCATGAACACGCTGGTCGGCGTGCGCCTGGAACGGGCGGGAAGCAGCGCCATGGCGATCGGACTGATCGGCACCGCGTACTTCGCCGGGCTGGTGGTTGGTTCGTTGCGGGTACCAGCACTGGTGCGGCGCGTCGGCCATATCCGCGCCTTCGCCGCCTTCGTCGCTTTCCTGAGCGCCAGCACGCTGGTCTACGCGATCCACCGCGACGTCCTGTTGTGGGGCGCGCTGCGCTTTGCCGACGGGCTGTGCCTGGCCGGGGTCTACGTCTGCCTCGAAAGCTGGTTGAACGAACGCGCGCAGCCCGCGTTGCGCGGGAGCGTGCTGGCCGGCTACATGATCGCGCTCTACGGCGGGCAGGCGGTGGGCCAGTTCCTGTTGAACCTAGGCGAGGGGGCCAAGCCCTCGATGCCGTTCCTCGTCGCCTCGATCCTCGTCTCGCTGGCGGCGATTCCGGTGGTCCTCACCCGCATCGCCGCGCCTGCGCTCGACGACGCCGAACCGCTGTCGTTCCGCAGGCTCTATACGGTGTCGCCGCTGGGTATAGTCGGCGCCTGCCTGACCGGGGTGATGCTCGGCGCGTTCTACGGCATGGGTGCGGTTTATGCGCGCCGCCTTGGAATGAACCTGTCGGCGACCGCGCTGTTCATGAGCATGGTGATCCTGGGCGGGGTGGCGCTGCAATGGCCGCTCGGCCGCCTGTCGGACCGCATGGACCGGCGCAAGGTGATAGTCCTGAGCTTCGCCGGTGCGCTCGCCGCTGCCCTAGCGACGGCGCTGGTCGGCAAGCCGGGGGCGCTGCTGCTGGGGCTGGGCGCGCTGTTCGGCGGGCTTAGCTTCGCGCTTTACCCGCTGTGCGTCGCGCACACCAATGACCACCTTGACCCGCACGAGCGCGTGGCCGCCAGCGGCGGGCTGGTCCTGCTCTATTCACTGGGCGCAGCGCTCGGTCCATCCGCTGGCGCGCTCGCGATGACGCTCGCCGGAACTCCTGGCCTGTTCCTTTTCATCGCGGCGTGCGCCGGAAGCGCGCTCGGCTTCGGCCTGTGGCGCCAGAGCCGCTCGCAGCCCGTGCCCGGGCACCTTCAGGAAAATTACATCGCGCTGCCGCGCACCACGCCCATGTCCGCCTCGCTCGATCCTGTCGCGACCGAGGACCCATCCGAACAATACCGGAGCACGCCATGACCTTCATCGAAGCCGCCGGCGGCGACAGGCCCGCCGGACATGCGCCGGATACCCCGTCCGCCGTGCTCCATCGCGCCATCGCCGCCTCGGCGATTGGCAACGCCACCGAATGGTTCGATTACGGCATCTACGCTTATGGCGTGACCTATATCTCTACAGCGCTGTTTCCTGGCGAGGCGGCAAACGCCACGCTGTTCGCGCTGGCGACGTTCGCGATCTCGTTTCTAGTACGGCCGCTAGGCGGTTTCTTCTGGGGGCCGCTGGGCGATCTGTACGGACGCAAGGCGGTGCTGGGTATCACCATCGTCATGATGGCCGCAGCGACGGTCGGCGTCGGGCTGATCCCCTCCTATGCCTCAATCGGCCTGTGGGCACCGGCGCTGCTGGTGATCCTGCGTATGGTGCAGGGGTTTTCGACGGGCGGCGAATATGGCGGCGCGGCGATATTCATGGCTGAATATGCGCCCGACGCTAGGCGCGGGTTCTACGGCAGCTTCCTGGAGGTGGGGACGCTCGCCGGCTTTTGTGCAGGCGCCCTGCTGATGCTCGGCTTCTCGCTGGTGCTGGGCGACGGTGCGATGCGCGACTGGGGCTGGCGCCTGCCGTTCTTGTTAGCGGGGCCACTCGGACTAGTGGGCGTTTACCTGCGCTCGCGCATGGCCGAGACGCCGCTGTTCCTCGAAGCCGAGCATAACGCGGCCGAAGCCTCCTCTCCCACGCCGCTCCGCCTGCTGCTAACGCACTACCGCACACCGCTGCTGGCGATGGGTGGGCTGGTCGTGGCGCTCAACGTCGTCAACTACACCCTGCTCAGCTACATGCCGACCTATCTGGAGCGCCGCCTCGGACTGTCCACCGACACCGCGCTGGTGGTTCCGATTGCCGGCATGCTGTTCATGATGGTGCTGCTGCCCTGCGCCGGGCACCTTTCGGACCGGATCGGCCGCAAGCCCCTGTGGCGCTTCTCACTGATCGGGCTGCTGCTGGCGGTAATTCCGCTCTATCTTCTGGTCGGCACCGGCCCGACGGGTGCGGTGCTCGGCTTCGCGCTGCTCGGCCTGCTCTACGTGCCTCAGCTGGCGACGATTTCGGCCACATTCCCGGCGTTCTTTCCGACTCCGGTGCGCTTTGCCGGCTTTGCGATCGCCTACAATCTGTCGACCTCGCTGTTTGGCGGCACCGCCCCGATGTTCAACTCGTGGCTGATCGACGTGACCGGCGATCCGCTGGTGCCCGCCTACGTCATGATGGCCGCGTGCCTCGCGGGGCTGGCGGCGCTGCATTTCACCGAGGAAAGCGCGGGCCGGCCCTTGAGCCGCGCCTGAGCGAGGTGGCTATCTCCCAGGCTGCCCGGATTTCCAATTTCTGATTTTCCCCCGAAAGAACAATCGTGTCCACCGCGCATATCGATCCTGCAAGCCTGAACCTCCCCTGGCTTGAGAATGTCTGGGTTCAGGCGAGCCTTGCACTTTTGCTACTCGTAACGAGCGCCTGGCTCGCGAACTGGATCGCCAAGCGTATCGTGCTTAAGGCCATCGTCAGGCTGCTCGAGCGTTCCCCGTTAGATATCGAAGCCCCGCACATAGGCGCGATCGTCGCGCGTCTCGCGAACATCCTGCCGACGCTTATCGTGCAAGCGGGTATAAGTACCGTCCCCGCCCTGCCGCCCGCCCTGGTGAGCTTCGTCCAAACCCTGTGCGCAGCCGTCATCATCACCACGCTGGCGCTGGCGATCACAGCAACGCTGACCGTGGCCAACGACCTGTATCAACGGCGTCCCGAGGCCCGCAACCGGCCAATCAAAGGCTATGTCCAGGTCGTGAAGCTGGTCGTCTACGCGGCGGCAGCTATACTTGTGATTGCAGCGCTGATGGATCAGTCCCCATTGCTTCTCCTTTCCGGCCTGGGCGCGATGGCGGCGGTGCTCCTCCTCGTTTTCAAGGACACCATCCTGTCTCTGGTCGCCTCGGTGCAGATCACCTCCAACGACATGGTGCGCGTTGGAGACTGGATCGAGATGCCCAAGCTCGATGCCAATGGCGACGTGGTCGACATCGCGCTTCACACCGTGAAAGTGCAGAATTTCGACAAGACCATTACCAACATCCCGACGCACCGGCTCATCACCGAGAGCTTCCGCAACTGGCGCGGCATGGCGGAATCTGGCGGCCGACGGATCATGCGCTCGCTGATCGTTGACCAGAACAGCGTGGGGTTCCTGAGCGAAGCGGACATCGCACGACTGTCGCGGTTCGGACTGCTGCGCGATTATCTCGCAGAGAGGCAGGACGAAGTCAGCCGATGGAACCAGCGGCACGCCATGGGCGAGGTCCTCAACTCGCGCCGGCTCACCAACATCGGAACGTTTCGGGCCTACGTCCTGGCTTATCTCGAAATGCGCCCCGACATCGCCGCCGACAAGACGCTGCTGGTCCGCCAGCTTGAACCTGGCGAGCATGGGTTGCCGCTGCAGATCTATGCCTTCGCCTCAACGACCGTATGGTCGCAGTACGAAGGGATTCAGGCCGACATCTTCGATCACCTGATCGCGGTCCTGCCGCAGTTCGACCTACGGCTGTTCCAGCGCCCGACCGGGCTCGACCTGACGACCCTCGGGTCCGCGCCGCAGATGATGCGGACGGGGTGATCCGTGTGATGGAACCCTCGAATTTTCCTCCAACCTCCCGGTTCCGGAGCCGCCCACCAATGCTTTCCCGATCGCAAAAGTCCCTTTCCTGCCTCCTTGGCCTGTCGCTTGCCGCGCTGCCGATCACCGCCAGCGCGCAGCGCGTCCCTTCGTATCCAGAACTGGTCGAACTCGCGAAGCGTGCCGGCCTGGTGGTGAAAGCTCACGTCTCCTCGGTGTCGCCGCTGGATGCAGTGCAGGTCCGCAATCCGACGCCGGGCCTGGGCCGTTTTTACGTGGAAGCCAGAACCCTCGCACTGCTCTATGGCAAAACCGGGATCGGCCCCTCCCTTCGCTATCTTGTCGACCTCCCGGTCAATGGGCCAGGCGGCGCCCAGAGCTTCGCCGGGCGCGAGGTACTTTTGTTCGCGTGGCCCGTTACCGGGAAGCCAAAGGACCTCAAGCTAGTGGCCCCGAACGCACAGATATCATGGTCGCCGGCCGACGAGGCCCGTGTCCGGTCGATCTTGCGAGGGCTCGTATCCTCCAATCCGCCCGCCCCGGTGACGAGGGTACGCGAGCTTCTCTACGTTCCGGGCAATCTTGCCGGGCAAGGACGCACGCAGATATTCCTCGACACCAAGGGCGGGAAATCGGCTTCCATTGCGGTCCGTCATCAGCCGGGGCAGGCGCCGACATGGGGGGTATCGTTCTCGAACATTGCCGCCCGAGCCGGGACGCCGCCCGCCCTCGAAACGCTGGAGTGGTACAGCCTCGCCTGCTTCCTTCCAAGGAGCACGCCCGCTAGCGCCAACGTTTCGTCGAGCTACGCTGACCAGCAGCAGGCGCTTTCGGATTACCAAATGGTGCGAAATGCTTTGGGACCGTGCAATCGGACGGCGCCGTGATGCGCGGTCTGAACATCAGTTCCGATTGCCCAATCTAAGCCGCCTCTTCATGAACTCTCGGGGCCCGGGTCAATTGCAAGGAAAGAGGCGCTCGTGACTTCAGCAACGCAGGCCGTATCGGAGCTACCTAACGCGATGCATGAACGGCTAGAGCATATCGCGCTCTACCGTTGGTGGCGCCGCTCGATCGTGGGCCAGGTCGATCACCAGGCCGTGATGGGCCGCATCGTCGAGGATAGCGGATGGTCGCCGCGCTATGCATTCATGGTGATGATGTCGGCCGGGATCGCGGTGCTCGGCCTGCTGCTGTCGTCGCCGGCCGTCGTTATCGGCGCAATGCTGATCTCGCCGCTCATGAGCCCGATCCTGGGCCTTGGTTTCAGCCTTGCCCTGTTCGATTTTGCAGAGATGCGGCGCTCTCTGACGGCGCTTGCGGTAGGCGCTATCGCCGCCGTCCTGTTTACCGCCATGCTCGTTGCTTTCTCACCCCTGCAGGCGCCGACCAGCGAGATCATCGCGCGCACCCGGCCCAACCTGTTCGACCTTGCCGTCGCACTATTCGCGGCGCTGGCGGGCACCTTCGCGATCATCCGTGGCCGGGGCGACACTATCGTCGGCGTGGCCATCGCCACCGCGCTGATGCCGCCACTCGCGGTCGTGGGGTATGGCCTTGCCACCTGGAACATGCCGGTGCTCGGCGGCGCCTTCGCGCTGTTCGTGACCAACTTCGTCACCATAGCGCTTTCGGCCACGGTGATGGCTCGCTTCTACGGCTTCGGCCACCACCTCAGTAGCCAGCAGAGCTGGACGCAGACCTTTGTGCTGCTGTTCGTGTTCGTGGGCATGGCGATCCCGCTGGGTATCTCGCTCAAGCGCATCGCGTCGGAGGCGGTAACCGTGAACAGCGCGCGCTCCTACCTGGGGACGAGCTTTGGATCCGATGCGCGGGTGACCCAACTGGATATTGATTTTGACGCCGCCCCGATCGTCGTGCGTTCCGTCGTCATCACCCCGCGCGACCGCATGCAGAGCACCGGCGCCCTGCAGACCGCGCTGGCGAAACGCCTGGGCCAGCCTTTGCGCCTGCGGCTCGACCAAGTCGTGCTGGAGCCCGGCGCGGGCGCGATCGAGGCGCAGCGCGAGGAAATGCGCCAGGCGAGTGATGCGGCCAGCCTCGAAACCACGCGTATCGCCTCGCTGTCGCAAGTTCTTGCGCTCACCGCCGGCATCGCCCCCGATAGTGTGACGATCGACCGCGAGCATCATCGCGCCATGGCAACGGCGGTTCCGTTGCCGGGTGCTACCTTGGTCACCTACCGGACCCTCGAGCGGCGGACAGCCGCCCAGGCCGATGGATGGGATGTGGTGTTGACCCCGCCGCAGATGACGATGCCTCTCGTTCGCTTTGCGTCCAACGAAAGCGAACTCGATCCCATCGCCCGCGAGGCCGTGCTGACAACGGCTTGGGCGGCTGAACGCTGGAACGTCCAGACACTGGCCGTGCCCGGCCTGGCGCAAGCCGCGCCCGAGCTGCCCACGCTTGCCCAGCGCCGCGCCCTCGCGATCGCCGGGGTTCTCCAGAACAGCGGGATCACGCTCGTTCCTGCGCCTCGTGCCGGGCAAAGTTTCAGCCTGCGCGCGGTCACTGCCAGCGACATCCCTTGATTCCGGCTGCATCAAAGCACCATATATCCGGCAAACGGAGATGATCATGGCGGACTACCGCAAGACCGATGAAGCCATCGCCGGGCTCACGCCCGAGCAGTTTCGTGTGACCCAGCAGCACCGAACGGCCGGGTACCGGCACCTACGATCAGCACAAGGAGCCCGGCATCTATGTGGACATAGTTTCGGGTGAACCCCTTTTCGCCAGCGCGGACAAATACGAGTCCGGTTGCGGGTGGCCCAGCTTCACCAAGCCGATCGAGCCTGCCAACGTCGCGCAGCTGACCGACACTTCCCACGGCATGATGCGGGTCGAAGTGCGGTCAGCCCATGGCGACAGCCACCTCGGCCACGTCTTCGACGACGGTCCGCGCGATCGCGGCGGACTGCGTTACTGCATCAACTCGGCCTCACTACGGTTTGTCCACCGCGAAGACATGGAAGCGCAAGGCTACGGGCACTATCTCGCGCAGGTGGAATGAGTTCCAGCCGTTTCCGGCGCGCCGATTTGGTCAGGCCGTCTTGCGCAGCCGCCCTGCTCAAGTCAGGCTGACGTGCCGGCGTTGATGCTCATGGATCTACGCGGCTGAGGGTGTTAACTTCAGGAACCGCTGCGACAGGCCATGATAAAGCTTTTCCTTGCAGATCAGTTGCGCAGCAAACTCACCAATGAGCGCTGCTGCGAGCAGAGGCATCATCAAGCCGCGGCTTGCAGTCGTTTCCGAGATAATGATGACTGCAGTTAGCGGTGCGCGTACAACGCCCGTAAAATAGGCGACCATCCCAAGCAGCACGACTGCTCCTGCCGGGTAGTCGGGGAATATGCCGCGAAGCAGATCACCGATACCCGCGCCAATCGAGAGCGATGGCGCGAAAATCCCGCCCGGTAATCCGGAGACGGCCGTAGCCAATGTCGTAGCGAACTTTGCGGGCGCGAACCACAAGGGGACGCGGTTGCCGGTGATGATGCCATTGGCGGTCTCGTACCCAGTGCCCCACGTCAGGGCCGTGGAGGCTCCAAGAATGGCAACCACACAGCCGCACGCAGCCGCAAAAGCTATCGGGTGCGCGCGCAACCACAGCATTGGGCGGATCGGGGAAGTTCCGGCTGCAAGCATCAACCGAGAAAATAGCCCTCCTGCGAGACCTCCAGCAATACCGGCGACCGGTGCGGCGACGATCGCTTGTGTGACGCCAAGCGTCTGCCGCATCGCCCCAAAATAAATGTAATCGCCAGCGATGCCCAAGCTGATCATGCCGGCGATCAGGACCGCCGCCATGACCAGTAAAGTCATCCGCTGCTCGTACGCGGCCGCCAGTTCCTCGATAGCGAAAGCAACCCCGGCCAGCGGCGTGTTGAATGCCGCCGCGACACCCGCCGCGCCCCCGCAATGTAGACTGATGATCGTATAGGTATGCGCAGCAGGCGATGCATTCGCCCCATTATGGCGGCAGCAATTTGGACCGTCGGGCCTTCACGCCCAACCGAGGCACCGACTAGCAGACCGCCCGCAGTAAGAATGAACTTGGCAATCGCTGTGCGGCCCGCCACCAAGGTCGAAAGCGCGTCTTCGGGGTTTTTTGTCGCGGCCATGACCTGCGGAATGCCCGAACCCTTTGCGAGAGGTGCATAGCGGTTCGTAAACCACGCTATCCCCGCAAAACCTAAAGGGGTGGCGAATAGAGGAGCCCACCACCACCGTGCGGAGAACGCATGAAATAGGCCGTTTGCCCTGTCCGCGACATCTGCGAACAGCAATGCGACAATGCCGACGAGAACGGCACCTCCCAAAATGGCCACCCGCCGCCGCCACACCAGTGCTTCTGGTCCGTGCCTTCGCAGCGCTATCCGAACGCGGCGCGGCAGGAGGCGCTTTAACGACATTATGGCTCTAAACCTTCGGTTTGGCATGCAGGTCGCTCGATACGACGGCTGACTTCTCACGGTCTCATGGGTCTCTTCGACCGGCATGTCCACCCCACTCGCCGCAATTTTGGCGAGTGCGGACAGCACGACAGGCTTGCCCTATCATGTTTTGAATCTGGAGGTTTGGCCATGCATTTGAGCCCTTTGCGCAACCGTATGGTAGTCCGCCGGATCGACGAGCAGGAGAAGACTTCGGGCTCCGGGATAACCACCAAATAATGGCACCGCGTCCAGCTCGCCCGTGCCCAATCATTCGCCACGATATGTTTAAGGCGTTGGCGCGGGTGCTATCGCCGCAGTCGATCGTGTCCCATTGCGTGGTGTAGGATCGAGGGCGCGGCCACGTCGATCTCGTGGCTGAGCCTTGGGTAGTCGATGTGGGAAACACGTTCGGTGGAGGAAGCGAGTTATCCAAGCCTTTCCCGTGCCGGTAAAGGGACTTTCGGGTGCAGCGACATTCCCGAACAAGCGGAAGCGGTGCGGCAGCACTGGTCCATACAGCTCGAGCTTGCTATCCATGGCTGAAGATCATGGGAGATAGACGTGCCGTTGACCCTCTATGCCGCGACGATTCCTCGTATCTGCAAATTCTCGGTTCGGTCGAGCGGCTTGTTGGCAAGGCAGAGGCCTATTGCGATGAAAAAGGGTGGTCTCCGGAAGCTCTCATCGATGCGCGGCTTGCCAACGACATGCAGCCTTTCGCCTATCAGGTAAAGTCCACGGCGGTCCATTCCATAGGCGCGATCGAGGGCGTTCGCAGGGGTGGTTTTGCGCCCGACAACTCGCCGCTGCCGACCACGTTCGAGGCGCTGCGCCAGCGGGTGGGCGAGGCGATAGACAACCTGCAAGCCATCGAGCCCGACGAGGTCGAGAACTTCATCGGGCGGGACATCCGCTTCACTTTCGGCGAAAGCCATATCGACTTTCTAGCCGAGGATTTCCTGCTGT
The DNA here is from genome assembly GCF_057376415.1 of Novosphingobium sp. NFX11. NCBI lineage: Bacteria > Pseudomonadati > Pseudomonadota > Alphaproteobacteria > Sphingomonadales > Sphingomonadaceae > Novosphingobium > Novosphingobium sp. NFX11. The sequence goes on along the minus strand of NZ_CP080386.1, from coordinate 135,829 downwards.
CGTTCTCGCAGCCCAACTTCTATTTTCACGCGACGACCGCGTACGACATCCTGCGGATGAGGGGTATGCAGATCGGCAAGCGCGATTTCAACGGACGGGTCCGCAAGAAAGCATGACCATCGGCTAGGTGGGACACTCGGGCGAATGAGCATGTGTGCCGACAATCAGCCCATCGGCAACCCACTGGCCCAGCAGGGCTCCCGCACGAGCGACGCCTGCGGTTTCCCCGGAGCGCTCAACCAGGGCGGCGCACAGTGTCGCGAAAGAATTTCCCGCCAGCATCTGCGCGATGGCGCTGCGCTCCACCATGTCAACGGTCCGAAAGCGCGGCGTGAAGTCCTTCCGCCAGACCATCAGCGCGGCCCGTTCGGGCAGTCGCTGCGCCGGCGGGGGCGTATCCCCCGCAATCAGGGCAGCCCAGATCGCCGCAGCATTCGTGCAGACGTCCAGCATCGCCAGGGAAGGCGCGAATTCGATTCCGGCCAAATCCCAATCGACCTGGGCAATCGCTGCCGGCGTCAAGGGAGCGATATCGCACGCCGTGAAGGCCTGCGCCAATGCCCATTCGATCCGGGCGAGTTCCGCTATCTCGGGGTCGTCGGGATATAGTCCCTCCAGTGTCTCGGCGAACCCTGTCGAATAGGCGTCGAGTGTCCAGTGCCAAGGCGGTTTCGCGTCGATATGGCTGATCGCAGCCGCCAGGAACGCCTCGTCGCCGAGCCAGGAATGCACTCGCTCGAACGCTTCGGCGAGGCAAGCTACCAGTTGGGCGCGGTAGTTGTTCTGGTAGACCAGCAGGCCCGGCCGTGCCGACCGCTCGAAGCGGGCAGCCGCATCGTCCGAGCCGTCCACAAGCCAGCTACGGAAATTTGCCTGCATCGCGGCGAGGCTCATGCCGCCCTCCGACTCATCTCGCCGCCGATGGCGCGCGCGATGTCCAGTTCGGCGAGCAGGTCGCCCAGCGGAGGGATGGCGTCGTCCCGCTCGATCATCGTTGCCACCGGGCCGAGGCGGGCCATGACCGCTTCGTACAGCCTCCATACCGACGGCGGCACGGGCTGGTCGTGCGTGTCGATCAGCATCTGCGAGCCCCGGCTGTGTCCGGCCAGGTGGACCTGGCGCACGCGGTCTGCCGGGATCCCGGCGACATAGGCGAGCGCGTCGAAACCATGGTTGGAGGCGCTGACGAAGATGTTGTTGACGTCGAGCAGGAGGTGGCAACCGGTTCTGCTACACAGCGCATCGATGAATTCCCATTCGGTCATCATCGAAGCATCGAAGGCGATGTAGCTGGACGGGTTCTCGATCAGCATAGCACGTTGCAGCACGTCCTGCGCCATCGCAACATTGGCGCAGACCACGTCGAGCGCTTCTTCGGTATAGGGCAGCGGCAGCAGATCGTGGGAGTTGAACCCTGCGAACCGCGACCAGCTCAGGTGGTCGGAGACGAACAGCGGCTCAACCTCGTCGACCAATTCCCGCAGGCGCAGCAAGTAGGCTCGGTCCAGGCCATCGACCGAGCCGACCGACATGGACACGCCGTGCAGGGCCACGGGATACCGCTCACGCACCCGCCGCAGGGTATCGCGCGGGCGCCCGCCATCGACCATGAAGTTTTCCGAGATGACCTCGACGAAATCGACGGGGACCTGCGTTTGCAGGAAGTCGCGATAATGCTCCTTACGCAGGCCGAGGCCATAGCCGGAAAAAGGCGGTTCGGTCAGGGACATGATGGGCTCCTCGGAAGGAAAGTGCCCGGCCGTAGGGATCGGCCGGGCAGGCAGGCTTACTTGGCTTCGGTCAGCGTGCCGCCGGCGGCGGTGCAGGCCTGCGAGGTCATTTCCTTGAAGCCGTGGCCCTTGCACACGTTCATGCCCTTGCAATCGTTGGCCGAGGTCTTGCAGTCCGACGTGCCCTTGCAGCTGTTGACGCCGAAGCAGTGGACGGTCTCGGCCTTGGCTTCCTTGGCGATGACCGGGGTGGCGGCGCTGAGGGCGAGGATGGCGGCGGCGGCGGCGAAGCTGACGCCTGACTTGATGCTGGTCATGAAACTCTCCGAATTGTCGTGCCGGGTTGGCCTCACCAGTTCGGCGGCATGCGGGCATCGGTTACACCTGCGCCAAGTTTCTTTTCACCAGCGCAGCAGGCGCGGCCCCAACAGGGCGCCGACGGCCGCGGCGAGGGTGATACCCAGCGTGTACCAGGTCAGCACGAAGATTGCCGAGACTTCGGGGCAGTGCAGGCAATACAGCGTGGCCGCGCAAGCGCCCGAGGCCAGGCCCGCCGTAGCTCCGGCAGCGCGCAGCCGGGTCGGGGCCAGGCGCCGGAACGACCACAGCAGGCCGATGAAGATCGGCGCCGAAAGCAGCAGCACAATCCAGGGGCAGACCTTCCAGCTTTGCCCCAGCCACATTGCCAGCCAGTCGCCGGGGGGCATGGGCCATCTCGGTCATGCTGATTGCAGCCAGCAGAAGGACTGGCACCGCGATCACCCATAGCCAGCGCAGCCGCACCGTGTCGGGTCGCGCCAGGCGCGCCACCATCGCCAGCGCACCTACACCCAGCGAGGCTGTGTAGATCCACTTCATCCAGAACGAATAGCCTCGCATCGCAAGGCCCAGATCAGGACGCAAGCCCAGCCCCGCGACGATCAGCACGATCGTCACCAGCGCCCCAGCCAGGATACCGAGGCCGATCCTGCGACCTACCGCGCCGCGCGGCACCGTCGGCACGTCCTGCGCGAGCGAACGGATGAGGTCGTCGGTGTTCATCGCCGCTCCCCCATGATCCGCGATGCCAGAGCCTTGAGCCCGCGATGGACCGAGACTTTCACATCGGCCTCGCTGAGCCCACCCCGGCTCGCCGCCTCGCTGACGCTGAGGCCATCGATCTTCGTGGCGCGGATGGCGCAAGCCTGCTTTTCGGGCAAGTCCCCCAGGAGACGCTCCATGTCCATGCGGGCGTTGCTGGAAGCCTCGAAGCCCTCCGCAACGAGAATGTCTTCAAGACCCTCGATCGGGCACAGGCGGCGGTTGCTGCGGAAATGGTCGACCATCTTGTAGCGCGCGATCGCGAACAGCCAGGCGGTGAACATGCGGTCGCGGTCGTAAGTCGCGCGGCGGGTATGAACGGCAATCAGCGTTTCCTGCACGAGGTCCTCGATATCATCGCCGCCATCGCGCATGCGGCGGCGGTAGAAGGCCTGAAGCAGGGGCACGAGAGCGTACAACAGCGCGGCATGGGCCACGGCGTCGCCTTCGAGGCCGCCGATCATCATCGCCCTGAGCTGGTCTTCGCTTGCCCGCATTCACGCTCCTGACCCCTTGTTCGGGGCGACGGCGGAAAAGGTTACAACGAGTCTCATAGCGAAATTGCGGAATGGGCCCACTGTAACTTTCCGCCGCGTCCGTCCGAATGGCCTTTTGCGACCCGGGCCAACAACGCTTCCACCGGGTTGCCGGCGGCGCGCGCCAATGGCCCGCCGCCGGGAGGCACCGGATCAAGGACATTTCCGCATGACCAGAACCCACGCCGCCCTTGCCGCCGCTCTTGCCGTTTCCATTGCCGGTAGCGCTTCCGCCGCCCCTGCCGACAAGCCGATGGAGAAGTGCTACGGCGTCTCGCTCGCCGGCAAGAACGACTGCAAGGCAGGAGCCGGGACCAGCTGCGCCGGCACTTCGAAGCTCGATTACCAGGGCAATGCCTGGAAGCTGGTCAAGGCGGGCACGTGCATGAAGACGAAGACTCCCAAGGGCGTTGGTTCGCTGACGCCCAAAGGCTGACCTTGGCCGTCTTCTCCCCCGCGTCCGATGCCGATGCCGCTCGGACGCGGACTTCTTCATCAGCCGGAGTTCCCATGTCGCTCGCCACCTTGCACCGCCGTCTTTCTGACCTGCTCACGCGGCTGTTGCCCGAACCGCTACTGCTGCTCGTCGCGCGGATGGGGATCGCCGCCGTCTTCTTCATGTCCGGCCGGACAAAAGTAGAGGGGTTGCTCACCATCACCCCTGGGACCTATGAGCTGTTCCGCAGCGAGTATGCGCTGCCGCTCGTTCCGCCAGAAATCGCGGCCCACGCCGCGACCTACAGCGAACACCTGTTCCCGATCCTCTTGGGCCTTGGTCTTTTTACCCGGCCAGCGGCGCTGACCTTGCTCGGCATGACGGCGGTCATCGAAATCTTCGTCTATCCCGACGCCTGGCCGACGCATCTCAGTTGGGCGGCGATCCTGCTGCCGTTGGTCGCACAAGGCGCTGGCGCGTGGTCGCTCGACCGGCTGCTGTTCGTGCGGCGGTCGCTAGTGAAATAGCCGAACTCAATATTCCGCTGTGGCCGGACGGCAACAAATGGCGGGTGATACCCACTTGGCTGATTCTTAATGGTTTCGCGATGCCGGCACACCTGACCGTTCACGTTGCGCTTGATACGCCGCTTGTCGGGAAAACCGGGTACTGGTGTGCATGTACCCGGAGAACGATCCGCTCGGACCGGCTACCATATCCCGCAATGAAAATCGCAATTGGCTCTGCACCGTGATCATCTCGGAAATGACCGCAAGTCGCGGCCTGATGATGCCGCTCCCTCGGTGCAGCCCTGATCGGTGATTTCGCGGCCCAGATGGTCTGCAAGGAAAGGTTCTATCACGGGCTGTCCCAGCGGTTCCTGCAGACGTCCACACCGCATGCGTAGCTGCATAGCGCAGGCTTGCCAGGTAGGCCTTCATGCGCGCAATGAGTATCCTTCGGCGACATGATCGCAGGACCTGCGGAGATTTCCATCGCGCGACCCAATCGACCTGCAACCATGCGTGACACGTCCACCTGGACCCTGCTGCGCCGACACCCGGTCCCGTTAGCTGCCATAGCCATTGTCCTGGCCGCAACGGCAGGTGCTTTCGCTAACGTGCTGGCACCGACGACGGACATCCGTGCGACCCTCAAGGCGTTCGACCTTGCCGCGGCGGACGAACTGGCGGTCGTGGACGGCGTCGGGCGGGTCCTTGGGGTGGGGACGGAACGGCACGCGCGCCGGCGCTATTTCGAGGAGATCGAAGCCTCGCAGCGTGCGCTGTTTGGAGAGACCTGACGGGGCGGCCTATTACGAGGATTGCTCGCGGCGGCAGTCGGCGCACCGTCGATGAAATGAGCACTCAGCGCTTCTGGCGTTACAGAACCAAGGCGTGGCCAATGCTTTGCGGAGGTATCTGATAATCCGTCGAAACATGGTCACCTTTCCGGGGTTTGACTGGACCTCTGTTCGCACCGGCGACTACGCTCGCGTAGTGGGTACCTGGAAATCCCGAGCCATCATGAGGATCGGCTCGTTGAACGCCTGTGGGCTGCGCCTACCCTCAAAAAGCAGTGATCTCAACCCGAACACCGGGATCCCATCCGAGGCCTCGTTATCGTGGATTTGCCGCTCGACGGTGTGAACGGCAAGTAACCGGCTTCGTACTGGCGCATTGCGCGAGATTCGAAGTAGAGATTGGTGAGAAGCCGTCGGTCCCTCGGGAGCCGCTCAAAGCGGCTTGAGCGGGCCGTCAAACCTTCGTCGATGGAGGCGGTAGCCCAGCGCCATCAAACGCGCGTGTGTGCCGCCGGAAGCTGGGAGAACGAACAGTGAAGGCAAGATCCGGAAAAGAGAAGATGCACGATGACCTCACCAACGTGGGTCTGCGCGCGCAGGCCACCGCGGTCGGCGTCGTCCAGCTTTGTCGCGAACTGCGCAGTGCAGGCCTGCTTCCAGACGACGCGATTGGCCGCATCAAGGCATCGATTGCTGATGAGCTCGAGGTCAATGCGCCGAGGTCAATGACCGTGCAGCAGTACCGTCACGACATCCATGCGCGTCTTGACAGATTATTCGACGGCGAAGCGAAGGTAGGTGATGCTCAGGGCCTGCGTTTTGCTTCTCGTGAAGAACGCCCCTAGGCTCGTCCCAAACGCCGGAGGGCGTGGGGAAAGCCCCCGCCCCTTGCGATGCCTGCCGCAGATGCGGGCATTCCTGTCCAGCTCGGCGGCGTAATCAGATACGGCTCTGGTGTTTTTGGGCTTCCCCATCGCACGCGCAGCGATATGACGGGTCCGGATCAGATTTAGGCGTTCAGGCAGGAGTGTCGGCAGTGGAGGAGTTCTCGCGGATTGCGAGCGGAATCAAGGGTCTCGACCAGATCCTCGATGGGGGGCTCATCAAAGGTGCGTCGTACATTGTCCAGGGCCGTCCCGGTGCCGGCAAGACCATCCTGTCGAACCAGATCGCGTTCCATCATGCGGCCGGCGGCGGCAGCGTGCTGTTCGTCACGCTGCTGTCGGAAAGCCATGACCGGTTGTTTCAGGCGTTGGGAACGCTGGACTTTTTCGATGCCCAGCGGCTCGGAAAAGACATATCGTACGTGAGCGTGTTCCAGACCATGCGAGAGGAAGGCCTCGATGCGGTGGTTCAACTGCTTCGCCGGGAAACCAAGCGCCGGAAAGCCACGCTGCTGGTTTTTGACGGCCTATTGAACGCGCGCGATCGCGCTGACACCGATTTCGACGTCAAGACCTTCGTGGCCGAAGTGCAGGGGCAGGCCGCATTCGTGGGTTGCACGGTGCTGTTCCTGACGAGTGCCAGTCTGGAGGAAACCAGTCCCGAGCACACGATGGTCGATGGCGTAATCGAAATGGGTGACATGCTGGCCGGCGTAAGGACGGTCCGCCAGTTGCAGGTGCGCAAGTCCCGCGGCAGCAAGGCGCTCGGCGGGCTGCACAAGTTCGAGATCGATCGACGCGGAATCACCGTCTACCCCAGGATCGAGACGGTGTTTGCCGAGGCGCCGGCCGCCTGTGAGTTGCCCTCCGCACGAATGAGCACCGGCCTGGTGTTTCTCGACGATCTGATGGAAGGAGGGCTTCCTGCGGGATCGATCACGCTGGTTGCGGGACCGACAGGTAGTGGCAAGACCACGCTGGGTCTGCATTTCCTCGCCAAGGGAACAGCCGATGAACCTGCTCTTCATTTCGGGTTTTTCGAAAATGAACAGCGGCTCCGAACGAAGGCAGCCAGCTTGGGCATTCCTCTGCCGGAGCCGGACAGCTCCAGTCTGACCATACGCAACCGGGCGCTCGGGGAACAGCTGATCGACCGGCTTGCGCATGAGTTGATCGACGAGGTCCAGGAGCGGCAGGTGAAGCGCCTCTTCATCGACGGACTCGGGGGGTTTGAGCGGGCTGCGGTGCATCGCGACAGATTGCTCGAATTTTTTGCAACCCTCACGAACAAACTTCGTTCGCTAGGGGTTACGACAATGGCGACTTGGGAAACCCGGGAGATTCTCGCGCCAGAGGTCCATGCCCCGTTCGGGCAAGTGTCTGCGGTGCTCGACAACCTTGTTCTCCTGCGACAATTTGAAGAGAACCATGAATTACGGCGCTCCATCTCGATCCAGAAAATGCGCGAAAGCGTGTTCGATTTTGCGCCGCGGCAATACGCCTTTGCCCCTGACGGTTTTAAGATCGAGGAGGCGGGGCGCTTGAAACCGAAGGGGTCCGCCGCTTCCGCCGCAGCCGCCAGTTAACCCGCCATGATAGCGCTGGGCAGAGGCACACAACCATGGCACTGATAGTCGTTGCGGATGATGAGTATCTGTTGGCAGCAATGCTTGCCGACATCCTCGAGGATGAAGGGCACGAGACAACACTGGCGTCTCATGGCCAGGAAGCGCTCGAACGAATCCGCACGCGCCGTCCGGCCTTACTGATTACCGATTTCATGATGCCAATCATGACCGGCCTTGAACTCGCCCAGGCGATCAAGGCCGACCAGGAAATTTCAGACATCCCGATCATCCTGGTCAGCGGCGCGCAAGGCGACATCGCGCGGCAGCATGGAGATCTGTTCGCTGAGGTTCTCGACAAGCCCTACCGCCAGGCCGACCTGGTAGCAGCCGTCGAACGGCTGCTACCCGGATGTCGCTGCCCGTGAATGCAGTGCCGGCATGCGCCGAGGATCTGGCTTGGTCGATCATAGCCGTCGCGCACAAGTTGCCGCCTGCGACCCTACCCTCCCACCGGCCCAGAGGATGCGGCTGGCATAAGCTTTCGCAAGTTCATGGGACCCATGACGGCTGAGCCTCTCAGGAGGCGCTCGCAGCTGGCTCAGGGTTTTCATGGATAGGAAGAGCAACTCACTTCCAACAGCTTGAGGGCATAGCGTGGATGGTACGCCAGACAACGCTAAGGGCGAACAATACCAGAACGGCGGTGTGATTGCGGTCAACGCCGGAGGTCTATGAGGCCCAGCTCTTGCCACATCCATGTAAAATCATAGGTGGCCATTGGCTCGCCAACTCCGGATTTTGCCGCACCATTCTCTATATATTTCAGCCAGTCAGCAACTTTCGCCCGGCCCGCCTTCGTGCGAGCCAAAGCGCGCGGTGTCTTGTTGCCAAGGGAGGGCACCGCTTCATCAAGCGTTTTGGTATATTCGCGTGTCAGCATCGCATGAACGATATGCTCCATTTCGTCCGGCGGGATATCGAGTGCCTCTTCCTGCGGAGCGCGGGCGGCGTCATCGGCCATGAACTGGGCCATGGTCCGAATTTCGGTCATAGGTGTGCTCACGCAATCACCGAGCCATTCGCGCATCTGCGTGATCGCTTGCTCTGCGCGGGCGGCGCTATTGACCTCAACGATCAGTTTGCGACCCAACAGTTCGACATTGGCAAAAACAGGTGTGCCGTCCTCCATGGTTGTCACAAAAGCCTGCCCGCCTTTGGTCGTTCGTGGTTTCCTGTTTTTCGTCACTGGCGCCAGCCAGTTCCAGAATGTGTCGCTCGCAGGTTCCAGCCATTGCGCCGCGTTCAGCCTGCGAACCACGCTTTTGCCGATCACGCCCTTCGTCAGGGGGAACACGATACGGTGGAACACAAGATCATCGCCATCGGCATTGACCATATCAGGCACGCTGCCGGGTATGGCCTTGCCCAAACTGTCCAGAAGCCAGATATTCGTGAAAATCGGGCCTGACGCTTTCAGGAGGCCGTCCCTTTCGGAAGGGGACAGTCTGCCAGTACCTGGCCCATCGTTTTCAAGTTGGGAAAAAGCCTCCAGCACTTTTCCTGCTCCATCCGCGCTGAACGGCAGCAGTGCGCCGGAAATCCCATGGCGCCCGTTCACATCGATCACCCGTGCAGCGATCTTGTCCCAATTAACAAGGGTCTGTGTAGCGCTGTGCTCGCGCACTGTGACTGGCGCAACATCCCGCAACAGATCCCGCAAAGTCATTGACTGGCCGGGAACGACCTCGCTGACTTCATAGAGCGACATCACCGTATCGCGCAATGCGCGCATGTAGGCCTTGTTCGGCGCTTTCTCGTTCCAGCCCCGGCGCTTGAGATACTCGTCGACGAGATTGAGACCTTCAGGCTCGAGTTCCTGTGTGAGCAAGTCTTCGAAAGCACAGCCCCACAGCTGGCCTTGCCAATGGTCGCCGATGACGTCGAAGATATCATCAGGCTCAAGATCCGTTGCCTCGCATGCCGGGCCAAGATGCGCGAACAGCATCTCGTCCATCATCTCGTCCCAGGGCGCACGTCCCATATACTTCATCAGTCCGGAGAGATCGTGAGCGGATTTCAATCTGGACATTCAGGCAGGCCTTTCCACGCCAAGACGGCGCATTTCACGATAGATGGTCGATCGGCCGATGCCGAGTTGCCGCGCTGCTTCAGTCGGTGAGATGCGGGCTTCAACCAGTTTGATGGCCGCATCCACCTTGGACATGTCGAGCGGCTGACGGCCAGGCTGCTTGCCCTTGGCGCGTGCGGCCGCGATGCCGTCCCTTGTCCGCTCGGAGATGAGCCGCCGCTCGAAATGGGCAATTGCCCCGAACACATGGAAGATGAGTTCGCCGGCGGCCGACGATGTGTCGATCTTTTCTTCAAGGCTCAAGAGCGCAATGCCTTGGGCGCGAAGCGTCTCGACCGTGGCGAGCAGTTCGGCCAGCGATCGCCCAAGCCGATCGAGGCGGACCACCGCCAGCGTGTCGCCCTTGCGAGCATAAGCGATCAACTCGGCCAGACCGGGGCGCTCCATGCTCTTGCCCGACATGACGTCGGTGAACACCTTGATGGCGCAAGCCTTCTCCAGTCGCATGGTCTGGCCCGCCACGTCCTGATCGCCGGTGCTGACCCGGGCGTAGCCCAATATTCTGCCCATGCCGTGCGTCTCCCAAACGGTCGTTCTGTGGACGCTATGGAGGGCAGCCGCTTGGCCGCATCGACATCCGTCCACATACTATGTCTCTTTACTCATGGCTGTCCATAGGCGCAGATGACCTTTTGTGGACGGGAACCGGCATGACGAAGCGCAAGGGCCCACCTCAAGATTTGTTCGCCAGACAACGCTAAGCCGGACATATGATGAACACTCTATGCGACTAGCCGCAGCCGGCCACTGGGGTCGTAGAGTGGTCGGTACCCGCTGACAGTGCTGAACGAGGCATCCTCCCAAAGGTAGTCACCCGTCAGACCGATGTGCGACCAGCTCAAGGGAGAAACGTGCGCGAGTAGTGATCTCGTCGACCTCCAAACCCGCGTAGCGGAGGTGATTTGCAGCCTGGCCAAGATAGAGGGTGTTCCAGTATGCAATGGCGGCGATGAGCAGGTTGAGACCCGAGGTTCGGTATTGCTGGTTTTCGAGCGTGCGGTCGGTGAACCGGCCTTGGCGGTTAGTGTAGATGGCGTCAGCCAAGGCGTGCCGCGCTTCCCCTTTGTTCAATCCAGCTTGGCAGGCGCGGCGCAAGTTGGGCTGTTCCAGCCAGTCGAGTGTGAATAGCGTCCGTTCGATCCGGCCGAGTTCGCGAAGGGCGAGGTCAAGTTTGTTCTGCCGGCGATAAGCGGAAAGTTTGCGCAGTATGACCGATGGCGCGACCGTCCCTTCCCGGATCGATGCCGCCATGCGAACCAGATCGTCCCATTCTGCCTCGATCGCGCCGACCCTGATGGACTGGCCAAACAGGCACTCAATGCCTTTGTAGGTCGAGCTGGCGGCAACAGCACCGAGGCGCCGGTCCGCAAGGTCGCGCATTCGCGGGACAAAGCGGAATCCAAGCAAGTGGCATAAACCGAATACGTGATCCGTTGCGCCTCCGGTGTCGGTGTACAGCTCCTGCAACGGCAATTCGCGCGCGCCAAGCATCAAGCCGTCGAGCACATAGGCTGCTTCGCTGGCGGTGGCTGACATGATGCGCGAACTGAAAGAGGCAAAATGGTCGGACAAGTGCTAGTAGATTTTAACGCCGGGCTCATGGCCGTACTTGGCGTTGATTTCGGCCGCGCCCGAGCGGATCCGGCCAGTGCGGAAGAACTGACCGTCGGCCGATGCGGTCAGGCCTTCGCCCCAATTGCGCGCGAATGGTAGGCGGTGAAGCGCCCGAACACCCGCAACATATAAAGGAGGAGCGAGGCAGCGGTATCAAACAGGCAGGACGTCCCCACCGAATTCGCCGAATTGTGGTGCCGACTGGCGCAGCGATCGTAATGGAAGGGTGCCTCCGCCCCGATGCGGCCGGCCCCGGTGAAGTGTCACAGGTGAAAAAACTGCAGCCTGATCGAGATCTAGGATTCACATCGCGCGCGGGCGCGCGTAGATTCCGCATATGATCCTTCAGGCTGATCTTTTCGATACCGCGGAGCCGGCAGGACCCGACCTTCGGGAAGGCTTCGATCTGCCCGAGCTGATCGCCGATGTTTCGCCGCGCCCTCGCTACACGTTCATGGTCCTCAACCTTATCGCAAAGGGGGCGAACAGCAACAGCGGGAGTCCCCGCCCCTATGTCCTAGACCAGGAGCGACGCATCCCACTGCGGCATAGGCTGTGCGATTCCCTTGAGCCGATGGCGAAGCGGGATGCACGACGCATCGCGATCGTCGAAGAGGTCCGATCGGCGCTCGTTAGGATGAAAATGCTGCCGAGCGACGCGAAGGCCGCTGAGCGGATGATTGAAGATGAGGTGCGCGAACGGGTACGCCGGTCCGGTCGCTGCAACGTCAGTCGCGCGGTCTCCAACCTCGTGCGCGCCGGGTTGATACGGCGCCACTATCCGGGCTTCCGCGTCGATCATCATAATCGCGGAGCCCAGCGAGAGACGGTCTGGACCATCACCGCGTCAGCAGCCGGGGCACTGGCGGGCAGGCATTGAGCCACAGCGGCCTGGACTATGCCGGCCTCGAGCCTGCGGACATCGAGCGTGTGTCCGCCGCCATAGACCGGAGGGAGAATTTTCACGGATATATTCCCTCGCAGGGCTTCGATTTCATCGTGCGCAATCACATGATGCTCGCCGCGATCGGACTCCTCGAAGAGGCCTGGATCGATGCCTATATTTCCAAGAGCCATTTCGCCGATCACGGGTTTGCGATCGTGAAAACCATCTTCGATCTGTGTGACACGGGGAAGTTGCGTGCGCTGAAGCCCGTAGACGACAGCGTAAACATCAAGAAATCCGGGCGGGTCAGTCTGTTTCGCGGATGCGCCGGGCCGTCGCACAGCATGGGCATGTCGTGGACCCCATCGCTGGATAAAGCGATCTACTACGCAGCGCACAAGGCTGCCTTTTACGATCAGACGAATTTGGCGGTCTACGCGGCGACCGTCGGCCTTGATGAGATCTACTGTCGCCTCGATCGAAACGAAGAAGAATTCATCGCCGTGCCCAAGGCTTGCTGGAAGGTCGATGTGCCCGACGCTGAATATCGTCTCGACCGACCGAGATAAGTCGATGCATAGTTGCGCCCGTGCCGCAAGCCGATGTCACCGGCGCAAACGAGCAGGGAGCATGAGACCGTGATCAACAAGATGTTCGAGCGCATCGACGCGTCCGATCTTCAGGCATTGGTCGACGGGGGCGTTAGCGAGCATCGAACGCTCGAGTTCAAGCGCGAACTTGGCGTCGGTAAGGGGCCGATGGTCGAACTCGTCCGGGATTTGACCGCGCTTGCCAACGGACAAGGTGGCGATCTCCTAATCGGAGTGTCAGATAAAAAGGGTGTCGCGGAAGCCGTCGTCGGTGTCGAAATAGCTGATCTCGACGCAAGGCGTCTCGATTTCGAGAACGCCATCCGCGATCGAACAGAACCGCGACTGAACGCTTTCCAGATTGCGTTCATCGCGTTGGCCGCGGGTCGCCACGTCATCCATTTTCGCGTCCGGCCCAGTCTGGCTGCTCCGCATGCCGTTCGGAACGACACGCACCGATATTATTACAATCGTAACAGCGCCGGGAAGTACGAGATGGACGCAGGCGAGTTGCGCGACGCCTTTAACGCCAATGAGCAGCTCTTCCCAAGGCTTCGGCGCCTGCATCAGGCCGCGATCCGAAGATCGAAGGGGCGCGACATGCCGTTCCGTCTCAATGCATCGCCGCGCTGTATCGTCTCGCTCGTCCCGCGCAGCTATTTCGTTGAGCGTGTCGACCTTCCGATCACTCGGAAGAATGCGCTCATACCGTTCCGGACCCGTGGCTACGATTTCATTCCCAGCCTTGAAGGTCTCATCGCGCACTCGCCGCTCAAAGACGGCAAGGACGGTAATTTATTCGACACTGTCGTCGATTCCTATGTGCTCAATCATTGGGGAGGCCATCTCGACATCGGTTGGACCATCGGCACACCGCCGCAGTCAGCTGTGGATCGCCTTGAAACGAAGGGCCCATGGCGATCGGACCATTATGGCATGGTGTCTCCCGAAGCCTTCGAGCAGGGCTTATTGGGAATGATCAGACCCGGCATCGTCAAGCTCAGGGAACTCGGCCGAGAGGGACCGTGGCTTGCGTTCGTGACGGTGAAAGGTCTCGAGCACGCACGGCTCGCCCTTGACGCTGATGCTCGGTCGATGCCGGCATCACGCAAGAGCGCGTATCTGGGCGAACTTGCGATGGAGGAGGCGACGCCGGATTCATTGATGGTTTTCGCGCGGCGCTTCTGGCTGCTGTTTTCCGAACAGCGACCGATCGCGCGCGCACTAGTGGTCAAGGTCTGACAGAAGAGTCCTGAAGTGGATTCCCGAAGCTTGCCGGTTGTGCGATGAGGGTGGATGCGCAGCGGTATCTCAATCAGCCTTTCCCCATGCGACCGAGACCGGCTCGATCGGATCATCAAGGACCGCAACTCGGCGCAGAAGCATTCATGGCGCGCCGAGATCGTGGTCCTGACGAGCGAGGGTGTCGGCACCAACGAGATCATGCGGCGAACTGGGACTTCGAAGACCTGCGTATGGCGATGGCAAGAGCGCTTCATGCAAGAAGGAGTCGAAGGACTGCTTCGCGACAAGACCCGTCCGTCGCGGATCCCGCCCTTGGCTCCCGAGGTGACCGACCGGGTCGTTGCTCGGACGCTCGAAGATCCGCCCGGCGAGACCACCCATTGGACGGCGCTGATGATGGCGAGCGAGGTTGGGATCAGCGTCAGTTCGGTGCAGCGGATCTGGCGATCTCATGGCCTGCAACCCCACCGCGTTCGCCAATTCAAGCTATCGAATGATCCGAAGTTTGTCGAAAAGCTTCGCGATGTCGTCGGGCTATATGTCTCGCCGCCCGCGCACGCGATCGTGCTGTCATTCGACGAAAAAGCCAAATCCAAGCGCTCGATCGCTCGCAGCCTGGCCTCCCGCTCAAGAAGGGACGGGCCGGAACCATGACCCACGATTACAAGCGCAATGGCACAACCACGCTCTTTGCTGCGCTCAACGTGCTCGATGGCACCGTAATCGGCCGCAACATGCAGCGGCACCGTCATCAGGAATTCATCCGTTTTCTGAACCTGATCGAAGCACAGGTGCCCGCAGGAAAGGCGATCCACGTCATCCTCGATAACTACGCTGCCCACAAGCATCCCAAAGTGCGCGAGTGGCTCGGCCGCCACCCGCGCTTTACCTTCCACTTTACGCCAACCTCATGCTCATGGCTGAATGCCGTTGAGGGCTTCTTCGCCAAGCTGACCAACCGCCGTCTCAAACGCGGCGTCTTCCACTCGCTCATCGACCTCCAGGCGGCCATCAACCGCTTCCTTGTCGAGCACAATGAAAGCCCAAAGCCATTCGTCTGGACCGCAGACCCAGATAAGATCATCGCCGCCGTCAGGCGCGGGCATCAAGTGTTAGATTCCTCCCACTAGTACTTCGCGGTGCCGGGTGTCACCACCACCGGCCCTGTGGCGCATCGCGAGCTCAGACCACTAATTGGTTCCGCTTGAAGGAAGCGCATAAGCAATTACTTGATCGCTGACCGGCGTTTCCATGAAGTGATGCCCGCCAGCATAGATGGCCAGATATTCACGCCCTCCCGCCTCATACACCATCGGTGTTGCCTGCCCGCCGCCAGGCAGTTTCTTCGTCCAAAGCGTTTCGCCCGAGCGAAGATCGATGGCACGAATGAGATTGTCGGTGGCCGCCGCGATGAAGATCAGCCCGCTTGCTGTGACCACCGAACCACCATTGTTCGGCGTTCCGATGGTCAGCGGCAGCATCGAGGGAATGCCGAACGGACCATTCGTCCGAGCGGTGCCGAAGGGGCGATCCCAGATCGTCTTACCCGTCGCCATGTCGATCGCACGAATGCCCCCATAGGGCGGCTGCTTGCACAGCATGCCAGTGAACTTCATCCGCCACCCGGCATTCACGTCCACCGCATATGGCGTATGCGCCTGCGGATCGCCGGCCCCTTCCGCGCCGCCGATGTCGCCGCGAGCCTGATTTCGTGGTGCCCAACCCAGCTTGTTCGCCTTCGCTCTTGGCACTAGACGGGTATAGTTTGGCATGTCGTTATAGTTGGCGACGATGACCCCGCGCCGCGGGTCTATCGCGATCCCACCCCAGTCTGTCCCGCCATTATAGCCGGGGTAGGTTATCGAGCGCCGGTCACTTTCGGGCGGCGTGAAGAAGCCTTTGTAGCTCGCCTTTCTGAACTGGATGCGGCAGATCATCTGGTCGATCGGCGACATACCCCACATGTCGCGCTCGGTAAGCGCGGGCTTGCGCAGAGTATGCCAGCGCGAGACGATCTGGGTCGGTGCCCGCTCCTGCGGCTCCACGCCGCCACCGGGTGCGCGGATCGTGCCGATCGGGGTCAGCGCACGACCAGTCCGTCGGTCGAGGATGTAAATGTCTCCCTGCTTGCTAGGCAGGACCAGCGCGGGCGTGCCGCGATAGTCGACAAGCGTGGCCTGCGCGCCGAAATCATAATCCCAGACGTCCTTGCGCACCGCCTGGAAGTGCCAGCGCGGCTTGCCGGTGGTTACGTCTAGCGCGACCAGCGAAGTGGCGAACTCATTTTCCGGTGGACGGCGAAGCGAGCTATAATAATCGGCCGCCGCATTTCCCATCGGCAGATACACTAGGCCGAGGTATTCGTCGCCACTGGCGATGGTCCACATGTTCGGAGTGCCGCGTGCCCAGATCTGCCCGGCGGGCGGGTATGCGTGCCAGTCGGGATGCATCATGTCCCACGCCCAGCGAAGCCGACCGGTCACGGCGTCAAATCCCTGGATGACACCCGAGGGCGCCCAGCGATCCTGCCCATCGAGCACCTGATGCCCGGTTACTACCACGCCGCGCACGATCGTGGGCGGCGAGTTGATCGAAACGAAGCCCGGCGGCGTTTTTCCCATGCCGATCTTGGCATCGACGCGACCATTACTGCCGAAATTCTGGCAAAGGCGCCCCGTCTGCGCATCGATCGCGAAGATACGCGCGTCGAGCGTGCCCCAGATGATCCGAGCCCCGCACGGCTGCCCAGCAGTCGCGCCGGGCACCTCATAGTAGCTCACGCCGCGACAGGCGGCGGTGTAAGGAATGGCGGTGTCGGGAACGTGTGGGTCAAACCGCCATCGTTGCCGACCCGTGGACGGCTCAAGCGCGATGACCATGCTCTTGGGCGTGCATACGTACAAGGTGTCGCCGACCTTTAGCGGCGTATTCTCCGCGCCGTAGGTGTTCTTTGCCTCGGCGGAGGGCAGATCGCCGGTGTGGAACATCCATGCCCGCTCCAACTTGCCGACATTGCTGGGCGTGATCTGGCTGAGCGGGGTGAAGCGGCGCGCGCTATAGGAGCCTCCATATGCGGGCCAGTCCGACCCTGCTTCCATCCCCGCAGAATCCGCCATCCCCGCGCCGACCACCGGCAGCGCCGCAAGGATCTGATGACGATTGATGTTCCCGAGGATGACACCGGTGAGCGCGGTGACGCCGATGACGAGGGCAATCGCGCCGAGCGCTAACGGCCAGCGCCACCGCGCGGTGGACAGTAGCGGCGCCACCAACAACACCGCCATCAGCAGTACGAGCGGCGCGACGACCCGGGGCACGAGCGCCCAACCATTCGTACCGACCTCCCAGAACGCCCAAACGATCGTCACCGCGACGATCGCAGCATAGAGCCAGACGCCGAGCAGGCGCTGCCGAATTATCAGCCAGCCCGAGGCGACCATGGCAACGCCGGTGACGAGGTAGTAAGGCGACCCGCCGACCGCTATCAACCATCCGCCGCCGATCGTCAGCACCAGCCCGAGCAGCGCGGTCACGCCGCCGACGATCATGGCGGCGACACTGTGGGAGGATCGCCCCGGCCTTGACGTATCAGCGCTATTGCCGTTCTCGGTGGTGGAGGCCAATCGCCGTCTCCGCTCGAATGTGTCGTCGTGTAATAACCCGACGCCGGCTTGTTGGTTCAGGAAAAAAGATTGAACCATCTTATGTTAGCCCATTCGAGGGATGCCAGTTAATTGATCAATTGGATTCACGGACGCGAAAGACGCCATACCAAGCCGGCGGCAAGCACCGGTCATGGATCGTCCGATCGTCGGCGGAATGATCAACCTTCGGTCAATTTCCAACGTCGGAGCAGCGGGGGCATCGTGAGTCCCTGCACGAAGATCGAAAAAGCGACAACTCCGAACGTCAGTACGACGATTTCCTGCTGTTCCGCGACCGCCTCCGGTACGGAAAGGGCAAGTGCCAGGCCGACCGCGCCGCGCAGGCCGCCCCAGACGAGCACGTGCTGATAAGTCTCTGGCAATTTCAAGGATGTACGCGCAAATAAGACGGCGAGTGGATAGACGGCGGCCATGCGCCCCAGCAACGTCAGCGCGATCGCCACCACCAGCGCTCCGGAAAAGAACGTGATTGGTTGGTGCGCCTCGTGACTGCCGATGAGCAGGAACAAACAGGAGTTCGCGAGGAAGGCCGCATATTCCCAAAAGCCCAGAACATGCGACTGCCCATCCTCCGAGATCGCCCGGCACCATCCATATCCACCCACGATCAGGCCGGCGGCAAGCGCGGCGAACACACCTGAGGCATGCAGCTCTTCGGCGACCAGGAAGCCGCCCCACGCGATGACCGTGGTCAGCGTGATTTCGACCAAATGATCACTGGTACGCCCCGCGACACGCAGGACTGCCAAGCCGATTACCGCGCCGATGGCGACGCCGCCAATGACGGTCCAGGCCAGCGTCCCGAGCGCCTGCGCTGGCGCGAACGGTTCGCCTCCCGCCAGCCCCATCAGAATGCCGAACCCAACCGCGGCGACCCCGTCGTTGAGCAGGCTCTCAGCCTCTACCACAATGCCCAGCCGGGGCTCCGCCTTCATTTCCTTGAACGCTGCGATCACCGAAACCGGATCGGTTGCAGCGATCAGTACGCCGAAGAAACTCGCCCCGAGCCAGCTCCAGCCCAACAGCCAATGCATGCCGGCAGCGACCAACGTGGCGGCGATGGCGACGCCCAGGAACGCCAGGGTGATCGTCAACGGCATCTGCTCACGAAATTGTGTCCATCTCAACTGCAGCGCGGCCTCGAAAATGAGAGGTGGCAGAAAGATGTTGAAGATCAACTCGCGGGAAAGCGGCAGTTCGTTGCCGATCGGCAGATAGGCTAACGCCACGCCGGCAAGTACGAGACCTGCGGTATAGGGCAGGCCGATCCGGCGGGACACCATCGCGACCAGCGACGCGACGATCAACAGCAGTCCCAGACTGGCGAGGTTCGTCTCGAGCATCTTATCTCTCCATGTGCTCGACCAGATCGGCGCAGCGCGCCACCGGAGCCGCTTCCTAACGAATTCGACTCGCGACATGAAACTTCGTCGTCGGCAATGGCTTGTCCATTACAGCGATGACGACCAACGCACAAAAGGAGGTTGCCGTGACCGCTTCCTTTCCGACTTGGCTGACATCACTCGCGAGCGTCTCGCTGCTGGTCGGCGCGGCCTGCTGCCTAATCGTCGCGGTCGACGTGCTGCGACGCCCGCAGAAGATGTGGATCATGAACTTGGTCTGGCCCGTGACCATGTTGTTCGGCAGCCTCGTGTGGCTCTGGTTCTACCGTCGCTACGGGCGCGCTGGTCGCGAAGGCCACCAGCCACCGATGGCGGTGAGCGTCGCGAAAGGGGCAAGTCATTGCGGCGCAGGCTGCACGATCGGCGACCTCATTGCCGAGTGGCTCGCCTTCGCAATACCTTCGGTAGCGGCGCTGTTCGGCTGGGGCAGCCTGTTCGCCGAGAAGACCTTCGCGGTCTGGCTCTTCGACTATATCCTCGCCTTCCTGCTGGGGATCGCGTTCCAGTATTTCACGATCAAGCCGATGCGCGATTTGTCGGTGCGAGAAGGCATCCTGCAAGCGACCAAGGCCGACGTGCTCTCGATCTCAGCGTGGCAGGTCGGCATGTATGGCGCGATGGCGCTCGCCCAGTTCGCCTGGTTACGGCCGGGCTACGGCGGGCTCGCGCCGGTCGACAGCGTCGTCTTCTGGTTCGTGATGCAGGTTGCAATGATCGCTGGCTTCGCCACCAGCTTTCCGGTGAACTGGTGGCTGGTGCGCAGCAGGATCAAGGAACGAATGTGATTTCGGTTCAAACGCGAGGTCACATCATCCTGCCGTGCAGGTTGAACAGGATCACGACCGTGCCGCCGACCATCAGTGCAACGATCAGCGCCGAGAACAGAATGAGCTGAAGGTCGTCCCGCGACGAACGGGCTAGGCTGATGTGGAGGAAGCAGCGGAATTGCACCACTATCTGCAGCAGTCCCAGCGCCAGAACAAGCGCGATCACTTTCGGCGCTTCCGCTACCCGCCAGTGCACAGCGGCGAAAGCGGCCCCAGTCAGCCCCAGCGCGGCAGCGTAACCGACCAGATAGGTGCGGACCTCACGTCGCCGCTCATCGTGGCGCGTGCTCATCGGGTCAGCCCCGGCAGGTAGACCGTCGAGAAGATTGCGATCCAGACGACATCGAGGAAGTGCCAGAAGAGCCCGAGGCGAAGCAGGTTGATTTTCACTCGAGCATCGACGCCGAAGATGAGCAGTTGCGCCATCATTACCGCCAGCCAAAGGCTGCCCGTCAACACGTGTAGGCCGTGTAGCGGGACAAGACCGAACAAGGCGGAGAGATAGCCGCTACGCGCTGGATAGGCGCCGTGCGCGAACATGTCGGCGAAATCGTGCATTTCGAGGCCGAGGAACATTAACCCCAGGACTAGCGTTGCCGCTAGCCAAGCGCCGATACGCACCTTCGATGCGCCATACTTCATCGCCACGGACGCCATCCCATAGGTCAGGCTGCTGGTGAGCAAGAGCAGCGTCTCGAGGAAGGTAGGCCCCATCTTGTACACGCTGGCCGGCGTCGGGCCGCCAGCGGTTGCGGGCAGCATGACGCCGTAGGTTGCGAAGAGCAGCGCGAAGACCACCGCGTCACTCATGAGGAACATCCAGAATCCGAACAGGTCGGTGCCTGCGGACGCGTGCGTCTCGCGATCGGTATCGCCGAGGTTGAGCCCGGCATGGACGGCATCGCTGGCGCTCATGCACGCACCTTGGCGAGCCCCTGGTTCGCGGGACTGGTCTCGAGTTCGCGCAGGACTGGACGTGCCCGCGCAATCGCCCCGAGCCAGGCTTCGTTCATACGTGCAACCTCGTCCGCGGGGATCAGGCGCTCAGTGTTGCGGGCGAAGCTGCGCGCGATGACCGTGGCGACGACGATCAAGAACCCGAGGATCGCCAGCCACCACATGTACCAGACGAGCGCGAAACCCGTGGCGGTGCCGGCGACGCCGAGGATCGGTGCGACCGCGCTGTTCTTCGGCATCGTGATCGCATGATAGTGCGGCGGCCGCGCATAGGGGGCATGCTTGCGCTTGTCGTCGTAAAAAGCGTAGCGCTGCTCGACGTGCGGCACATGCGCGAAATTATACTCCGGGGGCGGCGCTGGGATAGACCATTCTAGCCCGCGCCCGTCCCACGGGTCGCCCACGGCCACCCGATTGGCAGCGCGGTCGCGGATGCTCACCCACAGCTGCACCACCAGCGCGATCATGCCGCAGAACAGGATGACCGCCCCTAATTCGGCGGCGTAGAGCCACGGGCGATAGGAAGGCTCCATCACCGCTTGCGTGCGCCGCGCCAGACCCGCCGCGCCGAGCACGTAAAGCGGCATAAAGGCGAGATAGAAACCGACGACCCAGCACCCGCATGCAACGCGCCCCCAGCGCTCGTCCAACCGAAATCCGAACGCCTTGGGGAACCAGAAAGTATATGCCGCGATCAGGCCGTAGAGCGTGCCGGGGACCAGCATATTATGAAAGTGAGCGACAAGAAAAGTCGTATTATGGACCAGATAGTCGAGCGGCGGAAAGGCCAGAATAATGCCGGTGAGGCCGCCCAGGACGAAGGTCATCATGAAAGCAAGCGCGTAAAGCATCGGCACGGTGAAGCGCACCTCCCCGCGGAACATCGTCCAGATCCAGTTGTAGATTTTCACGCCGGTCGGCACGCCAATCATCATCGTCGCGATTCCGAAGGCGGCGTTGATGCTGGGGCTTTGCCCCATGGTAAAGAAATGGTGCAGCCATACCGTGAACGACAGCACCGCGATCGCCATGGTGGCGATCACGAGCGAGACATAGCCGTACAGCTCTTTGGAGGAAAAGGTCGATACGACCTCCGACCAGATCCCGAACGCGGGCAGGATGACGATATACACCTCCGGATGGCCGAACATCCAAAAAAGGTTAACATAGTTCATCATGTTACCGCCGAGCGCATTGGTGAAGAAGTGGAAGCCCAAATAGCGATCGAGCGCGAGGAGCGCGGTAGCGACGGTTAGCGGCGGCATCGCGAACACCATCAGGATCGCTGTGCACAGGCTCGTCCAGCAGAACATCTGCATCCGCATCAGGCGCATGCCGGGGCACCGCATTTTGTAGATGGTGGCGGCAATGTTGATTCCGGCGATGGTCGAGGCGATCGAACCGAGCGTAACCGCCCAGATCCAGTAATCGGGTCCGACGCCGGGATTGAAGCCGGTCTCGGTGTACGGCGGATACCCGCTCCACCCGCCAGTCGAAAAGCGACCGATCACCAGACTGATCATCATCAGCGCGGCACCCGCTCCGGTCAGCCACAGCCCGATCGCGTTGAGCAGCGGGAAGGCGACGTCGCGCGCGCCGATCTGTAGTGGCACGAGATAGTTCATCACTCCGGTCAGGAACGGCATCGCCATGAAGAAGATCATGATCGAGCCGTGCGTGCTGAATAGTTCGGCGAAATGTTCGGGCGCGACGATCCCGGGCGCCTGGATCGCGCTCGCCTGCTGCAGCCGCATCAGATTGGCCTCGATCAACGCGCGCGACAGCATTACAAAAGCGATCACGACGTACATGATGCCGATCTTCTTGTGATCGAGGCTGGTGAGCCATTCGGACCACAGCCAGCGCCAGCGTCCCGTCACCGTCAGCAGCACCGCGACCGCGAGCGCGCCGATCACCACCATCGCCCCGGCGCTCGCGCCGATCAGTTCGTTGATCGTCGGCTCCTGCCAGGCCCGCACGAGGGGCAAGTCATGCCATTCGAAGCGGCCCAGGACCGCTGGCCAAACGGGTGTGCTCAACGGGGGCTCTCCTGCGTGCTGGTGGCCATGATCGACCGGAACAAGCCCGGGGAACGCGCGAGAAGAGCTGCGGCGTCGGCATCACCGACCGCGCCGTGATCCGCGTCAAGGCTGCCCTGTCAAGCGGTCGCCCGCCAGCCCGCACGCGGGCGACCCATCGATCATAAGCGGCGGGATCGGTCGCCACCACGTTGAATTTTTGGTCCTGGAAGCCGCGGCCGTTGAACTGCGTGTTCTCGCCACGGAACACGCCGGGGCGGCTGGCGGCGAAGTTGAGGTGAGTAGTCATGCCGGCCATGGCGTAAATCTGTCCGGCGAGTTGCGGAATGAGGAGCGACTGCATCACGGTTCCGCTCGTCAGGCTGAGGTGGACCGGCCGACCGACCGGTATAACGAGCCGATTCACGGTCGCGACTCCTGCTTCGGGGTAGATGAACAGCCATTTCCAATCTAGAGCCACGACCTGTACCTCGAGAGGGCGCTGGGGGTTTGCGAGCGGGCGATAGGGATCGAGCCGGTGGGTCGCGCTCCACAGCAGGAAAGCAAGTCCGATGACGATGCCGATCGGCGGGACCCAGACGAGGATCTCCAGCGGCCAGGAGAAGCCCCAATCGGGTCGATAGGCATCGCCCTTGTTCGATCGCCGGTAGTGCCAGGCGATCAGCGGCACAAGTAGCAGCACTGGCCCTGCGACGAAGACCAGCACGGCGCCGACGACGAGGTACAAGTGCCACTGCTCTGCCGCGACCGGCCCGGCGTGGTTCACCACGCCGAGCTGAAGTGCGGCGCAACCGCCGAGCAGCAGAGGCAGACTGAGCGCCAATGCGATTAGACGATGTCCTGGCATCGGCCCTACGACCGTCCCGCCGGCCCGCCGACGCTCACCTCCGCCACGATCCGCACCGGAACCCCCTTCGCCGCTGGGGTCTTCGACAATTTATCGTGATACCAGAGCGGCACCAGCGGGTTCATCTCCGGGTAGTATGCGCCAAGGCAACCATCCGGAAGGTCGAACGGCGTAATCGTCAGCCCATCCACCTGTCGATGCACATCGTCGTCGGCGTCGCTAGCGAGACTGACGACCTGTCCTTCCTGTAGCCCGGCCGCGGCTATTTCCTTAGGGCTCATGAGCAGCACGTCGCGCGTACCCTCGATCCCGCGCAAGCGATCCGAATAGCCATAAATCGTCGTGTTGAACTGGTCGTTGGAGCGCATCGTGATCAGACGGTAGCGTCCCCGTTTGTCGGGCACGCCTATCGCGCTCAGCGTCGTCGGTGTGGTGAACTCCGCCTTTCCGCTCTCGGTCCTCCAGATCCGCTCGCGCGCCTGATTGCCTTTGAAAAAGCCGCCGGGCGTAAACATCCGCGCATTGAAATCCTTGAACTTGTCCGGATAAGTCGCCTCGATCAGGTCGCGGACCTTGCCGTAGTCGCCGACCCATTCGTCCCACTTGATCGTCGGCTTGGGTGGCAGCGTGGCCTTGGCGATGCTGGCGACGATCGCCAGTTCGGACAGTAGATGTTCGCTGGCGGGCTTCCGCTTGCCGACCGATCCGTGGATCATTGACAGCGAATCCTCCATGGTGACGCTCTGGGGGCCACTTTCCTGGACGTCCTCTTCCGATCGACCGAGGCAGGGAAGCAGATAGGCTATTTCACCATTGATCAGGTGGCTGCGATTGAGCTTGGTGGCGATCTGGACGGTGAGGCGCATGCGCGTCCAGGCCTCCTCCATCTTCTCACGCTCGGGGATCGCCCGGACGAAGTTACCACCCAAGCCGATGAAGGCCCGAATGGTGCCGTTGGCGATGCCCTCGCAGGCCTCGACCGTGTTCACGCCTTTTTCGGGCGGCGGGTCGAAATCGAAAATCCGTTTGAGATAGTCGTACGGCACAAGTTCGGGCTTCTCGGAGATGCCGACAGTTCGCTGTCCTTGCACGTTGGAATGGCCGCGCACCGGCGAAATGCCGGCACCCTCGACGCCGATATTGCCGCGCAGCAGCAGCATGTTGACCAGCATGCCGATCGTCTGAGAACCATGGACGTGCTGCGTCAGTCCCATGCCATAGATGCCGATGACCTTGCCCGCGTCGCAATAGACTTGGCCTGCGGCCTCCAGATCGGCGCGGGAGAGTCCCGACTCCGCCTCGATCTCCTCCCACGAGGTCGCCCTCACCTTGGCGACCATCTCGTCGAAGCCGTGCGTGTGCTGGGCAATGAAATCGACGTCGAGCAGGTGATGCTCGGTTTCGGCCCATTGCCGCTCCTCGACTGCCAGGACGTGCTTGATCATCCCCATGATAGCCGCGATGTCGCCGCCGGGCCTGACCTGGTAATAGAGGCACGAGATCTCGGTCGGCTTCTGGGTGATCATCTGCAACGGGTTTTGCGGATCGACGAACTCGACCAAACCCTTCTCGCGCACCGGGTTAAAGGTAACAATCTTGCACCCGCGTTCGACTGCATCCTTGAGTGTGTGAAGGAAGCGCGGGCTGTTGGCGCCGGTGTTTTGGCCAAAAAGAAGATCGCGTCGCACAAGGAGAAATCCCTGAGCTGGCAGGTGCCGACCGGCGATCCCGTCACCTTCTTCAGCCCAACCGAGGTCGTCTCGTGGCACATGTTCGAACTGTCGGGCAGGTTGTTGTGCCCGTAGAGTCGCGCGAATAGCGCATAGAGATACGACGTTTCCAAGCTGGCGCGACCCGACGCGTAGAAGACGGTTGATTTGGGATCGAGCGCCTTCAGCTCCGCGCCAATCGCGATAAAGGCCTCTTCCCAGCTCACCGGGACATACCTGTCGCTCGCCCGGTCATAGCGCATCGGGTGGGTCAGTCGCCCGGTCTGTTCGAGATCATAGTCCTTCCAGTCTTTGAGTTCGCTGACAGTGTGGTTCGCGAAGAATGACGGCTCGCAGGTGCGCGTCGTCAGTTCCCATAGCGTCGCCTTCGCACCATTCTCACAAAATTCGGCCGGATGAGGGTGCTCAGGCTTGGTCCAGGCGCACGAAACACACATGAAGCCGCGGGGCTTGTTTTGACGGCGCAACGTCTCGAGCGCCATGGGCGTCGCCCATTCCCTACCGAAGATTCGCGCCACGCCTTTGAGCGAACCGAAGCCACCAGAGGGGCCATCGTAATGCACTGTGTCGTCGTCATGCGCCATGGCAAGTCACTCCGCTTGCCCCCACGCCGATTTTGAGTGATTATGTCACAACTTGCAAACAGAACCACATGCTCGGTATCGTCCATCGCATCGCTCAAGGAGGAAACAAGGTGCGTTGCCGACTTGTCGGCTGCATCGAAACGATCGGTCCTGCGCCGCCCACACTCTAAATTCACAAATGAGCGTTACCTGTCTTATCGTAGCGCTACAGCGCAGATATAGTGCTCAGCATCATCATCATCATCGGGTGTGCCCCGACATGCACCGTCGTGGGCCGCCATCTTCTCTCAAGAAGTGCAGCGACTACGCCAGCGTAGTAGTGGTTACAGGGCTGGGCCGGCATCAGTGCTATGATGCTGTGTCAGGGTCAGGCGATACTTCCGCTGTGATGGCGATCTCAATCAAAGGCCTTGACCCTGACATGGTGTCAGACCTTATCTGGGTTGCAAAGGAGCACCGCGATGAACCATCCCGAGGCCCATGGCGCCCATTGTTGTTCGGGGAAGAGTGCCACCCCTGCCGCTGTGAAGGACCCTGTCTGTGGCATGCTGGTCGACCCGGCGGCGACCGCGCACCATGCGGAACATGGCGGCACGGCCTATCACTTCTGCAGCGCAGGTTGCCGCGCGAGGTTCGTTGCCGACCCCGCCAGGTTCACCGCTGGAGAGGCCCCGGTGGCAACCGCCGCGCTGCCGTCTTCGGCGTCGACATGGACCTGTCCCATGCATCCGGAGATCCGGCGCAGCGAACCCGGCAGCTGCCCGATCTGCGGCATGGCGCTGGAGCCGGTCGAACCAGCGGCCGAGGACGGTCCTAATCCAGAATTGACGGATTTTACCCGCCGCCTCTGGGTGAGTGTTGTGCTGGCCGTGCCGCTGCTGCTGCTCTCGATGGGCGGAGAGATGCTGGGCCTGCATCTCGTGCCGATGCGCTGGTCGCCGTGGGTGCAACTCGTGCTGACGGCGCCGATCGTGCTGTGGGCAGGCTGGCCGTTCTTCGAGCGCGGCTGGGCGTCGCTCAAGAGCCGCCACTACAACATGTTCACCCTGATCGCGATCGGGGTCGGCGCGGCCTTCTTCTACAGCGTGGTGGCGACGGTCGCACCAAGCATATTCCCCGCCACCTTGCGCGAGCATGGCGCCATGGTCCCGGTCTATTACGAGGCGGCCGGGGTCGTGGTTGCGCTGGTGCTGCTCGGTCAGATTCTGGAGCTGCGCGCGCGTGCCGCGACCGGCCGCGCGATCCGCGCGCTGCTGAACCTCGCGCCTAAGGTGGCATGGCGGATCGGCACCGACGGCGAAGACCGTGAGATCGGACTGGACGAGGTCGTGAAGGGCGATCGCCTGCGCGTGCGTCCCGGCGAAGCCGTTCCGGTGGACGGAACCGTGCTGGATGGACGCTCGTCGGTCGACGGATCGATGCTGACCGGCGAGCCGGCGCCGGTGCTGAAAACGCCCGGAGCGGCGCTCACCGGCGGGACCGTCAACGGCACCGGCAGCCTCGTCATGCAGGCGCAGGCGGTCGGCGCCGAAACGATGCTGGCGCGGATCGTGTCGATGGTGGCCGAAGCGCAGCGCAGCCGCGCGCCGATCCAGGCGGTGGCGGACCGCATCTCGGGCTGGTTCGTGCCCCTGGTCGTGCTGATCGCGCTTGCGACGTTCATCGTCTGGAACCTTGTCGGCCCGGAACCGCGCTTCGGCCATGCCCTGCTCAACGCCATCGCCGTCCTCATCATCGCCTGTCCCTGCGCGCTGGGGCTCGCTACGCCGATGTCGATCATGGTCGGCACCGGTCGCGGCGCCCGGGCCGGCGTGCTGGTCAAGAACGCCGAGGCGCTCCAGGCCCTCGACAAGGTCGACACGCTGGTGATCGACAAGACGGGTACGCTGACTGAGGGCAAGCCCAGGCTGGTCGCGGTCCAGCCGCAGGGCGCCTTCGACGCAGATCACGTCCTCGCATCGGCAGCCGCAGTCGAGGCACGATCCGAGCACCCGCTGGCGGTCGCGATCATCACCGGCGCCAGAGAGCGCGGGCTCGCGATCGCACCGGTGGAGGACTTCCAGTCACAGACCGGGATGGGCATCACCGGCCGTGTCGACGGCCGCAACGTCGTCGTCGGCAACGCCGCGCAGATGCGCCGCATCGGGGCAGATTCCGGCGCGCTGGAAGCGCTAGCGGGGCGATATCGGGCCGATGGCGGCGGTGTGATGCTCGTCGCGATCGACGGCGTCGCCGCAGGGCTGATCGCGGTGGCCGATCCGATCAAGGCGTCGGCACGCGACGCTATCGCGTCGCTCCATGCCGAGGGGCTGCGTATCGTCATGCTCACCGGCGACAGCCGCAGCACGGCCGAGGCTGTGGCAAGGCTGATCGGCGGAATCGACGAGGTCCATGCCGATCTCAGGCCGGAGGACAAGGCCAGGATCGTCGGCGAGCTTAAGGCGGCGGGATTGGTGGTGGCGATGGCGGGCGACGGCATCAACGACGCTCCGGCGCTTGCGGCAGCAGATGTCGGGGTAGCGATGGGGACCGGCACCGACGTCGCGATCGAGAGCGCGGGGCTGACGCTCACCAAAGGCGATCTGTCCGCGATGGTCCGCGCGCGGCGTCTCGCCCGCGCTACGATGGCCAACATCCGTCAGAACCTGTTCTTCTCCTTCCTGTTCAACGGCGTCGGAATACCGATCGCCGCCGGCGTGCTGTATCCGGTTACCGGCATTCTCCTCTCGCCGATGTTCGCCGGCGCGGCGATGGCGCTGTCCTCCTTTACCGTGGTGGCGAATGCGCTGCGTCTGAACGCCGTACGACTGGAGGCGCGCACGACATGAACATCGGTCAGGCAGCGGATCGGAGCGGTGTCTCGCAGCGGATGATCCGGCATTATGAAAAGATCGGGCTGATCCCAGCGCGTCGGCCGTGAAAAACGCTGAAGCCCGCAGAAGAGTGAGGGTTTTGTCGGATTTTAAGTATTCGGATTTGCAAGGTTTTGGGGAAATCGCGCGAAAAGCTTGCGATTGCGCGGGCCTGCGCACGTAGGGGCTTTCGTCGTAAGTCGGGTCGTGATTCAGTGTTCGGGTCGACACGATGAGGTTTGCCGATGCCGCCGAAGAAGCCCGCGCCGCGCAGTGACGAGTTGTTCCGCAGCCAGCTCGACAACATGATCAACATGGAACACGCGCTGGTAAAATTGGCGGGACTGATGGACTGGTCACAGTTTGATGCGGCCTACGGCCGGTTCTATCACGAGAAGGGTCGGCCTGGCCTGTCGACCCGGTTGATGGCGGGGCTGCATTTGCTCAAACACATGGAGGGCTTGTCGGACGAGGCGGTCTGCGCCCGCTGGGTCGAGAACCCGTATTTCCAGTTCTTCTGCGGCGAGCAGTACTTCCGCCACAAGCTGCCACTGGATCGTTCATCCATGACGCGCTGGCGGAACCGGATCGGGCCTGACAAGCTGGAGTTGCTGCTCGCCGAGACGTTGCGCGTGGCGATGGAAACCAGAGCAATGCCGCCGCAGGCCTGCGAGCGGGTGACGGTGGACACGACTGTACAGACCAAGGCGATCGCCCATCCCACTGACAGCCACCTGCTGATGCGCGGCATCGAGTGGCTGAACCGGATTGCCCGTAAGCACGGCATCAAGCTGCGCCAGTCCTTCCTTCGCGTTGGCCGCCAGGCCCGGCGCGATGTCTCCCGGCTGATCCATGGCCGCGGACACAAGCAGGCAATGCGCTGGGTGCGCAAACTTCGCACCTGGCTAGGCCGGCTCGACCGCGACATTGGCCGCAAGATCGCTGGAAATGAGAAACTCGAGGCGGCCTTTGCCGTCGCTCGCGAGCGGGTGGAGAAGATCCTCACCCAAAGGTTGGCGGCACGGACAAGCTTTATGCCTTGCACGCGCCCGAGGTGGAATGCGTCGCCAAGGGCAAGGCGCGGACCCGCTACGAGTTCGGCGTCAAGACCTCGATCGCAGTGACCAACGCCCGCACCGCCGGCGGCCAGTTCATCGTTGGCATGCAAGCATTGCCCGGCAACCCTTACGACGGCCACACCCTGTCCGGGCAAATCGAGCAGGTCGAGCGCCTGACCGGTATCGCCGTTGAGCGCGCCTATGTCGATCGCGGATACAAGGGCCATAAGCATGGCGGGAAGGCCAGGGTCTATATCGCCCACACCCGCGGGATCACCTCACCCACGATCAAGCGCGAGCTCAGGCGACGAAATGCCATCGAACCGATCATCGGTCACACCAAGTCCGATGGCCTGCTGGAACGTAACCACCTTGCTGGCGCCACCGGCGATGCCATCAACGCCATCCTGGTGGCCGCGGGGCACAATCTGAGGTTGCTCGTCGCATGGCTGACTGCGCTTTTGCGCGCCCTCATCGCCGACTGGCTATCCCTAGCCCTACCCAAAATCGGCGCTGCCTGAAAGCAGCGTGCCAGTTCGATAAATCCCTCACGGCACATCGGACGCAATCTACCCGTTGCCGAAACGAACATCGCATTGTTCACGGCCGACCAGCGCCGGCACGGCGGGACAGCGGCTATCGGGACTATTCAGACGCCGACGTACATCGCCTGAAGTTTGTGGCGAACGCCCGCGATCTCGGCTTCCCGATCGAGGAAATCCGCTCGCTTCTCAGCCTCTGGCAGGATCGCAGCCGGGCCAGCAGAGATGTGAAGGCGCTGGCGCTGTCCCGTGGCGCCGAGCTCGGACGCAAGGCCGCTTTGCTCGAAGCGATGCGCGCCACCTTGCTCGGCCTTGCCGAGGCATGCCACGGCGACGAGCGGCCGGACTGCCCTATCATCGATCGGCTATCGTAGCGCGACAGCGTAGCCGCAGTCCCATCGTCGGGAGGGGCCGTCAATGCCGCCGATCGGTCCCGGCTCCCGTGCACAAATGCGCTCAAGTGGACGCGATCCGATCGCGCCGGGCATGGAAGAGAATGGCATAGCCGAGCAGCCCGGAGACAAGCGATCCCGCCAGCACACCAAAGGTGATGGCTGCGATATTCCGTTGAATTGTCGTGTCGTTCGACGTCGAACGGAAAAATCATCGTTACAATTTGTTGCGCTAAGATTACGATCGGACACAGGCGGGTTACCTCTCCGATCTAGAATTGATCCTCCGAGCGCAGGAGCAGCAATTTGGATACGGGTTATGCACGATCTCGACATGGACATCGATAAGCACTTCAGCGGTTCCCGAGCTGCATCCGGGATGCTGGCCATTCAGATGTTGTTTTTGATGCTCGGGGTCTTGCTATCGTCCTGCAGCAATGCCCACGAAAACGCCCGAAAAGCCGAAGTGATCGCTTTCCCCAGCGGAGACAAGATTCTGCACGGCTATCTCTACAAGCCCGCCGGTCCTGGCCCTTTTCCGACCATGCTCTACAATCACGGCAGCGCGTCGGGTGATCTCAATACCCAGGCGTTCGACGCGATAGCACCGATGTTCGTGGCACATGGCTGGGCATTCTTCGCACCCTACCGACGTGGGCAGGGCCTGAGTGCCGATGCTGGCTCCTATATCATGGACGAGATCGGGGCGGCCCGCGCCAGCGGCGGCAAAGACGCTGCGGCGGAAACCCTGGTGCGGTTGCTGACGACGGATCATCTGAACGATCAGCGTGCCGCGCTGGCCTGGCTGAAACAGCAGCCGTTCATTCGATCGAATGCCATCGCGGCGATGGGCAATTCCTTCGGCGGGATCGAGACCGTCCTCGGCGCACAGAATGGCGCATATTGCGCCGCGGTCGATGCCGCCGGTGGCGCGGAAAGCTGGGAAGAGGTGCCAGCGTTGCGCGACGTGATGATGGGGGCAGCGCGAGAAGCGCTGCGACCGATCTTCTTCTTTCAGGCCGAGAATGACGTGACGACTGCGCCCAGCCATGAACTGTTCGCGGCCCGCAAGGCGCTGGGGCGTCCGGCGGAGATCCGCATATATCCCGCTTTCGGTACGTCCACACGCGATGGCCACGCTTTTCCCTATCGCGGCGTGAACATCTGGAAGGCTGATGTGCTTGCCTTCCTCGATCGGAATTGCGAGGCGGTGAGGCCCGTTGTCGTACCCGGCGGCGCGGAACGCCGATGACACTCAGCGATCGCGTGATACGTCCCTTGCTAAACATCTCGGCCGAGTTGTCGGACCTGTCGCTGGCGATCCTGAGCAAACAAGGCCGTTTCTGGCTCTATCGCGCCGACGCCGGCGTGCTGCCGGATGTGACCGACGCCGTCGCACAACTGGAGGGGACATAATGGGACGCGAAGCGATGGCCCGGGTGGAGATCGGCGGTGAAGCAGCCGATGTCCGCGCCCTCCTCGAAAGCACGGAACTCATTCTGCGCGGTGACATCCGCCGCCGCCTCCCGCGCGACCGGATCGTCGATGTCCGCGTGAACGGTGAGGTTCTTCGCTTCATCTGCGACGGCGAAACCGTAGCGCTGCATCTGGGTGTTGGTGTCGCGGAGGCATGGGCGAGGGCGATCGCCACGCCGCCGCCCAGCCTGCGCGCCAAGCTCGGCTTGGCCGGTGGCGCGAGGGCATATCGCGTCGGTCAGTTCGAGGACGCCGCACTCGACGAGGCGATAGCGGGCACGCTGGTCGATACGAGAGCGGATGCGGACGTGATAATCGCCTGCCTTGCCGGCCCAGCCGATCTCGATGCCGCGCTGGCGGTTCATGCCGCCAATCCGACAATTCCGATCTGGGCCGTGCATCCGAAGGGGGCCGGGGTGGCCTTTAGCGATGGTGAGATCCGGTCCCGGCTTCGCGCGCGTGGATTTCGGGACAGCAAGTCCTGTTCCGTGTCCGCGCGGCTTACCGCAACGCGCTACGGGCGCGTGCCTGTGCCCTGACCGGTCACGGCTGCCCCAGATGGGTGTTGATGAGGGGTTGTAGCTGCTGTTCGAGCGTGACGCCGTTCGAGGCCTCGTCCAGCATACCGATCACCGCCCAATAGCCGCGATCATAATCGATCCATGGGGTCCAGCCGAACGCGCCGGGGCTGGAGACGAGCCGTTGCGCGGCGCATTGGCTGGTGAAGGTCGGCGTGTCGCATTCACGCCAGGACGACATCGCATAATGCCATTGGCCCGCGGTGATGACCGCGTCGGGCGCATAGAGCACCGGCAAGCCGGCAGGTCCGGTCGGCGATATAGGTGGTCGTATCGGTAAGCAGGCGGCCGTTCAGCATCGCTCCGAGGAACGCGGCATAGTCGTCGACGGTCGAGGTCGCCCCACCGCTGAGCCGGGGATTGGTCGTGCTTGCCAACACATAGTTCGTCCGGCTCATCCCGACGACATCACCGATCTGCTGGCGGAAGATCTGCGGGAACGACAGCCCCGTCGCCGCCTCGGCCATCGCGCCAGCGATCTGGACGTGCGCCGGACCATAGCTGAATGCACTCCCCGGCGCCGACTGGAGGCCGGCATCGTAATAGGACCGCGCACAGGCGGCGATCGTCGTGTCGCCGTCGAAGATGCAGGTATCGCGATCGTCCTCGCCCGCATTGAAGCCGGACGTGAAACTGAGCAATTGCTGGAGCGTCACGCGGCTGCGCGGGTCGGCGGGATCGCTGGTCCAGTAGCTGAGATATTTCTGCGGATTGTCCGACAGGCTCATCCGCCCCGCCTCGACGAGGCGCATGATGGTCACGCCCGACAGCATCTTGGTCGCCGACGCGATCGGCGTCACTGCGGTCGGTGAGAAGCCGCCCTTCTGGTAGCGGTAGATTGTACCGCTCGGCGTTCCGATCGCGACGTAGACGTTGGCGACTGGAGACGCGTCGATCGCAGCCTGAATGGCGGTGAAGTTCGGCGCAGGCGTTGGCGTGGGAGTTGGCGAAGGAGTCGGCGTCGGGGCGGGAATCGGTGTCGGACTGGGCTGAGTCGTTGCGGAATCATCGCCTCCGCAAGCCGACAGGGTCACACTCGCCAACAGAAGCGCGATAATATTCATGCGTCGGGACATGAATCGTCTCTCCGGACTATGGGTTCGGGTCTGCTGGGCAATATTCATTTGCGTTCCAGCCGGTCGCCGGGAGCCAGCCGTGATTCGAGCGCCTTTGGATCGTCGAGCGCTGTCTTGGCGGCACGGTCGCCCATTAGCGCCCATCGCCAGAAGGCGATCGACATATCGATCACGGCGGTCCGGACGTGCTCGTTGGGTCCCTCCCGCCTGAAGCCACCGGCATTGCCACTGAAGTCGGCGTGGTTGGCGCCGTTCAGCACCAGCAGATATTTGTCGCCGGGCGGCATCGCGCGGAACGGGCGCTCGCGGTCGGCGGCGCTAACGGCCGAAGCGACAGGCGTCGTGTCCTGCGTTCCCGTGATCGTGAAGAAGGGCTTGGCCATCCTCGCTGTGGCCTGTGCGTCGGAACCCATGCTGGGCGGCGACGGGCTGAACGCGATCGACGCGCTAATTCTTGGCTCGGCGGTGGCCGCTATGGTCTTGGCAAAGCTTTGTCCGGCCAGTGCCTGGGTGGTATGGGCGCCGAAGCTGTGGCCGGACATGCCGATATGGGCGAGGTCGATGCGCCTTAGCGCGCAGCGTCCTTCGGTCCCCGCGCCGGAATCTGATCGAGGACGAACTTTACGTCCGCGACCCGGGCTTCGAGCTGCTCTGGGGTCATGGCGGCGCGCAGCGCACCGCCGAGATCTCCGCCGCCGCCGGCTCCGCTGCGCATGCGCCGAAGCATTCGCAACTTGCCGCCACCCCCGCTGCCGGATTGCAGTACGCTGCGGTCGCTGCCGGGATGCTGGAGGTGGATGACGACGAACCCGGCGTCGGCCCAGGCCTGCGCCCAGAGCGTACCGCCGTCGAGCGAACCGCCAAGGCCGTGGCTGAACAGGATGAGCGGCACCTTGGCTCCGCCATCCGGCATGCGGATGCGGACCGGAACGTCGCGGTTGCGCACGTTATCGTGCCAGACCGCGTCGCATACCGGCCCTGCCGCCATCGCGGCTCCGGGCGTGACGGCCCCGAGCAGTGCCGTCATGAGGAATAAACGATTACGCAATGTCATGCGATGATCTCCTATCGAACCTGGATCAGGGCGCGGGCCTTCGCGCGCCATCCGCGCGCGGCGGTGAAATCGCTGAGCATCGCGGCCCATTCGCGGAAGGCGAGGCGGATGGGGTTGCTTTCCCGGCCCTTGCCGACGACGCCATAGAGCTTGGGCGCATTGCTTTCCGGCGCGATCGTGCCGAAGAGCCGGTCCCAGACGATCAGCATCCCGCCATAGTTGCGGTCGAGAAATTCTGTGTTGCGGGCATGATGCGCGCGATGATGGTGCGGCGTGTTCGCCACCCATTCGAGCGGACCCAGACGCGGCACCCCTTCGCTGTGCAGGAAGAACTGGTAATTGAGGTTGATCGCCAGCAGCGTCACGACGAGCCGGGGATCGAGATCCGATGAGGATCAGCGGCAGATAGACCAGCCAGCCGAGCGACAGGATATTGGTCCAGCCCAGCCGCAGCGACGCCAGAAACGTCAGCTCCTCGGCGCTGTGATGGACGCTGTGGCTCGCCCATAGCCACCGGATCTCGTGGCTGAGACGATGGAACCAGTAGTAAGCGAACTCGACAGCGACGAAGCCGATAACCCAGCTCTGCCAGGCGTCGATCGAAAACCGATGCGGGACCAGCGCCCATACCGAGCCATAAACACCGCCCAGGACCACCGAACGCGGCACCGCACCGATCACGTTGCCGGCGATGATCCCGAGCGTGGTCAGCGCCGCTCGTCGATCATAGCCGCGCCCGGTGCGCAGCCGCCAGACCAGTTCTCCAAGGATCGCGATAAGGGCGATCGAAAGCAGCAGCGGAGCGTGGACCATGTTCATGGCGCGCCTCAGTTCCGCTTCTGCTGGATAGCGGCCCGCATCTTGGCGCGGGCGGCGTCATATTCGGGCTTGGTCACCCGGCCATCACGGTTCGTGTCCGAGCGGTCGAACATGACTGGCGGGGCCTGCGCCAGTTCGCTCCGCGAAATCGCGCCGTCTCCATTGCTGTCCGCATTGCCCAGCACTTCCGTCAGACGGGCAAGCACCTCCGGCTTACGTTTGGCGAGGCGGGGAAAATCGGCAGGGCTGACGAGACCATCACTATTGCGGTCGAGCTTGCCGAAATTGGCGTCGCGATAGCTGGCGAACTCTGCCCTGGTGACCGCGCCATCGCTATTGGCGTCGGCTGCGGCGAACCACTCGCCGCCGCCTCGCCGGGCGAGCGCCGGTGTGGCAACGCCGGCCAGCACCGCGAAGAAGATTGGGATGTTGCGCATGGCGCTCTTCCTTCGGTTGAACCGAGCCGCTGCGCGATGCAGCGGCTCGGACGGGGGTATCGGAACTGGTGAGGATCAGTCGCGGGCGACGGTCTTCGACCGGCTCGACGTCGAACCGTCGGCGTGGGTGCGCACGACCGAACCGCTGTAACTGCCATCGCCATTGTTGGTGACGCTGGTGCTGCGCCCGAAGCTGGCGCCGTTGTTGGTGGTATGGGTGGCGCCGCCCGAATAGCTGCCGCCACCCCAGTTCGCATCGCGGCTGGAGGTCACGCCGCGCCCGTCATTGGTCTGGACGCTGCGGTCGGCCGATACCTGGCCGGGTTCGCGATCGACCGAGCGGCTGGCGCTGTAGCCGCGACCGCTGTTAGTCTGGACCGAGCGGTTCGCCGCGACGTCGCCGCCGGCGCGGCTGTAGCTGCTGTTTGCGTTGTAGCCCCGTCCGTTGTTTGCCTGCACGCTGCGGCTGGCGGAGCGATACCCCGCCTGCCGGGTCACGCTGCCTTGGCTCACATACCCACGGCCATAGGCGCCCTGTACGCTGACGCTGCGTGCCCGGGTGCGAGCGTCGGCATCGCTGGGTATGGCGAACGTGCCTGCGGTGAGGGCAAGGCCCATCACGGCCGCGGTCAAGATTTTCTGCATCGTCATTCTCCTTGGCTCGAAACATGCCCCTCGCAATCTGGAGTAGAATGCGAAGGTAAGGCGTCGAAGAACCGCCGGAATCAAAGAGTAACGAAGTGTAACAGCGGTTGCGGGCGCGCTGGGTATCGGCATGATCGCTCGATGGACTCGCCCGACAGCCCGCACGTCGCCCTTATTGAGGATGATGACGAGATTCGCGACCTCGTGCTCGGCTTGCTGTCGCGCGAGGGCATGACGGTCCACCCTTGTCGCACGACCGCCGAGTTCGACGCATTGCTCCTTCACCGGCCGGTCGATCTGGCGATCATCGACATCATGCTGCCTGGCGAGGACGGCCTGTCGCTATGCCGGCGAATGCGCGCGGTCGGAGATCTGCTCATGCTGATCGTTTCGGCGCGCAGCGACGACGTCGATCGGATCATCGGCCTCGAGATCGGCGCCGACGACTATCTCCCTAAGCCATTCAACCCGCGGGAACTGGTGGCGCGCGTACGCGCGCTGCTGCGGCGATCGCGTGGGAGCGACAGCTTGATCGCTAGCCCGAGCGGGAATCGGTACAGCTTCGCGGGCTGGGCATGGGATGCCGATGCCCGCAATCTCGTCAGTCCCGATGGCACCGCAGTGGAGCTGACCGGCGGCGAGCACGACCTGCTTCATTGCCTCGTCACCCATCCGCAGCGGGTGCTGTCGCGCGAGCAGTTGCTCGACTGGACACGCGGGCGCGAGGCGGCACCGTTCGATCGCACCATCGATGTCCAGTTGGGGCGCCTGCGCCGCAAGCTTGGCGTCCATCCCCAGAGCGAGGGACTGATCAAGACGGTACGCGGCGGCGGTTATGTGTTCGTGGCACCGGTGCGGAAAAGCTGAGCGATGCGCGGAACGCTTTCTTTCCGGATTGGCGCGATTCTGCTTATCGGGTTCGTCCTGTTGCAGTTCCTGCTCGTGATCGCACTCCAACTGCCCGGTCGCGTCGATGATCGGGGCTATTATGGGCTGCCGTCGCCGCCTGCGCTGGCCGAGCTCATACGCTCGGTGGAGATGGCTGGACCGGATGGAAGCCGGCGGCTCATCGAGAACTTCGACGGATCGTTGTTCATGGTCGAAATCCGCCGCGCCCCTCCCGCCGACTTTCGCGAAGTGCCCACGAGCATGGAGCCGCTCGCCAGGGCTTATCGCCAGGCTCTTCCCGAACACAATGTTGTCGTCGATGGCGGACCGGGTCGTTTGAACGGGCTGCTGGGAGACCGCGCACGGCCCATGCGGTTCCTCGTCCCTATCCGGCTGACAGTTTGGCTACGCGATGGCGACGTGCTGGTGCTGACCGGTCGCCCGGCCAATGGGCTGCGCGCCTATCTCGCGCAACGCAGCATGATCGGGCTGCTGGGCGGAGCAGCGCTCCTTCTGGTCCTGTGGTTCGCTCTTCGGCAAGCCACGAAGCCGCTGCAGCGGCTCACGCGGGGCGTCAGAGCCCTGGGCAATGGGCTCGACGCCGACGATGTCCGTCCCGAGGGCAGCCCGGAGGTCCGCACGCTGGCCGAAGCGTTCAACGACATGAAGCACCGCATTGCAGCGCTGGTCGAGGAGCGAACCTTCATCCTGGCCGGTATCGCCCACGACATGCGTACCTATCTGACCCGGCTTCACCTGCGCTCCGATTTCATCGCCGATGAAGAGCAGCGCAAGCGGGCGGTTCGCGATCTCGAGCAGATGTCTGCACTGCTCGACGACAGCCTGCTGTTCGCCAGCCTCGGCCAGAAAGGCGTCAGGGACCTCGAACCGGTGGACCTATGTCGGCTTACCCACGAACTGCACGAGCTGCGCCCCGATGAAGCGCGCATCCAACTTGAAGTGCGAACGCAGTGTCACGTTCTCGCGGATTCGGCGGGGCTGGCGCGCATATTCGGCAATCTGGTCGATAACGGGCTGCGGCATGGGGCCAGTATGACTATCCGGATAGTGCGCCGGCACGACAAGGTCATTTGGACGTTCGACGATGATGGACCGGGCGTTGCACCCTCCGACCTGCGGCATCTCGGAACCGCTTATGCAAGGCTCGATCCCTCGCGCGACCGCAACACCGGTGGTTCGGGACTGGGTCTCGCGATCGTTCGCGCGCTCGCCGAAGCGATGCGCGGCACTGTGACGTTTCAGTCCGATCCTGGGCGAGGCCTCCGAGTGGAAGTGATCTTGACGGCAGCAGGGGTCGTGCCTTGAAATTTGGTGGCTCACCCGATGCCGCACCATGGAGAAAAAATGTCGAGCTTGCCAGGTGGTAGACCGCAGCTTTTTGCCTACAGCGCGTCGAGCAGCGCCAGCAGGCCTCCAGAGCGTGGCGCTGGCAGCTATGCAATCACGGCCCTGCGGCGCATCGCGCGATCGAAGGATGCGCGGTCGCTGAAATGGCGGTAGCCTTCGGCGCATTGCGCCTCAATGTGGGGCATCGTGTATGACGTGCGCCTGCCCAAGGCACCAACCAGCCTTGGAAGGATTTTTTCGATCGCTCCAAGCGAGGCGGGTCAGAGGATGACGGCTCGCTCGGGCCCCGAAATCGGGGTCGCTCAAGGTCAAGCTGCTGAAGCGGCGATCCCGCCAACGCATCCACCAATCGCGTGCCGGTGTGCTTTCGTGCGGCAGGGCGACCAAGCTCGGCAGCTTGCGCCTGGCCGGTAACAGCAGAAATTGAACGGCGCGGAGGTAAGGCGGATGCACCGGAGTGTCGGGGGATTCTGAGCCACCTGTATCACTGGAGGAACTCCTCTTCGCCCAACCAGCGGGTGCCGACGACCTTTCGTTCCGTTGGAATGTCGGCAGCGGGGTTTGCGGCCAGCCTGAACCGGCGCGGAGATGTGGAGCGATAATCATGCTCCGATTTCAGGCCCCATGAATATGCCGAGCGAATGTAGCTGCGGACATGATCAGCCATCGAGCGAGAGCCACGATCGTAGATTGGACGAATGACGGCCGACACATCCTGGGGCGTGATGTCCCGGGCGAGGCGGTTTCCACCCAGCGTGTCCGCGATCTTCTTGAGCCCCTTCTTCGCTTCGCTCCATGAAGGCTTGTCTGCGCCCTTGCCGGAATATTCAACCGCAAGACTCTCGTCATGACCGAGGGACCGCCGGGCGACAGGTCATTGAGTGTACGCCCCCTCGCCGTAATACAGACGGAAATCACATGGCGGGCGGCGGAACGGCCTATTTGCCGGGCATAGATACCGGGAATGACGAGCTGGACGGCCCTCGGTCGGGTAACTTCTAGGCAGGAATTGCAGATCCGCGCCTTGAGACGATGAATTTCGATCTCATGCCTTTTGTTTCAAGACCGAACTGAGCCAAAGGCTGTTCGAGATGAGCCACGCCATCAGAACCGCAACAAATAGCCGGTTGGTGATCCCGTAGGGCGCGCCTCGCTGCAGGGTCAGGAATTGTGCGACGAACGCCGCGATCAAGAGCCCGGCAAATATCAATGCGGGAATTCTGCGATGGCGCCAGCGGTGGTCGCCGCCATAGCTCAATGCCAGACAGATCGTCGAAACCAGGATGCTGACGACGTTCACCAGAAAGCTTAGCGTGTGAATATTACCCGTTGGCGTGGTCGGAGCAGTTTCGAGATCAGTCGGAAAGATAGCGGTGACGATGAGCCCCGCGAACGCCACGATCAGCAACGCCGCGCCGACCCGGCACAGCGATGAAGGAGGCCCGGCCCGGAACAGCCCGATCGCTAGCGACAGACAGCCCAGGGACAGCGAGAAGAACGCGGTCGTCATTATCCAACCGGACTTCCCCACCGCGTAATCGCTGATCATGTGATCGACGACCGTATAATCGGGCCGGACCACATGCATCAGCAAAAGAGCCGCCACAAAATAGCAGAAGAATCCTGCCGCTCCCGTAGGTAGCAGCGTGGAGCGATGCTGTTGCAGATCGTGTCTCAACGCTGCCATGGTCAGCCCCTTGTGATGTCGCCTCACCGCCAGCTTAGATGACGAACGAATGTCTGCAATCGAGAATGGCCAACGACGTCGGCGGCTCCTGCAGACGGGCACCTCTGCCAATCTGACGCCAAACATGTTGTTGGCATTCGAGATTTCGCAAAAAATGTCGATATCGACTGAATCATCGAGGGGCGTCAGTCGCGCAGTATGGACAATCCCGCTAGAAGTGGAGCGTAGGCGACCAGTCTGCGCGATACGAACTCGGTGAAGAGCCGCACGCGCTTCGTCTTGCGTGTCTCGCCCTGAGTAAGAAGCCAGGCCGGACCGTACAGATGCAGGCCAGTGTCCGGCACTCTCTCCAACAGGGGATCGGCATCACCGACGAAGCAGGGTAGCGCCGTGATGCCGATACCTTGCCGTAGCGCTGCGATCTGTGTCTCGAAATCCATCGTCATGAACTGAGCCCCCGTCGTGCGAACCTCTCCCTCCCGAGCCCAGTCGGGTACTCCAGGGCCACTTACGGCGATCCACCTGGGATCCGGCGGACCCGCCCGCCACTCGGCTAGCCGATCGCGAGATATGTAAAAGCCGCCGAACAGCTCCGGCCCCTTCAGGCCGTGAAGATTGAGCGGCAGGGTTTCGCGGTCGTAGACGACGCGGATCGCCACGTCGGCCTCCCGATTGGTCAGATTTGCCAACTCGCCGGACGACAGGATTTCCAATTCGATCTCCGGATGCAGACGCGCGAAATCGGCGAAATCCGGCATGAGAAGATGTGCTGCGAGGGGCGGCGGCAGCGTCACTCGCAGAAGCCCGCGCACGCTCTGGTCACGGCCCAAGACGCGCGTTTCCAGCTGGAGCGACGACGCTTCCATCTGTTCCGCAAGCTCAAGAACCTCTTCGCCTGCTGCCGTCAGGCGGTAGCCTGAAGGCAACTTCTCGAACATCTGCGCCCCGAGGCGTTCCTCGAGTTGGGCGATGCGGCGCAGCACGGTCGCGTGATTCACTCCGAGGCGCTTGGCAGCCGTCCGCACTGAACCTCCGCGCGCGGCGGCCAGAAAGTAGCGAACGTCATCCCAGTCGATCATGGTGCATTCCCGCGCCGCATTATGCGGGCCTTTGGGAGATCATATCACGCTGCGCTGCATTCTGCGCGCCTATCATGGCGCGCAACCGCCTAACTGGATCGTTTCTGCACCACCGATGTGCGCAATTCCGCACTCACCGACCGCCTTCAGCAAACCCATCTTGGCGGCTCTCGAGGAGATTGCCTCGAAAGCAAAAGCGCCCGATGGCAAACAAAGGATAGTCGGCATGACAAGACGTGATCACCGGCGGCGCGACCGGCATCGGCCTTGCCGCAGCAATGCGCTTCATCGAGGAAGGCGCCTTCGTTTTCATCTTCGGCCGCCGGCAGGACGCGCTCGATGCCGCCCTTGCCAAGCTCGGACCCAATGCCCGTGCCGTGAAGGGCTCGGTGGCCAATGAGGCCGACCTCGACCAGCTCTATGCGATAGTAAAGGCCGAACGCGGAACCCTCGATATCGTTCTCGCCAACGCGGGCACGGGAAGCATGCTGAAGCTCGGCGAAATCACCGCCGAGCACATCGCTGAAACGTTTGACACCAATGTGAAGGGTACGATCTTCACGGTCCAGAAGGCGCTGCCGCTGATGGGCGAAGGTGGTTCGGTCATCCTGACCGGATCGAGCGCCGGCACCACAGGCGCCCCGGCGATGACCGTCTACAGCGCCAGCAAGGCGGCCGTGCGCAATCTTGCCCGGACCTGGGTGGAGGACCTGAAGGGCACCGGCATCCGTGTGAACATCCTGTCACCCGGTGCGATCGCGACTGAACTCGCCGCGGAAGCGCTCGGCGAGGAGGGCTTGAAGGCCTACGGCTCGATGACCGGGTTCCAGCGCATGGGTGACCCGATGGAGCTGGGCGCGGCGGCGGCATTTCTCGCGTCATCGGACAGCAGCTTCATGACCGGCAGCGAAGTCGCCGTCGATGGGGGCCTCGCCCAAATCTGACCCACCGCGCCCGATGGGCCGCATGCGCATTGCGCGACGCCGGGCGCTTCAATCGATCACTAGCAGGAGCCTCGCAGAGGGCGCCTTCAAGGAGAAAATCTATGAGCTATGCAATCATCGGCTTTGGCAATATCGGCAAGGCCCTCGCCAAGGCGTTTGCCCGCAAGGGCATCGAAGTTTCCGTCGCATCGACGCGCGACCCCGAAAGCTTTGCGTCCGAAGCGGCCGCGATCGGCCCCAAGGTCATCGCAAAGACGCTGGCGGATGCGGTCAAGGCGGACATCCTCTTTCTGGCTGTCCGCTTCGAGTCGCACCCGGATATCGCAAAGGCGCTTTCCAGCTGGCATGGAAAGACGATCGTCGATGTGACCAATGCCTACGGCGTGGACCTGGGAGGCCAGTCCTCCGCCAAGGTCGTCGAGCAGGCGTTCGCTGGCGCCAAGCTCGTCAAGGGCTTCAATCATTTGGTCGCCGGTGTCCTCGAGCAGGATCCCGCCACGCATGGGGGCAGGCGCGTCGTGTTCCTGGCCAGCGACGATGAAGATGCGGCAGCGGATATTGGAGCGCTTGCCGA
Source organism: Novosphingobium sp. NFX11 (assembly GCF_057376415.1). NCBI lineage: Bacteria > Pseudomonadati > Pseudomonadota > Alphaproteobacteria > Sphingomonadales > Sphingomonadaceae > Novosphingobium > Novosphingobium sp. NFX11. The sequence continues at coordinate 92,287 of NZ_CP080386.1, read as the reverse complement.
AAAGCTCGGTTTCGCGCCGATCAAGCTTGGTGGGCTCGCTGAGGGCGGCTTGCTGGTCCAGGCGCGCGGAAATAGCTGGGGTCAGCTCATCTTCAAGGACCTGGTCAAGTTCGACTGACGCGGACGTGGCGCCCGCTATCAGGGCCAAGCCAAATGGAGGCTTCTCATGAGCACCGAAAAGAACATTCAGACCGTGAAGGACTTCTTCGCCGCGATCAGCCGCGGCGACAAGGACGGTCTGCTGGCGCTGGTCGCCGACGACATCGAGTGGATTATTCCAGGCGAGGACTGGCCGCTGGCCGGAACGCGCCGCGGACATGCGGGTCTGGCCGATCTGCTTGAGACGGCAGCCAGGTCGATAGAAATGTCCACGGAGCCTCGCGAGTTCATAGCGCAAGGTGATCGGGTTCTGGTCATCGGCTTCGCCAAGGGAACGATCAAAGCCACGAACCGGCCGTTCGAGGACCATTTCATCTTCGCCATCACGGTCCGAGACGGCAAGCTGGCGCACATCCGGGAATATATCGACACGCAGGCGCTGGCGCGCGCATCCGAGGTCGTTTCGAGCCCCGCGGTTTGAGCGTCACGATGATGCCCGTGGCGTCATCCGCGATTTCAGGCACGCCCCATTTCCTCAAATCAAATATCCCTGAGGCCCAATATGCCCACATTGCTCGTAATCGAAGTCAGCCCGCGTTTTGATTATTCGACGTCGCGCAAGCTGACTGCGATCTTCGTCGAGAGATGGAAAGCCGACAACCCCTATGGATCGGTGATCGTCAGGGATTTGGTGAAAACGAACCTTCCCTTCGTCGATCTGCCGTGGATCGGCGGCGCGTTCACAGCGCCGGAGACGCATTCCCCGAAAGCGCAGCGGCCATCAAGGTCTCCGACGATCTCATCGCCGAACTGAAGGCAGCCGACCGGATCGTCATTGGCACGCCGATGTACAACTTCACCATTCCCGCCATTCTCAAGGCATATATCGACCACATCGTCCGCGTCGGCGTCACCGTGAGCGCCGACAACGAAGGTCTCCTGACAGGCAAATCCGCCGATATCATTCTCGCCAGCGGCGGCGACTTTTCGCCAGGCTCTCCGATCGAGCGCTATAATCATCCCAGCGGCTACCTCCGCCAGCTCCTCGCCTGGATCGGGATCACGGATGTCAATATCACTCTCGCCGCGCGTGCGGTCGCTGGCGACTATGGTGAGACGGCTGTGGAGCAGCTCGGCGAAACCGTGCGCGCCGCCGCTTCGCGTGAGATCTTCCACTCAATCCCGGCTTAGAACGAAGCACTGGCGTGCGTCGTGATAGTTAGCCTCGCATCCGCCATGGCATCTCAGTCAAAGATACGACCTGCTGTGGAACATAGATTTCGTAACGGATGGGAGCCGAACAGCTAGGTTCGCGTTACTCAGTTGCGCATTTCGGGATGCAATGCACCCGCACCTGCGCGTTGACGTCGGATAGAGCAGGACGGCAAGATGGACCGGGACAGCAAGATCGCAGAGCATCATAGCGGCGGCGGCATGAGCTACGGCAGGTTCGCCGCCATGATCGTCACGTCTACCGTGATCATGTTCGGGCTGATGTATCTGAACACGTATGCGCTCGGGCATGTCGAATATAGTCAGACGCGAACATGGATGGCTGTGGTGATGGGCGCAACCATGGCGCTGATCATGATTGGCTTTATGTGGGGTATGTATCCGAACCGCCGGACCAACATCGGCATCGTAGTGGCTGCGGTGATTGTTTTCGCCGGGGCGCTGTGGCTCGTGCGCAGTCAGGAGACGGTGGACGACGTCTCTTACATGAAGGCAATGATCCCGCACCATTCCATCGCGATCATGACCAGTGAGCGTGCCCACATCAAGGATCGCGAGGTACGCATTCTGGCTGACCGCATCATCGATGCGCAGGTGCGCGAAATAGCAGAAATGAAGGGGCAGATCGCTCGCCTTGAGGCCAAGCCAATTGGCGGCAATGCACCTGATCTGCCGTCCTACCGTGATCGCCAAGTTGCGCCACCTCCGCCCGAAACCGACGCTGACGCTAGAATAAATACGGTCGCGCCCATCCATTGAACGAGATCAAATCCGAAATGGCCAACAATAGTGTGAGTTCTTACGGGACGATTGATAAAGGGCAGGACCCGCCATCCGCTGCAAGAACGCGCCAATCACATGAATATCAGCCAGTCATAGCGCATTTGCACGGTGATCGCGTTGCGCACGGCGTTGCACGGGCATCTTGCCCCCGGGACTGTCCGAGAATCACTGGCGGATTGAGAAGGTGTCCGACAACGCCAGTGTGCGCCGCTCTCCTTGGCTATCGACGCCGGCAATCATATCAAAGTGCGCATTGCCTCACCCTTTTTGCTCCTGAGTGACAGGCCGTTGCCTCATCTAGAATGCTCCCGGCAACGGTCGGGAGGGAACGATGAGGAAGATGAGCATGGCAACGCGGAAAGAATTGATCGAGGCGGTCGGCGCGCGATACCGGGCATGCGATCGGTCGAGTAAGGGCAAGGTGCTCGATGAGTTCGTTGCGGTCACGGGGTTCCATCGCAAACATGCGATGAGGGTTCTCCGGCAGGAAGCATTGGACCGAACTCCTGGGCGTGTCGGGCGCAGGATCTACGATGAGGCTGTGCGCACTGCGCTAGTGGTGTTGTGGGAGGCGAGCGACCGTTTATGCGGCAAGCGGCTAAGGCCGCTGATTCCGATCCTTGTCGAAGCGATGGAGGGTCATGGCCACCTCGATCTGGCACCGCAGGTCAAGGCCAGTCTGTTCCAGATGAGCCCGGCGACTATCGACCGTTCACTGCGCGCCATACGGGAGGCAGGCCAGACGAAGAAGCGGCGGCGTGGCGTATCTGGAACCGAGCTCCGGCGCAGCGTACCGATCCGCACATTCGACGACTGGGGTGATCCGGCGCCGGGGCACATGGAGGTCGATCTGGTCTCGCACAGCGGACCGGCAGCGAAAGGTAGCTGGGCCTGGACGTTCACTTTGACCGACATCGCGACAGGCTGGACTGAATGCGCACCGTTACTGGTGCGCGAACAGACGCTGCTGGTGGCTGTGCTTACCGAACTGCGCAGGCTGATGCCCTTCACCTTGTTGGGATTCGACTCTGACAATGACAGCGTATTTATCAACGAGACGGTGCGCGATTATTGCGTGGCTCATGGGATCGCGTTCACCCGCTGCCGTCCTTATCGCAAGAATGATCAGGCCTGGGTTGAGCAGAAGAACGGTTCCGTCGTTCGGCGCCTGACGGGCTATCGCCGGTTCGAAGGGCTGGAGGCCACGGGAGCGTTAGCCGAATTGTACACGGCGGCCCGCCTGTTTGTGAACTTCTTCCAGCCATCGTTCAAGCTTGCCGAGAAGCAACGTGAGGGCGCCAAGGTTTACAAACGATACCATGCTCCCGCGACGCCGTTCCAGCGGTTGCTGGCCGACCCACGGACCTCTGAGGAGACGCGCCGGAGCCTCCGCGAGGCGTTCGCCGATCTCGATCCGGTCCAGCTGTTGCGGGACATCCGGACGGCGCAAGAAAAGTTGGTGCGACTGGCCGACGGGGCAGCCGTAATGAACCGATCGGAACCCTCGCCGCCAACCCTGGATGCGTTCATGACGAGCCTGCGAACCTTGTGGCACGAAGGCGAGGCGAGGCCCACTGCAACCGCAAAGGCCCCGCAGAAGCGTTGGCGCCGCCGTCCTGATCCGCTTGTCACGGTGACCGAACAGTTGAAGGCGTGGTTCGAGGAGGAGCCATGGCGCACCGGTCGGGAGTTGCTCGAGAAGCTACAGGTTGAGCAACCTGGCGATTATCCGGATGGTCTGCTGCGGACTGTGCAGCGCCGGTTGAAGGTGTGGCGATCAGAAAAGGCGCGTGCCTTGGTATTGAACCCGGCAGCTGGGCCCGCTGGCAGGCCCTCGGGGGCAGAGACCGTCTCTTCGTTGCCGCGCGACTGGGTACCGCTCCGCGTCGCCTCCGGCTCCACTGCGCGGCACCCAGTCGCGCAAGGAATAGTCAGTGAGCGCGATGTCCTGTAGGGAGCATTTACGTGAGGCAATGGCTATGCCGCTCGGGAACATCGCTTCATGAGGCAACACGTTTCTCGTCCAGAACGCCGCGCAACATCTTCCATCACCGGCATTGTCGGAACAGGATCGGGACGTACCGGCGGCTGTGCAGCAGGAACAGTGGCGATGGCACCCTGTGGAACGGCTCCATATGAAATGAAGGTCAGCGGCTCGCTGGCGATCTTCTCTGCCTGCCGCCGTGCTGTCCGCCAGCTATAGATCAGGCTCTCGGCTATATCGTGCCGCTTCGCCACCTCGCGCACTGTGACATCCGGCGCATCAGCCTCCCGCATGATGGCATCCCGCTCGGCGGGAGAATATTTACGGCGGCGTTCCATGCGGGTGATGACCTCGATCCGGCCCATCTCCTGATCTCCTTATGGAGTCCAGAAGGAGACTCCTATCGATCACTCCCTCGCCAACCAGGCCGAACGACACAACACGCCGAAGGCCGGCTTGCTCTTACCCACAAGTGCCTGCTGGGGGCCTCGAGATTCGAGCTCCCTCGACGAGATCGGCGAGTCGCGTCATTCCTCTCCATATGACGGTCGTGCCGGGTGGGGGGCAGACGCGCGGTCAAGGTAGCCTCCGAGCCTTGCGACGGCTCTGACATAGAAGGCGAGGTTGCGGGCTGGCGCGCGTCTCAACTTTGGCGTCGAGCTATCGAGAACGTTGCGCTCTGTTTCGGTGAAGACGGCAGCAGGCGTGGCCTCTGGAGCCTCACGAGCCAGCATCGTCAGCCACGACACGCGCCAGGCAACGACGCAGCACAAGGCGATACAATTGGCCAAGCGGTTGACCGTTGTCAGGCGAAGTTCTTCGATCCGGCACCCGGTTTTCAGGGTTCGGAAGAATGTCTCGATCTTCCAGCGCTTGGAGTACCAGCCAAGCTTATGCACGGCATCGGCGTGGTTTTTGACAGGTAAATTTGTAATAAGCTTCCAGTTAATCCGTTCGCGATCTTCCGGCGGATTGATTTCTTGGGCATGGATGACCTGAAGCTCTTGGTTTATGTATTTCTTCTGTTTTCCGATTGGAGGCCGGACCGTCATTGTCGCATATCGTATCGATAGCACTGCCCGCTGCTCCTTGCCTTTAGCATTGCGGAATTGGATTTCGTGGGTCCCGCTGCACGGCGTCCTTTCCATAACTTGGGCGATGGTCGTCTTGCCATCTTGCGCCAGGCGGTCAACGCAGCTGCGCACGAGGAATTTGGTACCGAGCTCTTCAGCCAAGCAATAAAGCTCGTAAATATCGCTTTCCCGGTCTCCGATATGTACACAGCGCCCCGCCTCTCCAGCCAATTCGGTAGACCGGCGCAAATTATCAAGCCAACGGATACTTTCCTTTTGATCGATGGGAATTCGAGTCAAATTGACCCTGCGCTTGAGCTCTGCTGTTCCCTTGAACTTGGAACGTGACCAGAATTTCGCGGCTGTGAGACCCAACGGCAGTCCCTCGGGCGTAATCGCAAGGCTGACATGCATCAAAAGCCCGCAGATCGTGAACTTCTGGAACCGACCATCCTTCAACTTGCGACCAGTCGATTGAGCAACCTCATGTATGGAAATTGCTTTGGGTGGGGATCACGCATCCCGGCATTCCCATTTGATATAGGCCTTGTCGTGGCAGGCCCATGTTTCGTCGATTTCGACGAGAACGGCGGAGACGAGGCGTAGGAGCGCCTGTTCGTTGGGGAAGACCCTGACCTTGACGGTACGGCGCTTGAGCTCCTGCTGGAGAGCGCGCTCGATCGGGTTAGAGGTGCGCAGTCGCCGGCGATGGGGCTCAGGCAGGGTGAAGACAGCCAGGCCTTCGGGAATGGCGTTTTCGAGCCACGCGGCGAGCTTGGGCGCGGTTTCGCTATAGCCAGAGACGAGCTCTTCGAGCGCGGTCTGTGCCTTTGCCAGCGAGCTGGCATTCCAGACGCTGCGCAGTTCGGAACTGATGCGGGCCCGGATGGCGACGTTGGGAGCATGATGGATGGCATTAGCGGCAAGGTGGAACTGGCAGCGCTGCCAGGTGGCCGACCCGAGTACCGCCCGGCGAGCGGCGCGCAGGCCTGCATGATCATCCGACACGATGAATTCGACGCCTCGCATGCCGCGGGCGACCAGGTCATCGGGGAAGCCGCGCCAGTGGACCTCAGCCTCCGACAGGGCGACACTGACACCGAGCACCCGGCGGCGCTCGTCAGTTCCGATCCCGATTGCAGAGAACACCGCAGCATCGCGCACAACGCCGCCCTGACGCATTTTCTCGTACCGCGCGTCGAGGATGAGGTAACGGATCTCGCCCAGTGGGCGGGTCCGCCACGCCTCCAGTTCCTCGTCAAGCAGGGCCGCAGCCCGGCTGACCTGCGAGGAGGACATGCCTTCGATGCCAAATTCGCGCAGCACCGCCTCGGTCTGACGGGTGGAAACACCCTTCACGTACATCTCGGCGACCGCCAGCATGACCGCGCGCACGGAGCGGCGCCCTCGCTCCAGCGACTGCGGATAGAAGGGCTGCCCGTCATGGCCGGCGGTCTTGGGGACTGCCACGTGTACCGTGCCTGCTGGCGTATCGATCCGCTTGGGCTTGTAGCCGTTCGCATAGCCACGCCGGTCGGGCGTTCGCTCATAGCGCTGCGCGCCCAGGAAGCGTTCACGCTCGATGCGCATCGCCATCTCGAAGGTGCGCGCGAACACGGCCGCAATCCCTTCGGGGCCATGTTCGATCAGCTGTTCCAGAACCGCTTCGATCGCTGTATCGTCGCGTTTGTCCATTCGTCTGCTCCATGGTTGTGTAGTGACTTCATGGAATGCTGAAGATGGGCAGCCGGTGCCGGGGCATGCCCCGGCACCGGCTTAACGCTCCCGACCCGAATGAATTTCCATACCTCTCGTTACACAACCGACCAGTCGAACTCTTCGTAAATCCGATCTTATCCGGATCCGCGCGCTTGAAATTGAATTCGGTGGTATCCTGCAAGATGAGAATGGGACCTTCGGTTGCCTGGATGCGCAAGGCGGATGCTGCAAAATGCCCCTCCAGGATTTTGTCTTCGCTCACGTTCTCGTTCGAGAAGAAGCGGTAGGCCGCCTTAGTATTTGACCAGTCCTGAAAAGCCGTTGGCAGGGATTGCCCGGGGCGCTCTTCAAGTGCTTCAAGCATCGCTCCAAGTCGTCGGTTCAGCCGCGCGTCACCCAAATTGGTCTCGGCCGTTTCCTTGTCCACCCAGCTATGTTCCATCCCGGCACCTCACTATCCGAAGGTGCCGGAGAATGAATCATGGGTGATTCCCGCCAGGCAATGGGCGCGCGGCAGGCGGAATCAAGCGCGCGACCACTTGTGGGTAAGAGCAAGGAAGGCCGGACGCTTACCTTACAAGTGTCACTGATGACTAAAGCGCGATTGCCTCAAGAAAGGGGATTCACTTTTCGTTCTCTATGTGCTTGGAATCTACCATGTTCCAGCCGGACCTCTTCACGAACGATGCGGTAGCTGAGGGAGCCGATCTCGCAGCGGACATTGTCACGCTTTGCGCCGGCAGCGAACGGGTTGATGCGGTGCCTGCGGGCGTGCCGGCCAATGACGAGAACCTCGATCTCCCGGCCGTCCTGGAACGGCTGTCGCGCATGTCTTCCTGGCCGCGTTACACGTTCATGGTGCTGAACCTTATCGCGCGGGCTGCCGGTCGTTCCGCGAGTGCCGGTCCTTATGTCGAGGACAATGGCCGCGCGGTTCCGGTCCGGGATTGGCTGAGCGATGCTCTTCTGCCGATGGCGCATCGCGATGGCAGGCGGCGCGCCGTAATTGCTCAGGTTCGGCGCGATCTCGAGTGCAAGGGGGCTTGCCGTCCGATTATGCTGCTGCTGAGCAAATCGTGGCCGACGAAGTTCGTGCGCGGCTGCTGCATTCTGGCCGGACCAACGTGAGCCGCGCAGTATCGGACCTCGTGCGCGCGGGACTGCTCCAGCGCCATTACCAGGGCTATTGTGTAGACCATCGCAATCGGGGTGCCCAGCGCGAGGCCGTCTATACGATCATCCCCTCGGTCCACATAGCCCTTGGCAAGGCCAGCTAAGCGGCTCATACGATCCTACGACCAAATTTGCTGCACAGCAAATATTGCTTTTTCGTCGAATATTCGATAATGGGGTGTTATTCACTGGTGGTCGAATATGAGAAATTTCGAGATTGAAGAAGGCGAGCTGCTCGACGCGCTGAGCCGTGCAGTCTCGGCACTGCCCGGCGCATCGGTGCAGGAGCGCCCCTGTGAAGAGCGATCCGGTGGCCGATATGCCCCGGATGGCCTGCTTGATGTGCGCCTCAATCACCATCGCTTCGAACTCGTGGTTGAAGCGAAGCGAGAGCTTTTCCCCCGCGATGTTCGGCAGCAGATCTGGCAGCTGCGCGCCTATCTCGACCACATGGGCGGATCAGGCGAAAAGGTCCCGATGCTGATCGCTGGCGCGATCTCAAAAGGCGCGCGCGATATTCTCCAGCAGGAGGGCGTCGGTTATTTCGACCCTGGAGGTTCGCTCTTCGTCCCGTCGTCGGGTGCCTATGTGCTGATCGACCGCCCCCGCCCAAAAGGCGGGCCGCGCCCTCGGTTCGATCTTTCAGGGACAGCGCGCACGCATCGTCCAGGCGGTCGTCGAGGCCGCGCCCAATTGGGTCAGCGTGAAGGATCTGGCGGAGGAGACCGGCGTGTCGCCGGCAACCGCGTCGGAGACCCTGACCGAGATGGAGCGGCGGGATTGGCTTGAGGTGGATGGGGCGGGGCCTGCCAAGATGCGCCGCCTGTGCGAGCGAGGTCCCGTTCTCGATGAGTGGGCTCGCCTGATCGGCGATCAGAAGCCGCCCCGGATTGAGCGCTACTATGTCCCCGGCGGAGATGCCGGCGAGATTGCGCGCCGGCTCGACGCGGTATGCCACGACGTTGGTGCCCAATATGCGGTAACGGCTGAGGCGGCCGCGCAGGCCTATGCGCCCTATCTCTCTGCGATCTCCCAGCTCCGGTGCCGGATCCAGGGCGGACGCCTTCACAGCGAGGTCATCTCGCATCTCGATGCCCGGCCCGTGTCTGAGGGTTGGAACCTCGGCGTGATCGAGGAGGCCGGCAAGCGCGACATTGCTGTGGGCGAGCGGATAGACGGCGTTGCCTATGCGCCACCGGTTCAGGTCTATCTCGATCTCTTGCAGGGGTCCGGTCGCGCCAGGGAAATGGCCGACCACCTCCGCGCCCAGCGACTGGCAGGATAATGACGAAACCCAATACCTTTGCCGCCTACGACAGCGGCGTCACCGAAGCGGCAGAGCGCGTGCTCGTCACACTCCTTCGGGGCTTCGGGCCCTGGAAGGACACCGTCTTCCTCGTGGGCGGCCTGACACCGCGCTACCTTGTTGCCGCGCGGCCACCGGAGGTGCCCCAGCATGCCGGCACCGGCGACGTGGATGTCGTCGTCGACGTGGCAATCCTGACCGACACCGAAGCCTATAGCACGCTGGAGGAGAACCTTCATGCGATGGGGTTCGAGCGCGGGACCAACGACAAGGGCGTGAAGGTCTCCTGGCGCTGGGAGGCGCGCCTGGAGACGGGCGCGACCATGATCCTCGAATTCCTCGCCGAGCATCCCGAACTTGGCGGCGGCAAGGTCAAAGTGCTCCCGACCGAGGGCAACGTTTCCGCGCTCAACATTCCGCATGCGTCAATGGTGTTCGACCTGCACGACAAAACCGAGCTCACTGCCGAATTGCTGGGCGAGGGCGGGCTGGCCACCGAGACGGTGCGCTATGCGAACATCGTCAGCTTCACCTGCCTCAAGGCCTTTGCCTTCGATCACCGCAATGCGCGCAAGGACGCGCACGACCTCGTCTATTGCCTCGAGCATCATCCGGGCATGCTCGATGGGGCGATCGACGCCTTCAAGGTAGCCTTGGCGGGGCCGCATGCCGATGCGGTGCAGGAGGCGCTCGCGAAGTTGAAGACGCGCTTCGTTCATGACGATCCCGATCAATCATACCGCCGCGATGGGCCGGTCGCTGTCGCACGCTTCGAGGATAACGATGCGGATGCTGGCGACAACGAGGAGGTGCGGGATCTGCGTATCCTGCGCCAACGGCGGGTCGCGGATCTGATGGGCAAGTTTCTCGGCGCACTGGCGTCAGGCGGGTGAGACGAGCCAGCCTCCCTTCACGCCCACGGATAGCCTGATCCCATGGCATCCGCGACCAAGGCACGATCGCGTGCTGTCCCCTCTGTCGAACCGGCACTCGGTTGGACCTACTTGTCCCGCGATGCCCTCGCGCGCGCCAAGGCGCAGATGGATGAGGAGTCCATGGGGGTTCGCGACGAGATCGGCTTCCTCACGATCCACCAAGGCTATGCAGATCGCTTCTTCCCCGGGACGTCGGTGCTGCACACGCGGGCCCGCTATCTGCTCTTCGTTCCGTGGTTGTTCGAAGACCTGGCGCCAGCGGCAGGTCCAGCGGCGCAGCGGGCCTTGCGGGAGAGGGAACGGGTTTTGGCTGGCCGGCTGCGAAATCAGCCGGGGCAGGAAGAGCCGGATCCCTGTGGACCGCGCAAGGTGCTTACACCGTTGGTGTCGATCACGAATGGATCCGGCAGGAGATCCTGGCTGGACTGCGACCGATGCTTGAGTTTACCACTTCGAGCTACCGAGGCTACCGCGACGCCCTGCATCCGGAGCAGGCTGGCGATCCCATTGGCGACAGGATCTCGGAGCTTGCCGACGCCGAGGTAGAGTTGACGGATCGGAACCATGTCAGAGGCCTGATTGAAACCGTCGATGGCAGGCCAGGCGCCGAGGAATTCTGGGCGTCTCTCAATGACGATCTCATCAGCCTTCTGGTTCAGGCGCTGCACCTCTTCGCGGTGGCGGACGAAGCGGATGCAGACAATGATCCGAGTGCCTTGCAGCGCCCGTCGGTCGAACCGCACGCTCAGAATTACCACCATCGCCAGTGGACCCTGCTCTTCGACCTCATCTGGCGGGGTTGGGCGTGTATCGATGCGAACGACGGAAGCCGCAGTCGAGCGATCGTCGCGCGATGGCGCACTCTACCTTATCTGTCGTTCCGACGGCTCGTCGCTGCAGCAGTGAACCGGAGCGCGCATTTTAGCGACGCCGAGAAGGCGGAGGTCTTGCTCAATGGCTGAAACTCCGATGATCTGGGCTTCCGGAGCGCGCAAGGAAGCGATGGCCCTGCTGGGCACGATGTGGGCATCCGGCTCCGAGGAAGCGCGCGAACCCATCGTCCAAGCTCTTCTTGAGGGTCCGCCTGACGACCTGCTGACACGGGTCGAGGAGAACAAGCGGGAAAGTTCGAGGGATCGCCGCATCTTCGATCGACTGAAGGTGATCGAGCGGATTGGCCAACCGCCGATCGACGCCAGGTTGCGCGCAGAGCTGGACCGCATTGAGGCTGCCTATCCCAGTTGGAACGCGCCTGAAGGCGAGCGCGCGACGTTCGCGACTTGGTCCGAGTACCGACACGGGCCTGAGACGGATTTCGGTGTCGATGATCTTGCCACGCTCCCGCAGGACGAACTTGTAGCGACGCTGCAGGGCACCGAGGAGCGGCGAGATGGCCTCTTGGACGCCTGATCCTGAGATGGCGATTGGCGTGCTTGAGGAGCTCGCCCAGAAGGCCAATTCTGGGCCGGGGGACATCTGGGAATATGGCCTATGGGGGCTCCGTGAGAGCGCAAAACGGCCCGAGCGCCGGACGCGGATACTGGCGGCGCTGGAGCATATTCCAGACGCGCTGATCGACGAGCCAGATGTGTCTCGGGCATGTGCCGATTTTCTCGATGCAGCGGCTTCAAGCCGACCGTCGCCGACGTTCGAGCCCGCAATCTGGGCGCTGTTCGACCGCACGCTTGCAGCGATCGCGGATGACCTCGACAATGTTCAGGGGCCGGAAGAACACGATGCTGTTAGTCATGCCATCAACAACGCTTTAGGTCGCCTGGCTCAGGCATTCTTCGCGCTCTTGTTCGGTCGCGCATTGAAGGTGTCCTCCAAAATCCCGAGCGACCTCCGCGCCCGCGCCGACAGGTTGATCTCCCCGGGTTTAGAATCGCATCGACCAGCGCGTGTTATCGCCGCATCGCGGCTATCCTATCTTTTCGCTGTTGATCCGGACTGGACGCAAGCGAACCTAATCCCGAGTTTCGATTGGGTCTTGAGTGAAGGTGAGGCTGCAGCTGCGTGGCAAGGCTATGCGTGGCAGCCGCGCATCGACGAGAAGCTATGGCCCGCGCTTCGCCCCTACTTCCTTGCGAGCTTCGAGGCTGATCGTCTCAATCGGATCGGCGACATGGCGAAATCGCTAGCTCAGCTTTTGATCGTGATCGGCGTCGATATCGATCGCAACGGTCTGGCTACCGCAGACGTGCGCAATGCCATTCGCGCGATGACCGACCGCTTGCGCTCGTCGGCTCTGTCCTGGATTCCAACATTCCTCGCTCAGCCTGATGAACCCGAGGATGACGCAGCAGGAAAACCGCCTTCGCGAACCGCAGATTCGATCTGGACCGAGAAGGTGTCTGTTTGGCTGCAACAGGTCTGGCCCGTTGAGCCAGCTCTTCGATCGACTGCGACATCTGAGCAGTTCGCGCAGATCGCTATCGCGACGCACGCGGCCTTTCCCGATGCGGTAGAGGCTATTGCGCCGTACATCGTGCGAACCAACGCATATTATGAGCTCCATCTCCTCGCTGGCTCAACACATCCTGACCAGCATCCTCGCGCGGTCGTGCGCTTAATCGACGTCTTGGCTGACCGTCAGTTTCTGGCGATGGGCGTTGGCGATCTAGGAGCCATTTTGGTCCGCGCGAGGGCGGCCGACCCGGGTCTGGTCAATGTGGCCGCATTCAATGAGCTTTGGAACATCGTGCAGGCGAACCCACAATGAGTAGCGAGGCGGATTTGAGTGATAGCAGTGAGGGCACTTTGATCGATGTCGAGGCAGGTCCGCGCTGGTCGATCTGGATCGACATCGAGGGGTTCAGCACGCTGTGGGGCAAGGGCAATCTCGCGATGGCTGGCCTGCGCACGCTGATGAGCAGGATCTTCGCGATCGGCACGAAGGTCTATGCGGGTGATGGCGATCGCCTGTTCGCTCACCAGTTCGGTGATGGCTTTGTGATCGTTGGCGACTTCCATGAAGCCGCACTCGATCGCTGCACCGCGATCGCTGTCGCACTGATGCGCCACGTAACCACATCTGGCTGCATCGCACGGGCCGCCATCGCCGAAGGCGATTTTGCGGACTACTCCGGTTGTTGGCCGAAGGAGATCCGAGAAGAACTCGCGGACCTTCAGTCCGATGACGTTGCCCGCCTGGGTAGCGGAATCATGACGCTGCTCCCGGTGATGGGCACCGCGCTTATCAACGCGAACAAGCTCGATAGCCGTAACCGCACGAAGGGCGGTGTTCTGACGATCGCGACGTGCGACGCTGCCCGGGTCGCAGCTTCATTCCCGCGACGGGTATCGCGAGATGATGACCGCATGACCATGATTGACTGGGTGCACGCCACCTCCCCATATCTCGATGGGATCATCGCGAAAGGTAAGATTGCCGGGATGGCCACGGCCTCACTCAAAATGGCCATCAGCAATTACATTTCAGGGCCTAACGCGCCGCCGGCGACGTGGATCGCGGGGACATCAGAATATGCGAGCCTCCCTTAACAAGATCCAGTTGCTCGGCGGTTGAGCCAAGAGAGAAAGGTCACTTGTGCAGAATCGAACCGAAGCTGATCGCGTCATAGCTGGCGACGAGGTTGCGGCAGTTATGGCATCGAGATCTGATCCATCGTTGAATGCTCCGATGACGCATTCTGCGTTCGCAGGCACGGCGCTTCGCCGACATACAGCCCCTGAACCCCTCAACGCTAGCCTCGAGCGTGCGAATTCCAATTGAAGCCGGCCATGGATTCCGACGCGAAGCCGGCCACCGTTCCAACGGGAAGTCGGCCACCGTGGTTGGCGCAAAAGGGCAGTCGAGCGGGTCAGCAACTGAGGCATGAGCCTGGTCCTTTGAACGAGGACAGGAGGCTTGATGCCAGCCAGGAGAATGCTGACCATGCGACAGTTAAGGCGCATCATGCGCTTGCATCACGAGGGCGCGTCGGCACGCGAGATTGTGCGCGCGGTTGGAGCGGCGCGCAGTACGGTCCAGGACGCGCTGAAGCGCGCGGCGGCGGCGCAACTATTCTGGCCGCTGCCCGATGATCTGACAGACGAGGTGCTGGAGGCGCGGCTGTTCGCACGCCCAGGTGGCGGGGCTGGCGCGGGGTACGCAAGCGGCCCGAGCCTGACTGGGGGCAGTTGGTCCGGGAGTTGAGGCGACCGGCGGTCACGATGATGATCTTATGGGAAGAATATCGTCAAATCTTTCCGGGCGGGTATGGCTATTCGCGCTTCTGTGAGTTGCTCAGGGCTTTCCAGCAGCGCTTGTCGCCGGTGATGCGGCAACATCATGTTGCCGGCGACAAACTGTTCGTCGACTATTCAGGCAAGCGGTTGGGGATCACTGATCCGGTGACCGGCGAAATCCAGATGGCAGAGATCTTCGTCGCGGTTTTGGGGGCGTCGAATTACACCTTTGCCGAGGCGACCTGGTCGCAAACCTTGCCGGACTGGATCGGTTCGCACATCCGGCTGTTTGCTCACCTCAAGGGCGTGCCCCGGCTTCTTGTGCCCGACAATCTCAAAAGCGGGGTGAAGAAGGCCTCCTTCTACGACCCGGAGATCAACCGCAGCTACGGGCGGATGACGGCGCATTACGACGTAGGCGTACTCCCGGCGCGGCCGAAAAAGCCCCGCGACAAGGCGGCCGTGGAAGCCGGTGTGCGCTTTGCCCAGACTTATATTCTGGGCCGCCTGCGCAATCAGACCTTCTTCTCCCTGGACGAAGCGAACGCGGCGGTCGCCATTGTGATGACACAGATGAACACGCGGCCGATGCGCAAGCTCGGCGTCAGTCGCGCGGAACTGCTCGAGACCCTGGATCGGCCTGCGCTCAAACCCTTACCGCCGACAGATTATGAATATGCCGAGTGGAAACTCGTCCGCGTCGGGCTCGATTATCATGTCGAGGTCGAAGGCTTCTACTACTCCGTTCCCCATGCGCTGATCCGCCAGCAGGTCGATGCCCGCATCACCTCGAGCACGGTCGAGCTCTTCCACAAAGGGCAACGGATCGCTGCACATCAACGGCGATATGGTGGGGCCCGGCGCCACGGGACCAAGGTTGAACATATGCCAGCAGCCCATCGGCATTATGCCGAGTGGTCGCCCGAACGCTTTGAGCGCTGGGCCGCCCAGATCGGCCCGAATACCAAGGGGCTGATTATCGCCATTCTGGCCCGACGCCCGCACCCTGAGCAAGGCTTCCGCACCTGTATGGGCGTGCTGAGGCTCTACAAAGGCCTTGAGAAAAGCCGTGCCGAAAGCGTGTCGGCCTATGCCCTCGCGATCGGCGCGCTGAACTCAAAAAGTGTCGCTTCCATTCTGACCCACAACCTCGATCTCGCCGCGCCCGCGGAGGAGGGCGCGAGCATCGATAGCCACGCCAATGTGCGCGGTCCGCTCTACTTCCATTGAAAGGACATCGAATATGCTGCTTCACCCTACGCTCAATCTTCTCAACGAACTCGGCCTGACCGGCATGGCCAAGAGCTTCCAGAACCTGGATGCCCAACCCGAAGCCCGCGGCCTCGGCCATGCCGAATGGCTTGGCCTGTTGCTCGACCAAGAGGTCAGCGTGCGGCGCCAGAAGCGCTTCGAAAGCCGGGCCAAGACTGCTCGCCTGCGCCACGACGCCAGTCTCGAGGACGTCGATTACCAAGCACCCCGCAGTCTGGACCGCAGCCTGTTCCTCAAGCTGGGATCGTGCGACTGGATCCGCTCTAAACGCAATCTTCTGATCACAGGGCCGTGTGGTGTGGGCAAAAGTTACCTCGCCTGTGCCCTTGGCCAGAAGGCATGCCGGGAAGACTTACCTGTGGCCTACCACCGCGCGTCCCAACTGTTCGACATGCTGGCGTTTGGCAGGAGCGACGGCCGCTACGCCAAGATGCTACGCGCGCTGTCGCGCACATCTTTGCTCATTTTAGATGACTGGGGCCCTGAAGCCCTCAGTGCCGACCGCCGCCGGGACCTGCTCGAAATCGTCGAGGACCGCTACGATCGCGGATCTATCCTCATTACAAGCCAAGTCCCCGTGGACCGCTGGTATGAAATAATCGGAAATCCCACCCTCGCCGATGCCATCCTGGATCGCGTCGTTCACAATGCTTATCGCATCGATCTGACCGGGGAGAGCCTCCGAAAAAGGCGCGCTTCCTCACTCGAGGCTTGACCTCGCAAGACCGATTAAGACATCAATAAAAACGATCCGCACGAGCTGCCCAAATGGCCGACATCAGATCGGAATGATGGCCGCCTTCAAATCGGTGCGGTGGCCGGCTTCGTGTCGGAATAAGTGGCCGGCTTCGTCGGAATACGCATCGAGCGCATTGCGCCGTGCTGGGCGGCTCGAGTTCTCACCGCTTCTGGAATGTTTTGCCGACCTGCCGAAAATGCGGGGCCAACCCAGTGAGCGTTGTAAAAATCGGCGGCGCCAAACCGATACTGGCTGTCAGGGATCGAGCCGTACATGGACGGTGACGTCCAGACTTTCGAAATCTTTGGCGGCACCGATATACTCGCCGGTCACCGGCATAATCTGTCGGTTCGACCGGGCAAACGCCACGGGGATGAGCTGGCTGTTGCCCATACGGCGATGAGACGGGTCGAAGGCGATCCAACCCGCGCCGGGCATGTACACCTCGGCCCAGGCATGGGTGGCGCCGGCATCGTCGTCTGTTTGATCAGGATCGAACAGATACCCGGATACGGCTCGCGCCCCGAACCCGAGATGCCGCGCAGCTTCAATAAACAGGGCTGCAATATCGCGGCACGATCCGCTGCCCAGCTCCAATGTGCCCGCTGGCGACTGCGTGCCTTCCTCGTCGCGGACCCGGTAATGAATATCGCCAAGAACGCCTGCATTCAGATCTTTGAGCAGGGACAGGCTGTCGGTCTGGAGCCCCATGACAAACGCACGCGCCCATGCGCCGACACGCTCCCCGCCCGGCGTGAGCCAGTCTGGCTGCGCCAGGGCGCCAAGATCGATGACGTCGTCCAGGGAATAGGTGAAAGGGTAGCTGTGAGCTTCGGGCGATATCGAGTAGATTGGCCATTCAGGGGCGACGTGATCGACAACTGCCTTGCCCACGATCATCAACTCCCGGGCCGGCTCGAAAAAACTGGCGGTCCCGACCAGATTTCCAAAAACGTCTATCGTCCAAGAGATCTCAGCGGGCGGGGAACATTCCAGCGATCGTTCCACTGTCGTCAGTCCGCCGCTGTCGCGGGGAGTGACAATCAGCTTGTGGGGTTGCAGCATGACCTCGCGGCTATACCGGTAGCGTGTGCGATGTTCGATGGTGAGGCGCATAGAGGCTTGTCCCTCGCTTCGCACCAGAAGGAAACCGATAGATTGCGTTGATCGAGATGCTCACCTGAAGTCGTCGTTGAGAGCTTTCCGTATTGCGGGAACGCGGATCGCACAGGGAAGCGCGGTTGCGCGTATGCCGCTCACGGACAATCGCAATCCGGCCTTGGAGCACGGTCCCAGTGGACGCTTCAAAGAAGCCGGATGTGGATAGGCCGGCCTGGTCGGACCTTGGCTTATGCCCGCAGGAGGCGAGCGAAGACGCCCTTTGGCAGTTGCCGGGCGTGCTCGATTTCTTCGCTGATGGAACGCATCTCGTCCTTGTAACCGACCAGACGGTCCGCGCCGAGCTGCCCATCCAGCTCATCTGCATGCTTGATCAGATCTTCGATCATTTTGCTTACATCGGGCAGCCGGGCGAGCATTCGCGCAACCAGATCATGCACTTCGAACTGCGCGCCTTCTGACTTGAGGGCGGCGGTTTCAAGATCTGCCACCCGCTCGCTGAGGGTTCTGGGCATAGCGGTCTCCTTCGAGGCTACTTCGCACCGAAACTCGGACTGCTTGGAAGAGCTCCCTGTGCGGCGTGCTTCGCTTTGCTCGGTGAAAGGGGTGACGATCAGTTTACCGGGAGCGCACTAACCTCGTGGAGTGCGGCGGCGATCATCGCGGCGAGCGTTTCTTCTGCGCGGATGCGGACTGCCGGCTCTTTGGATTCCAAATCATGGCGTACCCATTGCGGCGTCCGCTCGATCACCTGCAGGACAGTTGTGGTCAGCGTTTCCTTCATTCCTATCGCCCCCTCTTTTATGTTGCCGCGCGCCGAATACGCCACGAAGCCCATCTTCCAAATAGGTACGGCCGACGACAAAAAAGCCGGCCACATGGGCCGGCTTTGGAAGTTTTGGGAGAGGATGCCTGAAAGGCGTGACCTGTATGTCGTATGCTGCGGCGCAGCACAAGTGCGCGTAGCGCGCGCTGCGATGCAGCAGGTGCAATCAGCGAGAGGCGCAAGGTATGGAGCCTCAGGCTCGCGCCGCACTTCTTGACGTTGCTTGCCGTACTGTCGGGGACCTATTCCAGCGGGGAGCAGGTGTTTCGTTTGGCTTCGCTGTGTACTCAGCTCCCGCCTCGCAGCCCCGGGGAGGAAGCTGCTGCGCCTCGGGGTCGACACCGCGGCGCCGATCCAGCGACCGCATGATCGGCGTCACTGTCAAACCGTGAAGCAGGATCGAGAACAGCACGACGAGCCCGACGATACCCCACAGCCTCTCCGCTTGCGGCACAGGCATATGGTTGATGCCGAATGCGAGATAGTAGATCGAACCCACACCGCGGATGCCAAAGAAGGCAAGGGTCATTTTCTCGCCGGCACCAGCCGGATACCCCCAAAGCCCCAGCCACCCGGTGAGGGGGCGAGATCACCAGCAAGATTGCCGCGGCAACGCCCGCGTCGGCCCAGCCAACATGGGCGAGCAGACCGCTGACCAAAGCGCCTCCGAAAAGGATGAGCAGCACCATCATCGCTATCCGTTCGATCTGCTCGGTGAGGGCGTGCATTTCGCTTTGGAAGTCGTGATCGCGGTGAGCATGCCGGAAGGTAAGCGCCGTCACGAAAACCGACAGGAAGCCATAGACATGCACCATCTCCGTCAGTCCATAGGATACGAAAGTCGCAGACAGGGCGATGAGGCCATCGCCTGTCTTGGCGAGCTTGGTCTCAGCGGGGATGCGGAATGTGAGCCACCCGAACAGGCGCCCAACCAGCCATCCACCCACGATGCCGCCGCCGACCTCCCACAGCACGTGGTAGCCGATCCATTCTCCGAGCCATGGCTGGCGGGCGGGCAGCGCGGCGGCGAGCAGGATGGCGAGATGCACAAACGGAAAGGCCGCGCCATCGTTCAGTCCGGCCTCCGATGTGAGGCCGAAGCGCACCTCGTCCTCGTCACCGGTCTTGGGCGGACCCACCTGGACATCAGCGGCCAGAACCGGGTCGGTCGGCGCGAGACTTGCCGCCAGCAGCAGGGCGACTGCCCACGACACGTCCAACGCCACGGTCGCCATGACAGTGATCAGCAGAATGCCGAGCGGCATCGTGATCCCGAGCAGCCGCCAGGTAATAGCCCAGCGCCGCCAACCAAACACCCGGTCAATTTTCAGGCCGGCGCCCATCAGGGCGATGATGACGACAAATTCGGCAAAACGCTCGGTGATGTGAGGGTGAAGCATCGGAAGAGGCCGCAGTGAGACCGCCGGGAGCAGGAAGACGGCCGCTCCGATACCGATGCAGACGATCGGCAGTGACAGGGGCAACTGTTTCAACGCAAGTGGCAGCCAGGCGACCAGGGCGATGAGCACGCCGACGCCGGTCATGATGACGATGTAGGGCTCGGGCGATGCGAATGAAGGCATGTCAGGCGAACGTGTCAGACCAAAAAAGACGCATTTGAAACCCGTGGCCGCGGCGAGGCGTCGCACGGCTGTGTTTGGCTGGGGCTTTGCCAAAGGGTCATCACCGCGAATGAGATTACGCCGGTGGGCCCTATTACGGAATATGTTAGGCGCGTCGCGCGCCCGACGCGCCCACCAAGCCGTCCTATTCCCGGCCGGAATTTCGCCTGCCGGAGATCAGGCTGTCTTGAGCTTCGGCTGACGAATTCTCTTCAGCACCTTCAGAAGCCCGCGCCGCCGTATCCGAGATCTTTGTTTTCGCCGGCTCGGAAAATGGCTTGGCTTCCGCCCCGGCAAGGCCGTGTTCAGTATCGCGTTCCGTTTCGGATTGGGCATCGACGCCGTGCTGCACGGGCTGATCGTTGTTCGCTTCGGTGCCTATTGAAATTTCGTCCATGATTGCTCTCCTTTACGAGGTAACGGTCTGCTAGGTCGCCCCGTTCCTCGGCCCGAATACCTTTGTCAAAGCCGCTGACTGGTAATCGAATATGCCCCGCGAGCGGTGCTGCTTTGCACTCGCGGTGCATTCGAATGGATGTTGAACCAGCGAAGACTATGAAAACATCGTTAGCTGGTTTATTTGCTTCAGGAATGTGCAGTCGGAATGTCTCGAACTGCAAAAAAACCTTCGGACCGCCGAAACTCGCGGCGCGTCGTGGAAGATAGGGAAGCGGACAAGAATGGCCGAAAACGAAAAGCAGTCTGACATCGCCTCGCTCACTGTTGAACTGCTGAGTGCGTACCTTGCCAACAACGCGGTGCCGTCGGCGGATCTCGCAGGTCTTATTCAGTCCACGAGGGCTGCCCTGACGCAGGACGCAGCTCCGGCGGCGCCTGAAGCAGAGAAGCCGACTTTCACTCCGGCCGTCTCGGCGCGCAAAAGCCTGGCTTCCGCCGAGCACATCGTCAGCATGATCGACGGCAAGCCGTACAAGACGCTCAAGCGCCACCTTTCGGCCAACGGGCTCACGCCGGAATCCTATCGGGAGCGCTACAACCTTCCGGCAAGCTATCCGATGGTGGCCCCGTCCTTCGCAGCCAAGCGCCGGGAAATCGCGGAACGGATCGGACTTGGTAACAAGAAGGCGACGGACCCGGCCATACCTGCAGATGCAGTTGCAGGCGCGGATGCTGCGGAAGCGACCGACGTTGCTGCCTCCGTCGCCGCCAAACCGAAGAAGCAGGCTCCCAAGACGTCTGCGGTAAAGGCCGCCAAGGCGCCTGCTCGCAAAGCGAAAGCGACCACGAAACCCACCGCCACTTCAGCGGAAACGGTGACGGGGCCGGTTGCAGAATTAGCGGACAGCCCAGTTGAGCCGCAGGTCGCCGCGCAGGCCGTCGAAACTCCCGGCGCGGTGCTGACTGCGACCAAGACTGCTGTGAAGGTTCCGGCTCGCGGCGCAGCGCCCAAGAAGCAACCCACGAAGCGCATGGCGCGGACCCCGAATGCTGCGCCAAAGACCGAAGCGCCTGCCTCGGTGTCGGAAGAAAGCTCGCCCGCAGAAACCACCGATGCGCCGGCACCCGCAGAAAAGCCGAAGCGCCGCGGCAAGTTGGGTCTGTTTGGAAACGAGACCGCCGACACAAGCGCTGGAACCGAGACGCCAGCCCCAGTTCCTGGCACCAAGACGCGGTGGCAGCGTCCCGCCGCGAAGGCCAAGTAATCGAAGCATCAGCCACCCTGTCGCTTAGGGGCGGGGTGGCGGGCGACGGTCCCGCTGCGTAAACTCGCGGGATCGGGGGCCATGCGCAGTGCATCCGGAATGACCGGCCCTGGGGACGTTCCGGAAAGTCTCCTATCAGGCGCCGATATCGGCTGAGCCGCCGTTCATTCATGTCGGTCAGAACCAGCGGCACGGTCCGACGTTGGGACAAATTTGCCGTTCCCCACGGGCTTGCGGAAGGACTGATGTCGCCGATAGCCGCCGTTCGACAGCCCATTCCTGGCTATGTGAACAGACGGCTAGTTTGCCTTCCGGAACGCCCATTATGAGGGGTGGAAGCGGACAATCGTCCGGCTGAGCGCAGCAATCATAATTGGGTGCTAGCTAATCCCACCCGTTTTGCTCTATGATCGCGTTACCGCTGGCAGAGATTCTAGGGTTCCAGTGGCTGAGAGATTCGCCGTGCTCCCCCCCGCTGGAGCCGCGCAATGCCCCGATTCTATTTTCACCTCCGGGATCACACTGATTCCGTTATCGATCCCGAAGGCCAAGAGCTTCCCGACCTGCAGGCGGCCGAGCGTGTGGCGCTGGAAGCGGCTCGTGATACCCTTAGTCAGGAAATGAAGGGAGGCTTCCTCGATCTACGGTACCGTATCGAAGTGGAAGATGAAGCCGGAACTGTCATTTACTCATTGCCGTTGAAAGACTCGTTCGCAGTCCGAGAATGACTGTCAATCGACCTCGGTTCCAACACGCTTGGGCCGCGTTGGTCGAAATGGCGCAAAAATAGCTTATGTTAGAGCGTTTTCCACAGCGCCTGAATCGCGAAAGATTCCCTCCGCTTGAAAATTCTGATTCAGAATCCTTGCTGGGTATGGAGGCCGGCATGGATGGCCAGAGCATTGTCGCAGGATTTGCGTGATCGTGTTGTTGCCGCAGTCGAAGGAGGCCTGAGCTGCCGGGCAGCGGCGGCGCGTTTCGGGGTTGGCGTAGCGACGGCGATCCGCTGGCGGCAAATCGCGCTGGCGCATGGACGAGCCGTTGCCGGCAAGCCTGGTGGCGATCAGCGATCATCGAAGACCGACGCACATGCCGATCTCATCATGACCATGCTCGAGGAGAACGGGGACATTACCCTCGAAGAGATCCGCTCGGGTCTTGCCGCGCGCGGTGTCCACGTTGGGATCGGTACGCTGTGGCGCTTCTTCGACCGGCACAGGATCACGCGCAAAAAAGTCGGGTCATGCGATCGAGCAAGATCGTCCGGACGTCCTGAAGCAACGACGGGCGTGGTTCGACTACCAACTGGATCTGGAGCCCGAGCGCCTGATCTTCATCGACGAGACGTGGACCGCAACCAACATGGCCCGCAGCCATGGCCGCTGCCCCAAGGGCGAGCGCCTGCGGATGGGCTTCCCGCATGGTCATCGCAAGACGACCACGTTCGTCGCGGGGCTGCGCATGACCGGGATGATCGCCCCGATGGTGCTGGACGGGCCGATCAACGGCGACTGGTTCGAAGCCTACGTCGCCCAGGTACTCGTGCCAGAGCTCAAGCCAGGCGACGTGGTCATCATGGACAATCTCTCGAGCCACAAGCGAGTGGCCGTCCGCGAGAGAATTGAGGCCGCCGGAGCAGCGTTGCGCTTCCTCCCGCCCTACAGCCCCGACTTCAACCCGATCGAAAAGGCCTTCTCACGCCTCAAGGCCATGCTGCGCAAAGCATCCGAACGCACCGTCTCAGGCCTGTGGGATCTCATCGGCAAACTCGTCGATATCTTCCAGCCCGACGAGTGCGCCAATTACTTTAGCTCCTGCGGCTACGATCCAGCGTGATCGGAAAACGCTCTAATGTGCCAAAATGCGACATCCTTACGTTTGGCATTTGCGACCGTGAGTTAAGTGTGCTCCCGCCCGCAGGAGGAAGCATGTTTGATTCTGCTCTCGAACTGGTTGTGCGTAAACTTGAAACAAGGGTCGGCTTATCTCCGGATGATCGGCAGGCTATTTTCGCCCTTCCTCATGTTTTAAGAACATATAGCGCCACCGATTATGTCATTAGAGATGGAGAGCCGCCACGCCAACATTGCGACTTCATTCTGGATGGCATCGCTTTTCGACAAAAGATGACTGTGGATGGCTCCCGGCAGATCGTCTCCATTCATTTTAGCGGCGACTTCATCGACCTTCAACATTTGTTCCTGAACACTGCCGACCATAATGTTGAGGCACTGACAAGTTTGAAGGTGATTGGGATCGAACGGACTGCCCTACAACAATTGGTGTTGCAGTTCCCTGCGGTGGCAAGGGCCATGTGGATCGAGGCACTGGTCGACTCGTCGATATACCGCGAATGGGTGGTCAATGTCGCGCGCCGAGACGCCCGTGCTCGGATCGCACACCTCGTCTGTGAAATCTGGTCCCGCGTGAAAGCTGCTGGATTTCTAAATCCCCAAGGATTGAAACTGCCGCTCACCCAGGTGCAGCTTGCAGATGCCGTCGGTTTGACCACGGTCCATGTGAACCGTGTCCTCCAGTCGATGAGGTCAGAAAGGCTGATAAAAGACCAGCGTCACGTCGAGCCCCTTAACATGGCGGCTCTGGCTGAGGCCGGCGGCTTCGACCCGCGCTACCTTCATCTAGAGCAGACATCGTCTGCAAATGCGTCATGGCGGAAGGTGCGAACCTGATGCCTCGAGCCAACAGCAGCTCTTTGCGGCGACGTGGTGTCGAATTATGGTGCCGGCTGCCCATCGCTACCTCGAAGGCCTCCGTGCCATGCTACTGAGAAATCGGTCCGATCCAAAGCTTGAAGGTGAGCCAAAGATCAACATCGCCGACGACAGTATCGAGAGGTCCAAGCTGGTGATTGACGCGTCGATGCAGTTGATCTGCAATGTTGGAGAAACCAGGCATAGCGCTAACGGTAGCGGCAGACCATCAGTCATCATCAAACGCGATGAGGGGCACAACTAGCACGGCGGCTCTGAGGGCATGACTGGTTTTCGCAGTGAACGCCGATATCGGACATGGCCGCTTCCAGACGGGACGCCCCTTTGTTAAACGGCCGATTTCATTGGCGGGAAGTGGCCCCCAGTCGAGACGATACCACCGTGCAGAAAGGCTAGAGTTTTTGAACCATGGCTTGCGCAATCATATGCGCTCTATTCCGCGACCGAGTCTTAAGTCGAACGTTATCGACGTGACGCTCCACGGTGCTGGCCGCGATGCCCAACATGCGAGCAGCCTCTTTAGCAGAATGTCCTGATGAGACGAGTTTCAGAACTTCGCGTTCTCGCGACGTCAGATAAATGGACCTGAAATTCGCTGCATGATCTGACATACTATCCCCTGCTTTCTGAGAAGAACAGTATGGGCGTTTCCTGGAGACGCGCCTTAAAGTATGTTATATATCCAAGCTTAATCCGAAAGCGGCCACCAGAATGCCATGCCGATGCTCGGCCTCTGCGATGATGGATCGGTGAGCTTGTTTCGGAGAACTTTGCATTGGATGCGGTATAGCATCGCCAGTTGGCGGTGGCTCTCCGCCGCTTCGGAAGAGGGCGCCGCCGATGCTAGTTGCTCCTCTTGGGCTATCATCTCTTCGCAATGATCAATATCGGATGTCATATGGCAACCCCTTTTCTCCCGGTCGCCACAGTGATTTTCGAAGTAGCGAGCCGCATTAAACTGGGTTTCAAACGCACACTGGGTCGGCAATGTGCTTTTTTTGGGTTGTATAACCAGAGGTATGGAAATTCATTCGGGTCGGGACCGTTAAGCCGGTGCCGGGGCATGCCCCGGCACCGGCTGCCCATCTTCAGCATTCCATGGAGTCACTACCCAACCATGGAGCAGACGAATGGACAAACGCGACGATACAGCGATCGAGGCAGTTCTGGAACAGTTGATCGAACACGGCCCCGAAGGGATTGCGGCTGTGTTCGCGCGCACCTTCGAGATGGCGATGCGGATCGAGCGTGAACGCTTTCTGGGCGCGCAGCGCTATGAGCGAACGCCCGACCGGCGTGGCTATGCGAACGGCTACAAGCCCAAGCGGATCGATACGCCAGCGGGCACAGTGCATGTGGCAGTCCCCAAGACCGCCGGTCATGACGGGCAGCCTTTCTACCCGCAATCGCTGGAGCGTGGGTGCCGCTCCGTGCGCGCGGTCATGCTGGCGGTGGCGGAGATGTACGTGAAGGGTGTTTCCACCCGACAGACCGAGGCGGTGCTGCGCGAATTTGGCATCGAGGGAATGTCCTCTTCGCAGGTCAGCCGCGCTGCGGCCCTGCTTGACGAGGAGCTGGAGGCGTGGCGGACCCGCCCACTGGGCGAGATCCGTTACCTCATCCTCGACGCGCGGTACGAGAAAATGCGCCAGGGCGGCGTTGTGCGCGATGCTGCGGTATTCTCTGCGATCGGGATCGGATCTGACGAGCGCCGCCGGGTGCTCGGTGTCAGCGTCGCCCTGTCGGAGGCTGAGGTCCACTGGCGCGGCTTCCTCGATGATCTGGTCGCCCGCGGCATGCGAGGCGTCGAATTCATCGTGTCGGATGATCATGCAGGCCTGCGCGCCGCTCGCCGGGCGGTACTCGGGTCGGCCACCTGGCAGCGCTCCCAGTTCCACCTCGCCGCCAATGCTATCCATCACGCCCCCAACGTCGCCATCCGCGCTCGCATCGGCTCAGAACTGCGCAGCGTCTGGAACGCCGGCTCGCTGGCTAAGGCACAGGCCGCGCTCGACGAGCTCGTCGCGGGCTACTGCAAAACCGCGCCCAAGCTCGCCGACTGGCTCGAAAACGCCATCCCCGAAGGCCTGGCTGTCTTCGCCCTGCCTGAGCACCACCGCCGGCGCCTGCGCACCTCAAACCCGATCGAGCGCGCCGTCCAGCAGGAACTGGCCTGGGCTGCTGACCTCCAGGCGAGACTGGTGGCTAATCATCGAGTACCTGGAAGGGTGCGTGTAACCGGGGCGCCACCGGCTCGCGATCGGGCGGACGAGAAATCGAAGGCCTCGTCGTTTCTTTCGCGGGCACTTCGATACGAAAGCTCTTCGACTCTGCCTGCGGATGCTTGAGGTGTCCGCCGATCGAAGCCAGCAGACGCTCGACGAGGCCAAGGCCCAGCCCGGTTGTATGCCAAGCCGCAGGTTCGGGCAAGGGAAGACCGTCATCATCGACGGTCACGACTATGCTTTCGCCATCGCTGTCCACCGAGATGGTGATCTTGCCCTGCTCTCGCTGTTGAAAGGCGTGTTTGATCGCATTGGTGGCCAATTCATTCACCGCCAGGGCGATCGCGGTGATCTGGTCTGCTGAGAGGCGGTCGGGGCAATGGCCGAAAGACGCAGCCAGGAGGATTGATCGCGGTTCGGCTTGGGCGCTGAGGGCTTCACACGTCTGGCGAAGGGCTGCCTCGAGGTTTCCATCTGCCGGGTGCAGCATGGCGGCCCGGGCTTGGGCCAGGACAGCGACCCGGTCCATCGCATCGTGAAGGGCAGCACGCGCCTCATCGCTGGATACCCGGCGGCTTTGCAAAGCGAGCAGGCTGACCACCAACTGCAGATCGTTCGCGCAGCGATGGTTGGTTTCGCGCAGCAGCAATTGAGTGGTTTCCGATGGCGCCGCAGAATCCACATGGCTCATCGACCTGCTCCTCGATTGCCGCACGCTGCCGTGTGGCAACGTTTCTTTCGGCCTTCCCGCCATCATCGACGAAGGGCCCGAATGCCTGAAACGAATTAACGGTGGCTCAGCGGGCACTTTCCCTCGATGCAGATGCCGGGCAATAATAGACTGTCATCAAGAGCAGATAATGCTCCATCCTCAATCCCGCCCGACGAGAACGTGAAACCCAGACACAGCATTTCCGATACTGGCGCATTAACACATGTGATTGTGCAATGCGCAAAAGCGACGAGTCGAGCCAGACAAAGCATCCTGTGTTTCGAAACGGCTCGTCCGGCAACGCCGACGTACCTGCCTTCTTACGCTGCAAGCTCGTTTTATTCGGAGCCGCGCCTATTTGTAAGACGTGCGCATTGCTGTTCGAGCAGTTCGCGCACCCGCTTGTCTTCGTTTGCCTGCGCCCCCGTCTGTTCAAACATCGAACGGTAGCGTTCTTCGCTTTCGCGCAAGGCATCTTCGGCGGTTCGCCGCTGGGTAATGTCGACGAAGCTCAGGACGATGCCTTCGATGCGGTCTTCAACAGTGCGATAAGGGCGAAGGCGCATCATGAGCCACCGTCCGTCGCGGGTCTGGACCTCGTCCTCCATCGAGGAGAGGCTGCGCAGGACATGGCGCGCGTCGGCCTCGACGCCTTCGTACACCAGTTTGTGGGTGAAATCCGTGATCGGCCGGCCGACGTCAGAATCAGTGACGCTGAACAGCTGTTCCACCGCCGGGGTGAGCATCTTGATGCGCAAGTCCGCATCAAGGAAAAGCGTGCCGATCTCCGTCGAGTTGATGAGGTTCTGCAGGTCGCTGTGCGCGTTGGCGATGTTGTCGAGCTTGCTCCTCAGCTCGAAGTTGACGGTCTGCAGTTCCTCGTTGATCGACTGCAGTTCCTCCTTGCTGGTCTCCAGCTCCTCTGCGGTGGAGCGGTATTCCTCGTTGACGGACTGCAGTTCCTCGTTGGCGATGCGCAGTTCCTGGATCGCGCTTTCATGTTCGCGGCGGCTTGCGCTCAGGCGTTCCTGCGCGCCGCGCAGCTCTTCGCGCAGACGGCGGATTTCCTGGGCGCCGACAACCTCGTCGATCAGATCGTCCGGTGTGATCTCGCTGTCGATCGCGCCCGCGTCGAGGAAGACGACCAGCGCCATGGGCGCGCTCTGCGGCTCCTCCGGCGACGGAGCGACGTATATCGCTACCCGGTGGAACGTGCCATTGAACGCCACGTTAAGCGGAAGGGTCACGCTTGCTTCATTCGCGGTGAAAGCGCGGTGCAGGGCGCTGCGCAGTTCTGCGCGCAGCTCCGGGCGGACGATGTCGGGCAGCTCGGTGCTGAGCGGACCTTCGGGGGCATGATGAAACGTCCCGCCGTCTGCGACAGGTTGATGATGCGGTGTTCCTCGTCGACCAGGACGCTGGGCGGCGATGTCTTCTCGAGCGCGCCGTGATGGGCGAGACCCGGCGATCGGTCGCGGTGGCTGGGCGGATCGCGCAGAGCGGGTATGTCGCGGCGATGATCGCGCGGAAGCTGGTTGAGCAGCTCTATCGAATTCGTGTTGCGCGGCTTGGCCGCGTAGATGCGTGAATCGCGGTTGTGAGTCGCGAACAGTTCGGGGCGCACGTCCGCGGTTTCCGCCGAGCCCAGGAAAAGGTGGCCGCCGGGTCGCAGCGCGTAGTGGAATAGAGCGAGGAGCTGGCGCTGCAGGTCACGCTCCAGATAGATCAGCAGGTTGCGGCACATCACCAGGTCGAGCCGCATAAACGGCGGATCCTTGAGCGCGCTGTGATGGGCGAACAGCACCAGATCGCGCACGTCCTTGCGGATGCGGTAATGCTCTACTTCGGCGACGAAGAAGCGGTTGAGCCGCTCCTCGCTCATGTCTGCCTCGATGGCGCGGGGATAGCGCCCCTCGCGCGCGGTCGCGAGAGCGCCTTCGTCAAGGTCGCTGGCGAAGATCTGGATGTGCGGGCGCACTTCGCGGCGCTCGGCCTCCTCCAGCATGAGCATGGCAAGGCTGTAGGGCTCCTCGCCGGTGGCGCAGCCGACTGACCAGACGCGGATGGTCTCGTCCAGGCCATGGGCATCGAAGATCGCCGGGATCACGGTCTGGGTAAGGTTGAGGAACGCGGCGCGGTCGCGGAAGAACGAGGTAACCGAGATCAGCAGGTCGCCGAACAGTTCCTGCGCTTCTTCCGGAGTCTGGGTCATATAGCGGGCATAGTCCGCCACGCTGGTCTGGCGTGTCACCTGCATACGCCGGCCGATCCGGCGACGCACGGTGGCGGACTTGTAGCTGGAGAAATCGTGCCCGGTGCGGACCCGCAGGAACGTGATGATCCGGGCGATGTGGTTTTCCGCGTCCTCGTTCTCGTTGTCGATGAGGGCCTGTTTACTGCGGGTGGTTTCGGCGATGCGCACCACCAGTTCGCGGATCGGCTCGACGAAATCGGCGACGCCGGTGGCGATTGCACTGCGCGGCATCATCGGGAATTCCGCGTCGCGAGGGTCCTGAACGAGGATCAGGCCGCCCGCTTCCTTGACTTGCCGCACACCCACCGCGCCGTCCGCGCCGGCTCCGGTCAGCACCACCGCGAAGCCATCGCCGCGCGCATCGGCGATAGAGCGGAAGAACATGTCGATGGGCGCACGCCTGCCGCGCGGTTCCACGAAGTTGCGGGCCTTGATCTGGTTGCCCTCGATCACGAGTTCGCGATCGGGCGGGATGACGTAGACACAGTTGGGCTTCAGTTCGGGCGAGATCCTCCACTTGGTTGACGGACATCGAGGTGGCAGCGCGCAGGATTTCGGCGAGCTGGCTGGGATAGTCGGGTGCCAGGTGCACGATGACGACGTAGGCAAGCCCGAGGTCGGGTTCGATGGTGCCGAAGAACGTCTGCAGCGCCTTGATGCCGCCTGCTGAGGCTCCGATCGCGCAGACCGGCGTCAGTGCGTCGGTTATGCCCGCCACGTCTTCAATCACGCTTGTCATCGTCAGTTCTCGCGTTCATTATTCCAGACGGCGCGGTCGGTGACCGCACAGGTTGCGCCGGATCGACGTGCGGTCAATCATGCTTTGCATCAGGCATAGGTAGCAGCCGCCCGATAATCCAGAGACAAGCCTGAAAGGCGCAGAGGGTACTGCATGGCTCGGTTCTTCTTTCACTTTTTCGACGGAAACGTTCATTTTGACGACGAACAGGGGGTCGATCTTCCCTCGGCCGATCATGCCTATCTCGAAGCCTTCTCTGCGGCGACGGCCATGTGGGGGGATCTGCTGAACGGTCGGACCGACCCTTCTGGTTGCGCTTTCGAGATCGCCAACAGTGCGGGTCTGATCATCAATCGCCTGGAGTTCTCAGAACTGCTGGACAATTGCCGCCCTGCCAACGCGGTCAGGCAGCCGCCGCAAGTCCTGCTTGCCGCGCTGGCGGACACGCATCGGCGGGCCAGCGCTGCGCGTGCGGAGCTGGCGACCTCGCTCGCGCAAGTGCGCACGTCGCTGACGGAGGCGAACGTGCTGCTCTCCAGGCTCAGCGTAATCCAGAACAGCGGACGCCGGCGCCACCGTTGGTAGGCGCGGCTCCAGGATTGCCTTTCGCACGGGAACGCGAACCCGCGCCGTCACGTTCGTCAGACAGGTGCCGAACGGCGAAGGAGGCGACGATGTCGTCCACCTCAAGCCCGGCAAGGAAGAAGAAACCACGGTGATCGAGCTCGAGGACGGCGAGGAGATCGTCGTCGTCGCGTCCGAACTAGAAATCGCGGCGGACCTGGGCCTCAACCCGCTCGACTATGTAGATCCCGAAGATGACGACGAGTCCCTCGAGGAGGTCGTCGACGAGGAAGAGGACTACGAATAACCGCCTAGGAACGGCTCTCGTCGACGCAGCGCAAGTCGTCGCAGACATCGCAGTGGGCCGCGGCACTCTCGCCGCTGGCGGTCTCCGTTCGGGGATCGGGTCGCTACCGACTCGGCCCGATCAGCCGATTGTACTCCGCTTCGGGCGTGCCGTAAGCCGTTCGGGCGAATGTCTCCATCCCTTGCCGGTCACGAATGAGCACAAGGCCTCGCGTCGCCTTGAGCAGTCCTATGCCTTCGAGCGAGTGCAGCGCGATCGTCACGCTGGGGCGCCGCACGCCCAGGGCCAGCGCCATGAATTCGTGGGTCATGGCGATGCCGTCGCCGTCCTGTCGGTCGTGTGCCATCAACAGCCAACGGGCCAGGCGCTGCTCGACGGAGTGGATCGCGTTGGACAGCGCGGTATGCCCCTGCTGCACGCAGAAGGCATGGACGTAGCGCAGCAGATGTCGCTGGATGGAAGCGCTGCCGGCAAGCGTGCGCGCCAGCACAGGCGCGTCGATCCGAAAGCCGGCGCCGTCCGCTTGCATCGAGGCACTGTGCGGCGAGCGGTCGCTGTCCAGGAGAAGCGAAATGCCGATCATCCCGTCCCGCCCGGTCATGCCGACTTCGACCCCGGAGGTGTTGGGACACGGCGCCACGATCGAACTCAGGCCGGAGGTCAGGAACCATGCGGATTCGATCGGTTCGTGAGATGGACCAGGACCGTGCCACGCCGCAGGCGGACAGGCTCGAGATGGCCAGCGAGAAGGGCGAGGTCCGTCGACGTCAGGGTGCGCAGCAAGCGGTTCTCGGTGACGTCCAGTTCGCGCTTACGCATTGATATCGCCCAATTACCGAACGCGGAGGCCCATGCCATCACCCGGTCTTTCCGGCGCTGCGATAGAACCTCTTTGTCCCGCTTGCGAGGCGTCCAAGCCGCTGTGTTCGATACCGAACAGATCGAGGTTTTATTAGCGAATCAGCGTTGATACGACCCCGGCGACGGCCCGTGCGCCGCAAGATAACGGGGATCGAAATCGCACAGTAGCCGCAGGGCTTCCACGTCGGGAACCACTACACGGTGTGACCGGGATTCGAGCAGGCCTTCGCTGCGCAACTGCTGGAGGGTGCGGTTGACGTGAACTGTGGTCAAGCCCAGCAAATCCGCAAGCCATTCCTGCGTCAGCGGGACCTCCATCGGATCGCCTGGCCTGCCGTGGCCACCGTGACCAGTGCGATAGACCAATTCGCACAACAGATGCATCAGCCGTTCGCGCGCCGCCATCCTGCCCAGGCGTAAGGTATGTTGCGCCAGGATCGCCTTTTCCATCATTGCCAGAGAGGAGGCGAGCTGGGCGACTTCGTTTACATGGCCGTAAGCGTCACGCACGGCTGCAAGCGGGATCGAGTGGAGCTTACCCGGCGTCAGCATCTGCACGCCGCAGTCCATCTCGTCGGCCACGATCGCTTCGAGGTTCACGCAGTCCCCCGGTACGATGGCCGCCGCTGAATGTCGCTTACCATCGCGCGTCGTCACGAACCGACAGGCCCACCCGTCTTCAAGGAACAGCAGGGCGGTGCACACATGCCGCTCGGGAAGCAAAAAGTCGCCTGCGTCGAATTCCTTCAGCCTCGGCGTGATGTGCGAAAACAGGTCCCGTAGCCGCCCCGACATGCCGGGCGCTGCATTTGCCGACCTGGAAGTTTTGCGGTCGATCGCCCGCAGCGATGCGGAAAATCGGTTTAAGGAGACGGAAGAACTGCTCACTTCAACGGACTCGCGGCCAAGATCAGGACTGTCGGACCATTCCCCCACATTTTCCACGACTTCGGCGCGAATAAAGCCATCGGTCTCCTGCCCTGCATCCTGTAATTACCAGTATATAGCTGCAGGGTTTCAAGGGAAGATCACTAAGTCCTTTTGTCCGTTATCGAACAAAATGGCGGCCCCTCAATCCACCGATTGCCGCGCGTCGGTAGAACCTTGCGCAGCTTTTGGCCTTGATTTCGCGGCCCTTTCGACGGCTTCGCGCGATCCTTCGGCGGGCTCTCCGCCAGCCTTGGGAGGCTCGGCTTCATCCTTGCGCCAGCGATCCGTTTCGCTCGCGGGCTGACCGGTTACGTTGCGCACGTCCCGCGGTTCGTATTCGCCGCGGCCGGCGCGGGCATCCTCCTGTTCGCGCCAGGACTTGTCCTTGTCGCCGGCGGTGCCGGTGACCTTGCGGGAATCCTGGGGTTCGTATTCTCCTCCGCCGGGCATCACCTTTCTCCTTGGTTCGCGCGTTGCCTCACAGCGACGACGACGCTTCCCATAACCTGAGCGACAATGGCGCAGTTTCCGGTGTGCGCCGATCGCGCGCCGTAGCGTGCAGCCATCGCGGCGGGGCGAGAGGCCAACCTGTTCGCCCTGTGCAAACGAGGAAGCTTTGCACCGTTTTCAGGCATTAGCTTTACCAAGCTGCGGCGTCATGCTTGAGTGCGATCGGGCAAGGAGCGGCGCATGTCATCCTCGGTAATGGATCAAAGCGCCAACCTGCTCGTGCAGATGATGGACGACGAGGACCGGGCGCGTCTGGCGCCCCATGTGATCCGCGTGGAGCAAGAACGCGGACAGAGCCTGGTCTGGGCCGGCCGGCCGATAGAGCATATGTTCTTTCCCGAAGGCGGCATCGTTTCGGTGGTGGCGACTAACGACAAGGGCGCCAAAACCGAGGTGGGCATCTTCGGGCGTGAGGGGATGTCGGGCGTGCCGGTCCTGATGGGCTCGGACAGCACGCCGATGGAGGTGTTCACCCAGGTTGCAGAAGGGACCGCGTTGCGCGTGCCCACGGAGCATGTGCGCGATGCGTTCGCCGCCAGCGTCAGTCTTCGCAGCCTGCTGCTGCGGTTCTGCCACAGCTTCATGGTACAAGTGAGCTTCAGTGCGATGGCGAACGCTCATCATACGCTGGAAAGCCGGCTCGCCCGCTGGCTGCTGATGTGCCACGATCGCATGGGCACGCACGAAATCGGCCTCACTCACGAATTCATGGCAGTGATGATCGCGGCCCAGCGCTCCGGCGTCACCCTCACGCTGCACATGCTGGAAGGCGAAGGCCTGATCCGTTGCAAGCGCGGCAGCGTGACCATTCTCGATCGGCCGGGGCTGAAGCGACTGGCCGGCGAATCCTATGGCAAGGCGGAGGAGGAATATGATCGCCTCATCGCCCCGATGCCTCGAAGCCGGGACTGACGGCGTCAGTCCTCGTCACCGGACACGAACTTGGCGAAACGGCTGGGTTTGCCATCGGCGGTTTCGTCCTGATGCACGAAGGCCAAGCCGTTGGCATTGAAGATCCGGAAGAATTCCTCCCACTCGATCTCTTCGAGCGTCTCGTCCTTTTCGCCGAAGTCGATCCGAAGCAACCCGCCCTCGCGGCCGTTGTCATGCGTCGCTGCGACGACGGAGGGGCGGCCGCCACGATCCTCGATCCACTGGCGGATTTCGTTGTGTTCGGTGGTCTTGGTGGCGGAACTCATGCCTTGCTCCTGTGATGCGCGATCTCGATCCGGCAAATCGCGACGTGCTCACCGCGTTCCCGTTCGCCAGCGCATGTAAGCAACTCCCAGCAAATCGCGCCCATGCGAAAACCTGACGGCGCGCCCGCGCGTTGGCCGGAAATGAGCACCGAAACCGAAACCAGCAATGCCAAGAAGGAGCTGACCTGCAGCGCCCGGCATTTGGAGAAAAGCGCGGGCCGGCAGCAGGACAGCGCCGATCGCCGCACCGAGCTTGCCGCTGATCGCACCGTGCTGGCATCCGGCGTCGGCGCCGCGGCGCTGCTCGAGCATGTCGTACCCGACTGGCTGGGGCTGGCGACCGGCAGCCTGCTCGTCGTGTTCGCCGGGTTCCGCTTCATCGCTGCAGTGTGGCGCGAGCCTACCGTCGAACCTGCTAATCGGCGTGAACGGCTTTCTCCTGCTGGTGTGCATCGCAGCGCTGGTAGGCGTGTGGATACGCTGAGGCGGTGCTATTCGGCGGCTATGGAGGGGTGGCCGCCGGCTCGTTGCAATCGCAGGCGCTGATTTCCTCGGCAAACCAGGCGCAGGTGCGCGCGAGTCCTTGCGCCAGCGGCATGCGCGGATTCCAGCCCAGCATAGTCTCGGCGCGGGAAATGTCGGGGCGCCGGCGCCGTGGATCGTCGACCGGCAGCGGCAGGTGCGTGATCTGCACCGGGCGATCGACGAGCGCCAGCACCGCCTCCAGCAGTTCGTTGACGGTGCGTTCCTCCGGGTTGCCGAGGTTGATCGGCTCCAGCCCGTCGATGTCGCTTTCCATCAGGCGGATCAGCCCCTCCACCATGTCGGAGACGTAGCAGAAGCTGCGCGTCTGCGTACCGTCGCCGTATACGGTGATGTCACGGCCCGATAGCGCCTGGCAGACCAAGTTCGAGACCACGCGCCCGTCGTCGGGGTGCATGTGCGGGCCGTAAGTGTTGAAGATCCGCGCCACGCGAACCTGTGCTCGGCCCATGCGCGCGAAGTCGAACGCCATGGCTTCGGCGGCGCGCTTGCCTTCATCGTAGCAGGCGCGTGGCCCGGTGCAGTTCACCCAGCCGCGATAATCCTCGCGCTGGGGGTGGATCTCGGGATCGCCGTAGACCTCGCTGGTCGAAGTGAGCAGGAAGCGCGCACCCGCGCTTTCGGCCAGACGCAGCAGGTTGTCGGTGCCCAGCACGCAGGTCAGCATCGTGTGCTCGGGATCGGCTTGATACTGCGGCGGCGAGGCGGCGCAGGCGAGGTTATAGACGCGTGCGAACCGCGCGGCTCGGTCGAGGATCGTGGATGGCAGTGCGTTGACGATGTCGCCCTCCACGAAGTCAAAGTTCGGATGATCCTCTAGCAGCCGCAGGTTCGATGGCCGGGCCGTCTGCAGGTTGTCGAGGCAAACGACGTGATCGCCGCGGGCGAGCAGTTCGGAGCAAAGGTGCGAGCCGATGAAGCCGGCACCGCCCGCGACCAGGGTAAGGGGTGGTCTATCGCTGGTCATGGTGCCGTTCCTCTCCTTGGGTTGCAATATGCGGTGTCGTGCCGCTTCGCCCAGATGGGCTTCCATTTCGGCGGCGCGGTGGTCCGCCGTATGGGCATCGAGTACGCGTTGGCGTGCAGCCGTGCCGATCTCGGGCGAGGGCCGTGCAATCGCTGCGAGCGCGTCCTCGCTCGTTTCAGCCAGGGTGATCTCGCGATTGGGCACGAACAGGGTGTCGATGCCCTCCCAGCGGTCGGACAGGATCGGGGTGCCGCAGGCCGCCGCCTCGAACAGGCGGACGGAAGGCGACCACCCGGCCGCGATCATGTCGGCGCGGGTGACGTTGAGCGTCATGCGCGACGCGTTGTAGAAGGTGGGGTGTTCGGCCGGCGGTAGGTGTTCGATCCGCTCGACGTTGGCGGGCCATTCGATGTCCTGCGGATATTGCGGGCCGGCCACCGCGAAGCGCAAGTCCGGTCGGCGGCGCGCCGGCTCGATCAGCAGCCGGTCCAGGGTCGGCTGGCGGTCGGGGCTGTAAGTGCCAAGATACGTCAGGTCCCAGCGCTTGGCCACGTCGAGTGGGCGGTAGAGCGTCGGGTCCACTGAACAGTATAGCGCGCGCGCGGCGGGGAGCCGTACTCGCTTTCGATGCGCCGCAGGGTCGGCCCGCCGGTGAACGACATGTAGACGTCGAAGCCGGGGATCATCGCGGGCGCAAGGTATTCGTGGTCGCCGCGTTCCAGGCGGGCCAGTGTGACTGGCGTGTCGATATCGTAGAATGCGGTGACGCCGCGCGCCAGCGCCTGGACCCGGCGCGAGACTTCAACCCCATCGGGCACATAGGATCCCACGATGACGGCGTCGGCAGCGGCAATAGCGACCCGCCACGCCTCCAGGCCATCGAGGTCGCGGTAGTATTCCAGCCGGCAGAAATCGGGATCGGCAAGGTCGCGATAGGCACCGGCGTACCAAGGTACCTCGCGTTCGAGGAACAGGACTTCGTGCCCCCGCGCGGCAAAGGCGGCGAGGAGGGCGCGATAGGTGGTGGCATGGCCGTTGCCCCAGGACGAACCGAGGCTGAGG
This sequence comes from Novosphingobium sp. NFX11, assembly GCF_057376415.1. Lineage (NCBI taxonomy): Bacteria > Pseudomonadati > Pseudomonadota > Alphaproteobacteria > Sphingomonadales > Sphingomonadaceae > Novosphingobium > Novosphingobium sp. NFX11. Next base: position 54,944 of record NZ_CP080386.1, on the reverse strand, counting down.
CCGAGGGCGACGAGTTTCATGCTGCCTCCGCCGCGCGCTGCTGGTGTTCCTGGAAGATCGCATGGACCTGCTCTGCGCGCAGGGCGTAGGTATGTTCAGCCCGAACGCGCCGCAGCGCCGCCTCGCCGATCGCTCGGGCGCGTTCCGCGGTGAGGCTGTCGAGGATGGCGGCCACGTCCTGCCCATCGCGGGCGACGAGAACTTCGGTGTCGGGCTGGAGGAACTGCTCGATCCCCTCCCATGCGTCGGTGATGAGGCAGGCACCGGCTCCGGCAGCCTCGAACACGCGGGTGGCGGGCGAGAAGCCGGTGGTGGCCATCGAATCGCGTGCGACGTTGAGCACGGCGCGGGGGTGCAGTTGAGGGCGTTGTGATCGCCGGTGCCGACATGACCGATGGCGCGCACGTTGGGGCTCATCTTCTTGTCGTGCCAGCCGCTTCCGCCCAGCAGGAAAGTGCGCTGCGGCAATAGCGCAGCGGCGCGCAGGAAGAACTCCTCGATGCGCGCCTCGCGGTCGGGCAGGCGGTTGGCGAGGAGGCCGAGGTCGGCTTCGAAGCGCAGGTTGCGCGGGGCGGGGTGGTGGGTGTCGGGATCGAGCGCGTTGTAGATTGGAATGCAGCGGCGCGCGCCGAATGCGGTATAAGCGTCCACGACCGGCGGACCGCCGCCGTAAGTGAGGACCATGTCCAGTTCAGGTAACGCCAGGTGCACGGGATGGGCGGTGTCGGTACGCATCTCGTCCAGCGTCGCGGCGGCGTCCACGTCCCAGAAAATGCGCAGCGCGCCGGGCGAGCTTTGCGCGAGCACGCCCTCCAGAAGTTCCCGGTCGAACACGCCTACGCCGTTGGCCTTTACCACTATATCCGCCGCACCGGCCTCCGCCAGCACTGAGCGCAGGCCCTCCTGCGTGGCGGAATAGACGACCGAGCGGGCCCAAGTTGGGGGGCGATGTCGCGGTGCTGCTGGCGGTCGAAAGCGTCGGGTTCGTAGAACGTGATGTCATAGCCGTGACCGGCCAAAGCCTTGAGAATGCCGCGATAATATGTCGCCGCGCCGTTCCAATAGGATGAAAGCAGGCTCGATCCGTAGAAAGCTATCTTCATGGGGTGTCCTCGATGGCCTGGGGCTCATTGGCTCGGGGGGCGCCAGACTGGCGGCGATGGCGAGCAGTTCGTCCACGCGGTGCGCACAGGTGTGGCGGGCAAGCACGGTCTCAAGCCCATTCGCGGCGATTTCCGCCCTCAGGTCGGGATCGTCGCGCAAGGCGCACAAGTGGCGTGTCATCTGCTCGCCGTCGCGGGCGACGAGGTAGTCCTCGCCGGGCCGGAACAAATTCTCGGCATCAACCCAAGGCGCGGAAACCAGCGGAATCCCGCAGGCCAGCGCCTCGAACACGCGAATGGTCGGGATGCCGGGCAGGATCGTGGAGTAATAGCGCCGGGGCACATGCACGGTGGCCATGTGGCCGGCGAAGATCTCCGGCGCCCGCGCATTGGGCGCCCAGCCGTGGTACTTCATGCCATTACGGACCAGTGTCGCCCGCGCCTCATTCGGGTAGCGCACGCCGTAGATGTCCAGCGGCAGCGCGGCCTCGCGCGCGGGGCGAAACAGGAATTGCTCCAACTCCTCGGTCCGCTCGCCGTCGCCCCAGTTGCCGATCCAGACCAAGCCCTTGCGCTGGGTCTCCTCTGCCGGGGATGGAAGCGACGTACGTCGGCGGCCTCGTGCCAGGTCCACACGCGGTCGGACCAGCCCCAGTCGCGATAGACCTCGCTCAGCGCCTCGCCGAAAGCGAGCACCCCATCATAGGCGGAAAGATCGAAGGCGCGCATTGCGTCGGGTTCGCTGACGGCGCGGTGATGGGTATCGTGGAACAGCAGGGTGAAAGCCGCGCCACCCGCCCGAAGGCGACCGATCCCGGCGAGCAGTTTCGGGTCGTTCCATTCATGCACGATGACGAGGTCGGCATCCGCCACCAGAGGCTCGAGCGGGCAGGCCAGCGCGTACGTTGCGGAGGACAGTTCCGGGTAGGCTGTGCGGTATGCGGCCAGTCCCGCATCGCCATGATCGGCCAGCAGGTTGAACAGGCTCCACGCGCCCGCCGGCTCCCACACCTTTACCTCATGGCCGCGCGCGACCAGTTCGCTCAGCACGCCGCGCAGGAAATGGGCATTGCCATGGTTCCAGCACGAAGTGAGCGAATGGGTGAAATAGACGATCCTCATGCAGCGACCCTCCCGGATTGCGCCCTTTCGCCCAGTACTTGCCTGTAGATATCGAGCATACCATTCGCCATGGCGCCCGGACTATAGCGCCCTGCGCGTCGGCGTGCCGTCTCTCCCAGGCGCAAGCGATGGTCGGGATCGCCCAGCAGAATTTCGATGGCGTGCGCGTAAGCCGCCTCGTCGTCGCGCGCGGCGAACAGGGCCACGCCGTCCCACAGTTCGCGAAACGTATCGATGTTCGAGAGGACGAGCGCACAACCTGCCTGCGCCGCTTCGAGCACGGCCAGCCCGAACGGTTCGAACGAAGCGGCGGAGACGAATATGGGCCGCGTTGCCAGCCGACTACCAAGACCCTCGCGGTCGAGTTGGCCCAGCAGTACCAGATTGCGCAAGTCGGCACGCTCGCCATGCGGTCCGGTGGTCGCGCCGGCGGCGCGGAACGGCGCTTCGATCCGCGCTGCCACCCGGTCCAGCAGGTCCGCGCGCTTCACGCGGTCCCACAGGCGTCCGACGGTCAGCACATCGTGGGGCAGGGGGACCTCGGCCTGCTGCGACAGCGCGCTGCGGCCGTTGTGAACCACGGTCGGACTCCGATCGAGTGCATAGTGCCGCGCCACTGTATGGGCGTGGCTGGCAGTCGGCGCGATCACGCGGTCGGCTGCGCGCAAGCCTGCGCCCGTCATCGCGCGATGCCAGGCATACTCGGACGCGAGATCCTCGCCCCGCTTGGCCGCCTCCCACCAGGTCGTGACGCAGCCATGGGTGACGGCGATGGTCGGCACGGGGAACGGCCCGGCAGCGGCGAGGGTGGGCATGTTGAGTTGGATAAGGTCGGTACCCATTTCGCGAGCAATGTCGGCGATCGCGGCACCGGCCGCGAGGATAGGCGTGGGGCCATCGCAGAGCCAGTCGAGCGGCAATTGCGTTTCGATCAAGGCGATGCCGGGAATGCAGCAGGCCTCTGCGCGCTGCGCCGCATCGGGGGCAGGGCCCAGTACTACCAGCACGGGCTGCGCGCCCGCTCCCGCCAGCTCGCGCGCAAGGTCAAGGCCATATTGCCACACCCCGCCCACTGCATCGATCGTGATGAGTATTCTCACAATGCTGCGGTCCGTGCGGGAACAGGCTGCGGTGTCTCATCCAGGGTGGTATCCAGCCCGCGTTCCGTTGCCAGCCAACGCGTCAGACGCTCCACGCCCTCACGCCAGGGCAAGGGGCGCGCTAGGCCGAGCGCCTTCGCGGCGGCGCGGGTGTCGGCCACGAAATAACGCTGGTCGCCCGCGCGCCATTCGTCGCAGCGCACCTGCGGCGGAGTGCCGACAAGGTGGCCGATGTAGTCGAGAAGTGTGCGCAGGCTGACCGCGTTGTCCGTGCCGCCGCCCAGGTTGAAAGCTCGGCCGGCGACCCGGTCGATGCGGTCCCATGCGGCGATATAGGCAGCCACCGCGTCGCCGACCTCGAGAATGTCGCGGACCTGCTGGCCGTCGCCGTAAAGGGTGATTGCTTCGCCCTCCAGCGCGCGGATGAGGAAGTGTGCGACCCAGCCCTGATCCTCCGTGCCCATCTGGCGCTGCCCGTAGATGCAGCTCATGCGCAAGACTGCCGCCGGCACGCCGTAACTGCGCGCATAATCGAGCACGTACTGGTCGGCCGCGCCCTTGGAGCAGCCGTAGGGGGTGTGGAAGTCAAGCGGTCGCGCTTCGCCGATGCCATGGGTACGGAACGCCTCGTCGGTGGGGAGGTAGCCGTCGCGGGAGGCGGTGAATTCGAGATCGGCAAGGTCGCCGTAGACCTTGTTGGTCGAGGCGAAAACGACCGGCACCGGATTACGGCGCACCGCTTCCAGCAGGTTGAAGGTGCCCCCAAGGTTCACCTCGAAATCCTGGCGCGGGTCGGCCAGGCTGGTCGTCACCGCCACCTGGGCGGCCAGGTGGAACACAGCGCGCGAACGCTCCACCGCTTCGGCCAGCAGCCCGGCGTCCTGGACATCGCCGATCAGGGGCCGGATGCGCTCGCCATGACGGCTCTGCAGCCAAGCCAGGTTGCGCTCCACGCCAGTGCGCAAAAGCGCGTCGTACACGATGACGACGTGGCCTTCCCCGGCAAGCCGATCCGCCAGGTTGGAGCCGATGAAACCGGCGCCCCCAGTGACGAGGATCGGGCGATTGTCTTCGCGATGGGCGCTCATGCTACCAGCCCCCGAGCTTCCAACTCGGCACGGGCCTGATGGACGCGGTCCTCTGCGGTCTGCTGCTGGACCCATTCGGCCAGTTCGGCGAGGCCTTCGACGAAATCCTGTCGCGCTTCGAAGCCAAGTTTTTCAGCGGCGAGCGACTTGTCGCAGAAACAGTGGCGGATATCGCCGATGCGCGCTTTGCCCACGATTTCGGGCTCGACGTCGTTCTTGCCCATCGCCCGCGCCAGCGCCTGCGCCACTTGCGTGACCGATCGGTCTTCGCCCGAGCCGATGTTGAATGTCTGGCCCGTCGCCTGCGGCAGGACCAGAGCATCGGCGAACGCACGCGCCGCGTCGCTGACGTGGACGAAATCGCGCCGCTGCTCGCCGTCCTCGAATATCATCGGCCGTTGTCCGTTGAGCAGCCGCGAGGCAAAGATTGCGAGCACGCCCGTATAAGGGTTGGAGAGCGCCTGGCCCGGGCCGTAGACGTTGAATAGGCGCAGGCACACGCTTTCGATGCCGTATGGGGCGCCCATGATGTGCGTGGTGCGCTCCTGCACGTACTTGTTGAGCGCGTAGATCGAGGCCAGGCTGGGGCGTTTCCACTCCGGCGTCGCGACCGGGGACAAGGCGCGGCCGTGCGCGTCGAGCGGGTCCCACACCTTCTGCCCGTCTCGCATGGTGCCGCGCTCGGCGTTTTCGACGAAGGCGCCGTCGACATCGTGGTAGAGGCCTTCGCCGTAGATGCTCATGGATGAGGCGGTGACGACGCGGCGCACCGGCTTGTCGATCAGCCGTTCGAACAGGACGGCGGTGCCGACGTCGTTGGCGGATGTATAGCGTTCCACCTCGTACATCGACTGGCCTACGCCCACTTCGGCGGCCAGGTGCACGACGCTATCGATTCCTTTGAGTGCGCGCGAAACGGCATCGCCATCGCGGATGTCGGCGATGATCAGTTCGGCTTCCGGTTCGAGATCGGCAGGTCGGCCGGCGGTTCCGTGGACCTGTTCCAGCAGGCAGTCGAGCACCCGGACATTGTTGCCCCGGCGCAGCAGCTCCGCTGCAACCTGACGTCCGATGAAGCCGGCGCCGCCGGTCAAGAGGATGTTTTCTTTCATAGCGGGCCCCACGCTTCACGAGTGTTTGATGGACGGCGGCAAAGGATTTTCGGGCCATGCCGATTTTGCTCGCCGTACGTCAGGGGCAACAGCTTCTTCTTCTTCTAGTTCCTGAATTTAGAAATACTAACAAATGTGTATTACATCGGTTCACATATATAGGAAGACCGGCGGCAATTAATATTATAGCCGCTGTTATCCGATGTAGCCTTGGAGGGATATGAATGGGATTGGTCCACCTCGTCCGTCACGCGAACCATGCCGAAGTCGGCCGAATCCTGAGCGGCCGATCCGATATCGCGCTCGATGCATCTGGCATGGTCCAGGCGGAAGCACTCGTCTCGGCATTGGAAGGAATGCCGATCGCATCCATTCACAGCAGTCCGCGGCGACGTGCGCTGCAGACGGCAGCCCCGATCGCACATGCCCGAGGCATGGAGGTGGGAGCCGTGCCCGCGCTCGACGAAATCAATTTCGGCGCGTTCACAGGTTTGGGCTTCGAGGCGCTCGACCGGCGGGCCGACTGGCATGCTTGGAACGCGCGTCGAAGTATTGCAGGTTGTCCGAACGGAGAGACAATGGCGCAGGCAGTGTCGCGTGCGGCCGATTTCGTTTGCGCGGTTGCGCATAGGGAGGCGCCGGCACTGTGCTTCAGCCATTGCGACATTATTCGGGGTATCGTGGCACACCTGCTGGGGTTGCCGATGGAGCGCATCTTTATGCTCGATTGCGAACCCGCCTCGGTGACCACTCTGTCGATCGACGGTGGTGCGATGCGGGTGGTCACTCTCAATTCGTGTGTCCGGCGACGAGCGAGGACATGACCGGTGGAGCGATGGCGGCCGCGTAGCTCTTCTCCTCGACCAGTTCGCAATCGAGCAGGAGGTTGATCTCGCGCTTGATCGCCGCGCGGGTATCGTTCGTCTGGTAGACCGAGCGTGCCAGCGCGACGAAGCGGGGGCCGAAGCGGGCCTGCGCCTCCTGTTCGCGGATGGCACCCTCGATATTCCACAGCGTTTCGTTGATCCGCTGTAGGCGCTCCATCAAGGCGCCCAGCCCCGGGGTGCGGACGATTTCGGCTGCAGCCCGGGTCAACACCGCGTGCTCCTTTTCCACGTTGGCGAGCGCAGGGCCGGGTGGTAGCCGGGCACGCTTGATGTCGAGAATGGTGATCTTGTCGAGCAATTCGCCCCAGGAAACCGGGACGCAGGGCACTGTCGTCATCGCGCTACCTTTCGGTTGTCTTAGCCAGATGAGGTGTAAGATCGCGCTCGACCGCGGCGATCACCGTGGCCCAGTCGCCGGGTTCGGGCTGGGCGTAGAGGCGCATCGTCGGATACCACGGGGTGTCGGGCCGGCCCGGATTCCAGCGCCAGTCGGGCTCGGCCTGGAGCAGCAGCCAAGTCGGCCTGCACAAGGCACCGGCCAGGTGCGCAATCATCGTATCGACCGTGATGACCAGTTCGGCGCCTGCGAGCAGGGAGGCGGTGACCTCCATGTCCAATGGGCAGCCGGTCGGATTGAGCACGGGAAGCGCACTGGGACCCGGCATCATGGTAATGCACGGTGTGGCGGCGCATAACGATTTGAAAAGCGCTTCGGGTATGCCGCGCCCGGCATCCCAGCCGCCCGCGCCGTTGCACAGGGCGATCGTGCCGCGCGGCAGGACGGCGCGGGTCGCCTTTATATAGGCGGGCTGCGTCGCGTCAGGCGCGATCCGCAGCACGAAATCGAGTTCGGTGATCTCGATGTCACATTCAAAGGCGGGCAGGGGGGCTGTCGGATCGAATGGGACCACCGCAATGCCTGGAACATCACGCAACAGCGGGACCAGTCCGGGTTGCGCTTCGAGTGTTACCGAAGCAGTGCAGTCAGCCAGCAGCGGCAGGTAACGGGCGAATTGTATGGTGTCACCAAGGCCGTGATAGCATCGGACCAGAACATGCCGGCCTTCGAAGTCACGCCCGTCCCAGACCCATCGCTGGTGATACGGCGCACCCGGTTGATCCCGCGTCGCGGGGTCGCGCTCGCCAAGAATCTTCGCGGCGAGCGACCACGCGACATCGTAGCGTTCAGCCCGCATCGCCTCGATCCACTGCCGCATGTCTGTCATGCAGCGATGAATGCCGGACGGCGGTGCGGTATCCCGAGGGCTATCAACTGAGAAGAACTGAGGCTAATTATAATATTTGTTTATAACTTTAATTGAAAAAGCCCAGTCTTTGTAGATGCTCGGAACATCGCAGAAGAGGGATCGTTGCCGCTCTGTAACACAGTGCCATGGCACAGGCGGCTCCCCTGTGGCGCGCTTTTCGGCATTTCAGGTAGTGGAGGAACGATTGCGCCAGGCTGCGGCTTCTCATCACGACGACACGGCGCGGCTGCGCGACAGCATCGAAGCGCTGGGTCCCTGGTTCCACAACATAGACCTCGGGGGCGTAAGCACTGCGCCCGAACATTTCCTGGGCGACTATCCCAGCTTCAAGTTCAAATCCTTCGCGCACGTGCTGCCCAAGGAAATGGCGGGGAAGTCGGTGCTCGACATCGGCTGCAACGCGGGCTTCTATTCGGTCGAGATGAAGCGGCGCGGGGCTCTGCGCGTCGTCGGCATCGACAGCGACGAACGCTACCTCGCCCAAGCCCGCTTCGCCTGCGAGCAACTGGGTTTCGACGGCATCGAGTTTCGCAACCTGTCCGTCTACGACGTGGCGGCGCTGGGCGAGACGTTCGACCTCGTGATCTTCATGGGCGTGCTCTACCATCTGCGCCATCCGCTGCTGGCACTCGACCTGATCCGCGAGAACGTGGCGGGCGACATGATGTTGTTCCAGACGATGCAGCAGGGCGGCGACGCCGTGATCGAGGTGCCGACGGACCACCCGTTCTTCATGCCCGGCACCTGCGAGCCGCCCGCTTATTTCAGCGACGCAGGCTATCCCAAGATGCACTTCATCGAGCGCGAATTCGCGCACGACTGGACCAACTGGTGGGCGCCCAACGCCGCGTGCAGCCAGGCGATGTTGCGCGCTGCTGGCTTTACGATCGAGGCGCACCCCGAAGCGGACGTTTACTTGTGCCGCACCGCGCCTGTACCTTACGGTAAGTATGGCCCCGCGGCAGTCTATCCAACCCAGCCAGCGAAAGGGGAACCGCGGTGATCGAAGCGGCGATGCTCTGGAACGAGCCAAACAACAAGTCGCACTGGGACCCGGCGCTTGATCCCGAATGGGCGCTGTTCGCCGAGCACGTGATCCGCGCCGGCGATGCCATTCGCGCGGTCAACCCGCAGATGACCCGCGTGCTGGGCGGCATGTCGCCGATCGACCCTCACTGGCTGCGGCGCATGGAAGGCCACGGCGCGCTAGACGTGGTCGACGTGGTGGCAGTGCATGGATTCCCGCTCGACTGGAACCTTTGGCGGCTTTCCGCCTGGCCTGACAAGATCGCCGAGATCAAGGCCGTCACCGACAAGCCGGTCTGGGTTACCGAAGTCGGGGTCAGCTCGTTCGGCGCGGATGAAGTGCAGGTATTCGGGCTAGAGCGCACCGTTGCGCTGCTCAAGGACGTGTCGCTCCGCGTTTTCTGGTACTCGTTATTCGACCTGCCGATGAGCTGGGGCGCGGAAACCCGCCACCGCGAGGCGGAAGGCTCTTCGTACTACCGCCACTTCCATCTCGGCCTGATCCGCGAGGATGGCACGCCCAAACCCGCGCTGGATGCTTATGCGCGGCACGCGGCAGAGATCGGCCTGATGCAGTGGTTCCACTTCGAGGATCCGCGCCTGGACGAAGCGGTCGCATGGATGAAGCAGCTGGGCACCCGGCGCATTCGCACGGGCCTCTCGTGGGCAGACAGCTTCCGGCCCAATGCTGTCGATTGGTTCGATCGGCAGATGGAGGCGCTGGCCGACTTCGACGTCACCGTCACCTTTTGCTTTACGCCCGAGCACCTGGGCCTCGCCCCGCACCACACCAGCCCGGCCCGCGATCCTCAGGCGTTTGCCGATTTCTGCGCCTGGATGATCGACCGTTACGCCCCGGCGGGTGATGGCGGAATGGGGATTGAGGCGCCTGCCGTGCCGGTCGGGGCCATGCTGCGCACGCCCGAGTTGTCCCCCTCAATTTCGACCGGGACGAACGTCTCAGTGCCGAACGGAGCCTGGTCTGATGCTTTCACCCGACCGCCATGGCATCAACGTCGCAATCGCCGGGATCGGCAACTGCGCCAGTTCGCTCGTGCAAGGGATCGAGCATTACCGTTCGGGCGCCAACGACATGGTCGGGCTGACCCATTACGATCTGGGCGGCTACAGCCCCAGCGACATTCACATCGTGGCGGCTTGGGATGTCGACGAGCGCAAGGTGGGCCGCGACGTCGCCGATGCGATCTACGCCAAGCCCAACTGCACGACGGTATTCTGCGAAAAAGTAGACGATACCGGCGCCGTGGTCCGCATGGGCCGCATACTCGATGGCGTGGCCGATCACATGGCCGACTACCCCGACGAACGCACCTTCCGCGTGGCCGATGCGCCCGAAGCGACCCAGGACGAAGTCGTCGCCGCCCTTCGCGCAAGCCAGGCCGACGTGCTGATGAACTATCTGCCTGTGGGCTCGCAGGCGGCAAGCGAATTCTATGCCGAATGCGCGCTGAAGGCGGGCGTTGCCTTCGTCAACAACATACCAGTCTTCATCGCCAGCAATCCCGAATGGGCCGAGCGTTTTACCCGCGCCGGAGTGCCGATCATCGGTGACGACATCAAGGCGCAGCTGGGTGCCACGATCGTCCACCGGGTGCTGACGGACCTGTTCAAGAAGCGCGGCGTCAAGCTGGATCGCACGTACCAGCTCAACACCGGCGGCAACACCGACTTCCTCAACATGCTCAACCGCACGCGGTTGGCTTCGAAGAAGGAGTCGAAGACCGAGGCGGTGCAGTCCGTCGCGCAAATACGGATCGAGGACGAGAACATCCACGTCGGCCCCAGCGACTACGTCGCCTGGCAGAACGACAACAAGGTGTGTTTCCTTCGCATGGAAGGCCAGCTTTTCGGCGGTGTGCCGATGAACCTGGAACTGCGCCTTTCGGTGGAGGACAGCCCCAACAGCGCAGGCGTCGCCATCGACATGATCCGCTGTGCCAAGCTGGCGCAGACACGCGGGCTGGCGGGGCCGATCCACCCCGCCGCCGCCTGGTTCTGCAAGCATCCCCCGTGCAGATGCCCGATGACGAGGCCCATGCCGCGTTCATCGCCTTCATCGAAGCCGAAGCCAAATGAGCGCGGGACATCAGGAGATATCAGTGCTCCAAACCCTCCTCGCGCCTGCGCTCGTCGAGCGCGTCGAGCACTTGCGTGGGCTGGATGTCCTTGCGGATCTCCTCGAACTGCGAGTCGTCCACGGTGATGTCCAGTTTCTCGGCGATACGCTGGACGAGGCCCGCCAGCCGGGTGAGTTCGTGCTCGGCCAGCAGATTGACGTGCAGGTCCAGGTCGGCACGGCGGTCGGCGGCAGCGGCCATGCGGTTCTGGCTGATGAGCACGAACGTGGACAGGAAGATCGCCTCCACGGAGGCGACCATGGCCAGCATCACGAAACTGGGATCGAAACGTGCAATGACCGGCACCGCGCCCAGATTGATCGCGATCCAGAGCCCGAACACCACAACGTGCAGCGCGACGAAGGCCATCGAGCCGGTGAACGCGGTGATGCACCCGGCGACCCGCTCGCTGCGCGGGCCCTGCCGCGCCTCGTCACGCTGCCGGGCGGTGAGCCGGGCGATGTTTTCGCGCAGGGTCGCGGCCATTTCTTGGTTCGATGCGGTCATGACCACGACAATTCGCGCGATGTCTGATCGGTTTCAGGAGATGAATGCATGATGCTTGCTGCGGTTCTCGAAGCGCCCGGAGCGATCCGGATCGACCGGGTGGAACGGCCCGATACCGGCCGCGGAGAAATCCGCATCCGCGTCGAAGGCTGCGGCGTCTGCGCTTCCAATCTGGAGCCGTGGGCCGGGCAGGGATGGATGAACTACCCGGGGAAGCGGGTGGCCTGGGCCACGAAGCCTGGGGAGTGGTCGATGCCGTGGGCGAGGGTGTCTGCGGCCTTGCGCCAGGGGACCGGGTGGCCGCGTTCTCCTACCGCGCGTTCGCGGAATACGACATCGCGGCGGCCGACATGGCGATCAAATTGCCCCCGCAGCTCGAGGGCCAGCCGTTTCCCGGAGAGCCGCTGGGCTGCGCCTTCAACATCTTGCGTCGCAGCGACATCCGCGCCGGCCAGACGGTGGCGATTGTCGGTATCGGATTTCTCGGCGCCGTCCTCACCAAGCTGGCGAGCGATGCCGGCGCGCGGGTGATCGCCATTTCTCGGCGGCAGGAATCACTCGATCTGGCGACGCGTTACGGCGCGGCCGAGACGATCATGATGCACGATCACTGGGCCATCATCGAGCAGGTTAGAGCGCTCACCGGAGAGGCGATGTGCGAACGCGTGATCGAATGCGTTGGCAAGCAGTGGCCGCTCGACCTGTCGGGGGAACTGGTGGGCTTCGGCGGCCGGCTTGTCGTTGCCGGCTACCATCAGGACGGCCCCCGGCAAGTGAGCATGCAGATGTGGAACTGGAAGGGCATCGACGTCGTTAACGCGCACGAACGCGACCCGCGCGTGCAGATGCGGGGCCTGCGCGAAGCGGTAGAGGCGGTGGCCAACGGGCGGCTGGACCCCACACCGCTCTATACGCACCGCTATCCGCTGGAGAAACTGGGCGAGGCGCTGGATGCTACGCGCGACAAGCCGGGCAACTTCGTCAAGGCGCTGGTGACATTCGCATGAGCGAGGCAATCACCATGACCGGCGATCACGCCCAGGCGGCCGTCGAGACGCGGCGACCATGCGTCGGTTTCCTTGGTACCGGCTGGATCGGCCGCCACCGGATGGAAGCCATGCTGGCGATCGGCGCGATCGATGCCGGCGTCTTCTGCGATCCCGATTTCGCATGCGCGGCCGAGGCGGAGAAGCTCGCGCCCGACGCCTGGCGGGTCGGCACTTTGGAAGCGATGCTGCAGCACGACATCGACGCGGTGGTGATCGCCACCCCGAGCGCGCTGCACGCGCAGCAGGCGATTCGCGCCCTCGAAGCGGGCAAGGCGGTGTTCTGTCAGAAGCCGCTGGGCCGCACAGCCACCGAGGCGCAGGCGGTCGTCGATGCGGCAAGGGCAGCAGACCGCCTGCTCGGCGTCGATCTTTCGTATCGGCACACCGAGGGCATGCGTCATGTCGCCGAACTGGTCCGTTCGGGCGCATTGGGCGATGTCTTCGCCGTCGATCTCACCTTTCACAACGCCTATGGGCCGGACAAGCCGTGGTTCTACGATCCGGCTGAATCCGGCGGGGGCTGCGTGGTGGACCTTGGCGTGCATCTCGTGGATCTCGCGTTGTGGACGTTGGGTTTCCCACCCGTCTCGAACGTCGATGCACGGCTGACCAACGGGGGCCGCCCGCTGGGGGCGGGGCAGGTGGAGGACTACGCCACGGCGCAATTCGCTGCCGGGGACGCGCAAGTGCGGCTTGCCTGTTCGTGGCGGCTCAATGCCGGGCGCGATGCGGTCATCGAGGCGGCGTTCTACGGCACCAAGGGCGGCACGGCGCTGCGTAACATCGGCGGATCGTTTTACGATTTCACCGTCGACCGCTTTGAGGGCACTGCCGTCACCCGCCTCGTCGATCCTCCCGACGAATGGGGCGCGCGCTCCGCCGCCGTCTGGGCGCGCCAGCTCGCGCGTTCCGCCGCGTTCGATCCCGAGGCGGAGCAGTTCGTCCGCAGCGCGCAAGTGCTCGACCGGATCTACGGGCGCTAGCCATGAACGTCGGCGTCCTCACCTTCCATCGTTGCATCAATTACGGCTCGTACTGGCAGGCCCGCTGCCTGGTGGAGGGGCTGAAGGCGATGGGGCACGATGCCGAACTGCTCGATCACGACAGCGTGCAGGTGCGCAGCGCGGAGTGGCGCTGCGCCTTCAACCCGCAGCTTCCGGTGCGCACCCGCCGCGACGACCTTGCGCGTTACGGTGCCAAGGCACGCAGGTTCCTCACCGCCTTCGACCGCCTGCCGCAATCGCGCCGATTCTCGCTCGATCATCCCGAAGAGGCCGGTGAATACGACGCCGTCGTGGTGGGAAGTGACGAGGTGTGGAACTTTCGCCACCCCTGGTACGGCCACAAGCCCATTTTTTTCGGCGATCGTCTGCGTGCGCGGCGTCTGATTTCCTATGCCGCGAGCTTCGGGAACCACGACGCGGCGCAGGGCATCGACCCGGTCTGGGCAGCCAGGCTGGACCGCTTCGATTGGCTGTCCGTGCGCGATGAGAACAGCCGCGAAATCGTGCGGCACAGCGTCGGCGTGAAGCCGGAACTGGTGCTCGATCCGTGTCTCCAGTTTCCGCCGCCCCGGATTATGTCCCTGGGCGAGGAGAGGCCTTACGTCGCGGTCTACGGGCACAGCTTTCCGGCCTGGCTGGCCTATCGTGTGCGCGCTTGGGCGCAGGCCACCGGCCGGCGCGTGGTGAGCATCGGCTACCGCAACGACGGGGCCGACGAGCAGCGGATCGAGTCGGGCCCCGAAGCCTTTTCCGCCCTGATCGCCGGCGCCGATGCGGTGGCGACCAATTTCTTCCACGGCTGCGTCTTCGCGCTGCACCACCAGCGGCCCTTCGTCTGTGCGCCGTCGCCTTATCGTTTCAATAAAGTGCGCGACCTGCTGCGATCGCTTTCGGCCGAACGGCACCTGGTCGGGTCGGAGGTGCCACCGCCCACGTACGACGCATTGCTAGGCGATCCGCTCGATCCGGCGATCGGCGATCGGATCGCCGCCATGCGCATCATCTCCGGCGCATACCTTGGCGCGGCGCTTGCCTGAACCCACCTTGGCGCCGCGCGACGTCAGCGAGGCGGGCCTGTGCATCGGCTGCGGTGCCTGCGCGGCGGGCAGGGGCGGCATGGAGTGGGACCACTATGGCCAGCTGGGGCCGGTCGGCAGGTGGACGGGCGAACCGTCCGCCACGTTCGCGCGGACCTGTCCGTTCTCCCCTCGGCCGCCGACGAAGACGCCATCGCGGCCGACCGCTTTCCTCAAGCGCGGTTCCGCGATGCGCGGACCGGCCGGTTCGAGAGCGCCTGTGTCGGCCACGTCGCGCAAGGCGGGTTTCGCGCCGAAGGTAGTTCGGGCGGCATGGTCAGCTGGGTTGCCGCCGAACTGCTGCGGTGCGGGTTGATCGACGGCGTCGCGCATGTAGTACCCGCCGATCCCTTGATCGACGGGCGCTTCTTTCGCTATCGCATCTCGCGCGACGCCGCCCAGATCCGCGAAGGGGCAAAGTCGCGCTATTACCCGGTGGATCTGTCCGCGGTACTGGAGGAAATCCGCGCCGTGCCAGGTCGGTACGCCGTGGTCGGGGTGCCGTGCTTCATGAAAGCCGTTCACCTGCTGCGCGCCCACGACCCGGTGATCGCCGAGCGTGTGGCCTACACCCTGGGCCTGTTCTGCGGTCACATGAAAAGCGCGGCCTTCGTGGAAAGTATGGCCTGGCAGTTGGGCGCTCCCATCGCGGAGGTGCGCGCCGTGGAGTATCGCCGCAAGAACCCGGACCGACCCGCCAACTGGTACACCGCGCATCTGACGCTGGCGGACGGCAGTGCCCGCTGGCGCGATTGGTGGCATCTGGTCGATGGCGATTGGGGCGCGGGCTTCTTCCAGAACGCGGCGTGCGACTATTGCGACGACGTGGTCTCCGAAACCGCCGACATCGCCTTCGGAGACGCCTGGGTGGAGCCTTATTCGTCCGATGGCAAAGGCAGCAACGTGGTGATCGCGCGCAACCGCCAGCTTCACGACATGATCGCCGCCGCGATGGCCGATGGGCGGCTTTCGCTGGAGCCGGTGGACGCCGAGTTCATCGCCGGCACGCAGGCCGCAGGCTTGCGCCAGCGCCGCGAAGGGCTCGCTTATCGCCTACGCATCGCACCGCCCGCGCTGACCTTGCGCAAACGCGTGACGCCGGGTGAGCGCGACCTGCCGTGGCGGCGCAAGCTGACCTATCGCGCTCGCCGCTGGATTAGCGCCGGAAGTCATCGCATGCTGGCGGCGGCACGCACGCTCTGCTGGCCCGGCTTGTACCTGCGCTGGGCAAAAGCATCGCTGCGCGGCTACGAGGCCGTAACGTACTTGCGAGGCCCGATGGGCAGGCTGCTGGCCCGGTGGGACCGGAACGATTGAGCGAGGCGAGACAGGCAAGCCATCGCCTACCCCTCATGGTCAGGTTTCGCCGTCCCTGGCTCTGCCATGTTCCGGTGCATTTCCGCCAGCGTGGCGGTGGCCGTCAGGTGCGAGATCGCTGCCTGCGCCTTGTTCGTCCAGCCCGAGACGATGTGCGACTTGCCCGTGAGCAGCGCTTCCCAGCCGTTCTTCGCGACCTTCGCCGGATCATCCTTATCCTGCGTGTCGACTTTGGTGTCGAGCATGTCCGCCCGTTCGAAGAACTCGGTATCGATGGGGCCGGGCATCAGCGTGGTAAGGGTCACGTCCTTGCTGTGCTTTATCTCGTTGCGCAGCCCATCGTGAAATTGTCGATATAGGCCTTGGCCGCGTTGTAGAGGGCTTGGAAGCTTCCGGGCATCAACCCGGCGATCGAGCCCGTGACGAGGACCTTGCCGGCTTCGCGATCCACCATCTGGCGCAGTATGCGTTGGATCAGATACGTGGTGCCGACGATGTTGGTGTCCACCACGCGCCGCCAGTCGGCGACGTTCTGATCGAGGAAGGCGCGACCAAGGCCCCGCCCGGCGTTGGTACATAGCACGCCGATAGTGCGCCCGCGGGCCGTTTCCAGCAGCCTGTCGACGTGCGGTGCTGGCAAGGTCTGCCTCGATGCCGTTAACGTCGGTGCCATGCGTCCGCAGGTCGCGGGCGGCCGCTTCGATCAGTGGCTCGTCGGCCACGATCAGCAGGTCGTGGCCTGCCTACGCGGCCAGACGCGCAAGTTCAAAGCCGATGCCGGTCGAGGCACCGGTAACGATGGCGAATGGCTTGCTCACGGTGGTTCTCCTCAGGCTGCGACGCGGTCGAGGCCGGGCTTGAGCACGACCTTGGTGACCTCGTTCTGCTTGTCATGGAACATCTTGTAGCCCTCGGGTGCCTGGCTGAGCGGGAGGCGGTGGCTGATGAGGAAGGTGGTGTCGATTTTGCCTTCGACTATGGCGTTGAGCAGCCCCGGCAGGTAGCGCTGGACGTTGGTCTGCCCGGTCTTGAGCGTCAGCCCCTTTTCCATGAAGGCGCCGAGCGGGAATTTGTCGACAAAACCGCCGTATACTGCGGGCATAGAGACGCGCCCGCCCTTGCGACA
The DNA here is from genome assembly GCF_057376415.1 of Novosphingobium sp. NFX11. Classification (NCBI taxonomy): domain Bacteria; kingdom Pseudomonadati; phylum Pseudomonadota; class Alphaproteobacteria; order Sphingomonadales; family Sphingomonadaceae; genus Novosphingobium; species Novosphingobium sp. NFX11. The sequence continues at coordinate 38,021 of NZ_CP080386.1, read as the reverse complement.
GGCGATGATGGCCTGGCGTATCGAGTGAGGCCGATCGGTGCCCAGGAACAAGGAGGCCTTGATCTGGTCGATCACGTTGTCGACGAAGAAGCCGTGCGCTTCCAGGCCGACCGCGTCGATGCAGGCATCGGGGCCGATGCTGCCCGTCATCTCCAGCAGCGCATCGTACGTTTTCGTTTCTTCGAAATTGATGGTTTCGGCCCCGAACTTTTTAGCCAGCTCCAAGCGGTGGGGGAAATGGTCGATTGCGATCACTCGCTCCGCACCCATGAGGAACGCGGACTGCACCGCGAACAGGCCGACCGGACCACAGCCCCAAACAGCCACCGTGTCGCCAGGCTCGATCCCGGCATTTTCCGCAGCCTGCCAGCCGGTCGGCAGGATGTCGGAGAGGAACAGAACCTTGTCGTCCTCGATCTCGTCGGGCACAACGATCGGGCCGGTGTCGGAGAAGGGCACGCGCACGTATTCCGCCTGACCGCCCGCATAGCCACCGGTCATGTGGCTGTAGCCGAACAGGCCGGACATGGGATGGCCGTAAAGCTCCTGCGCAATGTCTTGGTTATCGGCGGGATTGCCGTTGTCGCAGGCAGAATATTGCTGTTTGCCGCAGTGATAGCAGCTGCCGCAGGCGATGGTGAACGGCACGACGACGCGCTGGCCTTTCCTGAGCGACGAGCCAGGACCGGTCTCGACGACTTCGCCCATGAATTCGTGGCCAAGGATGTCACCGCCCTTCATCGTTGGGATGTAGCCATCGTAAAGATGCAGATCCGACCCGCAGATCGCGGTGGACGTGACCTTGATGATCGCATCGCGGGGTTGAGAATTTCGGGGTCGTCGACGGTGTCGACGCGCACGTCGTGCTTTCCGTGCCAGCTCAGGGCGCGCATCAGGCGGTCTCCTCGATCAATTGCGTGCGGGTGCGCGCGGCTGTGGCGACCTCGCCGGTTTCCATGAGCTGCTTGAAGCGCCGCAGATCCCGTCGGGCCTGGATCGCCGGTTCGCGCTGGAATAGCTTCGCTATCGCCCTGCCCAGCAGGCCCGCAGGCGGAGCGTAGTCGATGGTGGCGGTGACGACAGTGCCGCGCGGGCCGGCATCGCGAAATTCCACGCTGCCGCTGTTGGCGATGTCGGCGCCCTCGGCGGAGGCCCAGGCGATGCATTCGCCGCGCACGTCCCGCGTGATCGCTGCGTCCCATTCGACGGTGCGCCCGCCCGGTGCCAGGACCACCCAGTGGCTTGTCCGTCCGTCGATTTCATCGACGCGCTGGATATTTTCCATGAAGGTGGTGAGGTTGGAAAAGTCCCGCCAGAAGGCGTAAAGTTCCTCGCGCGGCCGGTTGATCGTGACCGAGCGGGAGATCAGACTGCCGCCTTTCGCCTCGAGGCCCGTTTGTGCGGCATCGCCCGTGAGATGGCGGTGTTTCGATGTAGTCAGCGGCGCGTCGCCACGGATATCGTCCATTGCGTTTCCTCGATGAAGTTGGCAGGACCGCGTCAGCGGGTAATGTCACCGTCCTTGCGTTCCTGGGCGGGATAATCTTCGGGTCTTACCTCGCCGACGAATGGTCTGTCTTCGACCTTTTCGGGTTTCTGGCCGGGCCTGGCGCGCGAATCGTGGAATTCGTCGGGGCGGGCGTCACCAAAAGTACCATGGGGGTTTCGAACGGCTCCTTTGGGGTTGGGCCCCGGTCGTCCTTGTCGATTGCGTTCATGAAAGGGTCCTCCTCGCTGGCTGCGTTCAGAGACTCTATTCCAAACCCGATGATGAGCTCCGGTTGTTTAACCTTGGTTAGTGAAAGGCCCCCGAAGCTGGAGGTGCCGAGTGTCTATCGCAGCCTGGGGGCATTTCGTCTTTAACGTAGTGCCGGGACAAACTATGTTAATTTTTGCTGCGGCTGGATAAAGTAATCTCTTCTCGTTGGGGGGAGATTGGAGGGACTCGATGAAGTCTATTCAGCCTGCCGAGAATATTCGCAGCTTTCGCCGCCATGATCATCTGGCGCGCAGTGGGGACGTTCAGGACACCATTTACCAGCTCCAGGAAGGCTGGGCATGCCGGTATCGTGTACTTCCCGAGGGCCGGCGGCAGATCACGGCGCTGTTCTTGCCGGGCGACTATTGCGAGGCGCATTGGATGTTGGCCGGCCGCGCCGACCTGCCGGTCATGGCGCTGACCGAGGTGCGGGTCTCGGAAATTCCGCTGGCGACGGTCCATGCAAAGCCCGGACAGGGTGTGATGCAGCTATTGGGCGAAGTCATGAGGACCTTCAACCGTCAGACCGACTGGATCGTCGGTTTGGGGCGCAAGACTGCGATCGAACGGGTCGAGGCGCTCATGGAGGAGATTTACGACCGCATGGCGCAAGTAGGCAGGGTGGCGAACGGCAGTTGTACCGTACCGCTGACGCAACACGACATTGCGGATATCGTCGGCCTTACACCCGTCCACGTCAATCGAGTAATGGGCGATCTCAGGGAGCGTGGTTCCCTGCGTTTCACAGGCAAGATTCTCCATCTGAGGAGGCGCGACCGGAGCGATGGCGCAGCGAACGGGTCGGCAGTTCCCAACCAGATTTCGTGCTCTTTGAACGGTGGAACGGCGCATGCCGCGGGGCAGGCCAAAACTTTATACTAACCCACTTTATACAAACACATGAAATCCGTTTGTTATGAGAGCGGAGCGGAACCGCTTAATGGAATTCGGCTTTCCTGGTAATCCAACCTTGGTTTCGAAGATTAGAGAAACCGGACCGAGAGGCAGCACCATGGCACCGCGTCGCGGCAGAAAACCGAAACAGCCCGGCAGCAGGCGGCTGGGTATCATGGGTGCGATCACGGTGGCCGTCATCCTGTTGATCGTGATCGTCACATTCGTCGGTCGCAACATCTGGCATGCCGACAAGCTCGAACAGGAACAGCGAACCGGCACTCAGGAAGTCAACGGTTTGCCCTGATCGCACGCATGTCGATCCGTCAGCATTGCATTGAGCCCGCCATGCAGAAACGAAAGGTAGAAGGTGCCGCTTACGAAGACGCTTGCCTACGCATCATGCCTTCCCTCGGTCCCGGGCTTGGCTACCATGCCATGCCTTGCGCAGTCCCTTTCCTCCGCCGCCGCGCCGCCGCCGGCCCCACCACCAACGGTGACTGCGGCTCCGGCGACCGCTGCCGCTGACATGCAGATGGTACTCGACAAGTTTATGGCTCTCGGCGCCAAGCCGGTCGAGACACTCACGCCGCTCAAGGCCCGGCTCCAGCCGTCGGCCGCCGATGCCGCCAAGGCGGTGATGCGGGAGAAGGGCATGTCGACCGCGCCTGATCCCACCGTAACGACCAAAGACGTGCCATACGGCGATGATCCGATGCAATTTGCGCGCATCTACCGCCCGGCAAACGCCGGCACGGCAACGCTCCCGGTGATCGTGTATTATCACGGCGGCGGCTGGGTCATCGCGGATTTGAACACGTACGATGCGACCCCGCGATTCCTTTCCAAGCAGCTCAACGCGATCGTCATCTCGGTTGAATATCGCCATGCACCCGAGTTCAAGTTTTCGGCGCAGTACGACGATGCGGCGATGGCCTATCGCTGGGTGTTGCGGAATGCGGCCAGCTGGGGTGGTGATGCCGGGCGGATCGCGCTGGCAGGCGAGAGTGCCGGCGGCAATCTCGCGGTGGCGACAGCTATCCGGGCACGCGACGAGGGCTGGCGCTGCCGGTCCACATCCTGTCGGTCTATCCGATCGCCAACAGTTCCATGACCCTACCCTCGCGGACCGACTCCGCTAATGCCAAGCCGCTCAATGCAGCCATGCTGAAATGGTTCGGTCATTACTACTCTGCCTCGCAGGCAGACCAGCAGGACCCGCGCATCAACCTCGTCGCGGCGTCGCTCAAGGGCCTGCCGCCGGTGACGGTCATAAATGCGCAAATCGATCCGCTCCGCTCGGATGGAGAAACGCTTGCAAGCGCATTCAAGGCGGCCGGTGTCACGGTTGACCAGCGCACCTTTCCCGGCGTCACCCACGAATTCTTCGGCATGGGTCAGATCGTGCGTGGTGCCTGGGAGGCGGAGACTTACGCGGTCAAGAAGCTTAAGTCCGCCCTCGCAGACTGAAGCCGGACCGAACGGATCATTGAAGGAGAGGTATCTTGAACAAGCTGCTACTGACCATGCCCGCGCTGTTGGCGCCGGTGTTCCTTTCGTTCTCATCGCCCGCGATGGCGCAGGCGATGACCCCGAGCGAGTTCGTCAAGACCGCCGGTGCCAGCGATCTTTACGAGCGACAGTCGAGTGAGATGGTCCTTCAGACCACCAGTAACCCTGCAGTGAAGAGCTTCGCCTCAATGATGGTTGCAGACCACACCAAGAGCACGGCGAAAGTCAAGGCGGCCGCGGCCAAGTCCAGGATCAAGGCAGCACCGCCCATGCTCACTCCGGCGCAGACGGAGATGATCGCACGACTGAAGGCCGAAAGCGGAACGGCGCGGGATGCTGCATATATTGCGCAGCAAAAGAGTGCCCATCAGCAGGCCCTGGCGGTTCACAGGGCCTATGCGAAGGACGGCACCTCGGGGCCGCTCAAGGCCGTGGCCGCCGACGTCGTGCCGGTGGTCGAGCATCATATCGACATGCTCAAGGCGATGTAGCCGGGGTCATATAGATTGGAGGGCTCGCAACGGTGAAGGAGCGTTCAAGCAATACGCAGGCTCCCGAGCACGGCCAGCCGGGCGGCGGGGCGGCGCTCCTTATCCTTGACATGATCAACCGCTTCGACTTTCCCGGTGCCCCGCAACTGGAGCCCAGGGCGCTGGAGGCGGCAACGACGATAGGCCTGCTGCGCAGGCAGTTCGAAGCGTGCGCCCTGCCGGTGATCTATGTAAACGACAACTTCGGCCAATGGCATTCCGAACGGGCGCAGATCGTCAATGAGGTCCTCGAAACGGGAAACTCCGTAGCGCGCGCCATTAAGCCAAGCGACGGGGACTTCTTCGTGTTCAAGCCGCAATTTTCGGGCTTTTACGCAACGAACCTGCCGGTGCTGCTGCCCAAGCTTGGCGTGACGAAACTGGTCCTTACCGGCGTAGCCGCGGACATATGTGTCCTGTTCACGGCAGCCGATGCGCACATGCGCGACTATGCCCTGTGGGTCCCTGCGGACGCCGTGGCGGCGGAACGCGCCGAGCGCGAGCGGTGGGCGCTGGAGATCATGGCCAATTCGATGGGCGCCCAGACCTCGGCCAGTACCGAGCTGTCTCTGGCCGACTGGCTGCGCGGTGAGACGTGAGCGGAATAGCGTCAGGAGTGGCGTCCTAGGCGGACAAAGAGAAAGGCGTAAACACAATGTTGCCCGACTTCGAGGTGCTTCGCGGCCGCATGGTCGACACCCAGCTTGTCCGGCGCGGAATCCACGACAGGCGCGTGCTTAAGGCAATGCGCACCGTTCCGCGCGAACGCTTCGTGCGCGAGGACTTGGAGGAATTCGCCTATGATGATTCCGCGCTTCCGATCGAGGAAGAACAGACCATCTCGCAGCCCTACATCGTCGCACTGATGATCGAGGCGGCCGAGGTGGGGGAGGGCGACCGCTTGCTGGAGGTGGGTGCCGGCTCTGGCTATGCCGCCGCCGTCGCCAGCCGCATTGCCGGACGGGTGACCGCGATCGAGCGATACGAAGCCCTAGCCAGGCTTGCCGCTTGCAGGATCGCGGCGCTCGGTTACGACAACGTCGACATCCACGTCGGTGATGGCACGACAGGTTGGGTGGACGCGGGCCCCTACGACGCGATCATGGTCACGGCTGGCGGGCCGGCCATCTCCGACGCTCTGAAGCGACAACTGGCGCCTGGGGGCCGCATGGTCGTTCCGGTGGGCGATCTGGGGAACCAGATGTTGTGCAAGGTAAGGCGCATCGGCACCGATCATTTCGAAACCGAAATACTGGGCGCGGTGAAGTTCGTGCCGCTGATCGGGGCCGAAGGCTGGCTGGAGGACGGGAGCCTGGCGGCAAGCAACCATGCGCCGGGCGCGTCGCGCAATCTGACTCGGCCGCAGATGATAGCCAAGGCCGCCGAACCGCTGCCCGCTTTCGACGATCCGGCATTCGGCGTCCTGTTCGATCGCTTTGCCGATCGCCGGGTCGTTATGCTGGGTGAGGCGACCCACGGCACCAGCGAGTTCTACCAGGCGCGCGCGGCGATTACCCCATCTGGTCGCCCACCATGGTTTCACCATCGTCGCGGTCGAGGCAGACGGGCCCGATGCCGCCAGCGTGGATCGGTACGTCCGCCTGCGCGAAAAGCGCGGTGGCGCGGAGCGTTCGTTCCAGCGCTTCCCGACATGGATGTGGCGCAACATTGATGTTCAGGCCTTGGTCGCGTGGTTGCGCGAGCATAACGGCGGGGTGGAAGATCCGGCGGCACGAGCGGGTTTCTACGGCCTCGACATTTACAAAATGTCAGCTTCGATCGGAGCCGTGCTGGGCTACCTCGATCGGGTCGACCCGGATGCGGCCCGGATCGCCCGCGAACGCTATGGATGCCTAATGCCATGGCAGAAGGACCTCGCCACTTATGGCCGGGCCGCCCTGAGCCGGGGCTATGCCGAGTGCGTGGACGCGGTGATCGAACAGTGCCGGGCCCTCCTGGCCAAGCGGCTGGATTACGCGGAGCGTGACAAGGACGACTTCCTCGATGCCGCGCAGAATGCCAAGCTAGTGGCATCGGCCGAGCGGTACTACCGGATCATGTACTACGGCGGATCGGAAAGCTGGAACCTGCGTGATACGCACATGTTCCAGACGCTCGAGCATTTGCTTGAGGCCAAGGGACCGGATGCGAAAGCGATCGTATGGGCGCACAATAGCCACATCGGGGACGCACGCTACACCGACATGGGCATGTCTCGGGGTGAACATAACATCGGCCAGCTCGCACGGGAGCGCTGGGGCGAATCGGTTGCGCTCGTCGGCTTCGGCACTCATTGCGGCACGGTGGCCGCCGCGACCGACTGGGACGGCGACGTGGAGATCAAGCGCGTCAACCCGTCTCGCCGGGACAGTTACGAGCGACAGTTCCATAATAGCGGAGTCCCAAGGTGCCTCGTCGACCTTTCGCCCGAGCGTAACACGGCGCTGTGCCGTCGATTGTCGGAGCCGATGCTCGAGCGCTTCATCGGCGTCATTTACCGCCCCGACACGGAACTATGGAGCCACTACAGCCAGGCGACACTATCCCAGCAGTTTGACGCCTTCGTCTGGTTCGATGAGACTCGGGCGGTCACTCCGCTGGGTCCCGAACATCACCGGAGCGTGCCCGAAACCTATCCGTTCGAGTAATAGGTCAAAGAACGCCGGTCGCCCAGTAGAGCCGGCACGGTGGCACGTTCCGCCATTCAGAATCCGGTTTCCACCTTGGCGAAGCGTTCGCGAAGCAGCGGGGCGATCGCGTCGCGCATTTGATAGGCCAGGAAATGGCCACCGGGAGCAAGCACGGCGCGGCTGTCGTCCATGATCTTCCTCGCCGCCGATGGGGGCAACGTAGAGAACGGCAGGCCGGAGACGATGCAGTCGACCTGCTCGATGCCCAAGCAAGACAAGATCGAATGTACCTGGGCAGCGGACCCGGCCACTGGGTACAGTCTCTCGTCGGGGAGGTTTTCTTCTAGCCCGCGTATGAACCACTTTCCCGTGTCGATCGCCACGAGCCTTGCTTGGTCCGGCAGTAGGTCCAGCAAGGCGCGAGTAAATCCTCCGGCGCCAGGGCCGTACTCGACCACCCAGCAGGCATTATTCCAGTCTATCGGCGCAAGCATTCGTCGGATCAGACAACGCGAAGCGGGAAACGCCGATCCCACGCCGAGCGGCGAGCGCAGAAATTCCTTGAAAGACAAACTGAGGCCTGATCGCAAATCGTTTCGACCATGCGTTGACGCGGGAGCCGGGCGTAACCGGGTTGCCATGGTGCGAGCAGTGCTCAGTTCCGGAAGACGGGCACCACAAAGCGCCTGCCGTCATCTTTGCGCGCGGGCCGACTGGCGACCTCTGCAAGGCGCTGCTCTTCCGCCAACGTGAGTGAGGCGATGGGCTTGGGTCGAAGGCTTTGATCGTTCGTCGGAATCTTATGCATAGTGGGCACCTGCGGCTGCATTTAATCTTTGAAGATCCCTCTCCGCGTTCGGTTTCCGGTCACTGCCAAAAGTTAAGGCCATCGCCGGTGCCGCCCGCAGGAATGGCTGCGACACGCGCAGACGATTCTGGTGTTCCAGATATCTTTACATGAATCAATCCGAGGGAACTGCATAGACAGGATAGCGCATTGATGCCTGTATCGAAAATAGACCGAGGATGGGACGATGTCCGTGATTGGATGGAAGCTTGATACGCAGGAGAGAAGCTCGTTGTTGGAACGGTTTCCTCCAGAGTGGCCCGATGTCATAGCCGACCACATCACTTTGAAATTGGGCGCGGATGGCCACGATTGCCTGCCCTCGCAGAACAAGGGCAACATCGTTGGCGTGGTCAGTGACGGAAACGGGCTGCAGACGATGATCGTCGCCATCGCTGGCGAAACCGATCGCCCGGATGGAAGCACGTTTCACATCACTTGGTCGCTCGATCGCAGCCGTGGCCGTCATCCGGCAGAAAGCGGCGATTTGATTGCTTCGCAAGGATGGGTGCCTTTGGACATGCCAATCCCGATCCGGATTCTGCCTGTCCGGTACTGACGCACGCCGTAGCGACACTCGGGTGACCCGGGCGCTTCAGTCGCTCTTGCGCTTGTGCTCGGGTTTTCCCTTGCGCTTGGTTGAAGCCATGGCTTCAAGCTCTTTCTCGCTCATGGATTTCTCCATGGACCGCGACGCGCCTTTCAGGTTGCTTTCGGGCGTATCGCCGCGCTTGGCCGACAGGGCCGCGCCAGCGGCCTTCTGCTGTGCTGCGGACTTTGCTGGCATCTTCCTTCTCCTTCATGCTTGTCGTCCAAGGCTCACGGCCCGCCCCGGCCGCCGGTCGCGCCGAAGATCTGGCCCGTCGTGTAGCTGAACGCGGGATCGGCAAGCGCGACATACAACGGGGCAAGTTCCGCCGGTTGCCCGGGCCGGCCCAGCGGCGTGTCGGCGCCGAATTCGGTCAGCGTCTCCGGCTCCTGCCCGCCAGTGACCTGCAACGGCGTCCAGACAGGCCCCGGCGCCACGCCATTGGCGCGGATGCCCTTGCTGGCCAACCGCTTGGCGAGGCCCTTGGTGAAGTTCATGATCGCCGCCTTGGTGCAGGCATAGTCGATGATGTTCTCTGGCGGATCGTAAGCGGTTACAGACGTCGTATTGATGATTGCCGAGCCCGGCTTCATCAACGGTATCGCGGCTTTGGTCAGCCAGAACATGGCGTAGACGTTGGTCTTGAGCGTCGTATCGAACTGCTCTGTGGTAATGTCGAGGATCGATGTCTGGCTGACCTGCCGCGCCGCGTTGTTGATCAGGACGTCCAGTGATCTGCCCCCACCGAGTGGACCGTTTGGTTTGTTAGTGGATTAAGCCCATCGCCGCCATATCCGGACGGAGGTGGAGCGAAGCGGAACCGGAGGCCGGATATGGCGGTGTCGCCGTTTCCGGTGCCGGTGGTCGGTATCCCAGACTGCTATGCGGGCGGACGGTGTTGTACAACGCGGCGTCGCAACGCCCACGGGACCGAAGTTCGAGAAGTTCTTTATCGCTGGCATCCCTGGTCAGGGTGTCGTGTTCACGTTCATGAGAAGGTCGTGCGGGCGGGTCAGGATAGACTTCGCTGCAGCAAGACGGGAGCGACGTCGGACCGGTGGCTCGAGATTCCTGCATGGATGTTCGACCACGCCGCTTGCGCCCTGACGCGCATAGGCGCGTCGCCCCAGGTTGACGTCGGCGCGCTGAGCGCACTGGCCAAGCTTTTGCGAACGGCAAAGCCGGTTTCGGCATTATCGGTTTTGAGCGCAGCATCGAGCCCTTACGACTCACATTCGGGAGGTCTCAATGGCTTACAAGTCCAAGGTGTTGCAGCTCGATCTGTTTTCCTGTCCCCGCAATTCCGCGATAACCCCGACACCAAGATGGGACACGCTGCCAGCGCAGACGCGCCAGACATTGACGTCGCTGATCGTGCGCCTGCTGCTCGACCACGTCAACGATCCCGTCATGGAACAGCGGGAGGTGCGTGATGATCTGTGAGAAGATTGGGCCACAGCATCTCGACCGCAAGGCGATCCTGTATGTGCGGCAGTCCTCGGCGCATCAGGTCCTCCACAACCGAGAGAGCAGTGCCCTGCAATACGCCATGCGTGACCGTCTCACAGCGCTGGGCTGGTCGCACATCGAGACGGTCGATGACGATCTTGGTCGATCCGCGGCAGGCGGCGTGACGCGCGCCGGTTTCGATCGGATGGTTGCCGAGGTCTGTCTCGGCAAGGTCGGCGCGGTCGCGGCGCGAGAAGTCTCACGCTTCGCGCGCAACAGCCGCGACTGGCAGCAGCTTATCGAGATGTGCCGGGTCGTCGATACGGTTCTGATCGACCAGGAGACCGTGTACGCCCCGCGCCAGGGCAATGACCGGCTGCTGCTCGGCCTGAAGGGCAGCCTCAACGAGTATGAGCTGGACCTCCTGCGCCAGCGCTCGCTCTCGGCCCGCTACGAGAAGGCCCGGCGCGGCGAACTGATCGTTGCCGCCCCGGTTGGCTTCGTGAAGGCTGGCGACCGGATCGAGAAGGATCCCGACCGCCGCATCCAGGAAGCCATTACCCTTGTCTTCGACAAGGTGGCCGAACTTGGCAGCGCACGGCAGGCACTGCTCTGGTTCATCGAGCATGGGCTGGATCTGCCCGCAAAGCGCAACAACGGCGATGTCGTGTGGCGTAGGCCGAGCTATGCTACCATTCACCGGATGATCGAGAACCCGATCTACGGCGGAGCCTATGCCTATGGTAAAAGCCGTGCTGCAACCGGATATGATGGCACTACCATGCGATCGAGGAGCCGTCGCAAAGCACGAGATGAGTGGCTGGCGCTCATCCCTGGCTCTCATGAAGGCTATGTCAGCTGGGAGCGCTCGGAGGATATCCGCAAGATGGTGAGCGATAATGTTCCCACTAGTCGGCATCATGGAGCCGCCAAGCATGGCGACGCTCTGCTCGCCGGGCTCATCCGTTGCCGACGGTGCGGACGCAAGCTGACGGTGAGATACACCGGCGCCGGGCATGATATCCCACGCTATTCGTGTTGGAGGGACTGCTCGACAACGGCGAGCCGCGCTGCATCGCGTTCGGCGGATTACGGGTCGACGATGCGATCGAGCAATTGCTATTGCAAGTCCTTGAACCCGGAGCGATCGCCGCCTCGGTTGAGGCCGAAGCACAGGCCGCCGGCCGCCGGGATCAGGTTCGTGACGTGTTGATGCGCGATCTCGAGGCGGCACGCTACGCCGCCGACCGAGCTTTTCGGCAATACGATGCCGCCGATCCGCAGAACCGACTGGTGGCATCCGAACTGGAAGCGCGATGGAACCGCGCCCTCACGCGTGTAGGCGATGTGGAAGCCCGGATTGTCGCGCACGACGCCTCGGCAACGCATCCGCCATTGCCGCCGCTCAAGGATATCGATGACCTTGCTGGCGAACTCGAAGCCGTGTGGAACGCCCCACACTCCGATACGCGTGTGAAGAAGCGCATCGTGCGCACCCTCATCCAGGAGGTGATCGCCGATATTGACGACGACGTATCCGAGATCGTTTTACTGATTCACTGGGTCGGCGGCATCCACACCGATTTGCGGCTGCCCAAGCGTCGCAAGGGACAGCGCAACAGCACTTCGGCCGACATCATTGCCGCCGTGCGCGAACTGGTTCTCATCGCCAATGACGATCTGATCGCCGGCATCCTCAACCGGAACGGGCTGGTGACGGGACACGGCAACCGCTGGACTCGCGAGCGGGTCACCGCGCTGCGATCACATCACCGGATCCCCGTCTTCCGCACAGTCACCGACGGCCCCGCGCCGTGGCTTAACCTGAGCCAGGCTGCCCGCCACGTCGGCGTGGCTCCTAAAACCCTCCGGATCGCCGCCGAAGCCTGCGAGATCGAAGGCATCCACCCTCTGCCAGAAGGACCATGGATTTTCAGTCGCACTGAACTCGACGGATCAGCCGCCCACCACCTTGCAAAACGCGCGCGGCAAAATCCAAAATACCCCACGGGATCACATCCCAGTCAACGAAGCCTATTTTCTTCAACCACATAGACAGATGGGTGTTATGAAGCAGGATTGTAATGCCGCCGCCAAGCTTCGATCAGCACCTTGGCTTCGGCGAGGCTGTAGAATATCTCGCCGTTGAGCAGTTCGTCGCGAAGCGACCCGTTGAAGCTTTCGTTATAGCCATTCTCCCATGGTGATCCCGGTGTGATGTAGAGCGTCTTCACGCCGATCTGCCCCAGCCATTGCTGGACGGCGGTCGCGATAAATTCGCTGCCATTATCGGACCGTATATGTGCCGGAGGGCCGCGCGAGATGAACAGGTCGGCTAAGGCCGCCAGAACATCCTCATGCTTGAGCTGACGCGCCACGACGAGCGCCAGGCACTCCCGGCTGGCCTCATCGATGATGGTCAGGATGCGGAACTTGCGGCCATCATGCGTGCGCCCTTCGACGAAGTCGTACGCCCATACATGTCCCGGATATTCCGGCCGCAGGCGGATGCACGATCCGTCATTGAGCCATAGACGCCCGCGCTTTGGCTGGCGCTGCGGAACCTTCAGCCCCTCACGCCGCCAGATCCGTTCGACCCGCTTATGGTTCACCGTCCAACCCGCATGGCACAGCAACGCCGTCACCCGGCGGTAGCCGTATCGACCATATTGCTTTGCCAGTGCGATGATGTCCTCCGTCAGCGCCTGCTCGTCATCCGCCCCGCGCGGCACCTTGCGCTGCGTCGATCGATGCTGACCCAGCACCCGGCATATCCGTCGCTCGGATACCGGAAACTCTCGTCGCACATGATCAATGCAGCGTCGCCGCCGCGCGGGGCTTAGAAGTTTCCCTTTGCCGCCTCCTGCAGGATCAGCTTGTCCAGGGTCAGATCGGAAATCGCACGGCGAAGCCGCTGGTTCTCCTTCTCCAGATCCTTCATCCGCCGCGCTTGGTCGGTCTTCAGCCCGCCATATTCCTTCCGCCAGCGATAATAGGTCTGCTCGCTGACCGCGATCCGGCGGCAGGCTTCGGCCGTGCTCGCTCCCTGTGCCAGCACAATCTCAACTTCACGCAGCTTGCCGATAATCTCTTCCGGCTTGTGCTTCTTGCTCGGCATTCGTCGTCCCTTTCGTGGTCCAGACTATCATAATCTCTGGGCCACTCAGCGGGGGCAGATCACAACCGTGTTTACGTATAGCCCGATGGCGCTAAACTCTGCCGAAGCCCGCAGTGGCGGCAAGCGCCGAGTACGCCTTGGGGCAAAGAGCCCTTCATCCCGGCTCGATCGGGCTGATCTGGCGCGCGATTATTCGGCGCACGTTCGACGAAGGCGCACTTCCGGACCTGGCGATGGACGATCTGGGACGCCTTCTGCACGAGTAAGCGGCCACCCGACCCGGGCTGGGCTAAACCAGGACCGGTTCGCCAGCATGGAGGCAGTGGATGGGATCATGGACGCGCTACGATGGAGAGCTTCGTATGCCGCACGCCTATAATCGTAACCTGGCCGCAGAGCATGGGGCGGCCGGGAGACTTATGAAGAAGCAGGGTTAGGGCTGGCGGCGGGTGGTTGCTGGAGCAAAATTGTTTTACCACCGTTGACCAAGCAGCCGGAGTCGAAGATCACGCGAGGCTGCATATCAGTCACGAGCGTGGCGTAATATGTTATATCTAATGGATCCGATTTGAAACGGACGGAAGATGCTTGAAGATGATGTGACCACGACCCTTGCGAGACTCGGCTTGGCCACGGTGTTGGGTCTGGTTCTTGGTTTCGAACGAGAGCGGCGTGGCCATGATGCCGGTCTTCGTACGCATGGCCTCGTGTCACTCAGTTCCGGCATGCTCACCTTATCTGCGCTGGAGCTCGTGGAGCACCATGGTGAAGGTGATCCCGTTCGCGTCATTCAAGGTCTCGCGCAGGCAATAGGGTTCATTGCAGGCGGTCTCATATTTGTGAGGGAGGGGATGTGCGGAACATGACCACCGCCGCCAGCCTGTGGATGGCGGCTGCGGTAGGGATCACCGCCGGAGCCGGGCAGTACGTCTTGGTAACGGCAGGGACCGCGCTTGCGCTTTTGTTGCTCGCCGCAGTGACGTTGGCCGAGCGCGTATTCCCTCGGCGCGATAAAACAGACGGCCATCCAAAAGAAATACAGATGCCTAACCGCCGAGGATCTGCTTCTCCTGCCGGAAAAGACCCGGTGGACGATACGTAAGCACGGCGAGGACATTGTCCGTCTGTTTCGAGAGTTCCGATCAACCTGTGACCTCAAAAAATCCGGTGCTAGTGGCAGGAATCTAACACTTGATGCCCGCGCCTGACGGCGGCGATGATCTTATCTGGGTCTGCGGTCCAGACGAATGGCTTTGGGCTTTCATTGTGCTCGGCAAGGAAGCGGTTGATGGCCGCCTGGAGGTCGATGAGCGAGTGGAAGACGCCGCGTTTGAGACGGCGGTTGGTCAGCTTGGCGAAGAAGCCCTCAACGGCATTCAGCCATGAGCATGAGGTTGGCGTAAAGTGGAAGGTAAAGCGCGGGTGCCGGCCGAGCCACTCGCGCACTTTGAGATGCTTGTGGGCGGCGTAGTTATCGAGGATGACGTGGATCGCCTTTCCTGCGGGCACCTGTGCTTCGATCAGGTTCAGAAAACGGATGAATTCCTGATGACGGTGCCGCTGCATGTTGCGGCCGATTACGGTGCCATCGAGCACGTTGAGCGCAGCAAAGAGCGTGGTTGTGCCATTGCGCTTGTAATCGTGGGTCATGGTTCCGGCCCGTCCCTTCTTGAGCGGGAGGCCAGGCTGCGAGCGATCGAGCGCTTGGATTTGGCTTTTTTCGTCGAATGACAGCACGATCGCGTGCGCGGGCGGCGAGACATATAGCCCGACGACATCGCGAAGCTTTTCGACAAACTTCGGATCATTCGATAGCTTGAATTGGCGAACGCGGTGGGGTTGCAGGCCATGAGATCGCCAGATCCGCTGCACCGAACTGACGCTGATCCCAACCTCGCTCGCCATCATCAGCGCCGTCCAATGGGTGGTCTCGCCGGGCGGATCTTCGAGCGTCCGAGCAACGACCCGGTCGGTCACCTCGGGAGCCAAGGGCGGGATCCGCGACGGACGGGTCTTGTCGCGAAGCAGTCCTTCGACTCCTTCTTGCATGAAGCGCTCTTGCCATCGCCATACGCAGGTCTTCGAAGTCCCAGTTCGCCGCATGATCTCGTTGGTGCCGACACCCTCGCTCGTCAGGACCACGATCTCGGCGCGCCATGAATGCTTCTGCGCCGAGTTGCGGTCCTTGATGATCCGATCGAGCCGGTCTCGGTCGGATGGGGAAAGGCTGATTGAGATACCGCTGCGCATCCACCCTTATCGCACAACCGGCAAACTTCGGGAATCCACTTCAGGACTCTTCTGTCAGACCTTGACCACTAGGTTTTTTAATAGGGAGATCAGCTCTTTCTGAAGGTCGAC
This sequence comes from Novosphingobium sp. NFX11, assembly GCF_057376415.1. Taxonomy (NCBI): domain Bacteria; kingdom Pseudomonadati; phylum Pseudomonadota; class Alphaproteobacteria; order Sphingomonadales; family Sphingomonadaceae; genus Novosphingobium; species Novosphingobium sp. NFX11. The sequence continues at coordinate 22,332 of NZ_CP080386.1, read as the reverse complement.
ACGCGATAGATGTAGACGATTAAAATACTAACCATGATCAAGGTGCTTGCAGGGCCGAGGTAACGCTCGATAGCATCGAACTTGGTGCCCAGGATGTAACCGGCAACACCCAAAGCCGTTGTCCAAAGCCCGGCTCCAAGCGCCGTCAGGAATATGAAGCGGCTGATACTCATATGAAAAATGCCTGCTGGGATTGAAATGAGCGTTCTGACCCCGGGCACAAGGTGACCGAGTGGCACGGCCCAGTTACTGTGGTGCTCGAAGCGAGCCTTCAGTTCGTCGATCTGCTGCGGCTGCAGCGTGATCCAACGTCCGTGGTGGTAAGCCCATTTTTTCAACCGCTCGTCCCCTACTACGCGAGCCACGGCGTACCAGAAGCAAGCTCCAGCGAGAGTTCCGCCTGTCCCCGCGACGAGAACCCCGGTCAGACCGAGCGTGCCCTTGCTAGCGGTGAAACCGGCCATTGGCATGATGACTTCAGATGGCAAAGGTGGGAATAAGTTCTCCAGGAACATTAGCAGCGCGATACCCACGTAACCCATCTGCTCGATCATCTGCGTTATCCAGTCGGTCAAAATCATGCTCCATGTTCTCGACCGGGCGTCCCGGCCATGCCGGCATGAACGTCGCAACGTTATAGATCGCTCCAGGCAGCAACTTGAACTGATGCGGTGGATGCCTCCCTTCACCGGGCATTGTATGATGCTCAATGGCGCCATGGCGGCGCCCGAAGGAGGAGCATATGGCGAATGCACACATGCTGTCGATCGACCTGGCGAAGCGCAGCTTCCAAGTCTGCGCGACTGATCGAGCAGGGTCGGTTCTATATAACCGGACGATCTCCCGATCTAAGCTGGAGGCACTGCTCAAGGAGCATCCCTGCTGTATCGTTGCTATGGAAGCGTGCGCGACGAGCCATTTCTGGGGTAGATTTGCCGGCGCAGAAGGTCATGAGGTTCGGTTGATCCCGCCAATCTACGTGAAGCCTTTCGTGAAGCGGCAGAAGAACGACGCCGCAGACGCGGCGGCCATTGCTGAAGCTGCTGTACGCCCGAACCTGCATTTCGTTGCGGTCAAAAGCGCAGAGCATCAAGCGAGAGCTGTGGCCTATCGCACCCATCAATGTTTTGTGAGCCAGCGAACGCAGACTATCAACGCGCTACGAGGACACTTGGCCGAGTTCGGCCTGGTATTCCCCCAAGGGGTTCCTCATCTGAAGGAAATCCGCGCAGCCATGGACGACGAGGATGTCGACGTGCCTTCCAGTATCCGGGAGATCGCAGACCTCTACCTCGAGCATATCGACACCCTGTCCGCGAAGATTGACGAGCTTTCACTCAGACTACGGGAAGCCATGGCGGTCAGCGTTGAGCTTCGCCGCCTTTGCACGGTGCCGGGCGTCGGCCCGGTGACCGCCGGTGCGATTATGGCATTTGCACCAGATCTACGGACGTTCGCCAGTGGCAGGAACTTTGCGGCATGGCTCGGCCTGGTGCCGAAGCAGCGATCAACGGGCGGAAAATCCCGCCTCGGGTCCATGAGCAAAATGGGTCAAAGCGACATTCGCAAACTTCTCGTCGTCGGTGCGATGAGCAGGATACGATGGATCGTGCGCAAAGGCGTTCTCCCCGACAACTGGCTGGGCCGCATGATGGCTCGCCGGCCCAGGATGGTGGTCGCGGTCGCACTGGCGAACAAAATGGCGCGGACAATCTGGGCGATGATGACCCGCGAGGAAGACTACCGTTTGGCGTGATGGCGTAACTGCCATAGCGCTCGGGGCCTCGGTCCCGACAAGGAGATCGACTGATACTATGCGGCAAGGACTTCAATGTTCACGATACGGCTAACCAGTCTCGGGGCGAGAGCAAACCAAGCTCGCTGAACCGATGTGGCCCGGATCGTTCGAACTGCATAACGGCCCGTGGCGTCAGCAAGCCACATCAGAGGCCTGACACACGACCGATGAAGCGCTCTGCCGAGCAAAGTCAGAAAATCACCTTGCAATCTGGGAGGCATCCACACACGACCCTGCTCGATCAGTCGCGCAGACTTGGAAGCTGCGCTTCGCCAGGTCGATCGACAGCATGTGTGCATTCGCCATATGCTCCTCCTTCGGGCGCCGCCATGGCGCCATTGAGCATCATACAATGCCCGGTGAAGGGAGGCATCCACCGCATCAGTTCACAGGCGCACAAAGCATATCATGCAAGTTTTGATGAACTGGGCGGAGATGTGCCAGCCCCGGCCTATGTGACGTGGATCGGCAGGTTCGGATACGGCTCGCGCGCCGTAGTTTTTGCCGTGATCGGTTGGCTTTTGATTGCCGCTGCCATTCATCATGATCCCGCCCGGGCTGGCGGTTTTGGCGAGGCATTGAAAGAACTTCGCGCGCAACCAAAAGGCGTGGGGCTTTTATCGATAATTGGTGTTGGGCTAATGCTGTTCGGCGTATTCAGTCTCGTTGAAGCCCGTTTCCGGCGCCTTGCTGTTCCGCGGGTACAGAGTCCCTTGCGGCCTTAGCTCGGCTTTGTACGATCAGGTAGCGAAGCATAGTGCCTGAGCCATACGTTTTAGGCGGGTTGTGGGAATATAGTTCGGTTCTGGGTGCGGCGGGGAGTGTTGATTAATGTCGCCGACCCCGAGTTGGAGACGGGCAGCTCCGATGGCGTCACTGAATGTCAGGTTGGTTTTTCGATACCAGGCGGCGGAATAAGGGGTGCTTTTAATGGTCAACAGATCGCAGGCCCATAGCGATATTAGGCTGTAGAGACCCAGCAGCGCCGGCGTGGTTCGCGCTATGGCTTTGTCGGTCCACTGGCGCTGTGTTTCGACACCAAGGTGAGCGCGGGTTTCTGCAAAGGTGACCTCGATCTGCCATCGGCGGACGTAGAGGGCGATTATCTCGGCGGGCTCGAGGGTGATGTCGGTACTGAAGAAGGCCTGCGGGTCGCGCTTTGCGTCAGGATCGCGAACCAGGACCCAGCGGACCGGCAAGACCGGGGTGCCGGGCCTGTACCATAGGGCGATGTCAGATGTGATCTCGAGCGTCTTGCCGCCCGCATGGCCATACCAGGCAGAGACGAGAATGCTGGTCCAGCGTGTCGCCGGGTTGGCGAGGAGCGTCTTGAGTTTTGGTAGTGCTCGCCCTTTCTGTGCGGGGCGCCCCATCGTGCGTGCCGTTCGCCTCGCAGGCTGTGCAAACAAGTTGGCATCGAGCCGCAGGCGGCTGATGAGTGTGGCCCGGCGAACAATTGCATGTGCCAGTTCGTGGACAGCAAAGCTGCTGTCGCCAATGAAGATGATCCGCCGACCCGGCAGCCAGCGAGACAGCTGCAACGCGCCCTGCCGGGCCCAGTCCGTCAGCAATTTATGACGACAGCCGCGTTGACGGTTCGATCGTTCCGAAGGAGCGAGCAACGTCAAGACTGGCAGCGCCTTGATCAGGCGGGTCCATGACACCGGGGTGAGCACCATAAAGCTGAGCCAGCGCAGTCCGCTAGCTTTGACGAAATGGCCGTGACTGGAGCGGACCGGGTCGCGGTAGATACCCCGTGCGGTGATCCGGCGCCCCCATCGCCGCTCAATGGTGTCGTCCATACCGATGACCACAGGACCATCGGGGACGATCCGCTCGACCACAATGCCCAGTAAACGCCTGGCAACGGCGCGGGAGCTCCAGCGGGCGCGGTTGAGGATCTGGTGATAGGTTGCAAAGTTGGCAGCATCGGCCCGGCCGGTCACACGCAGGCAAGACGTGACGGTCCGTTTGCCCGTGGCCAGCAGCCCCCCATCACAAGAACAAGTAACATGCTCCCAACTGGGAGCCGTAAAGCAGGGACGCCATGCCTGCAGCCATTGGCGCAGGATCTGGGGGACGGGATCGCCGATCACGGCCTTGTTCTGGTCCAACATCCCATGCTTCGAATCCTGACTGAAGCACGTTGCAACGCTTAGGCTGTTGCCATGCGGTGAGGTGACTCGAATATGCTGTGACCTGACGGCGACAATGGATGCACCATGAAAGACGAGGAAATCATTCTGCGCATCGAAACGTTCGACGCGGCCAACGGCGGCGGCGTCGGATGGTATGAGAACAAAGGCGCTTACCATCTCTATCTGCTGGCAACCGAGGCACCCATCGCCCACCTCAAGCCTGTCGGCACGCGTGACGAAGTCAGGCTCGGCTACTGGTCACACCAGCGAAAATGGGAAGATATCGATGATATGGGCGGATGCGTCTTGCCCCTCGATCAAGCACTCGACCACGTCGCTGAAAACAGCATCTTCTGGACTTGGACCTGACCAAAAACGTACAAAGTCGAGCTTAGTGCCTGACTCGGAAGTTTTTCAACCTTAGCAATACCTTGCAGTTCTGCGGGTAAGTATGCGGATAGAAGCTATTGTCGCCCATGCCGTTGAGGATGCGATGGTGGTTTCCCAGTCCTTGGCAAGGCGGCGGCATCGGCCAAGCCATGCGAAGGTGCGTTCGACGACCCATCGCCGAGGGAGAACCTGAAAGCCCTTCGCCTTGTCCGAACGTTTGATGATTTCGATCGTCCATGCACCCGAGCCGGTCAGGGCGCCACGAAGCTTATCGCCGGCATAGCCTCCATCTGCAAAGACATGGCGCAGCCAAGGGAAGCGTTTGCGTACGGACTTAAGGACATCGACGGCACCGTCGCGGTCCTGAATGTCGGCGGTGTGGACGAGGATGAAGATGAGAAAGCCGCAGGTGTCCGTCAGGATGTGGCGCTTGCGGCCCTTGATCTTTTTCCCGCATCATAGCCGCAAGGGCCGCCGCTTTCCGTTGTTTTCACCGACTGGCTATCGATCACACCGGCGCTTGGCGAGGCTTCGCGCCCCTCGATCTCCCGCAGGTTCAAGACCAGCACCGTGTTCATGGCCTCGAGTAGACCGATGTTGCGCCAAATGTAGAAGTAGCGCTGGACCGTAGAGACCGGTGGAAAGCACTTGGGCAGAAGCCTCCAGGCGCAGCCGCTTGCCGCAATGTACAGCAGCGCATTCATCACTTCGCGCATGTTCGTTGTGCGACGTCGACCTCCGCGCCTGGCTGGCGGGACAAACGGTGCCGCCAATTCCCACTCCCTGTCCGTCATATCGCTGGAATAGCGCAACCCTTTCCGACTATGCTCCTGCCGGGCAATACCAGTCCATGCCATTGTTCACTCCATCTCTCGCAGGACGGCGTGAATCACAACATGCTGGTATTGCTCAACAACTTTCGGGGCGGGCTCTTAAACATCGCCGGATCATATCGCTTATGGACTCGAAATTAATTCTACCGGCTATCATTAAAGCAGCCAAAATACCGTCGCGCTGGCGCTGTCATCCTACCCTGAGCAGAAGCTTCAATACGGTCTGATAGGACCGAACAAGCCCTATGGTAATGTGGCTGAAGGTGAGGGAGGGTGAGGGTGAGGGTGAGGGTCAGGGTGAGGGGGTCCCCATGCGGGCGGAACGCAACACCCCGCTGCGGGTTCTGGACCTCGGAGCAGCGCAAGGGGCAGTGAGAATGTGTGGGCGAGGATGAAGATGAGAAAGCCGCAGGTGTCCGTCAGGATGTGGCGCTTGCGGCCTTTGATCTTTTTTCCCGCGTCATAGCCGCAAGGGCCGCCGCTTTCCGTTGTTTTGACCGACTGGCTATCGATCACACCGGCACTTGCCGAGGCTTCGCGTCCCACCGTGTTCATGGCCTCTAGCGAACCGGCCCCGAAGGGGACGACAACAGCCGCAGGCTACTGGCGCCGTGCGTAGGTCAGGAGCGTCGTGAGAGGCTAGACGGGAAGGAAGGGTCTCCCCAGCGGGACGCTCGGTCTCTGATGCCCGTTACAGGCCCGCTGACGGTGAGGGCAGGGCGCCCGGGCAAAGGATCGTAACCCGAAGGGCAGAGACCCGCAGGGGCCCCGGGAGCCGAAGGCGACTAGAGCCCGGTCTCGCCACAGGCGAGATGACCCACACCTCTGACTTATGTTTTGCCGATTGCTAGCTTGCTGGGGGAATTTGTTTATTTATCATCGGGCTATTGATAAGCGGCAATCGCAGGATGGCAATGGAAGAGACCTCGACATTGACGCGCGCGGATCGGTCGCAATCCGAAGACGGGTGTGGAAGCACCACGAACTGGTCGGCGCCGGTGTTGTCGCGGAGCTGACAGGCGACGGCATAGCAGTTCTCGAACGAGGTGAGGCGAGCGCGGTAAGATGATAACGCCGAGTTCAACATCTAACTGTCTTTTCCTTTAATCCTGTTCATGGTCGGCGCCACCGGCACATCATCTCCAGATGTCGCCCAGACCGCAGGGATGGTTCGCGCCGCAATCCTCTCCTAACCTGTTATGGAAGTTGGGTTGGACTGTGGATGGAACCGTTCGCGGGTGGCCGGAAATCCTGATCTCTGACGGACAATGCTCAGTGTCAAATCGAGGTATAGACTCGCCTCCGTCGTGACGAACAACGCCAGTCGGGTTGAGCCACCAAGGCACAGGGAAAACATATTCAACTCATGGAAAAAGGGCCGGCGAAGCGATGAGCTTCGCCGGCAATATTATGGGTGGTCAAGTCAGACTCACCCTTCGGGTCGCTTCATTGAATGATGGAGCTTGCGCTCCATCGCCCATCTCGGTTTCGGGGGCGCGCGCCAATCTGCAAGAACGGTAAAGCCGTGCCGGGTGATTGAAGCACGCCGCGAGAGAGTGCTTCTATAAGGCACCAGGGATGGCCCCAGCCCGACATTGTTCTTATCGGAAAGACTGGGGTTCTGGCGGTGTAGTCACCTCGCAGCCGGCCTCGGCGAGAGAAGAGGCCAAATTCGACCAGGTCTCCAGATAGAGACGGCCCCAATCTGCGAGATCGGCTGCCCGCGTACGCATCGAGTTAACGGCAATCTTTGCGAGTGCTCCAGGCCACTCGCCGGAAGGGGACGAAAAAAGCTCCTCCACCGCGCTGCGCATCCTGTCTCGTCCTGCAATTGCGTGAGATCAAGTGCCAGCCTGCGCGCTTATCTTTTCCGCTACATTCAGGCGCAAATGGTGCAAATCAGCCTTGCCGCAAGCGCAGCGGCGCGCGCCACGGTGCAGCAGCGGCTTGCACGTAAGCTGCTGATGTATCATGATCGGACCGGCACCGATGCGCTTTCCCTTACGCACGACAACATTTCGTTGATGCTGGGCGTTCGGCGGGCGAGCGTTACGCACGCCATTCATAATCTGGAGGCAACCGGGCATATCCACGCCCAGCGCGGGTTGATAACGATCCGTGATCGACGCGGGCTTGAGGAATATTCGGGCCGATTTTATGGCATCGCGGAAGAGCGCTATGGCGCAATCATGGGCGAACCGCCGAAAGCTGCATGTGCCTAACGGTGCCTGCACGCCTTCCCATACGCGCGCCATGCGAATCCCACGACCGAGCGCAGTTATCTCCGAAGCCTCCCTTTATCAACAGTTAATAATGTGCTAGGTTGATCTGAAAGGAGATGAGCCATGATCAGTGCAGATCTCGGGCAGCAGCTCGAGAACTTTGTATCCAGTTTGGTGGCGACGGGTCGCTACAACTCCAAGAGCGAAGTGCTTCGCGAAGGCGTAAGATTGATCCAGGATCGCGAAACACGTCTCGCCGCGCTCGATGCTTCGATCATGCGCGGACTTGGCGATTCTGCGGCAGGTAAAGTCAACGCAGCGAAAGATGTTTTTGACCGCCTAGAAGCGAAGTATCGGAACATGAGCGCGCAACCCGAATGATCGTCTCCCTGTCGGCTGAGGCCGAAAATGATCTTGAGACGATCGCGGATTTTATTGCGCGGGATAACCCGGCGCGGGCCATCACATTCCTGCACGAGTTGCGTGAAAAATGTCTTGGCCTGGCGGATTTTCCGGAGCGCTTCCCGTTGGTGCCCCGTTATGAGGCTCAAGGGGTGCGCCGACGTACACATGGCAATTACGTGATTTTCTATCGGGCGGAGAAGCAGGCGGTGGTCGTAATTCACATTTTGAACGGAGCGCAGGACTATGCGGCGGTGCTCAATTCAGCGTAAACTTGGCCAGGCAGTGTTGCTTACAAGTAGTCGATATTTAACATAATTGTTATTATCATCGCGCTTGATCCGGGCCAATCCCGTCAGGCTATCTCAATGTCCGTCTGCGGAAAATCGTCTCCTTTGAAGAGCAGTGGAACCCCGGCAATGCGCGCGGAGGCATAGGCAAAACAGTCGCCGAAGTTGAGCGCGGCAGGATGTCGCGATTTACCGTACCGGTCATACGCGTCGATCGCCAGCGTACGGGCTTCCGGCGGTACGGCGACCACCTTGATGCTTGCAAGTCGAAGGAATTCTTCCACGGCCTGGTGGGCCTGAAAGATTTCAAGGTCGAGGACTCTTCGGACTGCAAGGACCGTTTCCCAGACCGCCAAGGGCGACGTGATACGCACTCGTGCCGCTTCGAGCCGAGCGAGCAGATCAGCTGCGTCTGCCTCGTTGCCTAGAATTGCCGTCAGTGCAGAGGCATCAACGAACATTCAGGGCTCGCCATACAGATCATCAATGAAAGCCTTATCCGCTGGCAGACCTGCCTTGGGTCCGGCCTTGGTGCGTAGCGATCGAGCGAATGCGAGCCCCTGTTCGACGAGCGAAGGAGTTTTATCCTCTCTTTCGAGTTCGTGGCGTAATGCGCGGCGGATGGCCTCGGTCTTGCTGACCTGCTGTAACGCGGCGAGACGCTGGGCCAGACGGTTCACCTCAGGGTCTTTGACATAGAGCGACATGAGTATATACTCCCGATCATAAGGATATACCGCATTCGCCTTCATCCTTCAAGACAGTACGCCTACGCAACTCGAGGCGGCGCCTCCGAAGAATATCAATTCAGCCGCCCAACGCACATCATTTCATTCGGGCTTGGGCAAGGCGTCTCGACAAGATCGGCCAGATGCGGCTTCGTGGACGGAGGTGTAGATGCTTGAGAGTTCACCAGGACGCGGCTCAGTCCAAAGGTTGGTTGGAGCCGTCAGAATCGTCGATGTGCTGGGCATTAGCAATGGCACTGGATGCCGCTTCGCTCAGTTCCTCGGGAGCAGGCGCCACGTGATCGAGCTGTACCAAACGCTCGTATTCCGCGGCCGACAACATGACGACACGCACGGCGCCATCGCGCTCGACCGCGATCGGGTGGGTCATGGCTATGTCATAGTAGAAACCGAAGGTTTTCGAGACTTCGCTCGAGCGGACGGTTTCGATAGACAAGCTTCCGTCTCGATTTCCAGCATGTGAACTCAGCGGCTGTTATGGCGTCGAAGTGATCGCTTGCTGATATTGCGGGCGCGCACCGCGTCGCCCAGAGCGGCTCGACTACGGCGGTATCACCATCCTCAGCCGCGGCGCCCAGATATGCCGGAATCTCCTCTTCTCTTGAGGAAGGCGGCGGGATCGTAACGGCTGAAAGTCACATCCATGATTTCATTCCTTCCATGCTGTCGCGATTGACTTTGCCTGTGCGATGGGATGCCCGGAGGACTCTCACGAAATGGGCTTCCTGTATCTCCCAAATACCGCACCGGAGAATAGTCCGCCAGGTCTGCTAGTCCAATGCACGCGCACGCAAGGCAGCCGCCGCAACTGACAGGCTCCGCATTGCAGCGCCCGCCGACTGGCCTGAACTGCCAGCTGGGTTTGACACCCGGCAGCCACGTGCCCCATCCATTCCGGTATCCGTGAGGGCGTCAAGCAGGTAGTGCTCGGGAATCAATTCCATGGCCGTGTCGAGCGACGCGGTGAAGCGTGGCGGAGCAAAACCTTTCGCGCAGCCATCACTATCGATCCATTCATACTCACGCCGGCGGATGTAATCCGGCCCGCAAAAACCACCCTTCTCCGGCGGTGACCACCCGATGGCCTGAGCGATAAGTCCGTCAAGGACCGTATCGGGACGCCGGGCATCCTCGCGACGCTTCGCCAATTTAAGCAGCACTTTAGCGCTAGCCATACGTGCTTCCTTTACGCCTTCTCGGCTCGCCCCGGGGAGCCATCAGCGACTCCTGCTACCTCCCGACAAGCGCACTCAAAACTCGATCAGGTTGTAACCCCGGCTGCCCAAGAGCTTTTCCGCCCAGTCCTTGGCAATCGGGACACCTTCCGAGACCAGTGTTATCGCGTCATCAGCCCGATCGAAGAATGCGACGCAAAGTTCGTCGTTATCGAACCGCGATCGATACTGAATGCCGTCCAAATCCGTGCCATGATAGACCTGTGCGGCGATTTGCTGCGGCACGCTGTAGGCACCAGGATTATCCAGAGGATCGAAATCCGCCGAGACGCCGGCCGAGGTAGTCCTGAACCATGCCAAACCCGGTCCGTGGATCTTGGCGAGCCGCACCGGCCGCGTAACCGTGAAACTCGCGGAGCGCCTACGCGCGATCTGCTCCCACAGGACATCCCGCTCCGCTGGCGCGCGCAGGAGCGTTTCGGCAAATGGACCAACGAGCGTCTTCCCAAGATACAGTACGCCGAATTGGCGATCCGGGTCATCCCAGCGCCAGGTCGCGTCCTTGCGGCCATACCACCTGGCCGCAACTGCCGATCCATGGATGCGATGAAGCACTCTGCCCGTGGCAATAGTCGCCACCGGCATTTTGCCTGCCCCGACCATCTCAATTCAGTCTTCGAGCGTCTGAGCGAAGCGCACCACCTGATCGATTTCAGCTGCGCTGCCACGAAGCATTTCGATAGGCTTCCTGCCATCGAGCCCCTCATCGCCCGCCACGAGGAATTGAAGGATTGCCCAACCACCGGTCTGCGGAACAGCGCTGAGCAAGCGCCCGATCCCTGGGAGGATCGTGTTGCCGTCAAACTGGAAAACAGGGAAAAGCTTGGTTCCGTTGTCTTCCACCATCAGCAAGCGCCGGTCCTTGACCGCCTTGTAAACGGCCTGAATCGTTTTATGTCCAAGCAGCTCGCGCACCTTTCCAGCAGTCAGCGCGCCCCCTGCGGCATCGATCATGCGCCGCTTGAACGCAATGGCCTTCGTGAGCTTCTGTGCCGCATCGGGATTATCGGTTTCGACAGCGGGTATGCCACGTGCGAGGTTGAAGACTAGACTGGGCACGTCAATACTGCGGATGGCCGCTGCTTTGGCAGAAGCAGGCATCAGCTTAATGATGCGGTCCGCGCTCGCCATGATACGGTCCCGCAGGAGTTGGTCGGGATCTACAAATCCAGAATTCGCCAAGCGTGTCATCGGATCATTCCAGTTCAATCAGTTTCATATAACCTAGATATGCAACTCTTTCAACCACAGCGCCTCGAAAAGGTTCGCCGGCGCAATCAATACGGCACACTGGCGAGCGAAAAGCGCGATTCTCTGATAGGTCAGGCGGCGGGACGTGAACGCTGCGATGCGGGCACGGCAGCGTTGAAGCGTTCGATCCAGCCGCGCATGGTCGGGCGCTCGTCGACGGGGATCGAGGCCCCGACGTCCTGAAACTGGATGAGGTCGAGCGGGGCATCGCTGATGATCCGGTCGATGTCGTCAGCGGGGTTCCCGTAGCACGTTTGCAGAAAGTAGCGGTAAGGATTATTGCCATATATCAATAACATGCCTCTATTCAGGGAATTGAGCGCCTTTATAAGTCAATGACTTAGCTAATCTGAAGGTATTGAAAGACTCGGCCGGCCGCTTCCCATAGTCTTCTCGTTGGAGGCGACTCGGCGATGGAAAGGTGGCGAGAGCAGTATCTAGGGATTGAGGCGATTCCTGAGACGCTGACCGAAGCGGAAATTGCATTCTTCTTCCGCCTCGATGAGGATAGCCTACAGGTTGTCACCTCGGCTTTTTGCGAATGAGCGGCCGACATTTGTCCGCGCTCGAGAGGGTCCCTTCCTCGGTCCTGGCATTCGCTGGTGACGAAGTGGGAGTGGCTGCCCCGCAGCTGGCTACACTGCGCGCCATCTATCGGCGGCGCATGACACTATTCGCGCATCAGCGCCTTGCGGCGTCGGCCACCGGCATCAGCGCAGCCAACGAGGCCCAACTGAGGATGTTGACCGCGTATCTGCGCCGCCAGGCTGAGACCGTCCTTATTCGTGAGCAATTGGTGACTGCGGCACGCCGCTGGCTCTACGATCACGCGTTCTTGATTCCTACTGACCGAAGCCTCGAGCAAATCGCCGCCCGCGCGCAGGAGTATGCTCTGGGCGAACTCAAGAACGCAATTGAGGCTAGCGCCGGCAGCGACACAGTAGCTGGGTGGACTGTGAAGTTGAGCGCTGCTGGTCCCAACCCGGACCAGGCGCTGCTTGACTGGCTGCGCGCCTCACCCAAGGGCTTTGGAGCTCGTGCAATAGGTGACGTTCAAAAGCGGATTGCCGTGCTCCATGCTCTCGGCGCTGAGCGCCTTATCCTCCCCGAAGTCCCGATTGAACGCATTCGTCAACACGCCATACGGATTTCTCGCCGCAAGGCATCGACGCTGCCGCGCCTAAATGAGCCACGGCGTACGGTAGAGATTGGCTGTTGGTTACGGTTGCACTTGCTCGAGATGACCGACGTCGTTTTGATGCAGACGAGCCGGCGCATCGGTCAACTTTGGAGCGACGCGCGCAGGAAGGTCGAGGAGCGAGCGCTCGAGCAGCTTAATCAATACCGCACTGGCGTCGACGCGATCATCAGCGCACTCGACGATTACGACCTTTCCGATCGCGAGTTCCGCGAGAAGGTCTCCAAGGCGGTGTTACCGCTTCGCTTGGCACCGGCGACGAGAGGCAAGGTCCAGGCAATCCGCAACCAGATGGCCACAACGCCTGGGCCGTTGCGCCTGTTGCTCAAGCAGGCGGACGCCATTTGTCTGACGATTGCACCCGATCATCCGCTTAGTGTGGCGATGCATACGCTACGTAACGCCTACAATGAGCGTGAACTGGGGCTCATGCCTTGGCAGATTGAGCCGTTTCTTAAAAACCCGCCGGCTGCATTGCAAGCAGCAAGGACGGCATCGGATCGACTTGCCGCCTACGAGGTCGCTACAGCAATGCTGCTGAAGCGTTCGCTACGCAACGGCTCCGTCAGCGCCCCACACAGCGCCCATCATCGCAGCGTCGCTGATCAGTTGATGCCGACCCCGCAATGGCACAAGCTGCGGCCGCAGGCAGTGCGCGATAATCGCTGGGCGGGCTCGATCGATGCCTATCTCGGGCGTTTCAGGGAGGCGTTGTCGCTGCGCGCGACCATGCTGGATGACGCGATCGGCGCGGCGGATGTAGGCATAGTAAACGGCAGGTTTCTCGTACCGAAGTTGCGTGCTCTTCCCACGGATCCCGCGACCGATAGCACTCGTACGGCGCTGTTCGCCGCCATTGGCGCTGTACAGCTTCCGGAAGTCATTGTCGCAGTGGATGCGCGCACCGGCTTCTCTTCGCTGCTGCTAGGGCGAGAGGCTGCCGGTGCTGACGAACTGCAAGCACTTTATGCCGCAATTCTCGCGCTGGGCACCGATAAGACCGCCGCCGAGATGGCGCGGATGGTGGACGGGGTCAGCGATGATCGAATAGAACTTGCGATGCGGGCGATGGAGGACAATGGCCATTTGCGCGCTGCCAGCGACGCTGTGGCCGCGGAAATGCTCGCCACTCCCCTTGCCGTGCATTGGGGCTCGGGTGTTGCTGCTTCGGCAGACATGATGAGCCTCGATGCGACCCGCAGGCTTTGGCTCTCTCGCATCGAGCCCCGCCGGAGGGTCCCGGCGATTGGCACCTACACCCACATCAGCGACAGATGGGCTGTGATCTATGACCAACCTGTCCTGCTCAACGAACGGCAAGCGGGCGTCGCCATTGAAGGAGCTTTGAAACAAAACATCATCGCAATCCAACGTCTCGCTGTCGACACGCATGGCTTTACGCACTTCGCGATGGCAGCGGCCAAGCTCCTTGGCTTCGATCTTGCTCCACGCCTGGCAGATCTTGCGAGCCGCAAGCTGTTTCTGCCGCACGACGTCAGCGTGCCCGCGAGCCTGGAGCCCATGGTTGAGCGGGTTGGGGTGAGCCGCGCTGCCCGGGAAGGTTGGGACGGCCTGCTCCATTTGATCCTGTCGCTTAAGAATGGACATGGCTCTGCGGCGACGATCATCGCACGGCACGGCAGCGCCGCGAAGGGCATGCCGGTCTACGAAGCCGGGACGCTACTTGGCAAAGTGCTGCGCAGCTTGTTCTTGCTCGACTATCTTGTAAAGCCGGTCTTCCGCAGGGAGGTACACCGCGTCCTCGGACAAGGCGAGTCGGTGCACCAACTTCAGCGCGCCATCTTCGCCGGTCGGATTGAAGCCAAGCACGCGCGTAACTTGCGCGAGGTGGCCGCGACCTCCGGAGCCCTTACCCTGCTGACCAACATCGTCATGGCCTGGAACACCGCGGCAATGCAGAAAGTGGTCGACCGAGAGGGCGCGGATCGGTTTCCGGCCGAGCATCTCGGGCACATCGCGCCGGTAGCCTTCCGCCATATCAACATGCACGGCAAACTGCACTTTCCCATCGAGCACTACGCCGGCTTCGCAGTAGCGGGACGACGGAGAGATTAGGCTTCAAAACCTGACCTCAAGTTAAGTCATTGATTTACCGCGCGACATGCTCCACACAAGACATGCAAGCTATTGATATAGCGATCTATTTCCTGCCGCTACTTTCTGCGAAAGCGGTACGGGAACCCCGATGATGGCCGATCGAGCATCGGGTGCGGGAACAGAAGCTCCAAGGCATAGCCACTTCATCGAGCCGGACGGGACATTCCTTCAAGGCTCAGCTTGAGGAGGAAAGCATCATGTTCAGGTTCACCGCACCCAAATCCGCTCTTATTGCCGCTGCGCTCTGCACCGGCGCCGTATTCGCGGCTCCGGCTGCTTTCGCAAAGAGCATCGAGGTCCGCTACGACGATCTCGATCTTGCAACGACGAAGGGGCAAGACGCCCTCAATGCCCGCATCGTTCGGGCGGCGCGCAATGTTTGCCGCATGGACCCGATCACCGGTTCCCATATCAACCAGTCGACCAAACCTGCTACAAGCAGGCGCTTTTCGAGGTAGGTGACCGCGTCGCCGCCGCGGTTGAGCAGGCCGGTGCGACCCAGCTTGGTGGCTGACCGCTTGGATCGCCGCGCATCAAGGTCTCGCCGGCGGCGCCTTCCTGCGCTGCCGAAGCGGCTTGTCTGCAATCTCGATCCAGACCGGCGCATGATCACTGGTTTTCTCCCACCCGCGCACATGGTGATCGACCTCGGCGGCAGTGAGGCGTTCGGCGAGAGGCGGACTGAGCAACAGATGATCGATGCGCAGACCGGCATTGCGGCCGTAGGCATTCCGGAAATAATCCCAAAATGTGTAGATGACTCGCCCGGGTGGCTGGTGCGCAAGGCGTCGGTCCAGCCTTGATCGAGCAGCCGGAAATAGGCCGCGCGGACCTCCGGGGCAAACAGCGCGTCTTTCAGCCAGCGCTCGGGTTTGTAGACATCGAGATCAGTAGGCATGACATTGAAGTCACCGGCCAGCATGACCGGCAAACCGGATTCCATGAGGCCGGCGGCATGGTCGATGAGCCGCTCGAACCAGCGCAGCTTGTACTCGAACTTGGGACCCGGCCGCGGATTGCCATTCGGCAGGTAGAGCCCGCCGATAAGGATGCCGTTTACCGCCGCTTCGATATAGCGGCTTTGGGTATCGTCCGGTTCTCCCGGCAATCCGCGCCGGGTCTCATGGATTTCGCCAACGCGGCTGAGGATCGCCACGCCGTTCCAGCTTTTCTGGCCTTGCCAGATTGCATCATAGCCAAGGTCGCGGATCGCATGCTCGGGAAATTTCTCGTCCGGCGCCTTCAGCTCCTGAAGGCAGACAATGTCGGGCTCGGCCTCCTCCAGCCAGCGCAGCAGCACCGGTAGACGGCCGTTGACCCCGTTGACGTTGTATGTCGCGATTTTCACAAGTCTGGCAGCTCCTGATCGGCCCGGCCCCAGCCTGCCAAGGCTTTAGATCCCGCTCGGTTGAGCAATTCTGCCGCATCACCGATGTGGAAATGCGAGGGCGTGTCGATCGTCTCCATCTCCTTCCAGGTGATGGGCACTGCCACCGGAGCGTCCGGCCTTGCCCGCACGCTGTATGGCATCACGGCGGTGGCGCCGCGCTGGTTGCGCAGGTAATCGACAAATATCCTACCCTTGCGCTGGGCCTTCGGCAGAGCGGCTGTGAAATTTTTCGGGTCGGCCTGCGCCACGGCGCGCGCGAGGCGGTGTGCAAAGTCCTTCACTTCCGGCCACTGGGCGCGCGGCACCAGCGGGGCGATGACGTGGACGCCCTTCCCTCCCGTCACCATCGGAAAGGTTTCGAGGCCAATCGACTTGAGGATATCGCGAAAGTGAAAGGCAGCGCTGCGCACTGCCTCGAAGTCGAGGCCCTCATCCGGGTCGAGATCGAAGACGAGGCGGTCGGCCTTCTCCACGTCCTCGATCCTGGAACCCCAGCCATGGAACTCAATGGTACCCATCTGCACGCAGATCATCAGCCCGTCCGGCGTATCGAGGTAAAGGTAGGGCTCCGTGTGGCCGTCCTTCTCGAGAATGCCGACCTGGCGCACGGCCTCGCCGAAACTGCCGGCATCGTGCTTCTGGAAGAAGCACTTCTTGGCCCGGCCCTGCGGGCAGCGGACTAGGCTGATCGGACGTGAGCCCAGCCATGGCAGCATGACGGGCGCGACGGTCGCGTAATAGTCCGCGAGTTGTCCTTTGGTGATGCCGCTTTCCGGGAAGATCACACGGTCCCGGTTGCTGATTGCTACGGCAGAAGCGGCAGTGTCCGCGCTCGCGACCGGCGCATCGGTCTCCAGAACCACGGCCTCAGCCTTCTTGTCTTCGCGTAGGCCGAGGTAGCTAGGATGGCGCAAGGTGCCTTCATTGGTCATCTCGGTATAGGCGATCTCCGCAACGAGCTTCGGCGCCAGCCAGTGCGCGCCGCGGACCTCTGAGCACGGCGCTTTCACCGTCGGTGCCTTTTGCTCGAGCGGCTTCATGATGCCCATCAGCCGCATGATCTCATCATTGCCGAAGCCGGTGCCGACCTTGCCGGCATAACGCAGCACGCCCTCTTCGTGGACTGCGAGCATCAGCGAGCGAAAGGCACGGGATGTGTCCGACGGTGTCCAGCCGACGATAACGAACTCCTGGCGCTTGATGCACTTGGTCTTGAGCCAGCCTCCGGACCGCGACCCGATGTAGCGGCCGTCCGCTCGCTTGGAGATCACCCCTCGAGCCCGGCATCGCAGAAGCTGCCCAGCAGCTTCTCGCCGCTGCCGACGACGTGCTCGGAATAGCGCAGGATGCCCCCGTCTTCTGGCAGGATCGCTCTCAGCCGATCCTTGCGTTCGGTAAGCGGACGCTGGGTGAGATCTTCTCCATCGAGTTCGAGCAGATCGAAGGCCATAAAATCGATCGTGCCCGATGCCCCCTTGAGCGCACCTTGCAGCGCCTGGAAGTTTGACCGTCCGTCGGCATCGAAGACCACGGCCTCGCCGTCGATCAGCGCGGAATTGACACCGAGGCTTGCGGCGGCGTCGAGGATGCGGCTGAAGCGATCGGACCAGTCGAGACCCGAGCGCGTATAGGCGCGGGCACGCTCGGTGCCAACGGCAAGCAGGACGCGGTATCCGTCGTACTTCATCTCGTGGAGCCAGTTCGTCCCCGCAGGCACCGCATCGACCAGCTTGGCGAGTTGCACCGGGCGGAACGCCGGAGGCGCAAGGCCAGGCCGCTTCTGTTTGCGAGGCGCAGAGCCAGCGGATTTACGCGCAGGGGTCGAACGGACCATGACGGTATCCTCCTTCCTGAAGAGAATGATCCGCAGGGCAGAGACGTTCCTGCGCTGATAAGAGTCGCTTTGGCGCAGAAAAAGCGCAGTGCTCTGTGCGTCCGCGAAACTATCGAGCCGGGTTTTTGGTTGTAGCCTTATCAGATCAAGGAGAAGTCACATGGCCGATAACAAGGAGCTTCGCGGGCCGCAGGATGCCTCGCGCATCGCTATCAACGAGGATTATGAGGTTGAGTACTGGTCCAAGAAATTCAACGTCAGTGGCAACGAGCTCGCGGCTGCCGTCAAGGCGGTGGGCGACAGCGCTGACGCGGTCGAGCGTCATCTGAAGAGCAAGTGACTGCCGCGGTCGCGGGCAATTGCGGCCCATTCCCGGAAAACGCCGGGCTGGGCCTCGCCAAGCCCTGTTGATAAACCTGTGGCCTCGCTGGTCATAAGCTGTGGATCATTTCTGGCATATCGGTGCCGTGCCTGACCTGCGCATCAGCTTGAGCGCAGATTGGGCGCGTTGTCGGCGACGGTGTTCCTGTAACAGCTAGTGGTCAAGGTCTGACAGAAGAGTCCTGAAGTGGATTCCCGAAGCTTGCCGGTTGTGCGATGAGGGTGGATGCGCAGCGGTATCTCAATCAGCCTTTCCCCATGCGACCGAGACCGGCTCGATCGGATCATCAAGGACCGCAACTCGGCGCAGAAGCATTCATGGCGCGCCGAGATCGTGGTCCTGACGAGCGAGGGTGTCGGCACCAACGAGATCATGCGGCGAACTGGGACTTCGAAGACCTGCGTATGGCGATGGCAAGAGCGCTTCATGCAAGAAGGAGTCGAAGGACTGCTTCGCGACAAGACCCGTCCGTCGCGGATCCCGCCCTTGGCTCCCGAGGTGACCGACCGGGTCGTTGCTCGGACGCTCGAAGATCCGCCCGGCGAGACCACCCATTGGACGGCGCTGATGATGGCGAGCGAGGTTGGGATCAGCGTCAGTTCGGTGCAGCGGATCTGGCGATCTCATGGCCTGCAACCCCACCGCGTTCGCCAATTCAAGCTATCGAATGATCCGAAGTTTGTCGAAAAGCTTCGCGATGTCGTCGGGCTATATGTCTCGCCGCCCGCGCACGCGATCGTGCTGTCATTCGACGAAAAAGCCAAATCCAAGCGCTCGATCGCTCGCAGCCTGGCCTCCCGCTCAAGAAGGGACGGGCCGGAACCATGACCCACGATTACAAGCGCAATGGCACAACCACGCTCTTTGCTGCGCTCAACGTGCTCGATGGCACCGTAATCGGCCGCAACATGCAGCGGCACCGTCATCAGGAATTCATCCGTTTTCTGAACCTGATCGAAGCACAGGTGCCCGCAGGAAAGGCGATCCACGTCATCCTCGATAACTACGCTGCCCACAAGCATCCCAAAGTGCGCGAGTGGCTCGGCCGCCACCCGCGCTTTACCTTCCACTTTACGCCAACCTCATGCTCATGGCTGAATGCCGTTGAGGGCTTCTTCGCCAAGCTGACCAACCGCCGTCTCAAACGCGGCGTCTTCCACTCGCTCATCGACCTCCAGGCGGCCATCAACCGCTTCCTTGTCGAGCACAATGAAAGCCCAAAGCCATTCGTCTGGACCGCAGACCCAGATAAGATCATCGCCGCCGTCAGGCGCGGGCATCAAGTGTTAGATTCCTCCCACTAGGACAATCGCACCCCTAGCCGTCGGACAGATCCAAACGATGGCGATCGCCGCGGGCCCAAGTTGGGGAGAGCCGTATACCGCCTCGCAAGTCAACGTGCTTTTGATCCAACAAGGTGCCGGAGAAAGGCGCGGCCGGCCCCTGTGCTCAGCTGAACACCGGCAAACCTGTCTGATCTTTCGGACGGCTCTTTGCCGGCACCAACTAGTCAGGCAGCCGCTGGTCCTTAAAGCCCGGCATATTAGAAACAGTGCCGCATCAATCGGCCGGTGCCTGGTGAGCATCAATTGAGCCGGGGTCAACGCCGGGGCGCTTTAGGCTATCACCCCCTATCCAGACCACGCCGATCGCGACGAGAAACATGACGACGAGGGCAATGGCTATGTATGGCAGCTTCTTAGGTGGACCACCATCGTGCGGGGTCGGGCCGTGCTCGTGAATGCGGTTTGAGTAGCCCCTAGATTTCTGGACGCCTTCTATCCTAATTTTGAGGACAGGAGACGACGATGGGGAAGCCCAATTTCAGCGATGAGTTCAAGCGTGATGCGGTGGCCCAGATCACCGAGCGCGGGTATCCGATAGCGGAGGTTTCCGAGCGGCTCGGCGTCAGTCAGCATTCGCTGTACGCATGGAAGCGGCAACTGGCGAAGGTGGTGTCTGGCGATGCCGGCAAGGATGCCGAAATCCGCCAGTTAAAGCGCGAGCTAGCCCGGGTGACCGAGGAGCGCGATATACTAAAAAACGGTCGCCGGCTGGGCCCGCCTGTGCGCGGTAGAAACGGGTTGTGCTATGGTGCGGTCGGGAGGGTCGCGGCCGATGGCTTATTGGAGGCATGATACCCCGTTAAAAAACGTGGCCCGTGGGTGTTTGCGTACTTGAGAGTGGTGACGCCGTTTGCGGCGATCCCGGTTAGGAAGATGACGTTTAGCATCGCCCATACCCTCCTATTTTAGAGGAGGACTTGGAATGGAACGATCAAAATCCGGCGCTTTGTCTATGGTCAATCCACGCGCCGCTGCCATCGACATCGGGTCGACCATGCATATGGCGGCCATAAATCCGAACGCCGATGATAATCCAGTACGAGCGTTCGGTACATTCACCGGCGATCTCCATGATATGGCCCGCTGGTTCAAGACATATGGCGTCAGGACTGTCGCGATGGAATCGACCGGTGTTTATTGGATACCGGCCTACGAAGTGCTTGAAGGACACGGCTTTGAGGTGATCCTGGTCAATGCGCGATATGCCAAGAATGTACCAGGTCGCAAAACCGACGTCAGCGACGCTGCATGGTTGCAACGCCTGCACAGCTACGGGCTGCTGCGGGGGAGTTTCCGTCCCGAGGCGGGCGTGGCGACCATGCGTGCCTATCTGCGGCAGCGCGAGCGGCTGATCGAATATGCCGCCTCGCATATTCAGCACATGCAGAAGGCGCTGATGGAAATGAATGTGCAACTCCATCACGTCGTCTCCGACATCACCGGCGTGACGGGCATGCGGATAATCAGGGCCATTGTGAGCGGGGAACGTACACCCAACACGCTGGCGCAAATGCGCGACGTCCGCTGTCATGCGACTATTGAGACCATCTGTGCGGCATTATCGGGGAACTGGCGGGACGAGCATATCTTCGCGCTCGGCCAGTCCCTGGCCCTGTTCGACTTCTACCAAACCAAAGTTCTCGAATGTGATCGAAGGCTTGAGGTCGCACTCAAGGCGCTCGAAATCGACGAGGGATATGATGTTCGCCATCTCCCAAAAGTCCGGACCAAAAGGCGACAGGTGAACACGCCTGACTTCGAGGTCCGGTCCGCGCTCTATCGCGTGCTGGGCGTGGATCTGACGCAGATCCACGGAATTGGCCCGTCGCTCGCGCTCAAGCTGGTTGGCGAGTGCGGGACCGATCTTGCCGCATGGCCCAGTTCAAAGCATTTTACGTCCTGACTGTGCCTGGCACCGGGCAACAAGATATCGGGCGGTAAATTGCTGTCGTCCAAAACCCGACGCTCATCAAGCCGGGCTGCAGCACTCCTACGCCTGGCGGCAACCACCATTGGCCGAAGTGACACCGCACTTGGGGCGTTCTACCGTCGACTCTCGGCACGCGCCGGAAAAGCCAAGGCAGTTACCGCGACCGCACGCAAAATCGCCGTCCTGTTTTACAACAGCTTGCGCCACGGCATGGCGTATCATGATCTCGGCGCGACCCAATATGAGGAGCGCTATCGCAGCCGCGTAATTGGCAATCTCCAGCGCCGCGCCAAGGCCTTCGGCTTCGCGCTTCAGGAACTACCACCGCAGACAGAGACAGCTGTTTCTTAGGAAAGCCACCGCGTATTTCGCCAGGGATGCAAAGTGAGATACGCATTTGTTGCCGAGCATCGTGACCAGTTCGGGGTTCGATCGATGTGTCGGTGCCTGCGCATCCAGCCCAGCGGTTTCTATGCTTGGCAGAAGAGCCCACTGAGCACGAGGGCCCAGGAAGATGCTCGGCAGACACAGTTGATCCGGCAAGCCTGGAACGACAGTGGTAAGGTCTATGGCTACCGCAAGTTGCACGACGACCTGCTGGATCAGGGTGAGACCTGCTGCCCGAACCGCGTTGCCCGGTTGACCAAGCTGGCGGGTATCAAGGCGCAGGTTGGCTACAAGCGCCGACCGGGGAGCTATGGCGGCAAGCCGTCCCTGGCGGTCGACAACACTCTGGATCGTCAGTTCAACGTGGCCGCACCCGACCGGGCCTGGGTGACAGACATCACCTACATCCGAACCCTGGAGGGCTTTGCCTATCTGGCCG
>NZ_CP080385.1:1442500-1889617 GCF_057376415.1 Novosphingobium sp. NFX11 | reverse complement strand
GGGCTTCTGATTCGGTCAACAGCCAATTTTCAAAAATGTTTCAACAAGGGGCCAACAGCACCAAGGCAGACTGCGAGCCGGCAAGCCCAGCGCCAAACCCCTTCCAGCTTTTGCTTGAAGCGTGTCGCTGATGCCGATAGCCACGCCGCCAAAGGGAATTATGGCTCAATTGCCGGGAAAACTTCGGGTTGCGTGCTAGCATAGCGAATGCCGTCTGTGCGTTCGCAGTCCTCATTTGGTCGGCGACCGGAGCCTTCGCCAGGAACGGGGAACTGAACGTCCCTGCGCTTCCGCTGGCCCGCGCCGTAGCGTCGCTGGGGCAGCAGGCCGGAGTTCAGATCCTGGTCAACGCGCCCGGTAGCGAGGCGCGGCGCACGCATGCCGTACACGGCCATATGACTCCGGCCGAAGCGTTGACGCGAATGACCCGCGGCATGGGTCTGTCCGTTCGTGCCGTCGCCCCCGGCGTATATCTGATCGCAAAGACGCCGCCTGTCCGCAAAGTGCTGCAACCCCGGCCTCCAGCCCCAGTCCCCGAACCTCCCGAAATTCTCGTTTCTGCACGGCGTCGCCCCGAACTGGAGCGCGACGTGCCGCTGGTCGTGACCCATCTCGACAATTCGGCGCTGCAGCACGCGGCCGTTCGCACCCTGGCGGACGTGGCGCGCATAACTCCGGGTTTCGTCGCCACCGGCCAGACCAGCAGCGCCACGCCGCTTCTGGTGATGCGCGGCCAGCGGCGATCGATCAGCGACGAGAACCGGCTGCCGCTCGTCGTCTATCAGGACGAAGTGCCCCTGCCCAATCAGGCCGCGCTCTCGCCGTTGTTCGACATTGCTTCGGTCGAGGTGCTGCGCGGCGCGCAAGGAACGCTGTTCGGCCGCAATGCCACGAGCGGCGCGGTGCTGCTGCGCTCGGTACAGCCGGGAGAGGGTATCGCCTCCTACGTCGAAGGCGAAATCGGCAACTACGGACTGCACCGTATGGAAGCGGCAATCGAATTGCCCGCGTCCGGTCCCTTCTCGCTTCGCGTGTCGGGTCAGCAAGTGCGGCGCGAAGGCTATACGCACATGGTCGACGGCGGACGCGCGGACGATGTGCATACGGACGCGATGCGCGCGGTTCTGCGTTTCGATCCGGACGGGCCGCTGCGCTCCACCACGAGCTTCGACATGCTCGATGCCGAAGAGAAGGGCGCCGCCCTGATCCTCGCAGGCGTCTATCCGGGAGGCAGCGTGCGCGACGCGCGTAACGCGCCCTACTTCGATTGCGGCACTGGCGCCTGTGATATCGACGGCTATTTCGAGGCTCAGCAGACGCTGGGCCGCCGGACCTCCCAATCCGGCCTGGCGCCATCCTTCCGGCGGCGGTTTCGCGGTATCGGCAACGTTACCGAATATGGCGAGGGCGACCTGCTGGTCCGCAACATCGCCGGGCTCAGGACGACCGACCTGCACTACACCCTCGATGGAGACGGGACGCCGCTGCCGATCAACGATCTCGATCACCGATGCCCGCCTGCGCCAGTGGAGCGAGGAGTTGCAGGTTCAGGGAAAGCACGGCAGCCTTCGCTATATCGGCGGGCTGTTCTACCTGAGCAGTGCCCCCGACGGTCCGGTCGTACAGACCCTGTCGCGACTGGTGCGGCCCGACAACCCGCCTTCGCACATCGCCAGCTACCAGACTTTCCGCAGCGCCGCGATCTTCGGTCAGGTTACGGCAGCGCTCGCCGCCGACCTGACCGCCGATCTCGGCCTGCGCTATACCGGTGAGTGGATCGGCGGCTGTGCGCTGCGATCCGCCGTGGCCAGACCATTGTCCGAGCGCCAATGCCTTGATGATGGCGGGACCCGCGGGAAGGCGCGATCGCGGCGGCTCACCTGGACGCTGGCGCTGACCCGTAGGCTGGGAGACAGCAGCCTCTACGCCACCAGCCGCCGCGCGTTTCGTTCGGGCGGCTACAACACGCCGGCGCTCGGCGGGTTACTGGCGCCTTTCCAGACTTTCCGGCCCGAGACGCTGACCGACTTCGAGGTCGGCGCCAAGGGGCGCTGGAGTTTGGGCGGGATCAGCGGATCTTACGCAGTGGCCGCCTATGTCGGCTTGTACGACGACGTACAGCGCGCGCTATTCCCCGATGTCGATTTCGACGGCGACGGCGATCTGACGACCGACCCCATCACCCTCTACATCAATAGCGCGAAAGCCCGGGTCGCGGGAGCAGACGGTGAGTTTTCAGCGAACCTGGGAACCCGTACCCGGCTGACCCTCAGCGCCTCGTGGATCGACGCGCGTTATACCCGGATCGATGCCCCCACCGCCCTGACCTCGCTTTTGGGCACGGACCCGCTGCACAACCGCTTCACATATACGCCGACGTTCGGCGGATCGGTGTTCCTATCGCACGATCTTCCCTTGCCCGTAGGGCTCGGAACTCTCGCTCTTGGCGCAGACTACGCGTGGGTGAGCAGTGTCCGGCTGACAGAAAGGCCGACTGAATCTTTCGCGCGGCAGCCCGCCTACGGGCTGCTTGGCGCTTCGATCACATGGCGTCGGCCGGGCGGATTGCCGGTGGATATGGAATTGTGGGGCCGCAACCTCACCGACCGGTTCTACGTGAGCGGCGGCGGGACGCTCAATCCGGCCTACACGGCGGCGACGATCATTCCCGGACCGCCGCGCACGATCGGGCTTCGACTGCGCTACAGTTTCGAATGACCCGCGCGGTCAAGGCGCGACGAGTTCGGCGCGCGTGACGCTTTCGTTCTCGACGCGGGCGATCCCGGCCAGTTCGAGGCTCTGCAGGAACCCGCGCGTCACGCCGATGCGGAACGTGCCGCTGATGGGCCGACGCGCAAGTTGTGGGCTGGAGACGATGATCTCCTGCGGACTGTAGCGGTTGATCTCGGCCACGGCCTGCTCCAGCGGCACGCGATCGAAGCTCAGGACGCCCGAGCGCCAGGATAGCTGGCGGTCCACGGCGACCTCGGCCATGCGGTAGGCACCGCCCTGCCACACGAGTTCCTGCCCGGGATGAAGAACGGTGGACTGGGCCTCACGGCCCTGCCCTGCCGGCATGTCGATGCGCACGCGGCCTTCTGCAAGCGTGACCGTGACGCGGCCGCCGGTGTCCCGCACCGCGAAAGCCGTGCCCAGCGCGGTCACCCGCACGCCTGCGGCCGAGACGACGAAGGGCTTGCGCGGGTTCTTGGCGACTTCGAAGAACGCCTCGCCGCTGCGGATGGTCGTGCTGCGCCCGGTTTCGCTTTCCGAAACGGCGAGCACGGTCGAGGTGTTGGCGGTGATCGCCGAGCCGTCCGTCATCCGGAAAGTGCTCTGCTGCCCCACGCCCGTCGAGATCACGTGGCTGTCCGCTTGCGCGAGCGCAGCTGCGGGCGCTTCGCCGCCCCCGCGATAGTGCTGGAAGGTCAGCCCGCCGACCAGGACGGCCAACGCGAGCCCGGCCGCCATCGCTCGGCGCGCCCAGGCGCGGCGGTCGCGGCGGTTGGCCAGCGCCCGCTCGCGGATTTCGAGGATGCGGGCGTCGGCGCGCATGGCTCCGGTGCCGTCCCAGGCCCGCTCCACCCGCGCCCAAGCGATGCGGTGCGCTTCGTCGCGGGCGTGCCAGGTTTCGAAATCCTCGTAGTCCTGCCGCGTCGCCTTGGGTGAACGGAAGATGCTGAAATAGGCAGCGGCGGTCGCTTCGGGCGAGTCGATCCTTTCCAGCGCCCGGCCATCGAACGGGCGGTCGTCGAACGGGAGGTTGTCGGCGGATTTGCTCATGGCAGATCCCTCGCGGCGAGGAAGCGGATCGCCTTCATGATGTTGCGCCCGACCGCGCTGGTCGAGATGCCGAGGTGCCGTCCGATCGCATCGTAGGACATCTCCTCGAAGCGGTGCAGCACGAAGACGTCGCGCGTC
The DNA here is from genome assembly GCF_057376415.1 of Novosphingobium sp. NFX11. Lineage (NCBI taxonomy): Bacteria > Pseudomonadati > Pseudomonadota > Alphaproteobacteria > Sphingomonadales > Sphingomonadaceae > Novosphingobium > Novosphingobium sp. NFX11. The sequence goes on along the minus strand of NZ_CP080385.1, from coordinate 1,885,696 downwards.
AGTTCGGGCATTTCCTCCAGCGCATTGGCGAGCCGATCGACGTCCTCACGGCCGCGCAGCACGCGTTCGGGGGTGAGGTCGTCCACCGGGTGCAGCGCTTCGGTCAGCTCGTGATGCGCGCCGCGATGACGGACCGTATCGCGCCGCGCCCGGTCGGTCAGAACACTCGCTGCGACCTGGAAGAGGTAGCCTTCGACATTGGCGATCGGGTCCGCCTGCCCACGCACGTGCATGCGGACCAGCACGTCCTGCACGAGATCGTCGACATCCACCGGGTTCGCCCGCTTGGCGATATAACGGCGCAGGGCGGGCACGTGCACCGACAGGTCGGTCACCTGCCGGCGGCCCTGCACATGCTTTTCCTGCGGTGTCCTGCGCAACGAGAAAATCGGATCAGCCCTTCGGTCCAATGCCCGGCGTCCATAGCCGCGCAGGCTGCGGAAGGTCATCCGATATATTTTTTCACGGGCAGCGAATGATCCGCGCGCCTTTGCGTCTTGCGCATATCGGCCTGCGATCAGGGACAGGCCGGACAACCATGGGGTAACACACCAATGACCTGTCGCAGCCTTTCGGCTCTACTTCTCGCGTCCACCGTTCTTGCCATCGCCGCGCCCGCGCAGGCCCAGTCCGACACTGCCGCTCAAAACCTCGACCAGCCCGGCGGCGACATCGTCGTTACCGCGCGCCGCCGCGAGGAAAGCGCCCAGACCGTCCCCGTCTCGGTCACCGCGTTCAACTCCGAGATGCTGCGCGAGAAGGCCGTCGTCTCCACGCAGGACCTGACCTACACCACCCCCGGCCTCAACGTCGCGCCGCAGACCTCGCGCGATACCCCTCGATCGTGATCCGCGGCCAGCGCCGCGCGACGGCAGGCGCCGCAGCGCCTTCGGTCGTGACCTACTTCGCCGACGTGCCGCTGCCCAACGAAGGCAGCATCGTGCCGACCTTCGACATCGGCTCGATCCAGGTGCTCAAGGGTCCGCAGGGCACCCTCTTCGGCCGCAACACCACCGGCGGCGCACTCCTGCTTTACCCCGTCGCGCCCGACTATGATTTCGCCGGTTACGGACAGGTCACGCTCGGCTCGTACAACGAGACGACCTTCGAGGGCGCCGTCAACGTGCCGATCGTCGCGGACCGTGTTGCCCTGCGCGTCGCAGGCCAGATCGCCCGCCGCGACGGCTACACCAAGAACCACGGCAACGGCGGCGATCTCGACGACCGCCACAACGACGCCTTCCGCGCCTCGCTCCTGATCGAGCCGGTCGATGGCCTCAAGAACACCACCGTGTTCGACTGGTATCGCGCCCGTGAGAACGGCACCGGCACCGTGCTCAACGGCGTCTACCCGAACCCGGCCGTCAGCGGCGGCGGCACCGCGCGCACGGCGGCGAACCGTCCCTACTTCGACTGCGGCGTCGCGGGCTGCGACATCGACATCGCGCTGGCCGAACAGCAGGCGACGGGCGTGCGCGACGTCAGCACGAGCATCGATCCCTATTCGAACCGCACCTTCTGGGGCGTGGCCAACACCTCCGAACTGGAAGTCGGCAAGGTCACCTTCAAGAACATCTTCGGCTACCGCCGCAGCAAGGTCGCGGCCGCCCGTGACATGGACGGCACCTACCTCGCGCTTTACGACGGCGTGTCCAACACCGACGTCGAGCAGGTCTCGAACGAGTTCCAAATCCTCGGCTCGCTGCTGAACGACCGCCTCGACTGGATCGTAGGCGCCTTCTACCTCAAGAGCGACCCGACCGGCGTAAACGGCAGCGTCACCTACTCGGCGGTGATCCCGGGCAGGACCTTCACCTACAACGAGAACTACAATTCCTCGACCAGCAAGGCGCTGTTCGGGCAGGTCGGCTATGCCTTCGGCGGCTTCGCGGAAGGGCTGCGCTTCAACGGCGGCTTCCGTTACACCTGGGACAAGTCGAGCGGCTGCTCGGTCGCGGCGCTCGACACGGCCGACCGCATCGGGCCTGACGCCTGCGCCACGCAGGGCGGCAAGACCGGTTCGGAAAGCTCCAAGGCCCCGACCTGGACCGTCGGTTTCGACTACAAGGTCAACGACGACCTGTTCCTTTACATCACCAACCGGCGCGGCTACCGCTCGGCGGGCTACAACCAGAGCGGCATGTCTTCGTACTTCGACGGCTTCGAGACGTTCCAGCCCGAGAAGGTCACCGATTACGAGGCCGGTATCAAGAGCAGCTGGGAAATCGGCGGCGTGAAGGGCCGCTTCAACATCGCGGCCTATACCAGCAAGTACAACAACATCCAGCGCTCGATCTTCCCCGGCGCGGACTTCGACGGCGACGGCAACTCGGCCAACGATCCGAGCAGCCTGATCATTAACGCCGCCAAGGCGACGATCAAGGGCACCGAGTTCGACTTCTCGGTCACCCCGGTCGGCGGCTTCACGCTGTCGGGCTTCGGCGCCTACACCGATGCCAAGTACGACGAGTACGACGCACCCGCAGCCTTCATACCGCTGCTGGGCAACAACCCGGTGAACAACAAGTTCTCCTACACGCCCAAGTGGACCATCGGCGGCGGTGCGCGTTACGCGACGTACCTGGGCAACTTCGCCGAGATGGTGTTCAACGCCAACTGGTTCCACAGCGCCAAGGTCTGGTACGTCGAGCGTCCGCTGGACACCAACGGCATCCAGAAGGCCTACGACACCGTCAACCTCAAGCTGGACTTCAACAACATCGAGGATCGCGGCATCGACCTCGGCTTCTTCGTGCGTAACCTGTTCGATGTGACGTATGCTGCTGCCGGCGGTGTCGTCACCCCGTCGGTGACTTCGACCACGCTCGTCTACAACGAGCCGCGCGTGTTCGGTGCCCAGCTGCGCATGTCGTTCGGCAAGCGCTGATCCCTGCCCGCCTGCGCGGATCGCCATGATCCGCGCAGGCACCCCTTTCGATACGACCCTTCGATGAGGATGTAGCCCGATGAAATCCCGTCTTCGTACCGCCCTGCTCTCCCTTTCCGCGCTCGCTTCTACTCCGGCGCTGGCCGAGCCGCTGGCCGATGCCGACCGCACCGCGATCCTCGCCGAAGTCGATCGCGGCGCACCCGCGATGGCGCGAAATGCATTGCAGATCTGGTCCTGGGCCGAAGTCGGCTTCCAGGAGACCAAAAGCTCGGGGCTTCTCCAGAAGGACCTCAAGGCGGCAGGCTTCAAGGTGACCGCCGGTGTCGCGGGCATGCCCACCGCCTTCATCGCCAGCTTCAAGAACGCAGACGGCCCCGTCATCGGCATCCTCGCCGAGTACGACGCCCTTCCCGGCCTCGCCCAGGCGGCCGAGCCTGAGCGCCACGTCATCGACGGGATCGCCGGTCATGCCTGCGGTCACAACCTGTTCGGCGCCGCCTCGGTCGCGGCGGCGATCGCCACCAAGAACTGGATGGTTGCCCACGGCATCAAGGGCGAACTGCGGGTCTACGGCGCGCCCGCCGAAGAGGGCGGCTCGGGCAAGGTCTTCCTCGTCCGCTCCGGTCTGACCAAAGACGTTTCCGCCATGCTGCACTGGCATGCGGGCGACGGCTATAGCGCCATGCAGGGTCATGCGCTTGCGAACGTCAGCGCGAAGTTCCGCTTCCACGGCCTCGCCTCGCACGCCGCCGCCGCGCCCGAACGCGGGCGCTCCGCGCTCGACGGTGTCGAGGCGATGGACAACATGGTCAACATGATGCGCGAGCACGTGCCGCAGGAAACGCGCATCCACTACGTCATCACCGATGGCGGCAAGGCCCCCAACGTCGTGCCCGACACCGCCGAGGTCTACTACTACGTGCGTCACCCCGACCAGCAGCAGGTCGCCGACATCATGGAGCGCGTGAAGAAGGCCGCCGAAGGCGCCGCGCTCGGCACCGGCACCACGGTCGAGTACGACCAGATCGGCGGCACCTTCGACCTGCTTCCCAACGACACGCTGGGCCACGTGATGTACGACAACCTCAAGCAGGTTCCGCTGCCCACCTATACCGCGCAGGAACAGGCGTTCATCGACAAGATCGCGGCCACCCTGCCCAAGGGCGGCCGCAAGCGCACCACCGGGGTCGAGCCCTATTCCAGCGGCGAGATCATGTCCGCCTCCACCGACGTCGGCGATGTCAGCTACACCACGCCCACGGCGGGCATGTCCGCAGGCACCTGGGCGCCCGGCACGCCGCCGCACAGCTGGCAGGCGGTCGCCGCCAGCGGCAACAGCGTCGGCACCAAGGGCGCGGAAGTGGCCGCCAAGACCCTTGCCCTCACCGCCGCGCAGCTGTTCCAGAGCCCGGAGACGCTGGCCGCCGCGAAGAAGGAACTGGACGAACGGCGCGGACCGGACTTCGTTTACCGCTCGCTGCTCGGCGACAAGGCACCCTCGCTCGACTATCGCAAGGCGCCTGCCTCAAAGAATTGACCGGACCCATCCTGACCCCGGTTCCGCGCAAGTGCGCGGAACCGGGTTTTTTCTCATTATGACATTTCAATGACTATTAATGACAGTCAAGTAACTGTCCTTATTAGATTTTCTTAGGAAATTCGCGTTAACCTCTCGCTCAATGGCACGGGAATGGGGAATTCCCGGCACAATTCGGGTGCGAGATGTTCAACGTTAATTCGAAGTTCGGGCGCATGTTCGCGTCTCTCGAGACGCGGCTGGTGGGCGCGCTTACGCTGATCGTGGTGTTTACGGTCCTGCTGCAGGTCGTGACCCAGCGAGAAGCCTACGCCCTGCGCGAACAGAGCGATGCGCTGATCCAAACCTCCGCCATCGCCGAGAACGCAGACCAGTTCGCCGACGCGGTCGCCAAGCTGCGCATGGCCACCAATCGGGGCCTGATGGCCAGCGAGACCGGCGGCAGCAGCGACGAACTTACCGACCAGGCCATCGGCATCGGCGACCAACTCGGCCGTTTCCGCAATAGCGGCATGGTGTTCTACGACGCGCCGCAAGCGGGCAATCCCTTCGCCGACCTCGACCGGCACGTCGCCGAAATCCTCGAAGTCCAGAAGCACGGCGCCACGCGCTCGCTTGCCCGCCGGATCGAGGCCCGCAATGTCGCGATGGGCGAATTCGCAGACGGCATCGTCGATCGAGCCCACGCCCAGCGCCGCAGCGCGCAGCAGCAGCTCGTCGCCTCAGTCGGGCGCTGGCAGCTGCTGGTGCTGGCGACCGGGCTGGTGACGATCCTCGTCGTGCTGCTCGCCCTGTTCGACATCTCCCGCAATATCCTGCCGGCGATCCGCCGGATGCACGGCAACGTCCAGCGCCTTGCCGACGGCGACCTCGACATCGAGATCGGCACGTTCCGCCTCAAGGAACTGCAGGCGCTGTCGCACCCGCTGGAAACCTTCCGCCAGAACGCCCGCGCGGTGAAGAACCTCGCCTTCAGCGACCCCGCCACCGGGATGCCCAACCGCCGCGCTTTCCTCGAAACGTTCGGCAAGCTGCTGGCGATCGGCGGCGAGCGGCGCTTTGCCTGCATGGTCATCGACATAGATCGCTTCAAGCACGTCAACGACGACTACGGCCATGCCGCCGGTGACGACCTCGTGCGCCTGATCGGCGAACGGGTGAAGGACCACCTCGGCAGCGAGAGCGTCGTGGCCCGCATCGGCGGCGACGAATTCGCCGTCTCCATGCCGCTGGCCGAAGGAAAGCAGGGTTTCGTCCTCGCCTCGGGCCTTGTCGATGCGGTCCGCGCGCCTTTCAGCCTTGGCGGTTATGCGGTCGCGGTCACCTGCTCGATGGGCGTGGTCGACGTCACCGCAGGCGACGAAGCACAGGACGTGGACGACATCCTGCGCAACGCCGACATGGCGCTCTATGCCTCCAAGAAGAGCGGCCGCAACTGTGCCACCGCCTTCGACCTCGCCATGGCGCAGGAACGTTCGATCGACCGCGCGCTGGAAAAGGACCTCGAATTCGCCTTCGAGCGTGATCAACTGCGCATGGTCTATCAGCCGATCCACTCGGTCGTCGACGACGCGCGCGAGGTCGAGGCACTGGTCCGCTGGCGCCATCCCGAACTCGGCGATGTCCCACCCTCCAGCTTCATCCCGGCCGCCGAGCGCAGCGGGCTGATGGTGCGGCTCGGCGAATGGATCATCGAGCGCGCGCTGGCCGATTTCGCGCAGTGGCCCGACATGTTCCTCAGCATCAACCTGTCGCCGCTGCAGTTGCAGCACGAAGGATTCAGCGGCTTCCTGCTGGACGCCTGCCGCCGTAACGGCATCGTTCCGCGGCGCCTGTTCCTGGAAGTGACCGAATCGCTGTCGATCGAGCGGAACACGCGGGCACTGCTGACGCTCAACCTGCTGCGCACGCTGGGCTTCCGCATCGCGCTCGACGATTTCGGCACCGGCTACTCGTCGCTGTCGATGGTCAAGAGCTTCAAGTTCGACCGCATGAAGCTGGACCGCAGCCTCGTCATGGACCTCGGGCAGGACCCGGCCTCGGTGGCGGTGCTGGAAGCGGCAGTGACGATGGCCCGCCACGTCGGCGCCGAAGTGGTCGCCGAAGGAATCAGCGAGGCGCACCTGATCGGCGCGACCAAGTCGGCCGGGTGCACTCACCTTCAGGGCTACTACTACAGCAAGCCGATCGAGGCGGGCGAAGTCCTCGGCTACTTCGCAAATGCCGAAGTCGATCTCGCGCAGGTCGCCTGAACGGCGTCCCCGTCAGGCGCGCGTGAAGCGCCAGCGGTCGGCATCGCTCTCCTCGGCATCGAAGCGGTAGCCGTCGGTGTCGAAGCCGCGCATCGCATCGACGTCGGTGATGTGGTGCTCGCACATCCAGCGCGCCATCATGCCGCGCGCACGCTTGGCGTTGAAGCTGATGAAGCGCGGGCCGTTGGGGCCGGGCTCGCGGAACTCGACCTCGATCACCCGGATGCCGGAAAGGCGCCCGGAGACGGCGGCGAAGTATTCCTGGCTGGCAAGGTTGAGCACGACGCCCGATCCTTCCTCCGCCACCTGTTCGCGCAGCAGCGCGGCGATGCGGTCGCCCCACCAGTCGGTCAGGCTTTTGTGACGCGGCGCCCAGCGAGTCCCCATTTCGAGACGGTAGGGCTTGATCGTGTCGAGCGGGCGCAGCAGCCCGTAAAGACCCGAGAGCATGCGCAAGTGATCCTGCGCGAAAGTCACGCCCGGCTCGTCCAGCGTATGCGCCTCGAACCCGGTGTAGACGTCTCCGGCGAAGGCGAACAGCGCCTGCCGCTCGGGCAGTTCGGGGAAGTCGCGAAAACGGTCGGCGTTCAGCTTCGCCAGACGCGGCGAGATATGCATCAGCTCGGAAAGGCGCTTCTGCGTGAGGTTCGCGGCCGAGCGCGCAAGGCTGGTCGCCTCCTCCACGAAGTGCGGAGTAGAAACGGCGAGCGGCGGCAGCACGCGCTCGAAATCGAGCGTCTTGGCGGGAGACAGAAGGGCAATCATCGCGCCGAGCGGTAGCGAGCACCGGCAGGCGCGTCAAATGCCCTTCAGTGCGAAACACCGGCCAGCGGGCTACGGGCGATCCGCCGCCGCTTTTCGCCAATCTCCTGCTTGGCTTTCTCGATCAACTGGAGTTCGGTGACGGCTAGCAGGTCCTCCGACACGCGCATCAGATGGGCGCGCATGGCGGAGCGCGCCTGCTCCGAATCGCGCTGGACGAGCGCGTCGTAGACCCGGCGGTGCTCGTCGGGACGCGGGTTGATGCCGACCTGCCGAGCCTGCTCGAACATGTGGCGGCACAGCGGCGACTGTTCACGCAAATCCCACAAGTGTTCGACGGTCTGGGCGACCAGAGAGCTTTGCGTGCCCTCTGCAATGGCCATGTGGAACTGCCGGTCGAGCGCCAGTTCCTCTGCCGTCGCCGGGTCGAGCGCTTCCATGCGTTCGAGGATTTCGCCGACGCGCGCCACTTCCTCGTCGGACATGACGGTGGCCGCAAGCGCCGCCGCCTCGCCCTCGAACATGATGCGCGCCTCGATCAGTTCGAAGGCGCCGACGTTGAGTTCGGCCGGGGTGCGGTCGGCGGGCATTTCCTCTGCCACATAGACGCCCGAGCCGTGGCGTACTTCCACCAGCTGGCGGATTTCAAGGGCGATCATCGCCTCACGAATGGTGGGGCGGCTGACCTGGAATTGCTCGGCAAGGTCACGCTCGGCAGGCAACCGGCTGCCTGCCGCATATTGCCCGCTCCTGATGCCCTGTTCGATCTCCTGCGCCACGCGCTGGTAAAGTTTCAAGCGTTCCGCCATGCATCCTTGAATGTCACAAGCGGCACGCACTCGCAAGTCATCTTACCACTTCATCAAAGCGCATAAGGCGCGGCCTCATCGCGCGGCGGGATCGCACCGCGCCGCATGACGTTCCAGCCGGCCATGCGGTGCCCCGCCAGCGCCGCTTCCGACACCGCGATACCCTGCATACGCGCCGCGAGATAACCGCCATTGAAGGCATCTCCCGCGCCGCTGGTATCGACCGGTCTCAGCGTGCTCGGCACTGGGCAGGCTTCGCCACCGGGCAGGAGGCAACCTTCGGCACCCAGCTTTACCACCACTTCACTGCAACCCAGACGCTGCCAATGCGCGGCGACTTCCTGCGGCGATCCGGCGCCGTCCAGCGCCGCCTCGTCCTCGAAAGTCGGCAGGCCGATGTCGGCGAAGGCGATCGCCTTGTCGCGGATCTGCACAGCCGCCTCAGGTGATTCCCAGAGGCGCGGGCGATAGTTGCCATCGAACGCGACCAGACCGCCGCGATCACGCACCCGCCCGGCCAGCCGAAGCAGATCCTGACGCCCCTGCGGTGGCAGGATCGCCAGCGAAATCAGCGAGAAACTCAGGAGGTCTGCCGTTTCGGCGACGTCCATCGCCGCATCCACCGCTTCCAGTTCGAACAGCGCCCGCGCCGCGCTCGTCTCGCGCCAGTACGTGAAGCTGCGCTCTCCCGAAGGATCGGTGGTGATCGCATAAAGCCCGGCCTGCCGCGTCGGGTGCCGCAGCACGAGGCCGCAGTCGATGCCCTCTGCCGACCATGCCGTTCGCAGCCCCTCGCTGAAGGCATCCGTGCCCAGCGCGGTCATGTAGGCAACGTCATGCCCGGCGCGGGCGAGGTGGATCGCGGTGTTCAGCGTATCGCCGCCGAACCCCACGCTCCATGCTCCCGCCGAGCCGGACAGTTCCACCATCGCCTCGCCCAGGCAGACGATCCTTGCCATAACGCCGGCCCTTACCAGCTCCACATCGTCCCGTCTTCCAGCCGGGCGACCGGCAGGTAGGCGGGCTTGTAGGGATACTTGGCGGCCAGTTCCTCGTCGATGTCGACGCCGTGGCCGGGGGTCTCGCCGCAGAACAGCTCGCCCGCGTCGAACGTGTAGTCGTGCGGGAAGACCGCGTCGGTCTCCTCGGTGTGGCGCATGTATTCCTGGATACCGAAGTTCGGGACCCAGGTGTCGAAGTGCAACGCCGTGCCCATCGTGACGGGCGAGAGGTCGGTGGCGCCGTGGCTGCCGGTGCGGATCTGGTAGAGCGCGGCAAGGTCGGCGATGCGGCGCAAGTGCGTGACGCCGCCCGCGCTGACGATCGTGCAGCGGATGTAGTCGATCAGCTGGTTCTGGATCAGGTCCTTGGCGTCCCAGATCGTGTTGAAGATCTCGCCCACGGCCAGCGGAGTGACGGTGTGCTGACGGATCAGCTTGAACGCTTCCTGGTTCTCGGCCTGCGTCACGTCCTCCAGCCAGAACAGCTGGTAGGGTTCCAGCATCTTGCCGAGGTTGGCGGCTTCCTGCGGGGTGTAACGGTGGTGACCGTCATGCAGGAGGTGATGGTCGAAGCCGTAGGTCTCGCGCAGCTTCTCGAACAGTTTGGGCACGTAGTTCAGCGCCTTGCGCGTGTCCCAGCCGGTGACCGAGGGGAGCGCGGCGTCGGCCGGTTCGTAGAACAGCTTGCCGCGGCCTACGCCGTAGGCATCCTTGATGCCCGGCACGCCGGTCTGCGCGCGGATCGCCTTGTAGCCGAGGTCGATGTACTGCCCGACCGCGTCGACGGTTTCGGCGATGTCGCTGCCGTTGGCATGGCCGTAGCACATCACGCCGTCGCGGCTGCGGCCACCGAGCAGCTGGTAGAGCGGCATGCCCGCCATCTTGGCCTTGATGTCCCACAGCGCGACGTCGACGGCGGCAATCGCGCGCATCGTCACCGGACCGCGACGCCAGTAGGCACCTTTGTACAGATACTGCCAGATATCCTCGATCCGGCGCGGGTCCATGCCGACGATGCAGGGGATGACGTGATCTTCGAGATACGCAACGACGGCCTTCTCGCGCCCGTTCATCGTCGCGTCGCCGATGCCGTAGACCCCCTGATCGGTTACGATCTTGAGCGTCACGAAATTGCGACCGGGGCAGGTCACGATGACCTTGGCCGAAGTGATCTTCACTGGTGATCTCCCTTGAGAGCCGGACGGACCCTTGCCCGCACTGACTCGCCTTTCTCGACCTTCATATTGGCCTTACCTCATTGATGCAATACATCAGGTGACTCCTGAATGTCAGAAAAAAGCCGGACGGTCTTGGAAGACCGCCCGGCAGAGTCCTGCTGTCAGGGCAGGTTGGGAGAGATCGTCACGGCGCGGGCGGCGCCCAGGGATCGGCGGCGACGCGGGTGGCGCCGTCCGCCGCGAAGTCCATCATCGAACCGCCCACTCCGGCATAGCCCGGCCACTGCGGCACGGTCTGGCCGTTCGGGTTGCCGGTCTTCACGAAGTTGGCGATGTACGTCGCGATCGTGTGACCCATCGCCTGGTCGGCGGGACGGGTCTTCGCGCCGTACTTGATATCCACGGTGTCGAAGAAATAGGGCAGGTCGTCGGCATGGATGGCGCCGTCGCTTTTGGGCGTGACCGCCGCGTCGGAGACGTAGGAGAAGCGGTAGTACCACGTCGGCACGCCCTGCCCCGCGATGGTCCCGGCAAGGTGGCGCGCGCCCGCAATCATCATGCCATCCCTGCCGCCGAGGTCGCCGCTGGTCGCGCCGATGATGGTCGGCACCTTGGCGAAGCGCCCCGCCTTGTAGGCCGCCGCCACGTCCGTTGCCGCACCACCCAGCGGGAACGGCGAGGAGAACGTGCGCGGCCCGCCGGTCAGCACTGTGCCCAGCTTGATGTCCCCGGTGACGTTGCGAGCAGGGATAGCACGCAGTTTGGCCAGCGCCTGCGGATCGTTGGCCGCCACACCCTCGGCCTTGCCGAAGGCGAGGCCGATCGCCTCGGCATCCTTGAGCGTGGAAGCCTTGATTGCCGATCCGCTGCCGCCCGACATGACCACCGCGCGCTGGAACAGGTCCTTGCCCTGCGTCGCTGGAGCCGTAACGAGGTTATGGACCGACATACCGCCAGCACTCTCGCCCATGACCGTGATGTTCTGCGGGTCTCCGCCGAAGGCCGCGACGTTGCGCTTGATCCACTCCATAGCCGCGATCTGGTCCATGAAACCGTAGTTGGCGAGGCGCCCGCCGTCCTCCTTCGCCCTCGTCAGCGCCGGATGCGCGAAAGTCCCGAAGCGACCGAGGCGGTAGTTGAAACTGACGACCATGACGCCCTGCTGCGCAAGGCGCGTGCCCGTGTAGATGAGGCGCGAGGCCGAGCCATTCACGAAGCCGCCGCCATAGATCCACACCAGCACCGGCAGTTTCGTCGCCTCGCCCGAGGGGCGCCAGACGTTGACGTAGAGGCAGTCTTCCGACGGAGCCGAACCCGGCGGCAGCGGCACCGCGTTGTAGTTCTGCATGCAATCGTGGCCATAAGCCGCGCCATTGCGCGCCCCGTTCCACTTCGCGGCGGGCTGCGGCGCGCGCCAGCGCAAGTCGCCCACCGGCGGCGCGGCGAAGGGGATGCCCTTGAACGCGGTCACGCCATCGGCATCGACGCCCGAGACCGTGCCCTGCTCCACCGTAACCTGCGGCGGCGGCACGTCCTCGGCGTGACCGGTTGAGGCGAGGGTCAGGAGGCCCAGCGTGATCGTCAACTTGCGCATCGTCATCTCCCGGTTGCGCGGATGCTCAGGAAGCGGGTTTGAATTCCAGCGACATGCCTGTCGCCTTGTTGGGCTGGAATCCCTTCCACAAGGTGGCCTCCGAAGCGCCGGGGCTGTAGCCCGAATAACGGCCGCCGGGTGCATCGGGCCACTTGCCCGCATTGGAGTCCACCACCAGTCCGTCCATGTAGGCGGCCTTGCCCTCGTCGCCCTTGACCGTGCGGTCGAGGAAGGCGGTGATGAAATGCGCCTGCACTGCCAGCAACCGGTCTTTGCGCCAGACGGCGTCCTCGAACCACTCGAAGTCCCAGAACTTCGCACGGGCTTCCGACGGGGCACCGGTCAGGGCAATGCTGTGCCCGGCCTCGCGGAAAGTCAGGAGATAGCGCGGAGCGTGGACCTGCGCTTCGAACAGGCTGCGTACGCCGGGATCGTAGCCGACCGCCTTGTCCTGACTGCCGACGATGTAAAGCGTGGGCGCGGTGATCGCCGCCACGCCGGGCGCGGTCCATGGCTGCAGGCCCGGTGCGCCACCCGCAGGCGCGATCGCGACGACGGCCTTGAGATTCGGCACCTTGAGCGCGGCGGCCTTGGCGGCGCCCTTTACATAAGGCGCCAGCACGCCGCGCGTCCTGCTCGCCATGACGGGATCGAGCGGCGCTCCGGCAGCGGTGAGCACGCCGTAGCCGCCCATCGAATAGCCGACGAGCGCCGTGCGGCTGACGTCAGCGGCGGCGAAGACACCCTCCCCGCGCCCGGCCAGACGCGCCGCCTCCGACGCGACAAAGGCGATGTCGAGCGGACGGCGGGAGAGCGGCCCTGCCCTCGCGGCATCGGTGCGGATGCTGATCGCCGGATCGCGGAAGGCGGGCACGGCGACGATGTAGCCCTTGCTGGCAAGGTTCTCGCCCAGCCAAGCCAGCACTTCGGGGCTGTTGCTGTAGCCATGCGCGAGGATCACGAGCGGGAAGCGCCCCCTGGCGACGGCGACATTCTCTGCGGCCACGCCGGGAACGGTAAACAGCACGTCCTTGCCGTCCTCTCCGGGAAGAGGCGTACGATAGGTGATCGGAGGGCCATCGGCGGCTGCGGGATACCACAGGCGAACCGTCAGGTGGCGGTCGACTTTCGCGGGCTTGTCGGCCCCCTGAAGAGCGTCAAGTTGCCCCGGCTGCACCAGTTCGATAGTGCTCGTGCCGACCGGCAGGCTGCCGAGCGCAGCCAGTTCCGGCGCGTCGGGTCCGGGAATGGTGGGCGAGGCGGGCTCCTGGCCGGCGGCGATCGCCAGCGGAGCGGCAGCGGCGAGTGTCAGAGGCAGCAGCACGCGGAGCATCGTCATCCCCCTCACGGGAAAATCGGGGGTGCAGACCTTGCGCTGCCTGCACCCCGGAAAAAATCGGGGCCGACCTGCGCCCCCGATCCTGCTTCAGAAATTCAGGTTGAACCGGACCCCGCCGTAGCGGCGGAAGTCACGCGGGAGGATCGCGTTGGCGGCTGCACTGTTTCCGAAGAAGCTCGCGCGGTTGATGATGGTGGCGTAATACTGCTGGTCGAACACGTTGTTGACGAAGGCGACCACTTCCCAGGCCTTGTCCTCGGCGCGAACGCCGATCCCCAGGTTGACGATGTGGAACGCGTCCATCTGGGTCGCCGGGTCGTTGGCATGGGTCGCGCTCTGGTACTGCCAGCTGACCTGAGCGACACCGCGCAGGCTGTCGGTCAGTGCGGGCGTGAAGTCCGCGCTGGCCTGCAGGTTCCACGTGGGCGAGGTAAGCCGCTCACCGGTCAGATCCTGGCTCTTGACCGACCCGCCGGTGCAACCCTGCGCTGCGGTCTGACCGACATAGCACGCGGCGCCTTCGAACGAGGTGTACTTGGCATCAAGATACGTACCCGCTGCGCTCAGCGTCAGATCCTGCGCCGGACGCAGGAAAATCTCGGTCTCGATACCCCGGGTGCGCAGGCCGCCCACGTTGGTGAGACGGAAGTACTGCGTATCGCCGACTGTTTCGATCTGCTGCGCCTGCAGGTTCTTGTAAGTGGTGTTGAACAGCGTGACGTTGAGCGTCACTGCGCGGTCGAGGAACTGGCTGCGCAGGCCCAGTTCCCAGTCCTTCGACGTCTCGGGCTTGATCGCACCGGCCGCCGCGCGGGTGGCATTGAAGCCGGTCGACAGATCGTAGGTCTGCCCCTTGTAGCCGGTGGCGAACGTGCCGAACATGCTGATGTCAGGCGTGAATTCGTAGCGAACGCTGGCCTTGTAGGTATCGGCGGTGTCGCTGGCGTTGCCCGACCAGTAGCCATTGCCGTTGTAGATGTCGTTGAAGGTGTACGACACCTTCTCGTTCTGCAGACGCGCGCCGCCGGTCAGCGTCAGGCCCTGCACCAATTCCCAGTCCGCCTGCACGAAACCGGCAATCTGGCGCTGCTTGGCAGTGGCGAACCACTGCGCCAGCGAGAACTCCGGCCCGCGATAGAACGGGCGGTTGAAGCTGGTGTCGGCGAAGTAGACGCCCACGGTATAGCGGAACTTGTCCTCCGCAGGCGACTGCAGGCGCACTTCCTGCGTCACCATTTCGGAGTTGAAGGTGCCGCGCTCGATGTTGTTGCCGTCGATCGGCGCGACGGTCTGATCCTGGTCGACGAAGTCGTGCAGCTTGAAGCGGTCGTAGGACGTGATCGAGGTCAGCGTCATGTCGCCGATACCGAACTCACCACGCAGGTAGCCGCCGTAACCGTGGTAATTGGTGCCCGAATCGACGTTGTCGACGACCTGCTGGTTGTCGGGGCCGACCGTGATGCCCGGCAGCGCAACGTCAGCCGTATATCCGGCCCGGCCGCGATAGAGCGCGCCGCTTGCAAGGTTGATGAATGGCATGCCCGAGTGGGTTTCACCGTCATTGTAGTTGGCCGCCAGGGTGATCGCGACGTCGCTGCTGGGCTCCCACTTCAGCTTGCCACGGAAGCTGGAGGCCTGCCGGCTGTTGACGTCCTTGTCCAGCGTGATGTTGCGGACGTTGCCGTCCCACCACGAATAGCTGCCCGACACGATGAAGCCGAGGGTATCGGTGAGCGGGCCGGAGACGCTGAAGCTGCTGGCGACTTCGTCGTCGCTGGTCACCTTACCGTTGACGCGCATTTCCAGCTTGTCGGTGGGGCCACGGGTGATGAGGTTGATGAGGCCCGCCGAAGCGGCCTTGCCGTAGAGGGTGCTCTGGGGACCGCGCAGCACTTCGAGGCGCTCCACGTCGGGCAGGTCGGTGAAGGCGCGCGCCTGGAAGGCCAGCGGCACTTCGTCGATCAGCACCGCGACGCTGGGCTCGACGCCGATGCCGAAGGCATACGTGCCGACGCCGCGCAGCGAGATATTGGCGCTCTGCGGCTGCTGCGCCGGGTTGATGCGCAGCGAGGGGGCGACCTTGTAGAGATCTTGGAAACCGCTGACACCGGCGGTCTGCAGCTTGCCGGGCGCCACGACCGAAACGGCCAGCGGCACTTCCTGCACGCTTTCGGAGCGCTTGTTGGCGGTCACGATGATGTCGCCGCCGTAGTTGTCGGCCGCGCCGGACTGGGCGGCGGCGGGGGCCGGAGCCGCATCCTGCGCCATCACAGGCACGGCGAGCGCGCCGGCGCCCGCGATGATCGTGGTTGCGCAGAGGTGATGCCAAAGTTTCATCTATTTTCTCCTCCCCTTCGTCCAGCGAAGGTCATCCCAGCGGCTTTGTCAGCCTGTGGTCAGCGGATTATCAACTGACCTTACCAATGGCAATAAATGTTTTGCTCTATTCGCGGAATTTATATCGCCTCTAAAAGGCGAGCAGCAGACAGGCAGCAGAACACTCCGAAGAGCCAACTCCCCGGAACGTCCGATTTCGTCGATAAATCTAGGTTTTCAGCCATTCCGCGATGAAGAAGAGCTGTGCAGACCAACCCTTCACGCGGTCAGGCCACCGTTATGCGCACACCGCTGCGGCCGTCATGTTCTGCCGGCGTGCTTTCGTAGCCATCAACCACCAGCTTGCGCAGAATCGCCGATCGGCAGGAGCAGTGTGATGGTGCCATTCCCGAAAACGCCCTCGCCAGTGCGCTCGACGGTCACAGTGACTTCGTCGGCAGTGGCCCGGCACGTGCCGCTCCAGACATCGGCGTCGCCGTAACCCTCGCCATCGTCCTCGTGGAAGGACCACGCAGCGCTGTCACCGCGCGTCGGCGGGAACAGCCAGAGGCCCCGCTCGAATGCGCCCGGCCGCACCCCGCCTTGGGCGAGATCGACCGGAATCGTGCTGCCCGCACGGGCGAGCACCGGCGGCAGGCCGTCGAGAGGCGCCGCGAGGGTGACGGCCCCTCCGCCCACGTGGACGGCGCCGGTCCAGGGGTCGATCCAGTCGGCTGCAGCAGGCAAGGTGGTCCCGACGGTATCGACGCCCTCCTCACAGGCGAGAACGACCAGCAGGTCGCGGCCCAGCAGATGCGCATCATCGTCGGTCCAGGCTGCGGCATCCTCAGGGAAGTCCAGCCAGAGCGGGCGCGAAACCGGCTCGTAATCGCGGTGATAGCGCCAGAGCAGGTCCGAGAAATACGGGATCAGCGTCTGGCGCAGCGCCATCAGGCGGCGCATCGCGGGAAGCTGTTCCGGGTACATCCAGGGCTCGTTGACGCTGGCGTCGTCGTTCCAGCTATGGATCGAGAAGCGCGGCATCAGCACGCCCGCCTGCACCCAGCGCAGGAACAGTTCCGGCTCCGGCTTGCGGCCCGCGAACCCACCCACGTCATGCCCGCTGTTGGACACGCCTGAAAGCGCCAGTCCCAGCCCCATCTTGGCATTGTAGCGGATGGTCTTCCAGTCAGTGCGGTTGTCGCCCGTCCACGTCTGCGCATAGCGGTGGAGCCCCGCCATGCCGCTACGCGACACTACGTAAGGACGGCGCACCGCGTCATGCTCCACCTGAGCCCGGCGCGAAGCCCGCATCATCAGCAGCGACTGCAAGGGCCGCGCCTCGGCGGCCGGGCGCGGCGAGCCAAAGAAGTCGAACAACGCCCGCCGGTCCCACACGCCGTATTCGTTGTTGTCGTTCCACGTCGAACGGATACCGTAATCGAGCAGCGCCGCCTTCACCTGCGCCCGCCACCAGGCCGCACCTTCGGACTTGGTCAGGTCGATGAAGGAGCCCAGTTCGTCCCAGAACTGCACCTCGATCGGCGTGCCATCGGCGTCGGCGACCAGCAGCCCGGCCTCGGCCAGTTCGGCGAAGCGCGGATGGTCGCGCAGGAACGCGGGCTTGATGTTGGGCACCAGTTCGATCCCCGCGGCGCGATAGCCCTCGACGAAGGCAGCGGGATCGGGGAACTTGTCGCGGTTCCAGTTGAAGACGTAGCGCTTCAGCCCGATCGAGGTGTAGCCCGAGGACAAGTGGAACGAGGTGCAGCCGATGTCGTGCTCCTCCAGCTTGTCGACGAAATCCTGCATCCGCGCCTGCGCATCGGGGGCGTCGGTATAAGTCATCGTCGAGCCGGAATAGCCCAGCGCCCAGCGCGGCATCAGCGCGGGGCGGCCGGTCAGCCACGTGAAACGGCGCGTCACCGCCAGCGCGTCAGGCCCGGCGATCATGTAGAGGTCAAGGTCGCCGCTATCAGCCACGACCGAGCGATAATGGCCGTGGTAGTTGTCCAGCTCCTCGCCGAGATCGACGGTGACGTCCGCCATGATGTCGTAGAACGCGCCGTGGCAGACGTTCTGCGCATCGGCGACGAGCAGGTAGGGGATCGTCTTGTAGAGCGGGTCCGAACTCTGCGCGTCGTAGCCCATTGGGTCGAGGTTCGTCATGCGCAGGCGCCGCCCTGTCCGGTCCATGCCGCCCGAACGCTCGCCAAGACCGTAGTAGCGCTCGCCCGCCGGACGCGCGACGTAGTGCGAGACACGGCCGTCCCACCAGCCGAAATCATAGCTCTGCGTCGGGCGATCGGCCATCATCAGCTGCCATCCGTCACCGGCGCGCTGCTCCCAGCCGCAGTGGAAACCGTCGAGGCGGATCGTCAGGCGGATGCGCGCGGTCTCGATCACCAGCGTGCCGTCGGCGTCGTCGAGGCGGTAGTCGGGGCAGGCGAAGCCCTCCACGCTCATGCGGTCGCGGCCGGGCTCGGCGACGTCCTCGGCGCCGGGCGCGACGGCCCAGCTCGGCGGCCCCTTCACGGTGCCTTCGGGGAGCAGGAGCAGGCGCACGACGTCCTCCTCCAGCACGAAGACATGCGCGACGGCGGCGGTATCGCTGCGCAGGGTTATGCGGCCGGTATCGCGCTCGGCGACGTGGAACAGCGGCGGGCGGGAGAGGGTCGCTTGACGCATGAACTTACTCCGAAACGGCGGAGCGCAGGCGGCCGATCATGGCGATCAGCACGGCCGCGCCGAGAAGGTCGAAAACCGAAAGGCAGGCAAACAGCGGAGCATAGCCGACACTGTCGGCCAGCTGCCCGATCAGCAGCGAGAACAGCAGGCCGCCGAGCCAGCCCGCCTGTCCGACGAAGCCATTGGCGGTGCCCACTTCCTCGGGCGAGAAGACGTCGGCGCTCAGCGTGTTGATCAGCACCGAGATGATCTGGTGCGCGAAGCCGCCGACGCAGAACAGGGCGATCGCGGTGTAGGGATCGGCGGCAAGACCGATGCAGCCCGGCGCGATCATCAGCACGGCAGCTAGGCTGATCGCCGTGACGCGCGAGGGGATCAGGCTCATGCCGAAGCGCTTCATGAAGAACGGCGAGAGGTAGCCACCCAGCACGCCTCCAAGGTCGGCCGCTAGGAACGGCAGCCAGGCGAACAGCGCGATCTGCTTGATGTCCATGCCGCGCTCGTGCGCCAGATAGAGCGGAATCCAGAAGCTGAAAGTCTGCCACGCGGGCTCGGCCAGGAAGCGCGGGATGGCGATAGACCAGAAACGCGGGCTGGAGACGATCTCCTTCGCCGAGGCGCGGCGGGCGGGCGCGACCGGGCGGTCGTGCTCGATATAGGCGCGCTCTTCCGGGGTGATCGCCCAGTGCTTCTGCGGGGAGCGGTAAAGGCGATACCAGCCGTAGGCCCAGAACAGCCCCACCCCGCCGGTGACGAGGAAAGCGGCGCGCCAGTCGGCGGCGAGCGAGACGGCGATGACCAGCGGCGGCGCGATCAGCGCGCCGAGCGAGGTGCCCGCGTTGAACCAGCCGGTGGCGACCGAGCGTTCCTTGGCCGGGAACCACTCGGCAATGGCCTTCATCCCCGAGGGGATTGCAGCGGCCTCGCTCATCCCCAGCAAACCGCGGAAAAAGGCGAGGCCCATCCAGCCGCCCGCGAAGGCGTGGGCCATGTTGGCGATCGACCATGCGGCGGCGAAGAGCGCGAAGCCGATCTGCAGGCCTACCCGGTCGACGATCCAGCCGCAGACCGGCTGCATCACCGTATAGGCCAGCTGGAAGGCGCCGACGATGTAGCTGTACTGCTGCGTCGAGATATGCAGCACGTTCGTCAGTTCGGGAGCCAGCGCGCCGAGCGAATTGCGGGCGAGGTAGTTCAGGATCGTGCCGACGCAGATCAGCGCGACGATCCACCAGCGCAAGTTGCGCACGGTTCTCACTGCCTCGCTCCGCTGGCCCGCGTCCGGATTCCGACCGCCTTCATGCTCTGTCTCCCAAGATTCTTATCGTTGATTAGTCGCGGAAAACCGCCATGTCCAGAGAGGTCTTACCATTTTGGGCAGGCCACATCACGACCATGCAGCAATGTGTTCATCGAGCGCGGATCTCGACCGATTTGTCGAGTTTCAGGCCGAGTTTGGAGCGCCGGAACAGCACGTCGCGGCCGGTCCGCGCCCACTCGTGGCGGGCCAGATAATCGACCTCGGCGGCGTAGAGGTCGCCGCCGAAATGGTGGCCGAGTCCCGCCACGTCGCGCGCGTCTCCGAGCAGGGTGGCGACGCGGGTGCCGTAGGCGCGGGCGAGGCGGCGAAGGAGGGCGGCGGGGAGGCCCGGGCGCTGGGCAATCAGGGTCGCGGCGAAGCGTTCGAAGTCCGCTTCGGGCATGTCGCCGCCGGGCAGGATCGCACCGCTGGTCCAGGCGCCGGATTGCGGCGAAAGGAGCGGGGCGAGCTTCTCCATCGCGTGCTCCGCCAGCTTGCGATAAGTGGTGATCTTGCCGCCGAAGATGTTGAGCATCGGCGCGCGGCCGTCCTCCGCATCGAGGTCGAGCACGTAGTCGCGGGTGACCGCCGAGGCGCTGCTGGCGCGGTCGTCGTAGAGCGGGCGGATGCCAGCGTAGCTCCAGACCAGATCAATCTCCCCGATCGGGCGGGTGAAGTAGCGGGCCACGGTGTCGAGCAGGTAGCGGGTCTCTCCCTCGGAGATCGCGGCGGCGCCGGGGGCCTCGTCCCAGGCTTCGTCGGTAGTGCCGACGAGGGTGAATTCGCCCTGGTAGGGGATCGCGAAAACTACCCGTTTATCAGGGTTTTGCAGCAGGAATGCATGGTCGCCTTCGTAAAGGCGCGGGACGACGATGTGGCTGCCCTTGATCAGCCTGACGCCGCGATCGCTGCGGCCATCGGGCACGCGGGCGATCACGTCGGCGACCCATGGACCGGCGGCATTCACGAGGGCTCGGGCGCGGACGTTATGCCTTCCTTGCGCATCCGAAATCGTCGCGGTCCAGAGGCCGTCGGAGCGCTCGGCGGAGACGAGGCGGGTGCGCGTGCAGATGCGGGCGCCGCGCGCCTCTGCGTCCATTGCGTTGAGAACGACGAGGCGGCTGTCCTCTACCCAACAGTCCGAATAGACGAAAGCTTTTGCGCCGGATTTCAGACCGTTACCGCGCGGATCGCGGGCCAGCTGCGGGATCGTGCGGGTGGCGGGGAGGACCTTGCGACCGCCGAGGTGGTCGTAGAGAAACAGCCCCAGCCGCACCAGCCAGGCGGGGCGCGGGCTGTTGACTTGCGGCAGCACGAAGGACAGCGGCCAGATGATGTGCGGGGCCATGGACAGCAGCCGCTCGCGCTCGATCAGGGCCTCGCGGACCAGTCGGAATTCGCCATATTCGAGGTAACGCAGGCCGCCGTGGATCAGCTTGGTGCTGGCCGAAGAGGTGTGCTGCGCAAGGTCCTCCTTCTCCACCAGAAGCACCGAAAGTCCGCGCCCTGCCGCATCCCGGGCGATGCCCGCACCGTTGATGCCGCCACCGACGACCAGCAGATCGTAGGTGCACTCGGCGGCACTCAACGGCACACAAGCGGTATCCAGCGGCACGGAACTGTCCGAAGAAGGCATTCGACATCCTCTTTCACGGGCCATCGCGGCGCTCCCGCCGAGCGACGCCCTAACCATCATCCCGTTCGGGCGATTGACGCCGTGCTCTATATGAGTAGTAGATTGGCCTTACCAGAAGAAAAATATCTGCCCAAAGTCAACTGACCTCAATGCCGCGTGGAGAGATGCCCAGTGCCAGCCGATTCTGTATATCCTCGCCATCGACCAGGGCACGACCTCGACCCGCAGCATCGTCTTCGATGCGCAGGGCCGTCCGCTCGCCACCGCGCAGCGCGAATTCGCCCAGCACTATCCCGAGGACGGCTGGGTCGAACATGATCCGGAGGACATCTGGCGCGATGTCGTCGCCACCGTCGGCGAGGCCATCGCCGAGGCGGGCATCACCGCCGCCGACCTCGCCGCCATCGGCATCACCAACCAGCGCGAGACTGTGGTGGTATGGGACCGCGCGACCGGAGAGCCGATCCACCGCGCCATCGTCTGGCAGGACCGGCGCACTGCCCGCACGTGCGCCCAGCTGCGCGAGGCCGGGCACGAGGCCATGGTGCGCGCGCGGACCGGCCTGCTGCTCGACCCGTACTTCTCCGGCACCAAGGTCGCCTGGATCCTCGACGCGGTGGAGGGCGCGCGCGAGCGGGCGGAGCGCGGCGAACTGGCCTTCGGGACGATCGACAGCTTCCTGCTCTGGCGCCTGACCGGCGGCGCGGTCCACGCCACCGACGTCACCAACGCGGGCCGCACCCTGCTCTACGATATCCACGCGCAGCGCTGGGACGCGGATCTCTGCGCCCTGCTGCGCGTGCCCATGGCGATGCTGCCTCAGGTGGAGGACAGCAGCCACGTCTTCGGGCAGACGCTGCCGGAGCTTTTCGGCGCCCCGGTCACGCTGGCGGGCATCGCCGGAGACCAGCAGGCGGCGCTGGTCGGGCAGGCGTGCTTCGCGCCCGGCACCGTCAAGTCGACGTACGGCACCGGCTGCTTCGTACTGCTCAACACCGGCGAGACGGCGGTAACCTCCGAGCACGGCATGCTGACGACGCCCGCCTACCGCATCGGCGGACGCATGACTTATGCGCTGGAGGGCTCGATCTTCGCCGCGGGCGCGGCGGTGAAGTGGCTGCGCGACGGGCTCGGCATCATCACGCACGCCCGCCAGACCGACGACATGGCGACGCGCATCGCCGACAACCACGGCGTCTACATGGTGCCCGCCTTCGTCGGCCTGGGCGCCCCGCACTGGGACCCGGACGCGCGCGGCACGATCGTCGGCCTGACGTTCGACACCGAACCCGCCCACCTCGCCCGGGCCGCACTGGAGGCGGTCGCCTACCAGACGCTCGATCTGATCGAGGCGATGATCGCCGACAGCGGCACACGCCCATCGGCCATCCGGGTGGACGGCGGCATGGCGGCCAATGCCTGGCTGTGCCAGTTCCTCGCCGACATACTGCGCATCCCGGTGGAACGCCCCGCGCATCTCGAGACGACCGCTTTGGGTGCTGCCTTCCTCGCCGGGCTTGCGGTCGGCGTCTGGCCGGATACGCAGGCCATCGCCGCAGCCCGGAGCGAGAAGACGTGTTACCTGCCGTCCATGCCGGACGACGTCCGCGACCGCCTGCTGGCGGGATGGCGCCGGGCACTGGCGGCTGCGACGGTCAGGCTGGAAGCCGCCTGACTCCTACAGCACCGGAAAAGGGAGGTACCTCAGACGCGCGAGACGGTCTGGTCTATCGCGCCGAATGGCGCACCGCCGTCCGCCGCCAGAGCTTCCATGCGAGATCCTGTCGCCATAGGCCATGAACGGCGTGGAGGGCTTGCCGTCGCGGATCATCTCGATGGCCCGCACTTCGGAGATGCAGCTGGAACCGACTTCTGCATAATCCGGGTTGGACACCGTGCCCGAACCGATGATCGTGCCCGCGACCAGATCGCGCGTGCGAGCGGCGTGGGCCACAAGTTCGTGAAAGCCGAAGTCCATGGCGCCGCCGCTCGCCCGGCCGAAGCGCTTGCCGTTCCAGTCGATCTGCAGATCCATGCAGACACGCCCGTCGCGCCATGCCGCGCCGAGCGCATCGGGCGTGACGGCGAAAGGTGCCATCGAGCAGGCCGGCTTGGCCTGGACCCAGCCGAAACCGGTCTTCATCTCGATCGGCGCGATCGCGCGCAGCGACCAGTCGTTGATCTGGACCACCAGCCGGATGTGGCCGAGCGCCTGCTGCGGCGTCACCCCCATCGGCACCGCATCGACGATGACGCCGAATTCGCCCTCGAAGTCGATGCCGTCGGCTTCGCTGGGGAACGCCGCCGGGTCGGCGGGACCGAGAAAACGGTCGGACATGCCCTGGTACATCAGGGGACGGTCGGTCTCGATAGGCGGCAGGTTGAAGGCGATCTGCATGAGTTCGCCGTGTGTGCCGAATGCCGAACCGTCGAGCCACTGCCACGAACGCGGGAGCGGCGCGCGCAGAAGCGGGGGTCGAGCGGATCGCCCTCTCCCGCTGCGAGCCGGGCGGCAAGATCGCGCAGCAGCGCTTCCGCACCCGTCCAGTCCTCCATCGCGCCCAGCAGGTTGGGGATTGACGCCGCAAGGCAGCGCGCGCCGTCGTGCGAAACCACGACGAGGCGGCCGTCCGGCGTCCCGTCGGCAAGCGTTGCGAGGCGCATGGCGGGCTCAGTCCTCTATGATGGCGACGGCGCGGGTCCAGCCCGCCGAGGCGCCCTTGATCTTGTGCGGGAAGCAGCTGACGGTGAAGCCGTGCGGCGGCAATGCCTCAAGGTTGTGCAGCTTTTCGAGGTGGCAGTAGCCGATGTCGCGCCCGGCCTTGTGGCCCTCCCAGATCAGCGAGGTGTCGCCGGTCTCCTGCACTTTCTTCGCGGTATGCGCGAAAGGCGCGTCCCATGACCAGGCGTCGGTGCCGGTGACGCGCACACCCCGCTCGGTCAGGTACATCGTCGCCTCGTAGCCCATGCCGCAGCCGACGTTCACGAAGTCCGGCCGCCCGAGCGCCTTGCCCGCCGCCGTGTTGACGAGAACGATGTCGAGCGGCTGCAGGTCATGGCCGATCCGCGCGAGTTCCGCCTCGACTTCGGCGGCGGTGACCACATGGCCGTCCGGCAGGTGGCGGAAGTCCAGCTTCACCCCGCGCTGGAAGCACCATTCCAGCGGCACTTCGTCGATGGTGATCGAGCGTTCGGGCTCGCCGTCCCTGCCGTTCATGGTCGGGTGGAAATGGTAGGGCGCGTCGAGGTGCGTGCCGCTGTGCGTCGTCAGCTTCACCCATTCGGAGGCCGCGAAACCGGCGCCGTCGGGGGTGTCGTTGGCGGTGACGCCGGGGAAGAACATGTCCAGTTCGCCCGCCGTGTCCATGTGGTTCTGGTAGGTGATCTCGGGCTTGAGGAACGGCGGGTCGCTGACCACGTCGTTGCACAGCGTGATCGAGAGGTCGATGAACTGCCTGTTGGCACTACGGGGGCTCATGCGGTTGCTCCTCCAAGCGTTTCGGCGAACCAGTCGGAGATCAGGTCGCGGCCATAGGCCATGTTGTCGGCGCCGACGTGCTCGACGCCGCCTTCGCGCGGGGTGAAGATCACCTTCTGGCGCCGGGGCGAGTTGACGAGCTGGTCATAAAGGTCGTCGGCGTAGGCGACGCTGATCTGGCGGTCCTGCGCACCATGGGTAACAAGGAACGGAACCCTGATGCCGTCCATATGGCCGTTGAGGTTCATCGCCTCGGATTTGGCGAGGAAGTCTTCCTGACCCTCGGCCCCGAAGGCCCAGTGGACGTGCGCCCAGTAGTGCGGCACCGGGTTCTCGCCCTCGCGCGACATGCGTTTGTCCTGCACCTCGCGCCAGTTATGGTTGGCGCCCCAGACCGCGCCGCTGGCGAAGCGCGGTTCGTAGGCGACGGCGCGCGGCGCGAAGTGACCGCCGAGCGAGATGCCGGTCATGCCGATGGCCCCGGGATCGACTTCGGGCTGCTGCTCCAGCCAGTCCACCGCCTTGCTCGCCCAGCTTTCGGAATGCGGGTCGACCGGCAGGCTCTGCAGGCGCAGCGCCTCGCCGGAGCCGGGCTGGTCGACGCAAAGGGTGGAGATGCCGCGCCGCGCCAGTTCTTCAGGGAGCCGGGTCCAGTAGAGCAGCTCCTTGCAGCTATCGAGGCCGTTGCAGAACACCACCACGGGCTTGCGGCCCGATCCGGGAGCGCGGGTGAACAACGCGGGCATGGTGCCCTGTTCCAGCGGGATTTCGACGCGCTCGCGGTTCAGCTTGCCCAGCGCGGTCGAGCGGTCGAACGCCTCGCGCGCCTTCGCGTAAGTCGCCTCGCGCCCCGGTGCGCCGTGGCCCTGCATGCGCTCCGCCGTGATCAGGTAGAGCGAGGCGCGTTCCAGCTTGCTGGAGGCAGAGAAGGCGCAGCCCTTCGCCTCGTCCTCGGCGGCGAGATCGAGCAGCTTGTCGCCCATCGCCGCCCATGCCTTCATGAACTGCGGTGTGCCCGCGTCCGCGCCGCTGTCGGCCGCGTCGCGGATCGGCTTGCACATGTCGATGATCTCGCCGAGCTGCGCGCCCGATTCCATCGCGATCGCGACCGAGAGGTTCCAGATGTAGTTCGGGAAGTATTCGAAGAGGGCCACCTGTCACACCTCCGCCGGCTGGAACAGCTTCGCGTCGGGCCTGGGGTGCGGCATCGTCTGGGGACCGCCGACGCCGATGCTCCACTGGTCCATGACCAGCGGCGCGGGCACGTGGACCTTGTGGACGTGGTTCTCGAAGTCCACGTCCTCCAGTTCGGAAGTATACTCGACCGCGAAGCCGCCCGGCGTCACGAAGTAGCTGAAGGTGTTGTTGCCCGCCGTGTGCCGGCCCGGCCCCCAGCGAATGTCGGTGCCGTGCTGCTTGAGGCGGTGGGCACCGCGGAACATGTCGTCCACCGTCAGCATGTCGTAGGCGACGTGGTCGAGGCACGGCGGTCCGGGCAGGATGGCGACGCGGTGGTGCGCCTCGTTGCAGCGCAGGAAGCACATGAAGTCGCCCAGCCAGTCGCTCACCTTGAAGCCCAGCACCTCGGTGAAGAAGCGCACCAGCCCCTGATGGTCGGGCGAGTGGACGACGATGTGGCTGATCTTCACCGGCATGCCTTCCCAGCGCTCCATCGCCCGCTTGGCAGAGCGCGCGACTTCGGCGGAAATCTCGAAGGGCAGGCCGTCGGGCGAGAAGAAGCGGAAGCCGTAGCCGCCGCCCGGCGCATCGAGATCGCGCGGGGTATGGACGACCCGGCAGCCCGCCTGGGCGACCTTGTCGTGCAGGGTATCGACATCCTCGCGGGTGTCGGCGGCGAAGGCGATCACCTCGACGTGGTTGGCGTCCGACTTGTGCAACCGCACGACGTGATGCTCGTCATGGCCGTGGGTCTTGAACCACGCCATCTGGTCATCACCGGCCACTTCGACGAGGCCCCAGTCGTTGGTGTAGAAAGCGCGTTCGGCGTCGAAATCCTCGACGCCATATCCGACATAACGGATCTCGGTCACTCGGGTCATGGGTCTGTCCTTGCCTGATCAGATAGCTTGCGAGACGACCGCGAACATCTCTGCGGTGGCCTTGTGGTTGTCGACTTGCGGGCCTTTGCCGATCTGGCCGTGGCAGATCTCCAGCGACTTCTCGACGATGTAGCGGCAGCGTTCGTAGCGGCGCTCGCGGTAGGCGGCGAAGGCGGCTTCCGGCGCGTCGCTGCGGCCCAGTTCCTCGGCGAGCACGAGCGCATCCTCGATCGCCATCCCGGCGCCCTGCCCCAGATGCGGCGTCGTCGCGTGGACCGCATCGCCGAGCAGCACCACGCGGCCCTTGTGCCAGGGACCGTGGACCATCAGCCCCTCCAGCGGGCGATAGACCACGCCCGCATCGTCGGTGATCTGCTCAGCCAGCGCCCGGATCTGCGGTGCGGCATTCGCCAGCTTGCCGCGCATCGCGGCGGCAAGGCCCTCGCGAGGATAGTGCGGATTGCCCGGTTCGGGGCTGGTCGCGAAGAGGTACATCCCCTCGGCACTCATCGGCACGAGGCCGACACCCACGGGGCCGTTGTAGACATGCAGCGCATCAAGATCGGCGGGACGCGGGAAGTTGTAGCGCCACACCCCCTGCCCGGTGAATTCCGGGGTGGCGGCGCCCGGCAGGATCGCCTCGCGCGTCTGCGAATAGACCCCGTCGGCGCCCACCACGATGTCGAAGCGTTCCGCGCTGCCGTCCGAGAAGCTGACGGCCACACCTCCGCTATCATCGGCGCCGTCATCCTCAAGCACAGTCGCGGTAACGCCCAGCCGGATCGCCGCGCCAAGCGCCTTCGCGCTGTCGCCGAGCACCTTCTGCAGCGCGCGGCGGCCGATGCCGACATTGGCGGGCTTGCCCGGCACGAGGCTCGGCGCCGGTACCCGCGCGACGCGCTCGCCGGAGGGCAGGTAGATCTCCACTGCATCGAAGCCGCAGGCCGCGTCGAGGAATGCGTCGAGCACGCCGAGCTGGTCCATGGCCCGCACCACGTTGGCCTGCTGGATGATGCCTACCCCGTAGACCGACCACTCCGGGTCACGCTCGATCACCGTCAGCCGGTGGCCCGCGCGGCCGAGCGCGATCGCGGCGGACAGGCCGCCGATGCCGCCGCCGATGAT
Source organism: Novosphingobium sp. NFX11 (assembly GCF_057376415.1). Classification (NCBI taxonomy): domain Bacteria; kingdom Pseudomonadati; phylum Pseudomonadota; class Alphaproteobacteria; order Sphingomonadales; family Sphingomonadaceae; genus Novosphingobium; species Novosphingobium sp. NFX11. The sequence goes on along the minus strand of NZ_CP080385.1, from coordinate 1,857,731 downwards.
CAGGACGTTCAGGTCATGCATGGCGGGCGCCCGCCCTCGTTGCAGTACCATGGGCAGTATCATCGATTGGCCGCATGTTTCTCTCCCGGGCTCATGATCCGAACCGGCGCAGCTTTGCGCCCGGTGCTTGTAAATTAGAACGATATTTCTAATTATAGATTCGGGGGACGTCAAGAGATTGACAGCGCCCCGATCCGAGTCCAAATACGAATTTCTATTCTAATATAGACGGCCGCAACGCCGCGTATCCGGGAGAAGCGACGGGCCGCACGGGCCGGAAGCGCTTTCGTATGCCGCTGCGAAACGGCCCATTCGAAAGGGGCCACAATGTCCAAGATTGAGCGGGGCGTGAGCCTCTACAGTTTCCAGGAGGAGATGTTCCTGGGCCGGATGAGCGTGGAGGACGTCGTCACCTTCGCCGCGTCGATCGGCGCACCGGGCATCGAGATCCTGCCCGAGCAGAACATGCCGACGTTCCCGAACATCACCGATGCGCAACTGGGCGAGTGGCAGGACATGCTGGCCCGTCACGGCGCGCATTTCACCTGCTACGACATGTTCCTCGACACCAAGCTGCGCAAGGGCGAGGTCCTGTCCGACGAGGAACAGGTCGAGAGCATCCGGCGCGACCTCGTGCTCTGCAACCGCCTCGGCATCCGCAACATGCGCGTGCTGATCTTCGTGCGTCCCGACATCCTCGAGAAGTGCGTGCCTTATGCCGAACAGCTAGACGTCCACATGGGCGTCGAGGTCCATGCGCCCTGGCATCTGGAACATGCGTGGATCCTGCGCACGATCGACGTCGCCGACCGCCTCGGCACCAGGCACCTCGGCATCCTGCCCGACATGGGCGTATTCATGAAGCACTACCCACCCGAATTCCGCGCCCGGTTCGAACGGCAGGGCGCCCGCCCCGAAATCGCGCAGTTCATCGTCGACCAGCACGAACAGAAGATCATGTGCGAATACACGATCTACGAAGTCGCGGTGAAGATGGGCGGCAACAAGGCCGAGATCGCCATGGCCGAGACGCTGCGCCATGCACCTTACGCGAACCCCAGGCGGATCAAGGACTACGCCCCCTATTTCCGCCATATCCAGGCCAAGTTCTACGGCATGACGCAGGACTGCACCGACCCGACGATCGCCTATGACGAAGTGATCCCCGAACTGGTGAAGTGCGGCTGGGAAGGCACGCTTTCCAGCGAATACGAAGGCAACCGCTGGATCCAGGACGTCGAGGAGGTGGACAGCCGCGAGCAGGTGCGCCGCCAGCACGTCATGTTCGAAAACCTCATCGCCAAGGCGGAAAGCCGGCTGGAGATCGCCTGATGTTCGACAAGTACCTGATCAACGCCGCCAGCCTGCGCAACACCGGCCCGGCGGACGCCCCCACCGGCTTCGCCTTCGAGGCCAAGCTCGGCTACTACCGCGGCCTCGGCCTTTCGATGATCGAGAAGCTGGACGTGTCCATCGACGGCGAGCCCCTTGCCCGCGAAGCCGTGCGTTTCGATGAAGGCGGCGGCCGCACGGGGGCGCCCTGACGCTGGACGAGATGGAACTGGCCTACGACCGCCGCTGGCCCTTCGGCACACCCGCGACGATTCTCGTCGACTATCCCGGCGGCTTCCCGGCGGGCGAGCACGAACTCACGCTGCTCCAGCAGTTGCGGGTGTCCTACCTGCCGTTCCCCTCGATCAACACCGACCGCAAGACGGTATCGATCTGACGTTGAAAGGGGCGGCTCAGCCGCCCCTTTCCATTCAAGCGTCGTGCTCCGGGAACAGCCTTGCGGGCAAACGCAGGGCCAGCAGCAGGCACGCCGCCAGCAACACCTCGATGACCGCGATGGCGGGCCACACCGCGCCCACCTGCCCGCGCGGCGCTCCGGCGAAGAAGGCCGTGCCGACCACCGCGATGCCCAGCGCCATGCCGAGTTCCTGCACGGTCTTGATCAGCCCGCTCGCCGCGCCGGCATGGCGCGTATCGACCCGTGCCAGCATCACCGGGGTCAGCGGCCCGGTGGTCATGCCCATGCCGGTGCCCGCCAGCGCCAGACAGGGCAGCGCCCATGCCCAAGGGCTGGCCAAAGCACTGGCACAGCCGATCCACCCCAGCGAGCCACCCGCGAACAGCGCCATGAGCCCGGCTCCCAGCACCAGCACGCCTTTGCCCCGGCGCATCAGCAGCTTGCGGCCAAGGAACGCGATGCCCAGCATCACGCCCACGCTGAAGGGAATGTGCAGCAGCCCGGTCTGCAAGGGCGAATAGCCCAGCAGCTTCTGCGCTCCGAAGGCGAAGACGAACAGGAACCCGCCGGTCGCCGCACCGAACAGCAGCGCGATCGCGAGGCCCAGCGCGAACTGCGGCTCGGCGAAAAGCTCCGGCGCGAACAGGGCGGCGGTGCCTCTGGCGGCCCGCGCGCGGGTGCGGCGCCAGACCAGCGCCAGCAGCAAGGGCGCGGCGGCCAGCAGCGCGAAGTGCCACGCCTGCCAGCCGAAGTCCGCGCCCCGCACCAGCGGCACCAGCAGCGCCGCCATCGCGCCCGCGAACAGCAGCGTCCCGGCAAGATCGACGCCTCGCGCGTTCGACGATCGCGCATCCGGCAGCAGCCTCCAGCCGACCACCATCGCGAAGAGGCCGACCGGCGCGTTGATCAGGAACACGCTGCGCCAGCCCAGCCCGAACAGGTCGGCATGGATCAGCAGCCCGCCCAGAATCGGCCCGCAGATCGCCGAGAGCCCGCCGATCACGCCCACCCATGCCAGCTTGGCGACGCGCTCCAGCGGCTCGAACAGCACTTGCACCAATGCCATGACCTGCGGCGCCATCATCGCGCCCGCCGATCCTTGCAGCACGCGCGCGGCGATGAGCTGGTCGGGGCTTCCCGAAAGGCCGCAGAGGATCGAAGCCAGCGTGAAGCCGCCGACCCCGCCGACGAACAGCCGCCGGTAACCCCACGAATCGCCCAGCCGTCCGCCCAGCATCAGCAGCAGCGCGAAGGCGAGCGAATAGCCCGCCGCCACCCACTGCGCCTGCGCGGCCATGGCGCCGAAATCGCGCTCGATCACCGGCAGCGCGGTGTTGACGATCGTGACGTCGACGATCTCCAGCACCAGCGCCACCATCAGCGTCAGGTAAGCGAGCGACTTCTGCCGCTCGCTGAGGCCCGAACCGTGCTTCACCGCTGGCGGCGGCGGCGCATCGGGCGTCAAATCGCCCCTTCCCGAAGCATCTTCACCGCCGCATCGCAGGCCCGCGCGGTCAGCGCCATGTACGTCAGCGAAGGGTTCTGGCAGGCCGACGAGCTCATCTGCGCGCCGTCGGTGACGAACAGGTTCGGCACGTCATGCGCCTGGCTCCAGCGGTTGAGCACCGAAGTCCGGGGATCCCAGCCCATCCGCGCGCCGCCCATCTCGTGGATCGAGGTACCGCCGTGGCCCGGCCGGTCGAAGCCCATGACGACGTGGCCGCCCGCCGCCGTCAGCATCGCCGCCGCCTCGGTTTTCGCGTCGGACAGCGCGGCGAGTTCCTCCCTGCCGTGCTCGAAGGCGATCTCCAGCTGGCGCACGCCGCGCGGGTCGGTGCGGTTGCTCAAGGTCAGGCGGTTGGTGGCGCGCGGCATCGAATCGGCGAAGACCACCAGCACCATCGTCCAGGGACCGATATCGTGCAGCTCGTCCTTGTAGGCACTTCCGATGCCCGCCATGCGCTTGCCGCGCGTCCACGTGCCCTGCAGCGCGCCGCCCTGAAACGAATAGCCGCGCGTGAAGCCCTTGCCGTCCATCGTCTCCAGATTGCGGAAACGCGGGATGACGATGCCGGTCGGACGGTTGCCGAACGTGGTGCGCCCCTCGAACCCGGGCATCACCGCCATGCCCGCCATCGTGTTGGCGTGGTCCATGATATGCGTCCCCAGCACGCCGCTGGAATTGGCGAGGCCACGAGGCATCGCCTCGCTCGCCGAATTGAGCATCAGGTGGACCGAGTTGAACGCGCCCGCATTGAGGAACACGATCCGCGAGTGCGCCTGCCGCCCCTCGCCCGTCTTCGTGTCGATCCAGTGGACGCCGGTGACCCGCTTCGTCGCCGGATCGTAGTCCAGCTTGTGCACCTGCGCGTCGGTCACCACCGTCAACCGCCCGGTCTTCTGCGCCGCCGGCAACGTCGCCGACTGGGTCGAGAAGTAAGCGCCGTAGGAGCAGCCGCGCGCGCAGATGCTGCGGTACTGGCAATGCCCGCGGCCCTGTTCGGGGCGCGCTTCGGTGAGGTTGGCGGTGCGGCCGATCGTCATGACGCGGTCGGGGTATTTCGCAAGGATGCGCTCGCGGGTCGCCTGCTCGACGCAATTGAGTTCCATCGGCGGCAGGAAGCGCCCGTCGGGCAACTGCGCCAGCCCCTCCGCCGCGCCCGACACGCCGACGAACTCCTCGACCCGGTCGTACCACGGCGCGAGTTCGGCGTAGCGGATCGGCCAGTCGGTGCCGAAGCCGTCGCGCTTGTTGGCGCCGAAATCGTAGTCCGACCAGCGATAGCACTGGCGCCCCCAGGTCAGCGAGCGACCGCCCAGCTGGTACGAGCGGAACCAGTCGAAATCCTTGCCCGGCGCCTTCTGGTAAGGCTCCTGCGCATCGTTGACGAAGTGGCCTTGCGTAAATTCGTTGAAGTGCCGGTTGAGCATCTGCACCGGGTATTCGCGCGCATAGAGCGCTGCGTCGCCCTGCCCGCGAAACTCCATGTCCCACGGAGACTTTGTCTCTGTCTCGTAGTCGACCTGATGCTCGATCTTGCGGCCACGCTCGATCATCAGGACGGTGAGGCCCGCCTCGGTCAGTTCCTTGGCCGCCCAGCCGCCGGTGATGCCAGAGCCGACGACGATCGCGTCGAATTGCGTGTTGTTGCCCGTCATCAGCCGAAATCCACTGCCGTCCAGTCGCTGGAGAATGCCCGCATGCCGGGCGTGATCGGAATGTCCCACTCCCACTTGCCGGGAACGAGATCGTAGCGCAGCTCCTGCGATCCGCCCGCCTCGCTGGTGTAGTAGCCGGTCAGGATCAGCCCCTTGATCGCGGTCCAGGGCGAGAACGCCGCCCCTTGTACGAAGGCTTGGGCATCCAGCGCGGAGAGAAGTTCTGCCCGCCGCTCGCGCGGCTGGCGCAGGAAGTCTCCGCCCGCCGCCCGGTCGAGCACCTGCTCCAGCCACGCCAGATGCCGCAGCGATCCGTCACGGCGGCGAAAGGGCACGAGCTCCGCCGTCACCGTCTCCGCAGCCATCGGCGCACCGGTGCCGCTCAGCCCATGGGCGAGGGCGAGGACCACGAAATCGCCGACCCCCACGTCCCTTGCACCGGGCGTATCGGTGCGCGGGATTACGAGATCGGATACCTCGGTCATCAACGTGCTCTGGCGGTCGCTCGGCGCATCCTCGGCGGCGAGGTCAGTGAGCTTCACCGCTGCCGCCGGTATGCCCAGCGCCAGCGCGAACAGCGCCACGCCGCCCGCGAAATCGCGGCGCGTCCAGCCGCTCACGCGCATCGCTCCCGCAAGGCCGCGCCACTGCATGTCATGTCCATTCGCAAACGCCGTTTCATCTGCACCTTCGCCCATTTTTATAATTATCATTCTAATTTTTGAATTGCACGCTCGTCAAGCCCGTCATGGCAAAACAAGTGCATTGACCGGGCGCCCATCGCCGGATACCAAACGAGAATACGAATTCTAATATGCGCCGATCCAGAGCGCAGTTGGGAGTAGCATGAACCCGGTATCCCGATTCTTCGGCAGGCTGACGATGCGACCCCAGGGCGTGACCCTGGTGTCGGCGGCGTTCCTGCCCATCTTCGCCATCGTCTCGATGTTCCCGATCGTCGCCTCGATGATCCAGCACTTCGCCACCGACCCCGACGCGGCCGCGAAAGTGCCGCTCATGGTCACGGCTCCGGGCCTGACCGTAGCCGTGCTCGCGCCGTTCGCGGGGTTCTTCGTCGACAAGTTCGGACGGAGGCGGCTGCTGCTGGGCTGTACGTTCTTCTACGGGTTGTTCGGCACCGCGCCGTTCTTCCTCGACGACCTCGACCAGATCTTCGCCACGCGTCTGATGCTGGGTGTGTGCGAGGCGGGCATCCTCACCATCGTCAACACCCTGATCGCCGACTACTGGGAGGACACCGGGCGCCGCGACTGGCTGTTCGTGCAAGGCGTGGTCGGGCCGTTCCTTGCCTCGGGGGTGATCCTGCTGTCGGGCACGGTGGCCTCGCTGCGCTGGAACGGCGGCTTCCTGGTATATCTGGTGGCCTTCCCGATCTTCTTCGCGATGCTCACCTTCATGTTCGAGCCGAAGCGGGCGCAAATGGCCAAGGTGCAGGCCGAAACGCCGACGGCGGGCATTTCGGCTTTCCCGATCGCGGCAGCGGCAACGGTGGCGCTCGTCACGCTGTTCTCCTCGGCGCTTTATTACGTCTTCATCGTCAATGGCAGCATCGCCTTCGGAGAAGTCGGCGTCCGTGACCCCGGCGCGGTCGGCCGGATGAGCTTCCTGCCCAGCCTCTTCGTGATCCCCGGGGCACTGCTGTTCCGCATTCTCTCGGGACGTGCGAACGCGGTGCAACTGGCCACTTTCTTCGGCATCATCGGCACCGGGCTTGCCGTGATCGGCCTTGCCCGCACGCCGGGCGAGATGGTCGTGGGCCTGTGCATCCAGCAGACCGCCGCAGGCATGGCGGTGCCGATGCTGGTGGCGTGGGCGCAGACCAAGTTCCCCTTCGAGCATCGCGGCCGCGGCATGGGCATCTGGACCGGCGCGTTCTTCTTCGGCCAGTTCAGCTCGCCGTGGCTGGTCCACCAGATGAACCTCGCGACCGGGACGATGCAGGGGGCCTTCGTCGCGAGCGGATGCGCGGCGCTGGTCGGCATGGCGGTGGCGGTCGTCGCCGCCTTGCGCGCCAGCCCGGCGGTGCCGCGCACGGCCTGAACCTCTCGTCATTGCGAGCGGAGCGAAGCAATCCAGACGGCACAGTGCCGCCCTGGATTGCTTCGCTCCGCTCGCAATGACGGCGGTGTGGGAAAGCGACAAAAGGGGCCGGCAGGACAATGCGTCCTGCCGGCCCCTTTCTTTAACCTCGACCCTCAGGCGAATGCGGCGAGCGTGACCTCGACCGGCAGCCCGGCATCCTCGCAATGCCGTGCGGCGCGAAGCATCAGGCGATCGGCGACGGGCATCCAGCCCTCCTCGCCCCAGATGCGCAGTGCCCTGGTCTCCAGCGGCACCGTGACCCGCCGCGTCTCTCCGGCCGCGAGAATGGCGCGCGCGAAGCCGACCAGCGCGCATTCCGGCTCGTCGCGATAGACCTGCACGATCTCGCAGGTCTCGCGCTCGCCCGGATTGGTCAGCGCCACCGAGATCGCCCCGTCCTCGGCACGCGCATCGCTCCAAAGCACTTGCGCGTAGCCAAGGCCGCTGCCGAACGGATGGCGCGCCGCCCGCCCCTGTGCGACCAGTCCGCGATAGCCGAAGCGCGTGCCCTCGGCGTAAGTCAGCGTCCCGTCGTCCTCCGCAGGGGCGAGGTCGAAGGCGGGATAGTCCGCTTCGTCGGCCGCGATCGTCACCGGCAGACGCCCGCGCGGCTCGCGGCGGCCGCAAAGCACGTCCGCCAGCGCCTGCGCAAAGCCCTGCCCCGGATACCACACCGAGAGAACGGCGGCAGCACCGTCCTCCCAGCTGCAGTCGAAGGCATGGCCGACGTTGACGATTACCGCCGTGCGTGGATTGACGGCGCAGACTTGCGCGATCAGGCGCTCCTGCATCTCGGGCAGGCGGGTGTCGGCGCGGTCCTTGCTTTCGACGCTGGAATCCGATGTCTCGCCCACCAGCAACAGCACCGCATCGGCTCCCCGCGCGGCCTCGACGGCGCGGGCGAGCATGGCCTCGGCGCTGTCGGGGTTGCGCACCCCGTACCAAAGACCCTGTACGCGACCGCCCAGCCACTCGAATTCGGCTGTGACGGTGACCTCCTGCCCCTCGGCCAGTTCGATCGCGGCCATGTCGGCGTCGCCGCGCTTGAGGACGCCCATGATCTCGGAAGCCGGGACTTCGCCGCCCGCCGTCAGCACTTCCCGCCCATCGACAAGGATGCGCGCCGCGCCGGTGGAGCCGAGGTAGAAGCTGTAGAGCCCCGCGCTTTCCGCCGTGAACCGGCCGGAAGCGCGCAGCGATCCGGGCCGGGTGAATTCCGCCTGCTCATGTACGCCGACGAACCACACCAGCGAATTGGTATCCCGCGTCTCGCGCGAGAGTACCTCTCCGGTGCAGCCGGGCTGCGCGAAGTATTCGAGCGTCATGCCGCGGGTGCAGCCGTCGCCGATGTCGAGCGCCGGAACCACCGGCATCCCCGGCAGGCGCGGCTGCGGATCGACGCCGGGTTCGAACACCAGCTCGCAGCTGTCGCCATAGGTCTCGCGCAGCGTTTCCAGCGGCGTCGGCGCATCGGGCGAGATCGAAATCTTCGCGAAGGTCCCGCCCTGAAAGCACGGCGCGTAGGCATTGGGGCCGATCACCGCCAGCCGCTTCACTGTCCCCGGTTCGAGCGGCAGCATCGCGCCTTCGTTGCGCAGCAGGGTGAAGCCCGCTGCAGCGGCCTCGACCAGCAGCGCCTCGGCCTGATCCATCGGCGCAGGCGCGGCCTTGGGCGCATCGAGACGGCGGGCGACGGCGGTGACACGGGCAGCGGCATCATCGACCCGGCTGCGCAGGACCGAGCCCGCCGCGACGGCCGCCTCCACCTTGGGTCCGAGGAACCGCGCCGGCCCCGGCATCTCCAGATCGAGCCCGGCGTTGATCGAGCCCTCGGTCGAATGGGTGCCGAACCAGTCGCTCATGATGAGACCGCCGAAAGCCCACTCGCCCTTGACGATTCCGGTCAGCACTTCGGCCTGCTCCGCGCACCACGAACCGTTGACGCGGTTGTAGGCCGCCAGCAGGCCGACGCAGCCCGCATCGACCGCATATTCGAACGGCAGCAGGTAGACTTCCCGCAAGGTGCGGTCATCGACGCGCACGTCGATTTCGTCACGCGCGGTCTCGCTGTCATTACAGACAAGGTGCTTGGCGACCGAGCCGGTGCCGGTCGACTGCAGGCCCACGGCCCACTCGGCGCCGAGAACACCTGCCAGCACCGGGTCCTCGGAGAAATACTCAAAGGCACGGCCCGCCAGCGGGCTGCGCGCAAGGTTGAGATTGGGCGCCAGCACCGCATCGACGCCGCGCGCGACCGCCTCGTGCCCGACGAGTTCGCCGACGCGGCGGCACAAATCGCGGTCCCACGTCGCGCCCAGCAAAGTCGAGCACGGGCTGAGCAGCGCGATGTCGCGCTCGTCCACCCGGCCGCTGGCGATGCCGAGCGGGCCATCGGACATGGTGAAGGCCGGAATGTCCGCCTCGGGCAATGCGACCGAGGACCACATCGCCCCGCCCGCCGTGAGTGCGCTCGCCTGCGTGAGCGTAATGTCCGTCATGCCAACCCCCGGCCGAAACCTCGAATGCGAAACCCATGATCTGCTGTGCCTGCGCCCGCACGGCGCGGGCGATGCCATCGTCGGCCAGTGCGCCGTCAGGACCGAACGGCCGCTGCTCCACCGAATTGACCGCGATGCCGACCGGCGTGGGCCAGCCGCGCATCGCGTGGACGACGTCGCGCAGCGCGGAAAGCGTCGTCCCGCAAGCCTGCCAGCCCGCCGCCGTCACCACGAGGCCGACCGGCAGCCCGTCGAAATAGACCCGCGCATCGCCGCGCAAGTCCTCAAGGAGATCGACCGCGTTCTTCACCAGACCGGAGTAGCCGCCGTGATAGCCGGGGCTGCCGATGACGATCGCGTCGCAGCCGCGCACCGCCTCGACCAGAGCCTGTTCCTCGGCGGTGCGCTCGGGGTTCTCCGGGTTGAAGTGCGGTAGCCGCGCAAGCGAGGGGCCGTCGAACATCGTGGTTTCGGCGCCCATCGCCGCGCATTCGGCAAGGACGGCCCGCACGATCCGCTCGCTGGAAGAGGCCTGGCGGAACGTCCCGCCAAGGCCGACCACCCGCTTGCGGCGGGGCGATGAAGTTGCGGTCACTATGCGCTCTCCTGATAAGGCGGCGCCCTTCTCGCGGGCGCCCTGTCGTCGTCGGCTCGGCTCAGCCCTTGAGCGCGGGCATCACCTTTTCGGAAAGCAGGTGCAGCGTCTGATTGCCCAGCTGCAGGCGCTCGTCGGTCAGCGGGCCGGTCGTCGTGCCGCACAGGATGTTGCCGATGCCCAGCTCCTGATAGGGCTTCAGGTGCTCGATCACCGTCTCGGGCGAGCCGTAGAGGCACCAGGTGCCGATCCAGTCGTCGGTCAGCGCATCGGGCGTGCGGTCGGTCTTCTTGTTGGCGTCGTCGCTCTCGGCGCGGGCGTTGAATTCGGCCTCACGCTCGACCGCGTCCTGATAGCTGCGCAGGATGACTTCGAGTTCCTCGCGCGCCTGCTCGTCGGTCTCGGCGACGTGGACGACCTGATAGGTGTGCGTCGTCCAGTCGAGCGCGGAGGCGACCACCTCGTCGCTGTGGCCGGCTTCGAGCAGGAACCCCTTGTAGATGTCGAACCACTTCTTGACGTGGACGAAAGGCTCGGTGCCGCCGATCTTGGGCGGCGTAAAGGCGGGGATGAAGGCGGGCCAGCCGTGCTCGGCAGCGCGGCGCGAACTGGCCTCCTTCATCGCCACCGGCATCAGGCGGGCATGGCCGGGCGTATAGGGCGCAGGCGTGATGCGCTGGAGGACGCGGCCGTTGTACGGGCCGTTCTCGATGACCACGGCGGGATCGTCCATCCGCTTGGCCCAGAGCTGCTCGGCGATGGCGAGGTTGTTCTCGGCAAGGGCGCCCGCGTCCCTGTAGTCCACCGCGAACCCGATCATCTCCTCGGGCGTGGTGCCCGAGCCGACGCCGACGAGCAGCTTGCCGTCGGTCAGCTGGTCGAGGACGTTGATCCGCTCGGCGAAACGCACGGGGTGATGCAGCGGCACCGACACCACCGAGAAACCGAAATGCATGTGCGGCATCTGCCCGGCAAGGTAGCCTGCGAAGATGAAGCTGTCGCTCGCCACCGGCATGTAACCGTTGAAGTGATGGTCCGGCAGGAAGATCGCATCGTAGTCCAGCGAGGCCGCGAGACGCGCGTGCGCCTCCAGGTCCTTCATCAGCTTGCGATCCTGCTCGGGGCCGAGCGAACGGGCGTTCAGGAAGACGGAAAAGCGCATGTACCCTCCCAAGGGAATCATCGCGACATGGATATGTCGCTAAATTAGAATTGACGTTCTTATTTCGATAAGGTGTTTATTGCGGTCATGTCAACACGTCCAAAGCCTCGCGCTTCCGAAAAAACGCTGGCGGTCGATACCGTCAGTCGAACCCCGCAACAGGGGCGCAGCAAGGCCTCGTTCGAGCGCATGCTCGTCGCCGCCGAAAAGCTGATGCTCGAACGGGGTAGCGAGGAGTTCACCCTCCAGGACGTCAGCCAGACGGGCGCCGTCTCGATCGGGTCGATCTACCTGCGCTTCAAGAGCAAGGAGAACCTGGTCCGCGCGGTGATCGCCAACCACCTCGAACGCATGGCGGCGGACGAGGACGCGATGATGGTGGCGGTCAAGGCGAAGGCGACCTCGCTCGACACGTTCATGCCGCGCTACGTGCAGGCGTTCGCCGGAGTGCTGCGCGACCATGCGCCGCTGCTGCGCCTGAGCATGCAGCGCGCCTCGTTCGACCCGCTGGTGTCCGAACCCGGCAAGCAGAGCGCCAACCGCGCCGCCGCGATGGGCATCGCGGCGATGCTCGAATACCGCGAGGCGTTCGGCGGCGAAGACCACGAACTGAAGGCCAATGCCGCCTACCAGATCATCTTCGCAACGCTCGCCCGCCAGCTGAGCCTGGGCTCGACAGCCGAGTCCGCCTATGCCCACGACTGGGAGCAGCTCAACACAGAGCTGGGCCGGATGTGCCTCGCCTACCTCAAGGCGGATGCCTGACGCGGCTTTCGCCTTTCCGGCAGTCTGACACAATCGAGGGGCGCGGCAGCGATGCCGCGCCCCTTCAGTTTACCGCGGGGCCGCAAGGAGGAGACGGCGCGGCCCCGCGACGAACGCGTCCCGGCGTCAGAAGCTGACGCTTGCCCGCACGCCGTATGTGCGCGGCGGCTGGAACTGGTAGTTGTTGGTGTGCGAGACGAAGTTCTGCTGCGCGTAGGCCAGCACGTTCTTGTCGAAGATGTTGCGCACGAAGGCGATCACCTTCCAGCCGCCATGGTCGGGCTCGTATCCGATCGAGGCATTGGTGACGACGAAGCTGGCGGTGGATATATCGTCGAGGTTGAACGCGGAGAAATAGTACTTCGACGAATACTTGGCATCGGCATGCGCGGTGATCTTGCCCGCGCCCACCGCGATGTCCTGGTCGAACGATCCGGTGACGGTGAACGAGGGCGCGTTGGGCAGGCGGTTGCCGCTAATGTCCTGCGGGTTGCCGTCACCGTCGTTGACGACGATGCCGTTCCCGAACTTGGCGTGCAGGTAGGCGGCGTTGAGGCCGATGCGCGTGGCCTTGCCCAGCAGTGCCTTCACTTCTGCCTCGGCCCCGAAGATCTTGGCCGAACCCACGTTGAAGATGCCGCTGCCCTGCAGCACGTCGGAAGTCTGCGATGCCTGATAGCCGCGGTAGTTCGAGTAGAACACGTCGCCGTTGATCTGCAGCGTATTGCCCAGCAGCGAGTTCTTGGTGCCGATCTCGAAGGCGTCGAGCTGTTCGGAATCGTAAGGCACCGCAGCCGAGCTGCCGTTCGAGTTGAAGCCCCCGACTTGTAGCCGCGATCGTACTTCGCATAGATCAGCGTGTCGGGCTTCGGGCGGAAGTTCAGGCCCGCATGCCAGGTCGGCTGACTGTCGCTCAGGTTGCCGTCTCCGGGCGTGGTCAGGCGCAGCGCCGGTGCGAAGGGGCTGGCCAGCGCGGGCAGGAACAGCAGAGCCTGCCCGCTGCGGGTCTTCTTGTCCCAGGTGTAGCGGCCGCCGAGGCTGATCTCGAGCCGGTCGGTCAGGTCGTAATCGACTTGCGCGAAGACCGCCTGCGAACGGGTGCGGATCTTGTAGTCGAACTTGATGCCGTACTGGTCGGGCTGGCCCAGCGCCTCAAGCGGGCCGCCATCCGCAAACAGGCCGGTCATGTCGAGGTTGTAGAGGCCGGAATCGACCGTGTTGTTCTCGCTGAACCGGAAGTAGCCCGCCTGGAAGAACAGCCTGGAGCTGCTGTCATTGCTCACCCGGAATTCGTGGTTCCAGGTCTTGGGGCGCTCGTTCTGGCGGAACTGGCGGTTGGCCGGGTATTCCGGGCCGGTCGCGTCGAGGACGTTGACCCAGTTCTGGCTGTCGAAACCGCCTGCGTAGATGAAGTTGAGGTTGCTATCGGTCGAATAGGCCAGCTCCCAGCGCACACGGTCGCCTTCGAGCGTGGTCTTCTGCGCGGAATTGCCGGGGAACGCGCCGAGATCGCTGAAGCTCGGCTTCGGTCCGCCCAGAGTACCACGCAAGATCGCGTCGCCGTTCACCGTGCGGGAATCGTGCTGGTAGGAAACCCAGGCCGACAATCCGCCCGAGGCGTACAGCGCCTGAATGCGGCCCGACGCGAAGTCCTCGTCGTCACCGCTGGTGGTGGGGCCGTCGATCTTGCGGTAGCCGTCATGTGTCAGATACGTGCCCGAGGCGCGGATCGCGAAAGTGTCGCTGACGGCCAGGTTGGCGCCCATCTCGCCATTGAAGGTGCCGAAGTTCGCCGCCTCCACCGAAGCATAGCCGCCGTTCTCGAACTTGGGGCGATTGGTGATGATGCTGACGAGGCCGCCGGTCGAGTTGCGGCCGTTGAGCGTGCCCTGCGGCCCCTTGAGCACTTCGATGCGGGCAAGGTCGTACATCGAGGAATTCAGCGAGAACGAACGGTTGGTGTAGAACCCGTCGCGCGAGACCGGGACCGACGGATCGCCGATCTCGGTCACGTCGGTCGAGGCGATGCCGCGCACCGCGACATAGGCCGCGCCCGCAGAGGGCGAGATGTTCACGCTGGGGTCGATCGTGGCGAGATCGCGGACCGAGGCGATGCCCGCATCGCGCAGCGAGTCACCGGAATAGACGTTGAGCGCGGTCGGCGTGTCCTGCGCGCTGGAAGCGGTGCGGTTAGCGGTAACGATGATGTCCCCGAGGCCGGCCTGATCCTGCGATTCGCTCGCCGCGTCCTGCGCCATGGCGATCGTCGGCAGAGCGAATGCGGACACGGAAACAAGCAGGAAATTCAGCTTCATAGATCTCTCCCCAATGCGAATGGCTGCCCTTCTGGGAAGCCGTTATAAAACGAGAATACGCATTCTAATTAGTGGATGGAGAATCGGTCGTCAAGCGGGTCGTCAAGGCTATGAGGGAAGACAAGCATGATCGATCGACGCACCGTTCTGGCGACCGCCGCCGCATCCGGGCTTGCCGCCATGATGGAAACGCCCGCCCTCGCCCGGGCCGCGCGTCCGGTAAATCCGGCGTTTCCCAAAGGCTTCCTGTGGGGCGCTGCGACGGCGGCCTATCAGGTCGAAGGCAACAATGTGAACAGCGACGTCTGGGCGATGGAACACGCCAGCCCCACCGTCTACGCCGAGCCATCGGGCGATGCGGCGAACAGCTTCGCGTTGTGGCGCACCGACCTCGATCTGGTGAAGGGGCTCGGGCTGGGCACCTATCGCTTCAGCCTCGAATGGGCGCGGATCGAACCGGCGAAGGGCCAGTTCTCGATCGCCATGCTCGACCACTACAAGGCGATGATCGAGGGCTGCCGGGAGCGCGGGCTGAACCCGATGGTGACGTTCAACCACTTCACCACGCCCGTCTGGTTCGCCGCGCAGGGCGGCTGGTCCAATCCCGAGGCGCCCGCGCTCTTCGCCCGCTACTGCGACAAGGCCGCGCGCCATCTCGCCGCCGGAATCGGGCAGGCGACGACGCTGAACGAGCCCAACCTCAGCGGGTTGCTCGACATCGTGCTGCCCGGAGACATCGGCAAGCAACTGCTCGGCGCCGACAAGGCCATGCAGGAAGCTGCCGCCCGCGCATATGCCGTGGCACGGTTCCTGCCGGGCAACCCACTCTATGTCGCCGACCCGCAAGTGGTTCAGACGAACCTCCTCGCGGGCCACAAGGCCGGGCGCGAAGCGATCAAGGCGGTACGCGGCGACCTTCCCGTGGGCGTCAGCCTTGCGATCATCGACGATCAGGCGGTGGGCCGCAGCAGCCTGCGCGACGCGATGCGCGCGAAGCTCTACCAGCCCTGGCTGGAGGCTGCGCGCGGCAACGACTTCGTCGGCGTGCAGAACTACGAGCGCACGGTCTGGAACGACAAGGGCCGCCTGCCCGCACCGCAAGGCGCTGAGACCAACGACGCGGGATCGGAAGTCTATCCGGCCTCGCTCGCGGGCGCGGTGCGCCATGCCCACCAAGTCAGCGGCGTGCCCGTCATCGTCACCGAGCACGGCATCAACTCGGCCGACGACACCAAGCGCGCGCGCCTGATCCCCGCCGCGCTGACCGAACTCAAGCGCGCGATGGACGAAGGCGTGCCCGTGCTCGGCTACATGCACTGGTCGCTGGTGGACAATTACGAGTGGGTCTTCGGTTACAAGCCGCAGTTCGGCCTGCATACGCTCGATCGCAGGACGTTCGCGCGGACCGCCAAGCCCTCGGCGCGCGTGCTGGGCGCGATCGCAAGCCGCAATTCGCTTTGACCGTTGAACACCGGATCCGGCCGACGACTACTGTTACTCGTCGGGCTTCCGTACGCTTTCGACCGCCATCATACTAAGCTGCCAAGCCTATGGAGCGATCCGGAAGACGAGTCGTCAACCACCGAGAGACTGTAGGAAACGGTGCAGATCAGCACTCAGCCCAGTCAGCCCATCTTCGTCCTCGAAAACCGAATGACCGGCCGCGTAACGGGCATAAGTCACGCGGTCCGCAGGCACTCCCGCCTGCTCCAGCGCGAACTGGCCTGCGTAGACCGGGGTGGTAATGTCGTAATACCCACCGCCCGCAAAGACCTTCAGACCCGGCTGTGCGTCCATGGCCGCCTTGAGATAGGGCGCAAACGACATGGCGCGATAGCTGCCGCCGTAGTCCTTGTCCCAGTTCCACTTGAAGTTGATGCCCAGGTTCAGGCTGCGATAAGGGCTCGGTGCGGTGTAGCCGAGTTCGTTCTTGAGATAGCCCTCGATCCCGGCGCTGGTGCCCGAACCGAGCGACATCGACGGATCGTCGAACGGCGGGCGCAGCTTCGATTCCGCGATGGCGCGGGTCGCCCGGCCGTCGAGCTGGCCCGTGCGCAGCCCCTTGTCCGCCAGCAGCGCAAGCATGAAGTCGTAGTTGTCGAGGCGCAGGTTCTTCGCCTCGATGGTATCGGCGGGGATGCCGATCAGCGCCGCCATGCGCTCGGCCACCTTCCTGCGCTCATCAGAAGGCAAGGCCGGGCCGCGCATGAGGGCGGAGGCATATTCGGTCTGCGCGAAGTTCAGCGCCTCGGCGTAGTGCTGCGCCACAGTACGCCCGCCCCGGTCGATCGCCTGATGATACCATGCGACCGCCGCGAACGTAGGCAGATGCATAGCCTCGGACAGCACCGGACCATCGGCATCGCCGATCGCCAGCGACAGCAGCACTACGCCCGCGGGCAGCGGCTTCTTCGCCTTCATGTCCTCGTTGACGATCGCCAGAGCGCGCGACGTACCGTAGCTTTCGCCAACCAGCACGCGGGGAGACGCCGTGCGGTCATTGGCCTTGATCCACGCCTCGATCATCGCCGAGACGCCTCGCGCATCACCACCGACACCCCAGTAGCCGCTGGCGTCGCGGTCCTTCACCGGCATGCTCGCGCCCGTACCCACCGGGTCGATGAAAACGAGGTCGGCGACATCGAGCAGGCTGTGCGGGTTATCTTCCAGGTGTGCCGCATCGCCCTTGCCGACGATCCGGCGCGGCCCGAGCGCCTGCATGTGCAGCGGCGAGGACGATGCGCCCGGCCCGCCGTTGAAGACGAACAGGATCGGGCGCTTCGCCGCATCGCCCTTGGTCTCGGCGACGTAGGCGTAACTCACGCCCACGGCGACCGGGACGCCATCCGCTCCCGGCATCGGCAGTTCGGTGACGATCGCTTTGTAGGCCAGCTTGCGCCCGGCGATCTTCGCGGAATGACGGGTGACGACGACGCGGTCGGTAGCCGTGTCGCGCGGAACCATCGGCTCCATCGCGCGCAGGAACGCAGGCGACATCGGCGCCTCCCCGTCCTGCGCATGGGCCGCAACCGAAGTAGTGGCGAGAAGCATGGCGGCGATGGCGGAAAAGTTAAGCATGGGCATTTCCTGCAGGATCAGGCGCGCGGCAGCGCGGCGAGGAGGCGGTCGATGTCGTGCTCGTCCGTGAAGACCGAGGGGCAGACGCGGAAGCGGTTGCGTGAAAGCGTGATGCGCGCTTGCGCGGCGTTCAGCGGGTCGGACAACTTGGCGTAGGCGCCTTCCAGCGCGCAGGTCACCAGCGGCGTGCGCGATCCTTCCGGGGTGACGATGGCATAGCCCTTCGCCGCCAGCCCTTCGCGCAGGCGCGCCAGCAGCGGCAGACGGTGCGCCACCATGCGCTCGACGCCGAGGCCGAGGATGTAGTCCAGCGACCAGTCGAGCTGCGCCAGTACCGCGTGCGACCGGGTGCCGCCCGCGAACAGCCCTTCCATATCGCCGCGCGGGGTGGTGTCGGCGATCGTGTCGCCCGGCGGATCGAAGGGGTAGACGTGCGGCGCGAAGCCGGAGAGCTGGTAGTAGCCGAAATGGGTGCGCTTCAGCCGCTCGCGCAGGTCGGCGCGGGCGTAGAGGAAGCCGAGGCCGAAGTCCCCCATCAGCCACTTGTAGCTGGCGGTGGAGGCGAAATCGACGCCGCTTGCCCGCACGTCGATGGGGATGGTGCCTGCCGCGTGGATGATGTCCGCATAGACCAGCGCGCCGCGTGCGTGGGCGATCTCGCAGATGCGCTTCAGGTCGTGCTCGAAGCCGTTGTAGGTCGATACCAGCGAGAGCGCGACGAGGCGGGTGCCCGGCGTGATCGCCCGCTCGTAGGCCTCGACGGAGATGCGCCCGCCTTCCGGCCGCAGCCAGGCCACGTCGACGCCCTGCTTCGCCAGCTCCTCGTAAAGATAGAACGAGCCGAAGAAGTGCAGCGTGTCGGTGACGATGCGCCCTCCGCCGCGCGGGAAGTCCAGCGCCTCGATCACCAGCTGCTCGCCTGCGGTAGTGCTCTGGACGAAGGCCAGTTCCTCCGGTGCGGCGTTGATCAGGCGGGCGAAATTGGCCTTCACGCGCGTCTCGACCTCGTCGGTCGGGTAGTGCCCCTCCATGGACGTGCGCTGGTCGAGGTAACGCTGCACCGCCGGCCGCGCTCCGAGCGGGATCGGGTGCATCGTCCCGCTATCGAGGTAGCCCGCGACGGTGGGCGCGAAGGCGGCGCGATCCGGCAATGTTGTGAGCTTGATTGCGGCAACCGCGCGGGCCGCCACCGGCACGGCACTCGCCGCCGCCAGAACGCCGCGCCGTGTCATTCCCTTGATCTCCATGCGCGCTCCTGTGCTCCGTGCCATGCACACTAACCCGGTCTTCGCGAATAGAATTCGCCGATGTTGCGCGCCGGAAGCGCCATAGCGACGCACGGCAGCCTGTCCAACAGACCCCAACTGCGCATAAAAATGCCTCGGCCCAGCCGCTATCGTCGGTGCGTGATCCGGAGACCCACGATGCTGCGACTGGCTGCCATTCCCGCCCTGCTGATGACCTTGCCAATGCCTGCGCACGCAGCGCCGCTCTGCAAGGCGGGCGCCGTCGAGACCCGGCACCATGCCGTGATCGCTGGCAAGGGCATCGATTATGCCGCTTGCGCCGGGACACTGCCGGTGCGCAACCTCAAGGGCGAGGAGCGCGGTCGAGATCTTCTACACCGCTTACATCGTGCCGGGTCGCAAGCAGCGCCGCCCGCTGACCTTCGTATGGAACGGCGGCCCCGGCGCGGATTCGCGACTGCTGCAATTCCATGCGCTCGGCCCCCGCGTGATCGCCAGGGGGCGCCTCGCCGACAATCCGGCGAGCCCACTCGCGGTCAGCGACCTCGTCTTCGTAGACCCGGTCGGCACCGGCTTCAGCCGCGCCGATACGCCGGAGCATGCCGCCGATTTCTACGGCACGCGCGCGGACATCGCCTCTGTCGCCGGGTTCGTCGGCGACTGGCGCAAGGTCTACGGCCGCGCTGCCGCACCGCTCTACCTCGCGGGCGAGAGCTTCGGCACATGGCGCGCGGCAGGTGTGGCCGAGGCGCTGGTGGATAGCAGCACGCCAGTCGCGGGCATCGCGCTGATCTCGGGCGGCATCCCGCTCGGCGACATGCCCGACCGCAACCTGATGCGCGCCCTGTCGCTCGACAGCCGCATCGCCACCGCCCATGCGCTCGGCCGCCTTGCGCCGGGTGCCGAACGCGCGAAACTGCTGGCCGAAGCGCGCGAATGGGCCACGCAGGTCTACGCCCCGGCCCTCGCCGCGCCCGATGCGCTGTCCCCGCAAAAGCGCGAGGCGGTGATCACTAAGCTGGCGCGCTATCAGGGCCTCGATCCCGCCATCGTCGATGGGAAGACGCTGTGGGTCTCGCCCCGCCAGTTCCGCACCGCGCTGCTCGCGGGAGAAAAGAAGACGCTCGACGTCTTCGACATGCGCCGCTCCGGCCCTGAACCTGATGAGGCCGCAGACAACGCGCTCGTGCTCGACTACTACCGCACCACGCTCGGCTTCCGCGCGGGCAGCTATGCCGGGATCGACGCCCCGGCCTCGAACGCGGGCAGCGAGTGGCAGTACGACCAATCGCCGATCACGAAGGAAACCCTCGCCCGCGCCATGGCCGGGGAAGGCCCGCCCAGCCCCTCGCAGCCCTGGACCCTGCGCGCGATGGAGACAATGCCGACGATGCGCACCTGGGTTGCCGCCGGGCGCTTCGATTCCCTCAACAGCTGCGCGGGCAATCAGGCGACGGTCGCGGCGCTGCCCGCTTCGATCGCCGCGCGCTTCGTGCTAAAATGCTACGAAGGCGGCCACATGATGTATGAGGATGATCGCGAAATCCTGCGCTTCGGGCGTGAGCTTGCCGCGTTCCTGCGATAACGCGCATAAATCTTGCGCCCCGAATTGCGATCGCAGCAGAACATGGGCGAGCGATGCGCCGAGGCCGGTGCGAACGCAAAACTAATCCCGGCGCCTGCGCTATCCTGACGGACAGGGAAACGCCGTGCCAACGCGGCGGCCTTCAGGGACATATCGGGGAATTCGGGCATGACACTTCGCAGGCAGACACGCACGCTTCTGACCACCACCGCACTCTCGGTCGCCGTGTTCGGCTCGCCGGTCCACGCGCAGGACCTGAGCCCCGCCGCGTTCGATGGCGCCGGGGCCGAAAGCGCCGGTGAAGCCATCGTCGTCACCGGATCGCGCATCCGCCGCGCGCTCAATTCCGATGCCGCCCCGGTCCTCGAAGTAGGCCAGCAGCAGATCCTCGATCGCGGCTATGTCAGCGTCGCCGATGCCCTCAACGACCTGCCGTCCAACGTGCCCACGCTCAACCAGGCGGACGGCTCGGGCGCATCGAGCGGATCGGGCATCCAGGCGCCCAACCTCTTCGGCCTCGGCGCCGGGCGCACGCTGACCCTGCTCAACGGCCGCCGCATGGTGACCAGCAGCTCGGGCATCGGCGGCACTGACGGCGTCGGCGACGCACAGGTCGATTCCAACATTCTCCCGCTCGGCCTGCTCGAGCGCGTCGAGGTCTATCAGGGCGGCGGCGCGGCAGTTTACGGATCGGACGCGATCGCGGGCACGGTGAACTACATCCTCAAGAAGGACTTCACCGGCATCGTGCTGGACGGCCAGACCGGCATCTCCGACCGCGGCGACTACGGCACCTACTCGCTGCGCGGCACCGCAGGCTTCAACTTCGCCGAAGGGCGCGGCAACTTCGCGGTCGACGTGGGCTGGTCGAAGAGCCCGTCGCTGCGCTTCTCGGATCGCCCGCTGTCGAACCTCGGCCGCCTGACCGTGTCGAACTCCGCCGACACCGGGCCGACCGACGGCATCCCCTCGGTCAAGGAAATCTTCAACGCCGGGTTCTGGCCTTTCAACGGCAACGGCGTGATCTTCACCGCGCCCGCGCCTCCGCCCAGCTTTTTGCTGCGCAACGGCGCCGGCAGCGCGCTACAGTTCGGCAGCGACGGCAGCGTCATTCCCTACGCCCCCGGCACCATCCAGGGGATCCCCTTCGCCTCTGACGGCGAGGGCTTCCCTTATCAGGAACTTGCGGGCCTGCGCACCGGCGTCGAGCGCCTGACCGCCAACGCCATCGGCCATTACGACCTGACCGACCGCATCACCCTCTCGGCCGAGTTCCTCTACGCCAACACCAAGGGCCGCGAGATCCCGCAGGGCAACAGCCGCACCGTGCTGAACGGCGGCACGTATGCCGGGCCGATTGCGTTCACGATCAACAACGCCTTCCTTACCGACGAGGCCAAGGCCGCGCTGATCGCCGCCCGCCCCAGCTTCGCCAACGGCGCGCCACTGTTCCTGTCGAAGTACTTCTACGACCTCGTCCCCGACCCGGTTCAGACCTACAACACCGATACCTGGCGCGGCGCCCTGACGCTGGACGGTGACTTCGACGTCGGCAGCCGCAACTTCTATTGGTCGGTTTCGGGCAGCTACGCCCGCGTCGAGGGCAGGCAGCGCAGCTGGCAGGTCGTCAACAGCCGCTACAACAATGCGATCAACTCGGTCCTGTCAGGCGGGCAGGCGGTCTGCGCGATCAACGCTGATGCCGACGCCACCAACGACGATGCGAGCTGCGCGCCGATCAACCCCTTCGGTACGGGCACCGTCAGCGATGCCGCCCGCAAGTACGTCAGCACCCGCGCCGGACTCGACTGGACCAATGAGCAGATCGACGTGCTCGCCACGCTGGGCGGCACGCTGTTCTCGCTGCCGATGGGCGACGTGCAGTTCAGCGCCGCTTACGAGCACCGCGACGAGAAGGCTGCGTTCAGCCCGCTCCAGGCCAACCTCGACGGCGTGTTCGGCGACGGTTCGCAGCAGGTCGCGCAGTCCGGCGGCTACAACACGGACGAGCTTTCCGCCGAAGTCATCGTGCCGCTGATCGGCCGCGACTTCACGCTGCCGCTGGTCAAGCTGCTCGAATTCAAGGGGGCCTTCCGCTACGTCGACAACTCGTTCGCGGGCCGCGAAAACGTGTGGGACGCAGGCCTGCGCTGGGAAGTCACCGACGGCGTGACCCTGCGCGGATCGCGCAGCCGCAACTTTCGTGCGCCCACCCTCACCCAGCTGCTCGCACCCACCAGCACCACGATCGGCTCGGCGGGCTACGACCCCTGCGATGCCGACCGCATCAACGCGGGCGCCAACCCGGCGGTCCGCCGCGCCAACTGTCTGGCGCTGTTCACGGCAAACCCGGGCTATGGCGTCGATCCCGACGGCACGGGCTCGGGCATGAGCGCCGCCGAGCGCCTCGCCCGGTTCCAGAGCCCGGCGGAGAACTTCAACCGCACCACGATCACCAGCGGAGGCAACCCGAACCTGCGCAACGAGATCTCGGACACGCTGACGTACGGCATCGTGCTGCAGCCGCGCTTCGTGCCCGGCCTGTCGATCAGCGTCGACCGCATCGAGATCGACCTGAAGGACGGTCTCTCCGCCTTCACGACCGAGGACTTCGCAGCCGCCTGCTTCGACGATCCGAACCCTTCGGAATCCGTGTGTAGCGCCTTCACCCGCCTCGCCGGGCCTGATTCGACGAGCATCGGCGGCACCATCGTCACCGGCACCACGACCACCTTCAACGCAGGCGTGGTCAAGTACCGGGGCGAGACCTACACCGTCGATTATGCCTTCGCGCCGGGCGATCTGTTCGGCGGCAGCGACCTCGGCTCGCTGCGCCTGACCGCCAACGCCACACACAACACCCTGCTCACCACATCGGTAACGGGCACCACCTTCATCCGTACCGATGACACGTACCGCAGCCCCGAATGGGTCGGCCGGTTCAACGCAGTGTGGGACAAGGGACCGGTGCGCGTGAGCTACCAGCTCGACTACCTCGGCCGCACCCGCGCCGCCTACGACGCCACGATCGAGACGACGCCGAACCCGATCCTCAAGTCGAACATCGTCCACTCGATCTCGGCGCAAGTCGAGGCCGGGAACATGACCTTCCGCGCAGGCATCGACAACCTGACCGACAAGGCTCCGTCCTATCCGCAGATCGCCTATGGCGACATCCTCGGCCGCCGCTTCTTCGTCGGCGCGCGCATCAAGCTGAAGTGACCCAATCCGCCGCCGGTGCATGACGCACTGGCGGCGGTTTCATTCCCGCATCGAACGGAAAAACAGACGATCCCCGCGATGAACCCGCCGATGCCCTCCTCTCCCCTCAGATTCCGGACGACGCCGGAATCGGCTCGTACTCGCAGTGGGTCCGCAAGGTAATCCGCTCGGTGCGTTCCGAGCGCAACCTGCTGGTCAGCCTGTTCGACAGCTCCGTGCCCGAGCCGGTGGACCTGCTGCGCCGGATCGTCGTCGAGGAATTCGCCGAGCCGGTGACCTCGCGCTATACCAGCGCCTTCAACGGCAACCCCTACGTCGTCGAGCAACTGGCCCGGCGCTACGGCGTGGCGACCGACCGTGTGCTCTGCGCGACCGGAGCGACCGGCGCACTCTCGCTGATCTACCGCGCCCTCGTCGGCGCCGGCGAATCCGTGCTGGTCGAGACGCCCGGCTTCGACCTGTTCCACACCATCGCCCGGACCAACGGCCTTGGCGTCGATCAGTTCACCAGGCAAGGCGATGGCTTCACCATCGACCCCGACGAGATCGCCGCGCGGATCACTCCGACGACGCGGCTGATCGTGCTGTCCAACCTGCACAACCCTTCCGGCATGGCGGTGGATCGGGACACGCTGCTGGCCATCGCCCGCATCGCCGAGGCACGCGGCATTCATGTCGTCGTGGATGAAGTCTACGCCGCCTATGTCGATGCCGATGTGCGCCCACCCTCGGCGGTGTCGCTCTCGCCCGCGATCATCGGGATCGACAGCCTGACCAAGTCCTACGGCCTCAGCACCCTGCGCTGCGGCTGGATCGTCGCGGACGAGGCCCCGATGCGCCGCATCCGCGCGCTGGCGGACGAGACCGAGTTCGGCGTCTCCAACCTCGCCCACGCCGCCGCCGCGCTGGTGCTGGAGCGGCCCGAGCCGTTCGACGCCTACCGCGACGCGATCATGCGCAAGGCCCGCCCGATCATCGAGAGCTACCATGCGCACTGGCGCGCCGAGGGCCTCGTCTCCGGCAAACTGCCGCGCTTCGGCTGCATCGCCTTCCCGCGCCTGACCGGGATTGACGACACGATCGCCTTCTCCGAATGGCTGGCCGAACGCTGCGGCGTGGTCGTGGCGCCGGGGAATACTTCGGCGCCGCCGGGCACATCCGCATCGGCTTCGCCCGTGCCCCGGCCGACGTGGACTACGGATTGCAGGCATTGACCGACGGGCTGGTCCGCTACCGCGACCTTCTCGCAGCCAGAGGGACGAACTGAACATGCGCACTTGGCTGACCCTCACGCTGGCGATGCTGGCGAGCACTTCGGCTACCGCACAGGAAGCGCCCACCGTCGCGGCAAGGATCGAAGGCCGCGCCGAACAAAGCGTCAAGGTCGGCGGCAAGCGCCTCGCCTTCACGGCGGAGGCGGGCACTTATCCGGTCGCGAGCACGCCGGATCGCAGCGACGCGACCGCCGGTTATGTCGCCTATGTCCGCAAGGGCGCCACTGCGGAGCGCCCCGTGCTGTTCGTCTTCAACGGCGGCCCCGGCGCGGCGTCTGCCTACCTGCAGATGGGCGCGCTCGGTCCGATGCGCGCGCATGTGCCGCAGAACCCTGCCGCGCCGCTGCCCGCCGAGGCGGAAGTCACCGCAAACCCGGCCTCGCTGCTCGACGTGGCCGACCTCGTCTTCCTCGACCCGCCCGGAACCGGCTTCTCCGAGATCGGCAAGGATGCCGACCCCGCGTTCTACCAGTCGGTGAAGGGCGATGCCGACGCTGTGTCGCAGGCCGCCCGCGCCTGGCTCGGCGAGAACCACCGCACCGCCTCGCCGCTGTTCATCCTCGGCGAAAGCTACGGCACCATCCGCGCCGCCGCGATGGTCGATGCTTTGCGGGCGCAGGATGCAAAGCTCAAGGTGCGCGGCGTGCTGCTATTCGGGCAGGCCCTCAACATGATCGAGACCTCGCAGCGGCCCGACAACGTGGTGACCTATCCGGTTTCCCTGCCGACCCTCGCCGCGCTCGCCTGCTACCACCACAAGCGCCCCGCCCCCTGCGACCCGGCCGCCAGCGCCGAAGAGGCGACCGCCTTCGGCCCGGCCTACCTCGATGCGCTCTACAAGGGCCGCGGGCTGGACGAGGCCGCCCGCGCCAAGATCGCCGCCAAGCTGACCGACCTCACCG
Source organism: Novosphingobium sp. NFX11 (assembly GCF_057376415.1). Classification (NCBI taxonomy): domain Bacteria; kingdom Pseudomonadati; phylum Pseudomonadota; class Alphaproteobacteria; order Sphingomonadales; family Sphingomonadaceae; genus Novosphingobium; species Novosphingobium sp. NFX11. The sequence continues at coordinate 1,832,076 of NZ_CP080385.1, read as the reverse complement.
GCATCCCAGCCGACTTCTACCTCGCCCACGACCTGCGCATCTCCAAGGAGCGCTTCCGCGTCGAACTGCTGCGCGCCGAGGGCAAGGTGCTGGGCCGCTACGACGCGCGCTACACCGCGCCGCTCCCGGCCAACGCGGGCGAGATGGTCGGCGCCGACGCCTTCTCCGCCGTGTCCGATCTCTACGGCAAGGCGGTGATCGGCCAGCTTGCCAGCATCGGCGTGGCGGCGCCTGAACGCTACAAGGTCATTACCCGCTTCCCCGGAGAATGGTCCTACGGTGCGGGCGACAGCCCGTTCAACGACTGGCCGTTCATGGCCCGCCTCGCAGCCGCGATGGCCGCCGAGCCCAAGCTGCACCTGTTCGTCGGCACCGGTCTCTACGACCTGACTACCACGGTCGGCGCGGCGGACTACCTCTTCGCCCAGGCCAACCTGACCGACGACCGCTTCGTCAACCACCGCTATCCCGCCGGGCACGTCGCCTATTCCGACGACGTCAGTTGGCGCAAGCTGGTCACCGACATCCGCGCCTTCGTGATCGCTGGCAGCAAGCCGTGAGCGACGAACAGAAGCTCGCCAAGGGCATCGACTTGTGGGGCGTCGTAGCGCTGGGCCTCGGCACGGCGGTGGGCGTCTCGATCTTTTCCGCCATCGCCCCCGCCACCGCGATTGCAGGTCCGGCGATGCTGCTTTCGGTGCTGGTCGCGGCGCTGCCGATGTACCTGATCGCGGTGAGCTATGCCTTCCTCGGCTCGGCGCTGCCGGTATCGGGGGCCTCCTTCGCGTGGCCCGCGCGGTTCCTGCATCCCGCGCTCGGCTTCTTCATCGCCTGGGCGCGGATCATCGCCAACATGGGGGCGATGGTGGTGCTGGCGCTGGTCCTCGTGCGCTACGGCTCGATGATCCTGCCGCTGCCGGTCAAGCCGACGATGTTCGCGGTGCTGGTGCTGGCGCTGCTCGCCAACCTGTTCGGCGTCCACATCGCCGCGACCGTGCAGAAGTGGCTGCTGGCTGCGATGCTGATCCTGTTTGCGGTGTTCATCGGCTGGGGCGGGGCGACGGCGGTGGACATCTCCCGCCTCGAACCCCTTTTCCCCAACGGCCTGCACGGCATGATCGCGGCGATGCCGCTGCTGATGGGCCTGTTCTTCGGCATCGAGGCCGCGACCGAGGCAGGCGCCGAAGTCGCCGACAGCCGCCGCGCCATTCCGCTGGGCATCGCCCTGTCGATCGGCTCGGCGACGCTGCTCTACCTTGCCGTGGGCTTCGTGGCGCTCGGCGTGCTGGGTGCTCCGGCACTGGGATCGAGCGAGGCGCCGATCCTCGATGCGGCCAGGGCGTTCATGGGGCCGGCGGCGATCCCGGTAATCGTGCTGGCGGCGGTGCTCTCGATCGGCAAGTCGCTCAACGCGATGTTCGCGATGTTCAGCCGCAGCCTCTACGCCATGGGAACGGCGGGGATGCTGCCCGCCGCGCTGGGCCGGGTCCATCCGCGCTGGCAGACGCCCCATGTCGCGCTCCTGGCGGTCTTCGCCATCGGCTGCGCGGGGCTGCTGCTGCCGATGGAGCTGACCTTCCTGTTCCTGGCGGTCAACATCCCCAACCTGCTGAAATACGCCAGCATCTGCCTCTCCGCAGCCCGCGTGGTCGAGCGGCACGACGATCTTTACGAGGCCGCCGCCTTCAAATTCGCCCGCCCGACGATGCGCGCCTTCGCCTATGCCGGAGCCGCCTGCGCGCTGGCGCTCGCACTGGTAGGGCTGGAGGCCGACTGGCGCCCTTACGCCCTGCTCGGCGGCTGGGTGCTGGTGGGCGCAGCGTTCCGCTGGCTGCACCGCCGCGTCCCGGGGTGACCGAGATCGCAACGATATGCGCCGGATCACGGTCTGGCCGCATCTTGCACCCACTCGATGACATTCTGCCGCCCCTGATCATTCTAACCACTTGAGTTGGTTTGAATGCGCTGCAACATATCTCACGCACGCCAAAACAGCTGAGCTTGGCTCGGGCTCGGGAGCGCGACGGGAACGGGATGTGGAAATGATGCAGCACGAAGAAACGGCCGATTTACCTTACCTGCGCAAGGTCGTGGGCGCCTCCATGGCGGGCACCGTGGTCGAATGGTACGAGTTTTTCCTGTACGGAACCGCCGCCACGCTCATTTTCGGCAAGCTGTTCTTCCCGGCCACCGGCAATGATCTGGATGGCGTGATCGCGGCCTTCGCGACTTATGCGGTCGGCTTCATCGCGCGTCCGTTGGGCGGCATCGTATTCGGCCACATCGGCGATAGGGTAGGACGCAAATCGCTGCTTCAGTTCAGCCTTATGCTCATCGGCTGCTCGACGTTCCTGATGGGTTGCCTCCCGACTTTCGGCTCGATCGGCTATTGGGCCCCCGTGCTTCTTGTCGTCCTGCGTTTCGTGCAGGGGTTCGCGCTGGGCGGAGAATGGGGCGGCGCGGTACTGCTGGTGGCGGAACACAGTCCTAACCACAGCCGCGCCTTCTGGGGCAGTTTCCCTCAGGCTGGCGTTCCACTGGGCAATCTGCTGGCGACGATCGTGCTTCTGATCCTGTCGGCGACTTTGTCCGACGCGCAGTTCCTGTCGTGGGGCTGGCGCTTCGGGTTCTGGCTCTCCGCCGTGATCGTCGGGATCGGGTATTACATCCGAACCCAGGTAGCCGACTCACCCATTTTCGAGGCTGCCAAGGCCGAAGCCGAGGAGCGCGCGCATCAGGGTTATGGGCTGGTCGAAGTCTTCCGGCGCTATCCGCGCGGGGTCTTCACGGCGATGGGTCTGAGGGTAGGCGAGAATATCCTGTATTACATGGTCGTCACGTTCTCGATCACCTATCTGGCCCATATTGGTGTCGACACGACCAAGATCCTGACCCTGCTGTTCTGCGCGCACATCCTTCACGTCGTTCTGATCCCGCTGTTCGGCGCCATGGCAGACCGGATAGGACGCAAGCCGGTCTACATGCTGGGCGCGGCACTTACGATGGCATGGCCTTTCATCGCGTTTCCGATGTTCGGCAGCGCAAGCACCGCCATCGTGCTCGCGGGTATCTTCGGGGGCATGTTCGTCCACGCCTTGATGTATGCCCCGCAGCCCGCCATCATGGCCGAGATGTTCCCCACGCGGATGCGCTACTCCGGGGTTTCCCTGGGCTATCAGGTGACGGCGATCTTCGCCGGGTCGTGGGCTCCGCTGATCGGCACTACCCTGCTGCGCGAATACGACGACTGGCTGCCGATCGCATTCTATGTTGCGGCTGCCGGAGCCATCAGCCTGCTGTCCGCGCTCGTCATGACCGAGAGCAAGGGCACGTCGCTGCTTGCCATTGACCGGGAAGATGAGCGTCGCCTTGCCACGGGATCAAATTGATGACGGTGCCCGAAAGACGGGATTACTTGAGCCCCTAACTCCTCGCATGAGGATTCTTCGGTCAAGTTAGGTCACTGCAGCACTTATCGTTTTTGGATCTCAGGTCCGAGCCCGCTGTTTGATACAGGAACATCCCCTGCGCCTGTACGACCTCACATCCGGTCACCGCTTTGGACGGCTGCACCACTATCCCGCTTAAGGGTCGGGCCACGGATCGTTGGCAACCCATCACGATCCGGCGCATTTGCAGACCATGTCCTGACCCGAGGCACTGAAGGAACCCGACTTGCCAGCAGCCTTTCCGCGCAGCTTTTCAATGCCGCTGCATCCTCTTCACGGCATCCTGCTCGCATTCCCGGTGGCGCTGTTTCCCTGCGCGTTGGCGGCGGATGTTACCTATCTCAACAGTTCCGAGATGCAGTGGTCGAACTTCGCCGCTTGGCTGATTGCAGGAGCGCTGGTCTTCACCGGTCTGTCGCTGGCATGGACGCTCGCGCGGGTGGCCATGCGCCGCGCGGGAAGCCGCTGGCTTGCGATCGTTCTGGCCGCTCTGTTCGTGGCAGGGCTCGTCAACGCATTCCAGCACAGCCATGACGGCTGGAGTTCGGTCGGCACCACCGGCCTTGCGCTGTCCGTGATCTCCATCGTGCTGGCGCTGGCTGCCGGCTGGATCGGCTACACCGTGCCGAGGGAGGTGCGCGCATGATCGTGCTCCGACATGCTGTGCTGGCGCTTGCCGCCCCGCTCGCCCTTACCGCCTGCGACAAGGCGCCCGAACTCGACCAGACCGGTGCTCGCCCGCAACTGCCGGCGCAGAAGGAAACGCTGCTCCCGCCGATGAAGATCGCGCGGCCCGCAGGTTGGAACGGCGCCATGCCAAGCGTCCCACAGGGTTTCACCATCACTCCGATCGCGACGGGCCTCAAAGTCCCGCGCCAGACGCTGGTCCTGCCCAACGGCGATGTGCTCGTTTCCGAGGGTCTCGGCGGCGGCGCGCCCAAGCTGCGCCCCAAGGACGTGATCGCCGGCTACATCAAGAGCCTCGGCAAGAGCGGCACCAAAGGAGGCAACCGCGTGACGCTTCTGCGCGACCGCGACGGTGACGGCAGATACGAATTGCAGACCGTGCTGATCGACGACCTTAATGCACCTTACGGCCTCGCGCTGGTCGATGGCGATCTCTACGTCGCCGATCAGGACGCCCTGCTGCGTTTCCGCTATCGCGACGGCGCGACGCGCATCGACGGCACCGGCGAGGTGGTTACGAAGCTGCCCGCAAATCCCAATCACCACTGGACCAAGTCGCTGACCGCCAGCGCCGACGGCACGCGCCTCTATGTCGGTATAGGCTCCAACAGCAATGTCGGCGAACGCGGCATGGCGCTTGAGGAAGAGCGCGCCGTCGTCTGGGAGATCGACCGTGAGAGCGGCGCGCACCGCACGTACGCCTCTGGCATCCGTAACCCGACCGCGCTCGCCATCAATCCGGCGACACAGGCGCTGTGGGCCGCAGTCAACGAGCGTGACGAACTCGGCACAGATCTCGTGCCAGATTACATGACTTCGGTGAAACCGGGCGCGTTCTACGGCTGGCCTTACAGCTACTACGGCAATCACGTAGACCCGCGCGTCCACCCGCAGAAGCCCGAGATGGTGCGCAAGGCCATCGCCCCCGATTATGCGCTCGGCTCGCACGTCGCCGCACTCGGCCTGACGTTCCTCACCGGCGGCGGCTTCGGCGGCAATTATGCCGACGGCGCCTTCGTGGGCGAGCACGGCAGTTGGAACCGTCGCCAGTTGGCGGGATACAAGGTCGTTTGGATTCCTTTCACCAACGGCCGCCCCTCCGGCAAGCCGCGCGATTTCGTGACCGGCTTCATCGGCCCGGACGGCAAGGCACGGGGACGTCCGGTCGGCGTGACCTACGATCCGGTCCGCCGCGCGCTGCTGGTCGCCGACGACCTGTCCAATACGGTATGGCGCATCACGCCCTCTGCGGCGCGCTGAAGAGCCAGAAACCCTTTGTAACGCGACCCAATCGAACCCCCGCACCTTCCATGCGTTGCCTTGCGCAACACAGGGGAAGAATGGCTTGCGTAAATCGACCGTCGTCTGCGCACTGCTGCTAGCGGGCTGCAACCGCCACCAGTCCGCCTTGGCGCCGTTCGGGCTGGAGGCGCGCTCGACGCTGACGATGACCATGGTGCTGGTGATCGGCGCGCTTGTTATCGCACTAGGCGTGGCGGCTGTGTACGTCCTCGCAGTGCGCGCACCGGAAGGGCGGCTGGACCACGCGGGCGGAATGCGCATGGTGCTCTGGCTCGGCGCGATCGTGCCGTCGGTGGTTCTAACGGCGCTGCTGGTCTGGGCTCTGCCCGCGATGCGCCCACTGCCCGAGACGGCGCAGAACCTGCGCATCCATGTCGAGGGCGAGCAGTTCTGGTGGCGCGTGCGCTACCAGCCGCAAGGCCAGCCGCCCCTGATCTCCGCGAACGAAGTGCGCATCCCGGTGGGCCGCACTGTCGTGTTCGAACTGACTGCGACCGACGTGATCCACAGTTTCTGGATCCCCGGCCTTGCGGGAAAGATGGACATGATTCCCGGACGCACCAACCGCCTTGTCGTGAAGGCCGATAAGGCGGGCACCTATCGCGGCGTCTGTGCGGAGTTCTGCGGCCTCAGCCATGCGCTGATGGCGTTCGACGTCATCGCCATGGAGCCTGCCTCCTTCGACGCATGGCTGGCGGTCAGCCGCGAGCCACCGATCCGCACGCAAGGTCGCGGTGCTGCCCTATTCGCGGCCAGCGGCTGCAATGCGTGCCATTCCCTGATCGGCGGCGAGAGCATCGGCCCCGACCTGACCCGCTTCGGCGAGCGCATTACGGTGGGCGCAGGCATCCTTGCCCCCACCGTGGAGAACACCGCCGCTTTCATCCGCGATCCCCACAGGTCCAAGCCCGGCGCCCGCATGCCCTCCTACTCGGCAATGCCCGAAGCGGACGCGCTCGCCATCGCCCGCTGGCTGAAGGAGGCGGGACGATGAGCCTGCACGATCAGGACGACATCGCGCTGCGCGAGGCGCAGGAAGCGCGGCTCCGCAAGGTCTGGGAACCGCCCAAGGGACTGTTCCTGCGCTGGACGGACACCAACAACAACCAAGTCGGCGTGTGGTACGTCCTGACCGCGTTCGGTTTCATGCTGTTCGCGGGCGTGCTCGCGCTCATCATGCGCATGCAGCTCGCAGTGCCGGACAACGATCTCGTGGACGCAGGGACGTTCAACCAGTTGTTCACGCTGCACGGCTCGGTGATGATGTTCCTCTTCGCCGTACCGATGTTCGAGGCGGTGTCGATCATCCTGCTGCCGCAGCTTCTGGGCGCGCGCGACCTGCCGTTTCCGCGTCTGTCCGCCTTCGGGTACTGGTCGTTCCTGATCGGCGGCGTATTCGTTTCCGGCTCGATCTTCTTCGACGCTGCGCCCGATGGCGGGTGGTTCATGTACCCGCCGCTGACGACGCGCACCGATCTCTCCGGGCTTGGCGCCGACATCTGGATGCTGGGTCTGTCCTTCATCGAGGTGTCCTCGGTAGCCGCCGCCGTGGAACTGATCGTCGGCGTGCTCAAGTGCCGCCCGCCGGGCATGCGGCTCAACCTGATGCCGCTCTATGCCTGGTACATCCTCGTTGTCGCGGTGATGATCCTGTTCGCCTTCCCGCCGCTGATCGCGGGCGACGTGCTGTTCGAGATGGAGCGCCTGCTGGACTGGCCGTTCTTTGACGCATCGCGCGGCGGAGATCCGCTGCTGTGGCAGCATCTGTTCTGGATCTTCGGTCACCCGGAGGTCTACATCGTCTTCCTGCCCTCCATCGCCCTGTTCGCGATGCTGGTGCCCACTTTCGCGCGGCGGCACCTGCTGGGCTATCCCTGGATCGTGCTGGCGGCGGTGGGCACCGCGTTCCTCTCGTTCGGGCTGTGGGTGCACCACATGTTCGCGACCGGGCTGCCCAAGATCAGCCTCGCGTTCTTCTCTGCCGCGTCTGAGGCGGTGGCGATCCCCACGGCAGTGCAGATATTCGTGTTCATCGTGACCCTGTGGGCAGGCCGCGTGGTGTGGTCGACGCCGCTGCTCTACGCGACCGGGAGCCTGGCGATCTTCGTCATTGGCGGGCTTACGGGCGTGATGGTGGCCGTCGCCCCGTTCGACTGGCAGGCGCACGACACCTACTTCGTCGTCGCCCACCTGCATTACGTGCTGATCGGCGGCACTCTGATGCCGCTGTTCGCCGGGCTCTACTACTACTGGCCGCTGATCACCGGCAAAAAGCTTTCCGACCGGCTGGGACGCACCGCGTTCTGGCTGATCTTCGTCGGCGCGAATGTGTGCTTCTTCCCGATGCACCTGTCGGGCCTCGAAGGGATGCCCCGCCGCGTCTTTACTTACCCGAAGGAGCTTGGCCTCGGCGGCCTCAATCTTGCCTCCACCATCGGCTCGTTCGTGATCGCGGCGGGTGTGGCGGTGATCTTGCTGGACCTGTGCCGCTCACCCTGGCGGCAGAAGGCCCCGCGCAATCCTTGGGAGGCGGGCACGCTGGAATGGCTCGCCCACCCCGATGACGAGGACTGGGGCATCCGCTCGATCCCGCTGATTGAAAGCCGCTACCCTATCTGGGATCAGGAGGACTTCGTGCGCAAGGTGGACGAAGGCCGCTACTTCCTGCCCGACGCCGAGGAAGGCCGCCGCGAGACGATCGTGACCTCGGTTCTGGACGCCCGGCCGGTCTCCGTCATCCGCCTCGGCGGGCCAAGCTGGCTGCCGATGCTGACGGCGGTGGCGCTGGGCGGGGTGTTCATCCTGACGACCTACCACTTCTACTGGGCGGCGCTCGTCTCGGGCGTGCTGACGCTGGCGCTGGTGCTGGCATGGCTGTGGACCGGCACGGCGGAGATTCCGGAGAAGCCCTGCAAGCCGATCGGCCACGGCATCGAACTGCCGCTCTACATCTCGGGCGACTCGGCGCCGGGGTGGTGGGCGATGTTCATCACCATGATGGCCGATGCGACGGCGTTCTCAGGGTTGGTGTTTGGGTACTACTTCTTCTGGACCCGGCATGAAGATTTCCCCCGATGGCGATGGCGGACGGTCCCGGCGTGCTGTGGCCGATGGTGGCGCTGGCCTTAGGGTTGGCAAGCTGGCTGGCGACGATGGCGGCGCGGGAGACTCACGCGCGCGGCAAAATCACGCTTGCCCGCGTGCTGGTGCTGCTGGGCATCGGCGCCAGCTTGGCGGGCGTCTTCGCCGGACTTGCCGGACCTTGGCTGTCAGGAATGGACCCGCAGACGCACAGCTATCCGGCTATCGTCTGGACGCTGGCGATCTGGACGACGGCGCATTGCGGCGTCGCCGCGATCATGCTGGCCTACGTTCTGGCCCGCAGCCTTGCCGAAAAGATGACGCCCAGCCATGACGCCGACATCCGTAACGTCACAGTCTACATGCACTTCCTCGCGCTGACCGTGACGGTCACGTACCTCACCATCGGCCTGTTTCCGGAGCTCGCGTGATGAGTGAGCGGCGCAAGTGGCATGAGCGACTGAAAGTCACGCTCTGGACCCTGATCGTACCGCCCACGGTCTGGGCGGGCCATTTCCTGTTCGCCTACCTGTGGGCGGCGATATCCTGCGCCAAGAATGGCGCCTTCGCCAAATTCCCGGTGCTGTTCACGCTGGGCACCTTGCTGGCACTGGGGGTGATCGCGCTGTCGGGCTGGGTCGCCTGGAAACAGCAGCGCACCATCGGCGATCCGCCCCCGCATGACGAGGGCACCGAGGTCGACCGCCTGCGGTTCCTGGCCAAATCGACACTGCTGCTGGCGGGCCTCAGCTTCATGGCCGTGCTGTTCACGGCTCTGCCCGTCGTCTTCATCGGAGATTGCCGGTGAAGCGCGCGGCGTTGATCATCGGGTTGCTTCTGGTGCCGATCGGCTGGGCGCTGTCGCCGCTGGGCATGAGCGGACACATGGCCGGACACATGATCGCCGTGGCCGTGGCCGCGCCGCTGCTGGCCTATGCCGCACGGGACACCATTGCCGATCCGGCAAGGCGCTCGCCGCGGATCGTCACACCGATGGCCATGATGCTGCTGGAACTGCTGACGGTGTGGGGCTGGCATCTGCCCGCTTTGCGCAGCGCCGCCGATAGTCATGCCCTGTTCGCCGTGATTGAGCAGGCGAGCTTCCTTGCCGCCGGTTTCCTGCTGTGGAGCGCCGCCATCCACTCCCCGCCCGAGCGAGCGGGATCGGCGCCCTGCTGCTTACGTCCATGCATATGACCCTGCTGGGCGTCCTCATCGGCCTTGCGCCGCGTCCGCTCTATCACGGGATGGACCATGCCCATGGACTCGATCCGCTCGGCGACCAGCAACTTGGCGGCGTGGTGATGCTGGTGATCGGCGGTGCCAGTTACCTGATCGGCGGGCTGGGCCTGCTTGCCACCCTGCTGCGAGAAGAACGGAGCACCGCGACATGATGGTGAAGATCACGATCGGGCGCGTAGTATTCGCCTTCAGCGCCGTCATCGCGCTGGGTATGGTCGTGGCGGCGGCGGGGCTGATACCCATCGCCGCGTCCACCGGGCACTGGAAGATCACTGACTGGTTCCTGCACTGGACAATGCAGAATTCCGCGCGCACCTACAGCGCCGTGCAGACGCCCAAGGTCATCCGTGACGATACGGGCCTCGTCAGCGCGGCAGGGCATTTCCGCCAGTCCTGCCAGGTATGCCACGGCGCGCCGGGGAAGCGCCCTCCCCGGTCATGCAGGCCGCGACACCGCCAGCGCCGAACCTTGCCAGGACGGCGGGCCACTACACCGATCGCGAACTGTTCTGGATCATCCGCCACGGGGTGAAGTTCACCGGCATGCCCGCGTGGGCAGGAAGGGACCGCGACGATGAAATCCGCCGCATGGTCGGCTTCGTGCGCCGTCTGCCGACGATGACACCGCAGCAATACCGCGCGCTCACGCAGCCGCTCTCAGGCGCGCCCCTGCCCCAGTGCGCGGGCTGCCACGACGTCGACGGCAAAGGCCGCGCCCAGCCCGACATCCCTATCCTCGCAGGGCAGGATGCCGCCTACATGCTGCGCGCGCTGCAGGCCTACAAATCCGGCAAGCGGGTCAGCGCGGTCATGCAGACCGCTGCCGCCGGGCTCGACGAGGCGCAGATGAAAGCTGCGGCCAGCTATTACGCGCGCCTGCCCGGCCTGCATCACGGCCCCATTGCAGACCGGAACGCCATAGCCACAAAAGGCCTTCCAGAAACGCAACTGCCAGCCTGCGCGCAATGCCATGCCCCTGGCAAGACCGCCCCTGTCATCACCGGCCAGCGCGCCAGTTACCTGGCCGGACGCCTACGCCAGTGGCGAGGCGATCACACGGTCATCGACGCCCACAAACCGCAGGACCCGATGGCCGTAATCGCCCGGCGCATACCCGAGGAGGCGCTCGATGATCTGGCCGAAAGCCTCGCTGCTCCCACCGGCCAGACTGCGACGGGAACAACCATGCCCTGATCCGGCTTGTGATGCCGAGGAAGGAACCGCCCATGCCTGCACGCGCATACTGGAAAGGCCAGATCCGTCTGGCGCTCGTCTCGATCCCGATCGAGGTCTATCCGGCGACGCGGTCGGGCGCAGCGATCTCCTTTCACCAGATCCATGAACCGAGCGGCAAGCGCATCCGCTACGAGAAGGTCGCGCCCGGCGTCGGCCCGGTGGACCGCGACGAGATCATCAAGGGCTTCGAGATTTCCAAGGGCAGCTACGTGCTCCTCGACGAGGAGGAGATCGAGGCGGTCAAGATCGAGAGCCGCAAGACGCTGGAGCTTGTCCAGTTCGTCGATGCCGACGAGATCGACGTGCTTTATTACGAGAAGCCCTACTTCGTCGTCCCGGCCGACGATCTGGCAGAGGAAGCCTACACCGTACTGCGCGAGGCGCTGCGCAAGACGCGCAAGGTCGGCCTTGGCCAGCTGGCGGTGCGCGGGCGCGAGCAACTGGTCTCGATCAAGCCCTGCGGGCGCGGCCTCGTGATGGAAGTGCTGCGCTATGCCGACGAGGTCCACAAGGCGCAGGGCTACTTCCGCGACATCGAGGATGCCAAGCCCGACGCCGACCTGCTCGACCTTGCGACGACGCTGATCGACAAGAAGACCGCGCCTTTCAAACCCGCCGAGTTCCACGACCGCTATGTCGATGCGCTCCACCGCCTGATCGACAAGAAGGCCAAATCGAAGAGCAACAAGCGCATTCTGGAGGACGTCGAGGAACCGACCAGCGGCAAGGGCAACGTCATCGATCTGATGGCGGCGCTCAAGAAGTCGGTCGGGGACGGCAAGTCCGGCGGTAAGTCAGCCTCGTCAACGCGCAAGCCTGCGGCGAAGAAGGCGTCTTCCTCGGGTGGCAGCCGTGCCCGCAAGCGGGCGTAGCGGCAAGGCCGGCGATCCTGGCGCCGACCTCCTCGCCGAATACAACCGCAAGCGCGACTTCGCGAAGACCACCGAACCTGCGGGCAAAAGCGGCAGGACCGGCGGCAACGGCTTCATCGTCCAGAAGCACGCGGCGCGGCGACTGCACTGGGATTTCCGACTCGAAGTCGATGGCGTGCTCAAGTCCTGGGCGGTGACCCGGGGGCCGAGCGCCGATCCCGACGACAAGCGCCTTGCCGTGCGCACCGAGGACCACCCGCTGTCCTACGGAGAATTCGAAGGCGGCATCCCCAAGGGCGAATACGGTGGCGGTACGGTGATGCTCTGGGATCGGGGCACCTGGGCGCCGATCGCGGGCAAGAGCGCGAAGGACATCGCGGATGGCCACCTTCACTTCACCCTCGACGGCGAGCGGATGAAGGGCGAATGGCTGCTCGTGCGCATGAAGCCCAGGCCCGGCGAGAAGCGTGAGAACTGGCTGCTTCGCAAAGTGAAGGATGCCCATGCGCAGACGGGCGATGTCCTCGTCGAGCAGGGCCTCACCAGTGTGCTCACCGGCCGCACCATGGCTGAGATCGAAGCCGACAGGGGCGGCACCCATTCGCTGAAAGGCAAGAAGGGCGATGCTTTCGCGCAGGTCATGGAGAAGGCCTCGGCCCGCAATGCGCGCAAGTCGCGCCCTTCCCGCAAGGCACAAGGCAAGCCGCCGAAATTCCGTCCCGTCCAGCTCGCCACACTGGTCGATACCATTCCCACCGGCAACCTGTGGATGCACGAGATAAAATTCGACGGCTACCGCGCGCTGATCGCAGCAGCGGGGGATAAGGCCGTCGTCCATACCCGCAGCGGCCTCGACTGGACGGACAAGTTCGGCCCCCTCGCCGCGCATATCGCTGCGCTCGACCTGCCTTCCTGCCTGATCGACGGAGAGATCATCGCCCGGGGGCCGGACGGCAATCCCGATTTCTCCAACCTCCAGGCCGTGCTCAAGCGCGGCAAGGGTAGCCAGAGCGAAGACCAACCCCTGGAATTCCATGCCTTCGATCTCCTCGAACTCGAAGGCGATGACCTGGCCACGATGACCAATATCGAGCGCAAGGAGCGGCTCGAGGCCCTGCTCTCGGAAGCCCGCCCGCCCGTCTTCGTCGCCGACCATGTAATCGGTGCGGGCGAAAAGCTTTACGATGCGATGTGCGCGGCCGGCCAGGAAGGCATCATCGCCAAGCGCGTCGATGCCGCTTACCTGGGGCGCCGCACGAGGAACTGGGTCAAAGTGAAGTGTACCCGTCGGCAGGAGTTCGTGATCGTTGGCTGGTCGAAGTCTAGCGCAAAGGGCCGTCCGTTCGCCTCGTTGCTGTTGGGGCAGTACGAGGGGAAGACGCTCATCTATCGCGGGAAGGTCGGCACCGGCTTCGATGCCGAAAGCCTCGTCGATATGGCTGCCCGGCTGGAGCAGTTGGCGCGGAAGACCGCACCTGTCGAAGTCGAGCGCGCGGAGGCACGCGGCGCAAGCTGGGTCACGCCGAAGCTGGTGGCGGAGGTCGCCTTCGCCGAGTTCACCGGTGACGGCCGCATCCGCCACGGCAGCTTTCTTGGCCTGAGGACCGAAAAGAGGGCGAAGTCAGTGACACCCGAGCAACCGCAGGCCGCGCCCAAGGCGGAAATTGCCGTGAAGATCAGCAATCACGACCGCGTAATCTTCCCCGAAAGCGGCGAAACCAAGGGAGATCTGGCCGACTACTATGCCGCCATCGCCCCGCTCATGTTGCCCTTCGCCGCTGACCGCCCGATCAGCCTAGTGCGATGTCCGCAGGGCCGTGCGAAGAAATGCTTCTTCCAGAAGCATGACAGCGGCACCTTCGGCGATCACGTCCATCATGTCCCCATCCGTGAGAAGGACGGCGGCATGGAGGACTACCTCTATCTCGACAATGCCGAGGGCCTGCTCGCCTGTGTGCAGATGGGGACGATCGAGTTCCACGGCTGGGCGGCACGAGCCGATGAGGTAGACCTTCCTGATCGAATGATCTTCGATCTCGATCCCGACGAAGGGCTGGACTTCAAGGAGTGCGTGCGCGCCGCCAGGGACATTCGCGCGCGGCTGGCGGACCTCGGACTGGTGACGTTCGCCATGCTGTCCGGCGGTAAGGGCGTACATGTCGTCGTACCGCTGAGACGGGGCCATGACTGGGATACCCACAAGGACTTCGCCCGCCGCTTCGCCGAGGCCATGAGCCTCTCCGAGCCCGACCGCTACGTCGCGACAATGAGCAAGGCGAAGCGCAAAGGCCGCATCTTCATCGACTGGCTGCGCAACCAGCGCGGGGCGACCGCAGTGCTGCCCTACTCGGCTCGGTCACGGGAAGGCGCACCGGTCGCGGTGCCGGTGGAGTGGGATGAACTGGATGGCATGAAAAGTGCCCATCCATTTTCGATCGGCGATGCGGACTCACTCATAGAGCGCGCCGCGCAACTTCGCGGCTGGGGATTTGCCAATCAGAGCATGACAAATTTCTGATAATTGCCGCTGGATTGACCGACTTGGACGCGCGGTCACCACAGTGTAGGTCCTGGCCCCTCGCTTCTCGGAACGACAAGGAGCCAGGCGATCTCAGATTTCGGTGGTCTATCAACATCAAGGCGTTCTCAACGTCTACCCCAAGGTATCTGACCGTGCTTTCGATCTTCGTGTGTCCAAGAATTTGGACTACACGGAGATTCTCGGTCGCTTGGTAAGTGATCGACACCTTCGTTAGCCGCAGCAAGTGATTCCCGTAATCTTCGTTGGGGAAGCCAATCCCCAAGACCCATTCAGCGACAAGGCGAGCATATTGCTTGATGCTGATGTGCGCTGCATGATCGGTGCGGCTAGGAAATGCAAAGTCCTCCAAGGATGTGGCCCTGACGGCCATGGGAGAACTTCTGAATGCCCAAAACCGGCCGATAGGCGACTTTCCGGTTGCAGGAAGCCAACCGGAGATAGCTGCGGTCCTTGACAAAAAGCTTGAGAGATAAGTGACCAGCTATGGGTACCTGCCCTTCCGACTGTATGGCCTTAATCAGACTGGCGCAGCCGTTCGGCTTGGTTCGGACGACGCCTTTCGCAGTATAGGCTGATATCGCAGATCAAAATTCGCCGATCGTGAGTTCAACTGCGTAACCGAGCCAAGGCGCAAAGTGCCACGATACCAAAACGACCTCAGGTCATGTTCGTGCCCGTTTGGTCTCGAGGCCGTGATGCACGTTGCGGACCTGCAGCAGGTCGTGTCTGGTAAGGATGCCGACGACCCGCTGCGTCTCAGGGGCGACGATCGGAATGCGACCGATGCCCGTCGCGACCATGAGATCCGCGATCCGGCTGAACGGGTCATGCGGGCTGCCGCAGGGCTGCGACGCGTCGGACAGTGCGTCGGCGAGCGTAGCATCCGCCGGATAGCTGCGATGGCGCGCCTCGGTTCTAGAGCACATCGGCGAGGGTCATGCTGCCGGGCAACACCTCAGGCTCAGGTGTCATGAACTGCGCGGCCTGGAGAAAGTCGAATTGGTCGACGGTGTATTCCTGCAGGATATGCCGGCCGCACCGGGCAATTTCGCCACCGCCAAATACTCTCTCAAATTCGTCCACCCGGCCTAAGATGCACCGTAGTTAGAAGTGACACGGTATGATGCTGTTTACGACCAGATCATGCCTTTCTTGGTACTTAAGCGTATCCCCCAGTAAGCGAGGCTGGCGCCGCGGCTGAGGAGTGCAGGGTCTAAAAGGCCTGGGGTAGAAGCGCTTTATCTGGCACGCGCCCACCAAACGGCTTTTTAAGAATATCGCAAGAATCTGGCCTTTTCCCGCCTTCAATGCTCGCAACCTGTGCTCTCGTATAGGTCGTTGCCTATACAAGAGCACAGGCGGCGCGTGTCACATGCGCATGCCGATCGTCGCAAACAGGGTGCGGGCCTGGCCCGGCACCACACGCAGCGCGTTACCCGACGACTGGTCGTAATTGCGGTTGGTGAGGTTGCGCAGCGTCAGGCGCGCATAGGCGCTGTGGCCCGAACGCAGCTTCATGGCATAGCCTGCATTGAGGTCGAAGGTCGTATAGGCCGCCAGGTGGAATGGCACTGTCGTCGATCCCGTGGGTGACTGAGAAAGTCCACCATACCGCCTGCTGACATGGAATGCGCCTGCGCCGAGAGAGGCGCCCTCCAGCACCCCGCCGGGGCGATATGAGAATGAGAAGCTGCCGGTATGGCGCGCGACGTTCACCACGTTATCGGACAGCGTGCTCTGCGGGTCACGGGCATCGGTATAGGCGTAGGAGGCGATCGCGCTCAGATGCCGGGTGATTTCCCCAGCGAGATCGAATTCGATACCCCGTGAGGTGACCTTGTCACGTGCCTCGGTGATCGAATTGCCGTCACCGATGTCGACGGTCTCCAGCACGTTGTTCTTGCGGATGTCGTATGCGGCGAGAGTGGCGGTCACTCCGTCGAACACTTCGCCCTTGACACCGATCTCGTAGCTGCGGCTTTTTTCCGCCGGGAAGGGACCGGACGCTGGCTGATCGCCCTGGGCGGGGACCGAGGGGTTCGGTGCGAACGCGCGAGCATAGCTGGCATAGATCGAGACATTCTGCCCAGGCTGGAACACCACACCCACGCGCGGCAGGAAAGTGTCGCTCTTCGACTGGTTGGATGGCCTCGCCAGCGTCCCTTCGCGCTGGAAGTCCTTGAACGTTTCGTAGCGGCCGCCGAACACGAACGTCCAGGCATCGTCGACCATGACCAGATCCTGGAAGTAGAGGCCGGTGGTCTTGTAGCTGTCGATCGTAGCCGAATTGGGCGTCACAGTCAGGTTCGCATAGTTCTGATCAAGCAGGCCATAGGCGGGATCGAAGATGTTGAACCCACCCCGGCCCGGAGAGTCGACCATGTAACCGCGCCGGCTGCGGAAGCTCTCGTAATCGGCGCCAAACAGCAGCTTATGCCGCATGCCCAGGAAACCGACGTCGCCGTGTAGGTTGAGCGATACATAATCGCGATCGTCGCTGAGGTCGCGGTTGCCATCGAGGCTGCGGATCAACTCACCCGTCAACTGGCCGTCTGGCCCAACGACCAGGCTGCGTGGGCGGACCTGAAGGTCGGAGCCCGACGTGCGCTGCATCGCGTACTTGGTTTCCACGCGCCAGCCAGGCGCAAACCTGTAGGCAAGCAGAACGTTACCCGCATGCAGCTTCTGTTTGAGCGTGGTGAAGGACTCTCCGAAATAGCGGGTCGAAGGAACGTTCACCCGCTTGCCGTTGTAATAGACGCGGCCCCGATCGAAGGGCTGGGTGCTGTCGGTATATTCGTAAGCAGCCTGTATACTGAAGCCGCCGCCACTCCACGACAGGCTGGGCGCGACATATGTGCGCTCCACGTCGTGGGCCTGCGGGCGCCAATAGTCGCTGTCCTCGTACTCGCCGATCAGGCGGAAGGCAAATCCGCCGCCCAGCGGTCCAGTGACGTCGGCCACCTGACGGCTTTGGCCGCGGGTGCTGAAATTGGTGTTGAGGCTGTAATGGAGCGTATCCAGCGGCTTCTTGGTGATCACGTTTACCAGGCCGCCCGGCTCGAACCGCCCGTAGAGCAGTGATGCGGGTCCTTTCAGGACTTCGACGCGCTCCGTCGAGGCGTTGAGGGCGCGAACCTGTACGCTGGTGTAGCCATCGCGAAGGATGGTGCCCTGGCCGCTTTCGAAGCCGCGGATCATGAAGTTGTCACCGGTGTTGCCGAAGGTGTTCGCCTCGGTGATGCCGCTGACATTGCGCAGTACGTCGGTAAGGGTTTGCGCGGACTGCTCGAGGATAACTTCGTTCGAGACGGCAGCGACCGCCTGAGGCGCCTTCAGGAGAGGCACATCGATTTTCATGCCCGTCGAAGTGGAGGAGATACCGTAGCGATCTTCGGTGACGCCATTGACGATTATTGTGTCGTTCTCGTCACCTTCCGCCGCCACGGCCGGGATCGAGAGAAACGGAGTGGAAGTCAGCAGAACGGCTGCTCTGGAAACCCGAAAAGTAGGAATTGTCGCCCCCTTGTTGCAAATGTCGCAGCGCAGCATCAATGATGCATTTGCGAGTCAATTGCAATTATTATTATCTGTATGATGTTGATGTTATTTATGGAATTCCGTCCTATTAGAAAAAATTCCGCTACCGCAGCACAGCATCCGGCCTGAGCTTGATCGCCGATCAGGTTGAGCGGGACATCGCGATGATTGAACGCGGATGAGGCAATGCACCAGCGAGCCAGATTAAATTCCTGAAATACAAATCTGTCGCGATGTGGCCGTACTTGAAAATATGGACAAGGCTCTCGCCTCCGCGGTAAGCATCACGCAAACGGGGGTGTACCATTTCAATTCGTCGACTGCTGGTCGCAGTGATGCTGGCGGGCATCGCGACCAGCGTAGGCGCGCAGGACCAAGAGGGCCTGGCTGCGCCGGTTTCCGCGCCTGACCATCTCTCGGCCGCGCAGGTCTTTGCGCTTGCCGATAATGCGCGTGAGCGCAGTGATTTCTTCACCGCGGAGACCGCTTATCGCGCGCTGACCCAAGACCCGGACCTTGAGATTCGCACAGAGGCACGCTTTCGCCTGGGCCTGATGCTGGCCGACGATCTCAAGCGCTATGGCGATGCCGCACTCGAATTTCGTCGCATCCTCGATGACAAACCCGGCGCTGCGCGTGTGCGGTTGGAGTTGGCACGCATGCAGACGATGCTTGGTAACATGGGCGCCGCGCGCAAGGAGTTGCGCGCGGCGCAGGCGGCTGGCCTGCCTTCGGCCGTGGAACAGCTCGTGCGCTTCTATTCCCGCGCGCTCAATGCGCGAAAGCCTCTGGGCGGCTCGATTGAAGTAGCCGTTGCTCCCGACAGCAACATCAACCGGGCCACGCGATCGGATACCCTGGGCACCGTGATTGGCGATTTCACGCTCGACGACGACGCGCGCGCAAAGTCGGGCGTTGGTCTCGACCTGCAGGGACAGGGCTATTTCCGGCTGGGTATCGAACCCGGCACCGATCTGCTCGTACGTGCTTCGAGCGACACGACGCTTTACCGAAAGCCGGGCTTCAACGATATATCCGTAGCGATCCAGGCCGGACCGCAGTACACTTGGGGCGGTAACCAGCTGACCTTTTCAGCCGGTCCGTCGCGTCGCTGGTACGGGGGACACCTGTTCAGCACGACGATCGGGGGCGGCGTCAGCTGGCAGCGGTCGCTGGGAAAACGAGCGCAGGTCCGCATTGATGGGAACCTGGCCCATGTCCGCAACCGTCGCAATGCATTGCAAACCGCGGACGACTTCACGCTTTCAGCAAATATCGACCGGGCCTTCAGCGCGCGCTTTGGCGGCGGCGTGCAGGTCTTCGGCTTCCGGGAAGCCGCGCGCGACCCGGGTTACTCGCTGGCGATGGGAGGTTCCTCCGCCTACCTGTTTCGTGAACTGGGCCGCACGACGCTGGTGGGGACTGTCGCCTACAGCCACCTTGAAGCCGACGCGCGACTGTTTTTATATCCAAGCCGGCGAGTCGAAGATCGTTACAGCGCTTCGATAGCTGCGACGTTGCGGGCGCTGCATCTGGGTAGCTTCGCGCCGCTGGTCCGCTTCAAATGGGAGCGTAACCACTCTTCGATCGAGATTTACGACTACCGCCGCGTCGTCGCCGAATTTGGCGTCACGTCGGCATTCTAGGGGGAATAGGTTCGTGACTTGGACAGATACCGCACGTCTTCTTGCAACGGCCTCACTGGCGGCGCTCAGCCTAACTCTCTCGGCATGCGGCGGCGGCGATGTAAACAGCACACCGGCTCCTACGCCGACGCCCAGCCCCGCTCCCACTCCGGCGTCTCCCCCGCATGCGCTTGGTGCCGGGGCGGGCACCACTGACTTTTCGACCTCGTCCACGCATACGGCGCAGCGCCTCACGGATCAGGGCGATGTGGTCATGACCTCGTCGGCGCAGAGCGCGCCGCTGACTTTTCGCTACGATGCCGCGGCTAAAGCCTACTCGGTGTCCGGCAGCGGCGTTTCGTCGACGTTCGGCACGGCGCAATCTCTCGGTGACAGTGAGGCTGGCGATGCGCTTTTCACACGCCAGCTGGACGGCGGCCGCGAATCCCTCACATTATTCAATCCGAAGCGTATCGGCGTCGGCACACAGAGTGTTTCCCTCGGACTGTGGCAGCGCCGTACCAGCGCAAGTGATCTCCAGTTCGACGTCTTCGTCTACGGCTTTCCGACCAGGATAGCCCAGCTTCCCGTCAGCGGAAGCGCGACTTACGACATCGACTTGTTCGGCGTTGCTTCTCCGGCCGGGTACTTCCCGCGAAGCGTCATCGGTGACGGCACTTTTTCGCTCGATTTTGCCCATGGGCTTTTCGCCATGTCAGGCCAGGCAGGCGAGTATAATAACGACGTCGATTATTCGAGCTGCTGCTCCACATGGCAGGGTGCAGGATATCTTGGTGCAAACGGCGGGCTCACCGGCTATTTCAACTTCGGCGGGCGTGAAGGAAGCACCTACCGCTCTTCCATTTCCGGTGCGCTCTATGGCCCGGGAGCTGCGGAAATCGGCGGGACCATCCTTGGCAACGATGGCACGGACGCCACGTTCACGGGCGCCTTCGCCGGCACCCGCTTGCGCGATGGCATCGACGCCAGCCTGACCGTACTTGACCAGGGTGCGCGAAAATACTCTTCGCTTCAGGGCACGTCGGTGGCATCGCAGCGAACCGGGGCAACGTCTTCGGACAGCGCAGCCTATTACCTGCCCGCGACCTTCGGCAGCGTGGAGTTCGACGCCTCTGGCGGCGTGACGCCGATGTTCCTCATCAACGACCCCCGCTTCCAGAACGTGACCTTCCTTCCGACTGACCGGATCGCCGCGCAAAGCGATAACCGCTTCGACGTGTATGAGGTTCGAAACGGCGACAACACCTATCGGCTCGAGATGTTCAAGCCCGGGACCGGCAACCCCGAGATCGCGCTGACCTACAGCAGCTTCGGGCACTGGCGCGAAGACCGCCCCATCGGCGACGCCGTCCGGCACAGCCTGTCCACCTGGTTCTCCTATGGCGCCCGCACCATCAGTGGCACATTGCCATCCACGGGGACCGCGCATTTCAGCGCCACCGTGCTGGGGTCTGGCGAACGCCTTGCCGACATGGGGCAGCTCACCTTGAAGGGTACTACCGCGATCACGATCGACTTCGCGGCCGCCAGGGTCGATGGCACTTTCAACGCAGCGGCCTGGACGGCGGCAAACGAGGCCATCAACCTTCCCTCCATGACGTTCAGCGCGACAGGCAACGCCTACGCTTTCGACACCTTGCTGTTCGATGCGCCCGGGCACAGTGACGGGTCCATTCGCGGCAGCCTCTATGGCCCCGGAGGAGAAGAAATCGGCGGCGCGTTCGAGTTCTTCACCCGGGTATCACCGGGCGGACCAGCGGACGCGGTTTACTCCGGCGCATTCTTCGGAAAACGGAAGTAGCGGGGAGCACTCTGTAGCCCTGCAGCCCGTTGAATCTGCATTCACCGACACACAGCATCAGTGATGACCTTCGCGCCTCACTCACCTTGAGCACCATTTGAGGATTTGGAGAAGACGGATGCCCTGAACCGATTCCCTGCGGTTACGGGCAAGGATCGGGATTTTCGCGGTGCACGGCATCAATGGCCGCAATTGCCTCAATGGGAAGCGTGACATCCACGCTGGCGATATCGGACTTGAGCTGATCGAGCGACGTCGCGCCGATGATCGTCGAGGTCACGAACGGGCGGCTGTTGACGAACGCCAGCGCGAACTGCGCTGGATCGATTCCGTGAGCCTGCGCGATGGCGACGTAACGGGCACTGGCCGGAGCTTGTCCCGGCAGGTCATAGCGACCGAATTGCTTGGCTACATCGCGGCGCGACCCTGCGGGTACGATGCCGCCCAGATACTTGCCGGTAAGATTGCCGCCACCCGAGGGGGAATAGGCCAACAGGCTGATAGCTTCGCGCAGAGAAAATTCCGAAAGCCCGATCTCGTAGATGCGGTTGAGCAGATTGTAGGCGTTCTGGATCGAGGCAATGCGTGGCAGCTTCTTTTCGGCGGCAAGGCGCAGGTATTCCGAAACACCCCAGGGCGTCTCGTTTGAAACCCCGAAATGGCGCACCTTGCCAGCCTTCACCAGTTCCGCCAGCGCATCGAGCGTCTCCTCGATCGGCACCGTCTCGGGCGCATCGGCGAGGGCACTGATGCCGCGCACCCCGAAAGAGGGTACCGAGCGGTCCGGCCAGTGAACCTGGTACAAGTCGACGTAATCCGTTCGCAGCCGCATGAGGCTGTCGTCGATCGCAGCGTGGATGTTACGCCGGTCGAGGCGATTGCCGCCACCGCGAAACTCACGTACTGGATCGCGCGATGGGCCTGCGACCTTGGTTGCCACGATGACGTCGTCGCGCCGACCGCGCGCGGCGAGCCAACTGCCGATGTATTCCTCGGTGCGTCCTTGCGTTTCACGGCTCACAGGGGTGACCGGATAGGCTTCGGCGGTATCGAGGAAATTGACCCCCGCGCCGATCGCATAGTCGAGCTGTGCGTGCGCCTCCGCCTCGGTGTTCTGCGAGCCCCAGGTCATCGTGCCGAGGCAGATCAGACTGACATTAAGGTCGGTACGGCCGAGTTTGCGGTATTGCATGATGGTCCTTGATCCCATGATCGATGCCGCTCTTTAGCTCGCATGCGCCCGGTGAAAAGCAAACATCGGCCGCTTGAACAAGTATCAACAGCAGATGAGCGAGACGCGATGTTTGTCTCTCCAAACTCATAGGACGATGTGCAGATTTCATACGACGCGAAAGACACAAAGTTCATATTTTTCGGCAGCAACGAACCGAAAGGATGATCATGGCTCTCGATGACCCTCGGAGTGACCCCGCACACGAAGCATTAGCGGTGCGCTACGGCGGTGCCGGCATGCCGCCAATACTTTGGAACGATACGATCGCCCGGCTCGTCGCCCACAGAAGCGTGCGCGCTTATCGCAGCGATCCCTTACCCGACGGAACCGTACCCACGCTAATCGCTGCGGCGCAGTCCGCTGCCAGTTCTTCCAACCTGCAGTTGTGGAGCGTGGTCGCGGTCAGCGATGTACATCAGCGGCAAAAACTGGCGCGGCTGGCCGGCGGCCAGGCCCACATCACCGCCGCCCCGTTGATCCTGCTGTGGGTGGCCGACCTCGCGCGCGCGCATCTGATCGCCGGCGACGAGGGAGTGTCCGTAGAGGGCCTAGCCTACCTGGAAAGCTGGACGGTGGCCGCCGTCGATGCTGCCCTGGCCGCGCAGAATGCAGTCGTTGCTGCAGAATCGCTGGGGCTTGGCACCGTCTATATCGGCGCCTTGCGCAACGAACCAGAAGCCGTCGCCGAGCTTGTCGGCCTGCCGCCCCATGCCGCAGTCGTGTTCGGGCTGGTGGTTGGGTTCGAGGACGAGGATCGCCCCGCCGCCGTCAAGCCGCGCCTTACACAGGACGCGGTCCTGCACCAAGGGCGATATCGACTCGATGATCAGCGCCCGGCGATTGCCGCCTATGACGAGGTGGCCCGCACCTTCCAGCGATCACAAGGGCAGGACCCGATCGGATGGATCAGGACCATTCTCGCTCGCAGCCGCAGCGGAGCATCGCTGAACGGTCGGCACCGTCTGCGCGAAGCCCTGAACGCGCTGGGGTTCGCGCTCAAATAACGTGGCGGACACCGAGGAGGAAAAGGCCGCAGCGATCTCACTGCGGCCTTTTCCTTTATGCTGGCCCGCGTCTATTTTCGGGCAGGCAGGACCTCACCATTAACGGGGATGCAGGTTTCCTTAGACGGGACCTTCGCATATTCGTCCGGATGCCGCTGCCCCCAAGTCACGGATACGCGCACGCCGGCCGATATAGTCTGCGAGCAACACGCGCTTATTGGCGATAGTCGCATCTTTGGCCGCGTAGAACCTCACGCCACTTGATTATTCGCTACCGCCTACGAGCACCCGATTCTTGTCTTCCAGCACGGCTATTCCGACATAGCTGCCTCAGGGCGACCAGGTGTCGATCGCCCCGGAAGCCGGTGCCGCCTTCGCCTCGCCATTGGCAAGATAGGTCCGCACGATGCTCCTAAGGTCGATGTGCTCGCGTTCCGGCAAGCGCAGCACCAGGTCTTGGCCTGCCGAACCACGGATCGTCCATCGCACGAAGCGGTTGTACCAGGTGGTGCGCGGGCCATAAAGCTCCGGCAAATCGCGCCACGGCACGCGAGATCGCAGCACCCAGAATATCCCGTTCAGCACACGGTGGTCATCGACCTCCGCGCAGCTTAAGCCGTATCCGCGTTCACTCGAATAGAGGCAGGGCAATCATAGTCCTGATCTACCGGATCGGCATCGGGGTCACGAAACCAAGCTGTGCGGATGAAGCTTACCATCGGCAATCTTGTGAGGAGCCTTCTGGCTCCCCTCAACGATCAATTTATGGGGTCACGACCTAGTCTCCGACTGGAAATCTCAATGGTCCCAATTGCCGGGACACCTCTCGCTGGTCTATGCGCAAGACCATGCAGGTCCACCGCAAACTGGCTGATACGGCATGCCGCGCGTAGTAGACCACGACGAACGCCGTCTGCAAATCGCGCAGGTCGTGGACCAGCTGGTTTATGAGCAGGGCGTGCAGGCCGTCACGATCCGTGAAGTCGCATCCCGCGTCGGGTACAGCACCACCGTCGTTTCGCATTACTTCAGCAGCAAGCTGGAGATGCTGGTCTTCACGCACCAAGTCGCGCGGCGGATGGCCGAAGGGCTGATCGACGAGGCCGTTCGCACCAACCGCCCCCTGATCGAGACACTTGAAGAGCTGTTGCCGATCACAGAAGAGCGCTGGCGCAACTGGCACACCTGGTTCGCCTTCTGGGGCATGGCGCCGGCCGAACCCGACGTGACGCGCGAATGGCGCGAAGGCACCAGCAACGCGCACCATCTGTTCCTGCGCCTGATCAAGAGCGCCCAAGACGCGGGGCAATTCCCGGAAGCCGTCGACTGCGTTCTGGCGGCGACGCGCATCCAGATCCTGGTCAACGGGATAGCCTCGCTCGTATCCCAGGACCGAGCCGGATGGCCGGCCGAGCGCCAGAAGCAGACGCTGCGCGACCTTCTCCAGAGCGTTTTCCCGCTCCACTGAGGGCGTTTCTCACCTCTCCCATCTGAGCGCCGCTGCGACCGCTTCCCGGTGTGAGCCGCCTCGCCAAAGTGCGAGGTGCCGACCGCCGATTCTTTATGCAAATTCGTTGTACAACAAGACGACATAAAAATGTCCGCCGTATATCGGCGGCAAGCTTGGAGAATTGAGGCGCAGCAAAAGCACCTGAAAATCGGGAGCGCGCCTTAGGGAGAGGGGAGAAAATGGTCAGTTTCTTGTATACCCGCACGGCTGCGTGCGCGATTGCCGCCTGCCTGGTCACTGCCGTGCCGGTTCGCGCGCAAGACAGTTCCGCCAACACCACGCCTCACGAAGGGCTTCAGGAAATCGTCGTGACCGCGCAGAAGCGGTCCGAGAACATCCAGTCGGTGCCGATCGCGGTCACCGCCGTCACCGGCGAGGCGATCGAAAACCTCAAGGCGGTCGATCTCAAGGGCCTGCAGGGGACCATCCCCAACCTCCAGATCAACAACTTCACCAACACGCCCAACAGCGCGGTCTTCACGATCCGCGGCATCGGTGTGGTCGAGCCCGACCCGTTCGCCGGCAACACCGTGTCGATCGTGCAGGACGGCGTGCCACAGTACTTCTCGATGGGTGCGCTGCTTGACCTGTTCGACGTTGACCGGATCGAGGTGCTGCGCGGGCCGCAAGGCACGCTGTTCGGCGCCAACACCACCGGCGGCGTCGTCAACGTGATGACGCGCCAGCCCACCGGGACCTTCGGCGTTCGCGGTGAGGTGACGTACGGCAACTGGGGCCGCATGGACATCAAGGCTGCCGTGGATGCCCCCTGATCGACGGGATTCTCGCGGGCAAGATTTCCGCGATGCACACCCAGCGCGACGGTTTCTACACCAACATCGTCGATGGCTCCGACATGGGCAGCCGCAACGTCACCGTGCTGCGCGCCTACTTGCGCTACACGCCTACCGCTGACGTGGATGTGACGCTGAGCGGCGAATACGGGCGTTCGCGCAACGGTTCGCCCGTCATCGTCAACGGATCGACGGGACCGGACTACGCCATCTACGTGCCCGCCGGGACGATGACGACGGGCCAGGTCCTGCCGATGTACGCCTCCCCCTGTGCTTCCGATACCGCGCCGTGCCGCGCGCCCAAGAAGTACTACAGCGCGCGCGACTTCGGCCCCGATCTCAGCAACATGGACAACTACCGCGCCACGCTGACCGCCAACGTCAGCAATACGCCGATCGGCGACATCACCGCGATCACCGGCTACAAGAGCTTCCATCTGGAGGAATTCACCGACAACGACGCCGTCGTCGGCCTCGGCATCGACACCTTCCGTGGCACGCGCGGCTGGCAGTTCAGCCAGGAACTGCGCACCGCTGCCGACCTCAGCGACGCGATCAAGTTCCAGGCGGGCGGCTTCTACATGAAGACGCACTACGACCACTTCAACAGCGTGCGCCTTGAAGCCTTCGCCCCGGGTCTGCGCCAGAATCTGCCGCAGGATCAGGACAACTGGTCCGGTTCGCTCTTCGCGCAGACGTATGTGGACCTGACCGACAAGCTGCGCGTGCAGGCGGGGATCCGTTACACGCACGAGACGACCGAGATGGTCGCTGGCACCGACAACTACTACAATCCCGACGGGGTCGGCCTGTACTGCACCCACGAAGGCAGCTGCGGCGACGTCCTGCTCGGCGGTTTCCGTGCCAGGGGCAAGCAGTCGTGGGACAACGTCGGCTGGAAGCTGGGCATCGACTACAAGGTCACCCCCGACACGCTGATCTACGCCTCTTGGGCGCGCGGGTTCAAGTCGGGCGGGTTCGTCGGACGGCTAGGTCAGGCATCGGACATCGGCCCGTTCAATCCGGAAAAGGTCGATACCTTCGAGGCGGGCGTGAAGACCGACTTGCTGGACCGCCGCCTGCGCCTCAATCTGGCGGGCTTCTACACCAACTACCGCGACATGCAGGTGGCGCAGAACTACATCCTGCCCGACGGCACGACGATCGGTACCTCGATCTTCAACGCCGCCAAGGCCGAGATCAAGGGCTTCGAACTCGAAGCCACCGCTCTGCCGGTCGACGGGCTGACCCTGACCGGCTCGCTCGCCTACCTCGACGCCAAGTACAAGACGTTCGACTTCCTCGACCCGAGCGGCGCCATCGTCGATCTGAGCGGGCGGCCGCTGCAGAACTCGCCGAAGTGGTCGGCATCGGCGGGGGCGACGTATGAAACCGCCGTCGGCGGCGGCGAGGCGCGGGCCAACGTGCTTTATACGTACACCGACACCAAGCTGCTGCAGGGCCTTCAGGGGCAGCCGCTGGTTCGCATCCAGCCGACGCATTTCGTCAACGCGACCTTGGGCTGGTCGCCCGATGACGGCCGCTGGACGCTGGAAGCCTGGGTGCGCAACCTTGCCAACAATCACTACGTCGAAGCGGTCACGAACAACCCCGGTTTGTTCAACCAGGTCTCCTACACGTCGCCGCGCGAGTACGGCGTGACCTTCAAGTTCGACCTGTGAAGCATCTCGCGAAAAAGGAGCCGTGACGTGACGACGTCCTCGCAATGGGATTTCGTCATCATCGGCGCGGGTTCCGCAGGATCGGTGCTGGCCGAACGGCTGTCGCGCAATCCCGCGCACCGTGTCCTGCTGGTGGAGGCCGGCGGCGAGAATGCCTCGCTGCTGGTCGACATGCCCAAGGGTATCGCGAAGCTGGTCAACAGCCCTGACCATATCTGGGCCTACCAGATGGCCGACTTACGCTACCCGGAAAGCCAGATGCCTGAAGTCTGGATTCGCGGGCGCGGGCTGGGCGGCTCGTCCGCGATCAACGGCATGATCTGGAGCCGGGGCGAAGCGCACGACTACGACGACTGGGCGGACATGGGCTGCACCGGCTGGAACGCGGCCAGCATGACCGCAGCGTACCGGGCGCTGGAGGATCACACCCTTGGCGGCAGCGAGACGAGAGGTTCGGGCGGGCCGGTGCGGATCACGCCCGGCGACATCCGCTATCCCCTGACCGATGCGATCATTGCGGCAGGCAAGGCCATGGGGCTTAGCGAGACTGACGACCTCAACGCCACGGCGGGCGACCGGATCGGGTACTACAGCCACAACATCCGCAACGGACGGCGCGAAAGCGGCGGGCGAGTGTTCGTGTCCAGGGCTCGCAAGCGGCCGAACTTCCGGCATATGTTGCACACGCTCGCGCGTCGGGTGGTGATCGAGGACGGCCGCGTCACCGGCGTGGGACTGCAGCAGGACGGCAGACCCGAATGGGTGGAAGCGGTGCGCGGCGAGGTCATCGTATGCTGCGGCACGATCGAAAGCCCGCTGCTGCTCGAACGCTCCGGCATCGGCGACGGCGCGCGACTCAAGGCTGCCGGTATCGCCTCGCTGGTCCACAGCCCGGACGTGGGCGAGAAGATGCGCGAGCACTTGTCCTACGCCATGCCCTACCGCATGACGGCTCCTGCCGGGATCAGCCAGCAGTACCATGGCATCGGGCTGGTCAAATCGGTCCTGCGCTACGTCTTCAACCGCAGCGGCGTGATGGCGAACGGGCCGTGGGAAGTGGGCGCGTTCTGCAATGTCGCGCATCCGCAGGGGCGGACCGACCTGCAGTTGTACCTTGGCGGCTACGCCTTCGCACTCAGCGACGACAATCACCCCGTTCCGCTGGGCAAGGTCGATCGCAAGCCCGGCATCTCGGTCTACGGCCAGCTGCTCCAGCTGACCAGCGAAGGCAGCGTCCATGCGGGCTCCGCCGACCCACGGAGCAAGCCGACGATCCACCCGAACTGGCTCGACACCGAATACGACCGCAAGGCCGCGATCGCGAGCGTGCGCTACATGCGCCGCTTCATGGCCCAGCCCGCCCTTGCCGGAGTGATGGGCGCCGAACTGCTGCCCGGCGATCACGTCCAAAGCGACGAGGACATTCTCGACAGCTTCCGCCGCCTCTCCACCAGCGGCCTGCACGGCACCGGCACCTGTCGCATGGGTGGCGACGCGGCTTCGGTAGTCGACCCGCAGCTGCGGGTGCGCGGCGTCGCCGGCCTCCGCGTGGCGGACTGCTCGATCATGCCCGCGCTGGTCTCGGGCAACACCAATGCGCCCGCCATGGCGGTGGGCTGGCGAGCGGCAGACATCCTGCTTGCGCAATGACCCGGCCCTCGGCCGAACAACGGAGAAATGACATGGTTGATGGCATCGAATACCTGATCGAGAAGAACGCCCTTGAAGAGGTCGTCACGAACTATTGCGTGGCCGTGGACAAGCTCGACGACCTAGACTTCATGATGACCAACTTTACCGAGGACGCGATACTCGACCTGACCGGCCTTCACCTGCCGCGCTTCGAAGGCCACGAGCAGATCCGCGATTTCTACGCCCAGGTTTTCCAGGACATGTCGCATCACATGCATGTCCTTTCCAACTTCCGCGTCGTGAAGCTGAACGGCGACGAGGCGCAGGTCTACGCCTACATCAACGGCATGGGGCGTTCGAAAACCGGCATCGATGTGCAGGTCTACGTCTATTACGATCTCGACCTGCGCAAGGCGGACGGGACGTGGAAGATCAGCCGCTTCTACGAGGCGCCGCAACTGCTGATGCCGGAATCGGTCACGCAGGTTCACAAGAAGGACTGAGGGCACGCCGCGAGGCGCGCTGCAGGAGGATCGCAGCACGCCTCGCGAGCCGGTAAAGGAAGCCTGGAGAAGATCGATGGTGGATGTTTCGGAAGTGAAGACAGAATCTGGCCGAGCGGGCAGGGTTTGCGGAGCGGTTCTTCCGCGACGGCGTGCTGATCGTGGAGAACGCGTTTTCCGAGGAGGACATGGCGTTGATCGAGGCGGCATGGCAGGGCAATTTCGACAACCCCAGCGCGCTTGCACAGCACCTCTATGCCGAAAGCGGCGGCACCTTCATCCAGTCGGTCGAGGATTCCAGCACCAAGCCTGCCTTCGCCGAGATGTTTCGCGATACCCCAATCGTCGACATCGCCCGCGACGTCTTCGGCTCAGGCGGTGTATGGTACTTCCATGATCAGCTGTTCTTCAAGCAGGGCGCGATCGACAAGCCGGTGCGCCGCACGCCCTGGCATCAGGACACGCCCTATCATCCCATCGACGGCAGCAAGTTCGTCGTGTTCTGGATTCCGCTGCAGGACATCGCGCAGGAAAACGCGCTGGAAGTAATCCGAGGCTCGCACAACCAGACGCTCTACAACGGGTCCTACTTCGACCCCAGTGACGACACGCTGCCGGTCTACGACGAAAAGGAAATGCCGCGCCTGCCGGACGTCGAGGCCGATCGTGAGGCCTGGGACATCGTGACCTGCGGCATGCGGCGCGGCGACGTGCTGATCTTCCATCCCAGCTGCCTGCATGGCGGCGGGCCTACCCCTGCCGGAGCGACGCGCCGAAGCCTGTCGCTGCGCATGCTGGGTGACGACGTGGTCCATGTGGCCCGACCGGCTCCCGCCGCGGATTCGCCGACCGCGAACAACATCGGCGACGACGAGGAGGAGCTTGTCGCCCGCATCAAGAAGCTGCCATTGGGAGCATCGGCCAGCACATTCGGCCTGACTCAGTTGGCGTAAACGCAGTATAGCCGCCCCGGCTTTGGCGCTTACTTTGAGACGCCTGTGACATCATTATCTTGCGCTGACACAATCGCATTCGCTTTACGATGATGGAAGACTCGGGCTTCGCTGGCGGTTCAGCAAAGCCGGTCGACCAAAGCAAGGTGGCGATACTGCGCGCCAAGATCAGACACGTCATCCTGAAATGCATTTTCCCAAATTCTTTCGTTGGTGGACGTAGTTATGACGCCTTCCTCCGGAAGGAATGGGGATCGGCCTGAGCCCACCATCGCGCAGTGCGGAGATCGCGAGCGCCATCGAGCAACTCGCCAGATTCGACGAAGGCGTAAAGTTCATCCATCGATCGCATCTCTACTGCGCTGATACGCTGGCGCAGGCCATCCGGTGTGAACTGATCCGGAGTGTCCAGCCCACAGGCGACCACGATGTCATGCAATGCGTCCAGCGTACTGCGCTGGAAGCGGGCGACGCGCTCGGCTTTTTCGGGAATGACGAGCGCTCGCTGTCGCGCGGGTGACTGGGTGGCAACCCCCGTGGGACAAGTGTCGGTATGGCAACGCATCGACTGGACGCAGCCGAGCGAGAACATGAAGGATCGTGCAGCGTTGCACCAATCCGCGCCAAGCGCCGCATTCATAGCGATACCGGCGCCCGAGTTCACCTTGCCAGACGCGGCAAGCTTGACCTTGCCCTTGAGATTGGTCCCAACCAGCGCGTTGCGCGCTATGATGAGACCTTCGCGCAGCGGCATGCCGACGCGGTCAGAAAGTTCCGTCGGCGCTGCACCGGTTCCACCTTCGGCACCGTCGATGACGATGAAGTCGAGCACGATGCCGGTTTCCAGCATGGCCTTCACCACCGCGAAGAGTTCATGCGGATAGCCCACGCACAGCTTGATCCCCACCGGCTTGCCACCGGAGAGATCACGCATCCTGCCTGCGAACTCTATCAGTTCAATCGGCGTGGAAAAAGCGCTGTGCCACGGCGGCGAGAGGCAGTCCTGTCCTTCGGGCACATCACGGGTTTGCGCGATCTCGTGCGTCACCTTGGGGCCGGGTAGCAGGCCGCCGTGCCCGGGCTTTGCGCCTTGGCTCAGTTTGATCTCAGTCATCTTTACCGCTTCGTGCGCAGCCCGTTCCGCAAAACGCGTACCGTCGAAGCGACCCTCACCATCCCGACAGCCAAAATAGCCCGATCCGACCTCCCAGACGATATCACCACCGTGCTTAAGGTGATAGGGCGACAGGCCGCCCTCTCCCGTATCGTGATAGAACCCGCCGATCTTCGCACCAAGATTGAGCGCCTCGATCGCGTTGGCGCCCAATGCTCCGAAGCTCATCGCCGAAATGTTGAGCCGCGAGGCTTCATAAGGTCGCGAACATTGCTCGGAGCCAACATGCACCCTAGTATCCTTGGGCGCATGGCGGGACGGCGCGATGCTGTGCGCCAGCCATTCGTACTCGTCGGAATAGACGTCGAGTTCGGTGCCGAACGGATGGGTGGAAACATCGCCCTTGGCCCGCGCGTAGACGAGGGCTCGCTCGTCGTGGCTGAAGGGGCGTCCATCCAGATCGCTTTCGACGATGTAGGCTCGTAGAAACGGACGCAGCCATTCGAACAGCCAGCGGAACCGCGCCGAGGCGGGGTAATTGCGCCGCAGCGAATGCTTTGTCTGGAACAGGTCCACCAGTGCAAGCACCAGGACCGGCAGGCTTATCGGCAGGATCCATAGCCCGGTTGGATAACGGGTGCCGACGGCGATCGATACCAGCGTTCCGGCCAGTGAGACGAGCAGGAGGAGGTTGCGGGACAGCGCATGATCACGGGTCAGCCCAGCGACGAGCCCGCCCGATCCGCTTGCACCGCCCTTCACGGCAACAGGTTGCGGATCATGCCCGCAACGTCCTTGCCTCTTCCGCCCAGCACTGCCTTGGCAGAATAGAGCGCCATGCCAGCGACTTGCCCTGCCTCGATCTTAGGGGGCATGACCAGTTCAAACCTGTCGGTGACGACGTCGAGCAATGCCGGCCCCGGAGCATCGAGCCACGCCTGCACCGCACCCTCCAGATCCTGCGCCTTTTCGACACGGCGTCCCCAGAGGCCCATGGCTTCGGCGACGCGGCCGAAATCGGGATTGAGCAGGTCGGTATAGGCATCGAGCAGGCCTTCGACTTTCTGCTCGATCTCCACGAAATCCAGCGCGCTGTTGTTGAACACCGCGACTTTGATCGGCAGTTTCTCCTGCACAGCGGTGAGCAGATCGCCCAGCATCATCGCGAGGCCGCCATCCCCCGACAGCGAGATCACCGTCCGATCTGGAAATGCCGCCTTGGCACCCAGCGCCTGCGGCATGGCGTTGGCCATCGTCCCGTGGCTGAGACTGATGACCGTGCGGTTGCTCCCGGTCGAAGCGACGTGGCGCAGGCACCAGACCATCGGCGACCCGCCGTCGGCCGTATAGATGGCGTCGGCAGGTGCGGCGCGGGAGATGACTTCGGCGAGATATTGCGGGTGGATCGCCGCACCTTTACCCACACTGGCGTGCCTGCCCTGGCGTTCTTTCATCTTCTCTCGCCTCGACAGGCAATCGTCGAGAAAAATACGATCGGACCGGGCACTCAGCCGCCCCCGAAGTGCCTTCAACGTCGCGGCAACGTCCCCCACCACACCCACGTCGACCGGGTGACGACGCCCGAGATGCGTCCCGTCAAGGTCGACTTGCATGATGGTCGCCTTCTGAGGATAGAACTGACGCCACGCGAAATCGCAGCCGAGCAACAGCAGCGTGTCGCACGACATCAGCGCGTGATAGCCCGCCTCACCGCCGAAAATCCCCGTCATCCCGACGTCAAACGGATTGTCGTACTCCAGAAAGTCCTTTGCTCGCGAGGTGTGCGCGACGGGCGCCTGTAACGTGTGCGCGAGTGCGACCACCTCGTCATGCGCCTTCTCGCACCCCGACCCTCCATAGATCGCGATCTTCTTGCCCCGCTCGAGCAAGGCAGCGATCCGGTCCAGTTCATGATCGGCGGGCACGATGACCGGATTCTGCGCGATGGACAGCGAAGGCGGGCTCGTCCGGTGCCATAGCGCTGGAAATGTCGGCCGGCACGATCAGTACCGCAACCCCGCGTCTGGCCAACGCAGCCTGAGCTGCCATTGCGGTCTTGCGGCGCGCCTGCTCGGGAGTGCGGATTTCCTCGCAGAAGACGCTGCAGCTTTCGTAAATGGCGCGAAAATCGACTTCCTGCGGAAAATCGAAGCCAAGTTCGTCCCGCACGATCTGGCTGGCGATCAGGACCACCGGCGCACGATTGCGGTGAGATTCGAATAGTCCGTTTATGAAGTGAAGACTGCCCGGGCCACACGACCCGGCACAAAGCGCAAGTTCGTTCGTCAGCATAGCATCCGCCCCGGCCGCAAAGCCTCCCGCCTCCTCATGCCGGACATGAACCCAGCGAATGTCGCTTGTCCGGATCGCGTCGGTCACATGATTGAGCGTGTCACCTGGAACGCCGTAGCAGCGGCGTGCGCCAGCAGCCTGGAGCGTCTCCACGATCACTTGCGCCACTGTCGTCATATTTGTTTCCCGTATGTGTCTTTCTGGCAGGGGCAGAAACCGCCAGGGCACCGCCTGTTCCGGCTCGCTGATGCGCTTTTTCACGACTTCGTCTGCATTCGGAACACTCACACGGTATTGCTCGTTCGTGTCCTCATGAAATTCGTCGTACCGGCAGATCGCCTCACCACCCTTCACGCCCGCCGAGACCTCAAAATGGCGCGTTCTGCCCATGCTTACGTTCGAGGCAATACGGCACTCTTTTATCGCTGGCTTGCCGAGGAAGGCGGCGAACGCATCGTTCCCGAGGGGCCGGAGGTGTGGATCTGCGGCGACTGCCATCTCGGGAATCTCGGCCCGATCTCGAACGGCAACGGCAAGGTCGAGATACAGATCCGCGATCTCGATCAGGCGGTGATCGGCAACCCTGCGCACGATCTTATCCGGCTGGGCCTTTCGCTTGCTACCGCAGCGCGCGGATCAGACCTGCCGGGCGTGGTCACCGCGCGCATGATGGAAGAGATGGTCGAAGGCTACGAAGACGCCTTTGTCGACCCGGATGGCGAGGAGCAAACCGCAGATCGGGAGCCGGAGATTGTCCGCGTCGTACGCCGCCGCGCGACCGGCAGGAAGTGGAGGCATCTGGCCAAGGAGCGGCTCGACGACGTCGAGCCGAAAATTCCTCTTGGTCGCCGCTTTTGGCCACTTACCAAAGTTGAAACAACCGGCCTTCGCGACATCGTGACCCACCGGCCGGTGAGCCGCATGATCCTATCGCTCGACAGCAAGGACGAACAGCGAGCCCCGAAAATGGTAGATGCCGCCTACTGGATGAAGGGCTGCAGTTCGCTCGGTCTGATGCGGTATGCGGCAATCGTCGCGCTGGAAGGCAAGCGCGGCACGGACCACGCACTCGTCGACATAAAGGAGGCCGTCGCTCCTGTCGCGCCCATCGCACCCGGCGCCGTAATGCCGGCTGATCCGGCCGAACGGGTTCTGGCCGCAGCACGTGCCTTGTCGCCGCATCTCGGCGAACGCATGGCAACGGCACGGCTGCATGAACACTCGGTATTCGTGCGCGAACTCATGCCCCAGGATCTCAAGATCGACGTTGAGCAGTTCTCGCGGGGTGAGGCGCTCAAGGCGGCGCGCTATCTCGCCTTTGTCGTGGGCAAGGCGCATGCACGACAGATGGAGCCGGAGACTCGTCGCAGTTGGGCGCAAACCTTGCAAAGGGGGCGCTCCAGAAATCTGGATGCCCCGTCATGGCTGTGGCGCTCAGTCGTGGACCTCGCCGGAAGGCATGAAAAAGGCTATCTCGATCACTGCAGGATGCATGCATTGAACGATTGACTATCGAGACAGCACGAACCCGCTTTCAGCGGGCAATTCCGCCTCGAACCCAGCCATTCTTCGCGCTTAGATCGCCTTCTTGTAACGATCAGCAGGACATTACCGCAGGGGCCGCGACGATATCGACAGCATTGGCAAGCGCGGTTCTGGCCTTCACCCCGGATAATGAGTGCACGGGCGACTTGCCAATGGAGAAGTCGGCGATCGTAATCGACCATGGCTCCAACAAGGCAATTTCATTGCCCCGATCGGTTCTTTAGGCGCCGTAGCGGATCACCCCGTCACGCCCATGTCATTCCCGTCGATCAGGCTGCGCTGCATTGCGAAAAGTCACTTTGGGTGAAAAGGAATTTCCGGCATGTCGCTGACCGACGCTTTCGAAATGCACCGGATCAAGGACGAGATCGCCGACAGCTTCGACGAAGAGCTGGAAATGGAGATCGACGAAAGCCGACTCGAAGCCTTGATGGACGACATGGCGGACCACCCGGACCGCGCCCAGATCGAACGTCGCCTCTATTTTCGCGAACTGTTCCGCCTGCAGCACGAACTGGTGCGGTTGCAGGAATGGGTGCAGCACAAGGGACTGAAAGTCGTCGTCGTTTTCGAAGGGCGCGATTCGGCCGGAAAGGGCGGCGCGATCAAGCGCATCACCCAGCGGCTCAATCCGCGCGTATGCCGGGTCGCGGCGCTGCCTGCGCCGAACGAGCGCGAGCGCACGCAATGGTATTTCCAGCGCTATGTCCAGCACTTGCCCGGCGCCGGCGAGATCGTTCTGTTCGACCGCAGCTGGTACAACCGCGCCGGGGTGGAACGGGTGATGGGCTTCTGCACCGAGGATGAGGTGGAGGAATTCTTCCGCTCGGTGCCGGAATTCGAACGGATGCTCGTGCGCTCGGGCATCATTCTGCTGAAATACTGGTTCTCGATCACCGACGAGGAGCAGCAGTTCCGCTTCAACATGCGCATCCACGACCCGCTCAAGCAGTGGAAGCTTTCCCCATGGACGTGGAATCACGCCGCCGCTGGGAAGACTATACCCGCGCCAAGGAAGCGATGCTGGAACGCACGCATATTCCCGAGGCCCCGTGGTGGGTGGTGGAAGCCGTCGACAAGAAACGCGCGCGGCTCAACTGCATTTCGCACCTCCTGGACCAGATTCCCTATGAGGACGTGCCACGGCCGGAAGTGGTGCTACCCGACCGCGTGCGCAACGCGGACTATATCCGCAACCCGGTTCCGCCTGAAATGATCGTACCGCAGGTCATCTGAGGGTCAACGAAAGAAGCCCCGGCTTCTCAGGAACAGGTAAGTGGCCAGCGCGGTACCTGCCGCCACTAATGTGGCCGCAAGGGTGCCGTAGGGGCCGGTGAACGGAAGGCTTCCGGTATTCATGCCGAACAGGCCCGTCACCAGCGTGGCTGGCAGCATCAATGCGGTCATGACGGAAAGCAGGTAGAGGTTCTGATTGGTTCGCTGGCTGGACTGCAGGTCGAGTTCATCGCGCAGCAGGCGCAATTGCCCCTGTACCGCCAGGGCATCGGCATCGAGGCCCTGCAATCGCTGCGAGAGCTTCTCCACTGTCGGCAGCAGGCTTTCGGGCAGGTCCTCGTCCTGCTCCAGACGGCGGAAGACCCGCTGGGTGCCTTCCAGCATGCGGTGGATCTGCGCCAGCCGCCGCCGGATGCCCAGCAGTTGCTGGCTGGTGGGCGGGCGGTGTCCCTCGAGAAAGTCATCCTCGGCAGACTGCACATCGGCTGAAAGCCGGCGTATCACCGCATCGATGTTCTGGCTGAGGCCGCTGGTGAGCAGATCAAGCGCATTGGCGGGACCGGCGATACGCACGCCGCTGTCGATGCGCTGGCGCACGATGTCGGCCGAGCCGAGGGGATGACGGCGGGCGGTAATGATCAATCCCGGCGTGACCATGACGCGCAGCGCGCCGACACGGGCGGTATCTCCAACGTCGAAATCGCGTTCCAGATCGTGCAGGATGCAGCACACCGCATCACCGTCCACCAGCGCGCGCTGGTGCGAGTCTGAGGAAAGCAACAATTCACGGGTGGAAGGCGAAAGGCCAGGCGCGTTTTCGATCCATGTGCGCGTGCCCTGATCGGCCAGGCTCAGGTGCAACCAGCGGAACTGCCCGTCGTGCGCGCTGTCACACCGGGCGACTTCATGAGCAGCCCCGTCCGCAGCAAAGTCCAGACCCCATATGAGGCCTGGACCCGCATTGAAATCGACAGGCCGGGTGTCACCCATCACAGCAGCATCGAGAATACCGCGTACAGGCCGCCCGCCAGCAGGATGGACACCGGCAGCGTCAGCACCCATGCCATCAGCATGTTACGCAGGGTGCCCATCTGCAGGCCGGACCCGTTGGCGGCCATGGTCCCCGCCACGCCGGAAGAGAGGACGTGCGTGGTCGAGACCGGCAGGCCAAGGTGGTCGGCGGCGAAGATCGTGCCCATCGCCACCAGTTCGGCAGATGCGCCCTGCGCATAGGTAAGGTGCGACTTGCCGATCTTCTCGCCCACCGTCACGACGATGCGCTTCCATCCGACCATCGTGCCGAGTCCCAGCGCAAAGGCGACCGCCACCTTGACCCAGGTGGGAATGAAGCGGGTGCCGGCATCGAGCGACTTCTTGAACCCGTCCAGCGCACCTTTGCGCCCGTCGTCGAGGCCTGCGGCCTTATCCTTGCCCAGCCGCTTGATCGCTTCGGAGGCGAGGTACATGTCGTTGCGCACGTTCTCGGTCGCAGCGGCAGGGACCTTGGCGAGCGAACCGTATTCGTCGACCTGGCGGTCGATGTTCCTGACCAGCACCGCCAGCGCAGGCACGGTTTCGGGCTTGTAGGCCTTGTCGGCGATATAGGCGGTAACGGCGCGGCGCGCCTCACCCGGACGCATGATAGGCGCATTGCCGCCGGTAAGCGCGGCATAGGCGGCGTCGGCGCCTACATGGAATTCCCGGGTGTAGCTTTCCGGCACGGCGCGGTTCAGCGCGTAAGCCGTGGGCACGGTGCCGATCAGGATCAGCATGATCAGACCCATCCCCTTCTGGCCGTCGTTCGACCCGTGCGCGAAGCTGACACCGGTACAAGTGAAGATCAGCAGCGCGCGAATCCACAGCGGCGGCGGCGCATCGCCCTTGGGTTCCTGATAGAGTTCCTCGCTGCGGACCAGCACCTTCATCGCAAGGAAAAGTAGCGCGGCAAGGCCGAAGCCGATCAAAGGGGAGACCAGCAGCGCTTGACCGATCTCGGTCGCCTTGCTCCAGTCAACGCCTGCGGTGCCGCTCTTGCCGTGCATCATCGCATTTGCCACACCCACGCCGATGATCGAGCCGATCAGCGTGTGCGAGCTGGACGAAGGGATGCCCAGCCACCAGGTGGCAAGGTTCCACAAGATGGCCGCGATCAGTAACGCGAAGACCATCGCGAAGCCGGCGCTGGAGCCGACCTGCAGGATCAACTCCACCGGCAGCAGCGATACGATCCCGAACGCCACCGCGCCGGTCGAAAGCAGCACGCCCAGGAAGTTGAAGAACCCTGACCATACCACTGCGACGTTGGCGGGCATGGCGTTGGTATAGATCACCGTGGCAACGGCATTGGCCGTATCGTGAAAGCCGTTTACGAACTCAAACCCGAGGGCGATCAGCAGGGCCAGAAACAGCAGCAGGAACGGCAACAGCGCGATCGCGCTCATGCCGGATGCACTGGCGTCCGACCAGACACTGCAGCCGACATAGACGAGGGCGGCGACGATCGCCGCGCCGAAGCCCAGCTGGCCGGCAACGCCCAGCCCCTTGTCCATTTCAGGCCGCGCATAATCGCCGACCGCAGCAGTTGCGTTCACGGAGCTTTCCCCTTCAGAATTCCTGATTTGGTTAAGGAGATTTCGTGACATCGGTGTTGCAACCCGCAACGATCCATAACAAACTTCGAAACCGGGAAAGAGACTGCCGTTCGGACATTGGAGCGGCAATCTTGAACCCACCCCTCGTAGCGATCCCGGCCGGCCCGGCGACGGCCACCTGAAAAGCGAATGACGGCTCGGCTCCTTTTCCTGCGGGTCGACGGAGAAGCGATACAGCACCGCGCCCTCTTCCCCGATCAGCCTGCGGCGCCAGCAGCGGCATGGCGCCCGTGCGGAAAGCCCTGCCCAATCACCGCATGGCAGGTCTCCCCGTCAACGGCCGCCGCCGAGTTCGGCGATGACGCGGTTGCGCGTCATGGACAACTGCGCGACGAGGTCGGTCAGCAGATAGGCATCGCGGCGGCGCGTCCATGGCTGGGCAGACTGGGGATCGTACTGAACCGGCAGCGGCACCTCGCGCGCGACGGACGCGTTCATGCCATTATCGCGAGAGACGATCACGCAGCGCTTCACATGGTCGCGGTGCCCCACGACGGCGACCTTGCCCAGCGCCTGCGCGGAACCAGCGTGGGCGACCGCCGCCTTGGCGACGCCATCGGTGCTCAGGTAGATCGTCTTGCCGTCCGCTCCCTTGGTGGGATGGATGGACACGACGTCCGTCATGCCATGCTTTTGCGTCAGGACCTGCGCGATCTCCCACTGCGCATAGACACGCACGCGCCGAGCGCGCGCGATGGCATGGACGGCTTCCGCCAGCAGCGCATTGATCGGCCCCGGCTCCGGCGTCTCCGCGCCATCGGAAAGTCCGGTGTTGGGATCGACCTTTCCGGTCTGCGACCGATAGCCGAAGCTGTAGGCGACCACGCTGTCGGCTTCGCGCAGTGGGCACGTCGGATATTCCCAGTGAAATCCCGCTTCGGTGATATGCGCGGCCAGTTGCCGTGCAACCGCCTGGTCGCCCAGTTCGCCATCCAGCGTCTTCACCATTAGGCGCTCCAGGGCTTCTATGTCGCCCCCTACGCCCGGGCCGCCAAAAGCAGCCCCCAGGGCGGAAGGGGCGAAGGCGCCCTTAGCAGCCAGCAAACCGGTCGGCGCACCGATCAGCAACGCGCGGCGTGTGGTCATGAAAGTCTCCCGTGATTGAAAGGCCGGGTCGGTCGCCCGGCCCGGCCGTCTGGCTTCAGAAGCTGACGTTGACGAAGCCGCCGACCGTCCGGCGCGCGTTGGGCGAGGTGTAGTGGAGCAGGCCAAGCACGCCGTACTGCTGCCATCCGGTCGAGAAGTACTTGTCGAACAGGTTGCGTGCGTAGACGCCGACCTCGATCGGGCGGTTGGGCAAGGTGAAGCTGAGACGGCCGTTCACCAGACCATAGCCGGACACATGCGAGTAGGCGGGCTGGCCCACGACGGTCCAGTATTCGCTGCGATAGGCATAATCCGCATGCGCCTTGAAGCCGAGGCCCGAGCCGAATTCGTGATCGTAGTCGATCGCCGCCGTACCCGACCATTCCGGCGCATTGGTCAGCCGCGAACCGGTGTAGTTGGTCGTGGCATTGTAGACGTAATTGGTGAACTTGGCGTCGGTGTAGGTCACCGCGCCCGACAGCTGCAGGCCGCGCATGGGCTGAACCACCAGGCTGCCTTCGATACCCTGGGTGCGCAGGCCGCCGGCATTGCCGATCACGGTGGCGTTGATCGTTCCGCCCGCACCATCGGGGATCTGCGTCAGGATCGTCGCCTGGAAGTCCTTGAAGTCCGAACGGAACGCATCGAGGTTGAAACGCAGGCGTCGGCCGAACCATTCGGACTTTATGCCGGCTTCCCAGGCCTTCACCGTCTCGTCCTCATAAGGCGCGTACTTGTTGCCGACGAAGGCGATGCCCGCGGGCTTGTAGCCGGTCGAATAGGTCGCGTAGAGCATGACGTTGTCCGCCACCTGATACGTGGGCGCGATGCGGAACGAGAAATTGTCGCCTTTCACACGGCCGAATTCGTAGGCGGGCGCCGCGCTCGAAGCGGTGAAGGCGGGCGTGTATCCCGCGATCGGCTCGGGGTTGATAGTGACGTAGTCGATGCTCTGCGAATTGTTGTCGTGCGTGTAACGGCCGCCCAGCGTGAGGGCGAAGCGCGGGGTGAAGTTGAACTTGAGCTGGCCGAAGGCGGCCATCGTCTCATTCACCGAGTCGAACAGCGAGGTATTGCCGTCCTCGCCGATGGCGCCCGTCAACGCGATAAGCGTGGGCAGCGGCGTACCTGCACTGTCGTAGAGCGGCTGCCCGCCGGTGGACCACTGCAGCTGCGTCTGGCGCGCATGCAGGCGGTTATAGAAGGCGCCGACCAGATATTCCACGAAGCCGCCGGTGGGCGATGCCAGATGGATTTCCTGGCTGAACTTGTCCGTATCGAGCTGGCCCAGATTGAAGGGGATATACGCATAGCGATCGTAAGGCGTCAGGCTTGCCGGCGTCCAGTTGTCGTAGCGGGTGGCACGGTAGGCGGTGATCGAGGTCAGGTCGTGATCGCCCAGCCTGGCATTGGCCCGCAGGGAAGTGCCCCATTCCTCGGTGACGATCTGGCCGAAAGATGAATCCGCCGTGTCTGCGCTCTGCGGCCCGGGATAGACGCCCAGTTCGTTGAGGATCGCGGTGACTGCCGCAGACTGGCCGGAAACGGGCGTACGAACACTGCTATCCCAGTGATAGGCATAGTCGCCCGAAAGGATCAGGTTGAAGCTGTCCGAAGGCTCCAGATAGAGCCGCGCGCGGCCGCCGTACTCGTGCTGCGAGCCGACCTTGCGGTTCAACGTCACATTGCGGCCGAAACCGTCGAAAGCCTGGTCGAAGCCGGATACGCGCAAAGCCGCGATCGGGCCGAGCGGGACGTTGGCGGTGGCGTTGAGGATACGCTCGTCATGCTCGCCGAAGCTGGCGCTGGCACGCAGGGACCACTCGTCCAGCTTGGGCTTCGTGGTGCTCACCGCGATGACGCCCGAGGTGGCGTTCTTGCCGAACAGTGTTCCTTGCGGGCCCATCAGGACGTCGACGCGGTCGATGTCAACGAGGCCGGTCAGGCCATTGGCGCGCTGACCGTCCATCACCACGTCATCGACGACGACGCTAACCGACTTGGCGTTCGAGAAGTCGAACGACGTGCTGCCGACACCGCGAATCTGGAACGCGGCGCCCTGGGTGGGATCGTACTGCACCCCCGGCATCGTGTACTGCAGGTCGGTGACCGACGTATACCCGGTCTTGGCCAGGGTCTCGCCGTCGATCGACTGGATCGCCAGCGGCACCTTCTGGCTGCTCTCCGCACGGCGCTCTGCGGTGACGGTGATCTCGGGAAGCGCGTCGTCCGCAGCGGGGGCTTCCTCGGCCTGCGCAGCGAATGCCCAGCAGGGTGCAACCGCACTGGCCAGAATCGTCGAGAGAAGGTGGATCGTACGCTTGCGCTGAATAGCAGACATGGGAGGGTTCCGTCCTGTTGACCGGGGTCTTCAGGACGCGCCTCTAGAGTTCGCCGATGACTCTTTTGAGACAATCGTATGGTATTTTTTTCGCTATTATATGCAATTTCAAAACTAATGTACGGCTCAAACTAAAGTGACTAACAGGTCGCGCATATCAGGCCATTCCGCCCGTTCCGCCAATACCCGCAGGCCATTGC
Organism: Novosphingobium sp. NFX11; assembly: GCF_057376415.1. Lineage (NCBI taxonomy): Bacteria > Pseudomonadati > Pseudomonadota > Alphaproteobacteria > Sphingomonadales > Sphingomonadaceae > Novosphingobium > Novosphingobium sp. NFX11. The sequence goes on along the minus strand of NZ_CP080385.1, from coordinate 1,788,901 downwards.
CGATCGAGGCCATGACCATGGCCTGCACGCGCGCGCGGTCGGAATTCACCGCGATGCCTAGCCACTGCGCATAAAGCGCATGGACGTTTTCCGCGCGGCGGCGGCGCATATCGATGGCGAAAGGACGAAACGCCGGGTCGCCCAGAGCCGACAGTGCGCATTCGTGAGTCAGACGGATGATATCGCCATTGCCCAGGCGTGCGCCAGTGGCGTGGATCTGGCTGCGCAAGCGCCGGTATACCGCTTCCACGCCCGCGAAGAGGACATCGCGATGCGTCGGGAAGTGATGCGCCACGCTGGACGCCGCGATGCCGGTCGCCTGGGCGACGGTGCGGTGAGACAAAGCGCCCACTCCCTGCTCCACGATGATATCAGCGATTTTTTCGGCGATGACGCCCTTGGGGCCGAGCAGGACGGGCGACACTTCATCAAAGGCCGCTGCGGCCGGTATCGCCAGCCGCTCGACCAGTGCCATGTGCCATCGGGTCACCGCCGGATCAGCAGGTAAGGAGCCGCTGCGCAGCATGCCTCTCACGGTTGAATGCCGCAGCAGCCGATAATCCGGCTCATCCGCAAAGAGAATGGAAAAGACCTGTTCATCGAGACAGTAGCGGGTGATGAGGCGCGCCAGCCTCTGCCCTTGCGCCGAAGAGGCCAGCAGATCGCGCCACAGTCCCTCCCCCTCTTCGAACAACGTCGCAATAGCGGGTAGCGCGTACGGCTCACGTCCAGCCGTCAAGGCCAGTTCACACACGACGATCGCAGACGTACGCCGTGATCCAGCACCCTGGTCCAGCCATTCGCAGATGAGGTCCGGCAGGATACCGCTCGCCACCGGATCGTGATTGCCAATCCGATCCCGCCATTCCATGCGCGCTGCGGCAGCCAGTTCGATCTCACGATCCAGCACGGCGGCGATCAATGCCGCACGATCACCGATGCGATAGCTGATCGAACCGACCGAAGTAGCAGCGGCTTCTGCGACGCTGCGCAAGCTCATTCCTGCGATGCCCTTCGTAGCGATCACGCTACGTGCTGCGTCGACAACGCGCTGCGTTTCCAACTGTTTTGCAACTGACTTTGATATGTTTTCCGAGGCCATAGCACATGGCATATCGCCATTTACACTGTAGTCTACCGCCCTTTTCCAGCCGACACCCGGACGTTGTTTCGGGACAGCAAACGCGAAAATCGGGTCATATCTTCAATACAATAGCCGCGCCCCATCATGATGTTTTCGCGTTTAATTACATATCTGCACCGTCATGAACCTCATCAGCGAAGTGGCAAGGCACCACACATGATCCGCGATGGCGCCCCTTACCATGTCTCAAAGTTGCGTCGTAACCAGACAGCCAACCTACCTTCTAATGGACTATGGCAAAGTAAAGGCCACTACAGAATCACCTGATGTGGTCTGCATGTACGCGTGCCCGCCTGCCGCAATCACTACATACTGCTTTCCCGTTTTTCTTGACACATAAGTTATCGGGGTGGCTTGCCCGCCCGCTGGGAGACGCCCCTTCCAGATTTCCCTTCCCGTCGTCGTGTCGAATGCTCGTAGATAATTGTCCATCGCCGCGCCTATGAAGGTAACGCCACCTGCCGTATTAGCCGATCCACCTAGGTTGAATGCGCCGGGCAATGGTATGCCGAGTGGCGCCGTGTCCGCAGACGTGCCGAAAGTCCGACTCCAGGCGATCTTGCCAGTCGCGAGATCGACCGCCGCAAGCTTCCCCCATGGCGGAGCTGCGCAAGGGATGCCCAGAGGAGAAAACATCGGCAGCAAGCTGACACCATAATTGGTTCCATATTGCGGAAGGTAACCCGGTGCGTGGGAATCCTTTGCCATCGCCGGTCGATCCGTGTTGGCGCCATGACGGAACAAGCGCACTTCCTGCGGAATAGCCGCCGAGTTCACGATCATCAGATTGCGCTCAGGATCGATGCTGACGCCACCCCAGTTGAGGATACCGAACGTTCCGGGCCACTGCAGTATTCCGCGTTCCGACGGCGGTGTGAACATGCCTTTATAGTCAAGCGATCGAAAGCGAATCCGACACCACATCTGATCGAGCGGCGTAGCCCCCACATGCCAGCTTCCGTCAGAGGCGCCGGAGCGAAAGATGCAAAACCTGTGGGATAAGGCTGCGTGGGTGAGTAACGTTCACCTGGCAGATTCCCACGCGGGACTGGGCGCTCCTCGACCGGTGTAAGCGGTTTGCCGGTAGCACGATCGAGAACGAAGATTTCACCGCGCTTGGTCGGAACGATCAGCGCTGCAACTTTACGACCCTTCAGCACGAAATTCACAGCGCTGGGCTGGGCCGGCAAATCGTAATCCCACAAGTCGTGATGTACCGATTGGAACGCCCAGCGCACCCGTCCGCTGGTCACGTCCAGCGCTACGATCGAGCTGGCGTACCGTTCCAGCATCGGCGAGCGATGGGTGCCGACGTGATCAGGCGTCGCGTTGCCCGTGGGCACGTACACAAGACCCAACGCAGGATCGGCGCTGAAGGCGGTCCAGGCATTGACTGAACCGCGCGTCCACTTTTCGCCGGACTTGAGCGGCGGGGCATCGTCCGGACGGCCACTGTCCCAAGCCCAGAGCAACTTGCCACTCTTCACATCGAACGCGCGCACGACGCCGGAGGGGTCATCCTTGGTGTAGTTGTCACGCACATAGGCGCCCAGGATCGCCGTGTTGCCGACGATGACTGGCGGTGACGAGGTGTAGGAGCGGAACGGGTCCACATCACCCAGTCCTTCATCAAGGTTCACGGTCCCACCCTTCCCGAAGTCCGGACAGGGCGCGCCGGTTGCCAGGTCGCTTGCAAGGAAACGACCATCCACAGTCATGCTGAGGATCCTCCTGGCGCAGATCCCCGTTGCGGCAGGGTCGGCATGATAGGACACGCCGCGGCAGTTGAGCATCTGCGCATTGCCGATTTGCGTATGCGGATCGCGTAGCCAGATCTGCCTACCGGTATCGGCGTCGAGAGCGAAGACTTTGCCGGTAGGCGAGCAGAACACGACCTTGTCGTCCACCATCAGCGGCGTCGCCATGAAGGAAATGGACTTGATCTCAGGCCGCTTGGCCTTGGTGTCACCGGTTTTGAAGGACCATGCCTGTTTGAGCTTCGCGGCATTGACCGGGGTGATCTGCGCGGCCGGTGAATGGCGGGTGCCTGACAGGTTCGCGCCATAGTCCGTCCACTCCGCGCTTCCTGGGCTCACCGGAGCGAGGGGTCTACGCGACCGGGCGATACATCGAAGACAGGCACCGTCAGGAACGTCCCAAGCAGCGCCAGTGCCGCGACCAGCACGACCGCGCCGGGCCCCCAGCGCGTCCCGGCGTCGGAAGCGGAAGTCAGTCGGCGTCGCAGCCACGGCAGCACCAGAACGGCGCCGATCACCGTCGGCCCCGCAAGACGCGGCAGGAGCTGCCAGAACTGTACGCCGACCTCCCAGAAGGCCCAGATCACGGTGCCTAGCAGCATCGCCGCATAGAGCCAGAGTCCCCGCCCATCGCCCTTCCAGAGCAGTGCCCCGGACGCCGTGCAGGCCAGCCCGGCCAGCAGGTAATACGCCGATCCCCCCAGCGTCAGCAGCCTGACGCCACCGACGAGGAGCACCGCTCCAATCGCGATCAGCACTGCTCCCGCCAGCCAGCGCGGCCAACGGGCTTCCTTCCCGTCCTTCATTCTCGCGTCCTCTCCCGGAGGTCTGTTTCGGTATCGCGCGAAGCCGCCCTCAGCCCGTCTCGATCACCGCGATCGGGGCGCGCACGTCCACCGTCTCGCCCTCCCCGGCGACGATGCGCAGCAGCGTGCCGGAGACCGGCGCGGGCACTTCCACCGTGGTTTTCGCGGCTTCCACCTCGACGAGATTCTCGCCTTCCTCGACCGCGTCGCCCGGCTGCTTGAGCCAGCGGACGATCTCGCCGTCCTGCATCCCCATGCCGTATTGCGGCAGGACCATCGTGAATTCGGCCATGTTCGCTCCTCAGGCTGACTGGAACTCAACGGCACCTACGAGGCGCCTGGCGGCACTCACGATGCGCTCCACCGAGGGATAGAGCGGCTTTTCGATGAGCGGACTGAACGGCAGGTGCGTATCGGGAGTCGTGATCCGCACCACCGGCGCGCGCAGGGCCTCGAACGCCTCCTCGACGATGGTGGCGGCGATCTCACTGGCGGCGCTGCAGGTGCGGTTGGCCGGATCGACGCAGATCGCGCGGCCGGTCTTGCGCACCGAGCGCAGGATCAGATCGCGGTCGAGCGGGACCAGCGTGCGCGGGTCGATGACCTCCAGCGAGATGCCTTCGCCCGCCAGTTGCTTCGCGGCCTTGAGCGCGACGTTGACCCCGCCGGCGATAGCGACGACGGTGATGTCGGTGCCTTCGCGCTTGATGTCGCCCTTGCCGATGGGGATCAGGAAGTCGGGATCGTCAGGCACTTCTGCCTTGTTCATCCAGCAGGTGCCGTCCTCGAAACTCATCACCGGATCGTCGTCGCGGATCGCGGACTTGAGCAGGCCCTTCATATCGGCGGCATCGGAGGGACAGATGATCTTGAGGCCCGGCATGTTCATGAACATCGGGTAGGGCCGGTCGGAATGCTGCGCAGCATTGGAGTTGCCGTAGAACATGCAGGAGCGCAGCACGAGCGGCAGCTTCGCCTGTCCGCCGTAGATGTAGCGGGACTTGGCGATGATCGAGCAGATCTGGTCCATCGCCGGATAGAGGAACGAGGACAGCGTCGCATCGACGATGGGCCGCATCCCCACCATCGCCGCGCCGCCCGCCGCGCCGATGAAGCCGTTCTCGGAGATCGGCGTGTCGCGGATGCGCTCCTCGCCGAAGCGCTCGACGAAGCCGGTGGTGGTGCCGAAGACGTTGCAGCGAATGTCCTCGCCCATCATGAAGACACGGGGGTCGCGCTCCAGCTCTTCGGCCTGGGCCTGCTGGATGGCTTCGAGGAAAGTGATCTTGGCCATGATTGCGGTTCCTTCTCAGGCGTGCGCCAAAACGTCGTCGGGGATCGGCAAGCGATCGACGAAGACGTGGTCAAAGGCCTCCTCGAAGACCGGGTATGCGCTCTCGCGCGCGAAGTTCAGCGAATCCGTCACTTCCTCGGCGATTGCCGCGTCGATGGCGTCGAGATCGCCCTCGGCCACGCCATCGGCGAGCAGGCGCGCGCGGTAGAGCGTGATCGGATCGCGTGCGACCCAGTCGTCATGCTCCGGCCCGCGCGGGGTGAGGTCGCGGCCCATGTTCACCGCGTGGTCACGGTAGCGGTAGGTCTTGGTCTCGATCAGCGTCGGCCCCTTGCCGGCACGAGCACGGTCCACCGCCTCGCGCACGGCCTCCTCGACGGCGTCCACGTCCTGCCCGTCGACGATGACGCCGGGGATGCCGTAGCCATGCGCGCGGTCCGCGACATTGACGCCCGCCACGGCGGCGGAAGTCGGCGTGGACATGCCGAAGCGGTTGTTCTCGCACACGAAGATCGCGGGCAGCTTCCATACAGCGGCAAGGTTCATGCCTTCATGGATCGCCCCTTCGCTGGAGGCGCCGTCGCCGAAGAAGCACAGCGCAACGCGGTCCAGCCCCTGCAGCTTCGCGCCCAATGCTGCACCTGCCGCGACCGGGCCGCCGGAGCCGACGATGCTGGTTTCGCCCAGGCTGCCCATCGCGAAATCGGACAAGTGCATCGAGCCGCCCTTGCCCTTGCACACGCCCGTCGCCTTGCCGAGCAGTTCGGCCATGAGCGGGCGCAGCGTCGATCCCTTGGCGATCGGATGGCCGTGGCTGCGGTGCGTGCCGACCATGTAGTCGTCGTCGCGCAGCGCCATGCAGGCGCCGACGCCCGAAGCCTCCATCCCCGCATAGGTGTGCAGCGCGCCGGGGATCTCGCCTGCAGCATGGATGGATCCGGCCTTGGTCTCGAACTGGCGGATGCGCTGCATCCGGCGGTACTTCTCAAGCCTGCGGTCGTTGTCGCCGATGGCGGTCATCGCTCTCTCCTTTTCTTGGGGTTCGTCATTGCGAGCGGCGCGAAAGGATCCGGCACCGCACAAGCCGCCCTGGATTGCTTCGCTACGCTCGCAATGACGAGAGTGGGGTGTGTTCCTGCACTCGTCATTGCGAGCGACGCTGTCGCGCGGCAATCCAGCGTGGGGCCGCCCGGCGTGGCCCGTCGCACCTCATGCTGCGTTCGCAGGCTCGGGCGTCACCGCCTCGAACAGTTCGAGCGGGGCCGCGTACATCGGTTCGGGAGCGCCCGCGGTGATCGCGTAGACGTTCTCCATGTGGCACGGCCCCAGCTTCGCGCCGAAGTAGAGGCTGTCGAGCGAGATCAGCATCCCCTCCTCCATCACGAAGCCCTGCTTCACGCCCGCAAGGCCAGCTGCGGGGAAAGCCAGCGGGATTTCCAGCGGCATCAGGCCGATGCCGTGCGCCACGACCAGCAGCTTCTCGGGCGTGGCGATACCGTTGGCCTTGAGGTGCTCATAGCCGATCGCGGGCAGGCTGGCGGTGGAGACGCCGGGGCGCAGGTGGTCCACCATCTTCAGGAAAGCATCGCGCAGGACGTCATGCTGGTGGCGGTACTCGGCGCTGGCCTTGCCGACGACGGCGGTGCGGTTGATATCCACCCAGAAGCCGTCGTGGATGCCCTGCGTCTCCAGGATCACGATGTCGCCGCGCCGCAAGGCCCGGTTGCCGCGTGTGCGGAACAAGTCGGGGATGAACTCGTCCGCTTCGTAAGCGCCGCCGAACAGCATCGCGCCTTCGTCCACCGGGATCACTTCATTGCGCACCATGAAGTCGCAGATGCGCGCCTGTACGTCGTTCCAGTCGGCGCCTTCATGGAGCAGCGATCCGGCGTGGGCGATGATCCGGTCGGCCAGCTTGCCCAGCTTGCGGTAGCGCGCCAGTTCGCCGGGGGTCTTCACCACCCGCACGCGCATCATGAAGTCGAGCACGTCGGAATATGCATGCGGAACGGCGGCCGAAATGCGCGCGGAGACGCGGTGCTCGTCGAAGCCGATCGCCTTGCCCGCCATGCCGTGATCGACAAGGCCCGAAGCAATGGCGGCGGCGATGTCGGGCTGGCAACTGCCCCTGATCGCGCCCATCATCCCGGCGGCGTCCTCGGCCAGCTGGCCGCCGTTGCGGTCGGGGTCGATGTAGCGGCTGACCTCGCAGAAGTTGAGCATGTCGAACGTCCGCACCTCGCCGAAGGTGCAGGCATCGCCGTCCTTGTTGAGCACCGCGACGAGGCCGAGGTTCGCCTCCGGGATCACCAGTGTCAGCGGCTTGGCGGGGTCGGCGTATACGATGGCGGCGGCCATCGGCTCCATCTGCTGCCAGCGTTCGAGGATCGAGTGATAGCCCACCGCATAGCGCACGTCATGCGGATGGCTGAGCACGACCGCGTCCAGCCCCTCCGCCGCCATCATCGCGCGCAGTCGGTCGGCGCGGGGGTTTGAGGGTGCGGTCATGCCGCTTCCTCCAGCCCCTCGTTGGCGACGTTGGAGACGACCTCGCCCTTGGCCACGTCGCGCAGGAATTCGTGGTTGAGGATGAAGCGGATCTCGCCCGCCTCGTCGAGGAAGGCGACGGCGCCGTGGCCCATGAAGAGATATTCGGTCACTTCGTCGCAGCGCGCCTCGTTGTGGCGCGAGCCGATCGGTTCGTAGCCGTAAGTCCCCGCAGGCGCTGAGCCGACGTCGTAGATCAGCTCGCCCTTGGTGACGAAGTACTGCCCGTGCCCAAGGTGCCAGTGCGGGGCGAAGGTCGCGCCGGGCTCCATGTGGACCCACAGGACCCAGTCGCCGGTCTCCTCGCTGTAGCGCAGCAGCCGGATCGTGGTTCCGGTGCCGAGCGCGACTTCGTGGCAGTCGTTGATGTTGACGATGAGGTCGCCGAGTTTTCCGGCATCATGCTGAACGGTCATGGTTCTTGTCCTCTCGTTGGGAATTACATCGTTGCGGTAAGGCCTTCGTCGGCGGGGATGACCGCGCCGTGCAGCGCGCTCGACTTGTCATCGAGCAGGAAGCAGACGAGCTGGGCGATCTGCTCGGGGTCCATGAAGAACTGGCGGCGCGGGCTGGGATGGCCGTCCATCAGCGCGGCGATGGCCTGCTCGCCTTCGGGGGTGCGCAAGTTCGCGGTCAGCGGCGTCGCCACCGCGCCGGGGCACACGCAGTTGATGCGGATGCGTTTCGGGCCCAGCTCCGCCGCCAGCGTACGCGCCAGCATGGCGACCCCGGCTTTGGAAGCGCTGTAGGCGCTGTCGCCCGCGCGGCCCGCCGTGCCGCTGACCGAGCCGATGAACACGATCGCGCCGCCGCCCGCCTCGATCATCGCGGGCAGCACCGCCTGGGTGACGTAGAAGCTGCCCTTGAGATTGACGTCGATGTGCCGATCGAACAGCGCGAGCGGGCTTTCCGGCACCGGGTTGGGCGCCCAGATCGCCGCGTTGTTGACCAGCAGCGTGACCGGGCCGAGCGCCGCCTCAATGCCCTGCACAGCCGCCGCGACGGCAGCGGCATCGGCGATGTCCACGTGCGCCGCATGGGCGAGCGTGCCGCTTGCCACCGCCTTGTCGAGATCGGCCTGCGGCACTTCGGACAGCACCGCGACCTTTGCGCCCGCCTCGGTCAGCAGCTTGGCGACGGCCGCGCCGATACCGCTGGTGCCGCCCGTCACGACGGCGACTTTTCCGCTGAGCCCGCTCATTGCGCGGTGAACCCGCCGTCGACGATCAGTTCCGAGCCGTGCATGTACCCGGCCTCGTCCGAGGCGAGGAAGCGCACGGTCTTCGCGACGTCGATGGGATCGGCCATGCGCCCGATCGGGTGCGCGGGCGCGAGCCCGGCCGCGGCTTCCTCGACGCTGGCGGCGAAACCGTTGTCGACGATGCGCTGGAGGATGTGGTCGACCATGCCGGTCTTGACGCCGCTGGGGTGCACCGAGTTGACCCGCACCTTGTAGCCCAGCGCGGAGAACTCCATCGCGCAGGCCTTCACGAACAGCGTCACCGCGCCCTTGGACGTGCAGTACCCGACGTGCAGCGGCGAGCCGATCTTGCCCGCGACCGAGGAAATCACCACCACCGAGGCGCCGTGCGGCAGGCTCTCGCCCGAGCGCCGGAGGAGCTGCGCGGCCACCTTGGTGCCGAGGAACGGGCCGTCGACGTTGACCGCCATCTGTTTGCGCCACTGCTCGATGGTGGTGTTCTCCATCTTCTCGACGACGACAATGCCCGCGACATGGACCAGCACGTCGAGCCGCCCGTACTGCGCCTCCACCGCGCCGATCGCCGACTGCCAGGATACCTCGTCGGTCACGTCGAGGGACAGGTAGGAATCGCCCTGCCAGCCGCCTGCCTCGGCCGGGAGGTCGGCGCCGATCACCGTCGCGCCTGCTTCCGCCAGCTGGCGGGAGATTTCACTGCCGATGCCGCCGGTGCAGCCGGTGACGAGGGCGATGCGTCCTTCAAGCGAACCGGTCATGCGTGAACTCCTGCCTTGGCGGCTTCACCCAGAAGGTCGAAGACGCGGATGTCGGGGTCGCCGTCGAGGCAGGCGTAGCCCTCCGCCGACATGGCGACGTGGTAGGGGCGGTTCGCATGCGCTTCCTTGGCGGCGATGTCGGTGAAGATCTCGGTGAAGCCGAAGGCGTTCGGGTCCTCGCGCGATTGCATGACCTGGAACAGCAGGGTATCGGCCTCGTTGGCGCGCACGTCCTTCTGCAGCTGCGTGGTCAGTTCGATGAAGCGCTGCGTCTTGTCCGGCTTCGTGCGGACATGCATGATGACACCAATCATATCGGAGAGGACCTTTCGTCATGTGGGGGAAATGCTGGCCGAAGCGGCGCGCGTCGCGCAGGGGCCGGACCCGGTGGCGGCCCGGCCGTTGGTGGACCGCCTGCTGTCCGCGAAGCCGGGGATGCCGACGCGCTGACTTTGGCAGGGATCGTCGCCCAGCGTACCGGGCGCATGGAAGATGCCGTGCGCGCCTTCGGCGATGCCTGCGCCGCCGATCCGCGCGATGCCGGGCGGCGGCAGAACCTGGGCGTCGCGCTCAAGAACGCGGGCGCTTACGAAGAGGCGCTGCAGGCCTTCGCCGCCGCGCTGGAACTGCGCCCCGGACATGCCGCGACGCTGGCCAACCTCGGCTCCTGCCTGATCGCGGCGGAGCGGTATGAAGAGGCGCTGGAGGTGCTGACGCAGGCCGGAGACAGCGCCGATGCGCTCAACAATACCGGCGTCGCACTGGCCCGGCTGGGACGACATGGCGAAGCGGTTACGCGTTACCGGCGCTCGCTGGAACTGCGGCCCGGGCACCTCGACACGGCGCTGAACCTTGTCGATGCGCTTGCCGCCTGTGGAGAGCGGGACGAGGCGGAAAGCCTCGTCGGGCAAATCCTGCGCGTGCAGCCCGGCAACCCTCGCGCGGCGAACCAGCTTGGGCTCATGCGTGAGCAGGCGGGCGATTACACAGGTGCGGTGGAGGTGCTGCGCCGCGCTTTCGATACGGCGCAACCCAACCATGCGCTCGGCATCAATCTGGTGCGGGCGATGATCCGCGCCGGGCAGGAGCGCGATGCGCTGGGCGTCTGCGGTAAACTCGTCGCCACGCAGCCAAGCGTCACCACGCCGGTCGCGCTGGCGCTCGCCGCCTTCGAGAAGCTGGGCTGGACCGGCGATCGCGAACGGATCATGGCGCTCGACCGCTTCGTCACCGTGCATGACATCGACGCCGCGCCGGGCTTCGACGACCTCGCGACGTTCAACGCCGCGCTGGTGGAGGAACTGCGTGCTCACCCGTCGCTGACGTTCGAGCCGGAGGGCCTCGTGACCCGCCAGGGACGCCAAAGCGCCGACCTCGCCGATGCGCGGAGCCCGGCGATCGGCGCCCTTGCACGGATCGCCCGCGATCATCTCGCCAGTGCCCATGCACGCCTTGCCGAGGAACCCGCCGACCACCCCCTGCTCCACGCGTTGCCCGAGGAGTGGAGCCTCACCTTGTGGGGCACGATCCTGCGCCCCGGCGGGGAAGTCGGCCCGCATATCCATGCACCCAACTGGCTCTCGGGCGTCTATTATCCCGAGTTCGAGGGTGAGGACGGCGCTTTCGCCATCGGCCTGCTGCCGGAGGAACTGGGCGGCGGCGGCACGCCCGTCACCTACCCGCCGCGCGCGGGCCGGATGATCCTGTTCCCCTCGTACATGTGGCACGCCACCCTGCCCTTCGGCGGCGACAAGGAACGCATCAGCTTCGCCTTCGACCTCGTCCCCAAGGGCATCGGCCGCGCGCACAAGCTGCCCTGAAGCCCTACCTTCGTCATTGCGAGCGGAGCGACGCGATCCAACGGCTCGCAAACCGCCCTGGATTGCTTCGCTCCGCTCGCAATGACGGTATGGGGGGCGTCATCACGAAGCGAGAGAAGCCTAACCTTCCCTGCGGCGCACGAAACCGCAGGGGAAGGCCGGCTCGGCGCAGGCCCGCACCTGCCCGTGAGGAGAGCGCCGCCACCATCGTCAGAACTTCACAGAGCCTTCGACGCCGAAGCTCCTCGGCGGGGCGTAGTTGGTGAAGTTGAACAGCCCCGCGACCGAGTTGGCCGAGACGCGGTAGACTTTGTCCAGCAGGTTGCGACCGAACACCGCGACGCGGAAGCGCTCGTCGGGATCGGTCCAGCCGATGCTCGCCCCCACCAGTGTGCGCGCCTGACCTTGCGAATAGTCGGCGTTGAGCGTCGTGGATCTGTACTGTGCCTGATAGTTGACGTCGGCGTTGAGCGAGACGACGCCCCAGTCGGTCGGCGGGAACTCGTAATGCACGTTCCCGCTGGCCGTCCACTTGGGCGCATTGCGCAGCTTGAGGTAAGAGGCATCGTCGTTGATGCCGTCACCGTTCACGTCGGTGCTGAACTCGTCGTACTCCGCCTTCTGCCAGCCGACCGAAGCGCCCATCGTCAGGCCCACCACCGGTGCGGCGGAGATTTCGAGTTCGATGCCCTTTACGTGGGCCTTGCCCGCATTGGTCGTCCGCGTCTCCTGCCCCGGCAGTCCGGTGATCGGATCGATGAAGGGGACCACTGCGTCGCGCTGCAGATCGTTGTACTTCACATAGAACGCCGCGATGTTGACGCGCAGCTTGCGATCGGCCGTCTCGGTCTTGAAGCCCAGTTCGAAGCTGTCGGCGGTCTCCTCACGGAACGGCAGTGCCGACGTAGCGGACATCGCCTGCTCGTTGTAGCCGCCCGACTTGTAGCCCTGGCTGTAGGTGAAGTAGTTGTTGATGCCCGGGGCGATCTCCCAGCGATAGCCTGCGCGCATCGTCGGCTTGGAGAACTTCGCGCTGTCGCTGTACTCGGGCCAGAACCCCGTCGCGATGGTCGAGCGGCGAACCTGCGGACGCACCGCGAAGTCCTTGCTCTCCTTGGTGTAGCGTGCACCGACGAAGACCGAGAACGGGTCGGCGACCTTGTACTCCGCCTCGCCGAACACCGCGTAGCTGTCGACCTTGTAGTTCGCGGTGGACTGGTTCGGGTCGGTCAGCGCAGTGGGGTCGCCCAGGAAACGCAGGAAGCCGAGGAAGCTGGTGGCATTGGCGTCCAGCTTCTGCCCCCAGTACATGCCGCCCACGGTGAACTTCAGGACGTCCGAGAAGTCGGAGCTGAACCGTGCTTCGAGGCTGTACTGCTTGCGCACGTCCTCACGCGTGGAGACGAACAGGTAGGCGTTCTCGCCCGTATAGTCGGAAGGCAGTTTGGACTGCACCCGCCGCCAACCGCCGACGACGGTGATCGTGCCGACGTCATCGACCGAATGCTCGCCGCGCAAGTAGACGCCGTCCACATCGACGCGGTGACCATCGAGCGTGCCCACGCAAGTCGGCGCGGTGGCCGAACCTTCGCACAGCGTGGTGCCGGTCTTGTAGGGGCTCTGCCCGGTGGTCTGGATGCCGGGAAACCCGACTACGTCGATCAGGAAACCCGGAGGCGTCTCGTTGACCGAGGGCGGACTGTCGCCGCGATCGCGCAGCAGTTCGTAGGTGAGCAGGATGTTGGTGTCGTCGGTCGGCTCCCACAAGAGCTTGGCGCGGGCGCTGAAGTAGCGCGATCCGCCCCAGCGCTGGCCGCGTCCCGGCACGCCCTCGAAGCCGTCGACGTCATTGTTCTTGGTCAGGCGGTAGTAGCCGTCGCTCTCCTGGAACGATCCCGCCGCGCGGAAATAGAGGTTCTCGGCCAGCGGGATATTGATCGCGGCCTTGACGTCCTTGGTGTTGAAGCTGGAATAGCCGAGCCGCACTTCGCCGCTGAAGCCGGGCTCCGGCTTCTTGGTGATGACGTTGACGACGCCGCCCACGGTGTTCTTGCCGAACAGCGTGCCCTGCGGGCCGCGTAGAACTTCGATGCGCTCCACGTCGAACAGGTCGAACAACTGGGTCTGGACGTGGGCGAGGACGAAGTCGTCCACCACCACGCCGACGGCGGGCTCGAAGGTCAGGATGATGTCGCCGGTGGACTGGCCGCGAATACCGATCGAGGCGGCGTTGAAGCCCGGCACGTTGGTGATGACGACGTTGGGCACGTCGCCCGCCAGCGCGCGGATGTCGGTGGCGAACTTGTTCTGGATCGCCGTCTCGGTGAAGGCGGAGACTGCCACCGGCGTATCCTGCAGCGATCCTGAGATGCGCCGCGCGGTGACGACGATGTCCTCCAGTCCGCCCTGCTGCGGCGGCGGGTCGGCCTGCGGCGGCGCGGAAGCCGGTGTGCTCTGGGCCATCGCGGTAGTGCTGACACTCGCCAGAAGCCCCGTGGCAAAAGTCGTGAAGACGCAATTCAGGTGTCGTTTGCCGATCATGTTCTTCCCCTCCGAACCGACTGCCTTCGTCTGGTCATGGGCAGTTCGAATCACGTGCCGACTTTTTCGCCGGACAGGCATAAATGAGTACATATGATCATTTTTGTGAAGACATAAAAAACATTCATGTATGATTTGTTTTACCGCAGTGCAGCGGTGATGGAGCGGAGGGGATTGTCTTGGACAGCGGCGAAGTTCACGTTTCTCGCGGTAATGAAAAGAGAACCGCCACGCCGGGGGCATTGCTGCGATGCAAGACGTGATCGCGAAAAAAGCGCCCGTGATTCTGCCGCCGCTATACCAGCCCGGCCATGACGGAGCGGCGCGCGCGCATCGTCGACACCGCACACCGCATCCTGGGCGAAGGCGGGGTCGCGGCGCTGACGATCCGGCGGCTGTCAGAGGACGCCGGGGTGGCCCAGCGCACGCTCTACCGCTTGTTCGGCGACAAGGACGGCGTCATCAGCGCCACCGTCGTCGATCGCATGGTCGAGGTGCGCGAACACATCGCCCGGCGCGGTGCGACTTACACGCTGGAGGTGGTGTTCCGCGAACTCGACTGGATGGTCAGCGAGCTTGAGCGCGACAGTCTCTACGCCCGGGTGGTGATCGACTTCGTCTTCGCGCCCGAACCGCGCGAACTGGAAGTGCGGGAACTGACCTCGGTGGCGCACACGCGCTTCTCGGGGTGGCTGGACCTGCAGCGCGCCAAAGGCCACGTGCGCGATGATCTCGACCTCGCCTCGCTGGTCGATACCCACGTCATGCACGAATTCGTGGTCTACCGCCGCTGGTCGCTGGGCCAGTGCGCGGGTGACCAGTGCCGCGCCGAGCTGCACGCCTGCTTCCTGCAGAGCGCGGCGCTGCTGCTGACCGGCGACATTCGCGAGACCTACATGCGCAAGCTGGCAGCGATCCAGAAGAAGATCGCCCGCCTCAAGCGCGCCTCGACCAAAGAATAATCACAAGCGGGAGAAGATGATGACTCTTGAAGACCTGATCGCACGCGAGGGAATCCGCCAGCTTCGCGTGGATTACTCGACCGCCTTCGACTCGATGGACGAGGCTGCGGTGCGCCGCAATTTCGCCGACGACATCCTATGCGAGTTTCCGGAGCCCTACGAAGGCATCGACGCGGTGCTCGGCCTCTATCGCCAGCACTGGAAGCACCTGCGCGCGCCGCTGGAGACGCTGCATTACGTCGCCAATCACGCCATCGAGCTGACTGGACCTGACACCGCGCGCGGGCATTGCCTGTTGCTGGACCTCGTCACGCGCCAGCATACGGGCTCGGCCATCGTCACGCCGGGCGGGGAGGCGAACCCGCTGCTGCTGATCGGCCGCTACGACGACCACTACGTCCGGCAGCACGGCCGCTGGAAGTTCGCCCGGATCGCTCTGACTATCCTGTGGCCGACGCGGTCGGATGAAACCGGAGCGCTTCCGTTCAAGGTCGATTGAGCGGGACGGCGCCGGGGCAGACCCCGGCGCCGCGTCTCACTTCCCGCCCTGCTTGAGCCAGGCGATGCCCCGGCGCAGCAATTCGTAGAACACCGGGAGATCCCACGCGCAGCGGTCCACCGTCGGCCACCAGTCGAGCATCGGCTGGAGATCGTAGTGTCCCCGGCAATGGCCCAGCGTGTTGTAGAGCACAGCGCCCTTGCCGTGATCCTTGAGGTACATCACCGGCTGCTTGCCGAGTGCATCGGCCGCTTCGACGAAGCCGGTACCCTCCACCGTGCAATCGGTTTCCAGCAGGACGTGCAGGTGGCCGTGCGTTTCCATGTGGTAGAGTTCGTCGGTTGTCTCGAACGGCTCGATCCCCTCCACCAGCGGATGGCCGGGATCGGCCACGGTCACCGTGTAAGGGGCGATCGGCGGGTGCGAGATGAACTGCGAACCCAGCATGTCCATGAACAGCGGCGCCCAGCGCGGGGCGTCCCAAAGGCCCTTGTCCGGCCCTTCGGAAAGCAGGCGCAGCACCGAGTTGGTGCCGTGCAGCGCATGCCAGCGCCCGCCCGCCTTCAGCCAGTCGCGCAGCACCTCCTGCGCCGCCAGCGAGGGCGTGACGTCGCAGGTATAGGTGATGAGGATGTCCGCCTGCCGCAGCGCGTCGAGGTTCTCGTAATCCTCAAACACGCGGGTGCGCACGCTGGGGTCTTCGGCGAGGAGCTTCAGAAGCTCCAGCCGCGCGAAGTCCATGTCGTGCCACACGCCGCCGCAGATGAGGGCGCAGTTTATGCGCGGCGGATGCGCGCCTTCAGCCTCACTCATGCCTTCGGAGCCCCGCCGAGGTCGCCCCCAAGGTCGCCGACGATGTACTTCATCATCGTGTCCTGGAACTGGCGGATGCGGATTTCCTGATAGTTGCCGAGGTTCACCTTGCCGTTCTTCGAGGCATGGAGGCCGTCCTGCACGTAAGGCAGGTTATCCATGTCCTGCTCGAACACGTCGCCCAGAATGCCGAGTTCCGGCGCCTCGGTCCACTTCTGGTCGAGCCGCAGCATCTTCAGCGGCGCGCCGCGCGGGATCGGCTGGCCCTTGGGAATGCGCGCGAGGATGCGGACTTCCATGATGCAGGTGTCGGGCGTCTTGCCGGGCAGCCAGTTGTAGACGATGTTCGGCATGTACCCGCCCCAAGGCGCGAAGTTCGGGAACACGTTGTAGACGAGTCCGTCGAGCAGCTCGGCGTCGGTCGCGTCGGCATGGTCGTAGCCGGTGCTCTCGGTATAGGCCGCGCGCATGGCGGCGCCCAGCGCGGCGCGAGCGGTCATGCCCTCGGGCACCTTGATCGCCATCGGGTTGGTGTGGGCCTCACCCTCGTAGTTGTCACCCGAACGACCGTTGTACTTGATGAACTCGTCGACGATCCACTGCTCGCCCTGCCCTTCCGCGATGTGCGGGCTCATCACGCCGAAGGGCACGAGGTTGACGTTCACGTTGTCGCCCCAGGTCCAGTAGGCGGCGTTGGAATCGCCGGTGAACGGCAGCAGCTGCGGGTGCGTGACGATGGTGTGCCAGGCTTCCATGAAAGCCTCCATCACCACCTTCCAGTTGGCCGGCACTTCCTTGGCCACGCGCATGACGCTGGCACATTCCTCATGCCGCCAGCGCTTGAAGTGCTCGGGCAGCGGGGCGAGAAATTCCTCGAGGCTCGGGCCGCCCGATTCCTCACGGATGAAGACGTAGCCCGACCAGCGGCCGACTTCGGCGGCGGGCAGGTCGAGATCCTTTTCGGCGAGGTGCGGGAAGTCCCACTGGCAGGGCATCGAATCGAAGCTGCCGTCCTTCTTCCAAGCAAAGCCATGGAACGGGCAAACGAACTTGTCGGCCGCGCCTTCCTCGGTGCGCAGCTTGCGGCCACGGTGGAGGCAGACGTTGTGCATCGCCCGGATCGAGCCGTCGTCCTGACGGCTGACGAGGTACGAACGGCCCGCGTTCTCATAGACGATGAAGTCGCCCGGATCGGGCAGGTCTTCCTCGCGCGCGACGAACTGCCACACGTAGGGCCACATCCGCTCGCGTTCGAGCTTGGCGAATGCCTCGCTGGTGTAACGCTCGGCGGGAATCGCCTCCGAACCGCGGTACGTATAGCTCTCGTCAGTCAGAATCGCAGGCGGAGTGCGCAGATCCTGCGCCATCAGTTCCGCCCAGCTTATGCCTTCGCTGCGGTCTTCACCCAGCTTTCCGGCGATTTCCGGATCTCGATCGGCCATGGTCGTTCAATCTCCCAAGAACGCATTTCCCTGTTTGTCGCCATTTCTGCACCCCGCTGCACCACAAGTCACCTTGCTCAAAATCATAGGTTGTGGAGCGGCGCGGATGGGCCATGTTGGCCGGGATAGTAATCGGGAGAATGCCGTGAAGCGGCTTGAAGGCAAGGTGGCGCTGGTCACCGGAGGAACCTCCGGCATCGGCGCCGGCACTGTCGAGCGTCTGTGCGCCGACGGGGCTAAAGTCATTTTCACCGGCTCCAACCAAGCGGCGGCGGATGCGCTGTGCGCCGCGACCGGGGCCGAGTTCGTGAAGCACAACGTCACCGACGCGGCGGCGTGGGACGGCCTGATCGCACAGATCCTCGAAAAGCACGGGCGGCTCGACATCGCCTTCGCCAATGCCGGGACCGAAAGCGGCGACGGCAGCATCGAGAGCATCTCGATCGAAGGCTGGAACAACGTCATGGGGGTCAACCTCACCGGCGTCATGCTCACCGTGCAGCACGCGATGCGGGCCATGGCGAAGAACCCGGAAGGGCCGGTCGGCTCGATCATCGTCAACTCCTCGATGAACGCGCACCGGGCGATGGGCAACTTCGTGGCCTATTCGGTGTCGAAGGCCGCCGTGATCGCGCTGGTCAAGGCGTCGGCGGTGCATTCGGGCAACCAGAAGTACGGCATCCGCGTCAACGCCGTGCTGCCGGGCGTCGTCGAGACCGCCCTGATCGTGAACCTGATCGAGAAATCGGGCGACCCCGTCGCCACCCGCGCCGCCTACGAGGGCCTGTCTCCGATGGGCCGCATGGCCGCCGTGGAGGAAGTCGCCGGGATGGTCGCTTGGCTTGCAAGCGATGAGGCAAGGTTCTGTTCGGGAAGCGAATTCACCATGGACGGCGCGTCCACCGCAGGGATGAACGGCGTATGAGCGAGGAACTGGGTTCGCAGCGGCTGAAGGGCCGCGTAGCGCTGGTTTCCGGCGGGCTTCGCGGCATCGGCCTCGCCTGTGTCGAGCGGTTCCTGGCCGAAGGCGCGGAAGTGGTCCTGACCGACCTCGAGGCGCCGGACACCGAGTATGCCAGCGCCACGCTCGCCCGTCTGGGGCAGGCCGCCAGCTACGTCAGCGCCAATGTCGCCAGCGAGGACGACTGGGCCAAAGTGCTCGCCGCCGTGACCGAAAGGCACGGAAAACTGCACATTCTGGTCAACAATGCGGGCATCGACCTGACCGGCCCGGTGGCCGAGACCTCGCTTGAGGGCTGGCGCCGGATCATGAGCATCAACGTCGATGGCGTGTTCCTCGGCGTGCGGACGTTCGTGCCGCTGATGGCCGCGAGCGGGGCGGATTTCCGGGGCGGCGCCTCGATCATCAACGTCAGTTCGATCATGGGCCTCGTCGGCATGAGCGAGGTTTCGGGCTACAACGCCAGCAAGGGCGCGGTGCGGCTGTTCACCAAGTCGATCGCGCTGGAATTCGCCGAAAAGAAGATGCCGATCCGCGCCAATTCGCTGCATCCCGGCTTCGTTCTGACCCCGCTCCTCAAGGAAGGGTTCCAGCGCTGGGTGGACAAGGGCGTCGCCAGCAAGGCGCAGGATCTGGTCGATCTGATGTCCAGCAAGACCCCGATTGGGCGACTGGCGGACCCTGCGGAACTGGCCAGCGCGGTCTATTTCCTCGCGTCCTCAGACAGTTCGTACATGACCGGCGGCGAGCTTGTCATCGATGGCGGCTGGACCGCGCAATAGCGGCACAAAGCGGCACTCAACGGCACCTAGCGATACCATAACCCCACCACAGCGGCACACAGAGGCCCTTGGGAGAGACAAGACCATGACCATCGCCCTTCCCGACGTGATCGCCGTCGTCACCGGCGCCGCCGGCGGCATCGGCCGCGAGATCGTCAAGGCCATGAAGGCCGCCGGCGCCACCGTGATCGCCACCGACCTCAAGGAAAGCGCAGACATCGAAGGCGCCGACCACTACCTCAGGCACGACGTCACCAGCGAGGCCGACTGGCGCGCGGTGGAGGCGCTGGTGCGCGAAAAATACGGCCGCCTCGATGCACTGGTGAACAACGCGGGCTTCTCGATCGTGACCAAGTTCGAGGACACCCCGCTCTCCGAGTTCCACAAGGTCAACGCCATCAACGTCGACTCGGCGATCATCGGCACGCAGGTCATGCTGGGCCTGCTGCAGGAAGGCGGTAAGGCGCGGGCCTCGGGCGCCTCGGTCATCAACTTCTCGAGCGTCGGCGGCCTGCGCGGCGCGGCGTTCAATGCCGCCTATTGCGTCAGCAAGGCCGCGATCAAGATGCTTTCGAAGTGCCTGGGCGCAGAGTTCGCCGCGCTCAAGTACAACATCCGCGTCAACTCGGTGCACCCCGGCGGGATCGACACGCCGATGCTGGGCTCGATCATGGACCGCTATATCGAGCTTGGCGCTGCGCCTTCGCGCGAAGCCTCGATCGCGGCGATGAACGTCGCGCACCCGATCGGCCGCCTCGGCAAACCGGAGGAAATGGCGGGCGGCGTGGTGTTCCTCGCCTCCAGCGCGTCCAGCTTCATGACCTGCGACGAACTGGTGATGGACGGCGGGTTCAGCCAGGTCTGAAAAGGAGGAGCGGAGCATGGCCCAGAAACTGCCCGGCGTCATCGGCGTCCACCATATCGGCGTCTCGGTGCCCGATCTGGGCAAGGCACGTGAATTCTACCTCGAGATCCTCGGCGCGGTCGAGGAAGTCGAGCCGCTGAGCTGGTCCGACAACCCCTTCATCGACGAAGTGGTGGGTCTCAAGGGCAGCGCCGCCAACCAGTTCTTCTGCCGCCTCGGCAATCTCCAGATCGAGGTCTTCCAGTACGACGCCCCGAAGCAGGCACCGCAGGACCCGCGCCGGGGCGTCAACGAATACGGCTATACCCATATGGCGCTGCAAGTGGAGGACGTCCTTGCCGTCCACGAACGGATCGTCGCGGCGGGCCTGCCGGTGCACACGCCGCCCGCGATGGAGGGCATCACCATCGATGCGAGCGGCGTGAAACACGGCTATGCCGGAACCTATTGCCGCGACTTCTTCGGCAATGTCTTCGAGATTCTGGAGATCCACGCCTGACTTTCCGCGTTCACATTTGAACGCAAAGGAAAAATTTCAACGCGAAGCCCTAATTCGCCGGATGAACCGAAACTTAATCGGCCCGGCCGTGTTCCCGGATTGAGAGACAGCGCGGTATCGGTCGCGACGCCGCCCCTGCCCGGGAGCCTGAAACGTGGATATGAACACCCTCAACCGCAGTCGTGCCCAGCAGGTGGCGCGCGTCGTCGAGATCCGTGCCATCGAGAGCGGCACGGTGGACGCCGATGCTGTGCCCGCCGCCCTGCTCCGCGATGCCGTGCGGGAAGCCGGGTTGTTCCAGCGCTCGGTGCTGGGCCACCTCGACCACAAGGAATGGCGCGATCGCGTCCGGGCCGACGGCCAGCGTCTCATGGACTTGCTCGCGGAGATCGGTTTCCGTCCCAGCGAGCGCGCCGCTCGCAAGTCGGCCTGACGCCTTCGTCATTGCAAGCGAAGCGAAGCAAAGCAATCCAGAGCGGTTCGCTCGGCCCTGGATTGCTTTGCTTCGCTTCGCTCGCAATGACGGAAGAGGTTATCCAACCGGCGGCATCACCGATGCACTCTCGGTCACGGTGAAGGCGCGGACCCGGCTGCGGTCAAACAGGTTTTCCTCGTCCTCGGCGATCATCGCGGCGACCTGCGGATCGCCCAGCGCGGCGAAGCAGGCATCGCGCGTCGCCGCGTCGGGGAAGTCGATTTCCATCACCACGTCGTGATCGAACGGCTGGTCCGTCCCGTCCATCGGCGAGAGAAACCGGCGCACGTAGCGCGTGGCGTAGCCGGCCAGTACCTTCTCGCCGATCACGCGGTGGCTGCTTTCGTAGTAGGCGCGGAAGTCCTCGACGCTCATGCCTTCGCGGCGCTTGAGGAGCGTGATCACGGTAACCGTCATGCCAGCACGCCCATCCACTCGCGCATCCCGTCCAGCACCGCCTTCGCCCGCAGCGCCGGGTGCGAGAACGCCTCGCGTAGCGCCGCCGAGCGCAGTTCCAGGGACAGCGGAATACCTTGCGGCAGGGCCTGCAGCATCGCCGCCAGCGGCAACGCGCCTTCGCCCGGCTGTTCGCGCAGGTCGATGGCATCGGTGATGACCGCGTCGAAGTTCGCCGGATCGGGCCGCTCGGCCCGCGCGTCGCAGAACTGGGCGTAAGGCAGCAGCGCCGGATCGATGGCCGCGATCTGGTCGACCGTAGTGCCGGAGCGGTCGACGTGGATCGGATCGACCAGCACCGCGCGCAAGGGATGCCCCACCCGGTCGAGGATGCCGAGCGCCTGGCTCAGGGTCTTCACCTCGGTGAAGATGCCGAATTCCAGCGCCACCCGCATTCCCGATCCCTCGGCGTGGCGGCAAAGGGCGGAGAGGCGCTCGATCGTCTCGCCCTCCTCGTGCGAGGATACGCATAGCACGTTCGCCGCGCCGAGCTGCGCCCCGACGTCCAGCACCTTGCGGTGATCGTCGAGCGTGGTGTCGGGGCGAATCCACACGACCTCGACGTCGAGCACCGGCAGGCCGGTGCGCTGCAACGCTGCGCGCGCATCGCGGGTATGCTGCGCGGTCCATTCCAGCGGATCGACCCAGAGGCCGACCGCGTCGAACCCGGCGGCGGCGCCTGCCTCGATCACGTCCACCGCCCCGAATTCGGGCAGGACGCCGGAGGCGAGGGATAGTTTATGCATTGTTTTTTCTCCCAAACCCACCCCGTCCGGCTAGTTCGCTGCGCTCTCAAGCCTCCCGGCCCTCCCGCGAGCGGGAGGGCAAGGCGCAGGTCTGTCATCCCCTCCCGCTCGCGGGAGGGGACAGGGGTGGGCAAATCCTACATCACCGGTTCGGGCAAGGAGGCATCATCCGCCAGATACCAGTTCAGCCACTCATGGAAGTACTGGTTCCCGCGTTCGTTCTTGCCGAACGTCAGGTCGTCATGCGCGCCCGATTCGAGGCCCTTCTGGATCTCGAGGCCGATCACGTAGTCTTCCTCATACGTGACATCGCGGAAGAAGTTCATCGCGCCTTCCACGGCCTCGCGGTCCGCCTCGTCCTTGACCGGATTGCGGCGCAGGTAGTTCAGCACCGTGCGGTTCTCGGCGGGCGTCGGTCCGGGGAACAGCTGCGCGACTTGCGTGATCTCCGGCGCGATGAAGATCGAGACGTTGGGGAAGAAGATGCGCACGAAATCGTAGCCGTAGTTCTCGCGGTTGCCCCATTCCTCGCGCGGCACGTCCTTGAGCTGCTCGGCGATCGAATGCTGCGGGAAGCCGATGCGGATGTTCGGCCCGAAGCCCTCGTAATGCGTGCAGTTCGACGGCGTGCGCGGGAAAATCGTCTCGGGGTGGAGCGACTTGAAGTGGTAGCCCTCTAGGTATCCGTCGAAGGCGATCTTCCAGTTGGCGCCGTGGATCGTGCGATTGCCGAGGTACGTCCAGTTCGCGAAGTCGAGCGCGTCGAAATCCTCGAGGAAGTCCTTGAAATAGTGATCGAGGTCCATCGGCGCGTTGGGCGTCAGGCACACGAAGATCATACCGCCGCGTTCCTCGCACGGCAGTTCGCGCAGGCCCATCGCGCCCTTGTCCACCTCGCCGAAGGTGCCCGGCTCGGAGATGCCGATCAGCTTGCCGTCGGCGCCATAGGTCCAAGAGTGGTACTTGCAGGTGAAGCGCGAGCAGTTGCCCTTGCCGTCCGGCGCGACCGGGGCGCCGCGATGCGAGCAGACGTTGAGGAAGGCGCGGACCTTGCCCTGCTTGTCGCGGTTGATGAGCACGGGCGAACCGACCGCGTCCATCG
The DNA here is from genome assembly GCF_057376415.1 of Novosphingobium sp. NFX11. Classification (NCBI taxonomy): domain Bacteria; kingdom Pseudomonadati; phylum Pseudomonadota; class Alphaproteobacteria; order Sphingomonadales; family Sphingomonadaceae; genus Novosphingobium; species Novosphingobium sp. NFX11. The sequence continues at coordinate 1,765,413 of NZ_CP080385.1, read as the reverse complement.
CCTTGTAGTCGCCAGGATTCGGCAGTTCGGCGGTGAAGGCCAGCATCAGCGGCACGCGCTTGAAGACCAGCTCCAGCTCGGCCTTGAACTGGTCCTTGTCGGTATAGCTGCCGGTGGGCACGCGCAGCGGCCGCGCCGTCTGGAAGGTCTTCTTGTTCGCCACGTAGTCGAGCATGATCTCGGCCACGTCACCAATGCGCTTTACGCGTTCCACGGTCTTCTCCCGGTAATTTATACGTCGATCCTGCGCGAGCCGCCCGGTCGCCACAAGCTGCGCAAGGTGATAGGCGACAGGGGGCGCACAGTGCGGCACTCAGGGGATCATGATGGAGAGGAAGAGCCCCCGTGGGCATGGCTTGAAACCCCACCGCCGCATCTGGCTGCTTACGCCGGAACGGACTTGTGGGACGAACGCACGATCGCCGAGCAGGCGAGCGCGCTGGCCGAGGCCGACCCCGGCTTCGTGTGCCTGATCGAAGGCGACGTGACCGTCACCCGCGCGCAGGCCGTAGCCGATGCCGAGGCGCTGAGCGCCGCGATGCATGCGCGCGGCCTGCGGCCGGGAGACGTCATCGCCTTCCAGGTGCCCAACTGGCGCGAGGCGATGGTGATCAACCTGGCCGCCGCGATGTCGGGCCTCGTCGTCAACCCGATCGTGCCGATCTACCGCGACCATGAAGTCTCGCTGATGCTGGCGGACTGCGGCGCGCGGGCGTTCTTCGTCGCCTCTTCGTTCCGCAAGTTCGACTACGCGGCGATGGCGCGGCGACTCGCAGGCGTGCTGCCGGACCTGGCTCATGTCTTCACCGTGCGCGGCGAAGGTTCGGACGATTACACAGCGCTGATCGAGGAAGGGCGCGCCCTCCCCTTCGCGCGGCCGAAAGTCGATCCGCTGGGCGTGAAGATGGTGCTCTATACCTCGGGCACCACGGGGCGGCCGAAGGGCGTGCTGCACAGCCACGTCTCGATCGCCCGCATCCTGCGCGAGAGCGGGCACTACTGGGGCCTGACCGAAGGCGAGGCGACGCTGATGCCCTCCCCCGTCACGCATGTCTCGGGCTATGCCAACGGGCTGGAGGCGCCGTTCATCTGCGGAATCCGCACGGTGCTGATGGAAAGCTGGAACGCGGAGCAGGCACTCGCCCTGATCGACCGGCATCAGGCGGTCGGCACCGTCGCCGCCACGCCGTTTCTCGTCGAGCTGGCGGCCGCCGCGCGTGCGAGCGGCAATCGCCTGCCCAGCTTCCGCTTCTTCGCCTGCGGCGGCGCGGCGGTTCCGGCGGACCTGATCCCCGCCGCCAATGCCGCGTTTGACCACTGCCGCGCCTTCCGCGTCTTCGGCGCCTCCGAAGTGCCGCTGGTGACGTTCGGCTGGCCCAACGTCGAGGCACTGGCCGCGACGACCGACGGCGCCGTGGTCGATTACGAAGTGCGCATCGTCGATCACGAGGACCGCGACCTGCCCGACGGCCGGGAAGGCGAAATCCTCGCGCGCGGCCCCGGCATGATGCTGGGCTACGCCGACGAGGCGCAGACCCGCGAGGCGATCACCACGGACGGCTTCTTCCGCACCGGCGACCTCGGCGTGCGGACGGAGGACGGCGCGATCACCATCACCGGCCGCAAGAAGGACCTCATCATCCGCGGCGGCGAGAACATCTCGGCCAAGGAGATCGAGGACGTGCTGCACGCCCATCCCGCCGTGCGCGAGGCGGCCGTCGTCGCCATGCCGCACGAACGGCTGGGCGAAGGTGTCTGCGCCTACGTCATCGCCGATGGCGAGGCACCGAGCCCGCAAGCGCTCGCCGCACACATCGCCGACAGCGGGCTGGCGAAGCAGAAGATTCCCGAGAGGTTCGAATTCCGCGAGGATTTCCGCGCACGGCTTCCGGCAAAGTGCGCAAGGACCTGCTGCGCGCGGATGTGAAGGCGCTGGTGCCCGGTCAGTAGCCCTCTACTTTCGTCATTGCGAGCGAAGCGAAGCAATCCAGGGCAATCTCGCGTCGCCCTGGATTGCTTCGCTTCGCTCGCAATGACGATGCGGAGTGAAAGTAACTGGAACTGGCGACGGCATCCTTGGATACCGCCGCCGGCCCTTCCTCCCCAGGAAACTCTCAGCCCGCAGCCATGGCGGCTGCGACGGCCGCGTCGATTTCGCTCTTCATCGGGTTGCGGCGCAGCGTCAAGCCGCCATTTACCTGCAGGTTCTCGCCGGTCATGAAGCACTCGTCGCTGGAAAGCCAGACGACGGCGGCCGCAATGTCGTCGCTGGTGCCGATCCGGCCGAGCGGATAGCCCGCAAGGAAGGCGTCGAACAGGCCCGGCACCTGCTTGGCGTCCGAAGTCATCGGCGTGTCGGTCAACCCCGGCGAGATCGAATTCGCGCGCACGCCTTCCGCCCCGAACTCGTGCGCGACGCAGCGGATCACGTGGTCGGCCCCCGCCTTGGTGCCCATGTAGGCGGCGTGGTCGTTGAGCATGATCGTCGCCGTCGCGGAGCTGATCTGGATCAGCGAGCCCCCGCGCCCGCCCTTGCTGCGCGCCATCTTGCCCACCATCGCCTGGTAGAAGTGGAAAGGCCCGACATACTGCAGCATCGTCATCGCCATCAGTTCGTCATGCGTGGTTTCCAGGAAGCCCTTCAGGAGCCCCCAGCCGGTGGCATTCACCGCAATGTCGATGCCGCCAAGCTGCTGCGCGGCGCTGTCCGCCAGAGCATCGACGCTGGCCTTGTCGGTCAGGTCGCAGGCGCTCCACTTGCAGTCATGCTGCGCGGCGAAATCGGCCAGCACGTCTTGCTTGCGGCCGGAAACGAGCACGCTGGCGCCCTCGTCCATCAGGCGCCGGGCGATATGCTGGCCCATGTTGTCGGGGCTGCTGGCGCCGAGGACAACGGCGCGCTTTCCTTCGAGGCGCTTCATGACACTCTCCCGTCGAATTGTTGCGGCCCCCGCGCTAGCACGGCGGGGCTGCGGTCATTCCTGACCAAAGAAATAGTGGCCATGCCGCGCCCGAGCGGCGACACCACGGCATCTGACAAGAAACCACGCGCGTGGCAGAGGAGCGCAAGACATGGATCTCGGACTGAAGGGCCTCAAGGCCATCCTCGTGGGCGCGAACGGCGGCATCGGCCGCGTAGTCGCGCATGTGCTGTCGGCCGAAGGCTGCGACATCGCCATCTGCGGCCGCTCGCAGGACAAGGTGGACAACGTGCTGTCGGAGGTCGCCGCTTCAGGCGTGAAGACCTACGGCGAGGCGCTTGACGTCACGCAGGTCGAGGCGGTCCCCGCCTTCGTCGACAAGGCGGCCGAGGCGCTCGGCGGCTGCGATATCTTCATCAGCTTCACCTCCACCAACCTCGGCGAAGACACCGACGCCGCGTGGGAAGCCGTGATCCAGGCCGACATCCTGCCGATGCGGCGCGGCATTGCGGCGGCCCGCCCGCACCTTGCCAAGTCGGACAACGCCGCGATCGTGTGCTTCAGCTCGACCGGCGCGGTCGAGGAATTCATGGGCGTTCAGCCCTACAACGCCCTCAAGGCCGCCGTGATGAACTATTCCTCGTCACTGGCGCAGGCGCTGGCGGGCGAAGGCATCCGCGTGAACTGCATCACCCCCGGCCCGGTGCTGACCGAGGACGGCCCCTGGCCCAAGATCCAGGCCGCCATGCCGGACTTCTACAACGCGACGCTCGCCAACATGCCCTCGGGCCGGTTCACCACCGGCGAGGAACTCGCCAAGGCGGTGGCTTTCGTCGTCTCGCCCGCATGCAAGGCGATGACCGGCGCCAACATCGTGGTCGACAACGGCTACACCAAGCGCACCCAGTTCTGAAGTTCAACGTCCCTCCAGAGGATCAGTGCGGCGGCTTGCAAGAGCCGCCGCCTTTTTGTTGGCCCACCGCGCCTTCCCGGGAAGTCGGGGCGAGTTGATACGGGATTTGCACAGTCCAGAAGAAAAGGTGTCTCCTTGGGCCGGAGAGTGCCTTCTTGCGGTCACCCCAAAGGGCTGCGATCAACTGAGCATGAATCCCATGCTCATCCTTCTTTTCGCAGAGACCGTTGGCGCGCAATTACCGTCAATTGATCCCGCCTGCGTCGAAGCCGAATTGGCGGCGGATGGTGATGTCCTGCGATCCCTGAACGAGAACGGTGACAAACCGTTCATCATTCGCCCGGTCGACGTACGATTCACCGGGAGTACGCAAGAGATCAAGGCGCTGCAAAAGGCCATAAGTTCGCTTGGGTGGCGCATCGTCCAATGCGTGACAATCGACACCGGAGAAAAGGCGCTTGATGTCCAGCGCGATCAGACCACCGATCGGGATGCGATACGAGCCCTGACGGAAACAGCGCTTCGTCTCGAAGCGAAGTTCAACGTGAAGTATGACGGTTGGGGGACTGTCGCGACCCAGCGATAGTTCCGATACTTGCCTTTGGCATGCCGGACTTCGACTTTTCGGGCTCTACCCGTTACGGACTTTAATCCGTCAGTGCTTTACCGACCGCCCGTGCGCGGCTTTACCACACGACAGATCCGACACTGACCGAAAAGAGATTGGCAGCTTTAAATCGAGGAGCTTCTTTCGAAACGCGGCTCAGCCGATGGGACGCTCTCCCAATCCGCAGCAGATTTCGGCAACGATCACCGTCCGGACCAAGACGATCACACCGTACTTCTTGTGAAGTCGTGCCCGCCGTTCACACGGAAATCTTGCGCCGTTATTGAAAGTTGATTTCACTGCTTTCCAGAGAAATCACTTCTGCCTGGGAATTTTTCACTTTCCGAGCATCTTCGGTTTTCTGGGCGCGATCAGCCAGTTCGTTCCAGGCGGACACTGCTCGCAGGCATCGGTCACGTACCTGAGGCAGGCTTGCGGCATCGGCCGCAATCGTCTGGAGATCGGCTTGCTCGCGATAAAATGCCAGCGACGACATCAGTTCACTCCTGTGTCCGGTGGCCAAGATCGGCGGACCTTCGTAAAGGTCCGCCGCTCCGGTTTGTTCAGGCCGACTGGAGATTGACGGCCGAGGTCTTGCCGCGGCGGTCGGTTTCCAGTTCATAGGACACGCGCTGATCCTTGTTCAGGGTGCGCATGCCGGCACGTTCCACAGCGCTGATGTGAACGAAGGCATCATCGCCGCCCGTTTCGGGAGCGATGAAACCGAAGCCCTTGTCGGCGTTGAAGAATTTTACGGTTCCGGTGATCATATGGGTATCCTTTGCCCAATGCAGTATGACGGGCATGCGCCAACAGCGGCACATCCCGGCTTCGTGAGGCTAGTAAAGGACAAAGGGGAGCCTTGGCGGCCCAATATCCGTCGCAGGCGACGTTTCAGCCCGATCATTGTACACGCATCGAGAAAAATGGATAGGCTGAATCAGGGTTTAGTCGGGAAATGAATCCGGACTGTCACGGTAATGTGATACATGATGCCATGGATTCCACGCAAACCCACGATTATCCTGTGACGATCGGCATCGACGACATCGACTTTATGGGTCACGTCAATAATTCGATATACTTGAAATGGGTGCAGGAAGCCGTCATCGAACACTGGCAGAGGGTCGCATCGCCTGCCGCAGTTGCCACCTATCTATGGATCGCGCTCAAGCATGAAATCACGTATCGTAAACCGGCGTTCCTGCGCGACCGGCTGACGGCCAATGTCGTGCTGGAACAAGTGCGCCGGGAAAGTGCATTCTATGAAACGACGATCCGGCGCGGCAGCGAAGTGATTGCCGAAGTAAAATCGCGCTGGTGTTGCATCGACGCGGTGTCACGGCGGCCCGTTCGGGTAACAGCCGCCGTCATGGCATGCTTTTTCCCTGAAGCCTCCCACGAGCAAACGGCGCCGGCATCAGGATAGAGCGAGGCCCAACCTGTCTTCGTCGGTATAGATATCGAACCGGGAAAGGGTGACGGCGCCGAAGGTCATCGTCAACGCCGCATCGGCCGCGTCACGTCCTCGTGCCATCAGTATCCGCCCACGACGAGGGCGGTTGTGCCTTGCATCGAAAACATACCAGCGATCCCCCAGCCACACCTCGAACCAGGCGGAGAAATCCATGTTTCCCAGCGGCGTCGGCAAGTCCATGTCGCCGAGATAGCCGGTGCAATACCGTGCGGGCACGTTCATGCAGCGACACAGCGTGATCGCCAGATGCGCGAAATCGCGGCAGACACCCTCGCGCTCCTCGAACACGTCCCGCGCAGTCTTCGTTGACCTTGCCGTCATGTAGTCGAAGCGGATGTGGTGATGCACGTATTCGACGATGGCCTGGACAAGGGGCCACCCCGGCGCGGTGCCTCCGAACAGTTCCCATGCCGTCTCGTTCAGGCGGTCCGTTTCGCAATAGCGGCTGGCCAGAAGGTAGAGCATGACGTCGTCAGGCAGAGCCTCGATCGCGGATTGCGAGGCTTCCGGCTCAACCGGGTCCGGTTCGAAATCATCGTCGATGACGAAGCCGCAGGACAGCGTCAGTCCGCCAGCCGGGATGGTCAGGCGGGTGCAGATGTTACCGAAACTGTCCACGTAATCATAGATCGGCACGTCCGGCGTGGTGAACAGCCGCTGCGGCGTGCGCAAATCCTTGTTGCGCGAAGCATGGATACTGAGATGCGCGAGCATCGGCACGGACTGCTCGCATGTGAAAGCGATATCGTATCCCGCGCGGATCAGCATGCAGGCTTCAGGCCTGCAAGATCACGTTCCACCCGTCCCAGCCCTTCGGCAGACTCCACGGCAAGATCGAGCGGTCGCCCTCCGAGCTTGCCGCAAGCCGTGTTGAGATAGGCAATAGCTTCGTCCCGACCCCCAAATGCTTCGAGCGCCAGCTTCGTCACCTGCCCCTGGCGGCTTGCCGCATCAGGGGCCAGCTTCGGGCGATCCGACCATCGCATTTTCGCGCGGGCCGGCCGAGCGACCTTGTCTTCGCTTTCCATTTCGGATTTCCTACTGATACGGACGCATCCGGGATGCGGCGATCTTCCAGAGCATGCTGGTTACCTGCGCTTTCCCGATGGAAGAGCCGGCTCCGACCTCAAGCATGGTGCCTTCGTGATCGGGGCCGGGGCTGGAAAGAAAATTCCGCGCAGCCACTCGACCGCCCAGTAATGCGAACGCGAGATCGGCTATTTCACTGCGCCGCTGAAAGGTCAGGTCATCTCTCGAGACGTGGATCCATTGCCGACCGCACGGCGGGATGCCTGCCGGTCGCGACCTTGGACAAGCGAAGTGGTTCGGCGGCGGCCAGGTCATGACCATTGCGGGTAGGTCGATACACCCATGTCCTGTCGCAGACGGGCGATCCGGATTTCGTAATGGCGAACCAGGTCGAATCGCGATCTGACCTCAGGGCTGCCCTTGTCGCGGGTCGCGTACTCGATGAGAGCAATTTGGTGATGATAAAGTAGCTGATTGAGGTCCATACAGGCACTCCTTTTTGCGGGAGCGCGCTTGGTCTCTCAGTCGCCGACATGCAGAAATGACCGGCAATATTTTTCTTCTACATGATTTTGTCCCGACCAGCGAGCGCATTCCACCGATCAGGATAATATTTAAAAGTCTACGCCCGCATTGAAAAATCGATTCTAAGGTGTATATGGATGTCGCTGCGTCATTTTTGACGGATTTTTGCCTGCGCCCCGCAGGCATTCTCAGACATCAGCCTGGCTCTCATGATCGCCGTTTTGCGCATGCATGTCGGCGGGCGCCCTCGTATTCGGGACATCGTGGATTGGCCAAGGAAGAATTGCTGACAATGGAAGGCTTTATCGAGGAAATCCTCCCCGATGGGCGCTTCGCGGTTTTGCTCGACAACGAGCACAAGATAATCGCCTACACGGCAGGCAAGATGCGCAAGTTCCGCATCCGCTCGGTGGTCGGTGATCGCGTACATGTCGAGATGACGCCTTACGACCTTTCAAAGGGTCGGATCGTATTTCGCGAAAAGACACCGGGACAAGCCGGAGGGCCGCCGAGACGGCGCAGCGGGTTTAAAAGATAAACGCGGAAAAATCCGCACACAGGAAAACATGCACATCAATACCCAAGGCGCGCAAAAACGCCCCGAAAATGCCACCCTCAACCCAGTTGCCAGTCGTAACGGCTCCATTCAGTGGCCCGCAGGGCTTCAGAGCCGGGATCACCTGCAGCGCCTCGTCGCCGCGATGGTGGACTGATCAGCCCCTCCCCGGTTTCAGCCGGGGAGGCATCGCTGCAGGCTCGGGGTCGCAGGATCAAGGCTTGTGGGCGAACCAGATGACATGGCGAAAGCCCTTGTTGTTCGCCCGCGCTCTCACCTGCGTCTCGGTCACTTCGAAGCCGACGTCACGCAATCGCTGCGTAAATGCAGGTTCTGGAAACGCCGACCAGATGGCAAGTATGCCCCTCGGCCGCAGCGCAAGCATCGCTCGCTGCAATCCAGGCACCGAGTACAGCCCGTCGTTGAGCTGGCGCGTCAGACCTTCCGGACCGTTATCGACGTCCAGCAGAATGGCATCGTAAGCTTCCCACGCTGAATCGATAAGCAGCGCCACGTCTTCGCCGACGACGTGAACGCGCGGATCGTCAAGACACCCATCGGTAATTTCCTGCATCGGCCCTCTGGCCCATGTCAGGATTTCCGGGACGATTTCGGCGACGACGACACTTGCCTCCCCTGCCAGCGCTGCCAGTGCCGCGCGGAGCGTGAACCCCATGCCATACCCGCCGATCAGCAATTGCGGGGCAAGGCGATCGGCGATCTTCTCGCAGGTCATCACCGCCAGCGCCTCTTCCGAAGCATTGGCCCGCGTGCTCATCAATTCGTTGTCTTCCAGCAGGATGGTGAAATTGGTGCCGTGCTGGACAAGCCTCAGTTCCACTCCATCCGGCACGGTTGCATGACCGAGCACGACATCGTCTATCATCGCATTTCCTTGAATAGCCCGTCGCCGGGTCTGATATGCTGGTGCGGCAGGACGGTCCCGCTCGCAAGCGGTAGGTCAGGCGAGGAGGTTCTTCAACGCTTCGCCGAGGGATCGTTCGAGGTAGGGCTTTTCGAGGAACACGGCACCGAAAGGCATTTCGTGCCGAGCCAGCGGCCGGCGGCCCGAAGTGATGATGATGCCGATGTGCGGCCAGCGTGTTTGCGCTTCAAACGCCAGGGCCATGCCGTCGATTGGGCCCGGCATGTCGATGTCGGTGAACAAGATCGCGATCGAAGGGGTCTCTGCAAGGATGCCGAGAGCCCGTGTGGCATTCGTCGCTTCTTTCGTAATGAAGCCCGCGCTCTCGGCCATATCGCAGGCGGCCAACAAAATAAGGGGTTCATCCTCGACAACGAGGACAATGGGGTGAGACGGCATGAAAAGACGGCTCTCTGAGGGGCGCAGCAGTCAGCCCGGCATGCCGTCCCGATTTCATGGGCCGAGGCTCGCAGGCTCCGTTCGAGCCTGATCATCACAATAGCGGCGCAACCTGTAAGTTCCAGAAATCTTTTACTGTTCGCCCCGTCCGGAACACTGGCGCATTGATCAATGACTTGAGTGGGCGTGCGGCCGACCGGGCGCCTTTTCACCCGATCAAAGAATAGGCGGGCGGTCAAGGGGCAGGCAGTTCACTACCCAAAGCGTCATTCAACTCGATCGTCATCCCGGCGAAGGCTGGGACCGTGATGACCATGATACGGCTTTTCGGCGAGAACTGCACTATCCCTCTGAACCCTCAGTGCCGCACCATCGCCCCGCCATCGACCCACAGGCCATGCCCGGATACGAAACGCGCCTCCTCGCTGCACAGGAACGCCACGACGTCGGCAATGTCCTGCGGTTTGCCAAGACGGCGCAACGGGGCCTTGCCTTCCCAGAACGTCCGGTACTCCGGCATCTGGTCGAAGGCAGGGGCCGTCATCGGCGTGTCGATGGCCCCGGGCTGGACACAAGTGGCGGTGACGCCGAACGGCCCAAGTTCCGCCGCGACCGACTTGGTGAAGCCCAGTACCGCGTGCTTGGAGGCGGCATAGGCGCAAAGCCCCTCGTCCCCGTAAGTCGAGGTGGTCGAGCCGATCGTGACGATCCGGCCCGCGCCATGGGCCTTGAGCCAGGGTGCCGCCTCGCGCACCAGCCGGAACACGGCGATTAGGTTCACCTCGATCACGCGCAGGAAATATGCGTCTTCGTGCCCCTCCAGCGGATGGAAAGCGCTGATGCCGGCACAGGGGACCACGGTGTCCAGCCCGCCCATCCGCTCCGCCGCCGCCGCGACCAGCCGCGCATTGGCGTCCGCACCGGTGAGGTCCGCGATGAAATCGACCTCCCCCTGAATGTCCGCCGTGAAGACTTGCGCTCCGTCCGCAGCCAAGCGCTTAGCAACGGCAGCGCCAATGCCCGAACCCGCGCCGGTGACGATGGCCCGGCGGCTCTGCAGACGCCCGCTCATGCGATCTTCAGCACGAGCTTGCCCGTGTTCGCCCCCGAGAACAGGCGCATGAAGGCCGGGTAGGCGTTCTCGAGCCCCTCCTGCACGTCTTCGTCCGCACGCAGTTTTCCGTCCGCCAGCCACTGCGCCATCTGCGCACCGCCTTCGGCGAAACGGTGGGCATAGTCGGCAATCAGGAAACCATGGATCGTCGCGCGCCGGGCAAGGATCTGCCACAGGTTGCGCAGGCCCAGCTTTTCGGGCGTGTTGTATTCGGCGATGAGGCCGCACAGGACGATGCGGGCGTGATGCGCGAGGGTGAAGACCTCCGCCTCCAGCACCGCTCCGCCGACGTTCTCGAACACTACGTTGACGCCGTCAGGCGCGGCGGCGGCGATCTCGGAAACTAGGCTTGCGTGATCCTTGCCCTTGTAGTCGATCGCGGCATCGAAGCCATAGTCCTCGATCAGGCGGCGGCATTTCTTCGCACCGCCGGCGATGCCGACGACGCGGCAGCCCATGATCTTGCCGATCTGGCCGACCGCCGAGCCTACGGCACCTGCTGCGCCCGAAACCAACAGCGTCTCGCCCGGCTGGGGCTTTGCCACTTCGGTCAGCCCAAAGTAGGCCGTGAGCCCGACCGCGCCCAGTGCCGACAGAAAGTTCGACGGCGATGCCACGGCCTCTACATCGATCGGCATCGTGAAGCCGCCGGGCATGGCTACCGAGTAGTCCTCAAGTGCGTTGAGCCCCATGACCCATTGACCGGCAGCGAAGTCCGGGTTGTCCGAGGCATGGACCACACCCACCGTCGTCGCGCGTACCGGATCGCCAAGCGGGATCGGCGGCATGTAGCTTTCGGCGTCGTCCATCCACCCGCGCTGGGCCGGATCCAGCGAGGCGTAGTGATTGCGCACGACGATCCCGCCGGGTGGCGGGGTGGGGACAGCTTCGGTCACCAGCATGAAGTCTTCGGGAACGGGTTCCCCCTCCGGCCTGCGCGCGAGCAGGAATCGCCGGTTCTCGGCCATGGCATCGATCTCCTCTATTTATGCGAGTGGTCCGATTTCGGACGCAAGCCCGCACCTGTGCAAATCGACAGGTAGGTCGCGAAACGATCCGATGCATAGTGACCACCGGAAGACGGCCGCACAGAATCGCGGCCGCACCGGGAGGATAAACTGATGGCATCCGCACATGTTCGCGGAGCGCGAAATACCGCGCTCATCAAGCTCGCACTCGCATCCAGCGCACTGACCTGTATTTCAGCACCCGCCTTCGCGCAGGACGCCGCACCGCAGGCGGCCGACACCGCCGTCGTCGATCCGAACGAGATCATCGTCTCTGCCCGCCGCCGCTCGGAAACGCTGCAGGAAACTCCGATCGCGATCACCGCCGTCAGCGCGGCGATGCTGGAAAACAAGGCCTCGGCCAACATCGGCGACCTGCAGGGCGCCGCGCCGGGTCTGCTCATCACCCAGCAGAATTCGGGCGCGCAGGCGGCTAACATCTCGATCCGCGGCCTGACTTATGCCGATATCGAGAAGTCGCAGACGCCGACCGTCGGCGTCGTGGTGGACGGCGTGACGATCGGCACCAACACCGGCCAGTTGCAGGATGCCTTCGACATCGCCCAGATCGAAGTGCTGCGCGGGCCCCAGGGCACGCTGTTCGGCGCCAACACCATCGGCGGCGTCATCAACATCACCCGCACCAAGCCCACCATGGAGCCCGGCGGCAAGGCCGAATTCACCTACGGCCGCTGGAACACCTGGGCCGGCAAGGCCATCGTCAACTATGGCGACGGCGAGACCTGGGGCATCAAGGGCTGGTACTTCCACAACGAGTCCGACGGCTTCTACCGCAATGCCATCCGCGACACCCGCGCGGGCGGCAGCAAGGCCGATGCCTATGGCGCGAGCCTGCTGTTCGAACCCGCCGGATCGGGCTTCGACGCGCAGCTTTCCGTCGAAAACGTGGTGCAGAGCTTCGAGCCGGTGGTCAGCAACCTGACCAACAGCACCGAACTGTTCTGCGGGTTGATCCCCGCCAACGAGTGCGGCCGCAACAACACCACCGACCTCTACACGGTGTTTACCCTGCCCGCGAAAAGCAAGTACCGCGCGCCGAACGCCACGTTGCAGATGAACTACGACCTGGGCGGCATCAAGCTCAGCTCGATTACCGGCTGGCGCCACAGCAAGGAAGCGCAGACCCAGGACTTCGACGGGTCTTCGAGCGATCTCTACTACGTCGATCGCCGCCAGAAGTACACGCAGTGGAGCCAGGAACTGCGCGCAGCGGGCAACCTGTTCACCGGGTTCGACTACGTCGTGGGCGGCTACTACTTCCATTCGAAGTACAGCCTGACGCAGTGGACGCGCTTCTTCGGCTTCGATCCTTCGGTGTCGCCGATGGAATTCGACACCAACGCCCAGACCAACATCGGCAAGACCACCAGCTACGCCTTCTTCGGCGACTTCAACTGGGCCTTTGCCGACAAGTGGCGCCTGTCCTTCGGCGGTCGCTGGAGCCATGACAACAAGAAGCTGACCAACAGCTTCGCGACGGCGGGCCTGATCGGTTCGGGAGATGCGAACTTCACCAAGTTCACGCCCAAGATCGGCATCGACTACCGCCCCAACAGCGACGTGATGCTCTACGCCAGCTGGTCGCGCGGCTATCGTTCGGGTGGCTTCAGCCCCCGCGCCGCCACCGCCGCCACCGCCAGCACCCCGTTCCAGCCCGAGACCGTGGACGCCTACGAAGTGGGCGCCAAGCTCTCGGCGTTCGATCGCAAGCTGGAATTCAACGTTGCGGGCTACGTGTCCGACTACAAGGACATGCAGCAGAACCTGACGGTTCCCGGCGGTCCGCTGGGCAACCAGACGATCACCGGCAACGTGCCGGGCGGCGCGATCATCAAGGGCATCGAGGCCGACGCCACCCTGCGCATCACCTCGCAGTTCAAGATCACCGCCTCGACCGCGTACATGAAGTCGCACTTCCGCAACTTCGTGACCTGCGGCGCTGTCTCGGCAACGCAAACGGCGGCGGCCAACAGCTGCGGCACCGGGCTGGTGCCGTTCAACTACTCCGCCAACCGCCTGATCTACGCGCCCAGGTTCACCGGCTCGGTCAATGCCGACTACGAAGTGCCCACCAGCTTCGGCAAGATCGTCGCCACGGCCGGCTGGCGTCACATCAGCCCCTATGACGAGCAGATCTCGCAAGGGTCGCTGACACCGACACTCGACGGCAGCGGCGACGTGACCGGCGTGACGGTCAATGGCAACGATGCCCGCGTGCGTACCACCACGCAGGACCTTGTCGATGCCAGCCTGACCTTCAACTTCGATGTCGGCGACAAGGAAGCCTACTTCCGCGTCTTCGGCCGCAACCTCGCCAACGAGAAGACCACGACGCACGCGTTCACCGTGGCCGGGCTGTTCTCGTTCGGCATGGCATTGGAACCGCGCACCTACGGAGCCACCGTCGGCGTGAAGTTCTGATCTCTTACCCCCGCGGGGAAACGGGGTGTCCGGCGTTCCCCCGCCGGGCACCCTTAACTTTGAAGAAGGAGTACATGAAATGGGCCGTCTCGAAGGCAAGATCACTCTGGTAACCGGCGCGGGCAACGCCCGGGGCCTCGGCGCCGCCACCGCGCAGCGCTTCGCGGAGGAAGGTGCCTTCGTCTACGTCACCGATCTCAGGCTGGAAGACGCCGAAGGCGTTGCCGCGTCGATCCGTGAAGCAGGCGGCCAGGCCGAGGCACTGGCACAGGACGTGACCAGCGAAGCCTCGTGGGACGACACCATCTCTGCGATCGAGCAGGGCCACGGGCGTCTCGACGTGCTGGTGAACAACGCGGGCATCGCCATTCTCAAGCCGCTGCAGGAACTCTCCCTCGCCGACTGGGAGAAGCAGAACAAGGTCAACCTCGACAGCGTGTTCCTCGGCACCCAGCGCGCGGTGGCGCTGATGCGCAAGGTCGGCCATGGCGGCTCGATCGTGAACCTTTCCTCGATCGGCGGGCTGGTCGGCGTGCCGATGTGCGGGGCCTACGGCGCGGCCAAGGGCGGCGTGCGCCTGTTCTCCAAGGTCGTGGCGCTGGAATGCGCGGCCGAGGGCATCCGCTGCAACTCGGTCCATCCCGGCATGATCGAAACCGCCATGCAGGACGTCGCCCGCCAGGATAACCCCGAGGGTTTCAAGGAGATTGTCTCCGGCATTCCAATGAAGCGCATGGGCAGCCCCGTCGACATCGCCAACATGAACCTGTTCCTCGCCAGCGACGAGGCGAACTACGTCACCGGTTGCGAATTCACCGTGGACGGCGGCGTGACCGCGATGTGATCGCTCCTGATCCTCCTCGTCGCGCAGCGATGGGGAGGGGGACCGCCGACGCAGTCGGTGGTGGAGGGGTTAAGGCCCCCCGTCAGCCCTGCGGGCTGCCACCTCCCCATTGCTTCGCAACAGGGAGGATTGCGGCACTTGCAGTCCGCGCTGCCCCGTTCTACCGCCGCCGGATGGCCAAAGCAGACCGTCTCGAACGCCTCGACACCCGCCGCGCCGACCTCGAGGTCGATTACCGCGAGGCGCTGATCGCCGCGCTCAAGGTCTGTGCGGCAGGCAAGTGGGGCCTGTTCGACCACAATGCCGACCGCGCTGCACGCGCAGCCGTAGCTCCGACGATCGCCGAACTGACCGAACTCGCCGAAGAGATCGACACCGCGCGCGAACAGCTGTTCATGGAGCCTTTCGAACTCCACCAGGAATTCCTGCGCCAGCGCGGCCCGGTGGACTCGCAGGCCGTGGGTGAGCCCAAGCAGGCCCGCGCCTGGCTGGATCGGCTCACCGCGAACGAGTGAACGCTCACGCGACCCAGCGGATCGCGTTCTCCACCAGCCGCCGGTAATTCACATCGTCGTAAGCCGATGGCCCGTCACCCGGCTGGAGGTAGACCAGCCTGCTGCGTCCCACCTCACGCGTCCAGCCGATCAGGTCGCTGCCCGGCGGATGGTCCCAGTCCTCGCGGTCGTACATACGTCCCCGGACCGCCAGTTCGGCGGAGAAGAACTGCTCGCGCGTGAAGGGAATGTCTGCCCGCAGCAATGGCGTGACATCCTCAGCGAATATCTCCGCAAGGTAGGTCTCGTCGGTCAACCTGAAGCGCGGTGGCAGGCCGGCCGTCACCGGGTGCTCCGCCAGCACGACCGCATCGTATGTCACGCCGTGCGCATAGCCGCTATCGAGCACCGGTCGCCCGCGCACCGTGCCCGGATGGTAGAGGAATCGCCCGCCCAGCCATTCGTGATATTCGTCCCAAGTCGGCCAGCCCGCCAGCGCGTGGTGCAGCGCGACGACGCCCTTGCCCTCCTCCAGCAACGCGCGAAAGCCGTCAGCCAGTCCCGGTGGCGGATCAAGATGCTGAGGCGCTCCCACCTCTGCCTCGAAATCGAGGCCCGGCATGTCGTATAGCACCAGCGCATCGAAGCCGCGCATCCCGTCAGTGTTCATCAGCTTGGCCGCTGCGGGCTGGTCCACCATCGTCGCGCTGATACCCTCCATCGACTGGAACAGCGCATCAAAGGCAGTACGATCGAACGGATGCCCGCGTACCGCGACCAGGCACTGGATCGGAGCGCGATGGCGGATCGTCGGCATCAGAGCTTCACGACCACCTTGCCGATGTTCTTGCCGGTCAGCATCCGCTCGTAAGCGGTGAGGACATTCTCCAGCCCGGCCGTCTCGTCGAAGCGCACCGCCAGTTTCCCGGCATCGAGCCATTCGCGCAGCTGCGGCATGAATTCGGCGCCGCGATGGAGGAAGTCGGGAATGAAGAAGCCCTCGATCCGCAGGCGCCGCATCAGCACCTGATCGAACTTCGCCGGTCCCGGCATCGGCGCATCGGTGTCGTAGCCCGCGACCATTCCGCACACTGCGACGCGCCCGTAATGCGCCATGTTGCCCAGCACCGCGTCGAGGATCGGGCCGCCAACGTTGTCGAAGAAGGCATTCACCCCGCCCGGCACCTCGGCCAATCGCGCGTCGACGTCCTCATTGCGGTAGTCGATCGCCATATCGACGCCGACCTCTTCGGTCAGATAGCGGCACTTGTCCGCCCCGCCCGCAATACCGACGACTTTCGCGCCCAGGTTCCGGCCGACCTGACAGGCCAGGCTTCCCGTCGCCCCCGCCGCCGCCGAGACGACCAGCCACTCGCCCGGCTTCACCGCCGCGACTTCCCTGACGCCGACATAGGCCGTCCAGGCATTCATGCCGAGCGCCCCGAAATGCTGGCGCGGATCGGCGACGGTCTCGTCCACCACTTCCAGCCCGGTCAGCGCCGGGACCACGGTGGCGACATCCGCCCACTGCCCGAAGCCGCGCACCAGCGCACCGACCGGATAGCCCGCGTCCGCACTCTCGATCACCCGGCCGAGCACGAGGCCGACCATCTTCGATCCCAGCGGCAGCGGAGGCTGATAGCCGTCGGTGCGCGGGCTCATCCACATGCGCGTGCCCGCGTCCATCGACAACCACTCGGTGCCAATGCGCACCTCGCCATCGGCCAGCGGCGCGCAGTCTTCTTCCTGCAGGCTCAGGAAGCGGGCGAAATCGGTATTTCCTTCGGGGTGGCGATCCAGTCGCCAGAAACGGCAGCGCGTCAATTCAGGTCTCCTCTGCCCGACCCTCGCGCGCAGGCCCGCCGAGGCCACCTGTCCAAACTGATAGGGCTATCCGTTTGCACAGGACGCCGCCCAACCGCGACGGGTCTAACCAGCAGCCAAGAACGATTACAAAACGGGAGGTTTCTGAAATGCGAGTCCCCAAATCCGTCCTGCTCGTCTCCACGGCGCTGACGATGGTGGCGTCTCCGGCCATGGCCCAGGATACGTCTGCAGAGGCACCGGCTGCCGCTCCTCAGGATGACGCGGCCCAGCAGAAGGGCGGCCTCAACGAGATCATCGTCACCGCGCGCAAGCGTCAGGAATCCGTGCAGGACGTGCCCGTCGCCGTCACCGCCATCTCCGCCGAGCAGATCGCCACGCGCGATGTCACCAGCGTCGAGAAGATCACCGCGATCGCCCCACAGTTCAGCGTCGGCCGCGCTTCCAACGGTTCCGGCGCGCAGCTCACCTTGCGCGGCATCGGTTCGTCCTCGACCTCGATCGGCATCGAGCAGTCGGTCGCGGTCGTCGTCGATGGCGCCTATTACGGCCAGGGCCGCGTCATCAACGAGGGCTTCTTCGACCTCGCCCGCGTCGAGGTCCTGAAAGGCCCGCAGGCGCTGTTCTTCGGCAAGAACGCGACGGCGGGCGTGATCTCGATCACCACCGCCGACCCGACCGACAAGTTCGAGGGCATGGTCAAGGGCGGCTACGAGATCAAGAGCCAGCAGTACCGCCTGGAAGGCTACCTTTCCGGCCCGATCAGCGACACCCTCGGCTTCCGTCTGGCCGCGCGCTATACCAAGATGGACGGCGGCTATTACCGCAACGTCGCCGATCCCATCAACTACACCGAGATCGACTCCGCCAGCATCCTCGCGGGCGGCACCGGCGATGCGACCACCCATGTCGCCCAGCCTGCCGCACGCAAGGCGCCGGGCGAAGAGGAATTCCTCACCCGCGCCACCCTGAAGTGGGAACCGACCGACCGCTTCACCGCCACCCTCAAGGGCAGCTTCGACCAGAGCACGGTCAACAACTCCTCGTGGAACTACGTGGCTTACCGGTGCGGCGACGGCGATACCTCGCAGCTCAACGGCTATGCCTGCGGCAAGGACTTCGTCACCCACCAGAACAACATGCCCGCCGACATCGCGGCGACCTATCCCTACGCGAAGAAGGACGGCTCGCTCTACAACAAGTACCGCTCGGCAGGCGGCACGCTTAACCTGACGTACGATGCGGACCAGTTGCAGCTGTCCTCCGTCACCAACTACCAGTGGAACAACAACCGCTGGGCCTGCGCCTGCGACTTCCAGTCGGGCGGCAGCGAGAACGGCATCGGCCCGACCTGGGCGACCGAGAACTCCTCGTGGAAGGCGTTCAGCCAGGAACTGCGCGCGCTGACCCAGTTCGACGGGCCGTTCAACATGATGGTCGGCATGCTCTACCAGAAGACGCGGCGTGACTTCGACCAGTTCGTGCTGACTGGCGGCGTCTCCAATTCGGATGCGCCCGAGGGCTACGAATACGTCACCACCGCCAAGAGCAGCTTCACCAAAGGCGAGACGATGGCCGTCTTCGGCCAGATGACTTACAAGATCCTGCCCGACCTCGAACTCGCGGGCGGCGTGCGCTACACCGACGAGACGAAGAACAGCTTCTTCACGCAGCCTTACAACAACCCGCTGGTCCTCGGCATCTTCCGCGATCAGAACGACCCCGACGGCCTCGGCGAAGTGGCCGCGCGCCAGCACTTCACCAACTGGTCGCCGGAAGCCACGCTGACCTGGAAGCCGACGCCGGATCTCATGGTCTACGGCGCCTACAAGACCGCCTACAAGTCGGGCGGCTTCTCCAACGGCGGCATCAACTCGAAGTTCTCGAGCGATCCCACCGCCGACCTCACCTTCGATCCGGAAAAGGCGGAAGGCTTCGAGATCGGCTTCAAGTCCACCCTGCTCGACCGCCAGTTGCGCTTCAACGTGACGGCGTTCACCTACAAGTACCGCAACCTGCAGGTGGACTTCTTCAACTCGCCGATCTTCGCGTTCCAGACCCTCACCGCGGACGCGCGCACCAAGGGCATCGAGGCCGAGTTCGAATTCGCGCCCAACGGCATCGCCGGGCTCGATATCCATGGCTCGATCAACTACGACAAGGCGACCTACACCGACTTCCCGCTGGCACCGTGCTATGCGGGCCAGACCCCGGCGGAAGGCTGCAACCTGTCGGGCAACAGCCGCCAGAACCTGACTGGCGCACCGCTTTCGGTGGCCCCGCGCTGGACTGGCAACCTCGGCATCGGCTACGAGGTCTCGGTCGGATCGGCGAGCAAGCTGGGCTTCAACGTCGATAGCAAGTACTCGGCCAGCTATCTCGCTTCCGGCTTTGGCAACCCGCTGTCGCGCCAGAGCAAGTACGTGACGCTCGATGCTGGCATCCGCTTCGGCGCCGAGGACGACAACTGGCAGATCGCCCTCATCGGCAAGAACCTGACCAACCGCTTCTACGTCACCGGCGTGGTCGATGGCCCCTCGACCGGCGGCGGCACCGGCACCGCGGCGGGCACGAAGGCCGACCAGCTGGGCTTCGGCACCCTGCCCCGTACGGTCATGGTGGAAGTGACCAAGCGGTTCTGACGACCTCGTCGTCCCGGACTTGATCCGGGACCGGTGGCGATCCTTAGACAAGAAGCCCTCGGCAAGGCGCCATGCGCCTCGCCGAGGGCTCGGCCGTTCATGGCCAGCGATCCCGGATCAAGTCCGGGATGACGATGCCTTTGTTGCGTCGCAGCGCAATTTTTTCGTATGCGCAGGCATCATCCGGCGCTAGTCCACCGGGCATGACAGAACCGGCGCGGTTCCCGCCGACGCCGCGAAAGGACCGCCCGATGAAGACTCGCATTCTTGCCGCGCTGCTGCTGTGCGCCGCGCCCTTCGCCATCGCCGCCACCGATCCGGCCCCCGCAGGCATCGACGAAGCCGCGATGGATACTTCGGTGAAGCCGGGCGACGAGTTCTACCTCTTCTCGAACGGCTCCTGGCTGGCCAAGGCCGAAATCCCCGCCGACCGCAGCCGCATCGGCTCCCACACCGTCGCCGCCGACGAGACCGAGCGCCAGCAGACCGCACTCATCCAGAAGATCCTCGGCGCCAGGCAGAAGCCCGGCACCGACGAGGCGAAGATCGGCGACTACTGGCGCGCCTACCTCGACACCGCCGCGATCGACAAGCTGGGCATCGCCCCGCTCAAGGCCGACCTGACGCGCTACGCGGCGATTCCGGACAAGGCCGCGCTGGTCAAGGTGCTGGGCGACCAGACCGAGGCCGACCTCGACCTGTTCAACAACAACAACGACATGTCGACCGAGAACCTGTTCGGCCTGTTCATCACCAAGGCGCTCAAGAGCGACGAGGTCGTGCCCTACCTGTTCCAGGGCGGCATCGCCCTGCCCGACCGCGAATACTACGTCTCGGCCGAACCGCGCATGGTCAAGATCAGGGCCGACTACCTCAAGTACATCGCCGACCTTCTGCGCCTGTCCGGCCTCGACCAGCCAGAAACGCGCGCCGCGCGTATCCTCGCGCTCGAAACCAAGATCGCGCAGGCCCACCCGAGCAAGGCGGAAACCGCCGACTTCACGCAAGGCGGCACCCTGTGGACCCGCGCCGAGTTCGCCGCGAAGGCCCCCGGTATGGACTGGGACGCCTACTTCACCGCCGCGCACATGCCCTCGCAGCAGACCTTCGACGTGTACAGCCCCGGCGCGATCACCGGCCTCGCCGCCCTCGTCGCTTCCGAGCCGCTGGCCGCGTGGAAGGACTGGCTGGCCTTCCACCGCATCAACGCGCAGACCGACGTGCTGCCCATGAAGTTCGACGCGCTGCACTTTGCGTTCTTCGACACCAACCTTTCGGGCACGCCGGAGCAGAAGACGCGCGAGAAGCGGGCGCTGGCTTCGATCAACAGCGACCTCGGCATGCCCTTTGGCAAGCTCTACGTGCGCGAATACTTCCCGCCGGCCGCCAAGGCGCAGGTGGAGGACATGTCCGCCCGCATCAAGCACGCCTTCGCCCGCCGCATCGACGCGCTCGACTGGATGAGCCCGGCGACGCGCACCGAGGCCAAGGCCAAGCTCGAAGGCATGGTCGTCGCGGTCGGCTATCCCGACGTGTGGCCCGACACCTCCATGATCGTCATCAAGCCGGGTCAGGCCTACGCCAACCGCATGTCGGCGATCCACGGCTATACGCTCCAACAGATTTCCAAGCTGGGCAAGCCGCAGGACCGGGGCGAATGGTGGATGACGCCGCAGCTCGTCAACGCGGTGAACCTGCCCGTGCAGAACGCGCTGAACTTCCCCGCCGCGATCCTGCAGAAGCCGTTCTTCGATCCGGCCGCCGACCTTGCTTCCAACTACGGCGCAATCGGCGCGGTGATCGGCCACGAGATCAGCCACAGCTTCGACGCCAGCGGCGCGGCGGTGGACGGCAACGGCATCCTGCGCGACTGGTGGACGAAGGAGGACCTTGCCCACTTCGAGGCGCAGACGCAGGCTCTGGTTGTTCAGTACGACGCCTACCAGCCGTTCCCCGACCTGCACCTCAACGGCAAGCTGGAACTGGGTGAGAACGGCGCCGACGTGGCGGGTCTTGCCGCCGCTTACGACGCCTACCGCGAAGCGCTGGGCAGCAAGGAACTGCCGGTGATAGACGGCTACACCGGCGACCAGCGCTTCTTCATCGCCTTCGCCCAGAGCTGGGGCGACAAGACCCGCGAAGGCGCGCTGCGCCGTCAGGTCATCGGCAACCCCCACGCCCCGGGCCAGTACCGCGCGCTGACCGTGCGCAACATCGATGCCTGGTACAAGGCGTTCGACATCAAGCCGGGCGACAAGCTGTACCTGCCGCCCGAAAAGCGCGTGAAGCTGTGGTGATGTGAAAAGGGCGGGAGTGGAAACAAACACCCCGCCCGCTTTATCCGTCATCCCCGCGAAGGCGGGGACCCATCTGATGCTGGTGCAACTTGCGATGTCGTCAGATGGGTTCCCGCCTTCGCGGGAATGACAAGGAAAAGGTTCAGAGCCAGCGGTTCCTACACCCCGCGCGGCGCGTGCTGGCGGTGGATGTTGCGGAACGAGCGGCTCTTGAACAGCCACTTGCCTTCGATCTTCACGCAAGTGTCCTCGTAGACGCCGCGATCGCGCATGGTGATACCGTCCTGGTCGTAGACCTCGGAGGTGTAGCTGCGCATCACCGCGCTATCGCCGCTCACCTCAACCGAGCCGGGCCATGCCTCGAACATGATGCCGGGATAAGCCTTCATCGCCTCTATCCACATCGCGACGATCGCCGGACGGCCCTTGGTGGTGCCGAGTTCCGGATAGTCCGGCAGCGACCATTCCGCATCCTCGGCCCAGGTCGCGCCCCAGGCTTCGGAGTCGCAGCGCGTCACCGCGTCGGCATAAGTCTCAAGCAGTTCACGGATGGCGAGGCGGTCCTCGAACGGGCCGGTAAAGGGCATTTCAGCATTCTCCCAAATCGTTTCAGGCAGATGCTAGCCCCTGCTCCGGCGCGCGAAACTATGCCTTGTGCGAGTAATTACGCCCCCACCGGTCGTTCGTTCGGCCCCGGCGCCTCGTCCGGCACGGCCACCTCGATCATGCCGCCCTCGATCCGCAGCGGGAACACGCGAAGGTCCGCGTAGGCGCCGCCGATGCAGCGTCCGGTCGCGGCTTCGAAGCGCGCGCCGTGCAGCGGGCACATGATCGCCCCACGCCGCACGCGGCCGGGCGAGAGCAGCGCCGCCTGATGGGTGCAGCGGTCGTTCACGGCGCGAAAGCCGTCCTCGACCTTGACGATCAGCACGCTCCAGCCGCCCAGCATGATCGCCGCCTTGCCTTCCTCGGGAAAGTCGGCCTCGGCGATGACGGAGTGGAAGGTTTCGCTCATGGTAGCCATCGTATCCAGAACTCAGATGCAAACCAGCGTCTTGCCGATGGTACGGCCGGACATGAGGTCGATGAAGGCGGCGGGCAGGTTCTCGAACCCGTTGCGCAGATTGGCGAGCGGACGCAGCTTTCCTTCGGCCACCCATTGGTCCAGCTCCGCCTGCGCCTCGGCCAGCACATGCGGATAATCGTAAGTGATGAAGCCCTGCATCTTGATGCGGTTCACCACCAGCTGCCAGAGCGTCTTGACGCCGTAAGGGTGATCGGCATCGTTGTACTGGCCGATCATGCCGCACACCGCGACGCGCCCGTGGAGGCGCATCAGCGGCAGGATTGCTTCAAGCATCTCGCCGCCGACGTTGTCGAAATAGACGTCGATGCCCTCGGGCGCGACTTTCGCGATTTCGGCGGCGATGTCGGGCGTGGCGCGATAGTCGATCGCGGCATCGAAGCCGAGTTCGCGGATGACTTCGGCCTTCTCCGGAGAACCGACGATGCCTATCACCCGGCATCCCTTGGCCTTGGCGATCTGACCCACCGTCGAACCCGTCGCCCCGGCGGCGGCGCTGACCAGCACGGTCTCGCCCGCCTTGGCCTCACCCACCGCGAAAAGGCCCACCCACGCGGTCAGGCCGACCGGGCCGAGCGCGCCCATGTAGTGGTGGAGATCCGTGCCCGCCTGCTGGTGCACCGTCTCCAGCCCCCAGCTCTCGCCCGAGAGGATATAGTGATCCTGCCACGTGGCGAAGGCGCGCACGAACGTGCCCACCGGGTAATCCGCATTGTTGGACTGCACGACCTCGCCAAGCGACATGCCGTTGATCGGCGCACCCAGCGCGACCGGCTCGATGTAGCTGGGCCGGTCGTCGAGGAAGCCGCGGATCGCCGGATCTACCGACCCGACCCGCATGGCCACCAGGAACTCACCGTCACCCGGCTCGGGCATCTCCACCTCTGCGAGTGTAAAGTCCTCGGGCACCGGCATCCCGTCAGGGCGCCGCGCCAGCAATATCTGTCTTACCTTTCCCATCCCCCTTGCTTACCCGCGCCGGGCCCGAGCGGAAGGCTGTTCTAAACGCTAGGTTCGCCACCCGGGCACCGGAGGCAAACTCCGCCGCAAAGATAGATGTGGAGCAGGATTCATGAGCATGTCCCCCGAAGAAATCGCTCGGCTCGTCGATGCCCTCTACGCCGCCGCCGGCGCGGGCGACTGGGAGACGGCGAACGCAATGCTCACTGATGATTTCGTGGCCTATGAAGCCGACTCCCTGCCGATGGCCGGCGCTTATCGCGGCAAGACCGGCCTGCAAGACCTGTTCGCCAAGGCCATGGGCATGGCCGACGTCGTCGGGCTCGACCGCAGCGACCTGCTGACCGGCAAGGACAGCGCCATCGCGGTACTGACGATGCGTTTCGCCGACCCTGCACTCAAGCCCGCCGAACTGTGCGAGATGTTCCGTTTCCGCGACGGCAAGTGCTGCGAGATCAAGCCGTACTATTACGATCCTGCCGCCTTCAACGCCGCCGCGGCCGCCAAGGCGGAGGCAGCCTGACCGGCAGCGGTCCGTTCAGCGCGCGCCTCATGACCCTGCCCCCGTTCGAGATCGTCGCCGAAGGCCACGACTTCATCGAGGCACCGCGCATTTCCGCCGAAGGCGAGGTCTGGTTCGCGGATCTCACCGGGAAAGGCGTCTACCGCAACAGCCCGGGACAGGCGACAGAACTGATGCTGCCCGACCGGCTATGGGTGGGCGGCATCGTTTTCGACGATTCCGGCAAAGTCCTGTGCAGCGGGCGGGGCGGCATCGTCGCGCTCGACCCTGCGACGGGCGCTACGCGCGAGGTCCTCACGCGGATCGAAGACATGCCGGTCGTCGCGGTCAACGACATGGAAGGCGACGGGCGCGGCGGCCTCTTCGCCGGCACTATCGATTTCGAGGCGATCTTCGAAACCGGCAAGAAGCCTTCCCCGGCCTGTTCTTCCACTTGTCCGGCGACGGCGAAGTCACGGTGCTGCGCCGCGACGTCGTCGCATCCAACGGCATCGCGGCAAGCCCTTGTGGGACGTGGCTCTATCACATGGAAACCACGCGCGGCATCTGGCGCTATCCGCTTGCGCCGGACGGCCTGCCCGGAGCGGGCGAACTGCTGGTGGAACTGGAGGACGGCGACGGGCTGACGCTGGATACCGCCGGAAACCTCTGGGCCGCCTGCTGGAATACCGCGCGCCTGCGTCGCTTTGCCCCGGACGGGACGCAGACCGACGACCTGCCGCTCCCTTACCCGCATGTGGTCAGCGTGGCATTCGGCAGCCACGATCCGGACTGGCTCTACGTCAGTACCGGCGGCAACGTCGATGCGCCGCGCTCAGGCGCGGTACTGCGCATGAAGGTCGACGTGCCCGGCCTGCCGGGGCCGACGACGCGGCTGCGTACTCTCTGCCAGGTTTAACTCCCGGCTGACTGTTCGTAGAGTTCCAGGGGCAGACCGTCGGGGTCGTTGAAGAACGTGAAACGGGCGCCGGTATGCTCGTCCCGGCGCAGCGGTTCGCAAGTCACGCCATTTTCCGCGAGCCGCGCGACCGCCACGTCGATGTCTGCGGTCGCGAAGGCGAGATGGCGCAGCCCGGTGGCTTCGGGATACGAAGGGCGCGCGGCCGGCGCCGGGAACGAGAACAGTTCCAGTTGGGCCGCCCCGATGCGCAAATCGCACTTCCACGACTGGCGCTCCTCCCGGTAGACCTCACGGATGATCTCCATTCCGAGAATTTCCGTATAGAAGCGCCGGGACACGGCGTAGTCGGTGCAGATCAGGGCGACGTGATGGATAGTGGTGAACATGGTGGAAGGTGGTCTACCGAACCCTTCTCCCTGGTGCCAGTGCCCATCAAGGCCCGCTCCAGTCCGGCAACCGTGTCGCCCGCGCCGCATGTGTCAGCAGGGCAGGATAAAGACGCGCCAGCCAATACGCGGCATGGCGAAACGCGGGCGCTTCGAACCCGTTCTGCAATATCGTCGCGCGCGCGATCTGGCGGCGGGTCTCTGCAGCGAGCAGCCGGTGATAGGTCCCCGCGCTTTCCCCGCGAGGACGCAGCCTGCCGCCAGCAACCCGCTGCGCAAGGCGATGGCCATGCCGTCGCCGGTCAGCGAAGGTGTCATCGCCCAGCGATCGCCGAGGAACATTGCCCCGGCTATGTCCGTGCCATGGCCCCGGGGCGGCGGACCGTAGCCGAGGTTGGCGATGGCGAGCGGTCTTGCGAACAGCGGCTCCGCATCGGCAAGTATCCGCTGAAGTTGCGACGTGCCATCCAGACATGCGCGCACGCCCTGCCAGTCTCCGCCAAGCCGCGCGAACGCCTGCGCGCGCAGTACGAGGCACAAGTTGGCCCGGCCATTCTCGACCAACTGCAATCCCGCATAGCCACCATCCAGCAGTGCCAGAACGATCGTTTCCGCCAGTTGCCGCGCAGCGGACGGGGCGAGGCGATAGTGCATCTTGAAGCCCACATGTCCGTTGGCGATGCGAGCGGGGGCTTTCTCGCCCCGGATCGGCAGCTTGCCGGTGGCGATCAGCACCTGACGCCCCTCGCGCTCGCCGACGTTCGTGCGGGCGACGTGTCCGTCCAGCTCCGTCACGCGCACACCGCGCTCGACGCGGGCGCCGTTCGCCGCGGCCTGGCTTATCAGCGCTTCGTCCAGAACGTGGCGACTGAGGCCTAGCGCCGCGAACGGCAGTGCAGCCTCGACTTCCCGGTTCTCCCACACAAGGCGCATCCGGTGGATCGGCACGGCGCCCAGATCCAGCGGCTCGACCCCCAGTTGCCGCAGATGCGCCACGGCCTCGACCGACAGGAATTCTCCACAGACCTTGTGATGCGCCCCGGTCTCGCGTTCGAGCAGGTGCACGTCGCCTCCACCGCGCGCGATCAGGCAGGCGGCGGCGCTGCCGGCCAGCCCACCGCCGAGGATCAGTGCATCGGCCACCTCAGCCCTCGATCGTGAAGCGGAAGCTTTCCGCCGCCATTCCCGGACCGAAGGCCAGCGCCAGACCCGGCCCGCGCGCCTTGCAGTCCAGCATCTGCGCCAGGATGAACATCAGCGTCGCCGAGGACATGTTGCCCCGGTCTCGCAGCACCGAACGCGAAGGCGCCAGCGCTTCTGCGCCAAGGCCGAACCCCTGCTCCACCGCGTCGAGAATGGTACGCCCGCCCGCATGCACCGCCCACAGCGCGAAGTCGCCGGGCGATCCCCCGCGCAACAGGCCGAGCGCATCCTCGCGCTTCGCCTCCCAAGCGAGGGCGGTCGCGATCCGGGCGGGCACTTCGCCGCCAAGATGCATGTCGAAACCCTGGTCGCGAATGTTCCAAGTGATGGCGTCGGCCGTGCCCGGGATCGTGACCGCCCGGAAGTCCCGCAGGGCGATGCCGCCCTCCTGCGCGGTCACCAGCGCCGCCGCCGCACCGTCGCCGAACAGCAGCATGGCGAGCAGGCTCGGCAGGTCGTCGCTGCGCTGGAAATGGATGCTGCACAGTTCGAGCGTCACCACCAGCACCCGCGCACAAGGCTCGGAACGGACGATGTGATGCGCCAGCCGCAGGGAATTCACCGCCGCGTAACACCCCATGAAGCCGACCACCGTACGCTCGACACCGGGGTCCAGCCCCGCCCCCGCGACAATCGCCTGGTCGAGCCCCGGCGCCATGAAGCCCGTGCACGAAGCGACGATCAGGTGCGTGATGCCGGCCTGCGCGATGTCTGGGTCGAGCGCGGCGATGGCGTCCAGTGCAAGGCGCGGGGCATCGCGTTCGTAGCGCTCCATGCGGCTGCCGGTAGAGGGCCATGGGCCGCTGCCGTAGAAGCCTTCCCGGTCCGTGACGGTGCCGTCTTCCAGCGTCACCGGCTCCAGGAAGGAGAAGCGACGCTCGATCCCCGAACGGGCCGCCATGCGTTCGAACAAGTGGCGCATGCGATCGTCGCCGATCCGGGAGGTGACGAAGCGCAGGAAGGCATCGTGCACTTCGAACGGCGGATTGGCGGTGCCGATGCGATTGACGCGGGCGATCGTGGCGGTCATGCGCGGCGTCCCACCAGGACGGCGTTGAGGCCGCCGAACGCGAAGCTGTTCGATACGAGAACGTCGGGCGCGAACTCTTGCGCCGCAAGGACCAGCGGCAGGTCGCAATCGGGATCGGGGCCGAGGTGATTGAGCACGGGGGAGCGATTCCTTCGGACAGCGCCACAAGACCGAGCAGGAACTCGATGGCTCCGGTCGCGCCGATCATGTGGCCATGGGCGGACTTCGTGGCGATGACCCGGTGATGCGCCAGTGCAGGGCCGTAGACACGATGCATCGCGGCGGCCTCGGCCGGGTCGTTCAGCGCCGTGCCGGTGCCGTGCGCGGAAACGAGCGCGGGAGTATCGATGCCGATACCGGCATCTTCGTGGGCCGCTCGGATGGCGGAGGCGATGCCCTCAACGTCGGGCGCGGTCATGTGCGTGGCATCGCTCGACACCCCGTAGCCGGCAAGTTCGCCGAGAACGCGCGCGCCGCGAGCCTGCGCGTGACGTTCGCTCTCCAGCACCAGCACCGCGGCGCCCTCGCCAAGCACCATGCCGCGGCGATCGCGCGAGAAGGGGCGGCAGGTATCGGGGGCCAACACGCCAAGGGACTGCCACCCGGTAAGGGAGCCGCGCGTCAGGCATGCCTCCGCTCCACCGGCAATGACCACGTCCGCCCGCCCGGCGCGGATCATGTGCATCGCTTCGCCGAGCGCCTGTGCCGAGGAGGCGCAGGCGCCGGAAAGGGTCAGCACCGGCCCGTGCACGCCAAGCAGCATGGAAAGCTGCGCGGCAGGAGCGGCGATCATCGAGCTGGGAATCGTCTGCGGATGGACCCTGGACTGCCCTGCCGCGAACAGCCGTTCATAAGCGGTCTCGATCGTCCCGTTGCCGCCGCTGCCGCAGCCGAGCAAGATAGCGGTTCGCTGCACCAGAGCAGGGTGCGCGAGCAGGCCCGCATGCGTCACCGCCTCCAGCCCGGCTTCGAGCGCGAAGGAGGAAAGCCTGTCCAGCTTGCCGAGCCGACGCAGCCGCTCCGGATCAACATTGCCCAGAAGGGCCGAACGATGCAGGGCCGAACGATGCAGGGCCGAACGTTGCAGAGATTGCCCTACGGCCTCGTGAGCTTTGTCGTCGTCGAACCATGCCGCGATCCCCTCCGGCGCCGGAGGTTCGAGCGGGCGGATCGCGCCATCACCGCCCCGCACGCGCTCCCAGTTCACCCCGACCCCGCGACCAAGCCCACTTACGCAGCCCAGTCCGGTTATCAGCACCCGGTTGGTCATTGCCGCGCCATCATGACGCCAGCGGCACACCGATGCGATCGAACAACTGCCGCAAGGTCATCTCGCGCGTGAGTTCCTCGGGCTGGATTTCGATCCCGTAGCGATCTTCGAGTTCGAAGAGCATCGAAACAAGGTCGATCGAGGAAATGTCGAGCGTGGCCAGCGTCGCATCGGGTTGCAATCGTTCGATCGGAAGTCCCGTTTCCTGCGCGATCAGCGCCAGGATGTCGTCGTTGGTCATCCATGTTTCTCCTTGAACCGGGTCCAGTGCCGGGTGCGGCACATCAACAGAAGGCATCCCGTCACGTCGAGGCTCTCGCCCGGCGAGAGGCGGATCGCGGCGCGATAGGTACGATCCCGCCGCCTTCATCGGTCAACGATCGTCCGTAGACAACTGCTCGTGCCACGGTGCCCCGGGGAATTCGCCGATCGTGAGTGCGCAGGCCACTGCCATGCATATGCCCTTCATCGCAACGCTCCCACGCGATATCTTCACGAGACTGCTCGCTTTTTCCGGCCCCGGCAAGTCCCGCGAGATGACGGCAATTACGCTTCTGTCCCGCCCTGAAAGGTGAGATACTGCAGCAGCCTCCGGCAACATGAGGCACATGGGCCGCAAGGGGGCAGGAGATTCTGCAAATGACCTCCGTTAACATTTCCGGCATTCGTCTAATCGCCCCCTGCATGATCGCCATCGCCATGCTGACTCTCGCTCCGGTCGAGGCATCCCGGGGCGCGCCTGCCGCGCTCGACTGGAGCCATGCCGAAACGCTTGACGTCCAGCTTTCCAGCTTCCAGTTCAGCCCCTCCACCATCACGTTGCAGCATGGCCA
The DNA here is from genome assembly GCF_057376415.1 of Novosphingobium sp. NFX11. Taxonomy (NCBI): domain Bacteria; kingdom Pseudomonadati; phylum Pseudomonadota; class Alphaproteobacteria; order Sphingomonadales; family Sphingomonadaceae; genus Novosphingobium; species Novosphingobium sp. NFX11. The sequence continues at coordinate 1,735,207 of NZ_CP080385.1, read as the reverse complement.
GGCCTACGACCTGCACTTCGCCAACGTATCATCCGGCGGCCATGATTTCACGGCGAAGGAATTCTTCGCGGCTGCGCAGATCATGGATTCCGATCGCGCAAGGGTTTCCGGCGGCAAGGTGGCGGTCGATGCCGGGCACAGCGTAGATGTCCATCTCGTCGCGCCGATGGCCGGCACCTACAAGGTGCGCTGCACGCACTTCATGCATAGCACTTTCGGCATGACCGGCGAGATTGTGGTTCAGTGAACGACCTGTCGATCCGGTCACGCCGGGAAGAGCAGATGGATGCCCCGGACCTCGATCCGCTCGTCTACGCGAAGGTCCTGAGCGATCTGGCACGGGTCAACCGCTGGACCTTCACCACCCACTCGACGACGGCGTTCCTGCAGCGGGCGCTCGGCGAAGCGAAGTCGTTCAGCCTGCTCGACGTCGGGTTCGGTCATGGCGACCTGCTACGCACGGTGGCCCGGTGGGCTGTCCGGAGGGGCATCGCCGCAACCTTGGTGGGCGTCGATCTCAACCCCGCCAGCGAAGGACTCGCCCGTGCGGCGACCCCGCCGGGGCTCGGCGTGGACTACCGCACCGGAGACTATGCCGCGCAGCCCGAGAGCTTCGATTTCATCGTCAGCAGCCAGGTCGCGCATCACATGAGCGACGATCAACTCGACCGGTTCCTGCACCACATGGAGATCAGGGCGCGGCGGGGATGGCTGATCTGCGACCTGCATCGCCACCGCTTCGCCTATTATGGCTTCCCCCTGCTCGCCCGCGTCATGGGCGTCCACCGCATCGTACGCGAGGACGGGCAGCTTTCCATCGCGCGCTCGATGCGACCCGGCGAATGGCCGGCAAGACTTGCCGAAGCGGGGCTCGATCCGGAACGTATCCGCATAGTCAGGCGCGCACCTTTCCGCATCGCCATCGAACGTAGGTTCTAAATGGACCGATGATCACATGTACGCATAGAGCGCCTTGCGTATCCTGATATATCAGAGGGCACAATTACCCTCTCTTATCAATACTCCCGACTCCAAGCCATGAAAATCGGCCATTATTTACAATAACGCAGTAACACTAATGCCGCCCCCATGTAGACGCATTTTGTTACATATGGTGTATTTCAGCTCGCGGGAGGCACTGCCTCAAATCCTGGAAATCGTATGCCGACGCTTTCGATTTGCATTCCCACCTACAATCGTTCCGCCTGCCTGGCGGAACTGCTCGACAGCATTCTCGCAGAGAATAGCGGTGACGTGGAAGTGGTCGTCGGGGACGATGCCTCTCCTGACGATACCGAGGCGGTCGCCGGAGCCTATGCCGACCGCCTCGCGCATTTCATCTACTTCCGACACCCGATCAACATCGGGGTGGACGGCAATATCGCCGCCGTAGCCGCCCGGGCGACGGGAGACTACGTCTGGCTGATGGGCGATGACGACCGGATCGAGCGAGGCGGCATCCGCCGGGTTCTTTCGGCGCTGGCGGCCTGGCCGGACACGGTGGCATTGACCGTCGGCGTGGTGGATTACGATGTAACGATGCGTCGGATGACGGGTATCCGCAAGATGCCCAGGACTCAGTGCTTCACCGGGATCGGCCCGGCCTTCAGCCATCTTGCCGAACTGCTCGGCTTCATCTCGGCCACCCTCGTGCGGCGCAGCGATTGGGAAGCAGCAGCCACGGATCCCCGTGCCCGGGCGATGACGAACCTCTATTCGCAGGTATATATCGAGGGTCTTGCCGTCGGCGCCCGGGGCAAATGGGGCGTGATCGAGGAGCCTTGCGTCGGCTTCCGTTCAGGAAACGACCAACTCAAGCGCCGTATCGGCTGGCTGGAGCGGTTGAAAGTCGATGTGCGCGCCTACGACGAGATCGCACAACTCCTGTTCCCCGAGGACCGCCGCGTCCGCCGCGCCATGGCCGGACGGATTTTCGAGACCCACGTGATCGCGCGGATCCTCAACGCCAAATCGGAGGGTACGACCGTGCGTGACGCGCTTCTGGCCGCACTCTATCTGACGCGCCGCTACTTCGCGCTGCCACGGTTCTGGGCCATCGGCCTGCCGCTGTTGATCGCTCCGCGCGCGCTCGTGCGGGGATCCGACGCATCTACCAGGACATGATCCATGGTTCCGGCAGCGGCCGCGCCCGCCAGTTCGCCCTCAATCCGGCAGTGAGACCGTAAAGACAAAAAGGAGAAATCACCATCGGCCTCTTCAAGCCCATCGCGCCTGGTGCGCCTCTCGTCGACGTCCCCGACTTCCCCGGGGATTTCGGTCCCCTGCGCATGATCGACGGCATCGCACCGGACGAGTTGTCCCATCGACTGTCGGCTTTTGCGCCCAGAAGCCGGCGCCGCCTCCTGGCCTATGAACCGCGCCTCCCCACGACCGATGCAGTCGCGCCCTATCTCCGGCAGATCGACCAGGCCCGCATGTACTCCAACCAGGGGCCGCTGGTCAGGTCTTTGCAGAAGCGCCTGCAAACGTCCTTCGGACTGATCGACGGCAGCGTCATCACCACCAGCTCCGGCACGGCGGCGCTCATCGCCGCGATCATGGCCCATGCGGGGACCGCGACTCCGGGACGCCCTTATGCGGTGTGCCCGGCCTACACTTTCGTGGCGACCGCGGCGGCAGCCAGCCAGTGCGGTTACCAGCCCTACCTCGCCGACATCTGCGAAGAAAGCTGGACGCTGGACCCGGACCGGCTGGCGAACCATCCGCTGATCGAGCGGTTCGGCGTGGTCATCCCCGTCACGGCATATGGTCGGCCCATCGACGTCGAGCGCTGGGCGCGTTTCCAGCGCGAGACCGGCGTGAAAGTGATCATCGACGCCGCCGCCGCCATCGAGGCAGTCGCCGACGGTGCCATGGTCTGTGACGCACGCATTCCCCTCGCCCTCAGCTTCCACGCCACGAAGGCTTTCGGCTGCGGCGAAGGCGGCTGCGTCCTGTGGCCGGATCCGGCTCTTGCCGCCAGGGCATCGCAGGCGACCAACTTCGGCTTCATGGGTTCACGCAACAGCCAGACCGCCAGCCTGAACGGCAAGATGAGCGAGTATCATGCTGCCGTGGCCCTTGCCGAACTGGATGGGTGGGCTGTCAAGCGCGCCGATTTAAGCCGCGCAGCGCGTGCCTATCGCGCTGCGTTCGTGCAGGGAGGCCTGAACGCCGACACCCTGCTCACGGCGCCGCATATCGCATCCAACTACGTGGTCCATCGATGCGCCGATGCCACGACGGCGGAAGCCCTGCAGTCCGCTTTGGACATTGCCGGCATCGAGACGCGGTTCTGGTACGGGCGTGGCCTGCACTTGCACGACCATCTGGCAGACGTACCCCGCGACGAACTGCCCGTCACCGACCGACTTTCCGGCTCGCTGCTCGGCCTGCCGACGGGATCGGGATTGGCAGCGGCGGAGATCGCGCGGGTGGTCGCCGTGATCGCGGCGGAACAACACCGCCTGGCGATGATCGACGCGGTATCGCCTGTGGCCTGCGCCTCAGTCCCCGCGCCCGCTTGATAGGCTTAGCCTGTTAGGTTCAGACTGAGACGGCGACGGAGCCGCAAGGCCCCGCCGCCGCCACCGTGGCCCCACCCCCGAGGCCCGGTTCGCAAGACAATCCTCACCAAGTGCCGCGACGCAGACCAGCGCCGCCTGGTCCTGCCAGCAGCGTCGCCGGGCCATGGCCTGTCCGGCCGCGATGGCGCGGTCGCGCCAGGCGGAGTCCGCCAGCACGGTGCGCACGCCGCGCAGCATGGAATCCACCGACAGTGGGTCGCAATAGATAACCCCCGCCCGCACCGCTCCCACATCGACGGTATGTTCGAAACCACGACCGGGCAGCCGAAATGGGCCGCTTCGACCGGCGGTAACGGGCAGGCCTCGTAAAGCGAGGGGAACAGCAGGAAGCGCGCGTCGCGGTAGATGCGTGCGAGACTGGCCGCATCGTTGACCTGTCCGAGGAAGTGGATTCGGTCGGCAACGTCGTCCGGCACGTCGCATCGGGGCTGGCGCAGCACCCTGCCCGTCGCGCCGACGAAGACGAAGTGCAGCCCGTCTTCGCGTGCGAGGCGGATCGCCGCTTCAAGCGTACGCGCGAAATTCTTCCGATGCGACAGCGAGCCCACATAGAGGCCGTAGCCGGGCGGCGGCAGTCCCTCGACCTCGCCGGTGGAAGCGGCGATATCGGTGCTCCAGCCACCATTGGGCGCGACGCTGATGCGCGGCGCGGCGGCCGGAGCCAGCCGCACCAGGCGCTCGCGCTCCGTCTCCGAAACGGTGACGATCGCACGTGCAGCCCGCATCAGCAGCGGCAGCATCATCCGATGCCCGATCCGGTAGGTTAGCTTGTAGGCCCCGGGATGATCGAGGAACGAGACGTCATGGACCATCACCACCACGTCGGTGTCACGCTCCGTCAGCGACCGCGCGGGCGCACTGTTGCCAAGGCACAGGAGCGTCCCGCTGCGCGCATAGCCGGGCAGATCGAACTGCTCCCACAGCACGCCGCCGAACCTGCCAACCGTCTCGACCTTTATGTAGTCCAGAGAAAGGCGCTGCACCCATGGCCCCGGCGGCACCAGCAGCGTTACGTCTGCATCGACGGCCCCGCGCCCGAGCAGCCGGTCCAGCGCCACGGTGACCTCGCGGGCTGCGCGCTGCACGCCGGTCGCCTGCTGGACGAGGAAACGGCCGTTGATGAACAGACGAGGCACCGGCCGCTCCTCTCCCCCGGCAAGTCATGGGACGAGCCGATGCGCGGATTTGCGTCGATCGATGCCTGTGTCGCCACGACATGTCCCCATGTTGCCACCTTGTGTCTAGCTTCGATAAATCGCGCATACCGACGACCGCTCCAACTGCACCATAAGGATTACTCCCATTTCGCGCGGAGAAATGGCAAGAAATGCTCCGAATAAAACGGTCGGTGAAAAACCTCAGATTAATCCAAATGACAAACCCGCTACCCCATTGGATTAATCAATCATGTCCATTTGCGCCGCCGCCCGAAGGGAAGAGACTGACACGAAGAAATTCAGTTCGCTGAAACCCAGGTACTTCGACAAGGACGCGGTTATCGTGGAAACATTTCGGTCCGAACCGCATCATCACCGGCCTTCTCGTCCATCTCATGCCGTCATTCCCGCATGACCAGGCTTGAAACGCAGGTCCGTGCCGAGGACGTCGCCGGGCAGCATTTCGACACGGTTGTGATCGGATCGGGCTTCGGATCGGGCTTCTTCCTGCATGAAGCGCTCAGGCATGGACGTGCCGGCAAGATTCTGGTGCTCGAATGGGGTGAGATCCGCAGCCATGCCGATCAGTGGGAAGACGGCCGGCAAAGCCGAATCGAACCGGGTTCGACGTTCGCCAACGAAGGCGATCATCCATGGAATTTCACGATCGGCTTCGGCGGCGGCACCAACTGCTGGTTCGCGCAGACACCGCGCTTCCACCCGACCGACTTCCGCCTGCACAGCTTTTACGGAACCGGCCGCGACTGGCCGTTCGACTATGCGGAGCTGGAGCCGTTCTACTGCGAGGCGGAAGACATCATGGCTATCTCGGGAGACGAGGCGATGGCGCAGGTGCTGCCGCGATCGCGCCCCTTCCCCCAGCCGCCGCACCACCCCTCGACCCCGGATGCGCGGCTGAAGCACGCCCGGCCCGACCTGCACTTCGTCATGCCCACCGCCCGCGCCCGCGTGGCGACCGCGACGCGGCCGTCCTGCTGCGCCAACCATCGCTGCTCGCTATGCCCGGTCGATGCGAAGTTCACCGCCAACAACGGGCTCATGGACGTGTTCCAGCACGCTTCCGTCAGCGTCTGCCCTGGCGCCGAGGTCACCCGTCTGGAGGCGGCGGCAGGCGTCGCACGATCGGTGAAGTTCCGCTCCGGAGGGCGCGAATTCACCGTGCATGGCGACCTTTTCGTGCTGGGCGCCAACGCCATCCATTCACCCGCCATCCTGCTGCGCTCCGGTATCGACCGGGGACCGGTCGGCAAGGGGCTGCACGAAGCTTACGGCATCGAGGTTGAAGCCATGCTCGACGGGATCGACAACTTCGACGGCAGCACGATCACCACCGGGCTCGACTACGGCGCCTACGACGGCCCGTTCCGCAAAAGCTCCGGTGCCGTGCTGCTCTATTTCGAGAACCGCTGGAAGTTCGGTTTCCGGACCGAGCCCGGGCGCTGGCGACAGACATTGCCGATCGTCATCGTCGCAGAGGAACTGCCGGACGACCGGAACGCCGTCGTGCTCGGCCCGGACGGACGAGCCAAGGTCGTCGGCGGCGAACCCGGCGCTTATGCCCTCGCCGGTGTCGAGCGGGCCTTCAAGCAGTTGCCGGACATCCTTTCCGGCATCCCGGTGGAGCGCATAGAGCGCCGCTCCGTGCGGCCGACCGAAAGCCATTTGCAGGGTAGCCTGCGCATGGGCGGCGATCCGCGCGATTCCGTGGTCGACGGCGGGCAGGTCCATCATGACCTGCGCAACCTCGTCGTCGTCGGGTCGAGCGTGTTTCCGACCTGCTCGGCCAGCAACCCCAGCCTGACCGTCGCCGCCATGTCGATCCGCGCAGCCCGACAGGTGCTGGCATGAGCGGGATCAGCCGCCGCACCGCGCTGGTCGGGATCGGCGTTGCCGGAATCGGCATCACGGGCGGGCTCGCCGGGTTCGTGGCCGGCAGTGAAAGTGCGGACGCCATGCGCGCGATCCTGCACCGCCTTGCCGGTCCCTTCACCATGAGCGACACCGACTTCGCCCTCTTCGTCAAGGATTTCAGCGCCCGCAACGGCCATCTCGGCCACATGGAAGCGGGCGCGCTGCGCCTTCTGGAGACAGTCGGCGGCGCCAGGCGCCTGGCCCTGCAGCAGCCTGGCATCGGCAAGCGCTTCGATACCTTCGACCGCAAGCTGCTGACCGAATTCGTCCTTGCCACCGGGCACGACGGGTCCGCCGATCCGGGTCATCTGGAATACCACGGCCTTTTCGCCGACAATCCCTGCAGCAACCCTTTCGCGCAACTGGGCTGAACGACCTAGCTCCAAAGGGTTAGCCGCAAGTCCAAGACGACCAGAAATGATGACGCCTTCATAGAAATGGCTTCGGACAATTGCTGACCTGATACTTGGGAAAGGGCGCTTGCGGCGCGCCCGGCACATTGCGGATTCACCAACCGGATCGAAGGGGTCGATATGCACGATGCTTCAGAAGCCGAACGCGACAGTGTGAGGGCCGACAGTGTCAGGGACTGCCTTGATCGTATCGCACGTACCAGCGCAGACATCGACTACCGCGACTTCGCGCCCGTATCCCACCAGCTGGCGACGATCTACGGACGACTGGCGGAGCGCGGGCTGCCCGCCAGTACCGTGGCCGTGGCGATGCTGGGGGCAACCGTGAACTTCTACGAATGCTTCGGACTGTCCGCCGAACTGCCCGGACAGTTGCGCGCTCTTGCCGACCTGATGGAATACGGAGGGCCGCTGTCCTGAGCTTTCGGCTGCGCTTCCGATACCGCCTACCCCTTCGGTAGCCCCCATTCGCCCCTCTTCGCCAAAGCGGCGCGATTCCATACCTTTGGTTTTGTTGCAGTGCCGTCGCGGTCATACGCGGCACGGGATACAGTCTGTCCGCAACCGGAAACAGGATCGTCCATGGAAGCCGCCGACCGACTGATGCTCGACGATCCATGCGAGGCGCCGTGCGAGAGTCTGCCTCCGACGAATGCACAAGACGCTCACGATCAGCCGTCCGTTCAGCCGGAGCCAACCATCGACCATCCTGCCGATGATATCCCCGTCAATGACTGGCCCGCCGCTGTTCGGGTAGCCATCCTCAACGTCAAGTACAGCCCCAACCTGGGCGACGGCATCATTGCGGAGTGCCTCGAAGGCGAACTGCGACGCGCCGGTCCGCGCATCGAGCCGGCTTCCATCGACCTTGCCGGGCGCACAAGCTTCAGCACCGCGCACGGACGGCGCCGGGCCACGGCGCTGTCGATCATCGAGAGGCTTCCTGCCCGCCTGCGCACCGTGATGGTTCCCGCGCTGCTCCTGCTGCTGGTGCGCCATCGTTTCGCGCCGCGCTGGGCGAAGCAACTGGCCACGTGCGACAGCGTGGTTATCGGCGGCGGCGCGTTGTTCCAGGATGTCGACCAGAACTTCCCGATAAAGATCGCCGAAGCCCTCAAGCTTGCCAACGCGCGCCGCTTGCCGGTGGCGATCGCCAGCGTGGGGGTTTCCGGCGAGTGGTCCGACCGCGGGCGCGCGCGTCTGGCCGAACAGCTTCAGGCGGCGCGCCTGCTCTACGTCTCGGTACGGGACGAGCGCTCCGCTGCGAACTGGCAGGCGACGATGGGCCGTGAAGGTCTTGGTACGGCCAGGATCGCGCCCGATCCGGGCCTGCTCAGCGCCCGGCACTACGGTACTCCGCGCCTGTCGGGTCCGCCGCGCGTCGGCCTTTGCGTGACCGCGCCGATCGCGCTGCGCCTCCATCACGAAGGGGCGCACGACGATGGCCAGCTGGAGTCATGGATGCGCGCGGTCGCGCGCCAGCTGACGGCGCTGCGGCGAGAGGTCGTGCTGTTCACCAACGGCAGCCCCGAGGACCGCCTGTTCCGGGATCGCCTTAAGGCTAGGATCGGGCGCGAGCAGGGCATCTCCTTCGCCCCCGACTTTGCGGAACCGCGCGAGCTGGCCCATGCCCTCTCCGGTTTCGACTGCGTACTGGCCCATCGCCTGCATGCCTGCATCGTGGCCTATTCCTATCGGGTGCCCACGATCGGCTTCGCCTGGGACTGCAAGCTGCGCAGCTTCTTCGAGCTGACCGGCCGCGGCGCCTTCGTCGTCGATCCGCGCGAGGCGAGCCCGATGCACGTCGCCGACCTTGCGGTGACCGCTATCGAACAGGGCATCGAGGAGCAGATCCATACCGACCTGCTGCAAGGTGCCACTTCTGCCATCCACGCCCTCGCGCGCCAACTCGCGAGCGCAGCCGGAAGGACGTCGGCCGGATGATCGACCGTATCGTCATCATCAACGACCTGTCCAACGCCAAGGGAGGCGCTTCGCAGCTTGCCCTGGAGGCAGCCGTGCAGTTCGCGCGGCGCGGGCAGTCGGTGACCCTTCTGTGCGGATCGACCGGCAGTCGCGAACTCGAAGCCGAGGGCATCGAAGTCGCGGCGCTGGGGCATGGGCGGTTGCTGGAAGGCAGCCGCGCCAGGGCAATGGTCCACGGGCTCTACAACCGCCCGGCGGCGATGATGGTCGCCGACTGGGTCGCCCGGAACGATACCCCGCGCACCGTATATCATGTCCACGGGTGGTCGCAGATTCTTTCGCCCGCGCTTTTTGCGGCGCTACGCCCGGTGCGCGAACGCATGCTGGTTCACGCGCACGACTTCTTCTTCACCTGCCCCAACGGTGCGATGTTTCATTTTGGCCGCGACGCGCCGTGCGGCGCCACGCCGATGAGCGCGGCCTGCCTCACGTCCGCCTGCGACCGCCGGGGCATCGTATCGAAGGCGTGGCGCAGCGCCCGTCAGGGCATCCAGAATCGCGTGCTGGGAGCAACGCCCCCGCCGCTGCTGCTGATTCACGGCGGCATGGCCCCGTACCTCGCCCGCTCCGGGCTGAGCGACGGCGATATGGCGGTCCTGCCCAATCCCGTCATCCCCTGGACCCTTGAGCGCATACCCGCCGAAGAAAACCGGGGTGTCCTATTCGTCGGCCGCATGGAGGCGACCAAGGGCATCGACCTCGCCGCCGAAGCCTGTCGCCGGGCCGGAGTGCGCCTGACCGCCATCGGCGACGGCGAGATGCTCTCCGACTTGCGGCAACACTACCCGGAGATGGCCTGGATCGGCCGCCGCAAGCCTTCCGAAGTCGGCCAGTTCGCGCGGCATGCCCGCGTCGCCGTCATGCCCAGCCGCCACATCGAGCCGTTCGGCCTCGCCGCAGTCGAAGCGCTGTGGAGCGGGCTTCCGGTCGTGACCTCACGCGATGCGCTTATCGCGCCGGACATCGTCGCCGCAGGGGCGGGCCTGTCCGTCGACCCACGCGACGTGGCCGCTTTCGCCGCCGCGCTTTCCGCGATCTTCGCAGACGATGCGCGCGCCCGGGAAATGAGCGAGAACGCCCATCGTCACACCCGCGCCCTTGCCCTGCCTCCCGAAGCCTGGATCGACGCGCTGCTCGATGGTTATGCCGCCTACCTCGACGGCGGCCGGGCCGGGCTCCTCGCGGCGGTCCGGCACAGCGCCGGCAATGCGCCCGAGGTGCCGCCGACCGCCATCGTCCTGCCATTCCGCAATCGCCGCGCGGCGGGGAGAGTCTAGCCTTATGCGCATCCACGTCGTCTTCGCCACCGTCGGCCGCGCTGCTCTGCTCGCGCGCACGGTGGACCGCATCGCCGAGCAGACGCGCCTGCCCGACGGCATCCTCGTTTCGGCCACCGGCCCGGCCGACGTCGCGGGCGTCGAACGCGCACGCATGCCCGCCCGCGTCATGTTCGGAGACAAAGGCCTCTGCCGCCAGCGCAACGCGGCGTTGCGCGAACTCTCCACCGAAACCGACGTGGTGGTGTTCCTCGACGACGACTTCGTCGTCCATAACGACTACCTCGCGGTGATAGAGGAGACTTTCACCGACCAGAGCATCGTCGGCGCCACCGGGGACCTGCTAGCCGACGGCATCCACGGCGAGGAAATCCCCTTCGACGCCGCCGCGCTGAGGCTGGACGGCCACACCCTGCCCGCCTTCACTCCGCTCAGGCCGCGACAGGCCCTCTACGGCTGCAACATGGCCGTGCGCGCCTCGGCCATCGACGGGCTGTGGTTCGACGAGGCACTGCCGCTCTACGGCTGGCAGGAGGACATCGACTTCACCCACCAGCTTGGCAAGCGCGGGAGGCTGGTGTCGGGCGATCGGCTGACCGGCATCCACCTCGGCACCCGCAGCGCCCGGTCGCCGGGCAAGCGGCTGGGCTATTCGCAAGTCGCGAACCTCGTCCACTTGTGGCGCAAGGGTACGATGCAGCCCAACCTCGGCCAGCGGCTGCTGGTGCAGAACCTCGCCTCGAACGCGCTGCGCAGCTTCTATCCCGAACCGCACATCGACCGGCGGGGGCGTCTGCTTGGCAACCTCATCGCGCTTCGCGACCTCATGACCGGCCGCATCGATCCACGCCGCGTCGAGACGATGTGACCATGCCGCGCCCCATCTACTTCAACGGCAAATTCTATTCCGGCGGGCTGAACGGCGTCCACCGCGTCGCCGACCGGCTGATCCGCGAGTGTGACCGCATGCTGGCGCTGATCCCCTTTGAACACCGGCCCCGCGCCTATCTGATGACGGCGACAAAAGCCGACTGGGTGCCGCCACTACAAGCCATAGAGCGGCGCGACTACGCGCGAACCGACCAGTTCTGGGAACAGGTCATCCTGCCGCTGGCGAGCCGCGACGGGGTGCTGGTGAACCTCGCCAACCTCGCGCCGATCGCCCACCGCAACAAGATCACGATGATCCATGACGTGCAGTTCCTGTTCTCCGACTGCGGCTATCCGGCCCGCCAGCGGATCGGCTATCGCTGGTTGACGCCGCTGCTGGGGCGATCGAGCAAGGCGACGCTGACCGTCTCGGAATTCTCCCGCCGCCTGCTGCACCAGCATGCCATCGCCGATCAGGGGCGCACGCGCGTCATCGCCAACGGGGCCGACCACATCCTCGACGCGGCCGAGGACAACGGCCTGCGCGAACGCCTTGGCCTGATACCGGGGAGCTACGCCGTCCTGTTCGGCAGCCCCAAGGCTTACAAGAACAACGCGGTCGTCTTCGACGCCTTCTCCTCCGGCGCCGCCGCCCCGACCCGGCTGGTGGTCGTCGGCCCGCAGCGCGAGGCGCTCGCCGCATCGGGCCTCCGTCCGCCCGAGGGCACGATCTTTGCCGGACGGCCTGATGACGGCGAACTCAAGAGTCTTCTCGGCGGCGCGGTGGCGATCCTGTTTCCCTCGCGCACCGAAGGCTTCGGACTCCCCGCTCGAAGCGATGCTGTGCGACTGCCCCGTCGTCGCCAGCCCGGCCGGCGCGATCCCCGAGGCTTGCGGAGACGCCGCGATCTACGCCGGCACCGACCGCCCGGACGAGTGGGCCGAGGCCATCGTGCGCCTGCGCAGCGATCCCGCCCTGCGCGCCTTCAAGATCGCACAGGGTCGCCGCCGCGCCGCGCGCTTCACCTGGAAGGCGGCGGGATCGGGCCTGATGGACGTCATCAAACAGGTTTCAGGAGGACAGCCGCGATGAAGCACGCAGGCCCGACCATCGACGTGGTGATCCCGACCTACAACCGCCGCGACCTGCTGCCCGGAGCCATCGCCAGCATAAAGGCGCAGACCCTGCCGGTCGCGCGGATCTTCATCGTCGACGACGGCTCTACCGACGGCACGATCGAATGGGTCCGCACGCTGGCGCAGGACGATCCGGCTATCGAACTGGTCGAGATGCAGCACGGCGGCGCCAATGTCGCGCGCAATGCCGGGATCGCGCGGGCACGCTCGGAATGGGTCGCCTTCCTCGATTCCGACGATGCCTGGGAGCCGGAAAAGCTGGAGCGCCAGTTCGCACTGCTGGAAGAAAGGCCCGATCTGGTCGGCCTGTTCTGCGGATTTCGCCTCGTCGGCATCAAGGTGGAGAAGATCCACCGGCCGCGCGACAATCCCTCGCTGCTCGACTTGCGCTGCGCCAATGGCCTCGGCAGCACGTCGGGCGCGGTGATCCGGCGATCGGCGCTGCAGGAGGCAACCGGGTTCAATCCGGAGCTGCCAAGCTGCCAGGACTGGGACTTGTGGTTCCGTTTGCGCCGTATCGGACCCATGGGGGTTGCGCGCCTGCCGCTGGTGCGGTTCAACTGTGGCCCGCACGAGCGGATCACGACCAACATGAACAAGGTGCTCTCCGGCCACCGCGCCATCTTCGCCAACCTCCTCGCCGACGTCGAGCGTGCGGGCGAACGGGCGCGCATCCGGTCGCAGCACAAGCTGGTGGAAGCCGAGATCAAGCGCCGCTTCGGCAGCAACGGCGCGGCGCTGTGGCTGATCCTGCGCTCCTTTCTTCAAGCCCCGAGCAAGCGGGCACTGGCGGTCGGCTGGCGCACCACACGCGGCATCTGGGACGACCTGCGCCAACCACGCCCGGCCAGCGCCGCATGAGCAAAGTCGGTGTAGCGCGCGGCGCCGCAGCCCTGGGGGCAACGCGGATAGCCACTAACCTCGCCAACCTAGGCGCGCTGGTCGTGCTGGCGCGGCTGCTCACGCCGCAGGACTTCGGCCTCGTCGCCATCTGCACGACGGTGCTGGGCGTACTGGTCGCGCTGACCGAGCTTTCGGTCGGATCGGCCCTCATCCAGCGCGACGAGGTGACGCCCGCGCACATCGACAGCGCCTGGACCATGTCGTTGCTGCGCGCGGCCCTCATCGCTGGCGGCTTCGCGCTGGCGTCCGAACCGCTGGCCCGGCTCTACGGCGACGACAGGCTGGCGCCGCTCTTCGTGCTGTCGGGCATCACCGGCGCACTGGCGGGGCTCACCAATCCGCTCGTTTCGCTGCGGATGCGGGCGATGAATTTCCGGCCGATGATCATGCTGCAGATCGTGCAGAAGCTGTCGGCGCTGGCGATCTCCGTGGGGCTGGCACTGTGGCTGCGCAACTACTGGGCTATCGTGGTGGGGTCGGCGATCGGCGGCGCGCTGGGCACGGTGCTGAGCTACCTCGTCGTGCCTTACCGCCCGCGCTTCACCCTGTCGCGTTCGCGCGACCTGCTGGGCTTCTCCAGCTGGCTGTTCCTCGGCCAGGTGATGAACGTGGTGAACTGGCGCTTCGACCAGCTGGTGATCGGCCTGTTCCTGCCGACCGCGCAGCTGGGCGCCTATTCGATGGCCGACAACGTCTCCGCCATCCCGAGCCGCGAGGCGACGACGCCGCTGGTCCAGACCCTGTTCCCCAGCTTCGCCCGCATGCAGGGCGACCGCGCCCGGCTGCGCTCCGCCTATCAGACCGCGCAAGGCGCGATCGGCATCGTCGCCTTGCCGATCGCGGTCGGCTTCATGTTGCTCGCCGACCCGATGGTGCGCGTGGCGCTCGGGCAGAAATGGCTGATAACGGTGCCGCTGATCCAGGTGATCGGCTTCAGCTACGCGCTGCAGACGCTGGTGACCGGATCGCGCCCGCTGGCCATGGCCGAAGGGGCCACCCGCACGCTGTTCGTGCGCGACGTCTGGGGACTGGCACTGCGCGTGCCCTGCGTGACGGTCGGGCTGATGGGCTGGGGCCTGATGGGGCTGGTCTGGGGACGACTGCTGAGTTCGGTACTGGGCCTGTTCATCACCTCCGCGCTCGTCACGAAGCTGACGGGACTGTCGGTCCTCGACCAGATGAAGGCGCATCGCCGCACGGTCGCGGCCGTGGGCGTCATGGCCGCTGCGGTACTCGCCGCCGACCACGAACTGCTGCAGGTCGGCGCCGTGCCCATCGCACGCATCGCCGTGCTCGCACCCTTGGGCGCGCTGACCTACCTCGGCACGCTTCACCTGCTATGGATCGGCAGCGGACGAAGTGCGGGCGCGGAGGCCGAACTGCTAGGCCTCGCACGCACCGCCTTCGCCCGCTTCAGGAAAGGACGGACGGCCCCGGCGATAACCGGGGCCTGATCCTCACGCGCCTACCGCGGAACGGATCGCCGCCACCGCCGGGCGCGGAGTCAGGTCGTTGTTGAACAGGCCGAAATTGGTGATCTCGCTCGTGCCCTTCCAGCAGAACAGCTCGTAGATGCTGATCGTGTGGACGTAGGACTGCGCCATCGCGGTCTTGACGTCGGACGCCAGCAACGTCGCCTGCTGGGCGATCGTGACCGGCGGCGAGGTATTGTTGCTGGCGCTTCCCCCGGTCGTGCGGCCCCACTCGGTGATGATGCCCTGGGTAGTCTTGCTCTCGACCACCTTCTGCTTGAACCCCGCCACGCGCCCGGCGACGTCGGACGGCGGCGTCGGGTAGATGTGGGAATTGGCCAAGTCGGTGTACGGCGCCTGCTGCGCCTGCATGAAGTCGTTGCTGGCGACCAGCGGGATCGAGCGCAGCACCGGGTCCACCTTGATGGCGGCGTGGAAGTCCTTGATGAACGCCATCAGCGCCGGTGCATTGCCGGTGCGGAAGCCCATGCGCTTGTCGGTCACGCCATTGTAGGTGACCGGATTGAGATCCGGCTCGTTGGGAAACTCGATGGCGAAGATCGAATTGGGAACGGTCGCCACGAACGCCTTCATGTCGGCGATGCTCTTGCGGATGTCCCGCACCGAAAGCGTGAAGCAGAACCGCACGCCCGCCCTTGCGAGGCCCACGTAAGTCGCCCAGCCTGCGGTTCCGCTGTAAGGCTCGCGGCAGCGCATCTTGCGCACGCCGCCCAGCTTGTCGAGCGCAGGCAATATGTTAGCCAGCTTGTAAGGCGATTGGGTGTCTTGCGGACGCCCCTGCACCATCAGCCGGCTGATGGAAGGGGTAGCGCCCCGTGCGATGGAAGGAAGGAGGGGAGCGGTCGCAAGCGCGCCGATCAGGTGACGTCGAGAGAGAGGGAAACCGTATTCGGACATTATTGTCGTTGCTCCAGAGGGCGAATCCGGATCGGCCGCATATCGGGCGATCATACCCTCCGGAAGGCGCAACGGGACGCGCGGCCCCGGGCTTGCGCCGGTCCGCACGGGAGCAGGAAATCTGACGGTTTCTTAACCTTAAAGCGGAGTATGGAGCAGTCTCTGGACGGCGACGCGGTCGGGCGGCAGGCATTGCCGCATATCCGGACGGGTCACGGCGGAGCAATCCCACAGCGCCAGGTCGCGGTGGCTCGCCGGGTCGCGGATGAAGACGAAGACCGGAAGGTCGCGCTGGGACGGCGACCGCAGGCGGTTGGCCTCCAGCATTGCGGGAGAGGACCAGGCGACGACACGGCAACTGGCCTTGCCCGCACAGCGAGAAAGCGCATCCATCGCCCACCGTCCCGGAGGCATCGCCGGATCGATGGAGAGAAGTATCGCGTCACCCTGAACACCGCCGGGGTTCCCTGCCATGACGGACGGATGTGCGGCGGCGAATGCGGGCTCCGTGACGGCAGGCAAGGACGCTGCGGTGGTTTCGACTTCTGCCTGCTCCGATCTCATGAGTGTCCCGAGCCGCTCGATCACGGGCTCCGGCGCATTCGGGCGGATCAGATGTCCACCGGCGAACCGGTAGAACACATGCGCGCCGACCTGCGCGACTTTCGTGAGGCTCGGCGCCCAGTAGGGATAGACGTAGTCCGCATGGTAATGCGTGGCATCGCCCACCGCCGGGTCCACCGCTCCGGACAGCGCCGCCGCTGCGAGAACCCGCGCACGCCGCCAGGCTTCGGGCGCTGGCCGCCGCGTCATCGCGCCGTCGCAGGTGAAAGTGAACTGGCAGCCGGTCGATAGTTCGGAACCCTGGAACACCACGCCGCAAACGCTCGCCGGGTAGACCCCGTGGCGCACGCGGTTGAGCACCACCTGCATCACCGCACGCTCCCCCGCAGCATCGTCGCCCGCCTCGTACCAGCCCGCCGCAGCAAGGCACGTGACTGCTCGCACGTGGTCCTCGTTCCCGCCCGCGAAGGCGAAGGGCTTCGCGAGGCCCGGAGGCGCATCGAAACGCCGCGCATCGTTGAGCAAGTGCGCCTTTTCGGGTGAGCCGGCGGTATCGGCCGCCGGTGCGGCGGAACCGAATGGTGGCTTCACGACCGGATTGCGGAGCATCATCGGCCCGGATCGGGCCGCCACGGAGACCGGCGCGCGCACGGCGGCAGGCAGTGCATAGGAGCACAGGCCGACAGCTGCGACGATCGCCGTCATCGCGCGCATCACCCGGACCACCGGGAATCGTGCAGGGCCTGACGGCCGCGCCGATGTCGAGGCAGCGGGATACTGCACGGTGCCGTGATGCCGTCTCCCCGCCTGGACGGAAAGTGCCACGGCGGGCGAGCGGCGGCGCAGCGGGATTAGCCCTTTCGGGTATCAATCGAGGTTGAGCGCCGCCCTGCGCCCGAGTTCCTGCCGGACTTGCGCCCGGGCCGCGACATCGAACGCCAGCGCCGCCGCGACTTTGGCTCCGGCCTTGCCCGCCTCCTCACGGCCGATCAGGGGGATCGCGAAGTCGTCGGCCACGACACGGACCTTGGCCGTGCCGTCCTCGATCGCCAGCGCGGGCGCATCGGCGAGGATCGCGAAGATCAGCGAATGCAGCCGGTTCGTCACCACCAGGGCGGCGTCGCGATAGAGCTGCGTCAGGGTTTCCAGTTCGAAACTGTCGAAGACATGGGGCTCACGCCCCTGCCAGCGGCCTGCGAGACGGGCAGCGGACACCTTGTCCATCGATCTGCGCGGGTCGTGGCAGGCAATGGCGACCCGCGCGTCGGGCAATGCCGCCTGCGCTGCATCGAGCACCGCATCGAGCGCGGCGCCGTCAAGCGAGCGGCGCTCGCTGCCGTCGTCGCAAGGCGCCACCACGATCCAACGCGCGACCGGCCCGCGTTCGGCTTCGACATAGGCGCCGATCGGCAGGAACACCATGTCGGCGAGGACCGCCACCGCCTTGCCCGGCAGCAGATCGGCCAGATTACGCGCGGAAGCCGCATCGCGCACGTTCACCACGGCACAGCGTCGCAGCACCATGCGCCAGAGAAAACGCCGGGAGCGTGAACGGATCACACTCACCCCAAGCCCCCGCGTGACCACGCGCCCGCCGCCCGCGCGTGCGCTTACGGCGGCCAGTGCAAGGCCGAACATCGACGCGATCGACACGTTGTCCCGCACGATCTGGCCGCCGCCAATCACGAGATCGGTCCCGAAGGCCCGGCCCGCGAAGTCAAGCAGGCGCTTGCCCGGCGTGAGTTCGCCGCCTGCCTCCTCGACCTGCCTGACGATCGCTGCGGGGAGCCGCGCCCAGTACCGCACCGCTCCGCCCTCCCCTCGCGAGACCGCAAGGTTCTGCAGCACCAGCTTGAGGTCGCCGAGATTGTGCAGATCACCCGGTACGAAGACCTGCCGCCGATGCGAATGGCGGGGCGTCGCAGCCCCGTCGCTCCCTGCATCGATCACCGGCTGGTGCTTCACCGCTACCCTGCTCGCAGCACGCGCGAGACCATCCGGCCGACACGCGCGCGGAACCGGTGCGGAGCCAGCGTATGGCGGATCGCCTGCGGGTTCATCATCCCCGGCATCAGCATCTGCGGGTCCTGAAGGCTGAGCACGGGTTTGCCGGACAGCCGCGCAATGTCGCGGGCCTGCGGCAGTTCGCTCTCCACGAACAGGTCGCAGGCGGCTTCGCGGTAAACCTCCGCCTTGAAACTGCCGTGTGCCCGCAGGCGCCGCCGCGCGGCGGCGTCGGGGAGGTCGAGCATCCGGAGCTGGCCGTAACGGACGCCGTGACGGTCCAGCCAGTCCTCGGTCGGCGCACGGTACTTCTCCAGCCGGCTGGTCACCAGCATCGCGATCTCTCGGCGCGGGCGGTGGAGCGGCACGGCGCTGGCAAGGAAGTTCAGGTAGCGGGCGCCGTCGTCGTTCTCGCGCTCGGTCGGGTCGACGCAGAGCACGCCGTCAATGTCGAAGCAGGAGCGCGAGACGATCGGATGATGGAGTACGTTCCACTCGAAAACGCGTGGTTCCGGGACAGTCTCGAACACGAAGTCGGCGCCGCCGGACTTGCCCGGCACGCCGTAGACCGCCGCGAAGGTGATGCGGCAGTCGAGGTGCGCCAGCTTCGCACGCGCCTCCTGCATGGAGGCGCCGGTGCGGCAGCTGTCATCGATAACGAGGACATGGGCGAACCGGGAAGCGGCCCCTTCCTCGCGCCGGGTGTGTCCGGAGGAGAGCAGCCGCCCTTGCGCAAAACCATCGATGTCCGCCAGCGGCAGGTTGCGCGCGAGAGCGACCATCGAGGCGGGCAGCATCCCGCTGCGGGGCACGCCAACCACCAGGTCGATGTCCTGCGGCAGCCGGGAAAGGCCACGCCAGACATCGCGGTAGAGGTCGTTGATCGATCGGAAATGCATCAGGCGCTCCCTCTGGAAGACCCGGCAGTTACAACGGCTTGCGGCGGAGAGCCGGACAGGCGGCGGCTGACCAGCATCGCCAGGTCGGGCATCCTCACCACGTGCGGGATCATCCGCCTGAGGCCGAGCGCGGCGCCTGCGAAGATCGCGAAGCTGGTGCCCGGGTGGCTGTTGGGGAGGACACCGCCGCCGGGATCAGGATGATTGGCGCCGTGACCGCGCAGGCGCGCATCACCGCGATCATCGCCTCGTGCCCGCTTGCGGCCACGGTGGCGCCGATCGGTCGTACCACGCTGATGAGATACCACGCGAAAGTGCCGATGCCGATGACGCCCATCGTGCCAAGGATCGCCATGAACAGGCTGGACGAGCGGAAGCTGCCCGGCCCGATGCCGAGCCCGCCCGAGGCGATGAAGGCGGTCACCCCCTGCATCGCCCAGAACAGGCGCTGCTGGCCGGACACGCTGGTGCCCTTGTCCACCGTCATATGCACGACCATCTGGCCGATTTTCGCTGCCATTCCAGGCACTACCGCGATTGCCACCGCCACCATGAACGCCAGCGCGACGAGCGCGAAGCCCGCCTGACGAAGCCGCTGCGGCTGCGCTGCCGCAGGGAACAGCGCAGCGCGCGCGGCGAAAAACGCGGCGTAGCAGGCGAGGCCGACGTAGGCGGTGCTGGAGGTGCTGAGGAACAGGACTCCGCCCAGCAGGAGCGCGGCCGTGCCGGTGTGGCGTGCCCAGACCGAGCGATACCAGCACTCGGCGTTGAACACGAACCAGCCGAGCGCGAAGGCGGCCCAGCCGGAGGCTTCTGGGAAAAGCCCGTCTACCCGGTTAAACCCTTGATAAGACTGATCAAGCTGCGCGTAAGTGCCGTTGCGGAACAGCGCGAATACGTCCTGCACCCAGGTGCCCTTGGTCTGCGAGGCGATCAGGCCGGTCAGCGCGTGGACCCAGCCGATGACGACGCCGCCCTTGACCAGAGCCTCGATCCCGCCCGCCGTACGCACCGCCACATAGGCACTCAACGTGACCATAAGGGCACCCAAGAGGTACACACAGGCTGTGATGTTCTGCGAAGTCGGCTTCAACGGCACCGTATCGAACAGGCTACGCGCATCGTCGAAGCGCATCGGCGCGACGTCGATCTGCCCGGCGAAGATGCGCGGTGCGACCAGCGCGGCGACCATGCCGTAGAGCGTGAAGAGCACGAGCGGGAAGTTGTCCTTCACCCCGTCGCGCCAGAGTTCGAAATAGCCGCCGCTCGGCATCAGCACGCGCAAGTAAACGAAGACAAGCGCGAACTGGATCGGCGGGATCGAGCTGTTGCCCAGCGCCGGCACCGTCACCGCCGCCGCCCCGCCGAACAGGCCCGAAGCCATCAGGAACAGCAGCATCGCGGGCATCGAGCGGAACAGCAGCACGAAGCCGATCACAAGTTGCACCAGACCGACGAAAGTGAAGCTCATGACAGTTGCCCCACCGCCGTAAGGATCTTGCGATCGAAATGCTCGGGCGCGAAGCGGTTGGACTGCGCGACCGCGACGCTTGGGTCGAATTCGGGGAGCCAGCGCTCGAACCGCTCGATCCCGTCGACCAGCGAGTCCGCCGTCTGTCGTTCGAAAAACAGGCCGGTTTCGCCCGGCACCACGCTGTCGAGCACGCCGCCGCGCCCGTAGGCCAGCACCGGGCGGCCCGAGGCCATGGCCTCCACCGGGACGATGCCGAAGTCCTCCTCCGCCGTGAACACCAGGCCCCGCGCCCGCGCATAAGCCTGCCGCAACTCGTTGAAACCCAGCCGCGAGACGAAGCGGATGTTCGGCCCGGCGACGCGCTTGAGCCTGGCGAGCATCCCGCCGTCACCCACCATGAGCAGCGGCAGTCCGGTGCGGTTGAACGCCTCCACCGCAAGGTCGGGGCGCTTGTAGGGCACCATCTGGCCGACCCACAGGTAGTGATCATCGACGTCGAGGCTGGGGGTGAAGATGCGCGTATCGACCGGCGGGTGGATGACCTCGGACTCGCGCCGCCAGAACTTGCGCACGCGCTCGCGGATGAAGCTGCTGTTGGCGACGATCGTGTCCACCCTTGCGCTGGACGACATGTCCCATTGCCGCATCCGGTGGTAGATCAGCGGCATCGCCGCGCGGGCGATCGGATTGGCGTCCTTGCGGTAGAGGTGGTAGTGATCCCACAAATACCGCATCGGCGAGTGGCAGTAGCACAAGTGCTGCGCATGGGGGCTGGTGATCACCCCTTGGCCGGCCCGCTCTCGCTGCTGATGACGAGGTCGTAGCCGGTCAGGTCGAGATGCTCCAATGCCATCGGCATCAGCGGCAGGTAATACTGGTACAACCGGCGCGAGAACGGCAAGCCGTTGATCCAGGTCGTCGTCACATTGGCCTTGCGGATGCTCTCCGACATCCGGCTTTCATCGTAGACGTGGGTGAAGACGTCCGCGCCCGGGAACAGGCCGAGCAGCCGCTCCAGCACCCGCTCCCCGCCGCGCATCGACACCAGCCAGTAATGGACGATGGCGACGCGCGGTTCGCTGAACCGGGTGTGCCGTCCCGCCACCGGGGGTTCGGCCAGGTTCAGTGTCATGCGTAATAGGCCTTGTATTCACGGTAGAAGTAGGCCGGGTCGGAGTAGCCGAAGAGGCGCTTGCGGCGCATGTCCATCCGGTTGATCGTCACGCCCACGACGTTGACGCTCTCACGCGGCAGCATGCCCAGGGCCGAGCGCGCCGCCCCCTTCATCGTCTTGCGCCAGCGCACCACAAGCACCGTCGCGTCGGCCATTCCGGCCAGGGTGCGGCCCGCCGCGATCGGCAGCACCGGCGGCAGGTCGAGCACGACATAATCGAAGCAGGCGCGCAATTCCTGCAGCAACCGGGTGAAAGTCTCGCCCGTCAGCAGCGTGTCATGGGCAAGGTCGGAAGGCTTTACCGGCAGGACACAAAGCCCCGATTCCTCGGTCACCAGCGCATCGGCGAGCGAAACCTTGCCTTCGAGCACTTCGATCAGGCCCGGGTGCTCGGGCGAGAGGCGCAGCAGCTTGCTGACACCGCGCCCGCGCAAATCGCAGTCGACGAGGATCGCGCCGCGTCCGCTCACCGCCAGCGTCTGCGCGAGGCAGGAGGCCACCGTCGTCTTGCCCTCCTTGGGCAGCGCCGAGGTCACCGCTATGATCTGCGCCGGGCCATAGACCGCCTGCTCGATCGAGGTGCGCAGCGAGCGGAACGATTCGGCGAAGGCGGAGCGCGGTTCCTGCGTGATCGCTGGCACCTCGCGCCGCGACTTGCGGCTGACCGAGGCGAGCAGCGGGATCGCGCCGAGGTAGCGGCTGCCCAGCCCCTGCTCGACTTCGTCCGACGTCGTCACGCCGCGGAACAGCGCCTCGGCGACGTAAGCGGCGGCAAGCCCGGCGCCGAGGCCGATCACCAGCGCCAGCAGCATGTTCATGGGAATGTTGGGCGAGCTTGGCAGCAGCGGCACCTCGGCCAGCGACAGCACGCGGGCGTTCGGCCGCTGGGTGCCGTCCTGCGCGATCAGCTGGCGGTAGCTGTTGAGGTACGTCTCGTACATCGCCTGCGAGGACTGCGCGGTGCGCTCCAGTTCATCGAGGCCGACCATCGCCGCGTTGTTGCGCGCAAGGTTCCCGCGCGCCGCAC
Source organism: Novosphingobium sp. NFX11 (assembly GCF_057376415.1). Classification (NCBI taxonomy): domain Bacteria; kingdom Pseudomonadati; phylum Pseudomonadota; class Alphaproteobacteria; order Sphingomonadales; family Sphingomonadaceae; genus Novosphingobium; species Novosphingobium sp. NFX11. The sequence continues at coordinate 1,712,413 of NZ_CP080385.1, read as the reverse complement.
CGAGGCTGGAGCTGAGCGAGGCGAGGCGCTGGTCCGCCACATCGCGCTGCGCCTGCAGGTTGGACATGATGCGGGTAATCTCGTTCCTGATGTCGCTGCGCACTTCGGCGAGTTCGCTCCGGCTGCGCACGAGCTGGGGATGATTGGGGCCGTAGCGCGCCTGCATGTTGGCGACCTCGCCGCCGATCTGCGATTCCCGCGCACGCAGCGAGCCGATCACGCCCGAGCCGAGCGCCTCGCCCACGTCGTCGCCCGCCGATCCAGAGCGCAGCTGCGCCTGCGCGGTCGCGAGCCGCGCCTGGCTCTCGGCCGCCTCGGCGCGGGCCTTGGTGACTTCCTGGTTGTAGCTGGAAATCTCCTGCTCGGTCAGCGAGGCCCCCGAAGTGCTCAAGAGGCCGTTGGCGATGCGGTAGCGCTGCAGCCGCTCGGTATCCGCGTGGGCCTGCTGGCGCAGTTGCTCGAGCCGGGGCGCGACCAGCTTGGCGGTTTCGGTGTTGCTCTCGTGCGCGGCCTTGACCTCGATCTGGGTGAACTGCTGCGCGTACATGTTGGCGACTTTCGCCGCGTCCTGCCCGTTCGGCGCCTTGAACGCGACCTTGAGCGCGTAGCTCTCGCCGCTGCGCACGGCCGAGACGTTGTTCTGGTAGGTGGTGACGATCTCGGCCTGCTGGGCCGCGCTCTTGCCGTCGAGGACGCCGAGTGCGGAAGCGACACGCTGCGCAAGGTCGCGCGATTTCAGCGTCTCCACTTGCGTATCGACGTAAGAGCTGTTCGGCGAAGGCCCGGCCTGTCGCCCGGCGCTTGCCGCGGCCTCAGGCGTGTCGGTCGGCGCCAGCAGGCTGACGACCGCCTCGGCCGTGTACGTGATCGGCATCGAGAAGGTCACCGCCGCGCCGATCGCCAGCGCCGCTCCGGTGACCAGCGCGATCAGCCCCGATCGGCGCCGGAAGAACGCCATCGACCCGCCAAGGTCGACGCGCGCCGACGGCAGCATGAGCGATTGCCCGGGCGCCAGCGCAAGATCGCGCGGATCGGACCCGGCACTGATAATCTGGTGTGCACTGTTCATTGTCTGCTCCTGCCCTTCCGGCCGCTGGAGATGGTGGCGCCTCAGATCGCGATCCGGGCTCCCACTCGAACGGCTGCCCCGTCGTATTCCCTTGGATTGATGCCTGACCCGCGCTGCCGCCGCGCACTCACGCCGACGAAGGCGGCGATGCGGGTGGAGATCGTGCGGGTCACGGTAGCTTCGCCGAAGACGCGCGATCTCGCGGCGGTCGAAGCCTTCGTATTCGTTGCGCAGGAACCCGGCCTCGATCCCCACCAGCGTCCGGCTGCCCAGCGCGATCGAGGCATTGCCGACCAGCGTGGACTGCAGGACGGCGGAGCCCAGCATCAGCGGGCTGCGCTCCACCGTGCGCTCGCCCTTCAGTTCGAAGCGGGTGCGCGCGGTGGGAGTCCACTTGACGCTGACGTGGTAGTCCATCGCGCCGATGTCCGGGCGGGCCGGATCGCGGGTGTCCTGCTTGACGTAGCCCAGCGCCGCTTCCGCCGTCACCAGGTCCGTTATCCGGTAGCTGACGCCGCCGACCACGGAGAAGCCCTTGGAATTGCGGCCGGTGCCGATGTCGTAGGCCAGCCGGTTACCGGTCGCCCTGACGAACAGACCGAAGGTGTCGGAGCGGCGATAATCGCCCCGGAAGGTCACGGCATCGCGCCTGACGTCGCGGAAGGACTGGTCGACTGGGAGCCCGTTCTGGCGCGCATCGTTATAGTCCAGCTTGCGTGAACTGACGCCGATCTGCCACTCGATGATGCCGCCGCCGCTCGACAGGCGCAGGCCGCCGCCGTATTCGTTGTAGGATACCGGGCGGTCGGTGAAGAACTGGTCGCCGAACGTGCCGCGCCGCTCGATCCTGCGCGCGACGCCGAAGTCGCCGTCGAGCACGAAGCGGTCCGCGAAGTCCAGTCGCCCGTCCGCCGAAAGCGACCACTGGTTGCTGTTCTCGGCGCTGGTGTCGAGGTAGCGGCGGCCCTCGGCGGCGGCATCGAAACGCAGCGCGTGGCGGGAAAAGTCGCTCTGCAGACTGACGCTGGGGCGTACCACGGCGACACCGTCGTCTATCTTGCTGCGCTGGTTATAGATGTTGGTGTCGTAGCGCAGGTCGAAGTTGACCCGGGGCAGCACCTTCATCGTGCCGATGCGGATGCCCTCGGCATCGGTCTGCTCGACCACCGATTCGGGCACTTCGACCGGATAGTCCTGCGCCCGTGCGGTGCCCGACAGGAACGCGGGCACGAACGATCCGGTGAGCCAGAGCGCCGCGGCGCGCTGGAAGCGTTTTCGCCCCAGACCGGTTGGCGCAAATGCCAACCGCATCAGCAGGACCCTCGCCCGGAAGCGACGGCGGGAATGGTGGCCGCCAGTATCCGCGCATCGTAGGCAAGCGTGCGCGCCCGGGTATAGCGAATGTCGGCGGCGATACGGCGGCGATAGGTCACGCTGCTGCGCCCGGAGACCTGCCACAACCCGGTCAGACCCGGCCGCACGGCAAGGTAGTGATGGATGTAGCGCCCGTAACGCGGCATCTCGTCCACCACGATCGGGCGGGGTCCGACGATGCTCATCTCCCCGCGCAGGACGTTGAACAGCTGCGGCAGTTCGTCGAGGCTGGTGACGCGGATGATCCGGCCGACGCGGGTGACGCGCGGGTCGTTGGGCAGCTTGCGATCGCGCTCCCACTGCGCGAGCAGATGCGGGTTCTCGCTGAGGATGCCTTCGAGACTGCTCTCGGCGTCGATCTGCATAGAACGGAACTTGAAACACGGAAATCCGCGACCGTTGCGGCCTACCCGGCGCTGGGCAAAGATCACCGGCCCCGGCTGGTCGACCCAGATCGCGATGGCGACGATGATGAACAGCGGCAGGAACGCGATGATCGCGGCAGTGGCGATGATGATGTCGAACGGCCGCGCCAGCACGTGATCGGGCTGCGCCAGCAGATCCCAGCAATCCCAGCGCGAGTGGGCGCCTGCCACGATCGGAGCCAGCGGCACCGGATCCGCCTGCTCTGAACCCTCGGACAGCATCGCATCCGAGAAGGATTCGTGCCTCCGAGCCTGCGTCCCGGCGGAATTCCCATCCATGGAGATACCTCTCTGCGTCGCGATTACCGAAGGACCAGACCTCTTTCCGTTTGCGTACAAAGAGAACTGATCAGCGAGGGTCAGAGTGACGGTATCGATGGCCCGCAGGCAAACGGTCATAAGACGTAAACCCACCTACCCCTTTCGGACTATCGCCCCGGAACTTGCTGATTTTTCTTCACAACCGAAGAGGTATGGAACCGCGACGGTACTTGGATAGGATTGCATCGTACCCCGACTTTGGACCGGGGATCTCGTAAGGAGGGCGAAATGATCCAGGGACTTTTCAGGCCTCGCGCACGCCGCTGCACCGGCATTCCGGCTTTTCTCTTGGCCACGGCGCTGACCGCCGGATGCGCGACTCAGAACTATCCGCTCGTCGATGTGTCCGAGGCGAACGCGCGCGCTACCCAGGGCATGCGCCTGGACGCGGGCGACAAAGTGCGTGTAACCGTGTTCGACGAACCGACACTGACCGGCGAGTACGAGATCGGCACGGCAGGCGCGGTGACGATGCCGCTCATCGCCGACGTATCGGCCGCCGGCAGCACGCCGGACCAGATGGCCGGCGCCATCACCGCCAAGCTGACCCAGGGCGGCTACGTGCTGAACCCGCATGTCGCGGTGGACGTCATGTCGTATCGACCGTTCTACATCCTGGGCGAAGTCGGCAAGCCCGGCGAGTACACGTATGCCGGCCAGATGTCGCTGCTTCAGGCGATCGCCAAGGCGGGCGGTTTCACGCCCCGCGCCAACAAGGGCACGGTCGTCGTGCTGCGCAAGAGCTGGGGTGGCGGGCGCAAGGTCGTGGTTGGAGACCCCGCCCTGATCATCATGCCGGGCGACACCATCACCGTTAACGAGTCGATGCTCTGACCGTCCCGCGATGAACCGTTCATCGCAAAAATCGGCATTTCTGGCGTGATTCTCTCAAAACACTGAAAAATCCCAATGTAGCACCCGACCAAGACCAAATATGGTTATCTACGTAGCGAGTTAAAGGGATCGTCATCTGCCAGTACGGCGATCACAAATCCCGGAGGCCCGCCGAATACGGAAAGATCATAATTGGGAGAAAGCCGCGCCCGTGCATTCGGACGCCGGATGTCGTCTTGTATACTCGAACAACAGGACTGACCTCGAAAGGCCGCACTTGAACAACACTCCGGACATTGAGCAATTCAATGCCCGAGTTGGGACTCGGAAGGGTGACCATTGGGTATTTCAGTCTCGATCATCAACCCCAGCTCCATTTCGCGCGAGGGGCTTCGGCGCATAATCCTGGACGGTGGGATCGAGGTCATCTCGACTTCCGCCAGCGTGGAGGACTTGCCTGAATTGCCTGACCGAAGCGATCATCTGGTTCTGGTGGACGTTCCCAGCCTGTCGGAGCAACTCGACTCCCTCCAGCAACTGGCAAGCCGCGACATGGTCAGCGCGCTGATCCTGGCGGAAAAGTTCGACCTGTCATCGATGCTGAACTGCTTCGATCATGGCGCGCAAGGCTATGCCGTGAAGGACATGCCGTGCGACACTCTGATCGCCCTGCTGCGCCTCGCCGCGCTGGGCCACAAAGTCATCCCGCCCGATGTCGCGGACATGCTGCGGCGTGAGGATTTCCGGGCCGCCGCGCCCGAACCGCGTGACGATCCCGGAGGCGCGCACAATTCCGGCTACGGCGGCGGCTCGAAGCTTTCCCAGCGCGAGAACGACGTGCTGTGCTGCCTGATGGCGGGCTACTCGAACAAGAGGATCGCCCGCAAGCTCCTCGTGACCGAGGCCACGGTGAAGGTTCACGTGAAAGCGATCCTGCGCAAGCTGAACGTCGCGAACCGGACACAGGCGGCGATGTGGGCCACTACTCACGGTGTTCCGGCGCTCGACGCGGCCTTGGCGCTGCCCGTGATGGGGAACTGAGCGCCGCCGAGATACGGGCTCTTAGCCGTCAGGCCGCGTCGTGGAAGATGATCCCCAGCGCATGCCGTCTTCCGGATCGCAGCGTGCTGACCCCGTGGCGCAGGGCGACCCGATAATCGCCCCGCGTGCCACGATGTGGACGTACGTTCACCGCGAAGATGACCCCATCGCCCTTGCGGAGCGGAACGACCGCCGCGCGCGACTGCATGCGCGGGCGCTGCTCGGTGAGCACGAACTCGCCTCCGGTAAAATCCCGGTCGGGTTCGGACAGCAGCACAGCCACCTGCAGCGGGAACACGTGATCGCCATAGAGATCCTGATGCAGGCAGTTGTAATCGCCTTCACCGTATTGCAGCAGCAACGGCGTCGGTCGCGTCTGGCCCGCTTCATGGCAGCGCGCACGAAAACCGGCGTGGTCGGTGGGAAAGCGGGCCGCAATTCCCATCCGCTCGTGCCACCTGTCGGCGACCGGCGCGAGATGCCGATAGAGCCCGGTGCGCGCCGCCGCTACCAGCGGCGGCAACGGGTAGGCGAAGTAGCGATACTCACCTCTGCCAAAGCCGTGCCGCGCCATGTGGATGTGATTGCGAAAAGCATCGGTCGGTCCATAGAGCCCGGCCATGGCATCACATTCGGCGCCGTCGAGCAGGCCCGGCAGCATCGCCCAACCTTCCCGGTCGAGACAGTCCGCGATCGCCCGCCAGTCATAGGCCGAGACGCGGGCGTCCATGTCGGTGCTCATGCCGCACCCTCGATCTCGATGAGCCTGCGCTTGCGCTCCACGCCCCAGCGGTAGCCCGAAAGCGCGCCGTCGTTGCGGATCACCCGGTGGCAGGGAATGGCGATGGCGATGGGGTTGGCCGCGCAGGCGCCGGCGACCGCGCGCGTGGCACGGGGCGAACCGATGCGCCGTGCCACTTCCGCGTAAGTAACGGTCTCGCCCGCCGGAATCCCGCGAAGAACCTGCCAGACGCGCTGCTGAAAGGCCGTACCGCGCACATCCAGCGCAAGATCGAGCCCCATGTTCGGCGCCTCGGCGAAACCGACGACTTTTGCGACCGTCTGCTCGTAGTTCGCATCGGCGCCGATCAGTTCCGCCTTCGCAAAGCGGTCCTGCAGGTCACGGACCAGTTCGTCGGGATCGTCACCGAGCAGGATCGATGCCACCCCTGTCGCTGGAAGCCACGAGGATCGCGCCCAGCGAACACTGCGCAACCGCGAAGTGCAGCACTTCGTCGGCACCGCCGCTCCGATAGCGTCCCGGCGTCATGCCCAGCATCGCCGAGGATTGCTCGTAGAAGCGACCGCTGGAGTTGAAGCCCGCCTCATAGATCGCATCGGTCACCCGGCTGCCGGCCGCGAGAGTCTCGCGCACTTTGCGGGCACGGTGCGCACCGGCATAGGCCTTCGGGGTAAGGCCGGTCTGTGCCTTGAACAGCCGGTGGAAATAGGCGGGGCTCAGTTCCACCGCGGCCGCCAGGTCATCGAGCGAAATCGGCTCGTCCGATGCCTCGATCAACCGGCATGCCTGTTCCACCAGAGCGGCGTTGCCGGCCTCCCGGGATGCACCTTCCGGATTACAGCGCCGGCACGGCCGGCATCCCGTCGCCCGCGCGCTCTCCAGCGTATCGTGCAACGTCACGTTCCGGGGTTGGCCGTCCGCGAGGGACACGAGGGCCGACAGTAGATCCCGGTGGTCGCCACCGAATACCACAACTTGCCATCGGCGCTCTTGTCACGGGCGACGACCTGCGCCCAGCGCGGGTCGCTTGCGGTGCGATCGATATGTCTGTCTGCGTTCGTCATGAAGCCGTTCTGCCAGCCCGAGATCCAGCCCGCGCTCTGTTTCTTGCTCTCAAATCCGATATGGGGCTTCGGACCGCTCCTGGCGAGACAAGGCGGCGCGAAGCGCTTGATCGTTACCGCCATTCGGCTATGGCATGGCCATGCTTGATTTGTCCGGACATTACTCTGACGACGACCTGGTTGACGGCTTCGCGCGGCAATTCGCGCTGGAACGGATCGACGACGACCTGTTCCGCGCTCCGCCCATACCCGGAGCCACCGGGCGATGCTTCGGCGGCCAGCTCGTCGCCCAGGCGTTCAACGCGGCCCGGCATACCGTCGACGACAAGATCGCGCACAATCTTCACGCCCACTTTCTCAGGCCGGGGCGCGAGGCGGAACCGTTGCTCCTGAAAGTCGAGCGCGATTTCGATGGCGGCAGTTTCGCGGTACGCCGGACGGTCGTGCTGCAAAACGAGGCGCCTCTGCTCACGCTGACAGCCTCGTTCCACAGGCTCGAAACCGGTCTCGAGCATGCATCACCGATGCCGCGCGTGCCCGACCCGGAAGGGCTGCTGCCGCTAGATGCGCTGGCCCTGCAGTATGGCGAGGACATCGGCGAGGTCGCGCGCGCCTATCTCGAACGCCGTTCCGCATTCGAGATGCGCCCGGTCGGCTATCCCTCGTTCCTGCAACAAGGCAAGGACCTGCCGGTCTCGCGCACATGGTTCCGCCTGCGCGGATCGATCCCGGTGGACGCGTCACTGCAGCGGGTCATGCTCGCCTACGTTTCCGACTATGCTCTGCTGAGTTCGGCGCTGATCCCGCACGGTGTGAACATGTTCGAGACGAGCATGCAGACCGCCAGTCTCGATCACGCGGTGTGGTTCCATGAAGAGGCTCCACTGGACGACTGGCTGCTTTACGCCACCGAAAGCAACTGGGCAGGCCGTGGGCGCGGCAGGGCCGCAGGCAGCATCTACACCCGCGACGGGCGCCTTGTCGCCAGCACCGTGCAGGAAGGCCTGATCCGCCTGCGACCCGATCGACCGGCAGGCGGCACCATCCCGCACACGCCCTGAGTACCCCGCCGCAAGCCCCAAAGGCGCCGATCAGGTGGGGATCAGGCGACCACGCCGTAGCTCTCGCTTTGCGCCAGCACGCGGTGTGCGCGATCGACGATGGGCTTGTCGACCAGCTTGCCGTCGACCGCCACCGCGCCGTGACCGTTCGACAGGGCATCGACCACGCGGCGGGCCCAGTCGACCGAAGCCGCGCTGGGCGAAAATGCCGCGTTCACCGGCGCGACCTGCCGGGGATGGACGCAAAGCTTGCCGCCGAAACCGAAGCGGCGCGACCGCGCCGCATCCCGCGCCATTCCCTCCACGTCGGCAAGGTCGACCGAGACGCCGTCGACCGGCGCCTGGAGGCCGGCCAGCCGCGAGTGCAGCACCATCTGGGTACGGATCGCATCGATCTCCTCCCGGTCGCCGTCGATACCCGCATCGACCTGAAAATCGACGGTGCCGAAATGCAGCCTCACGAGGCCCTCCGCGCCGCACAGACCCGACAGATCCAGCGCTCCTCGCACCGTTTCCACCAGCGCGTGCAGCGGTACCTTGGCCCGGCGCATATCGACAAAATCCTCAGCCCTCTCCGCCTTGGGCAGCATCAGCCCGGCAAGCCCCGGCAGCCCCGCCAGCGCCCAGACATCATCCTCATGCCACGGGGTTCCCAAACTGTTGACCCGCACCACGAAGCGCGGTTCGGCGAGCATTGCCAGCGCCTGGTAGATCGTGTCGCGCGCGGCGACCTTGTGATCCGGCAACACCGCGTCCTCAAGATCGAGCACCACCATGTCCGCGCCGCTGCAGGCCGCCTTCTCGAAGCGATCGGCGCGGTCGCCGGGCACGAACAGGATGGAACGGGCGGGCAGCGACATGGAAAGGTCCTCTCAGGTCAGGTTGCCGCGATCGTCGCGGCGGAAGGTCTGCGAATAGGAATAGCGATCGGCGGGGTGCGTGCTGACGGCCATCTCGACCACCTCGCCCCGCCGGTTGTTGTACTTGCGGGTTACCCGCAGGGCAGGCGCGCCGCGCTTGACGCCCAGCCGCTCGGCCGACCGCGCATCGACGGCGAAGCCCTCGATGGTCTGCTGCACCTCTACGATCCGTTCCCCGAACTGCTGCTCGATCCGCGTGTAGATCGGGGTGTGATCGTCCGCGTCGGCAAGCGTGACGCCGCGAAAGGCGGGATGAATGTAGATCCGCGACAGGGCGATCGCGACACCAGCCTCGGTACGGCGTACCGCATCGAGCACCAGCCACGCCTCACCCGGCTTCGCCTCCAGCGTCCCGGCAAGATCGCCGGTGATTTCCATCACCTCGCGTCCGTGCAGTTCCAGCCGCGTTTCGGAAGTGAAGCGGTGAAGGTCGCTCAGCCCTTCGATCACCTGCACATAGCCGCCCTGCTGGCGTGGACCGACGACGCGAGTGCCGACACCGGCCTGCCGCGTCACCATACCCAGTTGCACCAGCCGCTTGATGGCTTCGCGCACGGTGAATCGACTGGCGCCGAACTGCGCGCACAACTCGAATTCCGTGGGGATCAGCGCTCCCACCGGGAAACGTCCCGCCTCGATCTCCGCGATCAGGGTCTGGGCAAGCTGCAGGTAGCGGGGTTGCTGTTGGAGCGGCGGCGTCATCTCATGTCCCCTCGGCACGACTGGATTGTCCGGTGGTCCGGACAATCCTCCGTAAACCAAAGACACGGCAGATGTCAGCGGATGATCTCCTTTTCGCGCAGGGCCGAGATTTCCGGAACGCCGAAGCCGAGCGAGACCAGCACATCGTCGGTATCCTGCCCCAGTTTCGGCGCGGCTCTGGCGGGATGTTCGGCACCGCTTGCGCGCACCGCCGAGGCGACGCCGGGAAGTGCGCCATGGTCCGGGTGGGCGAAGTCGACGATGCGACCCTGTTCGCGAACGAAGGGATTTTCCAGCGCCTGCCCCACGTCGAGCACCGGCGCGGCAGGCACCTTGCCCGCGAAGATCTCCATCCACTCAGCAGTGGTGCGGGTGGCTAGCACGGCGTCGAGATCCGCGTTGAACCCCGCGCGGTTCTCAAGGCGGTCCTTGAACGTGGCGTAGCGCGGATCGGACGCCCATTCGGGCTTGCCGATCAGCGGCGCCATGTTCTGCCAGAACTTCTCCTTGTTGCACATGATGAAGATCCAGCCATCCTGCGTGGTGTAGAGCTGGCTGGGTGTCAGCGACGGGTGGCCCGAACGCGGCGTGCGGCCCACGGTGACACCGCCGTTGAGATACCATTCGGCCACGTAGTTAAGGTTGGACAGCGCCACGTCGAACAGGCTGACGTCATAGTCACGGCCCACGCCCTGCGCCCGCGCCGAGACGACACCCGCCAGGATCGCCATCGCGGCGGTGGTGCCGGTCATGAAGTCGATGATCGAAAGGCCGAAGCGCGAAGGCGGCGCCTCCGGCTCGCCGGTCAGCGAGAGGTAGCCCGCCTCGGCCTGCATCAGGTAATCGTAGCCCGGCCAGTTGGCGCGGCTGCCGGTGCGGCCATAGGCCGAAAGGTGGGCGCAGACGATGCGCGGATTGACGGCTGAGAGGCTGGCGTAATCGAGGCCCAGCTTCGCCGGCAGATCGCCGCGCAGGTTGTTGAACACGACGTCCGCCGAAGCGACCAGACGCTCAAGGACGGCGCGGCCCTCGGCGCTCTTCAGGTCGACGCCAAGGCTCTTCTTGTTGCGGTTGAACGCTTCGTAGAAGTGGCTGTCCTCGGGGCCGAAGAAGTACGGGCCGACATGACGGCCCACGTCGCCGCCATCCTTGTGGTTCTCGATCTTGATGACCTCGGCGCCGAGGTCGGCCAGCTGCTGGGTGCCGAAGGGCCCGGCGCCGTACTGCTCGACCGCGACGATGCGCAGGCCCGCCAGCGGCTGCAGGCCGGGCTGCGCGGTGTCCGCCGTGATATCGGAAGCGGGGGCGTTCATGCCGGGTTCCTTGCGATGATCTGCTTGGCGATGATGATGCGCTGCAGTTCGTTGGTGCCCTCGCCGATGGTCAGCAGCGGGGCGTCGCGGTAGAGGCGCTCGATCGGATATTCCTTGGAATAGCCGTAGCCGCCGAAGATGCGCATCGCCTCGGTCGCGTTTTCAAGACCGGCTTCGGTGGCGAAGAACTTGGCCATGCCCGCTTCCATGTCGCAGCGTTCGCCGCGGTCGTAGGCCATTGCGGCATTCTCGGTCAGCAGGCGGGCGGCAGTGACGCGGGTGGCCATCTCGCCCAGCTTGAGCTGGATCGCCTGGTGTTCGCAGATCGGCTTGCCGAAGGTCTTGCGGGTCTGCGAATAGGCGACCGCCTCGTTCAGCGCCGCCTGCGCGATGCCGAGGCCGCGCGCGGCCACGTTGATGCGGCCCAGTTCCAGACCGCCCAGCACCTGCTTCAGACCCTTGCCCTCGACGCCGCCGACAAGGCGCTCGACCGGCACGCGGTAGTCCTCGAAGGCCAGCGCGCAGCTGTCGATACCCTTGTAGCCCAGCTTCTCCAGCTTCTTGGAGACGACGAAGCCCGGGCCCTTCTCGGCGATCAGCAGGCTCATACCCTTGTGGCGCGGCTCTGCGGTCGGGTCGGTCTTGACCAGCAGCAGGATGCAGTTGCCCGAGCCCGAGTTGGTGATCCACATCTTGTTGCCGTTGACGACGTACTCGTCGCCCTCGCGCTTGGCGACGGTGCGGATGTTCTGCAGGTCGGTGCCCGCGTCGGGCTCGGTCAGGCCGATGCCGCCGCGCAGTTCGCCGGTGGCGAACTTCGGGAGGTAATGCGCCTTCTGCTCGTCAGTACCGCAGCGCTGCACGGTCATCGCCATGATCATGTGCGAATTGATGATGCCCGAGACGGACATCCACACCGCCGAGATCTTCTCGATGATGCGCGCATAGGTCAGCGTCGAGATGCCGAAGCCGCCGAATTCCGGATCGATCATCAGACCGAAGAAGCCCAGCTCCTTCATCTTGTCGACGATGGCCTGCGGGTATTCGTCGTCATGGTCCAGCTGGTGGACGTAGGGCTTCACTTCGGCCTCAAGGAACTTCTCGACGGTGTCGAGGATCATCTGTTCCTCTTCGGGCGTCGCGCCCTGGCTGGTGATCGGGCTTTCCATGTTCACGCGGCGGTTCCTTCTCGAATTTCAACAGGGACAGCAGCGGCGAGCAGGTCGCTCAGGCGCGCTGCGGGATGGTTGGCGATGTCCAGCACGGCATCGGCGATCGCGGCGGCCTGCACGGCGGTCACGCGGCGGGCGGCGTTGTCGTCGTACTTGGCGCGGATTTCGGCATTGGAAAGCGGACGGTCCGCCGCGCCCCGGTTCACCGCCTCGCGCTTCGCGATGCGGCGGCCATCCGTGGTCTCGACGATAACCTCGCCGGTGAAGTGGACCGGATAGTCGGTATCGGGATCGACGGCATAATCGACCTTCTGCGCCAGCTTGAGCACATCCGGATCGGCCAGCGCCGCGCCGTCCAGTTCGTCCAGCGTGAAGCGGCCCTTCAGCAGCGCCGTGGCGACGATGTAGGGGATCGAGAACTGCGCGTCGTAGCTGGTCGCCGGGACCTTCTTGGGTGCGGAAGGCTCGCACACGATGGGGATCACCGCTTCGGGGACCAGCACCACGACGCGCGCGATGTCATCACCCGAAAGGCCATGCTCGGCGCAGATCGCGGCGGCGGCATCGCCGGCGGCATGGGTCATGTGGCAGGCCGGCAGCGGCTTGACCGAGACGTTCTCGATCTCCCAGCTTTCCCCAAGTCCCGCGCAGGCATCGGCCAGGCCGGCCGGCGCGCCATCGCGCAGGTAGAGGGAATAGAGGCCGAAGCGCCCCTCATATGCCGCCTTCGGCCCGACGAAGCCGTGCTTCGCCATCGTCGCGGCGGTCAGCGCGGAGCTGGCCGCCCAGCCGGGATGCAGGCGCTTGGTCCAGGCGCCGTCCTCCAGGAATTCGAGGCTGCCGCCCGCCATCGACAGGACGATGCCCTGCGCCATGCCGATCTGCTGCGCATCGAGCCCCATCAGGAGACCCGCGCCCACCGTCGCCCCGAAAGCACCGCACAGGCTTGTTGGGTGGAAGCCGTGGCGGTGGAAGCCCCCGGCCGCGACGCTGGCGACGCGGGTGGAGACTTCCATGGCGATGATGTAGGCACGCAGCAGATCGGCGCCACTCGCTCCGGCATTATCGGCGGCGGCAAGGGCAGCGGGAAGGCTGCTCACCGTCGCATGGATGATGCCGCGCGAATGTGTGTCGTCGTAATCCAGACCATGCATAAGGAGGCCATTGACCAGCGCCGCCTCACGCGGGGCCAGCGATCGTCCGTGGCCGAGGACGGGCGAGCGCCCCTCCCCAGATCCCGCGCCGCTGCGAAGGCGCTCTGCCCCCAGGTCTCGCCAAGGGCGGCGATGCCGGTGCCGATCGAGTCCAGCATGAGGTGGCAGGCGCGCTCGCGCACCCGCTCGGGCACGGCATCAAGCGTCAGCCCGCTCGCGAATTCGGCATAAGTCCGGGCAATCATCTTCACTCTCCCGCGAGGCCGACGGTGCGCCGGGCCGGGGCTGCGTCCGGATCCTGCGCAATGGCGTCGAGCGAGGCCCCGCGTCCCTCGACGCGCACCGCGATCACGGCGATCATCATCAGCGCCAGCACCGTGCCGACCATCATGAGGACGCCCTCAAGTCCGACGTTTTCGAACAGCCACACGGTCATGAACGGCGTCAGCATCGAACCGGCGCGGGCACACATCCCGGCAAAGCCGGTGCCGCGCAGACGATAGGCGGTCGGGAACATCTCCGGCACGTAGAGGAACAGCCCGATCGCGGTCAGCATATAGATGCTGCTCACCAGCAGGAAGCCGGCGATGGCGAGCGGCACCGTGCCCTCGACGTTGGGATAGATCGCGCCGAACAGGATGATGAGCAGGCCCGCGATGATGAGCGAAGCGCGGCGCGACACCTTGTCGGCAATCGCCACGGCGACCAGCGAACCGGCGATGCTGCCGAACGACATCAGCGTGGTGAAGCCCAGCGACTGCACCATCGTCTGCCCCTTGCTCACAAGGAAGGTCGGCAGCCAGGCGACGAAGCCGTAAACGGAGACGTTGGCGGCGATGGCCGTGAGCGTCGCGGCGGCAAGCCGTCCGCGCATGTCCGATGCAAAGAGGCGGGAAAGCGGTGCATGGGCCGGGGCGGCGGATGCGGTCTTCGCATAAGGGGCGAGCGGGCCCTTCTCGGCGGTGATCTCCGCCTCGATCTGCTGCAGGACGGCCTCGGCCTCCTGCGTGCGGCCGACCGATTCCAGCCAGCGCGGCGATTCCGGCATGGTCTTGCGCAGGATCCAGATTCCGATGGCACCGGCGCCCGCGATGGCGAACATGTAGCGCCAGCCCAGGTTCGGGATCACGAGGTAGCCGATCGAGGTGGCGATCAACAGACCCGAACCGATGATCGCGCCCAGTATAGCGCCCCACCGGCCGCGATGGCTTGGCGGGATGAACTCGCCCAGCGTACCCGCCGCGACGACCAGTTCCGCACCCAGTCCAAGGCCCATGATGAAACGGCAGACGATCAGGAACGTCATCGAGGGAGAGAAAACCGCCGCGATGGATGCGAACCCGAAGAGCGCGAGGTTGAACTGATAGGAATAGCGGCGGCCGAACCGGTCGCCGACATAGCCCGCCATGGCCGCGCCGAGCAGCATGCCGAGGAATGTCATCGACATGAAGGCCGCCGCCTGCGGCAAAGTGCCGAAGCCTTCCGACTTCACGGCAGCCATCACGCCACCCGCAAGGTAGACGTCGAAAGCGTCAAGGAACGCGCCGGCGCTGATAAGGCCGAGGATGCGCCAGTGGAAACGCGAAACCGGCAGGCGATCCAGCCTGGCTCCTGCGTGAACGGTTGTTGGCATCGAAGTCACGATAATCCTCTCCTTACCGCCGGACGCTTCCCGCCTCCTGTCGAGGTCGTTCGCAAGGCGCCCGGGGCTGTCCTGTCGTATGCTGGAATGACGCGTCCGCTTATGCGGGGACATCGCCCGGCGCGCGGCCGCGCTTGTAGACCAGCGAGTTGCGCGTGAATTCCATCACCATCTTGCCGTCCTGGTTGAAACCGCGCGTACGCGTGGTGACGATGCCCTGGGTCGGCCGCGAAGCGGATTCGCGCACATTGAGAACCTCGGATTCGGCATAGAGCGTATCGCCGGCGAAGACCGGATGAGTCAGCTTGATGTCGGTCCAGCCGAGGTTCGCAGGCGACTTCCCGCTGACGTCGTTGACCGTCATGCCCAGCACGATGGCAAGGCTGAGGCCGCTGTTGACCAGCAGCTTGCCGAACTCGCTCTGCTTCGCGAAGTGCGCATCGCAGTGCATCGGATGGTAGTTCATCGTCATCAGCGAGAACTGGATGTTATCGGCATCGGTGATCGTTCGACCGGGGCGATGCTCATAGATGTCGCCAACGGTGAAGTCTTCCAGATAGCGGCCATAGCTGGCGCGATACCGGTTCTCACCGACCTTCTGCGCGGTCAACGTCATGTTATCGACTCTCCTTGTATGTTTGTCCGGACAATATCACGGACATGCGTTCGTGCAAGCGTCTGGATGTCAAAAAGCGACTTCGGCCCGCGCGGCGATTGTGTTCCCCGAATCCTTGCCGAGATACGATCCAGTGAGGTTGTTCGTTTCCCAGTGGATGCCGTCGAGCATCAGGCGGAAGTAGTTTGTAAGATACCAGTTCACCCCCGCCGTGGCCGCCCAGCCGGTGCCACCCAGCGGCGCGCCGGAACTGTCCTGGTGTTCGTAGCGGGCGACGAGTTCGATGCCGCCGGAGCCGCCTTCGGTGATCGGGCTCAGCACCTTCGGAGCTACGTATGTGCCGCTGACCGAGGTGTAGGTCGGCTTCTCCCCGGTCAGCCAGAAGCCGCCGTTGACCGACAGCGTCTTGAACTTCGCGGTGTCGAAGGCGGCGGCCGGGCCACCCTTCACATGGCGCTCGCCATATTCGGAGAAGGCGTAGACCGGGCCGTAGACGCCGCCGAATTCGAGGCCGAACGCCTTCGATCCGGTCGCGCCGGTCAGCGTCGCCGCGTTCACCTGCACGCTGTTGTTGAGCGCGCCCGAGATGAACTGGTTGACCGCCACGGAAGCAGTCGCGGCGGGGATGTGCTCCGAATATGCCCATCCGCCGACATGGACGATGGCCTTGTCGGTCAGGATCGGGTTCCAGTGCGCGCGGCTCAGGAACATGCGGTGGTCGTTGCGGGTGAAGTCCAGATCCAGCGCGTCCCCGTGGACCGCCACGCTCCAGTGCCAGTTCTTCTGCCCGGCCCTGGCAGCGATGCCCATCAGGTACGCCCGCCCGCCCTGCGTCGCCAGCGCGATGGTGTTGATGTTGGTGGTGATGAAGGGGTTGGCGGTTGCCGCCGTGCCGATGTCGATACCACGGTCGGTGATGAGGTTGCCCGCGCGGATGTCGGCGTCGACTTTCCCGAACTTGGTCTTGTAACCCAGGAAGGTGTTCACGACCTCGACCGAGTTGCGGCGAAAATCAGCCTCGAACTGGTAGAACAGGTGCTGGCCCACTGTGCCGACGCCGCCGAAGCGGAACTGGCGCAAAGTGGAGACGGTGATGTTGCGGCGATCGTAGTCGGACCCGCTGGTCGACGAGATGTCGGCCAGGATGCGCCCGCGCGGCTTGAAGGTGAAATTGCCGTCCTTGCTGGAGAAGACCGGTGCGCCGCGGCTCCAGTCGACATTGAGATCGGCCGGGACGTCGACTCCGCCGGCGCCCCTGCCAACTTGCGCGTTGCCGGCTTCGACAGCGGCGACTTCGACGCTCGGTTCGGGAGAATCTGCCGCCATCATCGGGACGGCGGCGGTGCTCATGGCGCGATCCTGAGCATTGGCCGATTGTACGGGGGCAACGGACTGCGGAGGAACCCCATCTCCCAGCGCGGCCTTGGCTCTTGCATTCTCCACCAGCGCATCCGCTTTTTCGCGCGTGATGAGCTTGTTGGCGACCATCTCGTCGATCAGCGCGAGCAGGGTGCGGTAAGTCGTATCATTGCCATCGGAAGCCTGCGACTGCGCGAACGCGCCTTGTGGCACCACCGTCAGCGCAAGGCCGGAAACCATGAGAGCGTGGCGTATCCGCATTCAATTCATCCTCGTTCGGTTGCTTGCCCGTCTGTGCGGGCTGCGAACGCGGACCATTGCTCAAGACATTCATAATGTAAATTGTCCGTACAAACATATTATCTCGCTTTTACGTCCGGATACCCCGGTAGCGCCCACGCGCATTCCTCCGACCACTCGGTGGAGACCGATACTGGGAACGGAGAAAGCAGGTCGAGGACCGGCGAGCCTGACGCCCCCCGACCGCGTAATGGCTCCGCCACCATGACACCCCCTGGCAGCGTCAAAGTGCGCGGAGCGCATCAATCCAGATAATTCAGTCGTGAACTAAATCCCTATGTCGGGAAATTCAGGCTCACTTTCCGCTTGAGTTGGCCGCGACACAGCGCCACCCGCGGAAAAATCCGGCGCCCGACGTCAGGCACGGGCGAGAACGATGGCGTCGCAGAAAGGAAGGGGAACCGGGTCATGGATATCGGCACAAGAGTGCGCCTCTCGCTGATGATGTTTCTGCAGTATTTCGTCTGGGGTGCGTGGTGGGTGCCGTTCGGCAGCTATCTGATGCACGCCGGTCTCGGCTCGTGGATCGGCACGATGTTTTCGGCGCAGGGTTGGGCAGCGATCCTGTCGCCGCTGTTCGTCGGCGCCATAGCCGATCGCTACCTCTCCGCGCAGAAAGTGGTCGGCGTGCTGCATCTGGCAGGCGGCGGCGCGCTGCTCGCGCTTTCGTTCGCGGGGAGCGACCCGGGCCTCGTCTTCGCGCTGACACTGGGCGTGCTGCTGGCCTACATGCCCACTCTCGCCCTGTCGAACGCGATCGCCTTCGCCGCGATGACGGACACCGCGAAGGAGTTTCCCGCGATCCGCGTGCTGGGCACGATCGGCTGGATCGTCGCGGGCCTGCTCGTCGGCTGGCTGGGTGCGGAGGAGACTGCGCTACCCCTGGGCATGGCGGCCGGGGTTTCGGTGCTCTACGGCCTCTATGCCTTCACGCTGCCCGCCACTCCTCCGGCCGCCAGTTCGAAGCGCGTGGGCCTTGCCGGACTGCTGGGTCTGGACGCGATCAAGGGCGGCGACCGCTCGTTCTGGGCGCTGATCGGCTGCTCGCTGCTGCTGATGATCCCGCTGAGCTTCTACTACGCCTATGCCAACCCGTTCCTGGTCGGCGTGGGCGTCGGCGCGGCGGCAGGGGTGCAGACGATCGGGCAGGTTTCCGAAGTCGGCTTCCTGCTGCTGCTGCCGCTGTTCCTGCGCTGGTTCGGGATGAAGACGGTGCTGCTCGTCGGCATGCTGGCATGGACCGCACGCTATGCGCTGTTCGCCTTCGGCTTCGACGCGGGCGGCCCGCATATGCCGATGCTGCTGGTCGCGCTGGCGCTGCACGGCGTGTGCTTCGACTTCTTTCTCGTCGCCGGACAGATCTGGGTGGACCAGCGCTTCCCGACCGAGACGCGGGGCCGCGCGCAGTCGTTCCTCGCGCTCGTCACCTGGGGTGTCGGCTCGATCATCGGCAGCCTGCTGGCGAACGCCGTCTACGTCGCGCACAGCAGCGGCACGAACGGGCACGAGGTCGACTGGACCGGCTTCTGGCTGATCCCCTCGGCACTGGCCGCCGTGGTCGCGGTGGTGTTCGCGCTATCCTTCAGGGACAGCGCGAAGCGGGCCGGGAACTGAGCGGATCGGGGCGATCCCGCAAGGATCGCCCCGATCCGGCCATCAACCTGCGAGGGCTTCGGTCAGCCCGCTCGACTTGTCGTCCGCCAGCGCCAATTCGCGCAAAGTGCGGACGCCTGCCGCATCCCGGGGAGCGCGGGCGTGTTCGGCGACGATGCGCTGGAAGTTCCCGAGGCCGCGCTCGAAGGTATCCCCGTAGCCTTTGATCAGCCGCTGGCACAGCACCAGTTCCAGCGCCAGTTCGCGGTCCTTGGCTGCCTCGGTGCGCACCAGTTCCAGCCAGTGCTCGATGCGCTCCTGCTCCTCGATGTAGCGCAGCGAGCGTGGGCGGATCGACCGCATCGCCGCAACGGTGCGCAGCGCCAGGAACCAGCGCAGGCCGGTCGTCTCGACATGGCGCCCTTCGGTGAAGAAGCGGCCGAGCAGCTTCGTCAGACCCTTGCTGGCGAGGATGCGGCGGCCGATCCCGGCGGGCAGCGTCTCGCACACTTCCTGCAGGCGCGGGTGCATGAATTCGGTGATCGAGAGGATCTGCTCGTCGCCCGCCTTCACTTCGCCGCGTACACGGGTGATGCGGCTGGCGCGCGTCTTGAGGTCGGCGACGCGAATGGTGTCTTCATAGCCCATCCACAGCGCGAGGTGGCGCGCGGTCTCGGCGGTCAGCTCGAACGGGGCGGCATCGAGCGAGGCGACGGTTTCGAGGCGATCGAGGTAGAGCGCGGCATAGGCGCCGTCCTGCCAGTCCATCAGCTTGGCGACGCCGTGCAGGGCGTTGGCCTGCGCGGGCGGGGGCAGGTTCGCGGCGATGCGCGCGGCGAGCGCGCGGCCCTGCTCGGTGGTCGGCACGGGGAGGTCGTGCGTGATCTCATCCGGCCTGGCGACGGGCTGCTGGGCGCGGTCGAAGCCTTCCTTGAATCCCTTGAGGTTGCTTTTCACCGCGATGCCGCTGTGCTCGATCGCGGCGCGATAGGTGTTGGCAGCGAAGGGCAAGCCGCCGCTGCCCGCCAGCGCGCCGAACATGATCGCGCTGATGACGCTGCCCGAACGGTCGGTCGCGGCTTCCATGTCGAAGCCGATGAAGCGCTTCGAACGCTGGTACGCCGCCTCGATGATCTTTTCGCCGTTGCCACGGCCGTCGCCCATCGCCTGCTTCTCACCGATGGCGTAGATGCGGTGGGTGGAGCCGATCAGCGTCGTGCGCCCCGCGGTGGAGAACCCGCGCAGCAGTGCGCGACCGGTTTCCATGAGTTCGGAGGCGACAACCACGTCCACGTCGCCCGGCATCGGCATCTGCGCCATCACCGGCAGGCGGCCCGATCCGTCGGGCTTCGCCAGTTCGACGTAGTACACGGTCGAGCCGGTGCGCTGCGCCACGCCGGGGACCGAGGTGCCCTGCGCCAGCCAGCCCTCGGCGCGGGCGACTTCCTGAATCCAGTCGGCCAGCACGCCGCCGCCCTGTCCGCCGAGGGCGAGGATGGCGATGGTGATGCGGTTTTCGTTGGCGATCGTCATGGTGGTGTCTCTCACTCTCTTGCTTCATCCTCCCTGTCGCGAAGCGATGGGGAGGTGGCAGCCCGTCAGGGCTGACGGAGGGGACGGGCTGGGTTCCGCCCCTCCACCACCGACTGCGTCGGCGGTCCCCCTCCCCATTGCTGCGCAACGGGGAGGAATGGCTTCAGAACGCGCGCGCCGCGCGGGCCTTGTCGGCGCCGGCCTGCCAGCGGGCCATGATCGCGCCGCTGACTTTCGCCTTGAAGCGTTCGAACTTGCCTGGATTGGCGACGATCTGCGCGCGGTAGAAGCTGGGACACAGCACCGCCGCATGGCTCACCTCGCCGCACAGGCCGCAGCCCACGCAGGAGTTCTCGACATGCGCCACCGGGTCCTGCCGCAGCGGGTCCGGGTTGGGCTTGATCGTCAACGACGGGCAGCCCGACAGGCGGATGCAGCTGTGATCGCCGGTGCAGGTGTCGCTGTCGACGCCGAAGCGCTCGCGCACCACGCGCTCGCCCGCCTTCAGCTTCGCCGAAGTCGCCTTCTTCTCGCGCCGCTGCTTGTTGAGCATGCATTCGGACTGCGCGACGATGACCTTGGGGCCTTTTTCCTCGGTCGTCAGCGCTTCGCGCAGCATCGAGGTCATGCCCTTGAGGTCATAAGTGCGATGCGTCTCGCGCACCCACTTCGCGCCGACACCGCGCACTGCCTTGGTGATCGGGTTCTTGGTCACGCGATTGGCGTTCTCGGCGCGCGACGACAGGATATCCTGACCGCCGGTGGCCGCCGAATAGCCGTTGTCGATGATCATCGTGACGGTGTCGTCCTTGTTGAACACCGCATTGCCGACGCCCGAGGTCAGGCCGTTGTGCCAGAAGCCCCCGTCGCCCATGATCGCGATCGACCGCTTTGACCCCTCGCCTTCCTTGGGCTTGAACGCCGAGGCACCCGCCGCACCAAGGCCATAGCCCATCGTCGTGTTGCCGATGTTGAACGGCGGCAGGATCGAGAACAGGTGGCAGCCGATGTCCGCCGAGACGTGCGTGGGACCAAGCTCGCGCTCCACCAGCTTCATCGCGGTGAAGATCGGGCGCTCCGGACAGCCGGTGCAGAAGCCTGCGGGGCGCTGCGGGATTTCCTTGGCCACGGGTGCGGGCAGCGGGTTGGCCGCTTCCAACTGCGGAGCCAGCGCAGGCGCATAGGCTTCGAGGAATTTCGCCAGACCCTTGCGGATCACGTCGGCGGTGTACTCGCCCGAGCGCGGCAGCATGTCCTTGCCGACGATCCGGGTGTCCAGCTCCTCACGGCGGATCAGCGTGTTGAGTTCGTGCTCGATGAACTCGGGCTGGCCTTCCTCAAGGATCATCACCGCGCGCTTGCCCTTGCAGAACGCGGCGACTTCCTCAGGGATGATCGGGTAGACGACGTTGAGGCAGTAGATCGGCAGCTTGCTGACCCCATAGGAGTCCGCCAGCCCGATCAGTTCCATCGCGCGGTTGAGGTTGTTGTAGAGGCCGCCCTGCACGATCAGGCCGATGCCCTCGCCAGAATCTCCAGGGCTTTCCTCAGGCCCGAACCACTCGTTCAGCTTGTTGTCGCGGACATAGGCGATGCCGGCGGGCCAGCGCTTCTCGATCTTCTCGACTTCGTGAAGGAAGTTCGCAGGCGGCAGCACGATGCGGTCGGTATCGCGCACCGGGCTGGCCGCCGCCTCGCCCACCGTCAGCGGCGGGCGCACGTTGTCCTTCGCCACGAACGAGCCGGTCATGTGGCAAGACCGCACGCGCAGCTGCAGCATGACCGGGGTATTCGAGGCTTCGGAGAGGCGGAAGCCCTGCTCCACCGAGTCCACGATGCTGGGCAGGTTCGGGCGCGGATCGATCAGCCACATCTGCGACTTCATCGCGAAGGCATGGGTGCGCTCCTGCATGATCGAGGAGCCTTCGCCGTAGTCCTCGCCCACGATCACCAGCGCGCCGCCGGTAACGCCGCCCGACGAGACGTTGGACAGCGCGTCCGACGCCACGTTGGTCCCCACCACCGATTTCCACGCGACCGCGCCGCGTAAGGGGTAGTTAACCGAGGCCGCCAGCATCGCCGCCGCCGTCGCTTCCGAGGCGCTCGCCTCGAAATGGACGCCGAGGCTTTCGAGCAGATCGTTGGCGTCGGCGAAGACGTCCATCAGGTGGCTGATCGGCGAGCCCTGATAGCCGCCGACATAAGCCACGCCCGACTGCAGCAGCCCCTTGGTGACCGCGAGGATGCCTTCGCCGGTGAAGACCTCGCCCTCGCCCGCAGTGAGCTTGAGGACTTCCTTCTTGAATGAACGCTCCGCCACTTGCCCTTACTCCGAAACGAGCGCGAGGACGCGCAGCGGGCTGCCCGAACCGCCCAGGATCTTGAGCGGCGAGGCAATCACGATCGCGCCGGTGGCGGGCAGCTTGTCGAGGTTTTCAAGGCACTGCAGGCCGTACTTGCCCGCGCCGTGCAGCAGCGTGTGCGCCGGATACATCGGCTCAAGCAGATGCGCCTGCCCTGCGTCGGTGCCGATCGTCTCGACGCCGAAGCCCAGCGCATCGCGGTCGAGGATGTACTGGATCGCGGAGGCGTCCGGACCCGGGGTGTGGGCACCGTCTTCCTTGCGGTTGGTGTAGGCATCGACGTCCAGCTTCGACCAGTCGGTGCGGAACAGCACCCAGGCACCGGCGGGAATGGCGCCGTGCTCGGCTTCCCAGCCCCTGATATGCTCGGCCGTCAGCAGGAAGTCCGGGTTCGAGGCGCATTCGGCCGAGAAATCGAGCACCACGGCAGGCGCGACCAGCTTCTGCGCGGGCACCTTGTCGATGGTGTTGTCCGGCAGGTCCTTGCCCGAGACCCAGTGGACCGGCGCATCGAAGTGCGTGCCGGTGTGCTCGCCCACGGTGAAGTTGTTCCAGTGCCATGCGACGCCGCGCTCGTCGTAGCGCGAGATTTCCTGACGCGAGAACGCCGCCGTCTGCCCGAACGGCTCGGGCAGCACCAGCAGCGGGGTGTCTTCGGAGAGGGTCTGGGTCAGATCGACGACGGTGATGTCACCGGCCGTCAGCGCATGGGCGAGAGAAGCGAGAACGTCTGTCATGGACTTGGGCCTCCTGTTGGACCATTACGGCGAAGAGTATCGGATTAAGTTGCATATGCAACTAAAATGTCATGCCGGGCGTTTTGGCCTGCTGGAGCTTAGGATGAGCGAGGATTTGCGCCCTTTCGGTAACCCGGGATCGGAGGACTTCCGCCTCGACACTTATCCGTTCTACCTGCTGAACCGTGCCGCCAGCCGGTACAACGTGGTCATCGAGTCGGGCCTGCGCGGCATCGGCATCGACATCCCGACCTGGCGCGTACTGATGATCCTGGGCGAGCACGAGCCGCTGGCGATCGGTCAGGTGGCGAAGTCGGCGGTGATCAACCTCTCCACCATGATGCGCATCGTCGAGCGCATGACCAAGGCCGGGCTGATCGAGACGACGCCGAGCGAAACGGACGGCCGCGTGACCGAGATCCGCATGACGGCGGAAGGCCGCGTGAAGCTGGCGCAAGCGCGCGAAGTGACCGCGCCGCTTTATGAAAAGATCATCCGGGGTTTCTCGGCCGGGGACTTTTCGAAGATGCTGGACCTGCTCGGGCGGCTCTACGACAATCTGGATTAATTCGTCGTCCCGGACCTGATCCGGGACTGCATGCCGTGAGCGATCCACCTCGGCCCATACGCTTGTCACCCTGAACTTGTTTCAGGGTTCATCGGGCCCCGCGCCCTGCCGTTGCAATAGCGAGCGGCCAGCGCGGCACCACGGCACTTCGCTCCGGTTTACATCGAGGAATGGACCCTGAAACAGGTTCAGGGTGACGGACGTGTAAGCGTGAGGGTCAGCCATAAGCCCACGGACCGCCCACACATCTCCACTCCGATTAAACTTGCACGTGCAACCATATTAGTTTAGGCATGAAGCAATTCAGGAGAGACATCCATGCGTATTGCGTGCCTCGGCGGCGGACCTGCCGGTATCTATTTCGCGATCTCGATGAAGCTGCGCGACCCCGCGCATGAGGTTCACGTGTTCGAGCGCAACCGCTCGGGCGACACGTTCGGCTGGGGCGTCGTCTTCTCCGACCAGACGCTGGCAAATCTGCAGACCAACGATCCGGTCAGCGCCGCCACCATCGTCGAAAGCTTCGCGCACTGGGACGACGTGGACGTCACCGTGGGCGAGAACACCGTCAGTTCCTCGGGCCACGGCTTCATCGGCATCGGCCGCAAGCACCTGCTGCAGATCCTGCAGGCCCGCGCGGGCGAGCTGGGCGTCGTGATGCACTTCGAGACGCAGTTCGACGCGGACCTGTCGCAGTTCGCGGACTTCGACCTGATCGTGGCGGCGGACGGCATCAATTCGATGGTCCGCACCGCCAACGAAGAGAAGTTCGGCGTCGATATCCAGACCAAGACCAACAAGTTCTCCTGGCTGGGCACCACCAAGCTGTTCGATGCCTTCGCCTTCATCTTCGAGAAGACTCACGCAGGCTGGATCTGGGCGCACGCCTACCGCTTCGACGAGACGCATTCGACCTTCATCGTCGAATGCTCGCCCGAAACGTGGACCGGCCTTGGCCTCGACGCGATGGAGCAGGCCGATTCGATCGCGCTCTGCGAGACAATCTTCGCCCGCCATCTGGACGGTCACCCGCTGATCTCCAACGCCACGCACTTGCGCGGTTCGGCAGCGTGGATCAACTTCCGCCGCGTGATCTGCAAGCAGTGGTCGTTCGACAACGTCGTGCTGCTTGGGGATGCCGCGCACACCGCGCACTTCTCGATCGGTTCGGGCACCAAGCTGGCGCTGGAAGACGCGATCAAGTTGGCGCAAGTGCTGGACCGCCCCGGCATTACGGGCCGCGAGGAACTGGCCGCCGCGCTAGCCGAATATCAGGAGGAGCGCCATGTCGAGGTGCTCAAGATCCAGAACTCGGCCCGCAATTCGACCGAGTGGTTCGAGACGCTGGACCGTTACCTCGGCTTCGACCTGCCGCAGTTCGCCTATTCGCTGATGACCCGCTCGCAGCGCGTCAGCCACGAAAACCTGCGCCTGCGCGACGCCGCCTGGCTGGAAGGGCTGGAGCGCTGGTTCTGGGCAGGCAACGAAGGCCGTAACGTGCCGCTGCAGCCGATGTTCACGCCTTATACCTTGCGCGGGATGACGGTGCCCAACCGGGTGGTGATCCCGGCGATGTTGACGTACTCGGCGGATGCCGACGGCTATGCCAACGACTTCCATTCGGTCCACTACGGCTCGCGCGCGCTGGGCGGAGCGGGTCTGGTGGTGACCGAGATGCTGAGCGTCGCGCCCGAGGGCCGCACCACCCCCGCCTGCCCCGGCCTGTGGCATGACGGTCAGGCCGAGCGCTGGACGGCGTTCAACCAGTTCGCGCATCAGCACTCGGCGGCCAAGACCTGCGCGCAGATCGGCCATGCCGGTGCCCGCGCCGCGTGTCAGGTGCCCGGTGAAGGTGTGGGCTACGACGTGCCGATGGACGCGCCGTGGCCGATCGTCTCCGCCAGCGCGCAGGCGTGGCGCAAGGGCGGCACGGTCCCGCAGGCATTGGACGCGAAGGGCATGGACCGGATCGTCCAGCAATTCGTCGCGACCGCCATGCTGGCCGACAAGGCTGGCTTCGACATGCTCGAAGTGCAGGCGGGCCACGGCAACCTGCTCTCGGCCTTCATCACCCCGGTGATGAACGCGCGTGACGACGCCTTTGGCGGCTCCCTTGAAAACCGCATGCGTTTCCCGCTGCGCGTGGTCGAGGCGGTCCGCGCCGCATGGCCGCAGGACAAGCCGCTGGCGGTGCGCATTTCCGCCAACGACTGGGTCGGCGAAGCGGGCGTGACCCCTGCCGAGGCGGTCGAAATCGCCAGGCTGCTGCGCGAAGCGGGCGTGGACATCGTCGACGTTTCCGCCGGTGAGACCGCGCCCGAAGGCCGCCCGGTCTACGGCCGCATGTTCCAGACCCCGTTCGCCGACCAGATCCGCAACGAGGCAGGCGTACCGACGATCGCGGTGGGCAACATCGCCGATGCCGATCAGGTCAACTCGATCCTGACGGCAGGCCGCGCCGACCTCGTCGCACTGGGCCGCACGCACCTGTTCGACCCGGTGTGGACGCTGCGCGCGGCGGCCTCGGCCGGGTATGAGGAACAGCCGATCCCCGCGCCCTACAAACTGGGCCAGCAGATGGCGATGCGCGCCGCGAAACAGGCGGAGGGCGCACGAGCCTGACCCTCGCGCCCCGCGGCCGGGGCTTCGACAAGCTCAGCCTGAGCGGAATTGGGAGGTTCATTCCAACCCCGCTCACCCTGAGCCTGTCGAAGGGTCTGCTTCAACGCAGGGTTGCTTGCCCGAAAGAAACTTTATGCCTGCAGGAATCGACATAATCGCATCCCCCGCTATGGAACCTCCTGGAGAACGAGGAGCCTTGGCGACGATGGAAAAGACGATTCCCGGCAGCACCGCGCCGTCCGGCACGCTCGACTTGCGCGTCTGGGTGCGCCTGCTCGACTGCGCGAAGATCATCGAGAAGCGCCTGCGCCGCAATTTCGAGGACCAGTTCTCCACCACCCTGCCCCGTTTCGACATCCTCGCGACGCTCGACCGCGCGCCGGACGGCCTGCGCATGGGCGAACTGTCGCGCGCGCTGCTGGTGTCGAACGGCAACGTCACCGCGATCGTGCGCCAGTTACAGGAACAGGGCCTCGTCTCTTCGTACACCGACCCGGAAGACGCCCGCTCCGCCATCGTCTCGCTCACGCCGAACGGCCGCGTCCAGTTCGCCGTACTGGCAGAGGCCCACCACGGCTGGGTGCGCGAAGCCCTCGCCGACTTTCCCGAGGACAGCCAGCGCCAGCTTCTGACCCTGCTGACCCAGCTCAAGACTTCCATTCTCTAGGACCTCTCGCCGATGCCTTTCACCACCTCCACGCAAGTGCGCTTCGCGCATGTCGACCCAGCGGGGATCGTCTTCTACCCCCGCTACTTCGAGATGCTGAACGGCGCGGTGGAAGACTGGTTCGCGCAGGACCTCGGCATGGACTTCGCATCCATGCATCTGGAACACCACATCGGCGTGCCGACGGTGAAGCTGGACGTCGAATTCGTCTCGCCCAGCCGCCTCGGCGACCGGCTGGAGATGACCGTCACCGCCAAGCGGCTTGGTCGTACCAGCTGCGGGATCGAAGTCGTGTTCGCTGGTGAAGGCCGCGACCGCCTGCGCGCGCAAGTGGTGCTGGTATGCATGGACCTGAACGACCACCGCCCGGTCGAATGGCCCGTCCACGTGCGCGAAAGGATCGAGGCGGGGCTGGTTCCGGCCTGACCCACGCACAATTCCACTGGTTCATGGAGGCTTAAGCGGCGATAGGCTTCTCGTTCGCACTTATCGCCCAGGATCCACGACCAATGCAATCGACGCCGCCCCGGTGGGCCACGACCGTTCCCACTGGCACCGCGACGCCTGTTGCCGCGATCACTCCGGCGCTCGTGGAACTGCGCCGCTCCGGCCCGGCGATCCGGCCGCAGGCCTGGGGCGCGATGCTGCTGAGCCTTGCCGTCCTGACCGTGCTGATGCACCGGGCGCAACTCGTCATCGATCCGTGGCAGGCGGGCAATCGGCCATTCTACGCCGCCGGGCTGCTCGCCCTGCTCGCGCGCTTCGTCCTGCCCCGAACCAGTTGGCGCCATGCGCTGCCGCTCGCGCATTTCAGCGAGTACGCCGCGATCTTCACGATGATCTCGCTGATGGGCGCCACCGCCAGCTACCCGGTGGCGGCCCTGACCAGCGGCTATGCCGACGAACGGCTTCAGGCGATCGACGTGGCCATGGGGTTCGACTGGGTGAGCCTCTACCGCCTCGTCGCCGCGCATCCGGTGCTGCAGGCGGTGGGCACGGTGGTCTATCGCAGCATTTACGTCACTCCCGTAGTGCTGCTGTGGTGCGCGGCGCGGGACGGGCGGCATGACGAGGCCTATCGCTTCATCGCCGGGTTCTGGCTGGCCACGATCATCACCCTGCTGCTGTTCAGCCTGATGCCCGCCATCGGCCCGTTCTCCTACCTGTGGCATGCTGCGATCCCCTACATGCCCGAAAGCGAGCAGTGGCAGGAGGGCCTGATCCCGGCGCTAAGGGCCTATCAGGTTCACGTCGTTGATCTGGGCCACTTGCGCGGGATCGTCTCGGCGCCGAGTTTCCATACGGCGGCGGCGGTGCTCTACATCGCGGCGGGCTGGCGCATTCCAGCGCTGCGCTGGTGGATCGTTGGGCTCAATGCAGGGATGCTGCTGTCCACGCCGGTCGAGGGCACGCATTACCTGGTGGATATGGTGTTCGGCGCGGGGGTCGCAGGGATCGCCCTGTCGCTCATGGCCTGCCACCGGCGGCTGACGGCCTAGGCTGCGTGGACAAATTCGGACAGTCAGCGAACGCCCCGTTGCGGATGTTGGCCTATGAACAGATAAAGCTCAAATGAACATATCTTCTGAGCGTTTGCGTAAATGGGAGCCACTCAATGACCTACCCGAGCAAATGCTCGGCAGTGTCCATTTGTCGTCTGACGGCAGGACACTCCTAGCAACAGCCCAATACGACGACACAGTTGTGGCCTGCCCGGTGCGCCTCATGTTCGGAAGCATAGAGGCGGTTAAAGTTTATGAGGAATTCTCAGACCCGGCAATTTTCAGTCCTGCATCGTTAATGCCTGACCCGATCCTACGAGCAGTCCCTTGGCCTTTTCAGGAAGTCATAGGCTCAGAATGGATTGCCAGAGTATTGCTCAGAAACGGCGCGCTTTACGGCCGGGAGTGGCGGCATTTCGTCATAGTGACGTTGGACGTGACCGTGCATGTCATGACAGATTCTCCAGTAGAGGCTCAGCGATTGCTCGGCTGACCACCGGCAACTTACCACCCAAACGTGACCTCCACACACCGAGGCTTCATTCGTTTGACCGAAACAATCAGTGCTTGTGTTCGGGAAGGCCTTTGCGTTTGGTGGAGGCGAAATCCTCGAGTTGCCGTTCGGTCATGGACGCCGCCATTTCCTTCGAAGCGCCCTGAAGCTTCGACATGGGCATTTCGCCGCGCTTCGCGGACAGGGCGGCTCCGGCGGCTTTCTGCTGGGCTTTGGACCTTGCGGGCATTGCGGGTTCCTCGTTGATACCGGTTCCCTGTTCAATGCGCCGAGGTCCTCGCGGGATCCCGCGCGTGCGGATCAGGCGAAAAAGCGCACGAGTTCCAAGGCCGTCTCCTGCGGGTCGTCCTGCACCGGGAAGCCGCTCGCGTCCGAAAGCACCACGCTGCGCACATCGCGAAGATTTGCCTCTGCGGTCGGGCGATACTTGAGGAAGAACGTGTCGTGCCCGCCGTAAAGCAGCAGGGTGGGCGCGGTGATCCGGCGCATGAGTTCTACGAAATCGGTGTATGCGACGCCGCGTTCGTGCGGGCGGATCCAGCGTCCGGCCCGAGCGCGGCTGGCGTTCTGCTCGGCGCCGATGCGCTCGAAGTCGCGCAGACCGAAGATGTCGCGGGCCAGCCCCGGATCGCCGGGCAGAGGATCGCCCTCGGCGGTGAACATCGCGGCCTGGCCCTTTTCCTTGGCAGCGACCTGCTCGTGCGTGCTCGCCGGGCCGAGGACGCAGCATGGCAGGGCCAGCCGCCGCACGCGCTCCGGCGCGAGCGCCGCCATGGCGACTGCCACGCAGCCACCGAGCGACGTCCCCACGAGGTCGACCTGGGGCAGTCCCATGTCCTGAAGCGCGCCAAGCACCAGTGTCGCCGTTTCCATTACGGTCTGGACTTGCGGCGGTGTTCCCTGCCAGCGCGAGGCACCGTGGCCGGGCAAGTCGATGGCGATAACGCGACGACCACGCGCAAGCGCGGGTGCCACGTCGCGCCAGTCTGCGACCCAGCCGCCCAGCTTGTGCAGTAGGACTACGGGCAGCGCCGCGCCGTCCTCTCCCAGCGAGACGTAATGGAGTTCTCCCCCGCGCGGCGCACCGTTCCGGCGCCGGTCCATGGCGCCGCCGGATACTGCGGCGGTTGCTCTCCTGCCTGCGCAGCGGCAGGCAGGGTGGCGAGGGCCGCTGCCCCAAGGGTCATGCCACCGGCAAACGCGCGTCGAGTGACCACCCGGGTCTCCTTGTTTCGATCCAGAGCGAGTGTCCGGAGCGGAACGCGCAAGGTCGAGCCGCCCTGCGGCTGCTATCCGCCTGACGACGACCGGAGCCTTTCGCGGCGTCCGGTCGATCCGGGCAAGGTTAGACCTTTGCGCTTTCTGGGCGGTCTGGGGCCGCGCGACCCGGCATGGAGCATTCCGGCATGAAGCATATCCTCGCAAGCTTTGCCGCCGGTACGGCGCTGCTGCTCGGCGGCTGCGGCGATCCGGCGCTGTCTCCGGCGGGCGTGGACAAGCTGACATATCACAACAGCGCCGGGCGCGAGGGCTGGAACGACCGGGAGAGGATGCTCACCCCGGCAGCAGTAGCGGGCGGACAGTTCGGTGAGATCTGGCAGTCGCCGAGGCTGGATTTCCACGGGAGCACGCCGCCGCGCCTGTTCGCCTCGCCGCTCTACGTCAGCGCGCTGGGCTTCGACGAGGGCGCGCAGGCGGGCCGGACGCTGCGCGTCACCTTCGTCGTATCCAGCACCGGCTATGCCTATGCCATCCACGCCGGGCAGCGGGCCGACCTTCCGGCTGGAACGATCCTGTGGAAGCGCAGGCTGACCGCCGACCCGTGCCAGGACGGCCAGTTCGGCAACCTCTCCACACCGGTGATTGACCGCGCCGCCAACCGGCTCTACGTCACCAGTTGCCGGGGCGACTGGACCTGGGACACCCATGCGCTGGACCTGCGGACCGGGGAGGAAGTTTCAGGCTGGCCGGTAGAGATCAGCCACCGCACCGTCACGGCGCAGGTCAACCGCAACGGCGTCAGCCGCTTCGTGCCGGGCCAAATCTACTACCAGCGCGGCGCTCTCAACCTGAGCCGCGACGGCGGGCGCCTTTACGTGGCGTTCGGGCCTGACCTTCAAGGCTTCCTCGTATCGGTGAATACCGCAAACCACCGGGTGGCGAGCGCCTTCTCCTCGATGCCGCGTGCGGACTTGCAGCAGGGCGGCATGTGGGGCGCGTCCGGCCCGGCGATCGACGCGCAGGGGCGCATCTATATCGCGACCGGGGCCAGCTTCCTTTCCGCCCTCGAGAAGCGTGGCATCCCGGGCGTATTCCCTGAAGTCGCGGGTGCCTGGGGGCAATCGATCCTGCAGTTCCGCGACGATCCCAAGGCTGGCCTGCGCCTGACGGGCACGTATTCACCGTTCAACTATTGCCAGACGGCCGCGTCCGACATCGACATCGCGGGGAGCGGCGCGGTCCTGTTCGACCTCGATCGCGGCAGCGCGGGCACGCCGCACCTGCTGACGCTGGGGGCGGGCAAGCAGGGCAACGCCTATCTGCTCGATCGCGATCACATGCCCGGCGGCACCCATAAGCGCCATGCCTGCAGCACCGATCCAGCGAGCGACGGCTCGCTCCTTGCGCCGAGCGTGCAGCCGGAACTGAAGTCGCGCGGTCCGGTGGTGGTCTTCGGTCCCTATTCCGACAGCATCGGTATGGTGAATTCCGCCAAGAGCCGCGCCACGCTGGCCCATTTCCGCAATCGCCTCGGCGAGCACTACCTGTTCCTTGCGGGCAGCGCCAAGACCGGCCCGGACTTCGGCACCAACGTGCCGCCCAGCCTCGTGCGGGTCCGGGTGGTGACACGCAAGAGCGAGCCGGCCTACCTCAAGGTTGACGGGCGCGAGATGACAGTGACGATGCAGAACCCCGGCTCGCCGGTGGTCTCCAGCAATGGCGGCGAGAACGGCGTGGTCTGGGTGCTGGACACCAATGTGCCGCGCAGCGTCGACATCTACCAGCCCGATGCCCCGGGCGCACGCCTCCATGCCTTCGACGCAAAGAGCCTGAAACCGCTGTGGCAGAGCGGCGATGCGCTGTTCACCTCGGGCAAGTACAACGAGCCAGCCGTAGTGGATGGCATGGTGCTGGTCGGCACCGACCGGCTGCAGGCATTCGGGCTGCGGGCGCCGGGAGCCGTGGCCCCGCAACTCCAGCATCCCGCCGCCGCCTCGGCCGCGAACGTGGGCAAGTCGCTGTTCGACGGGCGCTGCGCAGCCTGCCATTCGAAAGTCGGATCGGGAGCGCCGCCGGTCTCAGTGATCGCCGGATACGCGCAGGCGCAGATCGTCTATGCACTCAAGGTGGGCAAGATGAAGGAGATGGGCTCCGGCCTCGACGACGCGCAACTGGCGCAGATCGCCGCCTATGTCCACTCGACTTCTGCGAAGTAAGTGAAGACTTCTGCGAAGGTCGCAAACCTGTTCCCTGACAGCGCTGACACGGCTAGAGGTGCGGCCCCGCATCCGGCGGCCGCATGACCAAGAGCAGGAGAGTCCGTTGACCGTTTCCACCCGCAAGCCCCTGCGCGTTGCGATCCTCGGCGCCGGCATGATCGGCGAGATCCACCGCCGTGCGGCATTGCTGGCCGGTGTCGAACTGGTCGGCGTCATGGCGTCCTCTCCCGAACGGTCCGCCGCGGCGGCGGCGCAGTGGGGCACGCAGGCGATCGGCTCGCTGGAGGAACTGGCGGGGCTCGGCCTCGATGTCGTCCACGTCTGCAGCCCCAACAGCCTGCACGCAGCCCATGTCGAGGCGGCGTTGGCGGCCGGTGCCCACGTGATCTGCGAGAAGCCGCTGGCCGTCGGCACCGACGAGGCGCTGCATCTCCACACCCTCGCGGCCGAGGCGGGCAGGATCGCCACGGTACCCTTCGTCTACCGTTTCCATCCGCTGGTGCGCGAAATTCGCGCGCGGCGCGAGGCGGGCGAGTTCGGCGCGTGGCAATTGCTGCACGGCAGCTATCTGCAGGACTGGCTGCTCTCGCCGAACGCGACCAGCTGGCGTGTCGATGCATCGAAGGGCGGGCGCAGCCGGGCCTTCGCCGACATCGGCTCGCACTGGTGCGACCTCATGGAATTCGTGACCGGCGAGCGCATCGCCTCGGTCATGGCGGCGATGACGATCACCGTGCCGGAGCGTCCCGCAGTGTCGCAGGCCAGTTTCTCGGGCGGGGCGGCCACCGGGCCGCTGGTGAAGGTCGATACCGAGGACGCCGCGACCCTCCTGTTCCGCACGGCGTCCGGCGTGCTGGGCAGCGCCGTGATCTCGCAAGTCTCGGCGGGCCGCAAGAACCGGCTGTGGTTCGAGTTCGACGGCGCGCACAAGTCCGCCGTCTTCGATCAGGAGAACCCCGAGACGGTCTGGCTCGGCACCGAGGATTCGGCCGAAACACTGTTCCGCAGCCCGGGCGCGGGCGCGGCCGACGCGCGCCGTCTTTCCAGCCTGCCGCCGGGCCATGCGCAGGGTTATGCCCAGTGCTTCGAGAACTTCGTTGCGGACACGTACGCTGCCGTGCGCGGGGAGGCACCTGCCGGTCTGCCGACGTTCGCCGACGGTCTGCGCTCGGCCCGCATCATCGACGCAGTGATCCGGTCGGCGGACACCAATGCCTGGGTCGACGTGCCCGCCGCCTGATGCGAGTGGCCTGCCGCGAAGGCGGCAGGCCATCCCCGTACCGTCAGGACTCGGCCTTCTCCGCGCTCCACTGCGCGAAGGTGGGGCGGGTCATCTGGAACAGGTCCGTGGTGCGCGCATACCAGCCCGCGCCGTGAACGCGCGCGACGAGGTTCATCGCCAGCGTATCGACATGCAGCTTCTCGGCATCGATGAAGGCGTCGTCGATATGGAAGCGCAGCACTTCGCCCAGCGCGATGGTGGTCTTCTCCGTCTCGACCGCCTCGTAGAGACGGCACTCCATCGCCACCGGCGCGGTCGCGATGCGCGGGGCGCCGATCACGCTGGAGGGCTGGGTCGGGATACCGGCCGCCGCCAGTTCGTCGAATTCGGGCGGGCCGTCGATGCAAGTGAAGTTCATCGCCGCACTGTCGGCCTCGGAGACGAGGTTCACCACGAATTCCCCGGTTTCGAGGATGTTGGCGGCGCTGTCCTTGTGCGTGCCGTCGGGGCGGCGCATCATGCCCAGCACGATCAGCGGCGGCTCGGCGCTCATCATGTTGAAGAAGCTGTAGGGCGCGGCATTGCGCAGCCCCGCGCCCGACACCGTCGTCACCCACGCGATCGGGCGCGGGGTGATGCTGGAGCCCATCAGCTTGTAGCGATCAGGGCCCGGTACTTTTGAAAAATCGAATTCCACTTGGCTATTCCCCCGAACGGGTGACCGCGCGGCGCGGTGCGACGTTGACCTTCAGTTCGAACACGTCGGGCCGTGCGTAGTGGCCGACGACGTCGAAGTCGTACTTGCCGCGCACCACCTGCGCCGGTTCGATATCGGCATAGAGGATCGTTTCGGCCGAATAGTCCGGTCCTGCAAGCACCGTGCCCAGCGGATCCACGATCATCGAGCCGCCGCGCAGCAGCACCGTCTCGGGATCGTCGCCCAGCGCGCAGTCATAGTCGGCCGGATAGGCGCCGCGCGTCACATGCTGGCAGGCGGAAAGCACGAAGCAGCGGCCCTCCAGTGCGATGTGCTGCATGGTCGAGGGCCAGGCGTCGCGGTCGTCGGCGGTGGGGGCGCAGTAGATGGAGATGCCCTGATCGTACATCGCCATGCGCATCATGGGCATGTAGTTTTCCCAGCAGATCACCGCGCCGACCTTGCCGAGGGGCGTGTCGAAGACCGGCAGCGTGGAGCCGTCGCCGAAGCCCCAGATCAGGCGTTCCGCGCCGGTCGGCATGAGCTTGCGATGCTTGCCGACGAGGCCCTTGTCGCCGTCGAAGAACAGCGCG
Organism: Novosphingobium sp. NFX11; assembly: GCF_057376415.1. Taxonomy (NCBI): domain Bacteria; kingdom Pseudomonadati; phylum Pseudomonadota; class Alphaproteobacteria; order Sphingomonadales; family Sphingomonadaceae; genus Novosphingobium; species Novosphingobium sp. NFX11. Next base: position 1,677,253 of record NZ_CP080385.1, on the reverse strand, counting down.
GTGCAGTAGACGGTGCCGCCGTCCCGCTCGATCACGCCGATGACGACGAAGGCGCCGGTCTCGGCGGTGGCTTCGGCGAGCAGGTCCACTTCGGGGCCGTTCAGGTCGATCGCGGCTTCGTGATAGGCGCGGAAGTCCTCGCGTCCCTGCGGCTTGCGCATGCCGACAGGCGTGCCGAACGAGGCACCCTTGGGATAGCCGCCGAGGAACGCCTCGGGGAACACCATGAGCTGCGCGCCGCCTGCGGCTGCCTTGCGGATCAGACCAGCGGCCTTTTCGGCGGCGGCGAGAGAATCGGTCGGGATCGATGCGGCCTGGATGACGGCGGCCTTGAAGGGGGCTGCCTTAAACGATGCGGACATGCGGCGCTCCTTTGGAAAAGCACAGGGAATCTGCGGTTCACATAAGGGACAATAGTTGCATTTGACACTTTATTCAAATTATTTTAGGTCTGTAATATCTCGCAGATGGAGGCACCCATGGCCGATCAGAGCTACGACCAGTACCGTGAGGAAATGATCGGCCGCGCGAACGTGGCGGACACGCCCGCACTGGTGGCCTATTACGAGCGCCTGAAGCAGCTGGGCACCGGCGCGCTGTGGACCGTGGCGAACAAGATCGAACCGTGGGAACCGATCTCCACCTCGGTGCCGTACTTGTGGCGCTACAAGGACCTGCGCGACGACGTGATGAAGGCGCTCGACCTCGTCACGCCGGAGCAGGCGGGGCGCCGCGTCGTCTATCTGGAGAACCCCGGCCGCGCCGACGTGGTCGCCGCCGTGGGCTGGCTCTATTCGGGGCTGCAGGTGATGGGGCCGGGCGAGCTGGCCTCCAGCCACCGCCATTCTGCCTCCGCGCTGCGCTTCATCATGGAGGGCGAGGGCGCCTTCACCAATGTCGACGGGCACAAGATGACGCTGGGCGCGAACGACTTCGTGCTGACGCCCAACGGCACCTGGCACGAACATGGCGTCGCCGAGGGCGGCACCCCGTGCATCTGGCAGGACGGTCTCGACATTCCGCTGATGAACGCGCTGGAAGCCAACTTCTACGAGGTTCATCCCGATCTGCAGCAGGCGGTCTCCTACCCGGTCGACGATTCCACCGCGACCTGGGCGGGCACCGGCCTGCGCCCGGCAGGCATGGCGTGGTCCAAGCCCTATTCGCCGCTGTTCAAATACGAATGGGCGCCCACCTACGAGGCGCTGACCAAGTACGCTCGAGTCACCGACGGGTCGCCCTTCGACGGTGTGATGATGGAATACGTCAATCCGCATACCGGCGGTCCGGTGATGCAGACGATCGGCGCATCCATGCAACTGCTGCGCCCCGGCGAGCGGACGAAGGCCCACCGCCAGACCGGCAGCTTCGTCTACCAGTGCGCCAAGGGGAAGGGCTGGTCGATCATCAACGGCCAGCGCTTCGACTGGCAGGAACGCGACATCTTCGTGGTTCCCGCCTGGATGTACCACGAACACGCGAACGCCTCGGACAGCGAGGATGCCTGCCTGTTCACCTTCAACGACCTGCCCGTGATGCGCGCCCTTGGCCTCTACCGCGAGGAAGCGCTGGCGGAAAACGGCGGTCACCAGCCGATCCTGACCTGATTTTCAACTCAACACGATAACCTTCGGGGGAATAGCCCAATGCGTCTCGTTACTTACCGTGCCAATGTCGAAGCCGAAGCCCGGCTCGGCGCCCTCGTCTCCGGCTTCGGCGGCGATCTCGTGCTCGACCTCGAACTGTTCGGCGAGGAAATGGGCGTTCCCTTCCCCGCGACGATGCTCGAGTTCATCGACCTCGGCCCGCAGGCGGTCCTGATCGCCAGCAAGCTGATCGAGCAGGCCGAGGGCCTGTTCCCGCTGGGCACCGCCATCCCCTTCGCCAACGTCATCCTGCTTGCGCCGATCCCTCGTCCGCGCAAGAACATCTTCGGCATCGGCCTCAACTACACCGAGCACGTCGCCGAGAGCGCCAAGTCGCTCGACACCTCGCCCGAACTGCCGCGCCAGCCGGTGATCTTCTCCAAGCCGCCGACCTCGGTGATCGCGCCGGGCGAGCCGATCCGCCACAACGGCGAGATCACCCAGCAGCTCGACTGGGAAGTCGAACTCGCCGCGATCATCGGCACCAAGGCCAAGGGCGTCGCCCGTGAGGACGCGCTGAACTATGTGTTCGGCTATACCGTCTGCATCGACATGAGCGCGCGCGACTGCCGCCGTGCCGGCCAGTGGATCTACTCCAAGGGCCAGGACACTTTCGCGCCGATGGGGCCGGTCGTGGTCACCGCCGACGAGCTGGGCGATCCGCAGACCCTCGACCTCTCGCTCACCGTCAACGGCGTGACCAAGCAGTCGAGCAACACCGCCTTCATGCTGTTCAAGGTCGACGAACTGGTCGCCGACATCTCGAAGGGCATCACGCTTGAGCCGGGCGACATCATCGCCACCGGCACCCCGGCGGGCGTCGGCGCGGGCATGGACCCGCAGGAGTGGGTCTGGCCGGGCGACGTGATCACAGCGACCGTCGAGAAGATCGGCTCGCTGACCCACTCGGTCATCAAGGCCTGAACAGAGCTTCCCGAAAGGGGAGAACATCCTCCCTGACTTTCAAGCGGGGGCCTTTTCGAAGGCCCCCGTTTTTTCATGGCAGTCCGTCGTCGCGAACGCAGCGATCCGGAGCGTAAGCGTCCTCAGCTATATCCTCGTCATACCCGCGAAAGCAGGGACCCAGCTGATGCCGGTGCAACAGGAACCGTCAGGAGATGGGTTCCCGCCTTCGCGGGAATGACGATAAGGGTGGAAAGCGGTCCTACAGGTCCTGACGCCAAAGTGCCTTCGCCACGAAGGCCAATTCCAGCAAGCCGATGCTCACGAACACAGCGATAGCCGCATGGACTACGGGCGAACTGAGTTCGCCCAAAAAACTCCAAAGACTGCGAAAATGCACCACGCGGGAAGCCCGATGCAAATCATGGCCAGTTTGAGCCATCTAGGTTGAAGCCGCCAAAGTCGCGTCTGCAAAGCTATTTCATGTTCGGCCATGGCCAGAACTTATGTCCGGCAGGCAATGGCCGCAATGGGGCGGTTTCGGATAGTCCGCTTTCCTACAAGCAGCGCTGTCCAATACACTGCGCCCATGCTCCATCCGATCGCGCCGCATCGCACAAGGTAGTGACACCTCTCCCGCACAAAAGCTGACACATCGACCGCCAAATGTGTCACCTTGCACCTCTAACGTGACACATTCCGGCCCAAAGTGACGCCCTTTCCCCCTTGACCGTGTAAACCGTGTAAACCTGCGTCACCTTGCAAGGCCCGAAACGACCACCGGCCCGCCTCCCCATCGGGAGCCGGGCCGGCAGCATCATTCCGGAAATGGCGAAGGGTCAGGCAACCGTTTCAGGAACCCCGGTCTTCTCGAAGACCATGCCGCGCCAGTCGTCGTCGGCGGCCTCCTGACAGGTTTCGCGGTAGGCCTTGAAGCCGCCGGTGTACATCGTCAGCCCGCGTGCCTTGCCCGCCACATTGGCGCCGGTGTACCAGGTGTTCGCCTTGCGCACCAAGGTGTTGAGCGAGAGTTCATGGACATGCTCCATCCACTCGTGCTCGGCCTCGGCGGTGGGTTCCATGGCGGTCAGGCCATTGCCGCGCATATGCTCGATCGCGCCGGCCAGCCAGTTCACGTTCTGCTCGTTGATGGTGAAGATGTTCGCCAGCGCCGAGGGGCCGTTAGGGCCGCAGACGATGAACAGGTTGGGGAAGTCCTTCATCATCAGGCCGAGGTAGGAGTGCGCGCCGCCCTTCCATTCCTCGTTGATCGTCTTGCCATCCCGGCCCACCACGTCGAACGCCATCAGCGCGCCGGTGAGGCCGTCATAGCCGGTGGCGAGGATCAGCATGTCCAGCTCGATCTCGCGGCTTGCGGTGCGCACGCCCTTCTCGGTCAGGCCGACGATCGGCTCCTTGAAGCAGTCGACGAGGCTGACGTGCTCCTCGTTGTAGGTCTCGTAGTAGTTGGTGTCGAGGCAGGCGCGGCGCGCGAAGATCGGGTAGCCGCGCGGCTTCAGCGTCTCGGCGGTGGCGGGATCCTTGACCACTTCGCTGATCTTGCCGCGCACGAATTCGGCGACCTGCTCGTTGGCCTCCTCGTTCTGCATGAGGTCGGAGAACGAGCCGAGGAACGTGTGGCCACCGTTCTGCCACGCCGATTCCATGATCTTCACGCGCTGCTCGGGCGGCAGGCTGAAATAGGGGCGCGTGGTCGCCGGGCGCACGCCGCCGAGCGGGCTGTTCTTCGCCGCCACGCGCATCGCCGGCAGGTTGCGCTTGATCTCGGCGGTGTACTCGTCGGAGTGCTTGTGGTTGCGCATCGGCATGGTGAAGCTGGGCGTGCGCTGGAACACGAAAAGCTCCTTCGCCTCTTGCGCCACAACCGGGATGATCTGGATGCCGGTGGAGCCGACGCCCACCACGCCCACGCGCTTGCCCTCGTAGCTCACCGGCTCCTTGGGCCAGCGGCCGGAGTAATAGAGTTCGCCCTTGAAGCTGTCGAAGTCCTCGAAATCCGGGCGCTTGGGTACCGAGAGCGGGCCGGTGGCCATGACGGCATAGGTCGCCTCGAAGGTCTTGCCGGTCTCGGTCCCGAAGGTCCAGACCTGCCGCGCCTCGTCGTATTCGGCCCGGCTGACGCGGGTGTCGAACAGGTAGTCCTTGCGCAGTTCATGGCGGTCGGCGACGAAGTTGATGTATTCGAGGATTTCGGGCTGGGCGGCGAACTGCTCGGACCACGACCACTCGGCATCGACTTCGGGCGAGAAGGTGTAGCAGTAGTCGATCGTCAGCAGATCGCAGCGCGCGCCGGGATAGCGGTTCCAGTACCAGACGCCGCCGACGTTGTCGCCCGCCTCGATGCCGAGCACCGAAAGCCCCATCTCACGCAGCTTGTAGACGGCGTAGAGACCGCCGATGCCCGCGCCGACGACGACCGCGTCGTACGTGCCGTCGACATGCTTGTTCGCAACTTCAACCATTTCGCCCATCATCTCCTGGGAGGCTCGATCCACCGACTATGCCGCAAGGGGCTGCCGTGGACCGACCGTTGGGGCCCCTGCGGACCCAAAATCACATTCGTGAGAGCGCCTTCACGCCCCCAGAACTTGTGGCGCGACGAAGCGCGCGACGTGGTGCTCCACAGAGCCGTAGGCGCAGTCGAGCATCATCTGCCGCTTGAGGTGGTGGCTGATGATCAGCTCGTCCGAGAAGCCGACGCCGCCGTGAAGCTGCACCGCCTGCCGCCCGACGTAGAGCCCACACTGCCCCACCCGCGCCTTGGCGGCCGAGACCACGCGGCGGCGCTCCGCTGCGGGAAGGCCCAGGCTGAGCGTGGCGCGGTAGGACATCGAGCGCGCCTCCTCCAGCGCGATTCCCATGTCCACGGCGCGGTGCTGGAGCGACTGGAAGCTGCCGATCGCCACGCCGAACTGCTTGCGGGTGCGAAGGTAATCCAGCGTGGCCGCAAGCGCCGCTTCCATCGATCCGACCGCCTCGGCCAGATGCGCGCAGATCGCCTTGTCAACCGCGAGTTCCACCTTCGGGAGCGCCGCGCCCGCCTCGCCGATCAACACGGCGGTGACGCCGTCCAGCTTCAGCCGGGCGTGGCGGTGCTGGTCGATGGCGCGGAAGCGCGAGACGGTGAGGCCCGGCGCATCGGCGCGCACGAGGAACAGGCTGATGCCCGCATCGGTCTTCGCGGTGACGACGAACCAGTCGGCGTCGGCGCCGTCCTCGACGTGCAGCTTCTCGCCGGTCAACGTCCATTCGGTGCCGCTACCGGTCGCGGCGCACTCGACCCAGCCGAGGTCGTAGCCGCCATCGGGTTCGAGCAGGCCCGCGGCCGCCTTGGCGCTGCCCTCGCCGATCGCGGCGAGCAGGTCGGCGGCGGCGGGATCGCCGCTCACCAGCGCGGGGACGAGCACCGCGTTGGCGACGTAGGAGGTCGGGATCAGGTGGCGGCCGACGCCCTCCATGATCGCCATGACATCGACCGCCGAGCCGCCGAGGCCGCCGTCGTCCTCGGCAATCGGCAGCATCAGCCAACCGAGTTCGGCCATTTGCGCGGCGGTGCGCGCGGTCAGGTCGTCGAAGCGCTCCAGCAGCTTGAGCCGGTCGCTGGAGGGCCACAAGTCCGCGCCGAGGCGGTTGGCGCTGTCGGCCAGCATGCGCTGTTCGTCGGAATATTCGAAGTTCATGGCAGCCTCACAGACCCAGCGCGCGGCGGGCGATGATGTTGTGCTGGATCTCGCTCGATCCGCCGTAGATCGAGGTGACGCGCGAATAGAGGGCGCCCTGCATGCCGTAGGGCATGTCGGCGGGGCCTTCTCCTTCCAGCGCCCGGAAATGCGCCGCCTCCGGGCCGAGCGCGTCCATCCACAGCGCGGTGGCGCGCTGGTAGAGGTCGGACCAGCGCAGCTTGACCATCGAGCCGCGCGGGCCGGAATCGGCGCCCGAGGCGAGGTCGGCGAGCAGGCGCAGCACCATGGTTTCGAGCGCCATCGCCTCGATCTCCAGCTGCGCGAGCTGCGCGGCGAAGGCGGGCGTCTCGATCAGCGGCACCCCGCCGATCTTGCGGGCACGCGCGGCATCGCGCACGCCATCGAGCACTTGCGGCAGGTGGATCGCGGTGGCCGAGCAGACCATGCGCTCGCGGTCGAGCAGCACCTTGCCGTATTCCCAGCCCTTGCCCTCGGTGCCGACGAGGTTCGTTACCGGCACCCGCACGTCGTCGAGGAAGACTTCGTTGGTGGTATACTTCTCGTCCATCGTCTCGATCTTGCGGATCGCGATGCCGGGCGTCTTCATGTCCACCAGCAGCAGCGAGATGCCCTGCTGGCGCTTGGGTTCCTGCGACGTGCGGGCGAGCACGAACATGTGGCTGGCGACCTGCGCGTAGCTGGTCCACATCTTCTGCCCGTTGAGGACGTAGTGGTCGCCGTCGCGCACCGCCGTGGTGCGCAGCGAGGCAAGGTCGGACCCCGCGCCCGGCTCGGAATAGCCCTGGCACCACCAGTCGTCGGCATTGATGATGCCGGGCAGGTAGCGGTCCTTCAGCTCCTGCGAACCGTACGTGAAGATGATCGGGCCGATCAGTTCAAGGCCCTGGTGGAACTGGATCGGCGCCCCGGCGCGGGCGGATCTCGCTTTCGAAGATGTAGTTCTGCGCCGGGGTCCAGCCGGGGCCGCCGTACTCGACGGGCCAGGTCGGCGCGCCCCAGCCCTTGGCGGCGAGCGCCTTCTGGTAGGCGATCAGTTCGGCCGGTTCGAGCCGGAGCCCGGCGCGCACGCGGGTGAGCCATTCGGCGGGCACGGTCTTCGCGAAGAAGGCGCGCACCTCGTCGCGGAAGGCCAGTTCGGCGGGGGTGAAATCGAGGTCCATGGGCAGCTGACTGCCTTGAGCGCCCGCCTCATTTCCAGCCCGAGGCCCCTTGCGGCGCCGCTAATTTCAAGTGTGATTGTCCGGAACGTAAATCGCCTCGGCCATCCCGCGCGCGTCGAGGCCGGTGATCGCCAGCATGCGCCCGGCGTCGGGGTGGTCGGACTTCAGCTTGTGGCCGGAATCGGCGATGGTGGTGACGTAGAGCGTCGCCATGTCCTCGCCCCCGAAGGCGGGGCACGAGGGATAAGGCACCGGCACGTCGATGCTGCGCAGCAATTCGCCCTGCGGCGAGATGCAGCCGATCCGCTGCGTCGTCACCAGCGCCACCCACAGACGGCCTTCGGCATCGACGGTGGCGCCGTCCGGAGCGCCGACGCGTGCGCAGTCGAAGAAGTCCTCGCGCGCGCCCAGCGCTCCGGTCTGCGGGTCGTAGGAGTAGCGGCGGATCATGCCTTCGAGGGTGTCGGTGAGGTAGAGCCAATTGCCGCACGGCGAGAAGCAGATCGCGTTGGTCAGCTTCATCCCGGCTTCGACCCGCGTGGCTGTGCCATCGGGATCGAGGCGCCAGACGGTGGCGAGCGCCTCCTCCTGCCCGCCATGCTGCATGGTGCCCGAGAGGAAACGCCCCTGCCGGTCGGCCTTGCCATCGTTGAAGCGGATCGCTCCGGTGCCGATCGGCGGGCGGGCCAGCGGCTGCACCGCGCCATCCCCGTCGATCAGCGCGAAGTGATCGACGAAGGCGGCGACGAGGCCCCTGTCCGCCAGCCCGATCGAGCCGACCGCGCTGTCGAACGTCCAGTCGCGCTGCACCCGGCCGTCGGCATCGGCGGCCATGACGCGGTCGTGGCGGATATCCACCCACCACAGCCAGCCGCGCCGCGCGTCCCACACCGGGCTTTCGCCGAGGTCGTTGGCGACGTCGGTGAAGAAGGAGATGTCCATCGCGTCAGGCTCCCTCCCGCTCGGCCACCGCGCGCATGACGGCGGGGATGCCGTCGGTGCAGGCATGGAGGCCGAGGTGCGCGACCAGTTGGAACACTTGCGCGATCTCCTCCGCCGAGGCCCCGGCATCCAATGCGCTGCGCACTTCGACGCGCACCGCGCTTTCGTTGAGATGCGTGGGCGAAGCCGCCAGCGCCAGCCGGATCAGCGCGCGCTCGCAAGGGGTAAGGCGCGAGGTCCGGTCCGCCGTCGCCTGAAGCTGGGCCAGCGCCGAGGCCCACTCCGGCGAGACGCGCGCGGCGGCCGAGAGCCAGTCCTGCGGTCCGGCGAGCGGCGTCCCGCGCGCCGCCAGTTCCTGCGCCAGCACGTCCATGCCCAGCGCCACGCTGTCGAGCCCCTGCAGCGTCGCGATTTGCAGCACCTCGACCAGTTCGGCGGGGGTGCAGCCCACGTCCAGCGCGATGCGGATATGCACCTCCAGCCCGGCCGCGAACAAATGCGTGGTGGAGCCGTCGACGGCGACGTAGATCAATTCGCGCATCCGCGCCGAAAGCGGGCCGGTGCGCGCAGGCGTGGAGGAATAGGCGAGGTACGCTTCCAGCCACTCGGGGCTATATTCCAGCAGCCCTTCGTTGAACTCCACCCAGTACCCGCGCGCCTCGATATAGGCGCGCTTGAATGCCTGCTTTTCCGCTTCGGTCTTCACGGCTCATCCTCTCTCCACGAACGGAGAGGATGAGCGCGCCGTCCCTCGCGCTGTCGATCTCCGCGCGGAACCGGGCGCGAAAATCATCAGCGTGATTGACCGCACCGTATCGTCATTGCGAGCGCAGCAAAGCAACCCAGGGCGGTTTACGTAACTCTGGATTGCTTCGCTACGCTCGCGATGACGAACGATGGGGGCACCCCTACTCGGCCGCCTGCGCGTAGTCCTGTTCCTCGCGGATCGCCTTGAACTCGGCGATGCACTCCTTCATCGCTTCGATGATGTCGTACTGCGCGCGCGAGATGCGATCCGCAAAGCCACCGACGCCGATCGCGAGCGGAATGCCGTGGATCTTCTCGCCCAGCGTCATCGAGATCGACGACACTTCCTGCGTCGGCTTGTTGGCGAGATAGGCGTAGCCCGTATGCCGGGTCCAGCGGATCTCGCGCATCAGGTCGGCAAGGTCGAAGCGCTGGCGCTCGGCCAGCTGGTAGTAGTTGGTGTAGCGGCAGATCTTGTCGATCTCGCGGTCCTTCATCTCGCTCATCAGCGCGAGGCCGCCGGCGGAATCGACCAGCAGGCGCATCGTGCCGACCGGCGGCGGCAGCTTGAATTCGTGGTCCGGCGCCTTGAGGATGATGTACTGCACGAACAGGTCGTTCTGGGTGCTGAGGCCCACCGTCTCGTTGGTGCGGCGCTGCAGTTCCTCAACCAGCCAGCGATAGCTCTCGTCCGAATAGACGTAGCCCGGCAGCCAGTTGCCCAGTGCGCCCACGCGCATCGTCGGCAGGTAGGTGCGGGTCATGCGGTTGTAGTTGAGGTAGCCCATCACCACCATGCTCTTGAGCAGGTTGGTGGCGCTGGACTGCGGGTAGCCGAGCGTGGTGTAGACCTCGTGCAGCCGCATGGGCCTGCGCTCTTCCGCAAACAGTTCCAGCACCTCTAGCGTGCGTGATGCGGACTTGACCGTTCGCCGGATCATCAGCCTCTCCATGTATGGCCGCTATCGTGCGCGGCTTCGTTGCGACCAGTGTTAGCCCGATCCGGTGCGGGAACGGAATGTCCCTTCTGCCATATCACATATGTGATGGTGCGGCACCCGGCATCGAAACCCTGTTCCTATTCCCCCTGTGATATTCGGCCCGCGTCCGGCGCTCCTTTTGCGGCCCGCGCCGCGCCGTCTAACCGGGGCGGAACGAGAACCTCGCCGATCGGCGAAGACGGACACGTTTCGGGAAAGGACGAAGGCGCGATGATGGGCCTGATGCAATGCCTGCCGCTGACCATCGGCAGCGTGATCGACCACGCGGCGCGCAACCACGGCGCCACCGAAGTGGTCTCGCGCCGCGTGGACGGCAGCTTTGAGCGCAGCACCTGGGCACAAGTGGCGCAGCGCTCGCGGCGACTGGCCACCGCGCTGGACGCGCTGGGCACGAAGCCCGGCGACCGGATCGCCAGCCTGGCGTGGAACCGCATCCCGCACCTCGAACTCTACTACGGCGTCCCCGCCAGCGGCCGGGTGCTGCACACGCTGAACCCGCGCCTGTTCGAGGAGCAGATCCGCTACGTCCTCGCCGACGGCGGCGCACGGGTGCTGTTCGTGGACCCGGACCTGCTGGCGCTTGCCGAGGGCGTGCTGGCGATCCACGATGAACCCGTCACCGTCATCGTGCTCTGCGCGCGCGAGGACATGCCCGCATCCACGCGCGACGATCTCATCGCCTACGAAGACCTGATCGCCGCCGCCGATCCGCTCGCACAATGGCCCGACCTCGATGAGCGCACCGCCTCCAGCCTGTGCTACACCTCCGGCACCACCGGCGCGCCCAAGGGCGTGCTCTATAGCCACCGCTCGACGGTGCTGCATGCGATGTCGCTGATGACGGCGGACTCGATGGCGCTTTCGGCGCGCGACAATGCGCTGCTGTTGCCGCCGATGTTCCACGTCAATTCGTGGGGCGTGCCTTATGGCTCGGCGATGTGCGGGGCCAAGCTGGTGCTGCCCGGCGCGCAGCTCGACGGCGCCTCGCTCCATGCGCTGCTGCGGGACGAGGCGATCACCTTCTCGCTCGGCGTGCCGACCGTGTGGTTCTCCATCCTCGACCAAATCGAGCGCACCGCCACGGCAGAGGAACGCGGGGCACTGCGGCTCGAGCGCGTGTTCATGGGCGGCGCGGCGACCCCGCGCGCGCTGGTGCAGCGCTTCCGCGACCTGCTCGGCGTCGAGACGATGCAGGCCTGGGGCATGACCGAGACCAGCCCCGTCGTCGCCGTCACCCGCCCGATGGGCCGCCACCACGGCCAGCCGTGGGAAGAAGAGCTGGACCTTCGCGCCAAGGCCGGGCGCTGCCTGTTCGGCTGCGAGGTCGGGGTGGCGGATGCGGACGGCAACGTCACCGGCCCCGGCGCCGACGCGGTGGGCGCGCTGGTGGTGCGCGGGCACTGGGTGACGAAAGGCTACTTCGGCAAGGAACCCGGCTCCGCGCTCGACGCGCAGGGCTGGTTCGACAGCGGCGACATCGCCCGCATCGATGCCGACGGCTTCGTCCAGATCACCGACCGCTCGAAGGACGTCATCAAGTCGGGCGGCGAGTGGATTTCCTCGATCGACCTCGAAAACGCCGCCGTCGCGCACCCCGCCGTCAAGGAAGCCGCCGTGATCGGCGTGCCCCATCCGCGCTGGCAGGAGCGGCCGCTGCTGCTGCTCGTCCTCCAGCCCGGCGAGACGGTGAGCCGCGAGGCGATGCTCGCCCACCTCACCGAGCACGTCGCGCGCTGGTGGCTCCCCGACGACATCGTGACGGTGGACGAGTTGCCGCACACCGGTTCGGGCAAGGTCATCAAGTCCGAACTGCGCGACCAGTACCGCCACCACCTAGATCCCGCGCACTGACAGGACCGCTCTCGTGACCACCATCTACGCCGTCGCCGCCGCCCGCACCGCCATCGGATCGTTCGGCGGTTCGCTCAAGGACCAGACGCCAGGAGACCTCGGCGCTCACGCCGCCCGCGCCGCGCTTGTCCGTTCCGGGGTGGCGGCCGAGGCGGTCGGCCATGTCGTGTTCGGGCATGTCATCACCACGCACCCGCGCGACCACTTCGTCGCCCGCATCGCCGCGCTCGGCGCCGGGCTGCCGGTCGAGACGCCCGCGCTGACCGTCAACCGGCTGTGCGGATCGGGGCTGCAGGCGATCATCTCGGCCGCGCAGGCGATCATGCTGGGCGACTGCAACGTGGCGCTGGCAGGCGGCACCGAGGTCATGAGCCGCGCGCCGTTCTACCTCCCCGACATGCGCTGGGGCCGCAAGATGGGCGACGGCGCGGTGATCGACGGACTGAACGGCGCGCTCACCGATCCCTTCCACGAGATCCTGATGGGCGTGACGGCGGAGAACGTCGCCGCACGCCACGGCATCAGCCGCGAACAGCAGGACGCCCTCGCCCTCACCAGCCAGACCCGCGCCGCGCGCGCGATCGCGGAAGGGCGTTTCCGCGAGCAGATCGCCCCGTTCGAACTGAAGACGCGCGCGGGCACCCGCCTGTTCGAAGAGGACGAATACGTCCGCCGCGATGCCACCCTCGCCGACTTCGAGACGCTGCGCCCGGTATTCCGCAAGACCGATGGCACCGTCACCGCCGGCAATGCCTCGGGCATCAACGACGGCGCGGCGGCGGTCGTGCTCGCCAGCGAGCAGGCGGTCCGCGACCATGGCCTGACGCCGCTGGCCCGGCTCGTTTCGTACGGCCACGCGGGCGTCGAGCCCGAATACATGGGCATCGGCCCGGTCCCGGCGACCCGCGCGGCGCTGGCGCGGGCGGGGCTTGCCGTCGCCGACCTCGACGTGATCGAGGCAAACGAGGCCTTCGCCGCGCAGGCCTGCGCGGTGGCGCAGGAACTCGGGCTCGATCCGGACAAGGTCAACCCCAACGGCAGCGGCATCGCGCTTGGTCATCCGGTCGGTGCGACGGGCGCGATCATCGCCACCAAGCTGTTCCACGAACTGCGCCGGACCAGCGGGCGCTACGGCCTGACGACGATGTGCATCGGAGGCGGCCAGGGCATCGCGGCGATCTGGGAAGGCATGACCTGACCCCCGGAAACTGGAGCACCTTGCATTAGAGTTTGCGCCTTGATCTCGCTTGCGCCAAGTCGCTGAACAGGTGACGCAGCACGACAAACTGGTCCTGGGATAGCAGCCGCCTGCCGGGCTCGGCCCGGCATGGGTTTCCCGCGAACTGCCTAGTCTGCAGCAGGCGTTGAAGGATTTTGGGCCTCATGCGCGGTAAATTGAAAATTTTTATTCAATACGACCCCAGCACTTTATCGAAAATATGTTGTCGCAATAATCTCGAACATGATTGATGAATCGCATATCTCTTGAAGATCCTTCCCCTTCGCGCCTGCGATCATTATTTGCCGATACCGTTTTCCATGGCGGACCGAAGGCTTCATGTGTGAAAAGTGGCCATGAAAATCGCGTTCGCAATTTCCAGTCTATATCTTATGTTCGCAAATCAGGCGCACGCAGCGCTGGTCGTAGGCGATCAGGCTCCGGTCTTCACGGTCGATGCGGTACAGGATGGATCGCTTAGGCAGATCAAACTCACTGCCTTGCTCAAGGATGGCCCGGTCGTGCTGTACTTCTTTCCGTCCGCCTTCACTGAGGCCGCCGAAACGGAAGAGTTTGCGGCCAAGGTCGATCAATTTCGCGCTGCGGGCGCAACCGTCGTCGGCATGTCGCGCGATTCCGTCGGATCGCTGAGCGGCCTTTCAACCGGCGCGGCACACGGAAAATTCGCTCTGGCCAGCGCAGACGAAAGCCTTGTGAACGCTTTCGACGTCAACGACGGCGCGATGTTCAATACCCGCACGACTTACGTGATCGCGCCCTCCGGCAAGATCGCCTTCGTTCACAACGAAGACGAGGTTCGCGATCACGTGAAGGGCGCGCTTGCCTTCGTGCAGGCCATGAAGAAGTAGGCGGCAACCGCCTATTGCACCAGGATGCGCACCTCCTTGAAGTTGCGCAGCAGCGTCTTGTCGAACGGATCGATCTGCCCGTCGCGCTGCCCGTTCACGGTCAGCCGGACGAGGTACGAGCCGGCAGCCGGGAAGCTCAGCGTGCGCTCGACATCCACCTTCTGCTGCGGCGCGGATAGATCCGTGGGCGTCTCGTCCGTCCCCGACACCGTCCAGAAATACTGGACGATCTTGCCAGTGGCGGGAGGCATCTCCAGCGTGGCCGCCAGCCTGACCGGCTGACCCGCCGCCACCGTCGCGCGATTTTCCCCGTCGACCGCGAGCGTCATCACCGGCTGGAGCCCACCGCGATCGGCGGCGCGCGGCGCGGGCATGACCTGGCCCTTCTGGATGGTGTACCGCGTCGAAGGCGGCGGCGTCACGCCGCGCTCCACCCATGCCATCAGGTCCTGGATCGATTGCTGGAAGATTCCCGGCTCGCCGCCTCCGGTGCTGTGATTGCCGTTGTCGTGCAAGTAGAAGCGCATCGTCTTGTCCGCCTTGGCCGTGCCGAGGGCATGCTGGATCTGCTCGGCATAGCTGGCATTGAAGATCGGCCAGGAGAGGTTGTCACTCATGCCCTCCATGATCATGGTCCTGGTCTTGACGTCGCCGGTTTCGACTCGTCCGCCCATGGTGCGATAGTTCGCTCCCCACAGGACGCTGATGTCCGCGCGCTGCGGGTACCTGGCCGACCCGTCGGCGTTACGATACTGGTCGTAGCTTCGGCTGCCCGGAATGTTGCTGTAGCGCGGGTAGTAGTACATCGCCAGGATGAAGCGGTTGTTGACCCTGATTTTGCCGCCGATTTTCAGGCCGTCGAGCAGGAGCTTGCTGTTGGTCAGCGGCGACGTCTTTCCGAACACGTTGGTCGTGGTGCCGGTCAGTGCAAGCGTGCCCGCCACCGGATCGTACTTGCCCTGTAGGCTGTACCGGCGGCGATTGTCGCTCGGCTCGCCGACCACGGTCTCGGGGTCGATCAGGCGCGT
The DNA here is from genome assembly GCF_057376415.1 of Novosphingobium sp. NFX11. NCBI lineage: Bacteria > Pseudomonadati > Pseudomonadota > Alphaproteobacteria > Sphingomonadales > Sphingomonadaceae > Novosphingobium > Novosphingobium sp. NFX11. The sequence continues at coordinate 1,662,162 of NZ_CP080385.1, read as the reverse complement.
CTTGCCGTCTGCACCATAGACGAAGAACTCTAGGTAGTTGTCGCCTGTGACGCCGAGCCGGGGAAGCGTCGCGGGATCGAACCGGATCGTCTCCGGCGCGCCGTCAGCGCTGCGATCGATCCCGGTGATCGTCGCCCAGCCATCGATCAACGCCGTCTTGAGATAGGCTGGCGGATTTGCGCCAGCATATCCCGGCTTGGACCAGAAATCATCCTCGTAGGTCGGATCCGCCATGCGGATGTCGATGGGGTCGACCAACGGCACCAGGCTCTTGAAATGGTTGCCGATGGCGGGCAGCGGGTAGCCTGCGGCGATGAACTCGTCGAGGACGGCCTTCTCTTCATCGTTCAACCCGGCGTAAATGTCGCCGGTGCCGCCGGGCGCTGCCGCTGCGGCGATGGCGTCGCGCTTCGCCTGCGGGATCGCCATTGTGTAGTGTGCCTGCCATTGGAACGAATGGAAAGTCGCCACGCCCTTCGGCCCCAGACATTGCGGCTGGACGCCATCCCAAACACCGACGGTGTTCTCTGCGGCGGCCATGCTGACGATGCCGCCTCCACTGCAGCCCCAGAAGTAGCTGTAGATTTTCGCCGAGTTGCCGTAGAGCTTGTTGGCATAGGCCTTGGCGACTTTCGTGGCCGCCGCCTCATGGCGATGGCTGGCCACCGAATTGGCCGTGCTTGCGCTCATCCAGTTGACTGAGAACGCGCCGTTGGTGAACGCCATCCGGTTATCAACCACGCCGCCGCCCGACGGGTGCTGCTGCTGAAAGGAACGGTGCTTCCAGAATGCCTTCGCGGGGAAACGGAATACGTAGTCCTGCCGGAAAAGTGTCGGGCTCTGCCGCACGTACGACGGCAGCGTTGCGGCCGTTCGCGTCGCCGGGAAGTGACCGGTGACCTGAGTGTAGGGGATCGTAGGTCCGCCGGACACTTCCAATGAAAGCTGTTCGGTCTTGTCCACGACGAACGTGTTCTCGTTGTAGTCGGGATCGGTACAGGCGCCATCGATCAGCAATTGTGGGTCGACGCCGACATCCCTGTCGATCTTCCGGACAGGCGCGAACTTGCATTCCGCCGCCGCGCTGGAAGTCGCAAGGCAGGTCGATCCCGCCAGAACGGCCAGACCGATGGCTCCGGCGCCGATGAACGAATTTTTCATGATCGTCTCCCAAGGCATCGGACAAGTCCGATATGCTGTGTGTTCGGGCGGTCGATGCCCCCCCTGCTGCAAGGTCAAAACTGCTTGCTCACCCCGAGGATGAACATGCGGCCGAAAGTGAAGCCGTTGGCGAAGCCCAGTTCGCTGGGTAGGTTCCGGCGCAGCAGCGGCGGATCCTGATCGAAGACGTTGTTCACGTTGAGCGTGAAGCTCAGGTTCTTCAGCAGCGCGCTCTGACCGGGCACATCGTACTTGAAGAAGAGATTGACCGTATCGAACGCTCCAACGCGGTCCTGTACCGGCACGGAACTGGTCGGCGCGATGGCATAGCCGCCTGTGTGGTTCCACGTCGCCTGCGCACGCAGACCTCCGACGGTGGCGCCGAGAGCCGCCTGCAGATACAGCTTGGGACTTTCGAGCGCGAGTTCATCGACGACCGGGGAGGTCGGGCTCGCCTGCGCCTTGCGCGAAAGCGGGCGGTTGCCGTTGACCGATGCGTCGATGCTGCCGAAGCTGGTATCGTACGCATAGTTGACGTCGAAATCGATGCCCTTGATGTGCAGGATGCCGAAGTTCGCGACCCGGAAGTCGACAAGCGAATAGACCAGCGTGCCACTGTCGATCAGCGGTCGAACGACAGCCTCTCCGTTTGGTGCACCGGCGGCGAAAGCCAGCAGTTCGGCAGCGGAGAAGCCGGTCCCTCGGGTCAGGATCTGGCTGGGATAATTGTCGAGAATATCCGCATTGACGAGCGGCGTCTGCAGGATGTCCTGGAACTTCACGTCATAATAGTTGACGCTCGCCCGCAAGCCCTGGAACGGCGTGAGGTCCGCGCCGACGGACCAGGTATCGGCGGTTTGCGGCTTGAGGTTGGCGGTCGATCCCTGGATCGAGACCGTATAGGCGCCGCCCGGTGGCGGATCGGCGGGGTTGGCGAAGGGAACGAACGCGAAGGAACTGATCGTGTTGCGCTGCGACCCCAACTGGTCGAGCGGCGTCGGAGCGGTGAACGAGGTGCCCCAGTTCCCGCGAAGGGACAGCCATTCCGCCGGCTTGAACGTCCCGCCGAACTTGGTGTTGAACGTTCCGCCGAAGTCGCTGTACTTGTCGTAGCGACCGGATGCCGACAGGGTGAGCATGCTGCCGCCGGCACCGTCGGACAGCAACGGCGCCCGCACCTCACCGAAGAACGCGTGCACGTTGCGTGAATAGCTGGCGAACGGATAGGTCGAGAGCGTGCCGATGCGGATGTCGCTCAGATAGCGCTGCTGCAGCTGGTCATTCATGTATTCGTAACCGACGGCCAGCCGCAGATCGCCGCCGGGCAGCACTGCAAGGCGGCCTTCCACGATGCCCCGGATGTCGACCAGATTGTCGCGCGCCTGCCCCCCGATCTGGCTGTCGATCAGGTCGGCGAGGAGCGCCGGGTTGTTGCTGCTGACGTCGAACGGGTTGAAAGCCGTGGCAAGGCTCGTGCCGGCGCCGGCGGCGTTGAGCCGCGCACTGCTTATGCCGGTAAGTGCGAACGAACTGTCGCTTTCGCTCCAGTTGAACAGCAGGCGGGCCTGCCAGTTGTCGTCGAGATCGCGAACGACTTCGGCGTTGAAGCCCCACTCCTCCAGACGGGTGCGTTCCCGCTGCGCGTCTGCGCCCAGGACCGGTCGCAGATTGAAGCTTACCGAGGCGAGATTGACCGCAGGAAATGTCCCGAACCCGGGAATCTGAACAGTCGTGGGCCCGAGCGCCAATCCCGGCGGCAAACTGGCGGCGGCGTAAGGGTTGGCCGGGCTGACGGCGACGACGCCGGTCAGATCGCCCGTCTTGAGCGTCGATCGGCGCGCGTAGAACGCCTTCACGGTAACCTCGGTCCGGTCATCCAACTGCTGGAACAGGCTGGCCAGCACGCCGTGCCGCTCCGCCGACGGGATGTAGACGTCGTCCTGCGAATTGTCGCAGAGGTTGCGCGTACCCGCGACATAGGCAGGAGCCGCGTAGTTGACCGAGGCGACCGTCGCACCGAAAGCGGGAATCACGGTATTCAGCGACAGGTTCGGCGATGCGCAAGTCAGGTCGCGGGGCCGATAGGGCTGCGCGGTGTAATCCAGATCGCGGATGAAGCTGCGCTCCCGGCCATAGAGCTTGTCGCTCTTGGAATAGCTGTAGGAAACATAGAGCGATCCGCTGCCCCAGTCCTTGCCAGCCGTGGCGCTGGCATCCCATTGCCAGTAATCGTCGGCGAAGCCGTAGTGCCCATCGACCTTCAGCCCGTCGAACCGTCGCCGGGTGACGAAATTGATCGTCCCCGCAACCGCATCCGCGCCGTAGGTCGCCGAGCCGCCTTCAGTGACCACGTCCACGCGCTCGATCGCGCCGATGGGTATGAGATCGGGGTCGATGGAAGCCTGGTTCACACCGACCGAAGCGATACGGTGCCCGTCGACGAGGATAAGGGTAGGCGAACTCGCCGCCACACTCGTCTTTCCGCCCGGTGCCAGGTTGCGGATATTCGGCCGGGTCACCTGAATCTGGTTCGTGGCAATCGCGAGATCGGCCAGGGGCACGCGATTGAAGAAGTTGGAGACCTGCGGCACCGAAGCCAGCAGTTCGTTGGACGATATCGCAGCCGTTTTCTGGATGGTGTCGGCGCCGAGCATCACGGAATTGGAGCCGACAGGCGCACCGCCACGAAGCAACGTACCGGTCACGACGATCTCGTTCTCGACGGTCGGCATGTCCTGCTGGCCGGTCTCCTGGGCATCTGCCGAACAGGGTATCACCCCCATTGCGGCCAGCCCGGCCAATGCCAGCGCATGCCAGCTCGATCCTGCAGCGCCATGATATGCGCGCGCACTTTTCCCTTGGTGCCTCATCGGTCCCCCCTGTTTTTGACGCTCGTTCGGCGCTTCGGCACGCGGGTTGTTTGCGGCCGCAGTTGTTTCCCGAGGCAGATTGTTGAGAACGCTCCGCCTCCTGTCAAACTATATTTCATATAGTGAAATAACCTTGCCCCTTCCCATCGGGGAGGCGTCATCTTATTGGTGGCGCCAATGCGCAAACGAAGCCCAAGCACGAGCCGCCTCGAAGTGCTCAAGGCCATTCGTGTCCATGCTCCGGTTTCTCGCAGCGATTTGCCCCGGTTGACCGGTCTGGCTGCCGGTACGATCTCACAGACAACCGCAGAGCTTGTGGCGCGAGGATACGTCGTTGAGGCGCGGGAAACCGAGAAACGCTCCGGACGACCGCGGACTTACCTGACGATCGCGAGCGAAGGCCCGCTGGTGCTGGGCGCCGTCATTTCCACCACAAACACCCTTCTGATCACGTTCGTCGATCTCAACGGCACCATCCGCAGCGAGAGCGAACTGCCTTTCGCCGGCCCCGGTTCAATCGCGGAACTTGCGGAGCGGGTGGCGGAAACGATCGCCCAGGCGATCGATGCGAGCGGGTTTGCCAGAGAGCGCATCGAGCATGTCGGCATCGGCGTTCCCGCGCTGGTCGACAGCGTGGAAGGCGTTGTTCATTTCATGGCGACTTTCGAAGACACGCCGTATCCTTTCGCCGCTGCGGTGGCCGACAGGATCGGCCTGCCGGTGACCATAGAAAAAGGCACGACCTACAAGGCGCGCGCCCAGCATTGGCACGGCGCGGCCCAAGGCCATGACACCTTTACTCTGGTCAACGTAGGATTGTCACTGGACTCGGCCGCCTACAGCGATGGCCTGCCGCGCGTCGGCGTGCACGGCTTCGGCCCTGAACTCGCCCATGTGCGGACCGGCAGTCCAGATGATGCTGAACTCTGTTACTGTGGATCGCGTGGCTGCGCCACGACCTACGCCTCGATCTACAGCATAGTGCTGCGCGGTTTCAGCGCTGACGCTTCCCAGCTGGATCCGCGTAACGAGGCCCAGGTCGAGGCATTGTTCATCGAACTTCTCGACCGGGCATGCGCAGGCGACAGCGACGCGCGCGCCGTGTTCGATACCGCCGGCGCTCATCTTGGCCAGGTACTGGCGAGCTATGTCAAGATTGCCGATCCGGGCCTGATCCTCGTTGCCGTTCCGGACATGAGATTTGAACGGGTGATCCAGGCAGCATTCTCAACTGCGCTGAACCACGGAATTCTGCCGCCGATCCTCAAAATGACCGAAATACGATTTACCCTGCAGGAGAAAAACTGGCACAGCCTTGGCACGGCCTCGCTTGCCCTTGAAAAGTCCTAGGCTCAGGCTCTGCAATTGCAGAGACAGGCAGTCTGGCCCTGCCATCACCGGCGAAACGCCACCTTGCGCGCGGGCCGCCTGAACCAGAACGTCCAGACGGCAAGCGTGCCCAGCATGGCCAGCGCAAGGCCGGACAGCGTCATGACCAGCCGGAACACGATGCCTCCGACCTTGCCCGCGTGGAGCGGATAAAGGGCGTTGTAGGCCGTCACCCTGCCGGGAAGATCACGCGCGTCTCGCGCAGCCACCATGCGCCCGGTGTCGGCAGCGAACCATACGGTCGTCCGCCCGTTCGGCAACCACTCCTCCGGACCGCGCATCCGCAGGGTGATGAGGCCGCTGTCGCCGCGCGGCAGGGCAAGGCTGCGCACTTCCGCATCGGGAAAACGGGTGCGGGCGGCACGTATCATCGCAGCCCAGTCAAGATCGTCCGCCAGCCTTGCTCCGCCCCCTGCAGGCGCTTTCAGGGCCCGGTCGATCTCGGCAGGTGCCCCCGGCCCAAGGATGACCGACGCCAGCGGCCGGAACACAAGCACCGTTCCCGTCACCAGCGAGAGCGCCAGCAATGGCGCGACGACGATCCCCAGGTCGCGGTGCTGACGCACGATCGATGGCCGCGTCAATCGCGCAGGCCACAGCCGCACTTCGAACGTTCGCCGTGTCCGCCACCACAGCACGGTGCCGCTGACGACGAAGAACAGTCCGCACAGGCCGGCGATCCCGATCACCGTCTCGCCCTCTTCCCCCGCAAGCAGGTGCTGGTGAAAGTCCGAAAGCCACAGTTCCGGCCGCTGCCACCCGCTGCCCCAGGCCAGCACCGGATCCCCCGCCTGCGTCACGTATGCGCCCGCCCCGCCCTTGTAGACGAGACGGTCCAGCCCGAAACCCGCGTCGGCGAACGTGATCGACTGCGGCCGCCGCGTTGGATCGGCCATCAGTCTGGCACTCGTCGCAGCCAGCACCCGGGTATCCTGCACTTGCGCATCGTTGGCATGGGGCAGGACGACCCAGGCATCCCGGTGGACGAGGATCGCACCGCTCAGCCCCACGATCGCCAGCAGCAGGCCGACAAGCCCGCCGGCCCAGCGATGCAGGGTATCGAGCAGCTTCATCAGAAGCGGTAATCCCAGCCCAGTGTGAAGTTGCGACCGCGTCCTGCAAAGAAGTGCGCATTGTCCGTCGGCCGCACCGTCTGGGTGTAGTAGTCTATGTAGAACTTGTCGAAGATGTTCTGTGCAGCCAGTGTCAGACCGCCCAGGCGCGTATCGTAGCGCAAGCTGAGATCGGTGACGTTGTAGCCACCGAAGCCGTACGTATCATCATAGTTGCCCGGTGCCCGCTCGAACTTGCGCGAGAGGAAGAACTGAGTCTGGATACGGGCGGAGACGGCCCCCTGGCGGTAGCTTGCGGCAAGGTTCAGGCGATCGGGAGAAATGTTAGCACCATCCAGATCGCGATCGACCGCCTCGATCCCGTCATCGGAACCATCGGTGCGCCCAATAAGGTGCGCGTAACCGGCCGACAGCGTAAGCCCCGGCAGCGGCGTCTGCGCGGAGAGGTTGATTTCGAGCCCCTGGATTTCCACCCGCTGACGCTGAACTTCGAACACGCCGCCGCTCTGCACCAGCAGCGAGCCGTTCTTGCTGGTAGACCAGAAATAGGCCGCGCTGGCATCCAGCGGACCGCGCTTGACCTCAACCCCCAATTCCCGGTTGTTCGACACGATCGGGCTGATGTTGACATAGTCGTCGATGTCGACGCCCGGCCGGTTGACCGCGCGCGCGATACGGCCGACATCCGGAACCGTGTAGCCTTCCGCATAGCTGGCATAGGCCCGGATGCCTTTCCACGGTTCGACGATGACGCCGCCGTTCAGCAGGGTATCGCTGAACCGGGGAGTGCCGCCCGACACCGCAAAACCGCCACCATAGCTGGCCAGCGTGCGATAATCGTCGATGGTGATGCGCACGTCCTCATGCCGGACACCGCCCGCGAGGTGCACCTTGTCGTCGAACAACGCGAGGTTGGCCTGCGCGAACGGTGCGAGGCTGCGATATTCCGCGGGCGGTACCCAGGCACGACCGGTCGCGATCAGGCGCTGCTCGGTCTTGTCGTAGAGCACATCCAGCCCGACCGTGGCCGTCAGCGCCTCGAAACCGGGGACTTTGCGTTCATATGAGAACTTGCCGCCATACTTGCGGCTACGGTTCTGCGACTGGTCGAACAGCGTTCCTATCGGCGCAAGCGCGGCATCCTGGAACGTCGCGATCGGCGCGATCTCGCCGCCATAGGTATCACGCGAAAGGTTGTAGAACCCCTGGAGCATCAGGTTGCCGCCCCAGAGATCGGAATCGGTGTACGTCAGTGCGGCGCTTTGCGTGCGATTGGTCGCGGGGACGCCCGGCGGCGTACCGCGAACCGAAGTCGTCGGCAGGTTGCGCCGGTAATCGCCGTTGGCCGCGACGAAATCGCCCTCGCCCTTCAGTTCGAAGCGATTGACCATGATATCCAGTCGCGCCGTGTCCGACACCGCATAGCCGAAGCGACCGAACACCGACCAGGATCGGCTGTCCTGCGTCTCGCCCTGCGTCAGGTCGGTGCCGACACGATCGCCGTGGCCATCGTAGAAGACGCCGCGCTTTTCGAATGCCGCGCCGACGGTCGCGTCGAAGCGCCCCTGTCGCCAGCCGATCAGGCCGGCTACCTTGCCACCCCTGCCATCGTCGCTGAAGCCGGTGTCCGAATTGCCCTGCACCAGCACACGGCCTGAAATACCGTCCTGCCGGGGCGGACCGACCGTGACCTGATTGACGATACCGCCAGTGCCCCCGATCCCCTGCAAGGCATTTGAGCCGTAAATGACTTCCACGCGATCGACGAAGAACGGATCGATGGCGAAGCCGTCGCGGGCACCGTCGCGCAGCGGCGCCGTCTGCGGAATACCGTTGATTGCGTAAAGCGGAGAGCGGCCGCGGAGCGTCTCGCCCGCGCCGGACAGCTTCTGGCGCGTGGGCGAGAACGAAGGCGTGAGCGCGGAGACGGCATCGACTATCGAACCACCGATGGCCACCTGCTGATTGAGCGCCGCGTTGTCGATGACATCGACCGTCAGCGGCAGCGCGTTCAACGGCAGGATCGTTCGCGCGGCCGTGACGACGATGCCTTCGTCGGCATCCGCATGGCTAGCCGCAAGACCATCCGAATTCTGGGCCAATGCGGGCCATGCGGCCATGGCCAGCGGCAATACGAGCAGCGAACGAAAAATCATGACTTGGCGGCCTCCCTTTATGGGCGGGCCTTCTAGCGCCAGCGGAAACAAATGCAAGTCACTCGCATTAGCGAGTGGATAAGCCATATCCATTTTTGAACAAAAACCGCGATTGGGTGCGGCAGTCGAGGATCGGCTCGACTGCCCCGCACGTACGGCCCTTAATGACGATAGCGGGTATAAAGCCATCCGATCCCGATCAGGCTGAAGCCAAGCGCTAGGAATGAAGCGATCCGCAGCAAGCCTTCAAGGCCGGAAGCATCGAACAGGAACACCTTGCCCACGGCCCCCAGCATCAGGGCAAGAGAAGCGAGCCGCCAGTCGCGCAAGCTCTTGCGGATGCCCCATAGCAGGAACCCGATGGCGAGCAGGATGGCGAGCACCGAACGCCCGATGTTCTCGATCTCCAACACCTCCCCGACAGGCAATACCGTGCCGGTGAACAACTGGCGCAACGTGGCGAAGGCGAAAAGCAGGATCATCGACATGCGCAGGGCATCGCCGATTCTCGTCCAGTACTCCGCTCGATCGGGCACGATGCGGAAGAGGATCGATATGCCGACGAACGTGATGCCGAAGGCCGGCAGCAGCAAGTTGACCAAAGGCCATGGCCCGACCGCCTGCTTCGCCCACAAGGGATCGTGCAACGCGACAGTATAGACGAGGTTGTGCGCGATGCTCACCATGATCAGCCCGACGGCTATGCGGCGTGCCGCCAGGTAGCGCCATGCCAAGGCACCCATCGCCATGAGCAGGGCCTGCCACAGACACCGTTCGGCGAGTCCGACGCGGACGAAGGCGGCGTAATCACCGATGGTAAAAAGTTGCTTGAACAGGATATGCACGCCAACGAGGGTCAGTCCGCCGGACAATGCGGCACCACCCGCACGTACGATGGCCGGCTGATGCTCGGGACTGCGCCATAGCGCGACGGCCAGCGCGATGGCCGGTACGAGCAGCCTGCCCATCGCGACGCCGACCGATGGCAGGTCCGTGTAGAACACCGGGTTTCCGCCAAGCGACAGTGCTCCGGCCGCAAGCCAGTACCCCATCGGCTCCAGCGCCCACAGCACCAACAGGCCGCCCAGTGTCGCCAATGCCGGTCCCGGCGCGAGAGCCGGGCGGCGGCGGCCACCCTCCACCAGCGCGACGAGCGCCGCCGCCGTGGCCACGGGCAGCCATGCAGCCGGGACGAGTTGCGCGACCAGGCCATAGCCGAGCAATATAGCCAGCGGCTGCAGTGCATATCGCAGTACGGTGCCGGCGTTGCGCCATGCAAAGCCGGTCGCGACGATGCACAGCGTCGCCCACCGCAGCACGGCACGCGCGGGATGCGGGACCGATGCAGCTTGGAAAAGGCGCGCGAGTTCGCCGGTCGTCTCTATCGTGATAACCAGAGCGGCGACCGCGGCGCTCAGGAAGCCGAGCGCGCCCTTCGCCAGCCGGCTATCGCGTGCCGTGACCGACAGCCCGAGCAACGCGGCGGCAACTACGGCGATCACGATCGATACGCACCATTCGGGCAGGCCGACCATCCCCGCCAGCACCACCAGCAAGCCCGAACAGGATGCCAGCAACGCGAAGCGCGCGTCGCCCAGGCGTTCGCTGCTGCGCCAGCCCAACCCGGCACCCAGCGCGGGCAAGGCGGCGAAAGCCATTGCCAGCACCGCGAACCGCAAGTCCTGACCCGTATTTCCTTCGTAGAACTTTCCGAAGCTGACCATGTAACCGCCCAGCGCAATCGCGCCGAGCAGGCCTACTTCGACGAGGCCTCCGGTGACGTGCCACAAGTGCCGCAACGCATAGCTGCCGTAGATCGCCGCAATCCCGACCACGACAGCCGCGAACAACCCTGCATCCGGCGCCGGCCAGATGGCAATCAGGCCAAGCGCCGTCAGCAGCGGGACGGCGACCGTGCGCTGCAGAATCGGCGTGCGTCCCGCCAGCCAGACGAACGCCAGCGAGAGCAGTCCGTAAAGCCCCCATGTCAGCGGCGCGAAATCGCCACGGGCGACGACCAGCGCCAGTTGCAGCGCCCCGACCACGCCGGTCACCGCGCGCAGTATCGGCGCGGAACGCCCTTCCATTGCGAGAGCGGGCAGACCGAGGCCGAACAGGATCACGAGCAGCCCCATCGCCAGCGTGGATCCACTGTCCAGATCGCCCATGGCAATCGTCAGCAGGCTCCAGCCCGCACCGCCGGTCAGCGCGCCGATGCCCAGCCAGGCCCAACGCTGGCGCCGTGAAAGCAGGGTAATCGCGCCAATGACGATCGCCAGGTATCCCGCCAGCAGGGGTACGCTGGGGCTCTGCGATTGCACGACCGCGGGGGTCGCCAGACCGCCGACAAGGCCGAGCACGGCGCAAGGTGCCCCGAACCTGAGGGCAAGACCAAGAGCGAGCGCAGTGATCGCCGTCAGTCCGGCGAAAGCCGTGCCGGGCCCGACCAGTTCATAAAGATTGCTCGCCGCCAGAACCGCGGCATAAAGCCCGCCCACACCGGCGCCCGCGAGGGCCTGGGCGACACGTATATCGCGCACGACCTCCTGACGGTGACGCGCAAGTTCACCCATGCCGATCAACGCGCCGCCAAAGGACAGCCCCATGATTACCCGCACCACCGGGGAAAGCAGGCCGGTGTCTATCGAGTATTTCACCATCAGCACGGCTGCCACGATCAGCGTGATGCCGCCCGCCCAGATCGGCAACTTGCGACCGAACAGATCCTCGAATCCGAGACCGGTCCATGACGCGATTGCGCGCTGGGGAAACGTGGACTCAGGCCCTGAAGCGGGCTCGAATTCCGGTTCCGACTGAGCTTCGCCGGGTTCGGGCTCGTTCGCCGCAGCAGGAGTTGGAACCGCTCCCGAGTCAGACGTCAACGGCACGAATTGCGCCGGCGGCTGGAAATCGAGGTCCGGCGCCGCGATCGCTTCAACCTCCTGATGTTCCGGCCGCTCCGGCTGGACCGGCACGGCATGATCCAATGCCTGATGATCCGGGATAAGCCGCTCGAGGCGCCCAATGCGTCGCCGCGTATCATATAGCAGAACGCTCAGGATTAGCGTGGCGAACAGCAGGATCCCGGTCATGACGCACCTTTCGATCTCAATTGCATGACATGGGTACAGGTGAATTGAACGCTGTGCAATATAAAATTAGACAGCGTTCGATTATAGCGATATACGATATCGCATGGACTTTGGAGAAGGCCGACAATGACGGGATTTCTGAAGAAGCTGGTACGCGACCTTGAAGCGCCGATCGAAGCACGCGGCTTCGGCACCGGCTGGTTCGCGGGGTTCTTTGCCATGCTGCTGGCCGCCGCCGGGCTGTGCTTCGTGGTCGCGCTGCGCTGGCCTGACTGGTTCGCCACGCCGGAACTGGCCGTGGTGCTGAAATCATCAGGCTTTCGCATCGTCGTCTACACAACGCTGCTGGGCGCCTATGCGCTTGCCCTGCTGAGCTTGCTGCTCCGGCCGCGCAAGGCGATGGGCATGACTGCGCTGATGGTGGCACTTGCGGGAACCATCCTTGGCGGCGCGTCGGTCCAGCCGCGCGAGATGCACGACTGGGGCGTGTTCTTCGGTGTCGATTTCTTCGCGGTGAACCTTGTCGCCACCGGCCTGATGTTCGCCCCGCTGGAACGCCTCGTGCCTCATCGCGGCAGGCAGCGCCTGTTCCGCCCCGAGTGGAGCGAGGACCTGTTCTACTTCCTCGTCAGTTCGATGCTGGTGCAGTTGATCACCTTCCTTGCCCTTGCGCCGTCGAGCTATCTCAACGCGCATGGCACCGCCCTTTCGGGTATTCGCGCAACCGTGGGCGGATTGCCGTGGTTGGTCCAGTTCATCATGGCGATGCTCCTGACCGACCTTACGCAGTACTGGTTCCACCGCGTGTTCCACCGCATCCCGTTTCTCTGGGGCTTCCATGCGGTGCACCACTCGGCCCGGTCCATGGACTGGCTGGCCGGTGGGCGAATGCACTTCGCCGAGATCGTGCTTCTGCGCGGTGTAACTTCGCTGCCACTGCTGACACTGGGCTTCCTGCCTTCGGTCATGCAGGCTTACATCGGCATGGTCTACGTCTATTCCTCGCTGATCCACGCCAACATCCGGGGCGACTTCGACCGTCTGGGCCGGTTCATCGTGGTCCCGCGCTTCCACCACTGGCATCACGCGCTGGAAGCCGAAGGAATCGACAAGAACTTCGCGATCCACTTCCCCTGGCTCGACCGTCTTTTCGGCACGCACTACTTCCCCAAGGGGCAGTGGCCGCAGGGCTACGGCGTGCCCGAAACTGTGCCGAAGGGCTATCTGGCGCAGATGCGCTATCCTTTCGTGCGCAAGGCCGGCTGACGATGGGCAGGAGATCGGACCACGGACGCGAGGAACTGGAATCGCTGATCCTCGACAACGGGCGGCAGGTCATGGCCGAAAGCGGTTATGCCCGGTTCTCCGCGCGTGAGGTCGCCAAGCGTATCGGCTATTCGGTGGGCACGGTGATGCACGTCTTCGGGAACGTCGACCGGCTCGTCATGGAGATCAACGCGCGCACGTTCAGGCTCTGGAGCGAGTGGCTGGAAGAGCGCCTTGGCGGGGCCGAGGGGCGTGCGCGCATTATCGTCCTCGTCCAGGGCTATTTCGACTTCGCGCAGACCCATCGCAACCTGTGGTCGGCGATCTACGAGCACCGCGTGCCGGAAGGCATGGAGATGCCCGAGACGCTCGCCGCCGAGCGCATGCGTCTCACCGGCGTCATCGCGCGAGAGGTCGCGACGGTTCTGCCTGCAACGGAGGCCGCAAACGCGGCAGAGCTTACCAGTTCGCTTATCGCCACCGTGCACGGGCATTGCGCGTTCATGCTGGGCGGCACTTTCGCTCTGTTAGGTGTTGCGCGACCAGCCGACCTTGCGGCGGCGCGCGTCATCGAAACTCTGCACGCAAGGGGCGCTCTGATCGACGCCTGAACGAACACGAAAGGATCTAGATGAAGGCTGCGAAACATCTGGCCGCGTGCTGGGGGCTGGCGATCACGGCGTCGCTCTGGGCACTTTCGGCTCATGCGCAGGGTGAAGCCGCGCATACCGATGGCCCGAGCTTCTCCTGCACGGCGGCGCGCACGGCGATGGAGCGGGCGATCTGCACCGATCCGGCGCTTGCCGTCGCGGATCGGGAGATGGCCGCACTCTTCGCGCTGTCCCGCGAAAGCGCGTTCGGCACCGGCCCGTCGAGCGAACTGGCCGCCCAGCGCCAGGCGCTGAAACGGATGCGCGGCTGCGAGGGCGCGGAAATCCGCAAATGCCTCAAGACCGTTTATGCCGAGCGCAACGGTGCACTTGCCATCGCCGCGCTGATGCATGCTCCCGACCAGGCGCTGCCGGTGCTGCGCCGCCTCGACCCGCAGTTCGCACCGGTGTTGGAAGCGGTTGCGCTCTGGGCGCGGGAACCCGTCGACACCGACTGGTCGGCCCCGGAGCGGGCAGTTGTCAGGACGCGCATCACCGCCCTCCTCTTCCCTTACCTGACCCGCCTGAGCACGGATGAGGGGCAATCCTTCGGCTGGTCGATCCTCTCCGAACCTTACGGGGATTCTCCCAAGGTTAGGACGACGGGCGACCTGTTCACCAGCGAACGCCACTTCGCGGCCTTTCTCAACGTGCTAGGCCCTTACCTCGACGAAGATGCGAACGGCATCGAGCGCAACCTGCCGTGCGGGGCGATCGTACGCCATCCGGCGCTGATCGAGGCCACGGAATCGGTATTCGGCTCCACCATGGACAACTTCGTGCTGCGCAACGACTGCGAGCAGACCCTGCCCCCGACCCCGGCGCTCGACACCCTCGCCGCGAGGATCTCGCGGCACCTGGCCGGACTGCGACGGGACGATACGCTTCGCCGCATACCGATCGTATCAGACCGCGCTGGACCGTGCACGGCTGGGTCAGGCACCGCATGAGGCCAGGCCCGAGATCGCCGCTCCCGATGGCGTCCCCACCGCTGCTGTCGAGACAGCACGCAGCGAACTGGGGCGTTACTACGCTGTTCACCTCGGCAAATCTGCGAAGGATGCCGCCACGATGGCCACCGACGCCATCTCCGGCGTAGTGTCCACCGCCCATAGCTGCGGCACCTGAGCCTGATCGGGAGAATTCGATGAAATCGGCAATGCTCGGCATCGCATGGAGCCTTGGCATCCTTTTGCCCTCCACCTCCCAGGCGCGGTCTTCCGAGTGGTGGTACGTGGCCCAAGCGGCGGAAAAGGTGCTGTTCGTCGACGTCGGCTCAATCCGGCGGGACGGCGACACGGTGCGCTACGAAGCCAGCCAGATCCTGCGCGAGCCCGGCAACCCGGCCGCATCCCTGCGCGCCTGGATGATCACCGACTGCCGCAGGCAGACCGAAAGCTGGGATCTGTACTTGCGCTATGGCTCCCGGGACGAGCGGCTCGACGAGACCGCACTCAGTTATCCCGACCCGGAGCCGGTCACCGCCGGAACGCTGGCGGATGCACAAATGCAGTTCGTATGCGCCACCGATCGCGCCGCGACCGGCGGGTTTCCCCTCAAGATCGACGAGGTTGCCTTTGCCGAAGCGCTCATCGCCGACACCGAAGCGAGCGAGCCGCCCGCAACCATTCACGACCGTATGCGCGCCGATCCGAAGGTGCCGGTGATCCGCTCCACCGCGCCCGCCCCGGAGACTTTCGGCACGCCGCAGCGTACCATGGCGGGCGATGCGGTTGTCCCACCGCGCGACTACGCGAAAGGCACCGCCCTGCCCGATCTGAAGAACTACGATACCGACGAGAGCGGAACGATATACGATATCGCCTATATTGGGACCGAAGACGGCGAATTGACCTTCGAGCAACGCGGCTACAGCATCGGCGATCTTGCCCGGGCGAGCAGCGCGCAGACTATGCGTTTTCCGCTAGCACAAAAGACGATCCAAATCGCAGACATCGCCATCGAGGTCATCGATGCCACACCACAGCACCTGCGCTTCCGTGCGACCCTTGCTTCAAGGGAAGACGGCGGCAACGATGCAGCCTTCCCTGTCTCGCCCCGGCATGCACGGGGGAATGATCACGACCGCGACCTGCGTGTCGGCCTACCGACATCCCCGTCAACACCGTGCCAACAGGAACGAGGGCATACACCCTTTCCCATAGCCCACCTTCTTGCCCGCACCTTCGCCATGTTCAGAACGTCAACCGCAGTTCGCCCAGGAAGGTGCGGCGCGAGACGTACTCACCGCCGAAAGCGGCGCATGCCAGGATCGAAGGCGCGATAGTCGTAAAACTCAAACCCGGCAGCGCTCAGCCAGCGTCGGGAGAGGCTGCCTTCGGCGTTCGAGCCATCCGCTTAGGCCTGCCCGTCTGGCGAGGTTTCTCCGCCTTCGCGGCATTAGCTTTTTCACCTGATGCGCCGTCTTTACTTGCTGCTGCTGGTGCAGTCTTCTTGCTCCCGGTGTCGCCTTTACTGAACAGACCAAGCTTGCCACGGCGCTTTGCCGGAACTTCCGGGACTACACTATTTGTGGGTTCTACGGTGTCAGGCGTCGCTTCTGAAGATGCAGCCCCGCGCTTTGCAGGCTTGGAGCCCTGTGCGGCGACGGCCGGTTCTTTCTGCTTCTTGGTCCGAGTGCTCTTCGGAGCCGCAGGCGCCTTAGCGTCCTCGGCAGCAGGTTCCGTTTGCGCCGAGGCCGCAATTGCGGGCTTCGATGCGACCTTGACCTTGCGCCGCGGCGCTTTCGGGGCCGCCGGTTCAGCCGACGCTGCGGCAGTCGCATCACCTGCCCTACCGGCGTCCAGCGCCTTAGCGGCCGATCCAGCAGGCTTCTTTACCCGACGTCCCTTGGCCTTTGCTGGCGCAACGGCGACCGACGGCACCTGTTCGGGTGCCACGTCGTTTGCCGCGACCGAGGCAGCGACGGTCGGTTCATTGGCGGAAGCATCCGAACTGGCCACGACTGGAGCGCGTTCTCCAGAGGTTTTCTGCTTGCGGCTACCCAGTCCGATTTTCTCGGCGATGGAGCGGCGCTTGGCCGCAAAATCCGGCGCGACCATCGGATAGCTCGCAGGAAGGTTATAGCGCTCCCGATAAGTCGCAGGCGTTAATCCGTGCGCTGCCAGATGACGCTTGAGCGTCTTGTACGGCTTGCCATCGATCAGGCTCAACAAATGTTCCGGTGACGATTGGCTCTTGCGAACAGAAACAGCGGGTGTGTACGTCGGTGCTTCCTCGACGACTGGCTCGATGACGGCGTCATCGGTCAATGCCGCTTTGGTCGATCGTATCAATCCGGACAGATCTTCGGATGCCACTGTATTGTTCACCAGATAGGCGCTCAGCAGTTGCACGGTGAGAGCGGCGATGTCCGTAGTCTTGTCGATGTCAGGCATGTGCGATCAAGCTCCCAATACGTCTGTGATCTTTTGCAAAAACCGAGACGACCTTTCTGCGGCTGCCATGCATCCGAATGCAAGGGTAAAAGATGTCGCCTGAAGCATTCTTGCCTGTTTTTTGCGCAGATGGACTCGATGCGGAAATTCGATGAACCATTGCGCTTGTAGCGCTTGGCGCATCGACCTTCCGCCTGCATATCCGCCTTGCCTTTCAGGTATCCTCTCCCAACTTCATCAAGCCGGCCCTTGGGTCGGCTTTTCTTTGCAAGCGCAGCAACGTGCCCGCGACGTACCGAGGTGCGACAGCCGCCCAGCAAGCGTGGAGGATGCGGCATCCCCGAAATGTCAGGCACACATTCGTGGAGTAAAAAATAGCTTGCATATGCGAATGCGTCGCAATAGCGTAGGTCATGTAGCTTGCCTCTCTCGTCAAGCCACAAGCCCGTAAGGAACGCTTGTCATGGGGCGTTCCTTCATCCTGTGACCTTTGGTCGGGGCGGCTCCTTGCCTTGCTCGCCCCGACCATTTTTTCGCTCTGAGTCATTGCATGACCGGAGACGCCGCGGTCGCAAGTAGAAAGGCAGGCACAAAGCAAGCTGGTTTCAACCCGAATGGGGTTACACCGCACCGGCGGAGTGGTAGGGGCTGATCGATGCGCACGCTGCTGCCTTTCCTTGCCTGCCTTATGTTGATCCTGATCAGCTGGTCCGGCATGGCGCACGCCGTAGAGGCGGCGAGCGGCAGCGACGCCGGGTACGATTTCTCCTATCATGCGCCCGGCGACGGTGACGAAGCGCCTGCAGATGCCGATAGCGGCCTCCCGCACCATCATGGTGCCTGCCATAACCATGACCTCGGCACCATGCAGATGACGTTCGAGCAACCCATTGCCGACTCGGACGGGCAAACTTTCGGCTTCAAAGGGGCCTCGCCGCTGCATTCGGCGGACGATAACGTGATGCCACGCCCTCCACGAACCTGACGCTTCCGTCGACCGGCTGACTGTCGGTCAGGAATCCTCCGTCAGGACTATCACATCATGAAGACTGTACTCGCGGCGTTGCTCGCCGCAGCGTCCTGTGCCGCAACGGTGCAGGCGCAGGAAGTACCGGGCGCACCTTATGGCGCCGTAACGCTGATGCTCGAAGATGCCATCGCGGCAGCAGGCGGCTCCGCTCCGGCAGTGGATGCCGGTCGCGCCGGTGTCGATGCGGCAATCGCCGGCCGCAAGGTCGCAGGACTTCGCCCAAATCCGGTCGCTCAGGGGCAGATCGAGAATGTCATGGGAACCGGTCGCTATTCCGGCATCGGCAGCAACGAGACCACGGCCGGATTCATGCAGACCTTGGAACTGGGCGGCAAGCGCAGTGCCCGCGTTGCAGTCGCCAACGCGGAACTGTCCCGAGCAGAACTGCAGGCTGCCATCATCGCCGCCGACGTTCGCCTGCACGTGACGCAGCTCTACGTGGAAGCTGTCTCGGCCGAGCGCCGACTGATCGCGGCGAAGGACCAGGCACGGATCGCTGCTGACGCACTTAGAGCCGCCGGTGTGCGGGTTCAGGCAGGCCGCGCCTCACCGCTCGAAAAGCAGCGCGCCGACGTGGTGCGCGTGAACGCTGAAGCCAATGCCGAACGGCAGGACCGCCTTGCCCGTGCCGCGCGCACGAACCTTCAACGCCGGATAGGCCGGGCCATCGACGGTCCTCTCGACGCGGCCCTGCTCGATCGGCTGCCGCCCGCTTCCGCGCCGTACGGACCGTCGGCGCCGATCGGTCCTCAAGGCACACTGGCACTGGCTGCCGCCGATGCGGACCTCGCCATCGCCGACGCCGGCGTCCGTCTCGCCAAGGCGAATCGGACACCGAACATCGACGTCGGCCCGTCGGTGCGCCGTCTGGAAGCGACGAAGGATTTCGCTGCTGTTTTCACGGTGTCGATCCCGCTGCAGGTCTTCGACAGCGGCAGCGCCGCGCTTGCTCAGGCCGGCGCGCAGCGCACGCAGGCCGAGGCTAATCGCCGGGTGACGGCCCTCGATATCGAGCAGGCCATCACCAACGCGCAGGCCGATGCCGACAATGCCGCGACAACCGCTCGTGCGGCTTCCGGCCCTGCCTTGCAGGCTGCGCAGGAAGCCGCACGCATCGCCCGTATCGGATACCGGGAGGGCAAGTTCAGCCAGCTCGACCTTCTCGATGCCGAGCGCACGCTCGCCGAAATCCGCATCGTCGCCATCGATGCGCTCGCATCCTACCAGATTGCCCGTGCGCAGCTGGAGCGCCTGACCGCGCCCGCCGCCGCGCCTCAAGGGGAAACTGATTGCCATGAAACAGAATAAGCGCACTTACGCCGCATTGCCCCTCTCGTTCGCCCTTGCCCTCACGGCCTGCGGTGACGGCGACAAGGCGGCACACCCCCAGTCGAAGAGAAAGGCGCGACGGACGCCAAGCGGGTCGAGGGCACAATCGTCATGAGCGCCGAGCAGATCGGTTTGGCCGGTATCCAGATCGCACATCCCATGATCGGCGGCTCGGGCACTGTCGAACTTCCCGCTACGATCGACGCAGACCCCCAGGGTATGCAGGTCGTCTCCGCCGCGATCGGCGGGCGTGTGGTCTCGCTGACCAGCAACCTTGGCCATTCGGTCGGACAAGGCCAGGCGATCGCCGTGATCGAGAGCCGCGAGGCAGCCTCCCTCAACGCCGAGATCGACGCCGCACGGGCGCGGCTTTCCCTCGCCAAATCCAACCTCGATCGCGAACAGCGCCTGTTCGCCCAGAAAGTCTCGCCCGAACAGGATCTCATCGCAGCGCGTACCGCCGCGACCGAGGCGCGTATCGCGCTTCGCCTCGCCCAGCAGCAGGTATCGGCGGCAGGCACGGGTGGCGGCGCACTGAACCGTATCGCCATCCTCTCGCCGATCTCCGGCCAGATCATCGCGCGCAGCGTGGTGCTGGGCCAGACCGTAGCCGCCGATGCCGAGCTGTTCCGCGTGGCGAACCTTTCCAGCGTCTCGCTCTCGCTCAACGTGCTGCCGCAGGATGCCGGCCGCGTGCATCCGGGCAATCCCGTGACCGTCAAGGCGGCAGGCCGAGAGACGACCGCGCGCGTGACCTTCGTGTCCCCGGCACTCGACACGGCCACTCGCCTCGTGCCGGTGATCGCCATGCTCGACAATCGCGCGGGCCAATGGCGAGTAGGCGAACCGGTCACCGCATCCATTGCGCTTTCCAGCAGCGACGACGGCGACAACGGCGATGGGGCCGTCAAGGTGCCGACTACGGCGGTCCAGACCGACGAGGGCAGGACCGTCATCTTCGTGCGCACGCAGACCGGCTTCAAAGCTGTGCCCGTCATTTTGGGCGACAGTGCCGGGGACATGGTCATCGTCAAGTCGGGCCTCAAGGGCACCGAGAAGATCGCCACCGTCAACAGCTTCACGCTCAAGGCCGAACTGGGCAAGAGCGAAGCGGTGGAGGACTGAGCCATGATCGCCCGCGTAGTCACATGGGCGGTCGAGAAGCGCTGGCTCGTCCTGCTTCTCACCGCCATTGCCGCCGTCATCGGTGCGGCATCGCTTTCCCGCCTGCCGATCGATGCCGTGCCGGACATCACCAACAACCAGGTCCAGATCAACGTCCGCGCGCCCGCCCTCTCGCCCGAACTGGTGGAGAAGCAGGTCTCGTTCCCGATCGAGACGGCACTGGCCGGCATCCCCGGCCTCGACTTCACCCGCTCGCTCAGCCGCAACGGCTTTGCGCAAGTAACGGCGGTCTTCTCGGACTCCACCGACATCTATTTCGCCCGCCAGCAGGTCGGCGAACGCCTGCAGGGCGTCGCTGAGAACCTGCCCGATGGCGTGAACCCCGAGATGGGGCCGATCGCCACGGGGCTTGGCGAAGTCTACATGTGGACCGTCAAGCTCCAGCACCGCGCCGACGACAAGCATCGACCGGGTGAACCCGGCCAGCAGCCCGACGGCAGTTACATAACCCCCGAAGGTGAACGACTGACCACGGAGGCGGAGAAGGCGACCTATCTGCGCACGGCGCAGGACTGGATCGTCACCCCGCTGCTGAAAAGCACCAAGGGGCTGGCCGGCGTCGATTCCATCGGCGGCTATGCCAGGCAGTTCCTGGTCGTTCCCGACATTCAGAGGCTTGCCGCGCTCGACCTCTCGCTGACCGACCTGGGCAACGCACTGGAGCGCAACAACACCAGCGTCGGGGGCGGTTTCGTCGACCGTAATGGCGAGGGGCTTGCCGTCCGCTCCGACGCGCTGATCCGCAATTCGGCGGAACTGGGCCGCACCGTCGTCGCCACCCGCGACGGGGTGCCGATCACGCTCGACCAAGTCGCATCGGTTCGTTCGGGCCAGGCCATCCGCATGGGCTCGGCGTCCGAGAACGGCACCGAAGTCGTGGTCGGCACCGCCATCATGCGCATCGGCGAGAACAGCCGCACGGTGGCGACCGCGGTTGCCGACAAGCTACAGTCCATCAATGCCTCGCTGCCGCCCGATGTCGTGGTTCAGCCGGTTCTCAACCGCACCGCACTGGTCGATTCAACCATCAAGACCGTCGCCAGGAACCTCGGCGAAGGCGCGATCCTCGTCATCGTCGTGCTGTTCCTGCTGCTCGGCAACTTCCGCGCCGCCCTCATCGCCGCGCTCGTCATTCCGGTGACGATGATGCTGACCGGCTTCGGCATGCTCAAGGCCGGGGTTTCGGCCAACCTGATGAGTCTGGGCGCGCTCGACTTCGGCCTGATCGTCGATGGCGCGGTCATCATCGTCGAGAACGCGCTGCGCCGGATCGCCGAGGAGCAGCAGCATCATGGTCGTCTCCTCAGCGTGAAGGAACGTCTCGCGACCGTGACTTCGGCCGCGCGCGAGATGATCCGCCCTTCGGTTTACGGCCAGGCGATCATCATCCTCGTCTACGTGCCTTTGCTCAGCCTTACCGATGTCGAGGGCAAGACTTTCGTGCCGATGGCGCTTACCGTCATCATGGCGCTGGCCTTCGCCTTCGTCCTGTCGCTCACCTTCGTTCCCGCGATCGTCGCCATCTGGCTCTCCAAACGGGTGGAGGAAGAGGACGGCCTCATCATAACCTCGCTCAAACAGCGCTACGCGCAGGGCCTCGACCGGGCGATGAAGCGGCCCAGCTTCACGATCGGTGCGGCGCTGGGCAGTCTTGTCCTTGCCGCCGCTGCGTTCATTTCGCTCGGACAAGTGTTCCTGCCCCAGCTCGACGAAGGCGACATTCTCATCCAGGCCCTGCGTATTCCCGCTACTTCTGTCCAGCAGAGCCAGGCGATGCAGGTGCCGATCGAACGGATGATGTCGAAACAGCCGGAGGTGAAGTTCGTCTTCTCAAAGACCGGCACGGCCGAACTTGCGTCCGACCCGATGCCGCCCAACGCCACCGACATGTTCGTCATCCTCAAACCACGCGAGGAATGGCCGGACCCGAAGCTGGAAAAGGCTGACCTGGTCGCTCGCATCGAAGGCGAACTCGCGAAGTTCCCCGGCAATGCCTACGAGATCACACAGCCGATCCAGATGCGCTTCAACGAACTCATCGCGGGCGTTCGCGGCGACATCGCCGTCAAGGTCTTCGGTGACGACTTCAACACGATGAACCGCACCGCCGAACAGATCGCTGGTATCCTGCGCAAGACCGAGGGCGCTGCGGATGTGAAGGTCGAACAGACCACCGGCCTGCCGATGCTCGACATAAAGGTGAACCGCGATGCGATGGCTCGCCTCGGTGTCACCGCACAGGACGTGCAGGATACCGTCACCGCTACGATAGGTGGGCGTACCTCGGGCATGATCTTCGAAGGCGACCGCCGCTTCCCGGTGGTGATCCGCCTTTCCGATGCACAACGTGCCGACATCAACCTGCTCCAACAGTTGCAGGTGGCGGTGCCCGGCGGCTCTCATGTCCCTCTCGCCAGCGTCGCCGAGATCAACCTCGTGGATGGCCCCAACCAGATCAGCCGCGAGAACGGCAAGCGCCGCGTCGTGGTGCAGGCCAACGTGCGTGGGCGCGACGTCGGTAGCGTGGTAGCCGATGCCCAGGCCGCGATTGCCCGGACGGTGCGCCTGCCCGCTGGCAGCTATGTCGAATGGGGCGGCCAGTTCGAGAACATGAAGTCAGCCAGCGAACGCCTGAAGCTCGTCATCCCGGCCTGCTTCGTGCTCATCCTGCTGCTGCTCTACGGGGCACTTGGAAGCGTTCGCGATGCCGCGATCGTCTTCACCGGCGTTCCTTTCGCCCTGGTCGGCGGGGCCCTTCTTCTGTTCGTGCGAGGCATGGACTTCTCGATCTCGGCAGCAGTCGGCTTCATCGCCCTGTCCGGCATCGCCGTGCTCAATGGCCTCGTCATGGTCAGCTCCATCCAGGACCTGATCCGTTCGGGGATAGAGCGGGCCGAAGCTGCCCGTACCGGCGCCATGCAGCGTCTGCGCCCGGTAGCCATGACGGCACTGGTCGCCAGCCTCGGCTTCGTGCCCATGGCGCTGGGTTCAGGCGCCGGCGCGGAAGTGCAAAAACCGCTGGCGACCGTCGTGATTGGCGGCCTGATCTCAGCGACGCTATTGACCTTGTTCGTTCTACCGACCCTCTATGCCCGCTTCGGGCAGAAACGGATCACCCCGAACGAACACTGCAACGAAGGGCATACCTTTCAGGAGCAGGCGTTGCCCCATGGCGCATGATCACGGCGAGACCGGCGACGCGCGCACATAGCATTCATTTCCATGCATGATCTCGAGGCCGCCAATATCAATCTCGTCGGCAGCGAGCCCTTGTCAGGCGTCTGTTCAATTGACCAATTTCACGTGCTCGGCCCTTTTGGCGGGCGCAGGACCATGACGGCTATGCCGCCGGCTTTGCGCGTGAAACCCTGAGCGAGCAGGCACCGGCGCGCGCTTATCGAACCCCGCTTAGATAATCCTCAGACAGGCTTTTCGAACAGCGGGTTGGAGCCGTTTAGTCCTGCGATTGCATTGGCCTGACGGCCGCGCTAGGAGGCATCCATTCGCAAGGACCCGGTGAAATTCCGGGTGGCTATTCCGGCCGCCGATCCGCCGGACAACGTTCGTTGCAGGGCAATCCGCCCTATCCACGCCGCTGCCCCTGCGACCATCGTCGGTTTTCCAGCATGCACAGCTCCCTCTTTCGCGCTACCGCGCCGAATGGTTCAACGGCGTGGGCGATGCCCGGCGCGACATACTCGCCGGCATGGTCGGCACCTTCGCCCTGATCCCGGAGGTCATCGCCTTTTCCTTCGTGGCGGGCATCGATCCGGAGGTGGGCCTGTTCGCCTCCTTCATCATCGGTATCGTCATCGCCTTTGCCGGTGGGCGGCCCGCCATGATCTCCGGGGCGGCGGGATCGGTGGCGCTGGTCGCGGCAGCCCTGGTCCATACCCATGGCCTCCAATATCTCCTGGCCGCCACGCTGCTGGCCGGGCTGTTCCAGATCATATTCGGCCTGCTCAAGCTCGACGTGCTGATGCGCTTCGTCTCTCGATCCGTGCGCACGGGCTTCGTCAACGCGCTCGCCATCCTCATCTTCTCGGCGCAGGTGCCGCAGATGCTGCATGTCACCTGGCACACATATGCGATGATCGCAGGGGGCTGGCGATCATCTATCTGGCTCCGCGCCTTACCAGGGCCATTCCCTCGCCGCTCATCTGCATCCTGATCCTCACCGCGATCAGCATCGCCTTTCCCATGCCCATCCACACTGTCGCAGATCTGGGCCGTCTGCCCGCCTCGCTGCCGGCCTTCACGCTTCCCGCCGTGCCCTTTGACGGCCAGACGTTGCGCATCGTCGCCCCTTATGCGCTGGCCATGGCGGCAGTCGGCCTTCTGGAATCCATGATGACGGCAAGTGTGGTGGACGACCTGACCGAGACGGCCAGTTCCAAGGCACGCGAATGCACGGGCCTGGGCCTTGCCAATGTCGCCGCCGCGCTGTTCGGCGGCATCGCCGGTTGCGGCATGATCGGCCAGACGGTCGGCAATGTGCGCTACGGCGGGCGGCGGCGGTTGTCTACGCTGGTCGCAGGGGTATTCCTCCTCCTGGTCATGGTGCCGCTCCGCCCCTGGGTCGCACAAGTGCCGGTGGCGGCACTGGTCGCGATCATGATTATGGTATCGGCAAGCACCTTTTCCTGGGGATCCATCCGCGACCTTGCCCGGCATCCCAAGGTATCCGGCATCGTCATGGTCGCCACCGTCATCGTCACCGTCGCAACGCATGATCTCTCGGCGGGCGTCACGGTGGGGGTGTTGCTCAGTGGTGTATTCTTCGCCTTCAAGGTGACGCGTCTGATGGACGTGCGCGAGGATTATGACCCGGCGACCGACACGCGCACCTACACCGTCACGGGCCAGATCTTCTTCGCCAGTGCAGAGATTTTCGCTGATCGCTTCGACCTGCGCGACACGGTCGCCCATGTCCTCATCGACCTGACCGCCAGCCATTTGTGGGACATCACTGCGGTCGGTGCACTGGAGGATGTGGTTACGAAGATGCGACACCACGGCATCGCAGTCGAGGTGATCGGCCTGAATGCGGCGAGCGCGATCCTGGTTGATCGCCTGGCCCCCACCGTCGGCAGCCCTGTCGCCTGAAGGAGCGCTCGGGCAAGCCGCTTTCCTACACGTCGTCGGGCCCGGTACATTGCGCCCATGCCCAGCCTGATCGCCTCACACTGCACAAGGTTACACCGCAAGGTGACACCTCACCCGCACAAGGTGACACATCCGCGGCAAAATGTGTCACCTTACAACCGCAAGGTGACACATTTCCGGCCCAAGGTGACACCGTTTCCTTCTGGACCGTGTCAACCGTGTAAACCCTGTCACCTTGCGGGCAGGAACAGCGTGTCCGTTCGTATCCGTCCGGCAAGCTTGGCGATCGAATTGCGAAATTCGCCGAGGCTCACGCTTTTCATTTTACCCGCGCCTGCTAGCGGGACGCTGACAAAAGCGCAGGGAGCGGCCGCATGCATCGCCTCGTCGCTTGCGGCCGCTCCTTTTTGCATTCGCATATTGCCGGCCGGCATCACCACCCCAAAGGTGGCTGTCGCGAGCAGGGTCATCGACACCGGCAAGACATTCAACTGATTGCTTTGACCAGTCCTGCAGGCTCTTCGTATGCGTAGGTGGCTGGACTGCCCGTACCCTCCTCCCGCGCCCGCAGGAAGCCGCGCACCTTGCGTTCGGTCCAGGCGTAAGCATGGGCAAAGACGATGCCGAACCCGATGGCGACGGAAAGCGCAACCCATGGCTTCGGGCCATGAAACACCCGAATGATCAGCGACCTGACCTGATAGTGACTGAGGTACATGAACATCGAAGACCCGGCGACCTCGGAAACGATGGATTTCGCAACAGGCGGAACCTTGATGGATGTCCCGAAGAGCAACAGGGCCACGCCGCCCACGATATAGCCGCTGGCGGACGTGAAACCGTGGTGCAGAAGCACCGCGACCGTCACTATCGGCATGGCCACGATCCGGCTCCGCAAGTCTCGCGCACTTGCTATCAGCATGCCCGCGGCAACCGTCCACAGATACCAGATCGGCGTGCGATGGAAAATGTAGTTGGTGTCCCAGACTTTCTCGACCATCCAGCTTCCTACGGTCGCGGCGATCAGCAGCATCGTGCAGAAGCTCATCGGCCTCGCCTTGAGAAATCTACGAATGGCCGGGATAGAGAAGAGCGCCGCCACGACGAGCAGCAATTGCATGTAGATTTCAGCGAAATAGTAATAGGCCACATGATATTGATGCGGGTCGAACCAGTTCGATATCAAGAGCAGGGGCTTCAGTTCGAGGTTCCTGGCCCACAGCTGCATTGCGATCGTCACCATCAACGTCGGGATAGCTACGCTCAGCACCGTCCCGAAGATCGTACCCAGCTTTCCGGTCCGGCTGATCTCCGGCCACTGGAAGCGCATGACGCTGTAGCCGCACAGCATGAACAGGAAATAGGCTGCGCCCCAGTTCTTGCTGTAGACGAACGTGTCGAGATGCAAGGCCACGATGCAGATCATGAAGAACGCGCGCGTCAGCATCGCGGTGTCGAGCTTGCGCCAGTTGTCTCCTGCCGGCGGGCCGGCGCTCTTTTCCAGTTGCTCGACAGTGAGCGACTCCCACCCGTCCGGCAGGGCACCGAAACGTCCTTCGAAACCAAGCGAGAACTGGATGTAGCTTAGTGAGTCCCCGCCCAGGCTTTCGAAACTGTCGTGGGCGCCGATGCGCCGTCCGGGGAAGAACTGCCGGAAGAACCCCTGGACGTCGCGCGGCGCCGCTTCGGGTGCCCGATCGGGCACGGGATCGACGACGGCAGCCTTGCGCTCCTCGACGAAATCCTGGGTCATGACGCGGCGCATGGCCTTGCCCGTCGCCGTGCGCGGAATCTTCGGGATGACACGGATGTGGAGGGATCCCCGGCAACGACGCCGAATTCCTTCAGGGCCTCTGCCGCCGCCGAATGAAGCCGGTCGGCGGCGATGTCCGTCGCATCCGTGGCGACCAGCACGCCCTCGCCCCGAAGCGCGTCAGGCACTTTCGCCACGACAGCTCTGCCGCTCTGGCCGAGAAGCTGGGAAATGCGCATCTCGAGCAAATCCGGGTTCAGCTTCACGCCGCCTGAGTTGATCAGGTCGTCCGCTCTCCCGTCGTAATAGAGATAGCCATCGTCGATATGGCCGAGGTCGCTGGTCTCCAGCCAGCCGTCGGCGCCGCAAAGATCGCGCATTTCGCCGGCATCCAGCTTCCAGCGCGCAACGTGCGGACCGCGAATGCAGATGCGTCCTTCTTCGGAAATCGCCACCTCGGTCGCGCCGACGGCTTTGCCGACTGAATCCAGCGCGGCATCCGGAACGTCGGAAATCTGGAGGAAAGTGCTGCGCGAGGCTTCCGTCAGGCCATAATGCTGTACGATGCGGGCATTGGGAAACATCTCGCGAATGCCGCGCTTTTCAGCGCCCGACATGTATTGCGAACCGATCTCCAGCCACAGCAGCTTCTTGCCTGCATCCCCGATGACGGACCGCCGCTGCAGCAGGATACGCAGAAGAGTGGGGACTGCGGACAAGGCGTTCACCTCACCCGACCTCAGCATGCGAGCCAGTTCGAGGGGATCGAAACCTCGCGGCGGCAGATATGCGCATCCACCGACCGCGCTGACTGCGCGGATGCGGCCGATGCCGAAGCTGTAGGTGACCGGCACGCCAACATACTCGCGCACTTCTGCGGTCAGGCCCATCTGGTCGATGATCCGCTCCGCTGCATCCGCAAGATTGGCGTAAGTCAGGACGATGCCCTTGGGCTTGCCTTCGGTGCCCGAAGTGTACGTGACCTGCGCAGGCCGATCTTCATGGATCAGCGGATGGCTTTCATCGAACCAGCCGCCTCCGTCGTCCGGCGTGATGCAGGAAACGATTTCCAGTCCGGTAAGGCCTTCCGCGTGGGCCTCGTCATGAACGTTGACGAAGGCCTGGCGGGCCTCGCCAAGCGCGAACACGCTGCGGATGTAAGACAGTGAACTACGAGTAACGAGCGCGGTCGCTGTAAACTTCTGTTTGCGCACTGCAGAGCCCCTCTACTGATCGCCGGCGGGCGATGGTGACGAACGACACGAATCAGTTCTTGCGCAACACACCCCCGCGCAATGAGCGGAAGGGTAAATCCTCTTTTTACTTCAGGAAAATGCTGAGAAATACCAACCGAGAAGCGTGATCGGAGGATCGGGGCGCCCTTTCCGGGCGCCCCTTGCCGAAACGCAGATCACTCCCCGGTCTTGTGCGCAGACCCTACTGCACTGTCGGGCCGTCCGCTGCGCAGGACTTCGGCGCGGGTGCGGATGTACTGGCGTAGGGCCTCGACCTGATCGGGCGTGAATTCGCCGAATTTCGGCATTCCCGCAGGAACCAGCGCGCCGTTGCGGACCACTTCGGCGAACGCCTCCGAATTGGCAGGGATCGGCGAAGTACGCAGGTCCGGCGCGGTGCCGCCCGCGATGACCGAGGTGCCATGGCAGACCGCACAGCGACCGCCGAAGATGCCCTCTCCGCGCGCGGCCTTGCCGGCGTCCGGCTTGAAGTCGGCATCCTCGAAGGCGACGGCCTTGTAAGGTTCGCGCGGCGGCAACTGTTGCTTGCCGCCGATCGCGAAAGTCAGCACCCGCCGCGCCTGCGTGCGGTAATCGATGCCATACTGCGCAAACATCGGGCCGAACAGGCCGACGCTGGTGCCGATCCCGGCGATCACCGTGACGTACTGCTTGCCGTTGACGCGGTACGTGATCGGCGGCGCCACCACGCCCGCGCGCGCATCGAAGTTCCACAAGCGCTTGCCGTCCTCGGCGTCATAGGCCGAAAAGCCGCCGTCGGGCCGCCCCTGGAACACCAGGTTCCCGCCCGTCGCCATGATGCCGCCGTTGCCGTGCGTGGGCATCGGCAGCTTCCAGCGCGCCTTCTGCGCCACCGGGTCCCAGGCGACGAGCCAGCCGGTGACGTCCTTGCCCCCCGCGTCGATCGCGTAGCCGACGCCCGGAGACAGTCCCATGCCCTCGGCGAACTTGAAATTTTCCCGGGTGATGCCAGTATCGTCGAAGTGCGCCTGCAAATCGATGGCGGGAATATAGGTCAACTTCGTCTTCGGGCTGTATGCCATCGGCATCCAGCTATGCGCACCGAGCGGCGTCGGGCGGAACGAAGTCCTGCCGCTTTCGTAGCGCACGCCGGGGTTCTCGACCGGACGGCCGGTGGCAAGGTCGATCTTCTTCGCCCACGTCACTTCCACGAAAGGCTCGGCCGAGATCAGCTTTCCATCCTTCCGGTCGATCACGTAGTAGAAGCCGTTCTTCGGCGCCGTCATCACCACCTGACGCGGCTTGCCGTCGATGGTCAGGTCGGCCAGTTCCATATCCATCGCGGCGTTGAAGTCCCAGCTTTCGCCGGGGTTGATCTGGTAGTGCCATTTGTACTTGCCCGTCTTCGCATCGAGCGCGACGATCGAGCAGACGAACAGGTTGTCGCCCTTGCCCAGAGAACGGATCTTGTGGTTCCAAGGCGCGCCGTTGCCGGTGCCGAGCAGAATCTGGTCGTTGGCCTTGTCGTAAGTGATGGCGTTCCACACCGAACCGCCGCCGCCGTACTTCCACCAGTCGCCGCTCCAGGTCTTCGCGGCCATCTTCTGCGTCTCGTCCTCGAAGCCCTTCGCCGGGTCGCCGGGGACGGTGTAGAACTTCCAGAGCTGCCTGCCGCTGTCCGCATCGAAGGCGGTGACGAAGCCGCGCACCGCGCTTTCGTCGGACCCGGCATTGCCGATGATCACCTTGCCATCGAACACGCGCGGCGGTCCGGAGATGAACATCGGCGCGCCCTCCTCCAGCGTCTGCACGGTCCAGACGGGCTTGCCGGTCTTCTCGTCGAGCGCAACGAGGCGGCCGTCCTGCGTAGCGGTGATGACCTTGTGATTCCAGTAGGCGATGCCGCGACTGCCCCAGCCCTGCCTGAGGCGGATGCCGGAGGCTTCGGGGGCCTTGGGATCGTGTTCCCATTTCACCTTGCCGGAAGCGACGTCGATCGCGCGGACCACCGAATAGCCGCTGGCGAGATAGACCGTGCCGCCCACCTCGATCGGCCCGGTCGCGGGGTTGCCCGCCGGAAGGTCCACCGCCCAGACGAGGCCGAGATCCTTGACGTTCCCGGCGTTGACCTGATCAAGCGGGCTGTAGTGCTGCTCGCCGTACGTTCGGCCGAAAGCGGGCCAGTCCTCGCCGTCGCTGCCGTCGTCGAGCTGGCGCTCCCAGCCTTCGGGAGCGCCCTTGCCTGCCAGCGCCTGCTGATCCGCCGATCCGCAGGCCGCGAGCGACCACGTCAGCGCAAGAGGGATTCCCCAGCGCAGCACCTTTGCCTCAAACATCAAGCACCTCTCAAAGATGGTCGCCGAACGACAGCCCGAGTTCGACACCGAAGTAACGCGGCGCCCCGTATTGCGAGTTGAGCCACAGCCCCGCGACGTTCTGCACCGCCACGCGGTAGCGCTTGTCGGTCAGGTTCTTGCCGATCAGGCGCACGTAGTAGCGGTCATCCGCCTGCGCGAGCGTGATCGAGCCGTTCACCAGCGTCCTCGCATTGAGGAACGTGTTGCCCAGCGGATCGTCGATCGCCTGCGTATTGAGGTTGCGCCCGGTATACGCGACGTTGCCGTTCACGGTCAGCTTGTAGTCGCTGCCCAGCGGCAGCGCATAGGAGCCGTCCAGCGTCCACTGCCACTTCGGCGCGCGGTCCAGCGGAGCGGAGGCCAGGTCATAGCCCGCGTTCTCGGCGGTATAGGTCTTGTACTTACCGTCCTGATAGCCGAGCACGCCGCGCAGGGTCAGGCCCTCGACCGGAGTGGCGGAGAGTTCCGCTTCGATACCCTTCACGTCGGCGCTGGCGGCGTTGACGAACAACGTAACCTGATTGGGCTGGCCGTTGACCACGATTGGCACGTTGAGCTGCTTCTGCAGATCCTTGTACTTCACGTAGAAACCGGTGAGGTTGAAGCGCAGCCGGTTGTCGAGGAACTGCGACTTGAAGCCCAGTTCGAAGCTGTCGGCCTTTTCCGGATCGGTCGGCCGCGCGGCGGCGCGGAAGGCGTCGAGGTCGGTGCCGAAGGCCGCGAAGCCGCCGATCTGGTCGTTGAAACCGCCGCCCTTGTAGCCATGCGAGTAGCCGCCAAAGACGAAGATATCGTCGGTGGCCTGATAGCTGATGCTGGCGCGGTAGGTCGGCTCGCGCCACTTGCCCTTCACGCTGACGACGCCCGCCGGGTACTTGTAGACGCTGGCGTCGAGCGCCTCGTTGATGGTGATCGTCGGGTCGAAGCCGCCGTTCAGTGCCGGAATGAAGGTCTGCTGCCGGCCGAGCCAGGTCTTGTCGTCCCAGGTATAGCGCCCGCCCGCCGCGATCGTCAGCTTCTCGCCCAGCTTCAGCGTGCCTTCGAGGAACACCGCGCGCGACTTGGCCCGCTGCGCGTTGCACAGGACGTACGGCGTATCGTTCCAGTTGCCGAACGGCAGCGGACCGGAGGTGAGGTCGAGGAACCCGAGTATCTGCGCCACGCAGAAATCGATCTTGTCGCGCTGGTAGAACCCGCCCGCGACGAAATTGAACGGCCCCTGCAGGTCGGAGGCGAAGCGCAGTTCCTGCTGCCAAGTCTTGCGGTTGTCATCGCGGGTCGCGTCGAAGAACGACAGGTACTGGCCGTCTTCCGCCACGGCCGTCGCACCCGCGTAGGAGTTGGGAATGCGCGAGCGCTGGTTGCGATAGCCCGAGACCGAAGTGACGGTGCCGATGCCGGTGTCATATTCGAGGTTGGCGTAGAGCCCGTCGACCGAAATGCGCTGGCCCTTGTCCATGAACAGCAGGCCGTCGTGCCGTCCGGTATAGGCCGCCCGCTTCAGCGGATCGGTGCCCTGCGCATTCGGATCGGTCAGCCCGAGCAGGTCGGTAACGAAGGGATTGGTGCCGGTATAGAGGTAGTTCTCGTTCACCGACGGCACCGAGTCCGACCGGTCGCGGATCCATTCGTACTGGAACAGCGCGCTGAAATTGGGCGAAGGCTCGACCAGCAGCTTGGCCCGGGCCTGCCAAACGTCCTTGCCGCCGATCGTCTCGCCGCCAAGGCAGCCGCTGCGCCCCTGGAACTTGTTGTCGACGAAGCCGGTGACCGGGCCGTAACAGGCCCCGTTCTTGTAGAACCCGTCAGACTTCTCGTAACCGCCGACGAGGCGGAAGGCGGCGATATCGCCGATCGGCACGTTGAGCGCGGCCTGCACTTTCTTCTGGCCGAAGTCGCCGTACTCGGCGCGGGCATCGACGCCCACGTACTCCATCTGCGGGCGCTTGGTGCGCACGGTGACGACGCCGCCCGTAGTGTTCTTGCCGAACAGCGTGCCCTGCGGGCCGCGCAGCACTTCGACCTGCGCAATGTCGAAAGTGTCGAGCAGCTGAGTCTGGACCGAGGGCACTACGAAGTCGTCCACCAGCACCGCCACCGGCGGCTCGAAATAGACGATGATCGAGGTCTGCCCGACGCCGCGCATCGCAAAGCTGGCGGCATTGAAGTTGGCGATCGTCGCGGCCGAGAAGTTCGGCACGAACGCCGCGATGTCGCCGAGGTCGCGCGGGGCGGCCTGCGCGATCAACGTGCTGTCCACCGCCGAGACCGAGACCGGCGTGGACTGAAGGTCGGTGGCGCGGCGGGTTGCGGTGACGACAATCTCGGCCAGGCCACCCGACGATTGCTGCCCCGATTCTTGTGGCGCTGCGTCCGTGGTCGAAGTGTCCTGTGCGAAGGCTGGCGTGCTTGCGATTCCGGCGACGAGCGCGAACGCGCAAGACGAGCAGTAAAGCTGCCTGGTGAACATGCCTCTCTCTCCTTGTGCCCCGCCATTTGTTTGCGGGTTGCATCAAGGATTATCACGAAGACGGCGTTTGGCAATCATTCATGTATGTTTTTTTGATGACTATTTTCATCATATGCCCCGGGCTCATGCGGTGGTTGTCGACAAACCTCTCGGGGGCAGGGAAACGCGATATAGCATGCATTCATGATTGTTTTTATTCTGTGATCGCCTATCCTCGATTCCACGGAGCACGCGCCAAGATAGGCGCGGCATTCGGAGAGAACCTGCGGGAACGAGAGCGACTCGTCCCGCACTGAAAGGAGAGAGTGCCTCATGGCCTTCAGTTTCCTGTCCCGCTTCCGCGTCCGCCACGACCGGCAGGACGATTTCATCGCCCTCGCCCGCCAGATGGAGGATTTGTCGAAGCAGGAACCGGGCACGCTTGTCTACAAGTTCTTCCGCCTTGCCGAACCTGGCATGTTCGCCGTCCACGAAAGTTTCGTCGATGAGGCCGCCGACGAGGCCCACATGGCTTACGATCACAACAAGCCGCTGATCGAGAAGATCGTCGGCTGCATGGAAGGCACGTACGAACGCGAGCTCCTGTTCGACCTCGCACCTCATGGAAGGGCCTGACCCTATGCCCGCCAAGAGCTTCATCGCCCAGCTGCGCACCCGGCCGGAAAAGCGCGACGACATGATCGCCCTGCAATCCGAACTGAAGGGTCTGGTGTTCGAAAACGAGCCCGATGCCCTCGTCTATGAACTGTTCCAGTCGGAGGCGGACCCCGACCTGTTCCAGGTCGTCGCCACTTTCCGCGACGAGGCCGCTTACGAAAAGCACATGCATATCGACTTTCACGACCGGCTCGTCCCGCCGATCCTCGAATGCGTGGCCGAGGACATGAAACTGGAGTTCTACCGCTCGCTGCCTTGAACACCGATCTGCCGACAGGGCCTGACGATCGGTGTGCTGCTGGCCCCGGCACTTCAGCTGGAACTGGCCCCTTTCCCCGATGATCCACTGCGCTATACCGGCATCGGAAACCGATATGCACACGACCGCCCTCCCCCTCCGACGCCGAACTCTCGGCAGTTGCGATCAGCGCTCTCGACATCTTCTCTATCGGTATAGGTCCGTCGAGTTCGCACACAGTCGGTCCGATGCGCGCGGCGCTGGCATTCATGGAGAGCCTACCGCAAACGCCGTCACGTGTGGCCTGCGACCTCTACGGCTCACTCGCACTGACCGGGCGCGGCCATGCGACCGACGCGGCGGTGTTACTGGGTCTCTCCGGCCTGCGCCCGGAATCGGCCGATCCCGATGCGGTGCCCGCGATCGTCGCCGACATTCGCGAGCACGGCCGCCTTGCCAGCCGGACGTTCGACACCGAGATCGCGTTTAACGAGAGCACCGACCTCGTCTTCCATTTCGGCGAGTTCCTGCCCGCCCACGCCAATGGCATGCGCTTCACCGCATGGTTCAGCGAAGGGGCGAAGCCGGTGGAGCAGCACTGGTACTCTGTCGGGGGCGGCGCGGTGGTGCGCGGCGATGCGACGTCCCTTGCACCCCTGACGCCCGAGAGCGGCCACAACCTGCGCCAGCCTTTCCCGTTCTCCTCCGGCGCAGGGCTGCTTGCGCTGGGCGAGGAAACCGGGCTCTGCTTCGCCACGCTGGTGCTGCGCAACGAAGGCGTCTGGCGCCCGGAGGCGGAGACGCTGGCCGGGCTCGACCGTATCATCGATGCCATGGACGCCTGCGTCCAGCGCGGGCTCAGACAAGAGGGCCTGCTGCCCGGCGGCCTCAAAGTGCGTCGCCGCGCCCGGACGATCCATACCCGCCTGCGCGCCCAGAAGGACAGCTTCGGCCCGGCCCAGACCTTCGAATGGGTCAGCCTCTTCGCGCTTGCCGTGAACGAGGAGAACGCAGCGGGCGGCCGCGTCGTCACCGCCCCCACCAACGGCGCCGCCGGGGTCATCCCGGCAACCCTGCTCTACTACCGCAAGTTCGTGCCCGGTGCCGACCGTGAGGGCGAGCGCACGCTGTTGCTAACGGCTGCGGCGATCGGCTTCCTCTACAAGAAGCGCGCGTCGATCTCGGCCGCCGAGATGGGGTGCCAGGGCGAAGTCGGCGTCGCCTGCTCGATGGCGGCGGCGGGGCTCGTAGCGGCGCTCGGCGGCACCAACCAGCAGATCGAGAATGCCGCCGAGATCGGCATGGAGCATAACCTCGGGCTCACCTGCGATCCCATCGGTGGCCTCGTCCAGATCCCCTGCATCGAACGCAACACGATGGGCGTGGTCAAGGCCATCAACGCCGCCTACCTCGCGCTTCAGGGCGACGGACGCCATATCGTCAGCCTCGACGCGGTGATCGAGACGATGCGCCAGACGGGCGTAGACATGGCCAGCAAGTACAAGGAAACCAGCCTTGGCGGTCTTGCCGCCAACGTCGTGGAATGCTGATCCGGCCAACTCGGAACCCGGCGCGGATGAGATCGTTTGCCTCGCATCGGGGGCTCGCATAAGCACCGATTCTGCGATCAAATCGGGACGAGCATGACTGCCGGCATCGAAAAGGCCCTGACGGGTATCGAAGGCTTCGACGACATCACCATGGGCGGCCTGCCGCGCGGACGCCCCACCCTCGTATGTGGCTCGGCAGGCTGCGGCAAGACGCTGTTCGCCTCGACGTTCCTCGTCAACGGCGCGCGGGAAGGCGAGCCGGGCGTGTTCGTGACCTTCGAGGAGCGCCCGAGGGACATCGTCGATAACGTCGCCTCGCTTGGCTTCGGGCTCGACAGCCTCGTCGAAAAGGGCCTCGTCGCCATCGAGCACATCGCCGTCGAACCTTCCGAACTGGCCGAAGTGGGCGACTACGACCTGGAGGGCCTGTTCCTGCGCCTCGAACTCGCCATCGACGAGGTCGGCGCCAAACGCATTGTCCTGGACACGATCGAGAGCCTGTTCTCGGCCTTCCAGAATCCCGCGATCCTGCGCGCGGAAATCCGCCGCCTGTTCGACTGGCTAAAGGGAAAGGGCCTGACCGCCGTGATCACCGGCGAGCGCGGCGACGGCTCGCTCACGCGGCAGGGGCTTGAGGAATACGTCTCCGACTGCGTGATCCTGCTCGACCACCGCGTCCACAACCAGATCTCGACGCGCCGGATGCGCATCGTAAAGTATCGCGGCACCGCCCACGGCACCAACGAATACCCTTTCCTGATCGGCGAGGAAGGCTTCAGCGTCCTGCCGGTCAGTTCGCTCGGCCTTGCGCACAAGGTCTTCGAGGAACGGGTGTCAAGCGGCATCGCCGACCTCGATCAGATGCTGACGGGCGGCGGTTTTCATCGCGCCAGCAGCATCCTCGTCTCAGGCGTGGCCGGGTCGGGCAAGAGCTCCATGGCGATGTGCTTCGTCGATGCCGCATGCCGCCGGGGCGAACGGGCGATGATCTTCTCGTTCGAGGAATCGGCCGGGCAGATCGTGCGCAACATGCGCTCGATCGGCCTCGACATCGCGCCATGGATCGAAGGAGACCTGCTGCGCTGCGTATCGGCGCGGCCGACCTTCTACAGTCTCGAGATGCACCTTGCGATCATGATCCGCGAGATCGCGCGCTTCCGTCCCTCGCTGGTGGTGCTCGACCCGATCTCCGCCTTCATGGACAGCGGCGAGACACTCGAAGTCCAGTCTATGCTGCTGCGGATGGTGGACTACCTCAAGTCCAACGGCATCACCGCCGTCTTCACCCACCTCGCCCACGACCAGGCGCTGGCTCAGACCGATGCCGGCCTGTCCTCGCTGATGGATGCCTGGCTGCTGCTGCTCAACCGCGAGGTGAACGGCGAGTTCAACCGCGAGCTTTATCTGCTGAAGGCGCGCGGCATGGCGCACTCCAATCAGGTGCGCGAATTCGTCATGAGCGACGACGGTATCAGCCTGGTCGAACCCTATCTGGGCGAGAATGGGGCGCTGACCGGCTCGGCCCGGCGGTTTGCCGAGGCGCAGGCCCGCCGCAACGAGGTAGACCGACGAACTACCGTCACCGCCCTGCAGCAGAAGGTCGAGCAGCGTCGTCGCAAGGCCGAAGTGGAAATCGCCGCGCTCCAGGCCGACGTCGCAGCGGAGGAGGCGGAATTGCTCCGGCTGATACAGGCGGAAACGGATTTCCGCGATCAGGCCGCGTCCGATCTGGCGGAACTTGCGACCGGCCGAAGCGCTTTTAGGGGATGATCATGGACAGGTCTACCGAACTCACCCTCTACGTCGCCGGGCAGACCCCCAAGTCAGTCGCCGCGATCCGCAATCTCGAGCGGATCTGCAAGGAATACCTCGATTCCAGCTATGCGGTCAAAGTCATCGATCTGAAGGAAAACCCGCGGCTCGCGCGGGAGCACAACATCGTCGCCATCCCCACTCTGGTAAGGCAACTGCCGGTGCCGATCCAGAAGATCATCGGCGACCTGTCGGACACCGAGAAAGTGCTGGTCCACCTCCAGCTGGGTGACGCCGCGTGACGACCGGGCCGGGGCTCGACGCGCTCTCGATAGAGGAGCTGAGACACCGCCTCCACGACGCGGAGGAAACCCTGCGCGCGATCCGCGAAGGTGACGCCGACGCAGTCGTCGTGCGCAGCGCCGACGAGGACACCGTATTCGCCCTAGCCGGGGAGAAGACAGCTATCGCGCGATGATGGAGGCGATGGATATCGGCGCCGTCGCGCTCGACGACCAGGAGCGCTTGCTCTACGCCAACGCAGCCTTCTGCGCCCTGATCGGCTGCGGCGCGGCGGACCTGCAGCGTGAAGGGCTGTTCGCCCGGCTGGACGCCCGCACGGCGGATACGGTGCGCGGAACGATCGTCCAGGCGCGCGACGGTCGGCATCAGACACAGTTCGTCCAGACCCACGACGGTGCCGACCGGCACCTAATGGTCACGGCCGCCCCGCTTCCCCTTGCATTCGGGATCGGCTCCGCGCTGACCTTCAGCGACGTGACGGTCCGAGTCGAGGCCGCCGTCGCCGAGGAGTCCGAGCGCATTGCGCAAGCCGTCATCGCCTCCGCCAACGAGGCCGTGGTCGTCTGTGATCGCTCAGGGCGGATCATCAACGCCAACGCCGCCGCCTGCGCCGTCATGCCCGGAGAGCTCGCCGGCCGCCCCTTCGAGCAGGCCATGCCGCTGATCTTCCCGAACGGCAGCGCCGCCACCCGCACCGAGGACCTGATCGCCATGGCGGGCGCGGGCAAGGCGGTGAAGGGGCTCGAAGCTTTCGCGCCCTTCGCCAGTCCGCCCAAGGACCTGCTGGTCAGCGTTGCCCCCTTGCGCCTGACGGGAGAGGCGCCGGGCGGCAGCGTGATCACCCTGATCGACCTGTCCGAGCGCAAGGCCATAGAAAAACGCCAGACCCTGCTGATGCATGAGCTGGACCACCGGGTGAAGAACACGCTTACGATGGTTCTGTCGATCTGTAGCCGTACTCTGTCGGGTTCTGACGGGCTAGACGACTTCCGAGTGCGCTTCACCCGCCGCATTCAGGCGCTCGCCGCCACGCACAACCTGCTCGCCGACGCCTCATGGACGGGCATAGACCTGTCGGCGATGATCCGCAGCGAACTGGCGCCCTATCTATCGTCCTCCGGACCTCGCATGGAGATCGGTGAACTCGATCGGTCGGTCGGCCCGGACGTTGCCATCGCATTCGGCCTTGTCGTGCATGAACTGACGACCAATGCGGTCAAGTACGGCGCGTTGTCGGCAGAAAGCGGCTGCGTAACCGTCACCGGACGACAGCTGGAACGCGATCTTTACGAAGTGGCCTGGACGGAAAGCGGTGGCCCGCATGTGAAAATGCCCAGGCGCCACGGCTTCGGCCAGACCCTCATCACCCGCAGCCTGGCACGCGGCGACGGCACCGGGGCCACCGTCGATTTCGCACCCGGCGGTGTAGTCTGCCGCATGATCCTGCCCATCGAAGGCCGAGCGTGAGCAACGAACCCGAGAGGCCCAGCCACGAGGAACTGCTGGAGCGGCAGGCGTTCCAGCTGCGTCTCCTCGACGCGATGCGGCGCAGCGACGACGCCGAGGACATCCTGGCGGCCGCCGCGCAACTGCTGGGTGAGCACCTGGCAGCCGGGCGATGCGGCTTCGCGACGATCAGCGAAGACGGTACGAGGGCCTACCTCGACGCGGACTGGTCGTCCAGCCTGCCCAGCCTGCCCAGCCTTGCCGGCGAGACCCGCGTGCTCGACAGCTTCGGTCCGGAGATCATCGCGGAACTGCGACTC
The DNA here is from genome assembly GCF_057376415.1 of Novosphingobium sp. NFX11. Classification (NCBI taxonomy): domain Bacteria; kingdom Pseudomonadati; phylum Pseudomonadota; class Alphaproteobacteria; order Sphingomonadales; family Sphingomonadaceae; genus Novosphingobium; species Novosphingobium sp. NFX11. The sequence continues at coordinate 1,622,394 of NZ_CP080385.1, read as the reverse complement.
GGCCGCACTCTGGCGGTTTCCGACAGCGACATCGACCCACGCACCAGAGCCTTCGCGGAAGGCTGGCGTACCATCGGCTCGCGCGCACTCTTGGTCTGCCCGATCTTCCGCGAAGGCAGGCTCGACAGCGTCCTCTACGTCCACGACACGAGCCCGCGCGTCTGGACCGGGCGCGAGAGCCTGCAAGTGGAAGACGTAGCCCTGCGGACGCGCGATGCGGTGGATCGCGCCCGCAGCGAAGTGGCACTGCGTGCCAGCGAACTGCGCTATCGCTCCCTTTTCAATTCCATCGATGCCGGCTTCTGCGTCGTTGAGGTAGTCTTCGACGATGACGGCAAGGCCAGTGACTATCGCTTCATCGAGGTCAACGATTCCTTCGAGGCCTATACCGGGATTGCCGAGGCCCCGGGTCGCTGGATGCGCGAGATCGCGCCGGCCCATGAGCAACACTGGTTCGACCTCTACGGGCGCGTCGCGAAGACCGGGATTTCCGAAAGGATCGAACTCCCCGCCCGCCAGCTGGCCGACCGCTGGTACGCCGTACAAGCCTATCGCGTCGACGATCCGGCGCGGCATCATGTCGCCGTCCTGTTTACCGACCTGACCGTCCGCCGCCGTACCGAACGCGCACTGGAACGCAGCCGCGAGGAGTTGGAGCTGGCCGTCCGCGCGGCCGAGCTGGGCCGCTTCGACTACCGACCCCGCGAGGGCACGTTGACGTGGGACGACCGGTGCCGCGAATTGTTCGGCCTTTCTCCCGGGGTAAGCGTCAGTTACGAAACCGCGTTCCTGGCCGGTCTCCACCCCGAAGACCGTGACCGCGCGGATCGCGCCGTCGCGGCATCACTCGATCCCGATGGCTCGCATCACTTCGAGGTCGAATACCGGACGATCGGCATCGAGGATGGCGAACTGCGCCACATCAGCGCCCATGGTCTGGCCTTCTTCGACGGGCGTGCGCCCGTCCGGCTCATTGGCACGGTGCAGGACGTCACCAGTGACCGCGAGGCCAATGCCGCCCTGCGCGAAACCGGCGAGCGCCTGCGGCTTGCCGGGCGGGCCACCAACGACGCGGTATGGGACTGGGACCTGCGCGACGACCTCGTCACCTGGAACGAGGCACTCACCCATGCCTACGGCCATGCTCCGGAGACGGTAGCCCCGACAGGCGAATGGTGGCTGGCGCAAATCCACCCGGACGACGCCACCCGCATCCACGACAGCATCTTCCAGGTCATAGGCGGTCAGGACACCGACTGGAGCGACGAGTACCGCTTCCGCCGTGCAGATGGCAGCTACGCCGACGTTCTCGACCGCGGTTACGTCATCCGCGACGAAGCCGGGCGGCCGCAGCGCATGGTCGGCGCCATGCAGGACGTATCGGCCCGCAAGGCCGTGGAACGCCAGCTCGAGGAAGAGCGCCGCCGCCTCTACGACGAAGTGGTCGAGACGGCCGCCGAACGCGACCGCGCCGAGGAGGCCCTGCGCCAGTCGCAAAAAATGGAGGCGGTCGGACAGCTTACAGGCGGCCTCGCGCACGATTTCAACAACCTGCTGGCCGGGATTTCGGGCGCGCTGGAGATGATGCAGACGCGCATCGCCCAGGGCCGCACCGGCGAACTCGAGAAATATTCGACAGCAGCGCAAGGCGCGGTGCGCCGCGCAGCGGCGCTGACCCATCGCCTGCTGGCCTTTTCCCGCCGCCAGACGCTTGCTCCGACGCCCACGAACGTCGATAAGCTCGTGGCCGGGATAGAGGACATGGTAAGGCGCACGGTTGGGCCCCATGTGGAAGTGCAGACATCCTCTCACGGTGGGCTGTGGTCCACTCTGGTCGATCCCAATCAACTCGAGAATGCGCTGCTCAACTTGTGCATCAATGCCCGAGACGCCATGCCCGACGGTGGCCTCATCCGGATTTCGAGCGCCAATGTCGCGCTGTCGGCGCAACAGGCGCGCGAGCACGACCTGCAACCCGGCGAATATGTCGAGCTCAGCGTGGCCGACACGGGCACAGGCATGGCCAGGGAGGTGGTCGCACGCGCCTTCGATCCGTTCTTCACCACCAAGCCGATCGGTGAGGGCACCGGGCTCGGCCTGTCGATGATCTACGGTTTCGCACGTCAGTCCGGAGGACAGATAGACATAGAAACCGAACCGGGCTGCGGCACCACCATGCGCCTATACCTGCCGCGCCACGCAACGCTCGAGGCATCCGCGATCATGGCGCCGGTTCTTGAAGGTGAACCAGCGGCCGAGCAGCCCCGGCGCGTCGGCCGGGTACTGGTGGTGGACGACGAACCGACAGTGCGGATGCTCGTGGTCGAGGTCGTAGAGGAACTGGGCTATCGGGTGCTGGAGGCACAAGATGGACCAAGCGCAATGCGCGTGATCGACAGCGGACAGCCGATCGACCTTCTGGTCACGGACGTGGGCTTGCCCGGTGGCATGAACGGGCGACAGATAGCCGATGCCGCGCTGACCCGCCTGCCCTCGCTCAAAGTGCTGTTCATAACGGGCTATGCGGAGCAGGCGGTGATGGGCAGCGGCCAGTTGGCAAAGAACATGGCGATCATGACCAAGCCATTTGCGATGGATGCGTTGGCCGATCGCATCCGTGAAATCGCCGACCAGCCTTGATCGAAGGATCACCTTGTAGAGTCATAATTATCATATGAAACGTTCTTGTTCGGCTGGACGTACAGATTACCATAGCATTGCGGCAATGGCCCGGTTGGAAGGACAAGGACGGCTTCGTGGCAGGGTCTTCGCATCTCATCGTCGATGAACCGGTAGTTCAGCTCGGCCGGAACCTTACCTTCGGCTTGCTCGACAGCATCGGCCGCGCGATCGTCACCGGGCAGTTTGGCAGTGCTGTCTTCCCAACTGAAGCGGAGCTCGCCAAGCAACATGGGGTCAGTCGGTCGGTCACGCGCGAAGCGGTGAAAATGTTGACCGCGAAAGGTTTGCTCAGCGCGCGACCGCGCCAGGGTACGATTGTCCAACCGACATCGTCTTGGAACCTGTTCGATGCCGACGTGCTCCGCTGGATGCTGGAGCGACAGCTTTCGATCGACCTGCTGCGCCAGTTCAACGAGTTGCGGGTGGCGGTGGAGCCTGAAGCGGCTTCTCTCGCCGCGCGTGTCGCCGGAGAAGACGACATCCGCCGCATTGACGAGGGCCTGTGCCGCATGCAGGCGGCTGAATGCGGCTTCGACGATCCGCTGGAAGCCGACATCGCCTTTCACGTTGCGGTGCTAAGGGCTTCGAAAAATCCCTTTTACATCCAGCTTCGTGAAGTGGTCAGCACCGCGCTGCGCACGTCGATCCGCTTCACCAACCGCATCAAGGGTCGTACCGCTGACGTTGCCGAGCACGCAAAGGTACGCGACGCCATCGCGTCGCGCGATCCCGACGTCGCCCGCATCGCCATGCGCACGATTATCGGTGACGTACTCGTGCTGATCGAGGATCGCATCCCCTCAATCGAATGAGCAAGCACGCAATAACGTACATGATCGCAAACATCGTTATGGCCTGCGCTCGTCGTGGCTTATGCGTGTGTGCCGCCAGGAACAGACGCTGATCGCTATCCAGACCGCGTTTCATGTAGTGCTGCAAAAAGCGGACCTGCCCCTTTGCCACGTGGCACGCACGTGGACCACGGCCGTCGCGTAAGCTTGCGCAAAGCTGTACGCCCGCTTCATCGGTTTGATAGCCGCACGTTGAAGCAACGGCAATATCTGCCCTTTTCCAGCGCCGGACACATTCTTCGCGACCGATCAATAGTTTTTATTATTCTTATAATTCAACTGATTATCATACAGGAGTATCGCCGAGTATCTGCACGCGATAGCCGGAACGCACTTGCGGGAAGTAGTCCCAGGTCGCCGAGTGCTGCGTGCAGCGGTTGTCCCAGAACGCGATCGAATGCTGCGCCCATGAGAAGCGGCACTGGAACAGCGGGTGCTTCACATGGTCGAACAGGTAGGCCAGCAGCGCGTCGCTTTCGGCGCGCGGCAGGCCCTCGATATAGGTCGTGTAGCCCTTGTTGACGTAGATGGCCTTGCGCCCCGAAGTCGGATGCGTCCGGATCACCGGATGGCTGCTGCGCGGCAGCTTCATCCCCTCGGGCGTGATGCCGCCGAAGCCGACCACCGCATCATGCACCGCCGTCAGCCCCTCCAGATGCGCCTTCATCCGGTCGGACAAGGCATCGTACGCCGCGTACATGTTCGAGAACGCGGTATCCCCTCCTACCGGCGGCACCGTGTGCAGGTAGAGCACCGAGCCCAGCGGCGGTTCTGCGTCACAGCTCATATCCGAATGCCAGTCCTCGCCTGCGACGAAGGTGGAATCCCCGTCGGCGTGCATGATCGTGATCTCGGGATGGCCCGGCTCCTGCCAGGGTTTCGTGCTCGGCGCGATATGGATGCCGCCGAAATAGTTGGCAAAGCGCTTGTGCGCCGCGTGGTCGATCGGCTGGTCGCGGAAGAAGATCACCAGCCGGTCCTCCAGCGCGCGGTGCAGTTCCTCCACCTCGATATTGGAGAGCGGCTGCGTGAGGTCCACGCCCGATACCACCCCGCCCATACCGGGCGTGAGCGGGGTTACCGTGATCGCCGAATATTCCACCTTGTTCGTCCCTTCCTGCATCAGATGATCGGCCATTCACTGACCAACGGCAACCCCGATCGGCTGAGCAGGGCCTGCGCCATCGCCTGCCCCTCGGCCCACAGCGCATCCTCGTCGATGAGGGTGCAGCGATGGTCCTGCACCACACGCACGCCATCGACCCAGACCGAATGGACACCCCGCCCGTCGGCTGAGGCGACCAGTTGCTCGACCGGATTGTTGAGCGGCACCCATTCCGGACGCCGGATGTCATGGGCGACGATGTCCGCCTTCATGCCCTGTGCGAGAGCCCCGATGCTGTCCGACAGCCCGAGTACTGTCGCGCCGTGCAGCGTCGCCATCTCCAGCGCAGCGTGGGCGGGGAACAGCGAGCGGTCTTCACGCGCATCGCGGAACAGCGAGGCCATCAGCGCCATGACGCGCATCATGTCGTGGTTGTCCGCCCCGTCGGTGCCGAGCGCGATCGTGACGCCCGCCGCCGCCAGTTCGGGGAACAGCCCGCGCCGCGTCACGCCATAGCCGCCCCGCAGGGCGGCGTCGGGGCAGTGCGTAACACGGGTTCCGCTCGCCGCGACCAGTTCCGCCTCGCGCGCATCGATGTGGACCATGTGGACGAGGTTGAGATGCGGCCCGAGCACGCCCAGATCGGCCAGATGCTCGACCGCGCGCTTCCCGGTCGCGGCAAGATACCATTCGGAATCGCCCGCGACCGGGCTCATGTGCGCCGAAACGCCGGTTCCGGTTCGCCGGGCGAGTTCCGTCACCTGCCGCCACAAGCTGTCGGTCGCGGTCATATGCCCGATGAGGTTGGGCCAGGCGGCAATGCGGCGACCGTCCTGCGGATAAGCTTCGATGTCGCGCTCCAGCGCCGCGAAGGCATCGCGGGTGAGCGCATCGGCGTCGGCAGCGGGATCCCATGCGCGGTCCTCGGTCCAGCGGCCGACACGGCCCCGGATACCCGTACCGGCGATCGCGGCCATGACTTCGTCGAAGGCGATGACCGTTCCGGCCTCCAGGAAGGTCGTCGTCCCGGTGCGCAGCATCGCCGCGACGGCAAGCCTAGCCGCCACCGCCTGCTCGGCGGGGGAATGGTCCTTGTAGAGCGGGATCACCCACCGGCCGAGCGTCTCGTCGAACGGCAGATCGCCGGGGACGAAGCCCCGGATGAGCGTCTCCGTGACGTGGACATGGGCATTGACGAAGCCCGGCGTCAGCAGGAACCCGGAACCGTCCACGACTTCGAGCGCGGCGATCCCGGCAAGGTCGGCGGCCTTGCCCACCGCCACGATGGTGTCCCCCGAAAAGGCCACCGCGCCGTCGCGGATGACGCGGCGCCCGGCATCCATCGTGATGACCGTCGCGCCGGTAATGATGGTGTCTGCCTGCATGCGTCCCCGCCGTGGTGATGGCTGCGACTATAGCTCAGACACCGGGCGGCACTTGAGCGAGCGCGGCAGTTTTGTTGATCGGCCGGGTTATGGAAGCGTCGAAGTCTGCCGCAATCCTTCGCCGAGTGCGAGTGCCGCCGATGTCGCGAGGTTCATTGAGCGGACCTGCGGACGCATCGGAATGCGTACGCGGGCCTGGCACGCCTCGGCTACGAATTCGGGCACACCTGCGCTTTCCTTGCCGAACAGCAGCACGTCGTCCGGCCAGAAGCTGAATTCGTAAGCGGATTCGCTGCTCTTCGTCGTGAACAACACCAACCTGCTGGTCCCGACGGTACTCTTGAATGCCGCGAAATCGGCATGCCGCGTCACGCTGACGTGATCGATATAGTCCATCGCCGTCCGGCGGACCCGGCGATCGTCCCACGCGAAGCCCATCGGCTCGATGAGGTCCACCCCGGCGCCGAAACAGGCACACAGCCGCAAGACGGCGCCGACGTTTCCGGCGATTTCCGGTTCGAAGAGAGCAATGCGCATCGTGGCTAATAGGCACCGGGATACGGACCACGCAAGCCCGGCAGCGCAGGATTGCAATTCAATCCCGCGCCGTACCAAATCGACTGGACGGCCGACAGCGGCCCATGCCTGCCGGCCGATCTGCTCAATTAGGTCCGGTCAGCGCCAGGCGAAGCCCAGCGCTTTCTGGATGGCGACGTAATCGCCCGTCAGGGCGGCGCGCGCGGAGACGAGGTCCTGCTCGGCACGATTGAGGTCGTTGCGAGCGCTGAGCGCGGCTACCTTGGTCGTCGTTCCCGCCTTATAGCGGCTCTGCGCCAGCCGTTCGGTCAGCGCCGCCTTGTCCCGCACGCGCGCTAGCGAGGCGACGGTCACGCGGGCCTCGCGGAACCGTGCAAGGGCGTCTTCCGCATCCTGCAGGGCCGACAGGACGGCGCCGTCGTAGCGGGCCTCCGCTTCGTCACGGGTCGCCCTGGCCTGTCCGACTTTCGCCTTGGTGCGGCCGAAATCGAGGAAACTCCAGCTCAGCTGCGGCGCTCCGACCGCCACGAAGTCGTCGAGATTGCCCAGATCGCTGATCTTGGTGCCGCCGATGCCGATGAGGCCCATGAACGACAGACGCGGGAAGCGCGCCGCCTCCGCCTGGCCGATTTTCGCGGTATCGGCGGCCAGCGTACGCTCGGCAGCGCGAATATCGGGACGGTGCGCAAGCAGCACCGAAGGGTCCCCCACCGGCACCAAGGCGGGGGTAAGGGTATCTCACCGCCCCCGGACAGGTCCGCATCGACCGCACCGGGCTGCTGACCGGTCAGCACCGCCAGCGCATTGAAATAGGCGTCCCGCTCGGCCGCCAGAGGGGAGATCCGTGCCCGCGTCGCATCCAGTTGGCTCTCGGCCTGCGCGACGTCCGCCGCTGTCGCCGTGCCGCGATCGAAGCGCTGGCGGGTGAGCGCCAGCATGTCCTGCTGCATCGCCACCGACTGCTCGCCCAGCGCAATGCGCTGCTGGCGATCGCGCAAGTTCAGGTAGCTCTGCGCAACGTTGGCGGAGATGCTGACCTGCACGTCGGCAAGGCTCGCCTCGGTGCCTTCCATCTGTGCGCGCGCGGCTTCGACCGCGCGGCGCTGGCCGCCGAAAAGGTCGATCTCCCAGCTCGCGTCGAAGCCGACATTGTAGAGGTTGAGGTCGCTGCTGGAACTGCCGCTTTCCTCTCCGCTGTCACTCGATCCAAGGTTCGCCCCGGGAATGTGCGCATGGGCATAGAGCGCCGAGGCGCTCGCCTTGGGTGCGCTGTTCGCGCGCTGCTCGCCCAGCGCCGCGCGGGCCTGCCGCAACCGGGCTTCGGCAGCTCGAATGTCGGTGTTGTCCGCGAGCGCGCGGGTGATCAGGGCGTCGAGGTGCGGATCGCCGAGGGTCTTCCACCAGTCGGCGACCGGCGGCGCACTGGTCGTGCCCGCATCGGCGCGCACGAAGCCTCCAGCGGCATCCGATGCCGTCTTGGGCGGCCCGGCATAGTCGGGGCCGACGGTGCAACCGGCCAGCAAGCCGGTGGCGAGGGAAAGCAGCAGAATCTGGGAACGCATGGTCTTCCTCAATGTCCGGACGCCAGCGGCGCATTCTTGGGCAGCGGGCGCAGGAAAAGCACGAGCGGGATCACGAACACGATCCCCACCGACATGATCCAGAACATGTCGCTGTACGTCATCGTCAGCGCCTGAGTCTGGATCGTCGCCGCGATCGAGCGCAAGGCGCCGCTCCCCTGCCCGGCGACGTAGTTCTGGACCGCCAGCGAGTTGGCGTTGAGGCTCTCCTCGAGCCTGCGGCTATGCAGCCAGAGCCGCTGGTCCTGGATGATTGCGATCCCGGCGAGAGCGAACGAGCCGCCCAGGTTGCGCGCGGAATTGTAGAGCCCCGAGGCGTCGCCCGCCTGCTCCGGCGGCACCGATCGGATCGCCGCCTGATTCAGGAACATCATGCAGAACACGGTGCCCATGCCGCGCAGCAGCTGGGAATCGGTGAAATCCGAACTATCGGACGTGGCAGTCAGCCCGGTCTCCAGCCACGCGCTGAGCGCAAGGATACACAGCCCGAGGCAGACGGAAATGCGGATGTCCACGTTGCGCAACAGCCATGGCGTGATCGGCATCATCAGCATCACCGGAATGCCCGAGAGCATCACCACCTGCCCCGCCTGCAGCGAATTGTACCCGGCGATGGTCGCAAGGAACTGCGGGATCGCATAGGACGTGCCGTAAATCACCATGCCGACCACGGTGACCATGGCGACGACGCTGCCGAACTGCCGGTTGAGCAGGAGGCTCAGCCGGATGACAGGTTTGCGCGCAATGACCTGCCCCAGCCCCAGCAAGGCGAAGCCCAGCAGCGAGATCAGCGTCAGTGTGATGATCAGCGAGGATCTCGAACCACTGTTCGCGCTCACCCTCTTCCAGCACCACCGTCAGCGCGCCCAGCCCCAGCGCAAGGCCGAGGATGCCGAGCCAGTCCGCCTCGCGGATCAGGTGCAGCTTGGCCGGCTGGTGCGGGATCGCGAGGAGCAGCAGCGTCACCAGCGCGATGCCGACCGGCAGGTTGAGGAAGAAGGCGTAGTGCCAGCTCACGTTCTCGGTCAGCCAGCCGCCGAGCACCGGGCCGACCACCGGCCCCAGCAGCGCGGTCGCGCCGAACAGGGCGTTGCCTACCGGTTGCTGCGCGCGAGGCAATCGTGTCGCCACGATCGTCATCGCCGTCGGGATCAGCGCACCGCCGGTGAAGCCCTGTCCGATGCGGCCGGCGATCATCATCGGCAGCGTCGTCGAAAGACCGCAGGCGATCGAGAACAGGGTGAACAGGATCGAGGCGACCAGCAGCAGCGTGCGCAGGCCGAGCAGCCGCTCGAGCCAGCCGGAGAGGGGAATGACGATGATCTCCGCCACCAGATAAGCCGTCGCGATCCACGTGCCCTCGGTGCCGCTGGCGCCGATTTCGCCCTGGATCGTCGGCAGCGAACTGTTGACGATCGACACGTCGAGCGTCGCCATGAGCGCACCGAGCGTGCCCGCCGCCACGGCCAGCCAAGCCGCCGCATCAGCGCGCTTTTCAGGTTGAGGCGCGGAAACCGCGTCGTTCACTGCTTGGCGTCCCGGCGCGCCTCTTCCTGAGCGGCGATGCTGCGCTGCGCGCCCTTGGCCGAGATCGTGTCAACGGTGACGACCACCGACAGGCCCGGCACCAGCACGCGCCGCGCTTCGGTGCCCGCGTCGATGGCGATGCGCACCGGCACGCGCTGGACGATCTTGGTGAAGTTGCCCGTGGCATTCTGCGGCGGCAACAGCGAGAACTGCGCACCCGTACCCGGCGAGATGCTTTCGACGTGTCCGGCGATCTTCGTGCCGTCCAGCGCGTCGATCTCGATCGTCGCGGGCTGGCCCGGACGCATCAGGCCGATCTGGGTTTCCTTGAAATTGGCGGTGACGTAGAGCTTGGACAGCGGCACCACCGACATCAGCCGCGTCCCCGCCTGCACGAACTGCCCGGCCCGCACCGTGCGGTCGCCGATCCGGCCGGCAACGCTGCTCTTCAGCACGGTCGAGCCGACGTTGACGTGCGCGGCGGCCAGCTGCGCGCGCGCCGCCTCGCCCTGCGCGTCGGCCTGACGAACCTGCGCATTGAGCGAAGCGATCCGGCGCTCGGCCGAAAGCAGCGTGGCGCGCTGTGCATCCGCGACGGCGCGGGCTTTCACCGCCTGATTGCGCAGGCTGGACAGGCGCTCGGCGGTCTCCGCTCCGCTGGCGGCGAGCGGCGCGTAGCGGGCCGCCTCTCCGGCGGCGAAGCGCGCGTCCTGCTCGGCCGAGGCAAGCTGCGCGCGCGCCTGCGCGATGGCCGCTTCCTGCTCGCCGATCGTGGCGCGCACATTGTCGGCATTGGCCTTGGCGACGTCGATCTGGGCCTGATACTGCTGCGCCTGCGCATCGTAGTCACGCGGGTCGATGCGGACGAGTGGCTGGCCCACCTTCACATCCTGGTTGTCACCGACGAGGACCTGCTCGACATAGCCGGAAATCTTGGGAGAGATCGTGACGGCGTCAGCCTGGATATAGGCGTCGTTGGTGTCCTGTTCGAACTTGCCGTACATCTGGTACTGGGCGAGCCAGATGCCGCCTGCGACCAGCACCAGAACGCCTGCCGCCAGCAGGCCCCGGCGCACACCCGGACGCTTGAGCGGCGGCACGCGCTCCTGCCCCTGATTCGCAGCAGACTGTCCCTGCGATCTCGCTCAAATCCGTTGCCATCAATCGAAATCCATACCGTTATTGCTGCATCGCAGCGGCGATTGCGCTCGCACTTGCACCTAAGCGCGATGTATGGCAACACCATTTTATATGGTCCCACACTATTTCTCGTCATGAGCATCGAGCACGAAATCCTCGAAGAGATGCGCGATCTGCACCAGCGGATGCATCGCCTGTTCAACGATCGCGTGCGCGAGCGGGGCACGTCCCTTGCGCAGCTCAAGCTGCTGATGCTGCTGGATCGGGCCGGGCCAATCCGCTCGACCGATATAGCCGACACCCTCAATCAGGCGCCGCGCACGGTGACCGAGGCTGTGGATGCGCTGGAACGCGATGGCCTGGCGATGCGCACGCCCGATCCGAACGATCGCCGCGCGAAGCGGATCAGCCTGACGCCGGCCGGGGCGGTGGTGGTGCAGGAAGTCGCGCCTTACCGGGATGCGTTCGCCGCCGAGTTCTTCGAGACTCTTCCGGCAGCGGACATGGCAGAGTTCCTGCGCATCCTGAAAACGCTGAACGACCGGATCATCGAGATGGGCGCGCCAGTCGGCCTGATCCCGGGTGCGGCCTCAGGTCAGTAAGGCGACCGTCAGAGCCGCGATCGTGCCGGTGCACATCACCGCAATGCACAAGATGCGGAATTCGCAGGCGCAAAATACGGATTCCAAACCGTCCATAGCCTCTCTCCATGCCGCCTCATTCTTGAGTGCGTCACTGAGAGTACCATGGGCGGCGATTGCTCGCCAGCGCTGGGTGAGCGATCAGCCACGCATCGCGGCGGCGTTGGCCTACGCCTGTGCGGCGCTCTTGCGCGCGAAGAGGCCGAAGCCCGCGATGACCGCATAGCATAGCGCCGGAAGCACCAGCGCCACGCCGAGATTGCCCCCGGCCGCGTCGGCGATCGCGCCGGTCGCCAGCGGCACGATCGCACCGCCGCAGATCGCGACGTTGATGATGCCCGACCCGTCCGCCGCACGCATGCCCAGCTTGTCGCAGGCGAGGCTGAAGATGGTCGGGAACATGATCGAGTTCATCAGACCCACAGCCAGCAGGGCATAGCCCGAGACATGGCCGCTGGACGTCACCGAAAGAGCGATCAGCGCTATCGCCGCGCAGGCATTGAAAGCCAGCACGATGCCGGGGTTCAGCACGCGCAGCACCGCCGAACCGATGAAGCGGCCGACCATCGCTCCGCCCCAGTAGAGGCCGATCAGCTTGCCCGCCGACTGCTCGGGCAGCGCCATCACATGGTCCTGCATCAGATAGCTGACGATGAGCGAGCCTATCGACACTTCCGCCCCGACATACAGGAAGATGCATAGCGCGCCGTAGCCGAAGCGCGGACGCTTCAGCAGATCGAAGCCCGCGAAACCGTCGGTGTCCCCGTGCTTCTCGACCGGGAGACGATTGCGGAACGTCCACACGGCTCCCGCGACGATCGCCAGGGCAACCGCGATGCCCAGATAGCCGTGCACGATCGCGGCGCTTTCCGCGCGGCGATAGGCGTCGAGCGCCTCTCCGGTCAGGTCATGGGCGGACACCTTGGCCAGACTGCCGAGGATCAGCACCGACCCCGCGATCGGGAAGATCGTGGTCCCCAGCGAGTTGAACGCCTGCGCGAACGTCAGGCGCGAACTGGTGGTTTCCGGCTTGCCGAGCAGGCTGATCAGCGGGTTCGCCACCACCTGCACGATCACGACCCCCGCCGCGAGCACGAAGTACGCGGCCAGGAACAGCCAGTAGCTCGCGGTCTGCGAGGCCGGGATGAACGCCAGGCAGCCCGCGATCATGATCACCAGACCGGCGGCCGCGCCGCGCATGTAGCCGACCTTACGCACCAGCATCGCGCCCGGAATGCCGATCACCGCATAAGCCGTGAAGAAGCAGAACTGCACCAGCATCGCCTGCGTGTAGCTGAGCGTGAACAGTTCCTTGAGCTTGGGGATGATCACGTCGTTCAGGCTGGTGATGCCGCCGAAGATGAAGAACAGCGCCATCACGAAATAGCGCAGCTCGGCCGCATCGACGTGGCCTCCGGGCACTTCCTCGGCGAATTGCGGATCACTGCTGGTGGACGGCGCCATCGCCATGACTGGGGATTCCTTGTGCTGCGTGTCGGGAGCGGTCGTAGATCAAGCGGGGGTTTCTGCAAGGCCGGTCGCGGAGGAGGGTGCGACCGGCCTTGCTGGGAGGATCAACCCTCCCAAAGCTCTCCGCCCGGCCGCGCCGCCACGGGTTCGCCCGGCTTTTGCGCCGAAGCGACTGCAAGGAATTCGCTCACTGTCCCCTCCCGCTCTGCCGGCGCGCTTGAAGATTGCGCCTGACGTTTGATCTGCTGCATATGTATTTCCAAAAACAGCGCTGTCATTAAAAAAGATGCTTGCGATTGCAGGTAGAACGTGACCGCTAACAGGATTGCTTGATACAACGCTGTCTTCATACTGAACCCGCCTCCCGCGTGATGGCGATTGCCTTGCATTCGGGCGGGCTTGGTGAAACAGAGGCCATGCACAAAGCCAATCTGAGGAAGCACCGGGGGAAATGAAAAAGGTCACCATCATGGACGTTGCCCGTCAGGCGGGCGTCTCGATGAAAAGCGTCTCCCGGGTCATCAACAACGAAGCGAGCGTCCGCCCCGACCTCAAGGCCAAGGTCGACAAGGCCGTCGCCGAACTCGGTTACCGCCCCAACTTCGCCGCGCGTGCGCTGGCGGCCGGACGCTCGTTCTTCCTCGGCATCCTGTTCGACAACCCGAGTCCGGGCTACACCCTCCAGATTCTCAACGGCGCTTATGCCGCCTGCCGCGCGGCGGGCTTCCAACTGGTCATCGAGAGCGTCGACACCTCGGCCAGCGACATCCGTGAGACCATGGACGGCCTGCTCGCCAGCGCCCGCCTGGACGGCATGGTCGTCACCCCGCCCGCCTGCGACAACGCGGCCGTCATCGCCGCCCTCGACGCGCGCAAGCTGCCCTACGTCCTGCTCGCCCCGATCCGCGACAATCCCGAAGTCGCCAGCGTCCGCTCGAACGACGCGGCGGCGGTGCACGATCTCGTCCGCCACCTCTGGGGCCTCGGCCACCGCAGGTTCGGCCTGATCGACGGCCCGGCGACGCATGGCGCGAGCCAATGGCGGCGCGAAGCTTTCGTCGCCGCGCTGGAGGAACGTGGCCACGCCCCGTCCGACATCGTCACCGCCACCGGCGAGTTCACGTTTTCCTCCGGGATCGGTGCCGGACTGCAGATCATGCGCGCGCCCCAGCCGCCGACCGCGATCTTCGCGGAGAACGACGACATGGCCGCCGGTGTCTTCGCCGCCGCCGCGCAACTCGGCGTCAAGATCCCCGACGACCTCTCCGTCGTCGGCTTCGACGACAGCTGGATCGCCCGCAGCGTCTGGCCGGAACTGACGACGATGCGCCAGCCTATCTTCGAAATGGCCGAAGAAGCCGTGCGGCTGCTCCTCGACTTCTGGAAGACCAGCGAAGTCGGCAAGAAGACCTTCGATTGCACCCTGGTGACGAGGGGATCGACCGCGCCCCTCGCCGCTGAAGGCGCTCAGTCCTCCAGGAAAAGTTCGGCGGCGGCGTCGATGATGGCGTCGGCGTCGAGGCGGTAAGTCCGGTAGAGATCGTAGAGGTCCCCGTCTGCCCGAAGCGGTCGGTGCCGAGCGGGCTGACGCGCATGCCCTTGACCCCGCCCAGCCATGACAGTGCGCCCGGCGAGCCGTCCAGTACCGTCACCAGCCCCGCCCCCGGCGCCAGCGCACCCAGCAAGGCTTCGGCATGGCTCGGCGCCTGCTTCTGCCCGTTCCAGCGCGCCGCCCGCCGCGCCGACCAGCCCCGATGCAGCAGGTCCGGCGAAGTCACGTTGAGCAGGCCGATACCCGGCAGATCCTCCGCCAGCTCTTCCCACGCCGCCAGCGCTTCGGGCGCGACGACGCCGGAGAAGGCGATCGCCGCCTGCGCGTCCGGCCCCGGCTCCTTCAGCCAGTATCCGCCCTTCAGCGCATCGACCTGCCAGTCGTCGTCCTCGCGCTCCACCTGCGGGATCGCGCGGGTCGAGAGGCGCAAATAGACCGAGCCGCCGTCCTCGCGCTGCATGTGGTCGAACGACCAACCCATGATGAGCGCCAGTTCGTCGGCGAAGGCCGGGTCGAAGGCGGTGAGGCCGGGCTGGCCCATGCCGATCAGCGGCGTGTTGATCGACTGGTGCGCGCCGCCCTCCGCCGCCAGCGTCAGGCCCGAGGGCGTGCCCACCAGCAGGAACCGCGAGTCCTGATAGCAACCATAGTTCAGCGCATCGAGCCCGCGCGAAATGAACGGGTCGTAGACCGTCCCCACCGGCAGCAGCCGTGTGCCGAAGTGCGGCCCGGCCAGCCCCAGCGAGGCGAGCATGATGAAGAAGTTGTTCTCGGCGATGCCCAGTTCGATGTGCTGGCCCGCCCCGTGCGCCGACCATTTCTGCGCCGAGGGGATCTTCGCCTTCTGGAACACGTCGGCCAGTTCCTGCCGCCGAAACAGCCCGCGCTGGTTGACGAAGCCGCCGAGGTTGGTGGTCTGCGTGACGTCGGGCGCGGTGGTGACGATGCGGTCGGCCAGTTCCTCACCCGACTTGGCAATGTCGAGCAGGATGCGCCCGAAGGCGGCCTGCGTCGATTGCTCCGCGCCTTCGGGCGCCGGCAGCGCGGGCACGGCGACGGCAGGCGCCAGCGGTTCGGCGGGCTTGCGGGCGATCGGGCTGGTCTTGACGAAGGCGTCGAGCGCGGCGGCGGCATTGTCGCCAAGGCCGCCCCAGGGTTCCCACTCCTGCCCTTCCGGCACGCCCATCAGGCTGCGGAACTGCTCCATCTGGGGCGGGTTCATCATGCCCGAATGGTTGTCCTTGTGCCCCGCCAGCGGTAGCCCGTGGCCCTTGACGGTGTAGGCGATGAACAGCGTCGGCCGGTCATCGTCGCAGGCATCGAAGGCGTCGATCAGGCTCTCGATGCAGTGGCCGCCAAGGTTCGTCATCAGCGCCGCCAGCGCATCGTCGTCGTAGCTGTCCAGCAGCTTGCGCACTTGCGCCTTGTCGCCGATGTCGGCCATCAGCCGCGCCCGCCAGGCCACACCGCCCTGATAGGTCAGCACCGCGAAGTCGGCGTTGGGGCACTGGTCGATCCATTCCTCGATCGCCTTGCCGCCGGGCTTTGCGAAAGCCTCGCGCTGCAGCTTGCCGTACTTGAGCGTGACGACGCGCCAGCCGCAGGTCTCGAAGATGTCGTCGAAGCGGCGGAACATGCGGTCCGCCGTCGTGCTGTCGAGCGACTGGCGGTTGTAGTCCACCACCCACCAGCAGTTGCGCAAGTCGTGCTTGTAGCCTTCAATGAGGCATTCGTAGATGTTGCCTTCGTCGAGTTCGGCGTCGCCCATCAGCGCGATCATCCGCCCCGCGTCTTCCTCGCGCACTTGACCATGCGCGACGAGATAGTCCTGCACCAGACTCGAGAACGCCGTCACCGCGACGCCGAGGCCGACCGAGCCGGTCGAAAAATCGACGGGGATCGTGTCCTTGGTGCGCGAGGGATAGCTCTGCACGCCGCCGAGGCCGCGAAAGCGCTCCAGCTTCTCGCGCGTCTGCTCGCCCAGCAGATAGTGGATCGCGTGGAGCACCGGCCCGGCGTGGGGCTTCACCGCCACCTTGTCCTGCGGGCGCAGCGCATGGAAGTAGAGCGCGGACATGATCGCCGTCATCGAGGCGCAGCTGGCCTGATGCCCGCCGACCTTCAGGCCATCGCGCTTGGGGCGCAGGTGGTTGGCGTTGTGGATCGTCCATGCCGAAAGCCACAGCAGCCGCTTCTCCAGCGCCTCCAGAGTCGCGACAAGGTCGGCGCGGGTCTGGGTGATCGTGTCGGCCATCTGCTCATGCTCCCTGAATGGCGCTCGAGCGCCATCGCGGCAGAATACGCTCGGCGGGCTGCGCATGTCCTTGCGTGTTCGGCCTCTCGGCGCGTATCCATTGGCAGAACCTGCCGATAATTCCATAATGGACGCCATAATCATGCCATCACCGCTGGACTCGATTGACCGCCGGATTCTCGACGAGCTGCAGTCGGACGGGCGTATCACCAATCAGGAACTGTCGGAGCGGGTCGGCCTGTCCCCGTCCCCCTGCCTGCGCCGCCTCAAACAGCTGGAAGGCGAAGGCGTGATCACCCGCTACGTCGCGCTGGTCGATCCCGAGACGGTGGGCCTTGGCGTCACCGCCTTCGTCCGCGTGCGGCTCGACCAGCAGGACGACCGCCACCTCGAAGCCTTCGAGACCGCGATCATGCAGTTTCCCGAGGTGATGGAATGCTACCTGATGACCGGGGAGGCGGACTATCAGTTGCGGCTGCTGGTGCCTTCGCTGGGCACTTTCGAGGATTTCCTGCGCAACAGGCTGACGCGGATCGAGGGCGTCTCGCAAGTCACCACCAGCTTTGCACTAAGGCCGGTGGTGTACCGGACGAAGATTCCGGTGTGATGGCGGCAGGGACGTCTTCCCGGACTTGATCCGGGACCGCTGGCCGTGACCAGCCCACTTACGGGAGCAGCACCTTACCGACAGAACTCGCCTAAAGACAGCCACCGGTCCCGGATCAAGTCCGGGACGACGAACTGTCACGGCGCCCCCGAAGGGCTCGGCGCGACCGATGATCTCGGTGCGGGTGAGGCGCTGCCGCTCGGCTCGATGCGCAGGCCCTGCCCGTCCAGCGTCACGTCGAGCGGCACCCCTTCGACCCTGGTGCTCAACACCGCCTGCCCGTTCTCGATGCGGATGTGGTTGTCGTCGCCCACCGGAATGTCGCCGAGGTCGGGCACGTCGAGCGGCTGGACCGGGCCGTCCGGATCGGCAGCCTTGCGCGGCGGCGCGGCCTTCTCGCCCAATGCCTCGCGCATGAAGTCGCGCCAGATGCGCGCCGGGACGGTGCCGCCGGAGACCCCGTTCAGCGGCGAATTATCGTCCTTGCCGACCCAGACGCCGACGACGAGATCACCCGAATAGCCCACGAAGAGCGCATCGCGGTTCTCCTGACTGGTGCCGGTCTTGCCGAAGTTCGGCGCCTGCAGCATGGCCGCACGGCCTGTGCCGCGATTGACGGTGGCGCGCAGCATGCCCTCGATCGCCTCGTGATCATGCTTCGAGAGCGAGCGCTTGCCATCGAGCAACCAGTCGAACCAGCCCGCCTCCGGCACCGGGAAAGCGCGCGGCTCGACCGGGAAGCTGTTGGCGGCGACGCCCGCATAGGCGGAGGTCAGTTCCAGCAGCGTCATCGTCGCGGTGCCGAGCGCCAGACTGGGATCGCCCATCGGCAGCGGCGAAGACACGCCGAGCCGCCGCGACATGTCGATCACCGACTCGTCCCCGACCCGGTTGAACAGCCGCACCGCCGCGACGTTGCTGGACCGCGCGAAGGCATCCTCCAGCGTGATCGTCGGCGAATAGGCCCCGCCGGCGTTCTGCGGGCGGTAGGAGCCGGTATCGATCGGCGTGTTGGGGATCGTATCCTCGGGGCTCATCCCGGACTTGATCGCGGCGAGGTAGACGAACAGCTTGAAAGTCGAGCCTGGCTGGCGGCGCGCCTGCGTGACGCGGTTGAACGGGCTTTGCGAATAGTCCCGCCCGCCGACCATGGCGACGACCTCTCCGTTACGGCGCATGGCCACGAGCGCGACCTGCGTGCCTGCAGGAACCTGCCGGGTGGCGCGGTGCGCGGCGGCTTGCAGGCGCAGATCCAGCGTGGTGCGATAGGACTCGGCGTGGCCCGCCGCTTCGAGCTGGCGCGCCTGCGGCAGCGCCCAGTCGGCGAAGTAGGTGCCGGTCGGAAGCTCGGCCCGGTTGCGCACGTCGAGACGGGGCGTGGATACGGCCTTCGCGTGCTGCGGAGTCATGTATCCCGCATCGGCCATGGCTTGCAGGACCACCCTCATCCGCTTTTCGGACGCGGCGAAGTTGTTGGTCGGCGCCAGGCGCGAGGGAGCCTTCATCAGCCCTGCCAGCAGCGCCGCCTGCCCCTCGGTCAGCTTCTCGGGCTGGCGATGGAAGTAGTGCAGCGAGGCCGCGCGGATGCCGTAGGTATTGTCCCCGAAGTAGGCGTTGGAAAGGTAGCGCTCGAGGATCTCGTCCTTGGTCAGCCATGCCTCCAGCCAGAACGCGATCAGCATCTCGCGCCCCTTGCGCGTGAGGCTGCGCTCCGAACTCAGGAACGTGAACTTGGCCAGCTGCTGCGTGATGGTGGAGCCGCCCTGCGTATTCCCGCCGGTCACGTTGCTGAGCGCGGCGCGGGCGATGCCGCGCGGGTCGATGCCCCAGTGCGAATAGAACCGCCGGTCCTCGATCGCCAGGAACGCCTGCACGACGTGCGGCGGCAGGTCCTTTACCTTGACCGGATCGTCGGTGACCGCGCCGTTGCGGGCGATCGGCGTACCGTCGGCGGCGAGCAGGGTGATCTCGGGCGGCGCGATCGGCTGGAGCGACTTGGACAGCGGCGCGGTGACCGCGAGATAGCCCACGGTCAGCACGAACAGCGCCAGAACCCCCGCGAAAGTGCGGACGATGCGCTGCTTCCACGTCCAGCGGTGCCACGGCAGAAGCCGCCACAGCCATGCCAACAGTCGGCGCGGCCAAGTGCGCCACCCCCTGCCTTCGGGCAAGGGGGTCTCGACGAGCACGTTGTCCAGTTCGGGCTCGCGGGGGTCGGCGGCTATATGGCGGGAAAGCTCCATTGCCGCCTGCGTTTAGCTGATTCTCCCGGCAAACGCATCCGGGGTTTCGACGAAAGGCGTACAGCGCCCTGCCATCGTCGTCAGGTCGCCTTTTCGGGATAGGGCATGATGATCGTGCCGTCGGGCGCGGCGGTGAAGGTCGTCTGCGTGGGATAGGGGATCGCAATGCCCTCCTGCGCGAACCGCTTGACGATCGCCACCATCAAGCGGTCGCGCAAGGGGTGGGCGATGCCCCAGTCCTTGCCGGGCACGTCCACCAGCAGGCTGAAATCGAGCGAACTGGCGCCGAAGCTCTCGAAACCGGCGCGCGATGCCTTGCCGCCTTCCGCCTCGACAAGCTCGGTCAGGATGCCCGGAATGCGCGCCAGCGTCTCCGGAGGGGTCTCGTAGGCGACGCCGATGGTGAACGGCAGGCGGATGTGGTCGCGCCCGCTGACGTTCAGGATCTCCTTGTCGAGCAGGTTCTTGTTGGCGATGATCCGCAGTTCGCCGGTATAGGCGCGGATGCGCGTGGATTTGAGCCCGATCGCCTCGATCACGCCCGAACTGGTGCCGAAGCTGATCTGATCGCCCTTGCTGAAGGGGCGGTCGAAGATGATCGCCAGCGCCGCGAAAAGATCGGCGAAGATGCCTTGCGCTGCCAGACCGATGGCGATGCCGCCCACACCCAGACCCGCGACGAGGCCGGTGACGTTGACGCCGATGTTGTCGAGCAGAACCACCGTCGCCACCGCGAAGACGACCACGCTCACCAGCAGGCGGATGAGGCCCATGGCGTTGATGATCGCTTCGCCCTTGAAGTGCTCGGCCGAAGTCTTGTGCTCGATTGCGCCGAGGATGAACTCGCGCGCCCAGATCGCGCCTTGCAGGACGGCGGCGAGGGTGAAGAAGAAGGTCACCATCCGGTCGATCATCGGCGGCGTCTGCGCGTAGCCGTCGACCGCGCGGATCGCGACCATGATGATGAAATAGTTGGTCGTCTTGGTGACCACCCGGCCGACGATGGTGAGCCAGTCGCCGCGCCCGCGCTCTTCCCGACACAACCGCGCGCCGAGGCGGCGTAGCGCGTAAAGCGCCGAGACGATGGCGACGGCGATGGCCACCGCGATGATGATCTGCAGCCAGTAGGTCTGGAACCACGCGAAGGTCGAATTCGACAAGTCGCGGACCTGCACGGAAACGTCGGGAATGGGGGACTTTGCGGGAGCCGGAGTGGCGGCGGGGGCGGCTGCCGCTGCGGCGATAGTGGTGATTACGCTCATCGCGTGCTCGTGATCCTGCGTCTGTGGCGCCGGCTGCGGATGGCGACCCGAACCGGCGGATGGGCGACGCTCCCGAAGCGAAACGGAGCGTCGGCGCGGGCTTTTGAAATGAACGGCCCTCGACTTTGTTCCCGTATCGGGACCGCCCGGGCGGGTCAAACCTTGCGGCTTCACCGCTTATACCCTAAGGGGGTATAGGTATGGCACATCTCGGCAAGGACAATCAGGCGCTCATCATGCGGATACGTCGCATGGTCGGGCAGTTGCAGGCGGTCGAGCGTTCGCTCGTCGAGGGCGAGGACTGCGCGAAAGTGCTGCTGCAGAGCGCGGCGGTGCGCGGCGCGGTCAACGGTTTCATCGACGAACTGATCGAGGACCACCTGCGCACCCACGTCTCCGCGCCCGACCTCTCCGATGCCGAGCGCGAGGACGGCGTACAGGCCGTGATCGCCGCCATCCGCCGTTACGCGAAGTAGAAAGACCGCATTTCCCATGGCTTCCCTGCCTCACCCATCCGTTCACGATCACGATTTCCTCGGCGCCTCGCACGACGCCAACGCCCGCCGCACGCAGTGGGTCGTCGTGCTCACCGCCGTCATGATGGTGGGCGAGATCGTCGCCGGATATGCCACGGGATCGATGGCCCTGCTCGCCGACGGGTTCCACATGGCGACCCATGCCGGAGCGCTCGGCGTCGCCGCGCTGGCCTATCGCTATGCCCGCAGGCACCGCCGAAATCCGGCCTTCAGCTTCGGGACCGGCAAGGTCGGTGACCTCGCCGGCTTCGCCTCGGCTCTGGTTCTGGCGCTGTTCGCGGTGGGGATCGGGGTGGAATCAGTGGAACGCCTGCTCAACCCCGGCCCGGTGGCGTTCGGGGACGCCACCATCGTCGCGGTGATCGGCCTGATCGTGAACATCGTCAGCGCCCTGCTGCTGTCGGGCGACCATCACCACCATGGGCACGGGCATGGCCACCATCATGAGCACGCTCATGATCACGGGCATCATCACGGCCACGCGCACAACGACAACAACTTGCGCTCGGCCTACCTGCACGTGCTGGCCGATGCGCTCACCTCGGTCATGGCGATCGTCGCGTTGCTGGCCGGGCGCTATCTGGGCTGGACCTTCCTCGACCCGCTGATGGGCGTGGTCGGCGCGGTCGTCATTGCGCGCTGGTCATGGTCGCTGATGAAGGACACCGCCGCCATCCTGCTCGACCGCACCGACGACCACGTCGCGGAAGAAGTGCGCGAGGCCATCGAAGGCCCCGGCGACGCGCGCATCACCGACCTCCACGTCTGGCGCATCGGCCCCGACGCCCATGCCGCGATCATATCGGCCAGTTCGGCACGCGACCATGGCGAACTGCGCCGCCGCCTCGCGCCGGTGCATGAACTGCGCCACGTCTCGATCGAGCGACATTGAGGGCAGGCGTCGTCCACACCCCTCGTCATTGCGAGCGTAGCGAAGCAATGACGAAAAGGAGTGAGAGCAGGAAAAGGGTGAGCGGGGCCGACGTCAGCTTGCAAACCAGGCGCTATCCTCGCCCGTGGCGGTCGCGTAGCGCTCCAGTTGGCTGTCGAGGCCGGAGAATTCCCAGGTCAGGCGCAGGAACACCGAATCCTCGCCGTGCACCCACAGCCGCGCCGGCGGCCAGTGCGGCTGCCAGCGCAGTTCGTAGACGTCGGCCGTGAACGTGCCCGCCGGGACGGTCACCTCCTCCTTGCCGACATAGGTAACGCCGATCGTGATCGGCAGCGCGACAAGCGAGCTTTCGCCGTTGACGTCGTAGGAGCAGGTGACGCTCGGGATCATCCGCTCCGCCCCCGGCTCGTCGGTCCCGCGCGCAAGCGCGATGGCACCGTCGCCCACTAGCGGATGCAGGCCGAGATAATCGACCCGTCCGGGCAAGGTCTGGCTGGTGCGCCCGAGGTTCGCGGTCAGCGACTCGCAGTGCGTGGCGTCAGGCGTGAAATAGTACCAGGAACTGCCCGTCAGCTTGCCGTGCTGGACGACGCGCACCTGACCCTCGACCGGGCGCAGATCGGCATCGAGGCTCCACGAAGCGTCGCGGGTCAGGGCGCCGTCGCCCATCTCGCAATAGGCGCGGACCGTGCGACCATCGGCGCGCACGTCGATGCCGAAGTCCTCGATCCCCTGCGGGCCGTTGGCGTGATGATAGACGATGCGGCCCGCATGACGACGAAGATAAGTCACTGCATTTTCCATCACAGGGCCACGGTCACGGCCTTGGTCTCCAGATAGAGGTCCAGCCCCTCGCGCCCGAACTCACGCCCCCAGCCCGACTGCTTGAAGCCCCCGAACGGGATGTTCGCGCCGACCGCGCCGTGAGTGTTGACCGAGACATGGCCCGACCGCACCCGCGCCGCCATCTTGTGCGCGGTGGACAGGTCCTGCGTCCAGACGCTGCCCGAAAGGCCGAAGTCGCTGTCGTTCGCCATCGCGGCGATGGCGTCGAGGTCGTCGCCCTCGAAGCGCTGGACGGCCATGACCGGGCCGAATATCTCCTCGCGCACCACGCGCATGTCGGGGGTGGTGTCGGCGACGATGGTGGGCTCGACGAAGTGGCCGGGGCCTTCGGGCGCCTTGCCCCCGCGACGACGCGCGCCGGGCCTGCCCTGGCCTCGTCCACGTAGCTCATGACGCGGGCCTTCTGCTTCGCGGAGATCAGCGGGCCGATCATCGTGTCCGCATGCAGGCCGTGGCCGATCTTCATCGACCCGGCGAACGCGGCCATGCCTTCGAGCAGTTCGTCGTAGATATCGGCGTGGACGAAGATGCGCGTGCCCGCCATGCAGTTCTGGCCCTGCAGGAAGAAGGTCGCCATCGCAACGCCCGGCACGGCCTTGGCCATGTCCGCATCCGGGAAGACGATCACCGGCGACTTGCCGCCCAGTTCGAGGCTGACTTTCTTGAGATCGTCGGCGCATTCGCGCACGATCAGCTTGCCCACTTCGGTCGACCCGGTGAACGAGATCTTGGACACCAGCGGGTGCTTGACCAACGCCGCGCCCGCCGTCGCGCCATCGCCATTGACGATGTTGACGACGCCCTCGGGGAAGCCCGCTTCCATGATCAGCCGGCCGAGCACGACGGCGCTGAGCGGCGTCTCCTCGGCGGGCTTGAGGACCACGGTGCACCCCGCCGCCAGCGCCGGGGCCAGCTTGAGACACGCCATCGAGAGCGGCACGTTCCACGGCACGATCTGGCCAACGACGCCGACCGGCTCGCGCAGGGTGTAGGTCAGCGCCTCTCCCGCCGCGAGGACATGCGCGGGCGGCGTCGTGGTGGTGCCCTCGATCCGCTCCGCCCAGCCCGCGTAGTAGTGGAACAGTTCGGCATTGTTGCGCGCGGTCAGTCCGGCGAGCCACATCGGCATGCCGTTGTCGATGACCTCGAGTTCGGCCAGCACTTGCGTGTTAGCCTCGAACAGGTCGGCCAGCTTGCGCAGCAGCCTTGCGCGCTCGAAGTGCGAGAGCTTCGACCACGGGCCGCCGAACGCCTTGTGGGCCGCGCGGACCGCAAGGTCCACGTCCACCGCATCGCCCAGCGCGAAGCCCGCCAGCGCGGCGCCGGTCGCGGGATCGTGGGTTACGCCCGCCGCGCCGCTTGCGGAGGATACGAACTTGCCGTCGATCAGCAGCGGGAAGTCGCCGCGCAGGACGTCCCAGGTGCCGGGCGAGAGTTCAACGGGGAAATCGGCTGCAGTCAGGGTCATCTTATACTTCCACCTTGCCGGCATCGTAGGCGAACAGGCCCAGCGTTTCCTCGTTGCGGACTTCCTTCTTGCCGAAGTTGTCCGCGTCCTTGCTCTGCAGGCGTTCGGCGTTGGCGTTCGATTCCGCCTGGATGAACGTCGCATGCGCGATGCGCGCACGTTCGTAGCGTTCGATCGCCTCGGCCACCGTGGCCCCGGCCTCCATCGCACGCGACAGGACCACCGCGTCCTCGATGGCGCAGGAGGCGCCTTGCCCCAGGAATGGCGTCATCGCATGCGCTGCGTCGCCGAGCAGGGTGATGCAGCCACCTTGGTTCCAGGTCGACAGCGCCGAGCGGGCATTGATCGCCCATTTGAACAGGCGGTCTTCCTCCAGATGCGCGATCATATACTGGATCGGCTCGCACCAGCCGGCGAAGACCTGCTGCAGTTCGGCACGTTTCGCGGGGATCGTCCAGCCGTCGTCGGTCCAGCCTTCCTCGCGGGCGAAGAAGACGAGATTGAGCTGCGTGCCGCCGCGCAGCGGATACCACACCGCCATGCGCTCCGGCCCGATGAAGTTGCCGGGGTTCTCGGCCAGCTCGCGGAGCTGCTCGTCCACGGGCACCACGCCGCGCCACGCGACGTGGCCGGTGAAGTGAGCGGAGATCGGTTCGAAGATCTTGCGCACTACAGACTTGAGCCCGTCAGCGCCGACGAGCAGGTCGCCGTGATGTTCGGTGCCGTCTGCGAGCTTGAGCAACGCTTGTGTGCCGCTGTGTGCCGCTTGCACCACCCTTGCGGAGAGGTGCAGCTTGCCGCCCAGCTCCCGCGCTGTCTCGACGAGGATCGCGTGCAGGTCGGCGCGGTGCATGTAGAGGTACGGAACGCCGTACTTCTCACGCATCTGGTTGCCGCGCTCCAAGGTCTTGAGAACGCGGCCATCTTCCCAGTGCCGCACGACCTGCCGCACCGGCTCGCTACCCGCAGCCTCGATCTTTGGCCCGAGCCCGAGGTACTGCAGCCCCGCCATCGCGTTGGGCGCGAGCGTGACGCCCGCCCCCACTTCCCCGAAGCTCTGCGCGCCTTCGAAGACTTCGACCTCGAACCCCTTGCGCAGGAGCCCGATGGCCGCCGTCAACCCGCCGATGCCGCCGCCGGCGACGAGAACCCGGGCCTTTTCCATCAGCCGAGTTGGCCAGGAATATGGCTTTCGTGGTTCTGGAGATACCACTCGGCGATTTCCTCGCGCGTGGTCCACCAGACGCCGTCGAGCGACTTGGCGTGCTCGATGAACTCGCGCACCGCGCGGACGCGGTGGGCGCGGCCGGCGACGTGCGGGTGCAGGCCGATGTTCATGATGCGGCCGCTCTTGGCGCCTTCCGCATAGAGGACGTCGAGTTCCTCGATCAGCGCATCGCGGAATTGGTCGGTGGTGAAGTTCTTGCGGGTGATGAAGGTGAAGTCGTTGATCTCGTTGGAATACGGGACAGAAACGATCGGGCCGTTCGGCGTGCGCAGCAGGTACGGCTGGTCGTCGTTCATGATGTCGCAGTAGAAGGTGCAGCCCTCCCCTGCGAGGATGTCCGCCGTCTGCATCGTGCCGCGCAGCGACGACGAGAGCCAGCCCTTGGACTTGCGGCCGGTGTACTTCTCGAACTGCTCGAGCGAGCGCATGATGATGTCGCGCTCCTTCTCCGGCTCGTGCGCGAAGGTGGTGAGCAGTTCGCCCTGCTCCCAGTTGTGGGTGAGCAGTTCCCAGCCGCGCTCCAGCACCGCATCGGTCATCGCCTTGCGACGCTCGAAGGTGACGGCGTTGGTGGTGCAGCTGGCCTTGACGCCCAGTTCGTCGAACAGGTCGAACAGGCGCCAGATGCCCACGCGCTGGCCATATTCGCGCCAAGTGTAGTTCGGGAAGTCCGGCGTGTTGCCGGGCAGGATGTCCGGCAGGATCGCCGGGCCGCCCGCGTAATAGGGCTTGTCGGTATCCTTGGTGAGATCCCAGGTCTCGAGATTGAAGGTGATCAGCAGCGCCACGCGCTTGCCGTCCGGCCACTGGAGCGGCTGGCGCTGCGGCATCGGGACGTAATCGTATTCCATTGTGAACTCCGTATTCTAATCTCTCGACCCTGAGGTCAGCTTAGAGCGCCGATGCCGTATCGCCAGTGCTTGCTTTGCAAGTGACGGATCAGAAATCCGCAAGCAGGCGGCCGAAGCCTTCCTTCTGGTCCGTGAAGCCCATCGTGCGCAGGGCGTGCCAGTAGGTGGCGGTGTTGATCGCGATCACCGGCTTTTCCAGCCAGAACTCGGCCATGGCGGCGACTTCGGCGAAGGCCAGGTTGGTGCCCGCCTGGATCACCGCGTCGACGCCCTCGCTCACCTTGATGGCGGCGCGCTTGAGGGTCTGCTTGTCCTCGTGCGCGATCAGCATCGGCGACTGGCACTTGAGGCCTTCGACGTGGACGACCTCGTAGCCCTGGTCCTCGAAGAACTTCTTGACGTTGGCGTCGCCCACCGGCGCATAAGGGGTGAGGATGCCGATCTTGCGGATCTTCTTGCCGTCGGCCTCCTCATAGGCCCGGATCGCGGCGTCCACGGCGGTGGAGCCCATGATCACCGGCACGCCGCCGGTCCGCTCCAGCATGCGCTGGTGCAGGCGCTCGGCGCCCTCGGCGCCGTCCCAGAAGGTCTCGGCCGACATGCCCATGACGACGCAGCCCGGGTCCATCGACATCGACACGTCGACCGCATCGAACGTGGCGCTGCGGATGTTCTCCAGCATCTCCACGAACGTCGCGTCGTCCACGACCTTGGTGTCGGGAATCGCGATGCGCGAGAAATGGTTGGTCACGCCGCGCGGGCGCATGTCCGCGTACTCGGGCTCGACGCTGGTGTTGGTCGAGGGGGCGACCACCGCGAACTTCATGCGGTAACCGAGAGAATCCGTCATTTTCTATATCCCACGCAGCTGGAGAGCGGACTCTCCGGAAGAGTTGCAGACGGGCCGGCAGAACCCTGGCCGGAAGATCGTGTCGCCCTTGCGGACCGGGGGCTGCTGATGCTCCCGATCATGACCGTTCATCGCGCCCCGGGCCGACCTTCCGCAAGGCGACACCCGTCCCGTTGTCCACCTGACGACCATTGGCGGCCGCGCGCTCGCGGCGGCGCGGCAGGACGGGAACTATCGGGGCGAACCAGCAAAGGCAGACCGATGACCGAGCATCCCTCCTCCGCCCTCGTGCGTGCGACGATCTTCGTGCGCGATCTCGACAAGGCGACGCAATTCTACCGCGCCATCGGCCTCACCGAGACTTACTTCGAGGGCAAGCTGAGCCATCCTTCGGCGACCGAGATCCTGGGCTTCGACGACCCGCGCCCATTCGAGATCCGCATCGTCAAGCGCCCCGGCCCCAACTACGGCATGGTCGGCCTGTTCAAGCTGGCGGACGGCACCACGAACGAGGCCATCCCCCCGCAACCGGCCCGGCGCGCATCGGCGAGGTGGCGCTGGTCTTCTACGTCACCGACATGGCCGGAACGATGGAAAGGCTGCGCGCCCTCGGCGCAACGTGGGCGCCGGAGCCGCAGGTCTTCGCGATGGAACACCGCGCGCAGCTGGAAGTCTGCATCCGCGACTGCGATGGGGTATTCATCAACCTCGTTGAAACCGACCCCGCGCAGCAGGAGCGCACCCGCCCGGAACTGGACTATTCCTGATACACGTCGTCCCGGATTTGATCCGGGACCGCTATCAGGACCAGCCCGCCTCTCGACGGGATCGTCCTGATAGCGCGCGCCTAAAGACCGCCAGCGGTCCCGGATCAAGTCCGGGACGACGCCAGAAACTCTTCCACCGCGCGCGCGACGCCTTGCGGGTCCGCGGTGGCCTGGAAGTTCGCCCCGCCGGTGACGGCAAGGCTCGCGCCGGGGAAAGCGGCCTTCGCGCGGTCCAGCTCGGCGTGGAAGTAGTCGTCGGGTGAGGTCAGCAGCAGCACTGGCGCGGTGACACGCGCTGCCAGTGCAGGCGTGTCGGACTTTGCCACCGCCATGTAGGCCTGCGGCCGGGCTTTCCATGCGCGCAGCATGGCGACGACTTCGTCATGGATGATCTCCACGTCGATGCCCTCGTTGTAGCCGGCGGCGTAGTCCCAGTTGGTCTGGAGGTGCGATCCGTCGCGCTTGAGGCCGATCGGCTCGCCATGCGTTTGCTCGAAGTGCGCGCGCTCATCCGGCGTCATCAGCTCGGCGCCCGCCAGTATGATTGACGCCACCCGCTCGGGATGGTTCGCGGCGAAGTACACCGCAAGGCTGGAGCCGGTGTGATGCCCGAAGACATGGAAACGCCCGATCCCGAGCGCGTCGATCCCTTCCAGAATCCACGCCGCATAGTCCGCGAGCGAAGGCCAGCCGACCGGATCGAAGCTGCCCCCGAAGCCCGGCGTGTCGATCGCGACGAGCCGGTTGGGCAGATCGAGTTCGGCCAGCAGCGGGTCGTAGCTCTGCGCCGAGCACGCGGTCTGGTGCAGGAAGACGATGGCGGGCTCCCCGCCCGGCGCTTCAAGGCCCGCCACCTCGCGCACGTGCAGCTGCCCGTCCGCAAGGTCCACGTAGGACTTGCGGACGCTGTTGCGGGTCACAGGCCCAGCACGCCCGGACCGACGAGGCCCTGCGGATCGAGCGCCGACTTGATCGCGCTGACCAGCGCCTTGGGCTCCGCGCCGAGGCGCGCGGCGTAGGGATAGGCTCGGCCGAGCTGGAAGTGCAGCGCGCCGTGGGCGTCGTAGAGGTCGACCAGTTCACCCTTGAGCCGATGGACGTACTCACGCGCGGCCGGGTTCGCCGGGAATTTCGGCAGGCTGGCGAGGTAGTCGCCGGGCACCGATTCCGCGTGGTAGGCGGTCTGCTCGTCCGGCCAGTAGAGCGCGATTTCGTAAAGGAAACCGCTCGACCCAACGGTGGAATACATGCCGCCGCCCCACACGCCGTGCTGCGTCATGTCGGCGGCGCGGTCCGCGTAGAAGCGCTGGAGCGCTTCGTGGAAATCACGCACGCGGTCATGCGCCATGACGCCGTGCAGCGGCACCCAGCGCTCGCCGCCCGGGCCGAGCGTGTTGTAGAGCGGTGCGAAGGGCATGCCGCGCACCACCGAAGGCACCGTCGCGACGATTTCGCGGCCGAGGTCTGCGGTCAGGTCACGCAGGCGCTGCAGCTTGGCGCGGCACTCGGCATCGTCAAAACCCTCGACGATGTAGTGCGTCATGAAGTTCGAAGCGGAAATCTGCTTGCGGGCGAGAATGCCCGCCGCCGCGACCTGCTTGAGCCCGGCGAAGACCGAGGGCGAACTCTTGACGATGGACATCGCCATCGCCAGCTGGCCGCCCGCACGCTCCTGCTTGGCGATCTGGCCCTGCGACAGCGCGGCGTCGAGCGCGAAGTGCGAATCCTCGACCCGCTCCATGGCGATGCGGCGCATCGATTCGTGCATCTGCGCGAATTCGGCGAAGGCGAAGGACAGCACGCGATGCGCAGGCTTGTGACGCAGCAACGGCAGCGTAACCCGGGCCTTGAGGCCGAAAACGCCGCAGTCGCCGGTGAACAGGCCCGTGAGGTCCGGCCCGGCATGACGGCCGAACGGCTTCTCGCCCAGCGCGCCTGTGCCGGTGCGCAGCAGGCTGCCGTCGGCAAGCACGATGTCGAAGGCCAGTGCCGATTCCGCCGAGATGCCCCATGCGCCCGAACCGTGGCTGATCGAGTTTTGCGACATCGATCCGCCGATGGTCGCGGCAATGCCGGAGAACGGCCCACGGAACGGCGTACGCAGGCCCTTGGCCTCCAGCGCGTCGGACAACTGGAGCCAGGTAACGCCCGCCTCGACGGTGACGTAGCCGTTGAACTCGTCGATCTCGACGATGCGGTTCAGGCGGCTCATGTCGATCAGCAGGTGCGAGCCGTCCACCGCATTGTAGCCATCGGTGTAGGACGCGCCGCCGCCGCGCACGGTGAACGGCAGCTTGGCGGCCGCCGCCTCGCGCACCACGGCCTGCAGTTCCTCGATCGTGCCAGGACGCGCGACCGCGCCCGGCATGATCTGTGCACGGTAGACGTCGGTGGCGAAGTAGGCGACCTTGGCCGGGTCGGTCAGCAGGTTGTCCGCACCGACGATGTTCGCCAGCGCGCTCGCATTTATGCTCATTGTATCGCTTACCCTTCCGCGATCGCGTCGAGGGTGGCGATGTAGCCTTCGGTTGTTTCCTTGCCTGCCGCCTCGGAAGCTTCCTTGCGGACGAGGTAGAACATGCGTTCCAGCATCTGCTGGCGGCGCGCCTCGCGCGCTTCCAGCGCCGCGTCGTCGAGGACGAGCGCATCGACTTCGGCGCGCGCGTCGATGTTGTGGTTGGCCAGCACACGCTGGGTAGAATCGAGCTGGTCGGCCAGCACCGAAACCTCACCCGCGAGGACCATGATCATGCCCATCATCTGGTCGAGGGCCGGGTCTTGGTAGAACTGGGGCCGCTTGCCCCGTGCGTCACGCTTCATGTCTGTTATCCTAGTAGCGGCTGCGCCCACTCCCATCCTCGTCATTGCGAGCGAAGCGAAGCAATCCAGGGCAGTTAACGCCGCTCTGGATTGCTTCGCTTCGCTCGCAATGACGAAGAGAAGAAGGACATTCCGCATTGTTGTGTCAGGCTGCGGGCTTTTGGGCGATGAGAACTTCCCAGCCGCCGCCGGGAGCGAACTCGCCCGCCGTGAACTCGCGCTCGGCAACGTCGGCGGCCGATTCCTCGGTATAGCCCGCACCCGCATATTCCATCACGGCCATCGGAGCGGTGTCGAAGCGGATGGTCGCCGGGTCGAAGCCCGCCTTGGTGGCCAGCGCGATCTGGTCCATGTCGCGCATCGCGCCCCAGAACGGCTCGTTGTTGTAGTACGTCTCGTTGTCGAGGATGAACTGCGTGAACGGGTCCATCAGGTCGAACGGCGGCAGATCCGCGTGGATCATCAGGCCGCCGGGCTTGAGGACGCGGGCGCATTCCTCGAACACGCGGGGCATTGCCTTGCCGCTGGTCTCGTGCAGCAGGATGTGGCTGACGACGAGGTCGAACGAGGCGTCCTCGAACTCGGTCTTCTCGGCGTTCATCTGCGCGAAGTTGACGTCGAGGCCGAACGCACCGGCGCGGGCGTGGGCATAGCGCACCATCGGACCGCCGACATCCACGCCCCAGATCTCCGCCTCGGGGAACAGTTCCTTGTACGGCAGCGTCGAGTGGCCGACCGTGCAGCCCAGGTCGAGGATGCGCCTGGGCTTGAAGTCCGGCATGTTACGCTTGAGGTAGTTCACCACCGAGCGGCCCATGTCGTCGTTGAACGGGCCGGTGTACCCCATCGAATAGAGGTACACACCGCGGTCGTAGAGCACGCCGAGCGAGACGTCCGAAGCATCGTCCGGGCCGCCCGCATAACCACCCGGCATGCAGTGGATGTCGAGCGAGGAGACGTAGCGTGGAACCTCGAAGCCCTCGGGGATGCGCAGCTCGCCCTTGTTCTTCGCCGAATTCGCAGCGGCGGCGGCCTTGAGGCTGTCTTCCTCGCGCTCGATCGAGATCGATCACGCTGTCCCACAGCAGTTCCTGGCTGATGCGGTTCACAGCGGCGTAGTGGCGGAAGTAGTTGTCCGGCACCATCGCCTTGCGGATGTCGTGGCGATCGACCGGCGCGCGACCCGCTTCCTTCTCGAAGCGCTGGGCGGCGCGGCCCGAATAGATCGGGTGCAGGCCGGGCAGCAGGCCCTGCTGGATGAAGTGCTTGAGGCTCTTCGCGAACTCCTGCCGCGAGGCTTCTTCCGAGGTCGGGGTGGGCAGCATGCCATGGAGCTGCTGCTGGAAGGTGTTGAGCATTGGGTTATCCCTGAAGACGTATGCGCAAACTATAAGCGGGGCCGGCGATCACGCACCTGCGAAAGTGGAATCTCCACCCCTCGGACAGTGGGGCGTCACACCCACTTGCCCGAGGTGTAGCCGCCATCGACCGGGATCGCCGCCCCGGTCACGAAGCTGGCTGCATCCGAGATAAGGAAAGCGACCATTTCCGCAACCTCGGCGGGCTTGCCGATGCGGCGCAGCGCGTGAGCCTGGAGGTTGGCCTGCATCAGCGCCTCCAGCCCGGCATCGGCGAGCGGGGCTGTCATCTGCGTCTCGATCAGGCCGGGGCACACGCAGTTCACGCGCACGCCCGCATCGGCAAGGTCTACCGCCATGCAGCGGGTCAGGTGGATTACCGCCGCCTTGCTCACGCCGTAGGCCACGCAGTCGTTGCGCGCGACGAGACCGAAGGTGGAACCGATATTGACGATAGACCCGTGCCCCCGCGCGCGCATCGCCGGAAGCACCGCGCGGCAGCCGAGCGCCGTGCCTCGCAGGTTGACGGCCATGATGCGGTCCCAGTCCTCGATGGCGATCTCGTCGATGGCGCCTAGGCCGCCGACGCCCGCGCAGTTGACGAGGCCGTCGATACCACCCTCGGCCTCCAGCCGCGCGACGAGTGCATCCCATGCGGCGGGATCGGCGACATCGAGCGCGACGCCGCGTCCGTCCTGATCGTGCAAATCCGCGCGAACCACCGTGCGCCCGGCCGCTTCGATCAGGTCCGCCGCCGCCTTGCCGATGCCGGACGCCGCGCCCGTGACCAGTACGACGCCCGCGCCCTGCGTTGCGGTAAGCTCTGCCATCATGACCTCCACTGCGTTGATTTCGCCGCAGTCTGACGCTCGCCCCGAAAAGTGGCGCGCTACCCGGCCGTTTTTATCCGCACAGCGGTTCATGCATGGAGCGATGCGTCTGAGTTATCATCCTGCGGACAGTTTGCGGCGCAGCATTGCCACAAAACCTTATCACCGACAGCTTCCGCTTTGCCTGACGGGCGCCGACGCAAAGCTCCTTTCGAAAAGAGCCACGTCGCCACGGGCCAGGGTTCAGAAGATACTACGCACAAAGGTTCATTCGACACCATGATGAAGGCATTCTCCAAGGGGCTGCTGCTCGCGACCGCGATCGGCTCCTTCCCCGCCATGGCCGCCGCGCAGGACGCCGCCGCAAATGCGAGCAGCGATGCCAACGGCTTCGGCGACATCGTCGTCACCTCGCAGCGCACCGAACAGCGCCTGCAGGACGTGCCCATCAGCGTCACCGCCATCACCGCTGACGAAATCCAGACCCGTCAGGTGAACACCCCCACCGACGTCGCGCGCCTCGTCCCCAACCTCAAGCTGGACGGCGTGACCGGCGGCTCGGCGGGCCTCAAGGCCTACATCCGCGGCGGCGGCGGCACCGACGGCGGCTACGTGATGTCGGAAGCCGAAGTCGCGCTCTACATCAACGACGTCTACAACGCCCGCATGCAGGGCGCGCTGATGGACTTCGCCGAGATCGAGCGGATCGAAGTCCTGCGCGGCCCGCAGGGCGTGCTCTACGGCCGCAATGCCTCGGCCGGTGCGATCAACATCATCACCAAGCAGCCCTCGGACGAGTTCACCGGCAACGTGCAGGTCGGCTACGGCACCTGGAACGAACGACGCGTGAAGGGCTACATCTCGGTCCCGCTGAGCGAGGACGGCAAGTGGGCCGCATCGTTCAACGGCATCGTGCGCGCCCGTGACGGCGGCCGCCAGTACAACGCCACGCTCGACAAGAAGGTGGGCAAGGAAGACTTCAAGGGCGGTCAGTTCGACCTCGCCTACAAGGGCGACGTGGTGAAGGCCCGCCTGAACCTGTTCTACCTCGACCTCAACTCGGACGGCCAGTGGTCGGTCAACACCACCACCAACGACGAGGGCAAGATCGTCCCGCTCTCGGGCTCGTACCGCACCGTGCTCTCGCCGGTGGCATCGGACACCCGCGTCAAGCAGAAGGGCGGATCGCTCCACCTCTCGGCCGACTATCCGGGCGGCACGCTGACCTCCATCACCGGCTACTCGGAGATGGACGACTTCTGGATTCAGGACTTCTCGGGCGGCGTCTATCCTTCGATGATCGGCTCCACCGGCACGACACCGCTTGCTCTGTTCGTGCGCAGCAGCGATTCCCAGCAGTGGCAGTTCAGCCAGGAAGTTAACGCCGCCGGCTCGCTGGCTGACGGCCTCGTCGATTACGTGGTCGGCTTCTACTACTTCCACGAAAACGGCGACCAGATCGTCGACACGACGACGTTCTTCGTGCCCTCGCGCACCAACTTCCATGCCAAGACCGACGCCTGGGCGGGTTACGGCCAGCTGACCTTCAACGTCACCGACCAGCTCGCCCTGATCGCCGGCGGCCGCTACACGCTCGAGGACAAGGCGCTCAACGCCGACATCGGCGGCGATCCGGCAGTTAGCCGCGACCACTACAAGAAGTTCACCCCAAGCTGGGCGTCAACTTCAAGCCGAGCAACGACGTGCTGCTCTACGGCTCGTACAGCGTCGGCTTCAAGTCGGGCGGCTATAATGGCCTCGCATCGACCGCCGCGCAGTTGGCCGCCGCGTTCAAGCCGCAGAGCACCGACGCCTTCGAAGCGGGCATCAAGGCCGACCTCGGCAGCACCGTGCGCGTGGCGCTCTCGGGCTTCGTCAACAAGATCAAGAACCGTCAGGAATCGATCAACCTCGGCGACGGCGGCTTCCTGATCGAAAACTACAACATGACGATCAAGGGCCTCGAAGCCGAGATCGCGTGGAAGCCGGTCTACGGCCTGCAGATCTGGGGCAACGGCGCACTGAACCGCGGCAAGTATCGCACTTCGGGCGGTTCGCTCGCGGGCAACTCGCCGCCGTTCCTACCGGATTACCAGGCGACTGTCGGCTTCGACTACAACTTCGATCTCGGCTCGGGCAAGGTGAAGTTCGGCGCCGACGCCAACTTCCGCGACAAGTTCTTCTCGACTGCGGACAACGCCGCAATCGGCGCGGTGACCTCGACGCAGATCGTCAATGCCTATGTCGGGTACGACGTCGGGCCGTGGCAGTTCCAGGTCGCTGGCAAGAACCTGCTCAACCAGATCAACTGGCAGACCGGCTTCGGCTTCTCGGTCGTGAACCCGCGCTTCATGACCGACCCGCGCACCGTGCTGGCGACTGCCCGCTACAGCTTCTGATCTCTCCCGGACCGGGTGCCAGAAATGGTGCCCGGCCCACCCTCACCCTAAAAGGCCCGGCGGGACGCAAGTCCTACCGGGCCTTCTTTTTGTCCTACATCCTCCCTGTTGCGCAGCAATGGGGAGGTGGCAGTCGCGAAGCGGCTGACGGAGGGAAATTCCCCTCCACCACCGACTGCGTCGGCGGTCCCCCTCCCCGAGTAAGCTCAGGGAGGATTTGGTCCATCACACCACCGCGCAGATGGTCTTCGTCTCGAGGTAGCTTTCCAGCGCCTCGCGCCCGCTGTCGCGGCCGTAGCCGGACTGCTTCACGCCGCCGATCGGCAGGCTGGCGTCGTACATCGAGTGGCAGTTGATCCACACCGTACCCGCCTTGATCCGCGACGACAGGCGATGCGCGTGCGAGAGCGATTCCGTCCAGATGCTGGCGGCAAGGCCGTAGACGCTGTCGTTGGCCATCGCGACGACTTCTTCCACGTCATCGAACTTCTGCACGGCGAGAACCGGGCCGAAAACTTCCTCGCGCACGATTTCCATGCTGGCGGTCACGTTCGCCACCACGGTCGGGGTGATGAAAGTGCCGGCCGGGCCAAGGCGCTCGCCGCCCGCGACGATGGCCGCGCCCTCGCTGCGCGCACCCGCGATGAAACCGCTGACGCGTTCGGCCTGGCGCGCGTTGACGAGCGGGCCCATCTGCGTCGCCGGGTCAAGACCGTGGCCGAGCTTGAGCCCGCCGGCATAAGCCGCCAGCCCCTCGACCACCTGATCGTAGACCGAGGCGTGGACATAGGAGCGCGACCCCGCCACGCAGACCTGCCCGGCGTTGAAGAAGATCGCGTTCGCCGCGCCGGGAATCGCGAGGTTCAGGTCGGCATCACCCATGATCACGACCGGCGACTTGCCGCCCAGTTCAAGGCTGACGCGCTTGAGGTTGCCCTTCGACGCGTCGAGAATCGCCCGGCCCGTTGCAGTGCTGCCGGTAAAGGCGACCTTGTCGACATCGTGATGCGAGGCCAGCGCCGCACCCGAAATCGCGCCGCGACCGGTGATCACGTTGAACACGCCGTCGGGCAGGCCCGCTTCCTGGATCAGCTCACCCAGGCGGATCGCCGAGAGCGAGGTGTCCTCGGCCGGTTTGAGCACGACCGCGCAGCCCGCCGCGAAGGCCGGGGCCAGCTTCATCGCGGTGAGCACCAGCGGCGAGTTCCACGGCACGATCGCCGCAACGACGCCGACGGCCTCGCGCACGGTCCAGGCGCGCATTTCCTTGCCCTGCGGCTGATAGGTGATCGACGGGGTGATGGTCTGCCCCTCGATCGCCATGGCCTGCCCGGCGAAGAAACGGAACTGGCCGACCGCGCCCGGGATTTCCGCCCAACGCGCCACGTAGAGCGGCTTGCCCTGATCGAGCGCTTCCAGTTCCGACAATTCGTCGATGTTGGCCTCGATGAGGTCGGCGATCTTCCAGAGGATACGCGCACGCTCGGCGGGCGGCGTCGCGGCCCACGGCCCTTGCGCCTTGCGCGCCGCGGCGACGGCGGCGTCCACATCGGAAGCGGAGGCGTCAGGGATCGTGCCGATGATCTTTCCACTGGCCGGATCGAGAGTCTCGACGACGGCGCCGTCCGCTGCATCGACCCACTGTCCGCCGATGAGCATGCGGGCGGTCTTGGGAGCATCGAGCAGCGCGGAAACGGCGGAACTCTGGGGCTTGGGGTCAAGTAACATCGGTTTTCCAATTCTGTAGGCCGGCATGGCCGAGTTTCCCTGTCCTGCGTTCTGCCACATGCCCCGGACGGCAAGGGGTGATCAAGGCCGAGTGATCGCAGCGCGAACATCGGTGCAATCACCGGATCACCTCCCGCCAAACTCGCTTATGCCGAAACAGGGCAGCGCGCCTCTTGGGACCAGAATTCGCGAAAAGTCGAAGGGCAGTCCTGCAGGCGGCGCACAGTCCGACACGTCGTTTTCAGTTCACTGGGGGACGGTCTTCGCGCAGTCGTGCAAGTCACGGCGACGTTTGGCGACCTTACCTGACAGGCATTTACTCATCGGGGGACGCCTTGCTGCTACCACTAGACAATTCACGCTCGCAGGTACTGGTCGCCGGTGGCGGCCCAGTGGGCATGGTGGCCGCTTATGCTCTGGCGCTGCAGGGGATTTCAGTCCGCGTTCTGGAAAGCGCGCCAACCTGCCTTGAGGACATGCGCGCCTCCACCCTCCATCCGCCGACGCTCGAGATGCTGGAAAAGCTCGGCCTGCGCCAGACGCTGGAAGACCAGGGCCTGCGCGCGCCGCTGTACCAGTACAGCAACCGCAACACCGGCCGCACCTTCTCGCTCGACATGAGCGAAATCGGCGACATCACGCCCTATCCCTATCGCCTGCAGTGCGAGCAGTGGAAGCTGACCCGCCTTATCGCCGCCAAGCTGGCCGAGATGCCGAACGCGGAAGTGCTGTTCTCGCATCAGGTCGCCAACTGCGTGCAGGGCTCCAACGGTGTACAGGTTTCGGTCGAGACCCCGTTCGACATCAAGCTGTTCCACGCGGATTACCTGATCGGCGCCGATGGCGGCAATTCCACCGTGCGCAAGTGGCTGGGCATCGGCTTCGATGGCTTCACCTACGACGAAACCTTCCTGACCCTCTCGACCGCCTATCCGATCGAGGAGCATCTGCCCTGGGTCAAGGAAGTGAACTACGTCAGCGGCGATCCGTTCTGGTGCGTCCTGCTGAAGGTTCCCGGTCTGTGGCGCGTCCTCGTGCCGCAGAAGTCGGGCGCTTCCGTCGCTGAAGTGACCAGCGACGCCGCCAAGGACGCGGTCTTCGCCGAATTGCTGGGCGTCAACATTCCCGTCCAGACCGAGCACCGCACCTGCTACCGCGTCCACCAGCGCGTGGCGAACAGCTTCCGTCAGGGCCGCATCATGCTGGCGGGCGATTCCGCTCACCTCAACAACCCGCTGGGCGGCTTCGGCATGAACTCGGGCATCCATGACGCGGTGAACCTCGTCGAGAAGCTGAGCCGCGTGATACTCGAAGGCGCAGACGCCGAAGCGCAGCTCTCGCTCTACGACCGCCAGCGTCGCACCGTGACGCGCGATTTCGTGCAGGCGCAGACCATCGCCAACAAGGCGGCGGTCGAGGACAAGGTCGATGCCCGCGAAACGCACCTCGCCCACCTCGAGGCTGATGCCGATGCGCGGCACGAGTACATCGTACAGCAGGCGATGTTCCGCAGTCTTGAAAAGGCGGCCGCGATCGTCTGATCGTCCGAATCGCAAACAGATAGAGGCCCCGGCGGACGCAGGTTCGCCGGGGCCTTTGCGTATGGGCACGCCCGCCAGTCGGATAGTCCAGGCGATCTTTCGGACATCGGGAAAGCAGTCGATAAACTCGGCCTGTCCCTGATAAAGAAGGTTAGCCATGATCCGCATTCCGCTGCTTGCCGCAACAGTCGCAATTTCGGTGCTGGGCCTCGTTCCGGCTGCCGCCCATGCGCAGAGCGCCGCAGCCGCAACCAAGGCTGCCCTGCCCTACCTCACCATCGAGGAATTGCGCCGCAAGTATGCCGATGCGCAGAGCCGCTATGCCGTGATCGGCGGGCTCAAGATTCACTACAAGGATGAAGGGCCGAGAAACGCGCCGGTGCTGTTCATGGTCCATGGCTCGGAAAGCAGCCTGCGCACGTGGGACCGGATCGCACTGGCGCTCAAGGGCCGCTACCGCATCATCCGCTACGACATTCCCGGCTACGGCCTGTCCGACGGCGCCACCGACGCTGCTGCGAAGACGATGCAGCCGACCGACATTCCGGTGGAACTGCTCACCCGCCTCGGCGTGAAGAAGCTCACGTTCGTCGGCGTGTCGAGCGGCGGCACGATGGGCATGTATCTGGCCGCCCGCCGCCCCGACCTCGTCGAGCGGCTGATCCTGTCGAACACCCCGTCCGATCCGGTGGATACCAGCCATCTCGTCATGCCCAAGTCGTTCACCGACGCGACCGAGCGGGCCAAGCAGACAGGCTTTCGCGACCAGACCTTCTGGAACGAATTCCTGAGCTATTTCGCAGGCGACGCTGCGCGTATCTCCGCCCAGACGCGCAAGGAATACTACGACTTCTATCGCCGCACCCCTGAGAAGAATCTGATCGCCCTCGTCGCCCGCATCGGCGACGGCAAGCAGGCCACCGTCGAAATGGCCAAGGTCCGCAAGCCGACTTTCCTGATCTGGGGCGCCGCCGACCACCTGCTGCCGGAATCGGCCGCCAATGCGATCGCGCGCTACCTCAAGAACGCGCAGATCTCGCGCGTGATGATGCCCGACGTCGGCCACTATCCGCCGCTGGAAGTGCCCGAGCGCTTCGCCCAGCTCATCGCCGCCTATGTCGAGGCGGGCACCCCCAATCTGCCTGCGGAAACCACCGCTCCCTGAGGCCGGAACCCGCGCCCGGCTAGTTACCGGGCGTGAAGCCCTCGCCCGCGATCCACCAGCGGAATTCCTCGAGCCAATGGTCGGTCGTGCCGCCGGTCTGCTTCATGCCGAAACCGTGGCCGCCCCGCTCATACAGGTGGGTTTCGGGCCGGTAGCCGCTGGCGAACAGGGCATCGTAGAACGGCCGGAAGCCATAGCCCACCGCCATGTCATCCTGCGACATGGCCAGGAACAGCGGCGGCAGGCGGCCCGGCGCGGGCTTGGGCGCAGGTTGCAGCCAGGGATCGCTGGGCGTGCCTTCCGGATAGGGAAGGTTCGCGGGCGGGATTTCCGGCAGCTTCGCGCCGAACGGCATGCCGTAGATCAGCCCGGCGAAATTGGGCCGCACAGCCTCGGGAGCAAAAGCCATCATGCCCGCGACATGACCGCCCGCCGAGAAGCCGACGACACCGATGCGCTTGGGATCGATGCGGTACTCGGCCGCGCGTGAGCGCAGCAGGCGCAGCGTTTCCAGCCCGTCCGCCACGCCGGGATCGCCACCGACCCCGGCGGGAATCGTAGCGTTGACCCTCTTGCGCATCGCCTCGTTGGTCTCGCCGGGAAGGGTCTGGATCAGGCGATATTTGAGCGCGAAGGCCGCGATGCCGTGCTCCGCCAGCCATTGCGCCACGCGCGTCCCCTCGTGCCGCATGGCGAGCAGGCGGAAGCCGCCGCCCGGCGCGATGATCACCGCCGCTCCCGTGGCCTTGCCGGGCGGGGGCAGGAACGCCTGATAGGACGGGACGGTGACGTTCCACAGCGTCTCGCCGTCATCGCGCAGTTCTTCGGTCACCGGGGCGCTGGCCTTGCCTGGCCAGCCCTTCAGTTCAGGCGCGCCCTTGGGCCAGATCACGGTGGGCGCCTGCACCTCCACCCCGTCGGCCTGCTGGCCCGCAGGCGAATTGCCGAGCGTGGAAAGAGCGGCGGAGGCGGAGACCGGGGAAAGAACAACCACCGCAAGCAGCAAGGCGCAAAGAGAACGACGCACGTGCAATCTCCCTGAAACGGCCGAAATCCGGGTGGCCGAAAACCACCCGGATCATGCGCATTCAAAGGAAATTGTTATCACCGATAATACAAACTGATCGCACTTCGGAGAAGTGTTTGCGTCAGGCTTCGAGAACTTCGAGGGCCACGCGCTCAGCCGACTCCAGCGCACCTTCGAGACCGCGAGCGCCGGTGGCGGTATGCTCGCCGCAGAAGTGCAGGCGACCGGCGGGCTTGGACATTTCGGGAACGAGGCGGCTCACCTGTCCCGGTCCGAAGTAGGCCCAGTCGCCGCCGTTGAAGA
This sequence comes from Novosphingobium sp. NFX11, assembly GCF_057376415.1. Taxonomy (NCBI): domain Bacteria; kingdom Pseudomonadati; phylum Pseudomonadota; class Alphaproteobacteria; order Sphingomonadales; family Sphingomonadaceae; genus Novosphingobium; species Novosphingobium sp. NFX11. The sequence continues at coordinate 1,580,949 of NZ_CP080385.1, read as the reverse complement.
CTTCCTGCGACCAGCTGAAATACGTGCGCGCCATCAGCTTGCCCTTGGCCGCCGGGCGCATCGCCTCGATCTGCGCGACGATCATCGCCAGCGCCTTGTCCCGGCCCAAGCGGTCCCAGTAGTTGGCGAGACCGCCACGCGCCTGCACCAGCAAGCCGGTGACTTCCTCCGGCGTCGCGCCGTAGTGCTGCGGAATGACGGTGCCCGCGAGGCCATCGGTCCACATGCCGGGCGACAGCCCGTCCTCGTCCCAGAACGGCGCGGTGGCAGTGAGGAACGCCATCGACAGCGGCTGATAGGCGATCTGCGACACCGCCTCCGCCTGCGCGCCGGACAGGCCCGGCAGAATCTTCACGTAGCGTAGCGTCGAAAACGGCAGCGAGCAGATCACCCGCTTGGCGCTGAACGTCGAGCCATCCCGGCAATAGACGGTCGAGCCGCTGTCGGTGGCCTCGATCGCGACCACTTCCTTGCCGAGGATGACGTCGCCTTTGAGCAGCTTGGCCATGCCCATCGGCAAGTGCAGGTTGCCCCCTTGACGCCGAACGACTTTGTCCCCGCCTCGAACTGGGCCTTCACGAAGCCGTCGTTGAACTCCAGCATCAGCGCCGAGACGTCCCACGAATTGGTGCCGTAATAAGGCGAGACATCGTTGGCGAGGCGGATCGCCGGGTCCGAAAGCCCCTGCGCGCGCAGGAAATCATGCAACGGAACGTCGAGCACGGCGCTGGCCGGGTCGGTCCAGGCGTTCCAGTCCTTGAGCGGCGTGCGCTCGGCAAGGAGCTTGTTGACCATCTCGGCGGGGAGTACCGACTTCATCGCATCGGGGAACGGGTTGCCGGGATGGCGCGCCCATTCCTCACGCGTGAGGGGCTGGCCGTTCATCCACAGCATGGGCGGCTTGCCGACGCGGTATCGGCCGCCGATGTCCTCCAGCGTCACCCCGGCGCGCTGCGCGGCGTCGACGCCGCGGCCATAGCCCTCGCCCATCGAGTTGAAGCCCATCTCGGGATAGCCCGGCTCGTCCAGCAGCGTCATCACCCGCCCGCCGACGCGCTGGCGCCCTTCGAGGACGGCGACCTTGAGCCCCTGCTCCTCCAGCATCCACGCGGCCTGCAGGCCGGAAACACCCGCGCCCAGCACCAGCACGTCGAGCCCGGCCGCTGCCTTCTTGGCCGGGGCAGCGAGCGCTGCAGCAGGCAGCATCGAGGCCATTCCCACACCGATCGCGCCATTGGCCATACCAAGGGTGAAGCTACGCCTGTCCATCGTCATGGCTCGAAGACTCCTGGACTCTCTTGCAGTGATCAACTGATTCGAAACCCCAATGCCACGCCCGCGCGGAAGCGGTCAGGCAAGCGATCAATATGATCGAACAGCGATCAATCGGACGCAAAATGCTCGCGCGTGCACCTCCTGCAACTAGGCAGGGGGCAGCCGATGGGCATTTTCAAGACATCTTATGGAGTGGCGATGATGGTGAACAAGGTCTCGCAACCCGGCATCCGGGAAGCCATGCCTCTGCTGTGCAACAACGAAGGCGTGTGGGAAGGCTGGTATCGCTACTACGACGCGAAGACCGGCGAACTGACCGACCAGCATCGCTCGCGCCTGTTCTGCCGCCTCGTCGGCGAGCCGGGCCACGAGGAATACCACCAGACCAACCACTACTTCTGGGACGACGGCCGCGTCGACGTGCGCGACTTCCCGGCGTGGTACGAAGACGGCCGCATCCGCTGGGACAACGAGCTGATCAAGGGCTGGGCCGCCGCGATGCAGCCGGACGACTACAACCGCTCGACCTGCCTCAACTGGACCCGCCACAACGAGCCTGGCATCTATCTTTACGAGATGATCCAGGTGAACGAGGACTTCACCAAGCGCGCCCGCACCTGGCAGTGGTTCCGCGACGGCGAATGCTACCAGCGCACGCTGATCGACGAACGCCTCGTCACCCGCGACTGGCAGAACTTCCAAGACACCGGTGCTCCGCAGAACTGAACGCCCTGCACGGCGGGGAGTGCGGCCGATGGCCCCTCCCCGCTTGCAAGGCTGGACAAACCCGAGCCCGACGATCAACGGTGACGCGCATGGACCTGGTCAAACTGCAACGCATGGTGGCGATCTACGAAGCCGGGAGCTTCCGGCAGGCGGCGCGCGATCTGGGCATCTCCCAGCCCGCCCTGACCTGGAGCATGCACCAGCTTGAGGAAACGCTGAACGGCCGCCTGTTCGAGCGCGGCCCGCGCGGCATCCGGCCGACGCCGCTGTGCGACCGTCTGGTCCGCCGCGCCCGGCTGATCTTCCGCGAGCAGGAGCGCATCCTCGACGAGGTCGCCGACAGCACGCACAACCAGACGATCAACATGGGCGTGCACTCGATCTTCCTGACCGACGCCTTCGCCCGCTGCATCGCCGAGTTTTCGGAGCAGTACCCCTCGACCACGCTCAGGGTATTCGAGGGCTTCAGTTCGCAGCTCCTCGGCCGTCTCCAGCAAGGTGAAGTGGACTTCGCCTGCTGCGCCATCCCGGCCGACGAGGAACATGGCGGCACCCTGCTGACCGAGCCCTTGGGGACGCTTAACTATTCCGTCGTCGCGGCCGCCACGCACCCGGTTTTCGACGATATCGCCAAGCGCCGCCCGATCTCCCAGTACCGGTGGGTGGAGTTCGACACCGCCATTGTCGGCGCATTTCCGGGCCAGAGCGACATCGTCTCGGTCATGGCCACGGCAGGCCGCGATGTCGCGCGCAAGAGTGTGCGGACGGCCTCGATGGACGTCATTCGCCTACTGGTTCTGAGCGGCGATTTCATCGGCCTGATCGCCGACGAGCGGGTTGCCGAGGAGCTGGAGAACGGCACGCTCAGGCGCGTACCCGGCACCGAGGTCACCGCCTCGCAGTTCGGCTTCGTCAGCATGGCGGAGAACTTCGAGACTTCCGCCTGCAAGGCACTGCGCGAAATTCTCGAGAAATCGGCCTTCGAACCGATGCGCAAGGCGCACTGAACGGCACCCAAAGGCACCCTAGCGGCACCTGACAACACCCTGACCGCGCCCGACAGTGCGGCTCGGGGCCAATAGACGTGCCTGCCTTGACCATACGCAATGATCAAAAATTGTGATCGGCGATCCGCCGTATCTGTCTGGCGATCATTCGTGGGAGCTTGATCGACGCTGGCCCCGGCTTCATCCATCTCCATCGCGGCACATAGCCTCTCGGCCTCATGGAGTGATCAGCTCATGTCGAATAACACGTTTACCCGCCGCGAAGGCCTCAGCCTGGCGGCCATCGCCGCAGGCGTGGCGGCGCTTCCCACGGTGGCGTCCGCCGCCGGCAAGTCCGCGACGGCCGCGTCGCGCCTGAATTTCACCACCAAGCTGGACTTCAAGGACCCGGTGTGGAACCGCGATACGTATGCGCGCATCGACGGTGACGTCGATCCCACCAAGGAAAAGTGCGGCTGGCTGCGCGGCAAGGCCTTCGGGGTGCGCGACAACGAGAAGATCCGCCCGCTGTTCATCGCCGAGGGCTTCAGCTTCACCCGCATCAAGCGCCTGGACGACGGCAGCTGGCGCCGCATGCTGCGCGAAGTCGTGTTCTATCGCGACATCGAGACCGGCAAGCTGCTGGACACTTGGGACAACCCCTATACCGGCGAGACCGTCAAGGTCGTGCCGATCGCCAACGACCCGTTCAACTTCACCATCAGCGACAAGGTCCCCGAGCCGCCGAGCTACGGCGGGCTGCAGAAGGTGAAGACCGAGCCCAAGCCGTTCCTGATGGACTGGATGGAGGGTCCGGAAGGAACCCTGATCGTCAACACCGACATCGACATGATCTATCCGAACGCGCTGCAGCCCGACAAGTGGCCGCGCGAATCCTCGGGCGTGATGAACCGCGTCTCCGAGCACTTCATCTACACCGTGAAGCGCGAGGACGTGCTGAACCCCAACCTCACCCACATCCCGCACATCGGCGCATGGACCCGCATGACGCCGTGGCTGCCCTGGATGCTGATGGGTCAGGCCCCCGGCCACATCACTTACTTCACCACGTTCCAGACGCTGCCCGGCGGCATCAAGGAACTGCCGCAGGACCTCGTCGAGGCCGCGCGCGCGATGGACGAAAAGTGGCTGCACTCGCCGACCGAGGACTACGGGCCTTCGCTCTCCAGCCTCGAGAACTACGCCCGCGAGCAGAAGCCCGCGCCGGTTCCGGCGGGCTGGTCCCCGCCGCAGCCCCCGGCCGCGCCGAAGAAACTGGGGTAAAACCTTATCCTCCCTGTTCCGAAGGAATGGGGAGGGGGACCGCCCGCGCAGCGGGTGGTGGAGGGAGAAAAACCCTCCGTCAGCCCTGCGGGCTGCCACCTCCCCATCGCTGCGCGACAGGGAGGATTGCCCCGCCGTACCATCGGTCCTGGAAAGTCTCGAAAAAACAAAACGCCCGGTCGCGAGACCGGGCGTTTTTCGTGCGACCTTCGGATGATTCCGATCAGTTGAGAACCGGAAACTCCATGTCCGGCAGTTCGGTGCAGTTGATCTCTTCGGTGATCGCTGCCGCCGTCGCCTTGAGTTCCGCAAGGTGGCGTTCCACCGCCTCACCCTGCTTCATGGCGGCGGCGAAGTAGATCATCGTCAGCGCCGCTTCGAACTGGCCGTCGCGGAAGATCGGCACCGCCACCGACGAGGTCTTGCCCGGCGTCAGGTTGTGCTGGCCCCAACCGATCGCCGCGTAGCCTTCTTCGCGGATCTTGTTGAGCGTGTTGACCGAGACGTAGGCAGTCAGGTCCTGCTCCGACGGCGAGCCGACGAGCGAAACCCAGTCCATGACGCGGTCGAGCTGTTCCGGCGTCATATGCGCAAGGCACACCCGGCCCGAAGCGCAGTCCATCAGCGGCAGGCGGAAGCCCGGATAATACCGCTCGAAAGTCAGCGAGGTGTCCGCGTGGGTCGAATCGCGCACGACCATATGCGTGCCGATGCGAACCGTCAGCGAGACCGGCCAGCCGATCTTGTGCGTCAGCGCCCGAAGATGCCGGCGGCTGTGTTCCACTAGGAAGCTGTCCGCCTGAAAGCCCTGCGACAGCGACTGGACGAGCGCGGTAGGCCGGTAGAACTTGCGCGCCGGCTCCTGCTCGATGAGGCCCTCATGCATCAGCGTCTGCACGATGCGGCAGGCGGTGGGATAAGGGATGCGGCCACGTTTCGAGATCTGCATCATCGAAAGCGAGCCCATCTGATTTATTTCCTGAAGTATCGAAATAGCCCGGCAAACCGCCCGGATCGGTACACCTCGTTCCATAGCTTCACCCCAAACCCGTTTTGTTGATCGGACCCCTCCTCCGATGTTTGTGAAGCTATCGTTACGGCCCCGATTACCGCCTGGCGAATGCTTTTTTATCCGCAGGGTGAGCACAAAATCCGCACACCGACCAAAAAACGGCGGATGTGCGCGTTTATCCGCGCAGCGGATCGCGGTGAAATGCGCCTGTCATACGGTTGATGACGATGAGACGTTTCCCTCCCGTCCTGCGTGGAGGCCGAAATTGCTCCAGACACCCCGGAACGAATCCGAATCACTCGCCCCCGAACTCCTCTCGATACGGGCACCATGGTGCGCTACGGCCTCGGCCAGACCGGGGCGCAGGTCTTCCGCGACACCCCGGCGGCGCTGTTGCCCGTCTACATGACCACCGTGCTCGGCGTCCCGGCATGGCTGGCCGGGCTAGTGATCCTGCTCCCCAAGCTGTGGGTGATCATCTGCGACCCGCTGGTCGGCGCGTGGTCCGACCGGCGCGAAAGTTCGATCGGACGCATCCCGTTCCTCGTCGGCGGCGCCATCGCCACGAGCATCGGCTTCGTGCTGCTGTTCAACCTGCCAGCGATGGGCTCTCCCTATGCCGCCGCCGCCGCGACGAGCGCGGTGTTCCTGCTGGCGATGACGGCCTTCAGCGCCTTTTCCGTGCCTTATCTCGCCGTTGCCACGACCCTTTCCGCCGACCCGCATGAACGCACCAAGCTGCTGGCATGGCGCATCGCCTTCACCACGCTCGGCGTAGTGCTGGGGATCGGTCTTGCCCAGCCTACGGTCGTCTGGCTCGGCGGCGGGCGTCAGGCGTGGAGCGTGATGTCGGTGATCTTCGCCGCGCTGTGCCTGGCCTCCATGCTCGGCTGTGCGCTCGGCCTGCGTTCGCGCCTGCACCGCCCGGCAGCGGCGAAGGCGCCGGTGCCCTTCACGCGGATGCTTGCCGCCGCATGGCGCAACCGGGCGTTCCGGCAGCTGACCGCCATCCATCTGCTCCAGACCGTGGGACAGGCGTGCAGCTATACGGTGGTGGCGCTGGTCTTCGTCTATCTCGTCGACCGGATCGAACTGCTGACCGCCTATGTCCTGATCATGTCGCTGGCCGGCCTCGTCACGCAGCCGCTGTGGCTGCGCATCTCGCGGCGGATCGGCAAGATTTCGCTGTTCGTCTATCTGTGCCTCGGCTGGTGCGCGGTGACGCTGACATGGCTCGGCATCGACTGGGGAGACGGCGTCTCGCTGGGTGCGGTCAGCGGCAAGGACGTGCTGATCCTGCTGCGCGGCGCGGTGATCGGCGTCACCAACGCCGGGTTCATCCTGCTCGTCACCTCGCTGTTCACCGACACCGTGCATCTTGGCGAGCACGAGAGCGGCATCGAAGGCGGCTATGCGGGCCTGTGGTCTGCCTGCGAGAAGCTCAGCTTCGCGCTCGGCCCGGTGATTTCGGGCGCGGTGCTGAGCCTGTGCGGCTTCGTCTCCTCCACCGCCGGCCCGGCGCAGCAGAGCCCCGCCGCGCTGTTCGGCGTGGTGCTCAACTATTCGCTGATCCCGGTGGGCTTCTTCCTCGCCAGCCTGCTGCTGGTGCCGGGGCTGGCGCGGGCGATCCGGGGCGACTATCCGTAGAACGGACATGCCGTTCCGATCGCTCGACGGTGCCTCCTGCCCGTTCCAATGCGTGATGTGATGACCAGCCAATCTGCTCCGAAGACGCTCTACGACCGCCTCTGGGACGCGCACACGGTGGTGCGCGGCGATGCGGGCAAGGACCTGATCTATATCGACCGCCACCTCTTGCACGAGGTGAGCACCCCGCAGTCCTTCGAGCTGCTGCGCGACAATGCCCTTACGGTGCGCCGCCCGGTGACGCAGCTGGCGGTGCCAGACCATGCCGTGCCGACCTCGGAGCGCGGCGGCGCGATCAAGGGCGAACTCGCGCGCAAGCAGGTCGCGCTGCTGGAGGCGAACTGCGCCGAGTTCGGCATCGAATACCTCGCGCTGGAAGGCGAGCGGCAGGGCATCGTTCATGTCATCTCGCCCGAGCAGGGCTTCACGATGCCCGGCATCTCGCTGGTTTGCGGGGACAGCCACACCGCCACGCACGGGGCCTTCGGGGCCTTGGCCTTCGGCATCGGCGCCAGCGAGTGCGGCACGGTGATGGCCACGCAGACGCTCTGGCAGGCGCGCAACCGGAACCTGCGCGTCCACTACGCCGGGCAGCTGCAGCCGCATGTCACCACCAAGGACATGATCCTGGCCCTGATCGGCACGATCGGCGCGGGCGGCGGCATCGGCCATGCCATCGAGTTCACCGGCGAGGCGGTGCGCGCCGCGTCGATAGAAGCGCGCATGACGCTGTGCAACATGGGCATCGAAGCGGGGTCGCGCGTCGCCCTCGTGGCGCCGGACGAAACTACCTTCGCCTGGCTCAAGGGCCGCCCGCGCGCGCCGCAGGGCGCGATGTGGGATCAGGCCGTCGCCTGGTGGCGCACCCTGCGTTCCGACGACGACGCCGTGTTCGACCGCACGGTCGAGATCGACGCCGCCGCCATCGCCCCGCAGGTGACCTTCGGTACCTCGCCCGATCAGGTCATGGCGGTGGACGGCACCGTGCCCGCCGGCCCTGCCCGCGCGCTGGACTACATGGGCCTTGAAGCGGGCAAGCCGATCGCCGGGATCGGCATCGACTATGCCTTCATCGGCAGCTGCACCAACAGCCGCATCGAGGACTTGCGCGCCGCCGCGGGCATAATCCGCGGCCGCCATGTCGCCGAGGGTGTCACCGCGATGGTGGTTCCCGGCTCCACCGTCACCAAGCACCAGGCCGAGGCCGAAGGGCTCGACAAGGTGTTCGAGGCGGCGGGATTTGCGTGGCATCACGCGGGCTGCTCGCTCTGCGTGGCGATGAACGGAGACTTCGTGCCCGAAGGCAAGCGCTCCATCTCCACCTCCAACCGCAACTTCGAGGGCCGTCAGGGCGCGGGCGCACGCACGCACCTCGCCAGCCCGGCGATGGTCGCCGCCGCCGCGATCGCGGGTCGCATCGTCGACGTCCGGAAGGAGTTCGCCTGATGCCCGGCTTCACCCCCTTCACCGCCCCCGCCTTCGTGCTGGACGAGGACGACGTCGACACCGACATCATCTTCCCGGCACGCTTCCTGCTGCACACCGAGCGCAAGGGCCTCGGCCGCTTCGCCTTCCATGACCGCCCGGCCCTGCTCGAAGCCTACGAGGCTGCGGACAAGCCGCCGGTGCTGCTGGCGGGCGCCAACTTCGGCTGCGGATCGAGCCGCGAGCATGCCGTCTGGTCGCTCGACGGCATGGGCCTGACCGCCGTGTTCGCGCCCAGCTTCGGCGAGATCTTCCGCGGCAACTGCGCCAACAACGGTATGGTGGCAGGGATGATGGAGCCCGCGACGCTCGCCGCGCTGCAGGCGCTGGCGAAAACGGGCAACGATCTATCCATCGACCTCGCCGCGCAGACCGTGACGTGCGCCGGGCAGGAGTTCGCCTTCACCGTTCCCGACAGCGACCGCGAAATGCTGCTCGCCGGCTGGAACAACACCACCCGCATCCTCGCCCTGCACGGGCAGGACATCACCGCATTCGAAAAGGCCCAGCGCTCAGCCGCGCCGTGGCTCTGGACAGAGGAAACTGAAGCATGAGCGCAAACATCCTGAAGGCCAAGCTGGCCAAGGGCGAGTTCTTCCCGGTCCCCGGCGTGCACGACATGATCGCCGCGCTGATGGCGGAGCGCGCGGGCTTCGACGTCGTCTACGGCAGCGGCTACTGGACGACCGCTTCGGGTTACGGCCTGCCGGATGCGGGCATCGTCAGCTACACCCAGATGCTCGACCGCATGGCGACGATCAAGCGCACCATCGGCTCGGCCCTGATCGCGGATGCCGACACCGGCTTCGGCGGTCTTCTCAACGTCCACCACACCGTGAAGGGCTACGAGCAGGCGGGCATCGCCGCGATCCAGATCGAGGATCAGGAATTCCCCAAGAAGTGCGGCCACACGCCGGGCAAGCGCGTCGTCACCACCGAGGAAATGGTCGACAAGATCAAGGTCGCCGCCGAAGCGCGCGAGGACATGCTGATCATCGCCCGCACCGACGCCTACCAGAGCTTCGGCCTCGACGAGACGATGCGCCGCCTCGAAGCCTACGACAAGGCCGGCGCCGACATCCTCTTCCCCGAGGCGGTGACCACCGAGGAAGAGATGCGCAAGGTCTGCGAGACCTTCGGCAAACCGGTGATGGTCAACATCGCCAACGGCGGCGTGACCCCGCCCTACCCGACCGACGTGCTGGCCGAACTCGGCTTCGCCTTCGCGATCTACCCCGCGCTCACCAGCCTCGTCTCGGCCCGCGCGATGGAGCTGGCGCTGAACCAGCTGCGCGACCACGGCACCGGCGAGCCGACCGAGCCCGGCCTGTTCGACTTCAAGGAATTCTGCTCGCTCGTCGGCTTCGAGGAGGTCTGGGCGTTCGACAAGAAGTGGGCGCGCTGATGGGCACCACGACGCGCGCGGCCGTGCTCGCCCAGTCGGGCGGGAATGCCAAGCCTTACGCCGAGAATACCCCGCTGCGCTTCGCGGAACTGGATCTCGACGCACCGGGCCAGGGCGAAGTGCGCGTGGCCATCGACGCGGCGGGCCTGTGCCACTCCGACCTGTCGGTGGTGAACGGCGACCGCGTGCGCCCGATGCCGATGGCCTTGGGCCACGAAGGCACCGGCATCGTCGAGGCGCTTGGCTCCGGCGTCACCGGCCTCGAGGTCGGCGACCGCGTGGTGCTGGTGTTCCTGCCTTCGTGCGGCCGCTGCACCCCTGCCTCTCGGGCGAGGGCTACTTGTGCGAGACGGGCGCCGCGGCCAACGGGCGCGGCGAACTGATCGGCGGCGGCTTCCGCCTGCACGACTGCGGCAACGACGTGCACCACCACCTCGGCGTCTCGTGCTTCGCGACGCACGTGGTGGTCGACCAGCGCTCGACCGTGAAGGTGGACCGCGACATTCCCGCGGAAGTCGCCGCCGTGTTCGGCTGCGCGGTGCTGACGGGCGTGGGCGCAGCCATCAACAGCGCCGCCATCCGCGCGGGCGAGACGGTCGTGGTCTTCGGCCTCGGCGGCGTCGGCCTTGCGGCGCTGATGGGCGCGGTGGCGAGCGGCGCGGCGACGGTCATCGGCGTGGACCTCGCGCCGAACAAGATCGCGCTGGCCGATGATCTCGGTGCGATCGGCACCACCCCGGACCAGCTTGAGGCCGTGATGGCCGAGCATCTGGGCGGGAAGGCCGACGTCGTGATCGAGACCGTGGGCAACGCCAAGGTGCTGGCCTCGGCCTATACCGCAGCGCGTCGCGGCGGCCGTGTCGTCACCGTGGGCCTGCCCGCGCCCGAACAGCGGCTCGACCTGCAGGCCGTCTCGCTGGTGGCCGAGGGCAAGTCGCTGATCGGCTCCTACATGGGCTCGTCGATCCCGGCGCGCGACATTCCGCGCTACGTGGCGATGTGGAAAGCCGGCCGCCTGCCGGTGGACCGCCTCATCAGCTCCACACACAAGCTGGACGACCTGAACGAAATGCTCGACGCGATGGATCGCGGCGAGGCGATCCGCCAGATCATCCGGTTCTGAGGCATGGCCTCACCTCCGTCATTGCGAGCGTAGCGAAGCAATCCAGGGCCGCGTAAGCCGCCCTGGATTGCTTCGCTACGCTCGCAATGACGAAGCGGGGGAAGTGGGGCATGGTGAACATGCACGTCGAAATCCAACAGGCGGGCAAGGCACTGCGGCGTCCTTGCCCACAGCCGCTTACTGACATCGACTGATACTGGCAGCGACAGGCTGCATCTATCAGGGATTCCTGCATGTCATTCAGGCTCGCTTTTCTGGCCGCGCTGAGCGCCGCCACCGCCATGCCGCTTGCGCCCGCCGCCGCGCAGCAGCAGGTACAGCTCGATCCGTCCACTTGCGTCACACCGCCGTTCTATTCCGGCCCAGCCCCGTTCAAGTCGGTCGAACAGCTTCCCGACCAGCGCGTCACCTTCCGCATCTGCGCGCCTGATGCGAAAGAGGTGCTGCTCACCAGCACCGACATCGCGAAGATCATCCCGATGGGCTTCCCGCCAGGTACGCCGCAGGGCCTGACGATGGCGAAGGACAAGACCGGCCTGTGGACCGTCATCACGCCCCAGCCCGTCCCCGCCGATGTCTACCGCTTCGCTTTCCGCGTCGATGGCGTGAAGACGCCCGATCCGCTCGGCAAGACTTTCTCCGAGGAACTGAAGGGCATCAATTCCACCTTCGAGGTCACCGGCCCCGAAGGCGCGTTCCAGACGTGGGATGCCAAAGTCGCCCACGGCACCGTCTCGACCGTCGAGTATTGGTCCAATTCGCTCGGCATCAAGCGCCGCGCTCATGTCTACACGCCGCCCGGCTACACGAAGGACGCGCGCAAGTACCCCGTGCTCTATCTGGTCCACGGCGCCGGCGACAGCGACGACAGCTGGACCAGCGTGGGCCACGCCAACCTGATCCTCGACAACCTGATCGCCAGCGGCAAGGCCGTGCCGATGATCGTCGTCATGCCGGACGGCCATACACCGCTGCGCGAAGGCGTCATGACGCTCGACAACCCGGACTTTGGCAACGACCTGATCAAGGACCTGATCCCTTACGTCGACGCCAACTACCGCACCGACGCGCGCCCGGCAACGCGGGCGATGGCGGGACTGTCGATGGGCGGATCGCACACGCTGCGCAACGGGTTGACGCATCCCGACCTGTTCCGCTGGATCGGCGTGTTCTCGATGGGTCTGGGCGTCGGTCCCGACAAGGGCCGCGTGGACGAATACGCGAAGACTTACGATGCCGCGCTCAAGCAGTCGGCCCGCGATCTCAAGCTGCTCTACTTCGCGATGGGCAAGGACGACTTCCTCTACGGCACCGTCGCGCCGACCCGCGCGCTGTTCGATCGCTACCACATCGCGTATCACTACAACGAGACCGGCGGCGGGCATGAATGGCCCAACTGGCGCCGCTACCTCGCGGACTTCGCGCCGAGGCTGTTCCGCTAGGCCAAGGGGCTTCGACAAGCTCAGCCTGAGCGGGGTGGAGAGGGCCGTGACTACTGGTCCCTGCACCACCCCCGCTCACCCTGAGCCTGTCGAAGGGTCGCAGCACCGCCCTCTCCATCTGGCGATCAATTTACTGTTGCACCCTAATAGATTTCCGATTCTCGATCATTCTCGCCTCGCCAGAAAGGCAGAGGGAAGACAGGGATGACACAGGACAGCCGGGCCACCGGCGAATTGACGGTAATCCAGCTCGAAGTCGAACCGGCTAGCGCCGAGGCGCTGGCGCCATTCGGCGCGATCGTCGGCCGCGAGGCGCCGGTCACGCCGGTCTCGGTCGACTTCTACAAGGGCGCGGTGAAGATGAGCTACCCGGCGCGCTTTCTATGCGAGCATCCGGTGGAGATCACCCTCGCGCAGATGGACCGCCGCCAGGGGAGGTGCGCTACATGGAGCGCCATTTCCAGCACACGCAGGCATTCCTGCCATTGGGCGGCAAGCCCTTCGTCGCAGTCATGGCCCCTCCCGGCGAGGACGACCTGCCCGACTTGTCGAAAGTCCGCGCTTTCCGCTTCGACGGCAGCGCCGGTTTCGCCATGCACATCGGCACCTGGCACGAATTTCCCTTCGCGGTGGAGGACGACACCGACCTCGTCGTGATCCTCTCCAGCCAGACCGGCTACGACCTCAAGGCCAAGGACGCGCAGACCGAGGAAGCCCACGGGCCGGACCTCGACAAGAAGGACATCGTGGCGCGCACCGGCCACGTCTTCCGTTTCGATCTGGGAGTGAACTGACAGTGGCGGACCGCATCAACCTCGACCGCAAGGCGCACTCCAAGGGCAGCCAGCCGGTCATCTTCGAAAGCGAGACGACCGACGCCCTCGCCGGCATGGTGCTGGCGCTGCTGGGCGAAGTCGTGGTCCTCAAGGACCGCCTCGACGCGAACGAACGCCTGCTCGCGGCGGCGGGCTTGCACGGTCCGGCGGACATCGACATGTTCGCACCCGACGCGCAGACGAAGACGGAGCGCAGCGCCTATCGCCAGGCGATCTACGACCGCGTGCTCGGCTCCGCCCGCGACAAGCTGATGCCCGAGGCACTCGCACAGCAGAACGACTACGAAGGCGTCCTCGACGCCGTGACCCGCGACTGAGGCAGGAGGATCACCCATGGAACAGTACCGCCAGGAACACTTCGGCCACGCGGTCATGCCGCAGGCCACTCATGACGAGCAGGCGATGGAGGACCACTTCCTCGCGATGCGGGCGTGGACCAACCGCAACATGGACCCGCTCGACCGCCGCCTGCTGGACGAAGTGATCGTCCCCGGCATCGAGAAGAAGACCGGCGCGAAGCCCACCTCCAGCGCGCAAGTCCGTCAGGCGCTGGAAGCGCATCCGCTGCACCAGTACTGGCTGACGCTCTCGCTCACCTACCAGGACCGCATCTGGCAGGCGCTGGACGGCGCGATCGACCGCCAGTACGACGAACTCGCAGGCAAGGTGAAGGCGCAGGTGGCCAAGCCCAAGGGCTCGCTGCGGCTGAACCCGGAGCTTGAGATCCCGCGTTACATCGCCGCCTTCGACCATCACCGGATGCCGGGCAGCTACGTGGTCGATACCGCGCAGGACGATTTTCGCGCCGGGGCGCTCTACGACCGCTTCGCCTCGACGTACCTGCGCAACCTCAACGGTGGATGGAAGAACGACGGGCGCGGGCACAGCCTCGCCAGCCACGTTCAGGACTTCTACCCGGACTTCAAGCCGAAGCGCATCCTCGACCTCGGCTGCTCGGTGGGCCATTCGACCGTCGCCATCGCGCAGGCTTTCCCGGACGCGGAGATCTTCGCGCTCGACGTCGGCGCGCCGATGCTGCGCTATGGCCATGCCCGCGCGGAATCGATGGGCGTGCCGATCCACTTCAGCCAGCAGGACGCCGAGCATACCGACTTCGCGGACGGCAGCTTCGATCTCGTCTGCTCGTCTGCCGTGATGCACGAGACTTCGGCCAAGGGCATGCGGCAGATATTCAGGGAGTGCCACCGCCTGCTGCGGGACGGCGGCGTGATGTGCCACGTGGACGTGCCGCCGCGCCACGAGCACCTGTCGCTCTGGGACCAGATGCGCTGCGACTTCGAGAGCCACTACAACAACGAACCGTTCATGACCTCGCTGGCGCGGATCGACTGGCACAAGGTCGCCGTCGATGCCGGTTTTGCGGGTGACACGGTGCTGGTGGGCTACCGCAAGGGCACGTCCTACCTGAAGCCCGATCGCGAGGACTTCTTCACCGAAGGCCACCCGCAGGGCCATGCGATGATCGGCAGCTGGTACGCCTGTTCGGCGATGAAGTGAGGTAAAGGGGATGTAATTGCCCCTCCCTTCATCCCGTATCCGTCAGCCCTAAGGCTCGTCATTGCAAGCGAAGCGAAGCAATCCAGGGCGGTGCGACTCTGCCCTGGATTGCTTCGCTTCGCTCGCAATGACGAACGAGGAGCGTCATTTCCCCGCCACGCGCTTCAGGAACGGCATCGCCGCGTCCACCGAGCGCGCGGGGCAGTCCATCGGCATCATGTGCCCGCACTGCGCCACCACTTCGAGGCGCTTGTCCTTCGCCCCGAGCAGGTCGAGCGCCTGCCGCCCGTCCTTCTCCAGCGGCACTTCATGGTCGTCCGAAGACCACAGCAACAGGCTCGGCACGGTGATCGCGCGCAAGTCATCCGGGGTGCGCGCGAACGCCAGCGAACCCGTCGCCGCCTTCATCGCGCCCGCCGTCGTCGCCGGATCGCGCATCGCGCGGTTGTTGAGGTCGGTCCACTGCGCCACCAGCCCGGGCGTGACCGCCTTCGCGTCGAGCATGTTCGCCAGCATGATCTGGCGCCAGAATTCGGGCTCGTGCCAGCCGGGATGCTTCGCGTCCTGCGCCACCGCATCCTTGAGCGCCTGCGGCATCGCCGCGTAATCGATCTTGAGCGGCCCGGCGGCTATGTTCGAGAGGATCACGCCCGAGACCCGCTCGGGCCGCGCGGCGGCGTAGGCAGCGGTCTGCACACCCGCGCTGGAGGTGCCGGCGATGACGAAGCGCCGCACGCCGAGCTTGTCCATCAGCGCGTCGATCACGGCAATGCGCTGGCTCAGTTCATAGTCGTTGCGCGGGTTCGGGCCGGACAGGCCGAGCGGGGACTGGTCGAAGCGGATTACCCGGTAATGGCGCTTCAGCTTCGCCGCCCAGCCGTCCCACTGCCGCAAGTTAGCATAGGAGCCATGCAGCAGCAGGATCGCCGGACCGCGCCCTTCGTCGACGTAGTGCAACGGCTCCCCGGCGATGGTGTCGAAGTGCGAAGCCGGGAGGGCGTAGCGTTCGCGAAGCTGCGCGTCGGAGGGCACCTCGGGCGGCTGAGCGCCGGCCATGGACGTAATCGCCAGCATGGCGGCTCCGAATACCCAGCGCATCGTCATCTCCTTAAAGGGCTTCCCCTGCGAGCAGGCGCGCACATTCACTGTCGCCCTGCAGCCGTGCCTTGCGGATGGCGCGAAGGGCCACGGCGTAGAGCCCGGTGCCCAGCAGCAGGAACGGCACGCAGACCAGCGCGATCGACCAGCCGACGCTTGCCGGATCGCCGAACACGCGCTCGGTCACGCTGGCGACCATGAGCGGGCCAAGGCTCGCGCCGAGGATGGTGTTGAGCACCAGCGTCAGCGCGATGGAACTGCCCCGCATGCGCGGCGGCACCACCGACTGCAGCGTCGCGAACATCACCGTGCCGACGACCGAGAACACCGCATTGGCCGAGGCGACCAGCACGGTCGCGAAATGCAGCTCGTGCGCCAGCACCGAAAGCGTGAAGGGCAGCGCGAAAAGCGGCGCGACCGACAGGATGCGGAACCGCGCCAGGGTATCGCCCGAACGCATCGAACGATCCAGCAGCGTACCGCCGACCAACGGCCCGATCGCCGAAAACAGAATCGACAACGGGCCAAGCCACGCACCGAGATAGGCAGGCGTGGCGCCATAGGCGCGCAGCAGCATCGAAGGCGCCCACGACGCGCCGCCGTAAGCGACGGTGAAGCAGGTCGCGAAACCGAAATAGAGCGGCAGCAACACGCCGCGGTTGCGCCACAGGTATGCCGCCTCCGCCGCGCCGGGCACTTGCGCCGCGCCCTTGGGGGCATCGCCCTGCCGGGGCGGCTCGCGCGTCAGCAGCAGCATGGCGAGCGCGATGACGAGCCCGCAGGCACCGAAGATCACGAACACCGTACGCCACGCCGCCAACCCGCCCAGCACCGGGAAGCCGAGGAACGCCCCCGCTCCCGCCGCCGCGAGGATAAGGCTGGTCAGCGAGATGGCGATGCCGTTCGCCAGCCCCTGCCCCATCATGTAGACCGAGATCGGCCGCCCGCGCCGCGCAGGCGCGAAGAGGTCCGCAATCAGCGAGATCGCGGCGGGACCGAGCGCCGCCTCGCCCAGCCCGACCAGCAGGCGCGCCGCGAAGAGCGAGCCGAACGACTGCGCCAGCCCGCTCCCGATCGTCGCGAGGCTCCACAGGCCGATGCCTGCGACGATCAGGTTGCGCCGCGAAATGCGGTCCGCGGCAAGGCCCATGGGAATGCCCATGAAGGCATAGAACAGCCCGAAGGCGAGGCCCTGCAGCAGCCCGATCTGCTCGTCGCTGATGCCCAGCGTGCCGCGGACCGGGTCGACCAAGATGTTCAGCGCGGCCCGGTCGATCACCGACAGGATACCCGCAAGGAACAGCATGATCACCATGGTCCAGGCGCCGCGCGTGTTCGGCCGCACAGCGTCGGTCGCGGAGACCTCAGGCATATCGAGAGGAGTCAGGTCGAGTGCTGGCGGGCCGGCCATCGTCAGAGCAGTCCGGCGGCGCGGGCGCGCGTCTTGATGTAGTCGCCCAGCCAGTCGAGATTGCGGAAGCGCAGCGTGCCGCGTCCCACCGCCGTCGAGCTATGCGCCATCCCTGCGACAAGGCGCAGACACTTGGCCATCAGGAACACTTCAATCGCATCCTTCTCTTCGGGCGTGAAGGGCCGCACGGATTCATAGCCCGCCTCGAAAGCCTCGCCGATCTTGGGATCGAAGCCGTAGAAGAGGTTGCCCCACACGAAGTTCTGCACGTCCTGCATGAGGAAATCCTCACCCGCCGCGTCGAAATCCAGAAGCGTGATCTGGCCGTCTTCCGCCACGTGGACATTGCTCGGGTGGAAGTCGCGGTGGCACACGCCGAGCGGAACCTTGCCCGAAGCGGCGTATTCGTCCAGCCGCTTGTCGAGGTTGGCGGCGATGATCGGGTAATCGCGCAGGTCGTCCGGGCGATCGTAGACGAAGTCGATCAGCGCGGGCATGCAGATGTTGTAGTCCTTGGCCGTCTCGGTCGAGAACGTGTGACCTTCGCCGACCCAAGCATCACCATGAAGGTGCATCTCGGCCATGGCCGCGCCGATGCGGAAGGCGGTTTCCTCGGACAGCCGATCACCGAACTTCACGCCCGGCGCCCAGTCGTAGAGCGCGAGCGCACGCTCGCCCTCGGGCGACATGACCTTGAAGTAGAGCTTGCCGTCATGCTGCGGCACACCGACCGAGGCGGGGAAGCCCGCGCGGCGCAGGTAGTCGAGGAAATCCAGTTCATAGGACACGTCGTCGACATCGCGGTAGGTCTTGCGCCACACGCGCAGGGCGTACTTCGCCTCGGCGTCCTGCACGAGGTAGACGTCATTCATGCCGCGATAGAGCAGGAAGCAGGTGAGGTCGCCCTTCAGCGCGTAGCGGCGTGCCACTTCGCGAACGATGAAGTCCGGGTGGAGGACCGAGTGCGATACTTCGGCAAGCGGAAGGTCAGAGGTGGTCAAGGAAGTCTCGCAATTCATCAGCTAGTCGCTCCGGTGCAATATCGAAAATGTCGCGGTCGAGGTCGGTAAGCTCAACCACTCGGCAGGAAGGCAGCCGCGCGGCCGCCTTGAGTGAAAGGTGCATGAGGTCTTCGGCGGGCTGCAGCAGCAGCGCGGGCTGGGAGACCTGTTCGAGACGGGCGAAGTCCCACGACCACACGCCCCGATAGGCCCAGGTGAAGCGGTCCATCGCACGCGCCTTGTCGGCGAAGTTCAGCGCCGCCTTTTCGAGCGGGACGCGGGCGTCGCGCTTGCCCACGACATAGGCCCAGAGGCCCGCCGTCAGGTCGCGTACGACGGTGCCCTCCTCGTCGAGCGCAGGATAGTTCTCGGCATCGGCGAGGCGTTTGGCGAGGGCCTCGGCGTCATACATCGGGATGCCGGTAAGGCCGACGGCGCGGACCCGGTCCGGCCGGGCGATGGCAAGCTCGCAGGCCAACAGCGAGCCGGTGTGGAAGCCGTAAAGATCGACCTTGCCCGCCAGCACGCCTTCCTCCGTCAGCGCATCGAGCGCATCGGAGAAGGCGGCCGCATAGCCCGCCATGCCCGGGGGCGCGGACGGCGAATCCGACATGCCGTAGCCCGGCGTATCGAAGGCCACGACCAGACGATCGGCCGCGAGCGCGGCGATCAGCGGCTCGTATTCGAAGGACGATGACGGGTTCTGGTGAAGCAGCACGACGGGCGCGCGCTCCCCGCCGTTCCGGCGATGCGGTAATGCATCTGGCCGTAGCGGCAGGTCGTGTAAGCGCGTGCAATCACAGCGCGGTGTTCCCGAAGCCCTCTTCGCTGCGCAGGCGCGCGGCGGCGAACTTGTCTTCGTCGAGGTCGTAGGCCCACAGGAACAGCCCGTTGATCGTGAACATGATCGATGGGATCACCGCGAAGCCGACCTTCAGCGCCAGCATCGCGCTCTCGGGCTGCTTCACGATCGCGCCGCCCGTCGTCGGCACGTAGCCGAGCGCATGGAGAAACACGCCGAGCACCGCAACGCCGAGCGCGAAGCTGACCTTCTCGACCACGGCGATGGCGCTGGAGAGCAGGCCCTCGCGCGCCTCGCCGGTCAGCACGCGGTCATAGGCCTGCGTGTCGCCCAGCATCGAGATCGACATGAGGATGATCGCGCCCGAACCGAGCCCGCCGCCTACCGCGCGCACCATGATGCCGACGGTGGTGATGGAGTTGTCGGCCAGCAGCCAGCTCAGCGTGGTCAGGCAGAAGATCACCACGCCGCAAAGGTACGTGCGGCGCTTGCCGATCGTCTTGCCGCTCCACACCCACAGCGGCATGGCGAGCGCGGTGACGACATTCTGCGTCACGGCCATGATGATCTGGCCGGTATAGCCCACGCCCACGACGTTGAGCATGTAGAGCAGCATCGTCGATGCGACCGAGGCGAACGAAAGGAACTGGAAGACTTTCGCGCCCAGCAGCATCATGAACGGCCGGTTGCGGGCGATGGCGCGCATCTGCGCGAAGCCCGGCAAGTGCTTGCCCGTCGCGGGCTGCCTACCGTGCTGGACCGGCACCGAGAGCGCCGTCGCAGTCATGGCGCCGCCGATGATGAGCGCCATGACGAGGCCCATCGTCGCGAAGCCCGCGCGGCCCGCGCCGCCGCTCTGGATCAGCCACGCAGTGCCCGCCATCGCCAGCAGCTGGCCGATCGAGACGAACACGGTGCGGAAACCGATCAGGCGGGTGCGTTCGTGGAAGCCGTCGGTCAGCTCGGCGGGCAGCGCCATGTACGGCACGTTGAACAGCGAATACGCAGTCGAATAGATCACCAGCGCGGCGATCATCCAGACCATCAGCGCGCCCTGCCCCATGACCGGCGGCGCGAACAGCATCACGAACGACACCGCCGAAAGCAGCGCCCCTGCGGCAAGGAATGGCTTGCGGCGGCCCCAGCGGGTGCGGGCGCGGTCGGACAGGCTGCCGATCACGACGTCGATCACCGCGTCGGCCAGCTTGGAGACCATCAGCAGGTAGCCCGCAATCTCCGGCGACTGCCCGAGCACGGTGGACATCAGCGCCGGGAAGTACGTCGTCACGGTGTTGAGCATGATCGACACGCCGACCGTGCCCACCCCGAAACCGAGGCAGATGCCGATGTCGAGGCGCTTGTGCGCACCCGCTGCGGTGGTAGCGTCCATCTTCATGCTCCGGCTGCGAGGAATTGCGCGATCACGTCCGCCTTGGCCTGCGCCGAGCCGCCGGTGGATGCCTCATGCCCATCGGCCAGCAGGCCGAGCGCGGTCTTCACCGAGGCGTTGAGCAGGGCCAGTTCGGTTTCCGGCTTGAGCAGCAGCGTCGGCGCGGCGATCCGCGCCATGCGCTCGAACGCGCGGTAGCGGAACGCGGCGATATAGGGTTTGGGGTAGGTATCCAGCGCCTTGAGCACGTCGAGCGTGATCCGATGCAGGATCTGCGGCGGCGGCATCGGCACGGCGAGGCGGTGCTCGGCGTCCTTCATGAAGTGCGGGAAGAACAGCGCCTGGTCGCGGCAGAAGTTGAAGGCCCAGATCAGATGGCGGCCGTATTCGTCGGGCTCCACCACAGGTGCATAGTTGGCGACGACGGCGTCCCGCAGTTCGTCCTCGTATTCGGTGATGCCGTCGAGGACGAGGCGGCGCACGCGGCCTTCATGGCCCGCCGCCAGCTCGCAGGCGATGCGCGCGCCGGTGTGGGTGCCATAGGCGTCCACCGCGTCGAAGCCGAGCGCGGTGCAAAGCCGTTCCATCGAATCGGCGAAGTAGGCAATGTCGGGCTCGGCCGGGGCGGGCGGCGGCGAATCGCCGTTGCCCAGCGTGTCGGGCGCGACGATCTCGCCCAGCCGGCCTGCCGCGCGCAGGGCGAGCATGAAGTCCTGCAGGAACCAAGAAGAGGCAGGCGAGGCGTGGAACAGCAGCAGCGGCGTGTGCCCCGGCTCTGCGGCCGGAAGGCGTCGCAAGTGAAGCTGGCCCTCGTCGAGCCGCACGAAAGCGCGCTCGATCTGCGCAAATGGGTTCTTGTCAGTCGGGTTCATGAGAGGCAGGCTATCCCAGTCGCTCGCCAAGCCGTGACATGAAGAGAAAGTTTATCGGCTAGCGAATAAAACTTTAGCACTGAGCGCGAACCGCGCCCGGTCGTGTTCATATTGCAGCATGGACACGACACTCCTCCCCGACGATGGCGCGTTACTCGCGGCGCTCGAGCGCGAAGGGCCGATGAACCTGGCGCGCGCGCTCGCCGTCATGGAGCAGCACGATCTGGCCGGGCTGGTGCTGGGCGACCCGATCAACGTGTTTCACGCGCTGGGTCACTGGCCGCAGATCGGACGCACCCGCGCCGGGCAGCCGCCGGGCACTTTCGCCCTGATCGCGCGCGAAAGGCCGGAGAATCCGGGCCTCGTGACCAGCCGCTTCCTGCATCATTATAGCTGGGCGGACGGGCGCAACCGCAGCGACGTCGCCGTCTGGCTCTATACCCACATGGGCGACGAGGGCGACGAGACCGCGCTCGAAGTGCCCTTCTCTACTGTCCTTCCGGAACGGCACTCAGCGGCACTCAGCGGCACCGAACGGCACCGGGCGGCCGTCAGCGCGACCCTCAGCGGCGCCATGACCGCACGCAGCGACGCGGGCGGCGCGATCGTCGCGGCCATGAAGGGCCTGGGACTCTGGCAGGGCCGGATCGGCTTCGACCACACCGTCATCGCCGAAGTCGCTGAGCGTCACGACCATCCCGGCGCGATGGTCCAGGCCGACAACATCCTGCGCGAGATCCGCCTCGTGAAGTCGCCGCTGGAACATGCGCTGATGGCGCGCGCGGCGCGCTCCAACGTCGATGCGCTCAATGCGGTCGGCCATGCCATCCGCGCGGGCGCCACGCACGTCGAGCTTCAGGCGCTCTATCGCATGGAGTGCGCGGCGCGCGGCAACACCGCGCTGTTCCTCAACGTCGACCGCGTCTCCTCCGACCTCTCGCGCCTTCAGGTCGAGGACGGGCAGACGCTGATGCTCGACGGGGTCAGCCAGTTCCTCGGCTACCATGGCGACTTCGCGCGCACCGTCTTCATCGGCGAGCCGACGCGCGAGGCGCGCCGCGCCGCCGAGGCCGCCGCCTTCGGCTGGCAAGCCGTGCGCGAGAAGCTGCGCCCGGGCCTGCGCTATTCCGAGATCACCGCGATCGGCGAGACCGCGATCCGCGCCGCCGGGTACGAGGCCGCGATCGGCTTCGGCCCGCATAGCGTCGGCCTTGCCCACACCGACGAGCCCGGCGAAGTCCACGGCGGTTTCTGGCGCAAGCCCGACATCGTCATCGAGCCCGGCATGATCCTCTCGGTCGACTGCCCGACGCTGGATACCGGCATCGGCGGCTCGGCCCACTGCGAAGACCTCGTGCGCATTACCGAGACCGGCTGCGAACCCATCCATCCTCTCCACGACCCGGTGATCATCGTATGACCAGACCTTTCATCCTTTCCGCCTCCGTGGCCGAACCGGCCTTCGCCGTACCCGGCCATGCCCGCGCCGTGCTGCAGGCCGCCGAAGCGGCCGGGTTCGACCTCCTCATGCTCGGCCGTTCGGGCGAGCGTCCGTTCGACGCGCAAGTGCTCGTCGCCTGGGCCGCACCGATGACCTCGACGCTGGGCGTGGTCGCCACCGTGCCCGCATCGAAGGCGCACCCCTTCCACGTCGCCCGCGCGCTGTCGGCAGTGGACTTTCTCGCCGCCGGGCGCACCGGCTGGTCGGTCGTCCCCGAAGGCGCGCCCGAGGGCATGGCCGAAGACATGGTCGGCGCCGCCCGCGCGTTGTGGGACGGCTGGGGCAGCGACACGCTGATCCTCGACAAGACAAGCGGCCGCTACCTCGACGCATCGAAGGTCAAGGCATCGAACTACAAGGGCGCGTTCTTCAAGGTCGCAGGTCCCGTCAACGCGATGCGCCCGCCACTCGGCCATCCGCTGCTGGTGGTGGACGGCGACGATCCGATCGCCATCGACGATGCAGACATCGCGCTGGTGTCCGACGGCACCGCCGCCCCGCAGGCGACCAAGCGGCTGATCAAGGTCGGCGCCGATGCCGACGCCGCGATGCTGGCCGAACGCTTCGAGGCGCGCGAGATCGACGGCGCACACTTCACCCTGAACGATGCCCTGACGCAGCTGCCGCAGATCGGCGCGCGTCTTGCCTCCCTGCTGGCACCTCGCCCGGCCGGAGACCTGCGCGCGCGGCTTGGCCTGCCCATCCCTTCCACCGCCTCCAACCAGCCCGGCGGCGCCGTGATCCCGGAGATCGCATGATGCAAAACCAGATTCATCTTTGGGCCTTCCTGCAGGGCATCGGCTTCTTCCCGACCGGCTGGAAGCATGAGCGCGCCCGGCCCGAGGGCGTGTTCCACATGGACTACTACACCCGCGTCGCGCAGCTGGCCGAACAGGGCCGCTTCGACGCGATCGTCTTCGGCGACCAGCTGCAATCGCGCGGCGCCGGTGGCCGCGCCCCGAACGCCTTGCGATGCCGACGCTCGATCCCGTCACGCTGCTGACGGCGATGGCGGCGGTGACGAAGCACATCGGCCTCGTCGCCACCGTCTCCACCACATACAACAGCCCTGAGATGCTGGCCGAGCGCTTTGGCACGATGGAGCGCATCACCGGCGGCCGTTCGGGCTGGAACATCGTCACCACCGCGCACCCCGACACCGCGCCCAACTTCGGCGAGACCGAACTGCCGCCCAAGGACGCGCGCTATCGCAACGCCGTCGAAGTCGTCGCCCGCGCCTGCGAACTGTGGGCCGAAATGGACCGCGAAGGGCCGGAACTGCCGCAAGGCCGCCCGGTGCTGGTGCAGGCAGGCCAGTCGCCCGACGGCCGCGACTTCGCCGCGCGCACGGCCGAAGCGATCTTCTGCCCCGCCGCCACGATCCAGGCGGGTGTCGATTTCCGCACAGACCTGCGCAGCCGCGTGGCGGGCGTCGGCCGCAGCCCTGACGGCGTGCGTATCATGCCGGGCCTGTCCTGCGTGCTCGGCGGCACCGAGGAGGAAGCCCGCGCCGAGCATACCGCGACCCTCGACCTTGCCGACGATGCGCTGGCGATCGAGTATCTGTCGGAATCGCTGTGCTGCGACCTGACCGGCTTCGATCCGCTCGGCCAGATCCCGGTCGACGAGATTCTCGCGAAGACCCTGCTGCCGCAGGGCGACGTCGCCCGCTCGATCGTGCCGGGCGCCGAGAAGGGCACGCCGCTGGGCGAGTTCGCCGCCAACTTCATGCGCCACCCGCGCGGCCACAACGTGTTCATCGGCACGCCCGAGCAGATGGCCGACATGATGATCGAGTGGCGCGACGCGGGCGCCTGCGACGGCTTCACCCTGCAGCCCAGCTACATGCCGGGGGTCTTGAAGACTTCGTCGGTCAGGTCGTGCCGATCCTGCAGGCGCGCGGCCGCCTGCGCACCGACTATCCCGGCGCCACCCTGCGCGAAACGCTGGGCCTGCCCGCGCGCGAAGCGGTGACGGCATGAAGATCGGCCGCATCGCACTCGCCACGCTGGGCGCAGTCGTCCTCGTCGGCGGCGGCACCGTTCTGGCCTTGCGCGCCGGAGCGGGCGAGACCGACCGTGCGCAGCTGGAAAAGCGCTGGGCCGACGGCCCCTCGCGCTTCGTCACCATCGACGGCGTGCGCCTGCATGTGCGCGAGGAAGGCCCGGTCGGCGCCCCGGTGATCGTCCTGCTCCACGGCTCGATCGTCAACCTGCACGAGTGGGACGACGTCGCCGCGATCCTCAAGGACAAGTACCGCGTCGTGCGCTTCGACTGGTCGCCTTACGGCCTGACCGCGCCCGATCCTTCCGGGGTCTATTCGACGCCGCGTTCGGCCGAACTCATGAACGGGCTGCTGACGAAGCTCGGCTACGACAAGTTCGCGCTTGTCGCGACGTCGAACGGCTCCAACGTCGGGCTGGAATACAACCGCGCCTATCCCGGCCACGTGACGGCGATGGCGTTCTCCATGCTGCCGCTGGAGCGCCCCAGCCAGACCCGCAAGGTCAACTGGCGCCTGAGCTGGAGCTTGCCGGTATTCAAGGCGGTGCTGCCGAACTGGCGCCCGCACTGGTTCTGGCGCGCCATGCTGGAGGATACCACCCCGCCCGGCTTCCAGCCGACCGACCGCATGGTCGACCAGATCACCGAGATGAACAACCTGCCCGGCGCGCTCGACCGGCAGGCGCAATACATCCAGGCGAACGTCAAGGCGTTCAAGACGTCGGACGTCGGCGCCGTGGCCGAAACCGTCCACGTGCCGGTGCTGCTGCAGTGGTGCAGCTACGACGACGTGATCTCGCAAAGCGCCGATGCCTCCGTGAAGCGCTTCACCAACGCGCCGGTGACGCTGATCCAATACCCCGACCTCGGCCATTTTCCGATGTGGGAAAAGCCGCAGAAGTTCACCCGCGACCTCGAAGCCTGGCTCGCGAAAGTCGCTGTGCGGTGATGAATGCGCCTGTCGGACGCCGTTGCATCCGACAGGCGAACAAAGGGCACGAGCCTCTTCAATAGAGCGCGAGTTAAGGGAATTCTTACGGCGATAAAAATTTCTTGATTCACGCAGAATCGCAAATTGAAATTTTATCACCATCGGGCCGACGGGATGGCCAATAGCTTACTCGCTTCCGATGCTGCACGTCAGTGCAGAATGCGCATAGTATCATTACAAAAACCAATGGCAGTGAAATTCGCAGATACGCAGGGAACGTGACAACAATTGGCGTCGCAAGCACGCCTTTAACATTGAGGGACGAAATGACCGGCAAATATAAACTCCAGTTCGCCTCCACCTTGTCTGGCATTGCTATTGCAGCAAGCCTGACCGCGGCTCCCGCGATGGCGCAGGACACCGGCGGCGACATCATCGTCACCGCACGCAAGACCGGGGAAGACATCCTCAAGGTTCCGGTCACCGTTACCGCGATCACCTCCGAAACGCTCGACGCCAAGGGCATCGTCTCGGTCACCGACATGGCCGCCTCGACCCCGGGCATCAACATCAACAACAGCTCGTCCGGCCACGCCGACCGCTCGTTCCAGCAGGTCGTCATGCGCGGCATGACGCCGTCGACCACGCTAGCCACCACGACCTCGATGTTCATCGACGGCGTCGCGGTGTCCTCGCCCTCGCAGGTCAGCGCGATCAGCAACCCGGAGCGCGTCGAGATCATCAAGGGTCCGCAGAGCGCCTACTTCGGCCGCAACACTTTCGCGGGCGCGATCAACGTCGTGACCAAGATGCCCGGCAACGACTGGGGCGGCGAAGTGCTCGGCATGCTCGGCACGCGCAACAACTGGCGCCTGCGCGGCTCGATCGAAGGTCCGATCATCCCCGACCTCCTCTCGTTCCGCATCAACGGCGAGCAGTATTCCAGGGACGGTTCGTGGAAGAACCAGGACGGCGTGACGCTGGGCGACCAGCAGACCAAGAGCGCCTCGCTCCTGCTCGCCATCACCCCCGCGTCGAACGTCACCATCAAGCTGTTCGGCATGCTGAGCGAGGACAAGGACGGCCCCTCCGCCCAGACCCGCCTCTATTCCTACGACGTCAAGGCGCCGAACGGCAGCACCGTCGTCCAGGGTCAGGCGAACTGCGTCCTCACCGGCGACACCCGCGGCGTTCTGAACCCCACTACCGGCCTGCCGGCCGGCACTGCGGTGCAGAACCCCTATTTCTGCGGCACCATCCCGACGATGGCGAACCCGGTCACCGCGAACGTCACCAACACCGACTTCGTGCGCCAGTTCCTCAACATCGGCACCAACCGCATCGTCGATCCCTCGGAAGGCGTGCAGGGCTACGGCCTGCTGCGCCGCACGAAGCACGCCCACGCGACGCTCGACTGGGAGGTTACCGACGGGCTGACCGCTTCGGCGCTTGCAGGATATAACCGTGAGGTCTGGACGACCTTCATCGACCTTGACAGCTACGACGGCAGCGCCCTGCCCAGCGGCTACGACTACAACGGCAACGGCACGATCGACGCTTCCGAAATCTTCGGCGAAGGATACTTCAACTATCCGTACCTGATCGAACGCAAGATCGACGACTTCTCGCTCGAAGGCCGCCTGCAGTACGTGTCGGGTCCGTTCCGCGGCGTCGCAGGCATCAGCTACCTCAGCGCCGACCAGCTGCAGGGCCTGGGTGGCGGCACCGGCGCGCTGACCGCGTCCAGCCTCTCGCCCGGCGGTCTCAGCCGGAACAAGACCACGGGCCTGTTCTTCGGCCTGACCTACGACGTGACCGACACGATCTCGGCCAGCTTCGAAGGCCGCTACCAGATCGACCAGCTGCAGGCGTTCGCCCGCCCCTCCGGCGTGAACGTCGCATCGAGCGCGTTCATCCCGGCTGGCTTCTACACCGGCGGCACCGTGCTCGCGAGCGCGAAGTACAAGAACTTCACCCCGCGCGCCATCGTCAACTGGCAGATCACTCCCGACACAATGGTCTATGCATCGTGGGCCAAGGGCGTGAACCCGGCGCAGTTCAACACCAACATCCTGTCGCAGGTCGAAAGCGTGCAGGATGCCGCTGCCGCTGCCGGTGGCCAGCTCGCCATCGAGCCCGAGAAGATCACCAACTACGAGATCGGTCTGAAGGGTCGCATCGGATCGACCCTGCGCTACACCTTCGCGGCCTACTACGCCCAGTGGCGCAACCAGATCAACTCGACCATCATCGTCGCGCCCGACGCCACGCAGCCCACCGGCTACAGCTTCGTCACCGCATCGATGAACGCGGGTTCGGTGAACCTGCGCGGTATCGAGGGTGAAGCGTCCTGGCGCCCGACCGAGTTCCTGACCATCGACGCCGCCGGTGCGATCAACGACTCGGACATCAAGGCCTTCGCCAGCTCCACGGTTAGCGCCCTGACCGGAATCTACGACTATTCCGGCAAGGAGATGAAGAACACCTCGAAGTATTCGGCCAACGTCGGCGTCCAGGTCGGCACCGAGATTTCGGGCTGGGACAAGGGCAGCTGGTTCGTGCGCGGCGACTGGAATTTCAAGTCGGGCGTATGGTCGAACGAGGCGAACCTTGCTCGCACGCCGGACCTGCACCTGTTCAACGCACGCGCAGGCATCACGCGGGGCAACCTCTCGCTCGAGGCATTCGTGAACAACATCTTCAACAACAAGACGCCCCTGA
This sequence comes from Novosphingobium sp. NFX11, assembly GCF_057376415.1. Taxonomy (NCBI): domain Bacteria; kingdom Pseudomonadati; phylum Pseudomonadota; class Alphaproteobacteria; order Sphingomonadales; family Sphingomonadaceae; genus Novosphingobium; species Novosphingobium sp. NFX11. The sequence goes on along the minus strand of NZ_CP080385.1, from coordinate 1,552,479 downwards.
CGATCTCTGACAACTACACGCTGTCACCGGGCTTCGTTTATGCGGCGCGGACGTCGGCGCTGATGCTGGGTCTCGGCGACCTGCGTACCGCTGGCGTGCAGGCTAAGATCAAGTTCTGATCCGACGCTGATGCGACACAAGGAAAGGCCGGGGGAAACCCCGGCCTTTTTTGTTTCCTCCCCGAACTGCGCTCGGTGGAGCGGACTTCCGGAATTGGTAGAACCCGGTAATCGCCATCGACCACCCACCTTCGTCATTGCGAGCGTAGCGAAGAATCCAGAGCGGTTTCATACTCCCTGGATTGCTTCGCTACGCTCGCAATGACGAAGGAGTGGCGCCTGCCATGCCCGGCGCTGATCCCCCAGCGTCGGCGCATGAAAAAGGGAGGCACAGCCTGCGCCGTGCCTCCCCTTCATCTCGTATTCGCAAGAAACCTCACCCCATCAGGGCGATGGCCTGCTCCTCGCTGAGCACTTCGGCATACTTCTTCGACAGGTCGAACAGGTTCGCCTCGTGCGGCCGCTCGTCGCGGTCGCCGCAGGCATCCGCCACCACCAGCGGCACGAAGCCGTTCTGCAGCGCGTCCAGCGCCGAGGCGCGCACGCAGCCCGAAGTGGAGAAGCCGGTGATGAACAGGCTGTCCACGCCCATGCTGGTCAGCGTGGCCGCCAGCGAGGTGCCGAAGAACGCCGAGGCGTACTGCTTGGTCACCACCACTTCGTCGGCGCGCGGCTGCAGCGTGTCCGGGAAGGCGCCGAGCGGCGAGCCCTCCAGGAAAGCCTCCAGCGCCGGCACCTTCTGGTAGAACAGCCCGCCGTCCTTGCCGCCTGCGCGGTAGACGACGTTGGTGAAGATCACCGGCACGCCCGCTTCCCGCGCCGCTGCGGTCAGACGCTCGCAAGAGGCGAGAGCCGTCTCGAAGCGCGGCGAGTAGAGGGGCTGACCGGGCGTGAGATACGCCACGACCACGTCCACCAGCAACAGCGCCGGCTTCTTGCCGGGCTGCAGAGCCCCGCCGAAGCCGCCACGGTTGTAGTCGTCGAGAAGGTCGCTCACTCGGCGGCCTCCGCGAATTCCACGGTGGCCCACTTCGGCGCGGTCGGCGCAGGCAAGCCGGTTTCGGCGAGGCAGTTCGCGCGCAGCGTCTCGATGTCGGGGCCGAAGTCGAACACGCCGATTGCACCGCGCTCGGTACGCAGCTTCTCGCGCAGCGCCGTGGTGGCGGCTTCATCGACCGCGCCGTCCGTGATGACGACGCCGTAGTCCTTCGCGCCCTCGCCGGTGACGAGGCCCTGGCCGATTTCCTTCAGCACCAGCGCCGGGTCACGGTCCAGCGGGTCGCCCCAGCCGCCGCCGCCCCAGGTGATGAAGTGCAGCACGTCACCGGCCTCGACCGGGTAGTCCTCCAGCTTGTTGCCGACGACGATCTCGGTGCCGTCGGCCTTCACCAGCAGCTTGCGCGCGCGCTTGCCCGGGTGGCCGCCGTTGACGCCCCAGGGCGGCACGAACCAGCGGTCGTCGTGGATGGCGATCACGCCCGGCTCGAGGAAGCGGTAGACCATGTTGATGCCGTTGCCGCCACGGTGCAGGCCCGCACCGCCGGAGTCCGGCACCGTCTCGTACTTTTCGATGACGAGCGGGAAGTAGCGCTCCAGGAACTCGTTGGGCACGTTGGTGAAGCCTGGGAACAGCGAGTGCCCGTCCGGCCCGTCGCCCAGCGGACGGCCGGGAATGCCGCCGAAGCCGATCTGGAACAGCTGGAACCACTTTCCGGCCTTGTCGGTGCCTGCATAGAACAGGTGCGGGCTCGACGAGAAACCGGCAGCGTTGAGGAATTCCGGGGTCTTCTGGCCCAGCAGGCCGCCCAGGATGTCGAACAGGCGGCCCAGCACGTGGGTGCGGCCCGAAAGCGCGGCCGGGAATTTCGGCTTGAGCAGCGAGCCTTCCGGAATGCGTACGTCGATCAGCGGATAGTACCCGTCGTTGAACAGGATCTGCGGATCGAAGACCATGATCATGTAGATGCCGAAGAACATGCGCATCATGTTCTCGTTCAGGAACATGTTGATCGAGGCCTGGCTCTGCGGATCGGTGCCGTCGAAGTCGAGGACGACGCGCCCGTTCTCGCGCCACATCGTGCACTTGATCTTGTATGGGCCGAAACCCATGCCGTCGTCGCAGATGTAGTCCTCGAACGAGACCTTCTCCTCGCCGATCGAACTGGCGATCAGTTGCTGCATCGCGCGGAAGTTGCGGTCGAGCAGCAGGTCGGTCGCCGAGACGAAGACGTCGTCGCCGAAGCGCGTCGCCATTTCGACCACGCGGTGCGCGGCGACGCGGCACGAGGCGATCAGCGCGTTGAGGTCCGCCTTGCACCACGCCGGGGTGCGCGACTGGTGCATGACCAGCTTGATCAGGTCCTCGTTGTATTCGCCCTTCTTCCAGATCTTGACGGGCGGGATGCGCACGCCTTCCTGGAAGATCTCGGTGGCGTGGATTGGCATCGATCCGGGCACCATGCCGCCGATGTCGCTCTGGTGGCCGAACATCGAGGTATAGGCGATCAGGCGGCCGTCCTTGAACACGGGCAGCAGCACGAGCCAGTCGTTGCAGTGGCTGATCGCGCCGCCGACCGAGTAGGGGTCGGACAGGAAGATCATGTCGCCGTCTTCCACGGTGCCGTCGAAGCCGTCGAGGAACGGGCCGATGTACGAGCCGAACTGGCCCACGATCATGCGGCCCTGATGGTCGGCGATCAGCGGGAAGGCGTCGCCCTGCTCGCGGATGCCGGGCGACATGGCGGTGCGCACCAGCGTCGCGTCCATCTCGACGCGGGCGTTGCGCAGCGCGTTCTCGATGACTTCGAGGGTGACGGGGTCGATGTCGACCTTGTTGAAGGGCGTTTCGTTAGCCTGGATGATACGTGCGGGCATTGGTTCTCTCCCCTCAGGCCAGGTTGATCAGGATGTTGCCGACGGCATCGACGGTGCCGACGCAGTCGCCTTCGATGAGCGTGGTCGAGTCCATCTCGGTGACGATCGCCGGGCCCTTGATCACGTCTCCGGCGCGCAGCTTGGCGCGGTCGTAGATCGCGGCCGGGGCCATGGCGCCGTTGAACCACAGTTCGTGGTCGCGCACCTTGGCCTCGATCGGATCGCCGTTGCCTTCGGGCAGGCGCAGCGCCTCGAGTTCGAGCAGCGGCCCGAGCGCCACGGCGCGCAGGTTCACCAGCTCATGCTCGGTGTCCATGTTGAACGTGAACAGGCGCTCGTGCTCGGCATCGAAGCGCGCCTTGACGCCCGCCAGGCCATCGGCCTTGAGCACGTCGGGGCTGATCGAGAGCGGCACTTCGAAGGCCTGACCTTCATAGCGCACGTCGAGTTCGAACTGCACGGTGACGTCGGCATCGGCGATGCCTTCGGCGGTCAGTTCCCGGGTGGTCTGCGCGGCCATCTCTTCCAGCAGCGTGATCACCTCGGCTTCCTCGGTCTCCGAAAAGCGCTTGGAGAACGAGCGCGCCGTCTCGGTGCGCATCCGCGTGGTGGCATCGCCCAGCGCGCAGAGCACGCCCGGCGAGACGGGCGAGACCGCCGGCCACGAACCCATCAGCTTGGCCACGGCATTGACGTGGAGCGGACCGGCGCCGCCAAAGCCCATCACCGCGAAGTGACGCGGATCGTAGCCCTGCTGCACCGAGATCATGCGCAGCGCGCCGAACATGTTCTCGTTGACGATGTCGATGATGCCGCGCGCCGCTTCCATCAGGCCGATGCCCAGCTTGTCGGCGATGGTCTGCACCGCCGCCTTGGCGCCTTCGCGGTCGAGCTTGAAGGTGCCGCCCAGCAGGTTCTCGGGCAGGTAGCCGAGCACCACGTTGGCGTCGGTCACGGTCGGCAGGGTGCCGCCCTTGCCATAGGCCACCGGACCCGGAACCGCGCCCGCCGACTGCGGACCTACGCGCAGTGCGCCGGTCAGTTCGGGCACGTAGGCGATCGAACCGCCGCCCGCGCCCACCGTCTTCACGTCCAGCGCCGAGGCGCGGACCGAGAGGTGGCCGACTTCGGTGGTGCGAACGCGGCGCGCCTCAAGGTTCTCGATCAGCGCCACGTCGGTGGAAGTACCCCCGACGTCGAGCGTCAGGATGTTGCGGATGCCGGAGTTCTTGCCGACCCACAGCGCGCCCGTGACGCCGCCTGCGGGACCGGACATCAGCAGCGCGACCGGATGCTCCTCCGACTTCTCGGAGGACATCAGGCCGCCATCGGAGCGCAGCAGCGAGAGCGAGCCCGCCATGCCGCCGGAGCGCAGGTTGTCGCGCAGGTTGCGCACGTACTTGCCCACGACCGGGCGCACCGCCGCGTTGGCGACGGTGGTGAGGGTGCGCTCGTATTCCTGCATCTCGGGCAGGACGAGGTGGCTGAGCGAGATCGGCACGTCGGGCATGATCTCGGCCGCCAGCTGCGCCACGCGCTTCTCGTGCGCGCCGTTGAGGTAGCCGTTCATCAGGCTGACCGTCAGCGCCTCGACGCCCTGCGCCTTCAGCTTCTCCAGCGCGGCGCGGATACCGGCTTCGTCGATCGGGCGGATCTCGCGCCCTTGCGCATCCATGCGCCCGGCGATCTCCACGGTGTCCTCGAGCGCGGCGAGCGGCTCGGGCTTGGGCCACACGATCCAGCCGGCGAGACCGCCGGGCACGAACGAGCGTGCGATCTGCATGACCTGGCCATAGCCCTCGGTGACGACGAGGCCGACGCGCGAGCCCTTGCCTTCGAGCACCGCGTTGGTCGCGACGGTCGTGCCGTGGAGGAAGTACTCGATGTCCGCAGGCGTGATTCCCGCCTTCTCGCAGATCGCGCCGAGGCCGTTCAGGATGCCTTCCGAGCTGTCATGCGGGGTGGAAGGCGTCTTGTGGCGCCAGAACGAGCCGTTCTTCTGATCGAGCAGCAAAAGGTCGGTAAACGTCCCACCGACGTCCACCCCCAGGCGATAAGTCATGAACCCAATCTCCGTTAGATTGGTATCTAGCAAGCATCGCGGGGGCTGCAATGACAGGGTTGTGCCCCCGACTGATCGGCAGGTGGAGAAGCCTGGTCACACTGCGGAACGATTGCAGCGCCAGGCCGATCCGCGTGGCTCCAAGGTCTTGTTGAGATTACCGCTCAATACACTTTCGGACAGCTTGATGCAGGCGTGGCAAAGTCCTGCGACACCGCGCCGTCATACCGGCCTCATCGAAAACCGACGATGGACGCCGCCAGATGACCCGCCTGCTCCCCGCCTTCGCAGCCCTTGCCGTATCCTCGGCCATCCTGACCAGCGTGGCCGCCATGGCCGTGCCGCCCGGCGCGCCGGTCATCGGCGCCGAAAAGCCGGTGTTCCTGGGCCGCATGGTGGTGACCGCGACGCCGCTCTGACACGGCAACAGTTAATACCGCGATTCCCCACCAGCCGATAAATCCTCGATTGGTGGCCAGAGGCACCAGCCTCGATTTGCCGCGCGCCCGGTGTGAGGCAGCCTCGACGTCGACAACCGCAAATGGATGCAGCCCCAACCATTCGGGCCGTCCATCCGGATCGACAGAGAGGTAGATCGAATGCCGCTTACCCGTACCACCGGCAGCTACGTGATGGGCCCCAGCGACGACCGCTCCAAGTGGGTCGAGTGGGAGAACTTCATCGTCTCCACCAACCCCGACGGCACCCATACCGCGCAGTCGATGACGCGCTTCCCCGGCACCTCGCTGGTGCGCCACGTCACCCAGACCGTGAACACCGAATTCATGCCGATGGACGGGCACCTCCGCCTGTTCGTCGGCAGCGAGTTCCAGGGCGTTCTGGTGCGCCGCGTGGTCGGTGACGAGGTGACGTCGCTCCTCATCGCGCCCGACGGCAGCCCGATCGAGCAGGCCCAGCTTCCCGGCGGCGCCGACCTCGTCCTCGGCTACCACCCCACCGTCGTCGAGGGCTGGAAATTCACCCAGTGCGACCGCGCGGTCGAAGGCACGCAGCACGTGCGCATCCTCACCACCTCGGCCACCTGGAACGGCGGCCAGATGACGCACGGCAAGGAAGTGACGCTGGCCATCGAGTACATCGGCGAGGAGGAGATCGAAGTCCCCGCCGGCAAGTTCGTCTGCGACCACTACCTCTGGCACACCGGCGCGATCGACGCCGACATCGAGGTCTGGACCACCGGGCAGGACCGCATCTGCGCCCGCGTGATCGGCCATGCCAAGGGCGTGACCTACGAACTGGCCGAATTCGACCAGAAGAGCTTCGGCGACACCCTCGAATTCGACTTCTGATCCGAAAGGCGCGCACGATGCTACGGGTAGCTACAGCACAGTTCGAAACCGGCAAGGACACCGACCGCGTCCTTGCCGACATCCTTCGCCTTGCCGACGAGGTGGCGGCGGGCGGGGCCAGGCTGGTGCACTTCCAGGAGTGCTGCAACTACCCCACCTCCTACACCGACCGCGAACACGCATGGCGCGAGGCCGTTACCCTCGAAGGTCCGCTGGTCTCGGCGATCCGTGCCAAGGCGCGCGAACATGGCCTGTTCATCGGCTTCAACGCCGCCGTGCGCGGTCCATTCCCCAAGGCGTGGATGGTCAACCACCTGATCGGGCCGGACGGCGAATACATCGGCTCCAACAAGAAGCAGGTGCTGATGTGGATCGAGCGCGACGCGTTCTTCCCCTCGGACGAGGACGGGCGCGTCTACGACACCGAAATCGGGCGCATCGGCATGATATCCTGCATGGACGGGCTGGTGCCGGAAACCTCGCGCACGATGGCGTGCCTGGGGGCGGACATCGTACTGAACTCGCTCTGTTCGAACGGGGTGGACGAGGCGAACCTGCACATCCCGGCGCGCGCGGCCGAGAACGGCTACTTCATGATCTCCGCCAACCGGGTGGGGGACATGGTCAAGGGGCAGGACCTGCAGGACCTGATCGACGCCGCAGGCATGACCCGCGACTTCGTGAAGGGCGCAGGGGAAAGCCAGGTGGTCGGCCCGGACGGCGCGGCGCTGGTTCGCGCGACGCATGACGACATCGGGCTGGTCTTCGCCGACATAGACCTGTCGAAGCTGGAACGCGAAGACCGCATGGCGCGGCGGCGGCCTGAACTCTACACGCTGATGGGCGAGGACAACGCCGCGCTGGCGGCGCTCGCCGAAGACCGCGCACCGGCGGGGAAAGCCGCGCTGACGACCATCGTGCCGGATGGCGCGACCTTCGATGAACGGCTGGCGCAGGCGGTCACGATGATCGCCTCGGCCCCGGCCGGACTGGCAGTGCTCCCCGAATTCTTCGCGTGGGCCCTGGGCGACGACAGCCGCCTCGACGAAGCGACCGCAGCCCTCGTCGAAGCCGCTGCCGCAGCAGGCACCTACCTCGTCGCCGGACTGCCGGGGCGCGAGCATGGCAAGCGCGTCAACCGCGCCGTCCTATTCGGCCCCGAAGGCGTGATCGGCGAATACCGCCAGATCCATGCCGACCCCGGCTCGAACGACATGGCGCTGGGTGACGATCTGCCGGTCTTCGACCTCCCGTTCGGCCGCCTCGGCCTGCTGCTGGGCGAGGACCTGCTGTTCCCCGAGGCTGCCCGCGTGCTCGCCCGCAAGGGCGCGGACCTCATCGCCTGTCCCGCGACATGGCGCGAGGACTGGCACCACGAACTCATGCTCACCGCGCGTTCGGCGGAGAACCACGTCACCATCGTCAGTGCGGGGCGCGCCGACAGCCTTTGCGCGAAGCCCGGCACCGTCTGCACGACCCCGCCGGAATACCGCTTCCCGCAGACCAAGGAAGTCAACGCGCCGGACCGCCACATAGCGCCCTCGCTCACCGGCGCGTTCACCGTGGAGGTCGACCTCGCCCCCAACCGCGACAAGCGGCTGATGGGCGCGACCGACCTCATCATGGACACGCGCCCGGAACTCTACGGCGCGATCCTGGCGCTGCGCGAAAGCGTCCCGGCGTGAGCCGCCCGCCGATCGGCACCCTGCGCGGCGCGGCCAGCCTCGACGATGAGAGCTACGTCGATTTCGTCGAGGGAATGCGCGCCTTCAACCTCTCGCGCATGGTGCCGCGCCTCGTCCAGTCGGGCGATGCGATCGGCGCCCGGATGGCGACCCGGTCGCCCCGGCCGCGCGTGCAGGACCTGTTCACCGCGCTCGACCACGTGCCCGCCGCGCAGATGGCGCGGCGGATGATGCGCTCGACCCAGACGATGATGTGGCGCGGCACCGGCGACACCTACCGCCGCATCGCGGGCGAACTGGAGGACTGGCTGAAGCAGGCCGAGGCCGCCGCCCCCACCTGCTGCGCATCGACCCGGACTTCGCCTATCCCGAATACTTCCGGGCGCAGGACATCCACCTGCAGCCGGGCAACTACCACGACGACGCGCTCGCCGGATCTCGTGTTCCACTACGGCTCCAAGGTATTCTTCACCGGCGGCAACGACGACGACCGCCTGCACAACGTCATGGCCGCCTGGTGCCCGATCGACGGCTCTCCGCAGCGCATCGTCGACCTCGGCTGCGGCGTCGGCCAGTCCACCACCGCCTTCAAGCTGCGCTTCCCCGAAGCCGAGGTCCACGGCATCGACCTTGCCGCGCCGATGCTGCGCTACGGCCATGCCCGGGCACGGGAGCTGGGGATCGAGGTCCACTTCACGCAAGGCGACGCCGCCGCGCTCGATTTCGCCGACAACAGCGTCGACGCGGCGCTGGCGATGATCCTGTTCCACGAACTGCCGCCCGAAGTGGCCGAAGGCGTCGTGAAAGAGGCCGCGCGCATCCTGAAGCCGGGCGGCACCTTCACCATCATCGACTTCCCGCACATCGCGGCCGAAGAACTCAGCGGCCGCCACTGCATGCGCCTGTTCGACAGCTGGTACAACGGCGAGCCCTACGCCCCCGCCTTCGTCCATTCCGACTTCACCGCGCTGCTGAAAGCGCACTTCGGCGACGTCGATCCCGACTACCGCCCTGCCGCCACCTCTACCGGAGCGCTGCAGATCCGCGTCTGCAGGAAAACCGCATGACACCCGACGAAGTCGCCGACCTGCGCCGCTGGCTGGACAAGAGCGAGGGCCTTGCCGACGGCCGCCCCTTCCTCGGCGACCGCCGCCTCGACGCGATGATGGACGTCATGCTCGAAATGGCGGCGCAAGTCTGGGTGCTCAAGCGCCGCAACGCCGTTCTGGAAGGCGTGCTTGCCGCACAGGGTGCGGTCAGTCCCGAGGCGATCGAGAGCTTCACCTTCACCCCCGACGAAACCGCCGCGATGCGCGAAAGCCGCGCCGCCTTCGTCTCCACCATCTTCCGAAGCCTCGCCGAGCTGCCGCTCGCGCCCGAGGCCAGCCAGCAGGAGCCGTCATGATCCCGACCATCGATACCGCGCCCGTCAACTTCAAGCGCGGCTATTCCAGCTGCTTCCTCGGCCAGCTCCACTACCGCGAGCATGGCGAGGGCGAACCGGTCCTGTGTCTCCACCAGGCCCCGCAGTCGAGCGGCATGTTCGACACCGTGCTGCCGATGCTGGGCGAACACTTCCGCGCGATCTGCATGGACACCATCGGCTACGGCATGTCCGACCTGCCCGGCCGCCTCGTCGAGCCCGAGGAATATGCGCGCACCATCGTCGAATTCCTCGACGACATGGGGCTGACCGATCCGATCTCGGTGATCGGCGTCCATACCGGCGCCTACTTCGCCACCCAGCTGGCGGCGCAGTACCCGGAGCGCGTCAAGAAGTTCGTCCTCTCCGGCCCGGTGCTGCTCCACCCCGACGAGGGCGTGGTGCCGATGCGCGCGCCCGCGACCATCGCCGAGGAGGACGGCAGCCACCTGACCCGCCTGTGGCAGCTGCGCTGGAAGAACGTCTCGCCGGTGAACAACCTCAAGGCATTCGAGAAGCTCTACGTCGCCGCCCTCACCGCCGGGGAGAACGCGCAGGCATCGTATTACGCGGCCAGCAAGCTCGACACGCTCAAGCAGTTGCGCTTCGACGTGACGGTGCCGGGCTTCATCGTCTGGGGCGACAAGGACCTCTCTGCGCCGGGCATCATGAAGTGCCTGCACTTCCTGGAAGGCAAGGTGCCCGACTACCGGATCGAGGGCGGCACGCTCGACACCATAGAGGAGTTCCCGGAGGAGTGGACCGAAGCCTGCGTCCGCTTCCTCAAGGAAGGCTGACGGTCTTGGCCCCGCATTCGCAGACCGGCCATCCGAAGCTGGGGGACTTCGCCGCGTCGAGCATGGCGGACGCGCAGGGCAAGTGGCTGCTGCGCGAGAACCCCGCCCGGCCTGACGAACTGGCCGGGCGCATCCGCCGCGACAGTCCCGCCGACGTCCTCGCGGCCGCCTCTGCCGCAGCGGCCGCACAGAGGGAATGGGCCGCGCTCGACTTCGAGACGCGCGCGGACACGCTGCGCATGGCCTTCGGCGCGGTGGAGGGCATCGACGCCCTCGCCCGCACGATGGCGAGCGAGATGGGGAAGCCGGTGGGCGAATGCGCCGGGGAAATCCGCTTCGCGCTGGCCTTCGCCGCCGACATGGAGGGCCGCGCCCGCCGTCTCCTTGCCGACGACGTTCGCGGCGAAGGACCGGGGCGGCGCGTGGTGCGGCGCGCGCCATATGGCGTCATCGCGGCGATCGTGCCGTGGAACGCGCCGATCATCCTCGCCATGACCAAGATCGCGCCCGCCCTGCTCTCGGGCAACGCGGTGCTCGTGAAGCCCTCCCCCTTCGCGCCGCTGACCTTGAGCGCCATCGTCGCCATGATCGCCGCGCACCTGCCGCCCGGCCTGCTGCGCGCCGTCAACGGCGGCGCCGAGACCGGCGAGGCACTGATCGGCGCGCCCGAAGTGGCGAAAGTCGCCTTCACCGGCGGCGGCACGGTGGGCCGCGCAGTGCTGGAACAGGCCAGCCGCCGCTTCATCCCCAGCGTGATGGAACTGGGCGGCAACGACCCGCTGATCGTGCTGGAGGACTTCGCGCCGACCACCGCCCGCATGGAAGCGCTCGTCTGGGCCAGCTTCCTCAACGCCGGGCAGGTCTGCATGGCGGCCAAGCGCCTCTACGTCCACGAAGCCGTGGCCGAGCACTTCGTGGACGCCTACGTCGAGACGGCGCGGCGCCTGCTGTACATGGGCGACCCGCTCGACCCGCGCACCAACATCGGTCCGGTCATCAGCGCGCAGGCGCAAGGCCGCATCAGCCGCGTCGCGGCGCAGGCACGCTGCGACGGGGGCATGGTCGTGCCGCTCCTGAACGACTTCTCCGACTACCCGGAGCAGGGCTATTTCGTGGCGCCCCAGCTTGTCACCGGCCTGACCGACAACGCCGAACTCGTGCGCGACGAGCAGTTCGGCCCGATCGTCCCCGTGGTCACCTGGCGCGACGAAGCCGATGTGCGCCGCTGGGCCGCCACCGGGGACTGCCTCAGCGCCTCGGTCTGGTCATCCGACGCCGAGCAGGCATGGGACCTCGCGGCCTCGCTGCCGGCCGGACTGTGCCTCGTCAACGCGCACAACCGCAGCGGCTTCTCGTTCGACCTGCCGTTCGGCGGCTCGGGACCGAGCGGCTTCGGGCGCGAGTACGGCGACGAGGGGCTGCTCGAATACTCCATGCCCAAGGCCCTGCACCAGCCCGCGACCGGCTCGGTGGCAAGCGCCTATCCGGGGAAGGCCTGACCCATGACGGTCCCCACCCCCGTCATTGCGAGCGCAGCGAAGCAATCCAGGGCGAATTGCGCCACCGCTGGGCCGCCGCTGAATTGCCGCGGGGCTGCGCCCCTCGCAATGACGAAGGCGGGATACCCATGATCGCCGCACAAGAGGAACGCTGATGCTCGAAGCGACCTACGACGCCGCCATGACCTCGCCCCCGGCACGCACTCCGCGCGTCAGCCTTGCCACCCGGCTCGGCTATGGCAGCGGGGCGGTGGGGGCGCAGATCTTCCGCGACACCCCCGCGCTGATCCTGCCGATCTATATGATCACCGTGCTCGGCATCCCGGCGTGGATGGCGGGCATCGCGATCCTGATCCCCAAGGCGTGGATCGTGTTCTGCGACCCCCTCGTCGGCGGCTGGTCGGACCGGCGTGCCACCAGCTGGGGCCGCGCCCCCTTCCTCGGCGCGGGCGCGCTGCTTTCGGCCCTCGCTTTCGTGCTGATGTTCAGCGCGCCGGACTTCGCCTCCCCGCTGGCCAGCGCAGCCTACATGTCGCTTGCCTTCGCGCTCGCCTCCACCGCCTACAGCCTGTTCTCGGTGCCCTACCTCTCGGTCGCGTCCGAGATGAGCGAGAGCCCGCGCGAGCGCACGACGATCCTCGCCTATCGCCTCGTCTTCCTGGCCGTCGGCGTCGCCATCGGCGCGGGCTATGCGCTGCCGGTGGCGCAGTGGCTGGGCGACGGCTGGCACGGCTTCAACCGCATGGGGATGCTCTACGGCCTCGTCTGCCTGGTGAGCATGGGCGTCACTTGGGCGACCGTGCGCCGCACCCGCCTCATCACCGTGCCCCGCCCCGAAGGCGCGACCGGCAAGGCCGACATCCTCGCCTTGTGGCGCAACCGCAGCTTCGTGAGCCTGTCCACCACCTACTTCTTCGCGCTGACCGCGCAGGGCATGACTTATACCGTCTTCGGCCTGTTCTTCCTCTACGTCCTGCACGATGCGGGCGCGCTGGCGATCGTCAACGTCTTCGCCGCCGCTTCGGTGCTGGTCGCCCAGCCGCTGACGGTCTGGCTGAGCCGCCGCTTCTCCAAACGCGCGCTGTTCGTCACCGGGGTGCTCGGCTGGTCGCTGCTGTGCCTCTCGTGGATCACCGCCGGGCCGACCGAGAACGGCTGGATCGCCGCACACCTCGGCATCCCCGCGCCGGGAATCGTGCTGATGGCGCTGCGCGGGTTCCTGTGGGGCCTGTTCAACTCGATGTACCTGCTGATGGCGCTGTCGATGCTGACCGACACCATCCAGCACGACCGCGAGACCACCGGCGCATCCCGCGCGGGCGTCTATTCCGGCGTGTTCAGCGCGCTGGAGAAAGTCGCCTTCGCGCTCGGCCCGGCGATCACCGGCGTGCTGCTCAGCCTCGGCGGTTTCGCCGGCGCCAAGGGCAGCGGCGCGGTGCCGCAGACGCCCGGCGCCCTCACCACGCTGGTGCTCTGCTTCGCGGTCTATCCGGCCGTACTCAAGGCGCTGAGCCTCCTCGCCTTCATCCGTTACCGGGGACACTGATCCGATGACCGCCGATCCCTCTCTCGCCCCCTCTGCAGCCCGACGGGACTCCCACAACTCATTGCGCCGCGCCCTCGTCGAGCGCCTGCGCGACGGGCGGACAGACCTGGCCGAGACCGTCATGGAGATCGACGCCCACGCCTACGTCGATCCCGAGCGCCATGCGCGCGAACGGGAGGCTTTCCGCAAGCTGCCGATCATGGCCTGCCTTTCGCTCGACGTGGCGGAGCCGGGCGACAAGCTGCTGTTCGATGCCCTCGGCCCCGAAATCGTGATCCTGCGCGACGGCGAAGGGCAGGTACGCGCTTTCCTCAATATGTGCCCGCACCGTGCCGCGCGCCTCGTGACCGAATGCGACAGCCGCAAGCGCATGACCTGCCGCTTCCACGGCTGGACCTTCGACCTCAAGGGCAAGCTGATCGGCCTGCCCGGCGCGGAGGGCTTCGCGGGCATGGAGCGCGCGGCGCGCGGGCTGGTCGAGCTGCCGGTAACGGAATGGGCGGGCATGGTCTTCGTGCGCGCCGATCCGGAGGGCGGCCCGATCGACGTAGCGCAATGGCTCGGCCCTTTCGCGGCGGAACTGGAGCACCTCGAACTCGGCCGCGCCCGGCCGATGCGCCGCAGCCGGCTGGAAACGCGCACCAACTGGAAATGCGCCTGGGACACCTACTGCGAAAGCTACCATTTCGCGACCCTGCACGCGACCACGGTGGCCCCGCGCCTCGTCTCCAACGTCATGGCGCTGACCCCGTTCGACCGCAACGCCCGCATGGGCTTCCCGCGCAAGGACTGGTACGCGCTCGCCGACGCGCCGGAGACGGAGTGGCCGGACGAAAACTTCGGCGGCAACTACTTCATCTTTCCCAACATCAACCTCAACGTCTCCTCGGGTCCGAACGGGGAGATGTTCTACGGCTTCTACCATCTCTATCCCGGCGAGACGCCCGGCAGCACGGTGACGCGCATGGCCACCTATCGCCCCGGCCACGCCGACGGCCCGCAGCCGGACGAGGACTGGCAGGTGCTCCACGGCTTCATCGAGGATGTCGTGCGGACGGAGGACTACAGTGTCTCGGAGGAAGCCTACCGCAACCTGTCGAACGCGCCGGAGGGGTTCAGCGCCGTATTCGGGGCGAACGAGATTCTCGTGCAGAAATGGCACCGCGACTGGGCGGATCAACTGGAAGAACTGGGGTTGGGTGAGGCCTGAGAGGCCCACCCCGCTGCGACTAGGCGATAAATCGCCAAGTCTCGCGCCCCTCCCGCAAGCGGGAGGGGGAACCTAGCGCTATTCTCTCATCCCCTCCCGCTCGCGGGAGGGACAGAGGTGGGCCTCCCTAGGCCAGCCCTCACCCCCGTCGTTCCAGATAACGCCCATACCCCCCGGCGCCCACGACCCGGCCATCCTGCATGATCGTCTCCCCGCGCAGGATCGCCCGCACCGGCCAGCCCCGCAGGGTCCAGCCTTCGTAAAGGCTATAGTCCGAATACGAAGCCAGCGCCGCAGGATCGACCACGCGGCTCTGCTCAAGGTCCACCAGCGTCACGTCCCCATCGGCACCGGGGGCCAGGCTGCCCTTGCCCTTCATGGAAAATATCTCCGCCGGACGGCTGGTGAGCAACTGCGCGATCCGCTCGAGCGACAAGCGCCCCTTGTGATACCCCTGGTCGAGCAGCACCGGCAGGATCGTCGCCGTACCGGGAAAACCCTGCGAGGCCTGCCACACCGGCTTCTCCTTGGTGGCGCGCTTGCGGGGTACGTGGTCCGAAGCGACGACGTCGATGGCGCCGTCGGCCAGCCCTTCCCATAGCGCCGCGACGTCGTCCGGGCTGCGAAACGGCGGGTTCGCCTTGCCGATGGGGCCGATGTCCGCGTCCCAGTCATGCGTCAGGTAGTGCGGGCAGGTCTCCACCGTCACCCGGTCGTAGCGGTCCCGCCAGCGGCGCACCTCGTCCAGTGCCATGCGCGTTGAGATATGCGGGATATAGATACGCGCGCGCAGCTTTTCCGCCAGATAAAGCGCCCGGATGGTGCTCTCCGCCTCGGTGATCGCGGGCTTGGAGAGGTTCCAGTCCTTCAGCGTCATGCCGCCCCCGGCGATGCTGGCGCGGCGGAAGCGGTTGACCAGTTCGATGTTCTCGGTGTGGACGACGATGGTGACTTCGCCAAGGCTCGCGGCCTTCTCCAGCAGCGCGTAGAAGTAGCCGTCGTCGGTCCCGTCGAGGCCAAGATAGCGGCCTTCCTCGCCCTTGAAGTTCATGAAATACTTGAACGACGTCACGCCGTAATCGGCGACGTAGCGTTCCATTTCCTCGACGTGGCGCTCGCTGGCCACGGAGAAGTGGAAGCCGAAATCGATGTGCGACCGCTCGCGGGCATGGGCATGTTCAGCGTCGAAGATATCGCCGTAGCCATCGCTCGACAGAAAATAGCCAAGGATCGACGTGAAGCCGCCAATGGCCGCGTGCTGCGTTTCGGTGGTGTATTCGGTGATCGGCTCGCCGAAGCCGAAGTGGACGTGGGTGTCGATGAGGCCGGGGAAGACGTGGAGCCCCGAGGCGTCGATCGTTTCGCGCGCAGTCACTCCGCTGCCGGGGACGAGGCGCGCGGCGATGCGGCCGTCGATGATGGCGATGTCGCCCGAAGCGATCCCGCCGACGGGATCGACGATGGTGCCGTTGGCGATCAGGAGGTCGAAGCCGCTCATTGCAGGTCCTCTTTGGATGGGGGCATCGTGCCCTCGGGTACGTGGAGCCACGGAAGCAGCGCGGCGATCTCGCCTGCCTCGCGCCGCTGGACGATGACGGTGAGGTGCGGCGCGGCCTCCGCGGCAGACGGCGGCGCCTCGGTCACCGAGAACCGCGCGCCGACGCCCTGCACCAGCAACAGGCGGCCGCGCGTCCGGGCCAGCCCCTTGCAGCGCAGCAGGTCCGCGCCCAGCCGGTGATCCAGCGCCGCCGCGAAAGCCGCGAGGCCGGAGCGGGTGACCGGCTCGCCCAGGGGAAAGCTCCAGGCCCGCACGCCATGGCTATGCGCCGCGTGATCGTCCGTCACGGCAGGCCGCGCCCCGCGCGAAGGGGCCAGCAGCAGCGCCGGATCAGCGAGGACGTCCGATGCGGTGACCACGTCCGCCAGCGGATTGGCCCCGGCGATCCAGACGCATTCCTCAGGCGCGAGGGGCCCCCGCAAGTCCAGCTTGGTCAGGACCAGCCGGTCGGCCAGCACCAGCTGGCGCAGCGCCTCCGGGTGACGCTCCACCTGCCCTTGCCCGCCCAGCATGTCGAGCGCGGTGACGACCACGCCCAGCGACAGGAAATGCGCCAGCAGCGGGCTGCGGCGGACCACTTCCATGATCGGACCGGGATCGGCGAGCCCGGTCGTCTCGATGACGATGCGCCCGAACCTCGGCAGGTCCCCGCCAGCTCGGCGGCGCACGAGATCCAGCAGCGTTTCGGGAAGCGAGTCGACCACGGCGCAGCACAGGCACCCGCCCTCCAGCAAGGCCACCTGCCCCGGCGCGGTTTCGACGAGAAGGTGGTCGAGCCCGATCTCGCCCAGCTCGTTCACCACCACGGCGGTGTCGCGAAAGGCGCCGTCCGACAGCATCCGGTTGAGCAGCGTCGTCTTGCCGCTGCCGAGGAAGCCGGTGAGTATCTCCACAGGGATGCGCTCGTCTGGCGTCATCCGGGCAGACTAGGCCGGTGCGCTCATGAGCCAGCCCCGATGCGCGCTTTTCCCCGCCAGCCGAACAAACTCCGCCTGCCGGATAGCCCCCGCGCGCCGCCTCCCGCGTGGCCACGGCAGCGATAGTCTCCGGCCTCATGACCAGACACGAATTCAAGCTGCGCCTATCTTCACCAAACGGGGTAGACAAGCGCGCCGTCCTGCTGCCGGGCGTCGCCAATCCGCTAGCCGCCCGCGTGGCGCAGGATCTTGGCTACGAGGCGCTTTACGTCACCGGCGCGGGCGTGGCGAATACCGAGCTGGGCCTGCCCGACATCGGCATCCTGGGCCTGTCCGACATGGCGCAGGCGGTGGAGCGGATCGCCGCCGTGGTGGACCTGCCGCTGGTGGTCGATGCCGACACCGGATACGGCAATTCGGTCAGCTGCTACCACGCGGTACGCCGCCTCGAGGCGGCCGGCGCGGCGGTGATCCAGATCGAGGATCAGGTCTTCCCCAAGCGCTGCGGCCACTTCGAGGGCAAGGACGTGGCCCCCGCCGCCGAGATGATCGGCAAGATCAAGGCGGCGGTGGACGCCCGGCGCGACGAAAACACGCTGATCATGGCCCGCACCGACGCCAAGGCGGTGGAAGGCTACGAAGCCGCCATCGAGCGCGCCAGCCGCTATGCCGAGGCGGGCGCCGATATCCTGTTCGTCGAGGCGCTGACCACCGAAGCCGAACTGCGCGACGCGCCGGGCCGCAATCCCGGCCTGCCGCACCTCGTCAACGTGGTCCACGGCGGCAAGACCCCGCCCTTCCCCGCCAGCGAGTTCGAGGCGATGGGCTATGGCCTCGTCCTCTACGCCAATGCCGCGCTGCAGGCTTCGGTACTGGCGATGCAGCAGGTGCTGGGCGCGCTTAAGGACGATGGCTCGCTGCAGAACGTCGGCGATCGCCTCGCCGACTTCGTCCAGCGCCAGAAGGTCGTAAGGACGGCCGAGTGGGACGCGATGCGCCTTCACTACGAAGGCGACGTGAAGCCATGACAAGACCTTGGAGCGGGATCGTCTCCGAGGAGGAGGAGCGCCGCTACCGCGCTGCCGGTTTCGGTCGCCCGGGCGGTCTCGGCAAGCGCCCAGCGCTGCTCATCATCGACGTGCAGTATCGCACCATCGGCACGCGCGAGGCGCCGTTCTGGGATTCCATCGAGGAATTCAAGACCAGCTGCGGCGATGCCGGGTGGGAGGCGGTGCGCCACATCGCCCCGCTGCTCGCTAAGTTCCGCGCACTCGGGCTGCCGGTGCTCTACCCCCATGTCGCCCCCAAGGAGGCGTTCGATCAGGGGCGCCTTGCCGCCAAAGTCCCCGAACTGATGACCATCGGCGCCGAGGGTTATCGCTTCGTCGAGGACGTCGCGCCGCTCCCCGGCGACGTGCTGCTGCCCAAGAAGCACCCTAGCGCCTTCTTCGGCACCCCGCTCGCCAGCTACCTGATCGATCTGGGCTGCGACAGCGTGGTCGTCACCGGCTGCACCACCAGCGGCTGCGTGCGCGGCAGCGTGGTGGACGCCTTCGCTTACAACTTCCGCGTCACCGTGCCCGAGGAATGCGTCTACGACCGCAGCCCCACGGCCCACGCGGTCAATCTGTTCGACATGGCCTACAAGTATGCCGACGTGGAACCGCTGGCGCAGGTGCTGGCAGCGTTGGACGGATTGAACGCATGAGCGACACGCCTGAACTCCCCCGCCCCGAACTGGCCCGTACCGTGCGCGGCAAGCGACCCCAGTTCTTCGCGACCGAAGGCGTCGACGAAGTCATGTCGATGGTGCTGGTTCTCGCGCAGGAACTGCACGCCGTGCGCGAAAGGCTCGACACCGCCGAGCGCGTCATGACCCGCCACGGGATCGACCTCGCCGCCGAGATCGAGGCCCTCCAGCCCGACGAGGCGCTGCTGCGGACGCGTGAGCAGGCGCTTCAGGACTTCTACGGCAGGCTCTTCCAATTCTCGCGCCAGCGGCGCAGCGAACTCGAACACAAGTACAGCGACCGGACCTACCGCGAGACGCTCGACAAGGTCGCGACAGGAGACATTTGATGACACACCCTTGGCCCCGCCGTCATTACGCCGACGGCCCGTTCGGGCAGGTCCATTTCCAGGAGACGGGCGAAGGCCCCGCGCTGCTGATGTTCCATCAGGCGCCGATGACTTCTGGCCAGTTCGACAATGTCTACGCCCCGCTTGCGGCACGCGGGTATCGCGCGATCGGCATCGACATGCCCGGCTTCGGCATGTCCGACCCGACGCCCGGCACCCCCACCGTCACCGATTATGCGCAAGTCATTCCCGCCGTGCTGGACACGCTGGGGATCGAGCGCGCGGCCCTGCTCGGCCACCACACCGGCGCGCTGGCGGCGACCGAGGGCGCGCTGCTGTTCCCCGATCGCATCGCCGCGCTGATCGTCAACGGCCCGCTTCTGGTCAGCGCCGCGGACCGCCAGAACTTCATCGACAACCTGCATCAGTGGGAACTGGGCTACCACGCGCGCGAGCACGCCGGGCACATGGCGGAACTGTTCGACATTCGTAACAACCTTGCCAGCGGCACCATCCCGCACGCGCGCCTCAGCGACTACGTGGTGCAGGCGCTGATCGGGCGCGGCGCCTTCTGGTACGGCCACAACGCCGCCTACATGTACGATCAGGAACCGCAGCTGGCACAAGTGAAACAGCCGACGCTGATCCTGTCGAACACTGGTGACATGATCTTCGACCACGCGCAGCGCGCCCACGCCCTCTTCCCACACTTCGCCTTCGCCGCGCTCGAAGGCGGCGGCGTCGACATCGTCGACCAGCAGCCCGAGGCATGGGCCGACGAAGTCGCGAAGTTCCTGCGCGGAGCGGGCTGGCAGTGATCCCGCGCCGGGTCCTGCTCGTCGGCGCGACGCAGGGCCTCGGCCTTGCACTTGCGCAGCGATACCGCGCCGAAGGGTGGGACGTGGTGGCGACCACCGTGGTCCCCTCCCCGCGCTGGAGGCGCTGGACGGCGTCACCGTCCTGCCGCTCGACATCACCGACGAGGGGCAGGCGCTCGCCCTGCGCGACAGCCTAGCCGGGCAGCGGATAGACGTGCTGCACATCGTCGCGGGCATCCTGCCTCAGGGCGACGCGCCGATCTGGGAGCGCGCCGACGAGGAGGTCCTGCGCGTCCTCAAGACCAACGCCATCGGCAGCGTGCGCCTCGCCACCCTGCTGGAACCGCTGGTGCCCGAAGGCGGCACATTCGCCTTCACCAGTTCGGGGATGGGCTCGATGGTGCGCAACACGCTGGCCGGCGCGGACCTCTACCGCGTCAGCAAGGCGGCGCTCAACATGCTGGTGCGCAGCTTCGCCGTCACTCACGGCGAAAAACGCGCCGTCCTGATCATCTGCCCCGGCTGGGCGAAGACCGAGATGGGCGGCGCCGACGCCACCGTCGAAGTCGCCGACAGCGTGGACGGCATCTACCGCCTCGTCAGCACTGCCCACCCCTCGGCCGATGGCGCCCCGTTCCTCGAATACACCGGGGACACCGTTCCCTGGTGAACTTTTCCAAAGGACCGACCATGACCTACCAGATTCCGAAGCATCTCTCCGGCCGTGTCGTCCACCTCAAGGAAGGCGACGAGGAATGGGGCCGCGAGGCCTTCACCATGTCGGTCTGGGACAAGGGCCGGCTGATGAACGCCACCATCGAGTTCGACGACCGCAAGGTGCTGCGCAACGCAACCTGGTCGGTGGACGGCGACTGGAACCCGATCGAGGCGCAGACCCGCGAGTTCGTCGACGGCAACCTCAAGGCACACTGCTGGTTCCGCGTCGACGGCACCGCAGTGGAGGCGGAAGTCTTCTCGCAGGAGGCCGGGCGGTTCTCGCAGCGGCTGGAGACGGGCAAGCGGATCGACTACCTCGGCATGCACACGATCCTCGCCGACGTGCTGGTTGCCGCAGCCTGCGGCACCGCCGATCCGGGCGTCGAGAAGCCGGTGACCTGCGTGACCAACTCGATCTCCGAATGGGGCATGGGCAATTACCGCGCGCACTGCGTGACGCCGCTGGTCACTTACGTCGGCCGCGAGGAGATCACCGTGCGCGCAGGCAGCTTCGAGGCCGAGCACTTCAAGGTGCGCTGGAGCGAATTCGTGCCCGAATACGCCGACTTCTGGGTGACCCCGGGCGATTACCTGCCGCTGCGTCTGCAAGGCTCGTTCGGGCCGGTGCGCTACGAACTCGCAGGACTCGGCTGATGCTCAACGTCTTCCAGCAGGCCGACCACCCGGTTCTCCCGCGCGCCAGCCACGACGAGGCGAGCCGCCAGAACTTCGCCAAGGGCCTGCGCGGCTTCATCCAGCGCGAGGTCCTGCCCGGCCTGACCCCGCTCTTCGCCAAGACGGCGGCGGAATCGCAGTCGCTCGGCGTCGATCTCGCCAGCCGTCACGACGTGCGAAAAGCGATGAAGAAGGAGCCGTTCTTCCAGTCCTACGCCGCGCTCAACCGGACGGCGCAGGAACTGCTGTGGCTCTCGGTGGTGGACACCATCGAGCGCGACTGGCCCCGCCTCGCCGCCGAGGTGAAGGCACGCGAGGGACAGGGCGGCGAACTGCGCATTCCCGAAGCGTTCGACGTGCCCCGCTACGTCACCGCGCTCGACATCCACTGCATGCCGGGCGGCTATGCCTCCCGCCATGATGCCGAGCAATTCGCGGCTGGCGCCCTCTACGAACGCGGCGTCTACCTCTACGGCATGGGCTACGGCGGGCCGTTCAACGACGGCAAGGGCCGATCGGTGGTGAACTATATCCGCCGCACCATGCCCGATTTCGCGCCGACACGCGTGCTCGACATGGGCTGCACGGTCGGCCACTCGACCCTGCCCTACAAGGAGTTCTTTCCCGAGGCGGAAGTCTGGGGCATCGACGTCGCCGAGCCGCTGGTGCGCTATGCCCACGCCCGCTCGGTGGCGCTGGGCGAGACGGTGAACTTCGCGCAGATGAACGCGGAGAAGACCGAGTTCGAGGACGCCTCCTTCGACCTCGTCGTCAGCCATATCCTGCTGCACGAGACCAGCGGCAAGGCGATGCCCAGGATCTTCGACGAGTGCTTCCGCCTGCTGCGTCCCGGCGGCCTGATGATCCACTGCGACCTGCCGCCGTTCGACCTGATGGACCCGTTCACCCAGTTCATCCTCGACAACGAGACCTACTACAACAACGAGCCGTTCTGGGGCGCCATGCGCGAGATGGACCAGGTGGGCCTTGCGAAGAACGCGGGCTTCGATCCCGAGACGATCCGCTTCGACACCGCGCCGATGGTCATCCGTGAATACGCCGGGGCCGACGCGACGGGCTACGACGCCGCCAAGGCCGACGAACTGGCCGACCGCGAATTTAAGGCGGGCGAATATGCCCCCGGCGGCGGCTGGGAAGTGCTGATCGCACGCAAGCCGGGCTAACCTCATCTCGCCCCTCACTTCGTCATTGCGAGCGAAGCGAAGCAATCCAGACCGACGCTGCGACGCCCTGGATTGCCGCGGCCCCTGCAGGGCCTCGCAATGACGATGTACTTTCCAGTCTCTGAAGCCAGTTAGAACAGAACAGGAGATGCCAGCCATGACCCTGCCCGACGCCCTCGCCCTTTCCCCGTCGCGCTTGCCTGACGGCGAGGCGGCGTTCTTCGGTTCCGACGTCTATCGCCGCCACGCAACCCCGGCGGGCGTGTTCCGCCCGACCAGCGTGGAGGACTTGCGCGCGATCGTAATCGCGGCGGCGGAGGCGGGCCTTGCCATCCACACGCGGGGCGGCGGCGTCTCCTATACCGACGCGCATTTGCCCAAGCGCGCGGACAGCGTGGTCATCGACAGCTCCGGCCTCGACCGCATCGTCTCGCTCGACGAAACCGACATGACCGTCACCGTCGAGCCCGGCATCAGCTGGAAGGCGCTCGACGATGCCTTGGCCCCGCGCGGCCTCAAGGTGCCCTTCGTCGGCACCTTCAGCGGGCTTGCCGCCAGCGTCGGCGGGACCGTGAGCCAGAACGCCAACGGCCATGGTTCCAACGCCAACGGCATTTCGGCGGACAGCGTAGTGGCGCTCGAAGTGCTGCTGCCGGACGGGACGTTCGTGCGCACGGGCACGACCGGATCGCAGGCGAGCCGGGGCCGCTTTCGCAACTACGGCCCGGACCTTGCCGGGCTGTTCCTCGGCGATTCCGGGGCGCTGGGGATCAAGACCGCGATCACCCTCAAGCTATTGCGCCGCAAGCCCGCGCATGAGACCGCGTCCTTCACTTTCCCCGACTTCGCCGCGCTGCACGGCTGCATGTCCGCCATCGCCGGCATGAAGATCGAGGAGAAGTCCTTCGGCCTCGACCTCGCGCTGTCGCAAGGGCAGATCGCCAAGCAGGACACCGGCACGATGCTCTCGGTGGCCAAGGGCGTGTGGCAGTCCTCGCCCAGCGCGCTGGCGGGCGCGCGCAGTCTGGTCCGCATGGCGGCGGCGGGGCGGCGGGTGCTGGCCTCCGCGCCTTACGCCGCGCACTACATCGCCAACGGCTATTCCGCCATCGAGGCGCGCGCCAAGATCGACGCCATCCGCAAGATCGCGCTCGGCTTCGGGCGCGAGATCGCCAATTCGGTGCCGACGGTCGTGCGCGCCATGCCGTTCCAGCCGCTGCACAACATGCTCGGCCCCGCAGGCGAGCGCTGGGTGCCGCTGCACGGCCTGCTGCCGCACTCGCGCGTCGCGGCGTTCCATGCCGCCTTCACGTCCTACATCGACAGCAAGCGCGCGGAGATGGATCGCAAAGGCGCCTATATCGGAGCGATGTTCTCCTCGATCGGGGCGGGGACGTTCCTTTACGAACCGGCACTGTACTGGAAGGACGCACTGACGCCCTATCACGAACGGATGATGGAGCCGGGTTACCTTGCCGGGCTGCCCCGCTATGCTGAAAACCCCGACGGCGCCACGCTCGTCGAGGAAATCCGCACCGAGATCATCGGTCTGATGCATGCCCACGGAGCGGGCCATTTCCAGGTGGGCAAGCTCTATCCCTACACGCGCGAGCGTGACGAGGGCGCGTTGACGCTGCTGCGTACGGTGAAGGCGCAGGTCGATCCGAAGGGCCTGCTCAACCCGGGTGCGCTGGGAATTTGACCCCTGCCTCGTCATTGCGAGCGAAGCGAAGCAACCCAGGGCGGTATTATACTGCCCTGGGTTGCTTCGCTTCGCTCGCAATGACGAGGTATGTGGCTATTTCCTGCTGATCCGCACCGGCAGCTCATCCAGCCCCCGGAACGTGAAGCTGTTGATCCACGGTCGCTCGGCGGAGAGGATCGCCACGTCGTAGCTGCCGAAAAGCTCCGTGAAGAACTCCGCCAGTTCCATCTTCGCCAGCAGGTGCCCGAGGCAGAAATGCATGCCCGGCCCGAACGCCATCGAGCGGTTGTTGTCGCGGTTCGGGTCGATCTCGTCAGGCCGCTGCCACATGCGGGGGTCGCGGTTGGCTGAGATGTTCATGCCGTAGACGAAGTCGCCCTTGCGGATCGTGTGACCATGCCACTCGAAATCCTCGCGCGCGATGCGCAGCATGCCCTTGGCCATGCCGATGTAGCGCAGCAGTTCGTCCACCACCTTTGCCGCGTCGGCCGGCCCGGAAAGCAGGCGCGCCTGCAGCGCGGGCCGCTCGTGCAGTTCGAGCATGCCCAGCGTCAGCATGTGCATCGTCGTCTCGAACCCGGCGATGATCGTGGCGTGGCAGGCGCCCAGCAACTCGTCGTCGGAAAGCTGGTCGTTGGCGTCGCGCGCCTGGACGAACTGGCTGAGCAGGTCTTCCTTCGGGCTCTCGCGCCGCTCGGCGATCAGCTTGAGCAGTTCGACGTTCATGTCGGCAAGAGTCTGGTGATAGAGGTCCACCATCTCGCGCGTCAGCACCGCGGCGCCGGTGGCCTGCTGGATCGCGCCCGCCCAGTCGGCGAACTGGTCGCGCAAGTGGTCGGGAATGCCGAACATCGCGGTGATCACCCGCGCCGGCAGTTCACGCGCGACGGCGTGGACGTAGTCCACCTCTCGCCCATCGACTTCACGCAGGATGTCCTCGCTGATCTTGCGCGAGGCGGGGCGCAGGGCATCCACCACCTTGCGCGAGAAGGCGTTCGCCATCAGCCGCCGCAGCCGCGAGTGGACGGGCTGGTCGACGTTGGAGATCCACTTCTCCTCGAAATGCGCGACGAGCGGATACTCGGCGCGCACGTCAGGCACCAGCGTGGAAAGAAATGGCACAATGCGCGAGGCGGACAGGCGCTGATCGCGGAAAGTCGCCATGACGTCTTCGTAGCGGGTGACGATCCACGCCTGCTGCTTCTCGCTCCAGAACACCGGGTCCTGATCCTGGAGCGCGCGCAGCGGGCTCCAGGGATCTTCGAGGAAGGCCGGGGAGCCGAAGTCGACGTCCCGCACCGGTTCTGCGATTCCGGTCTCTCCGGCCATATCCGTCACTCCTTCAGTTCACATCTTGTAGCGGAAGCCGACGCGCCACACGCGCGGCTCCAGCGGGATCTTGTAGCCGAACAGGCCCGGTACGAACTCGGCCGAGGCGAACCAGTCCTTCGAGTTGAAGACATTGGTGGCCTGCGCATAGATCTGTACGCGCTCACCCGGCAGCTTGTAGGTGATCGAGGCATTGGCGCGCCCGATCGCCGGATTCTGCGAAGCTTCCGACAGCGAGACCAGCGAGTTGTACGCCGCGCGCCAGCTGTAGTCGGCCGCGAGCGTCACCGTGCTGTCGCCCAGCGGAATATCCGCCGTGCCGCCGACCTGGTACTGCCAGCGCGAGATCAGCGGCAGGCGGGTCGCGCCGGAGGTCGCAGCCTGCGATCCCGGATCGAGTTCCTGGTACTTGTCGTAAGTGTAGGTGACGTTCCCGAAGAGGCTGACCCCCTCTATCGGGCGGAGGGTCGATTCCAGTTCGACGCCCTCCACCTTGGCCTTCGCGGCGTTCTGGATCAGGTAACTGCCCGCCACGTTGCCGAGCGCCAGCGTCTGCAGGTTGTCGAGACTCTCGTGGTAGGCGGCAAGGTTCAACTGCAGCGCACGGTCGAGCAGGTCGACTTTGGCGCCCACTTCGTAGGACCATGCGAATTCGGGCGCGTAGGGCCGTCCGTAGCCATTTGGCTCACCGGAATTGAGCGAGTTGAACCCGGCGGCGCGGTAACCTCGCGCCACGGTGGCGTAGACCATAGCGTCGGGCGAGAACTTGTACTGCAGGTTGAACTTGGGCGTCCAGACGTTCGCCTTGATGGCGTAGTTCAGGTCGTGGATGACGCCCAGCGAGTCCGGCGTAGTACCGAAGAACGACTTGGTGTCATGCGTGTAGCGGATGCCGGCCGATGCGGTCAGGCCGGGGACGATCTCGTAGTCCGCCTGCGCGTATCCGGCGTAGCTCTTCGAGGTCGTGTCGATCGTCGAGGGCTGGAGCTGGAAGCCCAGGAAGATGTCGCCCGCCGTGCCCTGCTCCGCATGCTCATGGAAGTAGAAGGCGCCCGCGATGAAGTGGAACCGATCGTCCGCGCTGTTGGCGAGCAGCTGGAATTCCTGCGTGAACTGGTTCTGGCGGCCCAGACTGTCGCGATAGAAGCCGACGATGGGGTCGGCAGTGCTGCCCGGCGCGACGTAGCCACCCGCGAAGTCGAGCGCCCAGCGCTCCTTGAGGTGCTGGTAGGCAGTGATCGAGCGCACGGTGATCGTGTCGCTCAGGTCATAGCCGAGGCGGCCGGAGAACGAATATTGCTCGTTGTTGCCGATGGCGGGTAGCGGCGTGCGCGTCTCGTAGAAGCCGATGGCCGGGTGGTAGGGCGAGGTCGGCTCGATCGGCAGGAAGTGCTGGCCGTCGCTGGTGCTCTTCGCATAGCGCGCGGTCACCACCGCCTCGAGCTTATCGACATTTGTGATGCCGAGCGCGACCTGGCCGCCATAGCGGCGGAACTTGGTCACGTCCTCGCCCGTGTAGATGTTGTGCTGCCAGCCCTCGTTACGGTTGTCATAGAAGCCCGAGGCCGCCAGCGCGAGGTTCCCGGTGATCGGTGCCCCGACGCTGACTTTGGCCTTGACCTCCTCGAAGCGGGCATAGCTGATGTCGAAGTTCGCCCAGTGCTCGCCATTGGGCTGGCGGGTGATCAGCTTGATCGCGCCGGTCATCGAGTTTCGACCGTAAAGCGTGCCCTGCGGACCGCGGAGCACTTCGACCCTCTCGATGTCGGCAAGGTCGTAGTCGGCAGCCGAGAGGCGCGACTGATAGACGTCGTCGATATAGATCGCGACCGGCGATTCCGAGGTGATTGTGCCGCCGTTCTGCTCCAGCGCACCGCGCATGGCGACCTGCAGCGTGCTGGGCGATGCGGTGCCCTGGCTGAGATAGAGGCCCGGGGTGTTCTGGGCGATGTTGATCACGCTGGTGATCGCGCGATCCTCCAGCATCGCCGGGCTGAAGGCGCTGACGGCGATCGGGGTGTCCTGCAGCGATTGTTCGCGGCGCTGCGCGGTGACGACGATGTCATTGCCCCCAACAGCATCGGACGATACCTGCGGAGCCTCCTGTGCCATGGCAGGCACCGTAAAAAGAGTGGTGGCGAAAGCGGTGCTGAAAAGGAAAGCGAACCGACTGCACATGGCGATTTTCCCCGAACCTTTGTTGTCCGACGAAGGTGCCTCACATCCGATTTTGAACAATTTGAGTCGAGTTTGTTGATCACCAGCCGATGATTTATCACTAGGCGGAGAGCCCCCAGAATCCGTGCTTGCCCGCGAACGACGAAGGTTAACCGCGAGACAGGCTCACGGCTGCGACTGAGCGGGCGATGGGCCCAAAGCGTACTTTTTCGGGATATCAAGTCACGATGATTCAAGACAATTTTGCCGGACTGAACGTCGTGGTGACCGGTGGTGCAGGCGGTCTGGGCCAAGCCATCGTCTCGGCCTTCGCCGCACGCGGAGCCACCGTCATCAGCGCCGATCTCGCCGCCTCGGGCGACATCTCGACTGATGGCAAGATCATCGAGCGCACGCTGGACGTGACCAGCGAGGACTCCTGGATCGCCCTGATGGACTACATCGATCGCGAACTGGGCGGCATCGACGTGCTCGTCAACAACGCCGGCATCTACCGGCCGAACATTCCGTTCGAGGACATGCCGCTGGAGATGTGGCAGAAGCACTTCGCGATCAATTCCGACGGCGTGTTCCTCGGCTGCAAGCACGCGATCCGGCGAATGAAGGTGAAGGGCAACGGCGGCGCCATCGTCAACATGGGTTCGGGCATGTCGATCACCGCGAACCCGACTGGCGCGGCCTATTGCGGCTCCAAGGCGGCGGTGCTGATGACCACGCGGACGGCCGCGCGCGCAGCGGGGCGTTACGGCGTGCGCGTCAATGCGGTGCTGCCGGGCGCAGTGCCGACCGAAATGCTCATGGGCAACAAGCTGGATGGCGAAAGCGACGGCGATTTCCTCGCCAAGATGGAAACCTACAGCCCGCTCGGCCGTCTCGCCACGCCGGAAGACATCGCCAATAGCGTGCTGTTCCTTGCCGATCCGGCCAACAAGGCGGTGTCGGGCGTGTTCATCCCGGTCGATGGCGGCAACATCCCCGGCGCCTGAACCTTACTTACCGTCAGGCATAAAAAAGCCCGCCTCGTTTTGCACGAGGCGGGCTTTTTGTCGTCGCCGTAATAGCGCGATCAGCGCTCCAGACTGGGCGACGGCTCGAGGCGGGCGGCGTCCTGCCAGTTCTCCGGCCCGGTCGAAATCTCGGCCGGGTCGAGACGGTAGCGCGAGAACACCAGCAGGCTCAGGAACTGCGTGATCACCGGAACCGCCGAATAGAGCAGGATCACGCCGAGCACCGCGTGCTGGCTCTGCTGCACCACGCCGTGGGTGGAGGAGACGAAGCCGAAAGCACTCATGATGATCCCTGCCACCAGCGGGCCGAGCGCGAAGGCCAGCTTCTCGGCGGCGCTGAAGATACCCGAGAACACGCCCTCGTTCGCCGAGCCGTGGCGGCGGCGATGGAGGTCCACGGTATCGGTCAGCATCGAGAACGAGAGCAACAGGAAGCCGGTGTTGACAATGCCGATGAACACGCCGCGCGCGAGCACCAGCAGGCCCTCGCGGGTGACGTCGCCGATCAGGGGCAGAGTCATGACGACGGGGCTTTCGGGCTCGACGAAGAACCAGGTCACGGTGACCAGCATCCACAGCACCGAACCGACGACGTAGCACTTCTCCTTGCCGAAGCGGCGCGACAGGTAAAGGAACGTCGGCTGGCTCAGCAGGCTGCCGCAGGCCATCGCGATCACGAAAGTCGGGATGATGTGCACCAGGTTCAGCGCGTAGACGTAGTAGAACCCTATGACGGTATAGCTCGAAGCCTGACCGATGCCCTGGATGAAGGTCGTCACCAGCAGGATCATGAATGGCTTGTTCGACGCCACGGAACCCAACTGCTCCTTCAGCCGCCCCGGCGCCTGCGTGCCCTTGAGCAGCGGCACGCCACGCAGGCCGATGGCCGGGACCAGCATCGAGACGAGGCAGAGCGCCGCGAAGGAGAACGCCATGACGTGCCAGCCATGGGCACCGCCGCCGAGCGCGAAGACTAGCGGCTGCGCGACGCCGACACCGATCACCACGCCGCCGATCGTCGCCGCCATGCGGAACGTCAGGATGCGGGTACGCTCGTGCGTGTCGTTCGACAGCTCGGACGCAACCGCCAGATAGGGCACCGAGTAGATGCTGAAGGCGGTCGAGGCGACCAAGAACAGCACGCAGACCGCCGCCGCGGCAACATAAGGGCTGGGATATTCGACGATGGCGAAGAGGCTTGCGAAACCGATGCTCGTCAGGATCGCGCCGAGGGTCAGGAACCCGGTGCGTCCCCAAGCCTCCTTCTTGCGGTCTGAAAAAACGCCGACCAGCGGGTCGCAGACGATCACCCACAGCTTGGGGATCAGGATGACGAACCCCGAGAGCCAGGGCGGGATGCCCAGGATCGTGGTCATGAAGATCGGCAGGAGAACGGCCGGCGTGTCGCGGAAGATCTGCGCGCCGAGCTGCCCGGCGCCATAGGCGGCCGCCGTGCGGGTGGGCACCCGTTTCAGGTCATGTGTCATGACGATGTTGCTAGCGTCCTTGAGGGAGGGAGGAGGACCAAGGGCAGGACGCTAGCTTACGCGCAGGGGTCTATGGAAGAGCGAGATCACGTTGTCCGCACAGCGAGAACGGCGCAGAGGCTCGGGAACCTTACGCCGCCTCCCGCCGCGCTCCAGGATCGAAGCCCAAAGGCAGGCCGGCATCGGTGACGAAGCCGTAGAGCGGCTCGCCCGGAAGCGCCTCGGCAACGATCGAACGGACCTTGAAGAGACGATCGAGATCGATCCCGGTATCGATGCCCATCGCTTCGAGCATGAACGCCAGATCCTCGGTCACGATATTGCCGCTGGCGCCGGGCGCGAAGGGGCAGCCGCCGAGGCCGCCGAGCGAGGCATCGATCGTGTCGAGACCGCATTCCAGCGCCGCCAGCACGTTGGCGAGACCCAGGCCGCGCGTGTTGTGCAAGTGAATGCCGGTCAGCGCCTTGTCGCCCACCACGCCGCGCACCAGCTTGACGAGGTGCCGCACCGCCGAAGGATCGGCGTAGCCGGTAGTGTCGGACAAGCCGACTTCGTCGCAGCCGGCTTCCATCAGCCGCTCCGCCAGCCGCGCGATCTGCGCGTCGGGCACGCTGCCCTCCAGCGTGCAGCCGAACACGGTGGACAGGCTGCCTTCGAAGTGCGGACGCTCTCCCTCCGGCAGTTCGCGGATCATCGCGGCGATGCGGGCGGCTTCCTCGATCACCTGATCGTGCGTGCGGCGCAGGTTCTTGAGCGAGTGCGTTTCCGAGACCGACAGCGGCAGGGTCAGCTTGTGCGCCCCGGCCGCGATCGCATCGGCCGCGCCGCGCGCATTGGGCACCAGTACCGCCACCGTCAGGTCCGGCAGGGTGCGCGCAAAAGCGACGATCTCGGCAGTGTCCGCCAGTTGCGGCAGGAGCTTGGCGGGAACGAAGCTCCCCACCTCGATCTCGCGTACGCCGGTGGCGGCCTCGGCGGCGATCCACGCCTTCTTGGCCTCGGTCGGCATCACTGCCTTGACGTTCTGGAGGCCGTCGCGGGGGCCAACTTCGCTGATCAGAACCGACACGTCTCGCACGCTCTCTTATTGCCTATATTGTTATATTTATATATCATTTGTTCACAGCCTGTCCACCGGCGTTTTCGTCGTGCGGGCTGATCACTGGGGGAGATGTGAAATGACCAAGACCGCCGTGTGCATCTATGCCGAAGCCGATGGCGGATCGCGCCTCGTCGATCTTGAAATTCCCCTGACCCGCAAGGTGATCGCCAAGGATGGCACTGCGCACTGGGAAGGCATCGCCCCGGCCTCGATCTGGGGCATAGCGACCGGCGATCCCAACCACTGCACCGACTGGCACCCTTGCGGCATGGCCGGCTTGTCGATCACGCTGGAGGGTGAGTGGGAGATCGAGGCGACCGACGGGACGCGTCGCCGCCTTGGCCCCGGCGACGTGCTGGTAATGCTCGACACCACCGGCACCGGCCATCGTTCATGGCCTGGCGGGGATAGCCGCTGCCTGACGATGGGCGTGGGCTTCGGCGAGGGCGTCGAGGAGCAGATGCGTACGCTGCTGGCCAAAACCCTGGCCGCTGCCTGAACAGCTTCAGGCGGCGACGCCCGGTTTGTCCAGGTAGATCGCGCCGCCGCGTCGCTGCGGCTCCAGCCCGAACAGTGCGCCGATCAGCGCCAGCGATTGCTCCGGCGCATCGAGACGGAAGCGGCCACTGAATGACTGACCGGCTGACGCCGGTAAGATCATGAGGCGGGGCTGAAGCCATCCTTGTGTGTATGTTTGTCGAGATACCGCATGATGATGTCATCGGTGATGTTGCCGGAAGTGGTCGAGAAGTAGCCGCGTTGCCAGAAGCGCTGTCCCCAGTAGCGCTTGCGGATGTGCTCGAACTCCTGCTGGATCTTGCGTGACGAGCGCCCTTTGGCCCGGCGCACGAAGTCCGCGACCGAGACGTGCGGCAGGATTTCGACGAACATGTGAACGTGATCCTTCGACAGGGCCCCATTGATGATCGTCACGCCCATCTCGGCGCAGACTTGCCTGATGATTTCCCGGACCCGCAAGCGCACGTCGCCATGGAGCACCTTGAAGCGGTACTTCGGCGCCCACACCAGATGATAACGGTGATGGAATGTTGTGTGACAACCGCTCTTGTAGCGCATAGCCTGTAACCTCAGGGAAAACCGAAGACTTACGCCCTTCAGGCGGTCTTCGGTTTTCCCTGAGGTTACAGGCTTGCACGCGAGCCTAAGGCTGAAGCCAATATCCGACTGAAGTCGGAGGGGTTCCTCCTCGGAAGAGGACTCTAAAGGCGCCACTGTTTAAAGCAGGCCAAGAGGATCCTTAAACGGCGTCAGGTGCCAATTTCGGTCACTCAGGTGCGGACCTTCCGCTATCCTGGCGGCCGTCGACCAACTGAAGCGTTATTAGCGCACAACCATGAACGGCGGCTCATACCATAGCCATCGGCAGTTGGCTCGGCAACCGCTGGGCAGCAAAGCTGCTTTAGACTGGGCGTTTTCAAGGAAAAGTAATTGTCGGAACGTGCGCTAGGGCATTTGCCACTTATTCAAGTATCTGCCCTCGTTGCAAACGTTCGTTCTGGTCAGGCGCCTCTGGTAAACCGCCAATCTGGAATTTCTCTCTCTTGCCCCAACAGATCAACGACCAGTCCAGACAGGCATACGCCCTTGCACGATAGCGGCGTCGCGCTCGCGCGCGTCGTCGCTGCCCGCGTAGCTCTCGATCTCCTCGAAGCGGCTGCCCAGCGCCGCCTCGAGCGGGAGGGCAAGCCCCTTTGCAACGGCGGCCTTGGCGGCCCGGTTCGCCAGCGGGGAAGCCTTGTTGATCCTTGCGGCCCAATCCATCGCCGCATCGGACAACCCGGCAAGCGGGACCAGTTGATTGACGAGCCCGAAGCGTTCGGCCGCCCTGGCATCGATCCGCTCCCCGGTGAGGATCATCGCCATTGCCACATGATGCGGCAACCGGCGCACCGCCCGGTGCACCACGCCGCATTCGCCGATGATGCCCCGGCGGGTTTCCGGCAGGCCGAACTGCGCATTCTCCGCAGCGACTATGACATCGGCGCACATCGCCAGTTCGAACCCCGCGCCGACGCAGAAACCCTGCACGGCGGCGACCAGTGGCTTGCTGAGGGGGACGAGCGGCCCGCCGATGCCGGTCAGCCCGCCGCCGACGGCCAGGCGCGGCGCCGCCGGTCTGGCTTCCGACATGTCCGCGCCGATGCAGAACGCCTCGTCGCCTTGCGCCGTCAGCACGACCGTCCAGATCTCCGGATCCTCGTCCACCTGCCGCCAGAACCGCGAGAGCAGGACATCCATCCCGAACGTCAGCGCATTGCGGGCATCGGGGCGATTGAGATGGACGCGCGCCGTGCGGCCTTCAATGAACAGTTCGACTTGCGCCATCACCGCCCCCTTTCCCGCTTCCGGTCATGACGCTCAGTGCGCGAGCATGCCGGCATCGACGAGATGTTCGGCGCCGGTGATGTAGGAAGATTCGTCCGAGGCCAGGAACAGCACCAGGTTCGAAACCTCCCGCGGGTCGGCGATGCGGCCCAGCGGAATCTGCGCCAGCGCCTCGCCGCCCACTTCGTCCGTCGCCTCGACCATCATCGGCGTCTGGATGAAGCCGGGATGGACCGAGTTCACGCGAATGTTGTGCTTGCCGAACTCCATCGCGGTCGCCTTGGTCATGCCCCGTACCGCGAACTTGCTGGCTACGTAGGCAAGGCTGGGGAAGCCGTAGTTGGCCGCCATTCCCGCGATCGAGGAAATGTTCACGATCGAGCCGCCGCCCCGCTCGAGCATCGCCGGCAGGACCGATTTCATGCCCAGGAACACCGAATGCTGGTTC
This sequence comes from Novosphingobium sp. NFX11, assembly GCF_057376415.1. Taxonomy (NCBI): domain Bacteria; kingdom Pseudomonadati; phylum Pseudomonadota; class Alphaproteobacteria; order Sphingomonadales; family Sphingomonadaceae; genus Novosphingobium; species Novosphingobium sp. NFX11. The sequence continues at coordinate 1,518,464 of NZ_CP080385.1, read as the reverse complement.
ACCGCGCAGACGAGGTGATAGTCTTCCTCGGTCAAGTCCCTGGTATCGGCGAGCGGGCCAAGGATACCGGCGTTGTTGACCAGGATATCGACGCCGCCGAAGTTCGTCACGGCCGCGTCCACCACCGCCGGCCATTCGGCCAGCCTGGTCACATCGTGCTGCACGAAGACGGCAGCGGCGCCGATCTCGTCCGCCAGTGCCTGTCCCGCCGCTGCGTTCAGGTCGGTGAGCACCACCTTGGCCCCCTGCTCGGCGAAAAGCCGGGCGTGCGAAGCGCCCATGCCCCGTCCTGCGCCCGTGATGATGGCCACTTTGCCAGCGAGTCGCGCCATTTGCATTCTCCCATGCGAGTTGTCGAATATCAGCCTATTATTGATTTGGCAGACAACAGGTTGTCAAGCCCATGCCAATCATGATCGCTCGCGGATGGCGGAAATCCTCTCCGCCAGAAATCAGCGATTTACCGGTGATTTTCACGTTCGCCTCGTAAAATCCGGACAAATTCGTCCGCGCAGAAGCCTTTCCAAATTTCCGCTTGACCGCAGACTAATGGTTATTAGTTTAAAGCGAAGACCACGGGGCCTACGAGGGTCCGGGAAAGGGAGAAACTGCAATGACGTTCCGTTTCGGCGCGACCTCTACGATGGCCATCGCCACTGCGATGCTGGCGATGCCGGCTCATGCCCAGAGCGGCGCGGAGGCCGCCCAGGCCAAGGATGCCAAGCCCGAGATCGAGGAAATCGTGGTCACCGCGCAGCGCCGCGAACAGTCGCTTTCCAAGGTTCCGGTATCGGTCTCTGCATTCAACGCCGACGTGCTTCAGGACCGCAACGTCACCAGCGAACAGGGCCTTGCGGCGCTTGTCCCAGGCCTTGTCGTCAAGAGCGGGCAGAACTCCAACCAGCTCAGCTTCACCTTGCGCGGGCAGACACTCGATCCGTTCTCCGGCTCCAGCCCGGCAGTGCTGACCTACATCAACGACGCCCCGATGACCGAGGGCAACACCTCGACCGCCTTCTTCGACTTCAGTTCCGTGCAGGTGCTGAAAGGCCCGCAGGGCACGCTGTTCGGCCGCAACGCGACCGGCGGCGCGATCCTCTACGAGACGACCAAGCCCGGCGACGTGTTCGGCGGCTACCTCACGATCAAGGGTGGCGAGCGCAACTACATCCAGGCCCAGGGCGCCATCGACCTGCCGATCTCGGACGTCATCAAACTGCGCCTTGCGGGAGACTACAACAAGCAGGACGGCTACATCCGCAACGTCAACACCGGCAGCACGCTGGGCGACACCGATGCCAAGTCCGGCCGCGTCACCCTGGTGATCGAGCCGTCTTCCGGGTTCAAGATGACCACCGTTGCGCAGTACAGCGACTTCGGCGGAACCGAGGGTGCCGGCGGCCTCTATTCCTACCATGCCTGCGGCGAGACCAACAACGGCTACCAGCTCACCGCGACGCTGGACTGCGTCTACGGCATGAACAGCCCCTTCGCGCCGACACTGGGCGACGGGCCGATGGGCGACGGCACCTGGCCCGGCGCGGTCGCCGGCTATCTCGCCTGGCAGCAGGCCAACCCCTACAAGGTCTGGCTGAGCTACGACCTGCCGCACAAGGCGCACACCGCCTTCGTCACCAACACCACGGAGATGGAACTGGGCGACGACGTGATGTTGAAGAACATCTTCAGCTATGCCGATGCCTTCGCCCGCACGCCCGGCATCCTTTCCGGATCGCCCTTCGGCTCGCTCAACCTCTACAACAACAGCGGTCTCGGCAACGGACCTCCGGGCGGCGAGGAATTCTCGACCAAGCGCATTTCCAACGAACTGCAGCTTCAGGGCAAGAGCGGACGCCTCGAATACATCGTCGGCGCGTACTACTCGTGGTCCCGCAAGAAGGAATACATCCCGGTCATCGTCGGATCGGAACTGGCGACGCCGCTGGCCGACATCGCCTATTATTATACCAACGACGATGAATCCAAGGCCCTGTTCGCCCAGCTCAGCTACGAACTGACCGACAAGCTGACGGTCACTGCGGGCGGACGCTACACCTGGGAGCAGATGCGCCTGCGCCAGAACCCGGGCAGCCTGTTCAACCTCGACGGCGATACCCCGCTCAAGCAGAAGGCCAACCTCAAGGACCCCAGCTGGACGTTCAACATCCAGTACCAGATCAACCCGCAGAACATGGTCTACTTCGCGCAGCGCGGTTCATTCCGGGCCGGCGGCTTCAACGGCGCGGTCGTGCCTTACAACAATACGAACTTCTTCAAGAACGAGAACACCTACGACTTCGAACTTGGCTACAAGTTCAACGGCTACATCGGCGGCGTGGCATCGCGGGTCAACATCGCCGCCTATCGCCAGATCGTGACCGACGCCCAGCATTCGATCTACGCACTGGTGAACGGCAACCCGGCCGCATTCACCGTCAACGTGCCCAAGAAGCGCATCCAGGGCGTGGAATTCGACGGCAACTTCCGCCTGAGCGAATGGCTGGAAGTCGGGTTCTCCGGCGCCTACACCGACGCCAAGTTCACCAAGAACATCGTCGACCTGTCCTCCGCTACCGGCGGGGCCGGACTGACCATTCCCTTCGACACTTATACCGACGCGCCGAAGTGGGCGGGCTCGGTCTATGCCGAAGTGGGACTGCCGGTGCCGGAAAGCGCCGGCGAGGTGAAGTTCCGCACCGACGTATTCGGGCAGAAGATGACGTACTTCTCGAACAACGAAGGCTCGATCACGCCGCGCACGCAGTTGCCCGGCTACGTCACCGTGGACATGCGCCTGAGCTGGAACAACGTCATGGGCAGCAACGTGACCGTCGCCGGCTACGTGAAGAACCTGTTCGACAAGCTCTACTACAACTCGGGTTACGTCGAAGGCGCCAGCGGCGGCTTCAACACCGCGATCTGGGGCGCGCCGCAGACCTTCGGTGCCGAAGTTACCTACCGCTTCTGATAGGATGCGATCCGCCCCGTCCGCCTGTGCGGGCGGGGCGGAAGCAAAGAGAGGATAAACGTCATGCGCGGCAGGGCCACCGTACTGGTCGAGAAGAACCGCCTGGAAACCTGGGACTTGCCCATCGCCGATCCCCAGGCGGGCGGCATCCTGGTCCGTACCGTGGTGGGCGGGGTCTGCGGCAGCGACGTCCACATCGCCTCGGGCGAGGCGGGCGAGATGCCCTTTCCGATCATCCTTGGCCACGAAGGAGTCGGCCGCATCGAGAAGCTGGGCGCGGGCGTCGACAAGGACTACGCAGGCGTCGACGTGAAGGTCGGCGACCTCGTCGTCTGGTCGCCGATCCCGCTGTGCGGGCGCTGCTATTCGTGCTCCGTGCTGCAGCAGACCCCTTGCGAGAACACCCAGTACTTCGAGCATGCGAACAAGCCCAACTGGGGCAGCTATTCCGACTTTGCCTGGCTGCCGAGCGGCATGTCGTTCTACCGCCTGCCCGACCATGCCGATCCGCTGGCGGTCGCGGCATTGGGATGCGCGCTGCCCACGGTGCTGCGCGGGTTCGACCGCTGCGGCCCGATCGCGCTGAACGACGCGGTGGTGGTGCAGGGAGCGGGGCCGGTCGGGCTGTCCGCCGTACTGGTCGCCGCGCAGATGGGCGCGCGCTGCATCGTGGTCATCGACAAGGCCCCCGCCCGTCTCGCCGCCGCGATGAAGCTGGGCGCGACGGCGACCGTCTCGCTCGACCTGCCGGTGGAGGAACGCCGCCGCGCCGTCTACGATCTCACCGGTCCGGGCGGCCCGGACGTGGTGGTCGAAGCCGCCGGCGTGCTGCCCGCCTTTCCCGAGGGTGTCGACCTGACCGGCCCGCACGGCCGCTACATCGTGCTGGGCCTGTGGGGCGCGATCGGCACCCAGCCGATTTCGCCGCGCGACCTGACGGTGAAGAACCTGACGATCGGCGGCGCAGCCTTCCCGGCGCCGCGCAACTACTATCACGCGATGCATCTCGCCGTGCGGCTGCAGGACAAGGTGCCGCTGGCGGACCTCATCAGCCACCGCTTCTCCATCGCCGATGCGGGCAAGGCGCTCGAAGCCACCCGCACCGGCATCGCGACCAAGGCCGTCATCGACCCTTCCATCGCCTGAGGACATGTCATGAGCACAGCGCAGCTTGAAAAGCACCGCAGCATCGTTCCGGGTCACGTACCCGCCCACCTCGTCCACGACGTCGACATGTTCGCGCCCGACGGCATCGAGGACGGCTTCCACGAAGCCTGGGGCCGGCTGCAACAGGACGGCATGCCCGACCTGATCTACACGCCGCTGACCGGCGGGCACTGGATTGCGACACGCGGCGAACTGATCGACGAAATCTACCGCGACCCCTCGCGCTTCTCCAGCGAGATCATCTTCCTGCCCAAGGAAGCGGGCGAGAAGTACGCCATGGTCCCCACCCGCATGGACCCGCCCGAGCACACGCCGTACCGCAAGGTGCTGGACAAGGGCCTCAACCACACCGCCATCCGCCGCACCGAGGAGCAGGTCCGCCAGACCGCCGCCGAGCTGATCGACGGCTTCGTCGCCGATGGCCGCTGCGATTTCGGCAAGCAGTACGCCGGGATCTTCCCCGTCCGCGTGTTCCTCGCCTTGTGCGACCTGCCCGAAAGCGACGCGCCGATGCTGGGCGAACTCGCCAACGACATGACGCGTCCGCCCGGTCGCACGCCCGGCGAACAGGCCGCCGCGCTCGACAAGGCGAACCAGGGCTTCTTCCGCTACGTCGAGCCGATCATTGCGGCGCGGCGCGGAGGCACCGGCACCGATCTCATCACGACGATGCTCAATTCCGAGATCAACGGCGCGCCGATGCCCGACGACAAGGCGCTGGGGCTGATCTCGCTGCTGCTGCTCGGCGGGCTGGACACGGTCGTCAATTTCCTCAGCTTCATGATGCTGCATCTCGCGCGTAATCCCGAGACGGTGGCGGAACTGCGTGAAGACCCGCTCAAGCTCCAGCGCAGCGCCGAGGAGATGTTCCGCCGCTTCGGGGTCGTCTCCGACGCGCGCATGGTGGCCTATGACATGACCTATCGCGGCGTCGAGCTGAAGAAGGGCGACATGATCCTGCTGCCGACCGCGCTGCACGGGCTCGATGCGCGCGCCAACGATGATGCCTGGACGCTCAGGCCCGGCCGCACCGGCATCGCCCATTCCACCTTCGCGCAGGGGCCGCACCGCTGCGCGGGCATGCACCTCGCCCGCCTCGAAGTGATCGTGACCTTGCAGGAGTGGCTGAAGCGCATCCCGCAGTTCACGCTCGCTCCCGATGCGAAGCCGGTGTTCCATTCGGGCATCATCGGCACCGTCGAAGGCGTGCCGCTGGTCTGGGACCGCGCATGACCGCCGAGCCCAGGGAATTTCGCCGTATCCTCGGCCACTACCCCACCGGCGTCTGCGCCATCACCGCCATGGGCGAGGATGGCAGGCCGGTGGGGCTCGTCGTCGGATCGTTCACTTCGGTTTCGCTCGACCCGATGCTGGTCGCGTTCTTTCCCGACAAGTCCTCGACGACATGGCCCAGGGTGGAGGCTGCCGGTCGCTTCTGCGTCAACGTTCTGGCCGATAGCCAGCAGGCCGTGTGCAGCGCCCTTTCGGCCAAGGGCGAGGACAAGTTCGCAGGGCTCGATTTCGCGCTGTCGGCGCTCGGATCACCGATCATCCACGGCGCCCTGGCCTGGATCGACTGCGAACTGGACACCGTGCACGAGGCGGGCGACCACTACATCGTGCTCGGCCGGGTGCGCGGGCTCGACGTGCACCATGAAGGCAGCCCGCTGATCTTCCACAAGGGCGGTTACGGCAAGATATTACCGCTCTGAAAGTTCGAGAAAGAGGGGGAACCGGCGTCTGCCGCTTCCCCTTTTGCTGCGTCCTATCCTTCGGCAAGCCGCAGCGCCGCCACCGGTTCTTCGCCGCGCAGCGCGGCGCGCGCGGTCACCGTCAGACCGAACCCTTCGAGCGCCACGAGCTTGGCCTGGCTCGACGTCAGCAACGTCATCTGCCCCACCCCCAGATCCCGCAGGATTTGCGCACCGATGCCGTAGTCGCGGGTCGCATGCGTCTCGTGATAGGTCTTGCGCCCACCGGCGACGCGGCGAGAGATCGAGGTCGGATCGGGATCGCGGACGAACACCGCCACCGCCGCGCCGGAATGGCTCGATATCGCGCTCAGGGCGCGCGGCACGTAATCGCGGTGCGCGGCGGTCCAGCCGAACATGTCCGCGGTGATGTCGACCTGATGCACCCGCACCAGCGTATCGACGTTCGGCCGCACCTGCCCCTTCACGATGGCGACATGCTCGCCGCCGTCCAGCAGGCAGCGATAGACGTGAATGGTCAGCGGCCCTTCGCAGTAATGGCTCTCGAACGGCGCGCTCACGACACGCTCGACCTGCTTCTCCGAACGGCGGCGATAGGAGATCAGGTCGGCGATCGTCCCGACCTTGAGCCCGTGCTTCCCCGCGAATTCGAGAAGTTCGGGCAGGCGGGCCATCGTCCCGTCTTCGTTCATCACCTCGCAGATCACGCCGGCCGGGGTGAGGCCCGCAAGGCGCGAGATATCGACCGCCGCCTCGGTATGGCCGGCGCGCACCAGCACCCCGCCGTCCCGCGCCGTCAGCGGAAATACATGCCCCGGCGATACCAGATCGGCCGCGCTGGAGTTGGGGTTCACGGCAACGAAGATCGTATGAGAGCGATCGCCCGCGGAAATTCCCGTCGTCACCCCTTCCCGCGCCTCGATGGATACGGTGAAGGCGGTGCCGTAACCGGACTCGTTGCGGCGCGCCATGGGCTTGAGCTGCAGCTCATCCGCGCGGGCCCTGGTCATCGCCAGGCAGATCAGGCCGCGCGCATGGGTGGCCATGAAGTTGATCTGCGCGGGCGTGGCGAACTGGGCGGGGATGATGACATCACCCTCGTTCTCCCGGTTGTCCGCATCGACGAGTATGTAGGGGCGGCCCTCGACCGCCTCCCGGATGATCTCCTCGATCGGAGAAACTTGAACCTCGGGCATTCCTCTCATCCTTGTGTTATGTGTCTTCACGCTCTGCTGACGGACATGTCCCAGACCAGCTTCAGCGCCTTTTCCTTGAGCTGCGCCTTCTGGACCTTGCCGGTGCCGGTCTTGGGCAGTTCCTCGTCGGTGATGAACCAGATGTCGCGCGGCAGCTTGTACGCGGCCACCTGCCCAGCCAGGAACGCCTCGATTTCGCGCGCGGAGATCGCGCTCCCCTGCGCCCGCACGACCCATGCGCAACCGCACTCGCCATAGCGATCATCGGGCATGCCGATGAAGAACGCTTGCGAAATGTCCGGATGGCGGGTCAGCAACTGCTCCAGTTCCTTGGGCGAGACCAGTTCGCCCCGGCTCTTGTAGAGTTCCTTGGAACGGCCGGTCAGGAACAGGTTGCCGTCCGCGCGGAACTGGCCGAGGTCGCCCATCCGTATCCACCCGCCGGGCAGGAACAGTTCGGCGGTGGCGTCGGGACGGCGGAAGTAGCCCTTGCTGTTCATCGGACTGCGGCAGCACAGTTCGCCGGGACTGCCCCAGGGCAGATCGGCGCCGGTTTCCGGGTCGATCGTCTTGAATTCGGCGATGCGGCCGCCCTGATCGGGCATGCCCGCGATGCCCGCATCGACGATGCACCCCTGCGTTTCGGATACCACGTCGATCGGATCGCCGGGGCTTGTACACACCACCGTCGCCGTCACTTCGGTCTGGCCATAGCTGGTGATGATGTCCTCGCACCCGAAGGTCGCCTGGATCCTTTTCCAGACCCAGCTCGGCGTCGGCGCGGCTGCGCTGTGGATCGCGGTGAGCGAGGAGAAGTCGTAGCTTTCCTTTTCCGCCTGTTCCAGCAGGGCGATCGTCATCGTCGGCACGCCCATCAGGTACGTCGCGCGGTGCCGCCCGATCGCGGTGAGGATCGCGTGCGGATCGAACTTCAGCAGGGGAATGATCGCCCCGCCCACCACCATGCCCGAAAGCAGCCCGACCACCAGGCCGAACCCATGGTAGAGCGGCAAGGAGAACACCGCCCGGCGCCCCTCCTCGAACGCCTGGTGATAGGCGCCCGCATAGGCCGCACGCATGAGGTTGTCGTGCGTGATGGCGACGCCCTTGGGCGATCCGGTCGTGCCGGAGGTGAACATGATCACCGCAAGGTCGTCCGCCGAGACGGGCACGGCGATCTCTCCGGCATCGCCATCGCCGGCAAGCGCCTGCACGAAATCGGCCGGAGCGTCGCGATCGAACACCAGCCCGCCCTTGAGTTCGGGCGCATCGGCGCAGGCGCCGCCCAGCCAGCCGGGCAGGACATCATCGAGCATCGCCGGAAAATCGCGCGAGCCGAAACTGCGCATCACCACGAGCAGCGCGCACCCGGCCTCACGCACGGCATAAGCCAGTTCGTCGGGCCGATAGAGCGTGTTGATCGGCACCGCCACCGCGCCTGCGCGCCAGATCGCGAAGAGCAGCGGCACCGTCATCGGGTCGTTCGCCATGACGAGGCCCACGCGGTCCCCGGCCGCAATGCCGCGCGCCGCCAGCCCCGAAGCCAGCTTGCGAGACAGCGCCGCGACCGATCCGTAATCGAGCACTTCGCCGTCCGTGACGACCAGCGGCCGCTCGGCAAGATCCGCCAGCGTCCAGTCGAGATAGGCGTGCAGCGTCCACGACAGCCATTCGGGATGCCGGTCGGCCATCGCCCGCCTGCGGCTCGTCACGGTGCCCATGCTCGTCATCACAACTTCTCCCTAACTCTCGTTAAATTATTCCACGACAGGTGCTGCGGTCAAGCCAGTCCGTGCGATCGCTTCCGGAACGCCGCAATTCGTACGCTTTGGATAGAATGACGGCCTGTTTACAGGGATATTTGGGAAGACTTCCGGTCTTTTCGGGATTTGCCCGCGTGCCTCGCCAGCCCGCCTCGCTCGTAAAAACAGCCTTGCATTGATCGCCTAATGCATATTAGGTTGAACGCAACGAATCAAGGATTGGAGATCGAGTCATGGAAGTTGGGTTGGGGCTGACGTTTCAGAACCTGCACGATCAGGTGTCGGACGTTGACGTGTTCCGGCACGAACTTTCGCTCGCGGCGCGCGCGGAAGACCAGGGCTTCGATTCCGTCTGGACGCCGGAGCACCACTTCACCGGCTACATGATGACCCCCAACGTGCCGCAGTTCCTTTCATGGGTCGCGGGCCAGACCAAGCGCATCAAGTTGGGCACCACCGTCACCGTGCTGCCCTGGCAGAACCCGGTGCGCATCGCCGAGAGCTTCCTGCTGCTCGACCAGTTCTCCGAAGGCCGCGCGGTGCTCGGCATGGGGCGCGGTCTCGGCAAGGAAGAGTTCGACGGCTTCGGCGTCCCCATGGGCGAGGCGCGCAAGCGGTTCCGCGAATATGCGGAGGCGCTGCTGCAGGGCCTCGAAACCGGCGTGATGGAATACGACGGCGACTATCTGAAGCAGCCCCGCGTCGAACTGCGCCCGCGCCCTTATTCCAGCTATCGCGGCCGCGTCTTCGCCTCGGCCGTCTCGCCGGAGTCCGTGAAGCTGATGGCCAACCTCGACGTCGGCCTGATGATCATCGCCCAGAAGCCGTGGGACAAGGTGGACGAGGATCTCGCCACCTATCGCGACCGGTTCAAGGCGGTGAACGGCCGCAATGCGCCCAAGCCCGTCGTCGTATGCTTCATCGCCGCCAACGAGGACGCCGCCAAGGCCAAGGAGATGCGCGACAAGTACCTTGTCGAATATGCCCGCTCGACCTCGTCGTTCTACCAGTTCGGCAACAAGGAATTCGCCAACATTGAGGGCTACGAATACTACGGCGCCCTCGCCCGCAGCGTCGAGAAGCACGGGATCGAGAAGTTCAACGAATTCCTCGCCGACCTGCAGATCTGGGGCCGGCCCGAGGAAGTGGTCGAGAAGCTCAAGGTGATGAAGGAGCGCTTCGACGTGGGCAAGTTCATCATCTATACCCAGTTCGGCGACATGCCCTTCGACGTCGGCCTCGAAAACTACGAGCTGATCGCCCGCAAGGTACTCCCCGCGCTCAAGGACATCGACGTTTCGGTCGATCCGGTGGAGAGCGCGGCGGGCTTGCAAACGGCCGGCTGATCCACGACCAGACCTGACACGCCGGGCACACGGCGAAGACCGGAGAGAATGCGCGATGATGGAAGGCGATGGCTGGCGCTGCCTGTGGGACGCCAAGGCGATCCTGGGCGAAAGCACGGTATGGGATGCCCGCGACGGTTGCATCTACTGGGTCGATATCGAGGCGCCCGCCGTCCACTGGTACGCGCTTGAAACCGGCCGCAAGCAAAGCTGGTCCACGCCTGCGTGGGTCAGCGCGCTGGCCCCGCGTGCAAGCGGCGGCTTCATCGCCTCCAGCGCCGACGGGCTGGTGCATCTCGACCCTGCCCGGCAGCTTTACAAACCGATCCTCCACCCGATCCCCGACCCCGGCAAAGCGCGCCTCAACGACGGCGTGACCGACCGCAAGGGCCGCTACTGGACCGGATCGTGCGACACCGCGCAGTGGGACGACAGCACCACCGCCGACGACAAGGAAAGCTCGCTCAAGGACTTCGACGTGCGCAGTACCGGCGAACTCTATCGCCTGGACGCGGACGGCTCGGTCTCGACGCAAGAGCGCGGCATCGTCACCGCCAACGGCCCGGCGTTCAGCCCGGACGGGCGCACCGCCTACGTCAACGATTCCATGCCGCTGGTCACCTGGGCCTACGACCTCGACGACAACGGCGAATTGTCCAACCGCCGCGACTTCCTCAACTTCACGCCCGAGGACGGCTATCCCGACGGCATGGCGGTCGATGTCGAGGGCTGCATCTGGATGGCCTTCTACGAAAGCTGGAAGCTGCGCCGCTTCGCGCCGGACGCCACCTTGCTGGAAGAACGCCAGCTACCGGTGATGCGGGGCCTGCGCCCCGCCTTCGGCGGCGCGAACCACGACCGCCTGTTCCTCGTCACCGGATCGCAGGGGTATTCCGATGCGCGCTTTGCCCAGGAGCCGCTGGCCGGCGGACTGTTCGAAATTCTCTCGCCCCCGTCGCAGGCCTGCCGACAATTCCCTTTGCCGGATGACCCTTCCGCGCAATCGGGGCTTCCATTAGGCTCCCGAACGGCTATTCGGCAGATATGAGCGACGGTGACTCCGGCAGGAAACGCATTCTCGATTCCGCAGCCTTCATTCTGCGGACCAAGGGCTTCGGCGCCGCCCGGTTGAGCGAGATCGCTCAGGGCGCGGGCATGCTGGCGCCCAGCATCTATCACCATTTCAAGTCCAAGGACGAAGTGGTCGAAGAGGTGATGCTCTCCGGCATATACCGCAATACGCGCCATATCGTCGCGAAAGTGGAAGTGCTCGGTCCCGAAACCGCGCCGGTCGATCGCCTGCGCGCCGCGATCGTCGCCCATGTCGAGTTCCTGCTCTCCGGCGACGACTATTCCTCCGCCGTGGCGCGGTCGTTCGGCGATCTTCCCAGCGAGATGAAGCAGCGTGTCCTCGCCGCCTACGCGACGTTCGACAGCTACTGGCGCGACCTGCTCGTCGCCGCCAGCCCTTCCGGCAACGATGCGCAGACCACCGTGGCACGCAAGTTCCTGATCGCCATGCTCGACTCCTGCCCGAGCTGGTATCGCGCCGGACGCCTCGGCCCCACCCAGATCGCGAACCAGGCGGCCGACCTCTTCCTCGGCGGCTTCGCGCCCTGACGCCTCCGGGGCACCATCGCGCCCTGGAGCGTTATTCGCCCCGTCCCCCCAAACACGAAAAGAGGCGCCGCGTTGCCACGGCGCCTCAGGTAGCCGGAGAGAGTCCGGGCGGATAATCAGGCGTCTGCGGTCGCGGGTGCCTTGCTGCCCTCGGGCAACTTGACGCGCGGTGCCACTTCCTTGGCCAGCAGGTTCAGCGAATGGAACCAGGGCTCCGGGTTGTCGTAATAGTCGTGCGATTCCACCTGCAGCGTGCCCCAGCCGCCGCACTGCTCGAACAGCACGTTGAGCTTGTCGACGACCGTGTCCGGCGAGCCGACCACGAAGACCTTGTCGACCAGGAATTCCAGATCGGCGTCGTTCGGGTCGATGCCGTGGTCCTTGGCGAACCCGTCCATCATGCCGAAACGCTTCCAGATCGGGATCAGGTAGCGTTCGAAGCAGTAGCCGATCGGGCCTTCCATCACCTCGCGCTTCGCCTCCGCGTCGGTATCGGCGCAGAAGATGGTGTGCGAGACCGCATGGCGCGCGCGGTCGGGCGTGAAGCCGGCGGCGATGTTCGCTTCGGAATAGATCTCCCAGTGACGCTTCAGCGCATCGATGCCCGAGTAGATCGAGACCGGCTTGAAGTTGCGCTCGCCGGCCAGCTTCATCGACGGGGAATTGGAGCTGAAGCCGGTCACCGCGATTTCCGGGAACGCCCCGTTCCACGGCGCAAAATCGGCCAGCATGTGCTGCTCGTCTTCCTCGGTCTCGGGCGCGTCTTCCTGCGGGAAGCCGGCGTTCCAGTACTTGCCCTCGAAGAAGAACGGCTCGCGCGCCCAGATCTTCTCCATGATCGAGAGCGATTCACGCACCATGTCGTTGAGCATCTTGGGCTCGGCGTCCTTGATGCCGTGCATGTAGGACGCCTGCGGATAGGCGCCCGCGCCGATGCCCATGAAGAAGCGACCCTCCAGGATCTGCGACAGCCAGCCAACCATCACCGCCAGCTTGGTCGGGTGCTGGTGCGGCAGGATGTGAGCCATCGGCGCGAAGCTGATGTTTTCGGTCTGCAGTGCGGCGGCGGCGATGATGAGTTCGGGGTTGGGGATGTTCTCCCAGATCTGCGAGGCGTGCTCGGAGATCATCATCGTGTCGAAACCCGCCTTGTCGCAGGCGATGGAGCTTTGCACGCCCCAGTCGAAGGTCTGGCGGGCCGTGCGGCCCGGTCGCATGTAGGGGTGGAAAATAAGGCCGGTCTGCATGACCATCAGCGCTCTCCTTCTTCGTTTCTGTCCTGGTGGCCACCCGCAGATCCGGCGAAGCAGCCTAACGAGTGATAGGCTACGGAATTTAAAACACTTGTAAAGTGAAATTCGGAAGATCGATCGACACCGGCGGCGAGCAGGCACGATGCGGCATATCGGCCGCATTCTCTTAGAATCTGCAACATAAACCGGCTTTTTCAGGTATGTTCTCCAATGATCTACCGTCATCAGGTCAGCACCGCCAGCAACGATGCAGCGCCCCGAAAAGTCGCGGCGTCAGCTTAAAACGCTTGGCATCCTTGCCATTCCTGCCTCATAAGCATGTCTGTTTGCAAACAGGTGACTTATTCCGAAGAGCGTACAAAATGGCTGAGACTCCGCAGATCTCGCCCGATATCGACGAAGCCGACCCCAAGACGCGGCTCATCCTGACGGGCGAACGGCTGTTCGCCGAAGTCGGCATCCAGGGCGTTTCGATGCGCGAAATCGCGTCGAAGGCGGGGCAGGGAAACCATTTCGCGGTGCAGTATCACTTCGGGTCTCGCGAGGGTCTGGTTCAGGCGATCTTCGACTTCCGGATGAACCAGATGGAGCCCGGACGCGGCGCGATGATCGCCGCGCTGGAGGCGGCCGGACGCACGCGGGATGCCCGTTCGATCCTGGAGGTCATCCTGCTGCCGCAGCTCCACCTCGACGGCGGGACCAATCGCTCCTACGGCACGTTCCTGTCGCAGTACCTGCTGCATGGCGACTGGGACGAATACGGACACTTCGGCGGCGAGGCGCCGCCCCAGCTCAACCAGGCGCTCGACCTGCTGCGCCAGCGCGTCGATTACCTTCCCGCCGCCGTCGCGCAGCGCCGGCTGGTGAACGTCAGCCTGATGTTCCTGAACCTGCTGGTGCGCCACAGCCGCATGGAAACGCACGAATTTCCCGAAACCTTCGAGCACGCGCTGGAGGACACGATGGAACAGATCGTCATGGCCATGTGCCTGCCGCTCCGGCTGCAGGGCTGACGGCGACCGGAGCGGCGGACACGAAAACGAGAACGAGGACGGGAGCGAAGATGACGGACGGTATGATTGATGGAATCCGCCTGGAGCGCGGGAGCGCGATCGACTGGATCGTGCTCGACCGGCCCGAAGCGGCCAATGCGTTCTCGCGCGGGATGCTCGCCCGGTTCGGCACGGTGCTGCGCGATCTCAAGGCGGACGGCGCGCCGGTGATCGGGATTCGCGGTGCCGGCAAGGGCTTTGGCGCGGGGATGGACCTGGGCCAGTACAACGCCGAGGGCAGCCCGATGGAAGACGTGACGCGCTTGTCGGGCTACGTCGATCTGTGGCGCGACATCTGGCGCCATCCCAAGCCGGTGATCGTCGCCGTGCACGGCTACTGCATCGGCGTCGCCGCCCAGATGGCAAGCTTCGCCGACATCCTCGTCGTGGCGCAGGATGCCGCGATCACCGAGCCGACAATTCCCATCGGCGGCGGCTTCATCGCGCCCACATGGGTTCATCAGGTCGGCGGACGGCGCGCCAAGGAATTCGCCTTCCTGCCGGGCAACAGCATCGACGGCCGAACCGCGGTGGAATGGGGCTGGGCCAACGCCGCGGTCCCGGCCGAGAACCTGGTCGCCTGCGTCGAGGAACTGGCATCGCGCATCGCGCTTGTCCCGCCCGGCGTGCTGGCGATGAAGAAGCGCTCGATCAACCGCGCGATGGAGGCGGCCGGATGGGACCAGGCGCTTTCCGCCATCGCCGAAAGCGATGCGATCCTGCATCTCGAACCCGAAGTCCGGCGCATCCGCGCGCAGCTTGCGACCATGGGGCTGAAGGCGACGGTCGCGGAGTTCAAAGGGCACGGGTCGCAAGAGATCTTCAACTTGCATGGTGCCTGATCTGTCCCTTAGTATTGGGCTCACTCGGTGCTTTACTTCGGGAGCGGGCCTACGGGTCAGAACGGAGTCAGGAACGGGCGCCAGAAGCTTGTTGGTGCCGCAGATGACGGCAGATTTCATTAAAAGACGTGGAACAGTCAATTGCCGCTCCTAGCAAAGGCAGTCGCCGCCAAATGGTCATCCGGCGGATTGCCGCGCCATGTCGATCAAAGCCTTGAAAGCGGCTGAAGGATTTCGCCTGGTAGGGTAGTATAGGCACAACGGCGGCTGTGGCGGCGTCCAGTCTTCTAACACCCGGACCAGGCGGCCCGCTTGAATGTCGTCGCGCACATCGGCTTCCATGAAGTAGCCGATGCCGACATGATCGAGGACGGCGATGCGCGACAAGCTCGCTTCGTCCAGCGTGATCGGACCGGAGACTTCGATCTGAACGGGCGCCCCGTCTTTCTCGAAATGCCAGCGATGCAACGCTCCATTCGGCAGCCGAATGCGAACGCAGGAGTGGCAAAGCAGGTCCGGAGGGGTGCGGGGCTTGCCGTTGGCCTCGAAATACGAAGATGATGCGACGACAGCAAAGCTGCGAGGAGTTCCGACGGGAACGGCGATCATGTCCGCTGGTACGATATTCGCGGTCCGCAAGCCAAGATCGAACCCCTCGGCGACAATGTCCACAATCCGACCTTCGGTGACCAAGTCGATGTGAACTTTGGGATAGCGTCGCAGGAAATCCAACAGAAGTGGACCGAGGATCTCCCGTGCTCCCGTGGCGAAAGCATTGATCCGCAAAGTTCCGGACGGCGTTTCCTGCTGTGACCGGGCGGCGCCCATTGCTTCGTGAAGGGAGCTAATGGCGGGCCTAACCTGTTCGACGAAATTTCGTCCGGCATCGGTGATGCGACACACTGCGGGTTGTGCGATTGAACAATCGGACCCCAAGCTGCCGCTCCAGCTTTGCGATGGCATTGCTCAGCGCTGTTGTCGAAATACCCAGCTCCAGCGCCGCGGCGCGAAACGATCCCCGTCGAGCTATCGCGAGAACAGCATCAAATTCGATCAATCCGTGCTTCGACATTGTCCCGCCTTTCGCGACGTTACATTCAGATTTGGCCCGATTATCACAACCATCGCTCAGCGCTAAATTCCCCTTGTCATCTCAAGGAGCTCAGCAATGCCCGTCGAACTACCCAAGCCCATCGCAGATTATGTCGCGGCCAACGCGCGCCTCGATGTCGACGCAATGCTCGAACCGTTCACTGCCGACGCGGTTTTTCTGGACAATGGGAAGCTCTTTGAAGGCCACGACCAGCTTCGGGGCCTGTTCGAAGAGGAGATCATCGCCGCGAAAGCTATCTTCACGCCGGATGCAATCCGTCGTGAGGACGATCAGGTCGTCGTCGAAGGGCCGGCTCATGGCGATTTCCCCGGCAGTCCCATCCGTTTCACCTATAGATTCACGCTCGAAGGCGATGCTGTAAAGGCTCTGGAGGTGACGCTATGACGGTCAAAGCTGACCCGACCGAGTTGGCACAGGCGGCTGGTCCGCGACATTTTCTCCTGCTGTCCCAAGTCTTGCGATATTTCCGGGATCAACATGGCGAGGCTGCGCCATGAATATAGGAGCTAAGACGGCCGCGAGCCTGTCGCCGGGTGCCCGCGTGTGCCGACCGGTTATACGGTCAACACTTCGTACCGGAAATCGAGCGCCCCTGCTTGCCCCCCGGCCATAGGCAGCACACAATCATGCCGGCTTGACCTTAGTACGATCCCACTTTTTGAAAAGAGAACGGAATTGCCGAAGAAAGTAGATCATGACCAGAGGCGGGTGGAAATTGCCCGTGTTATCAGAGAGATCACTTGGAATGAAGGCGTGGAAGGCCTTAAAATCCGTAATGTCGCAGATAAAGTCGGATATGGCCCGAGCGTCGTTGTGCATTACTTTGAAAATAAGCGCGAGATGCTCAATTTTTCTCAGCGTGAATCGCGCAAGCAGGGAGAAAGAGCGGTTATCGCAGCATGGAATGATGGTGCGAGCTTGGAAGAATGCATCGCCGTGCTTCTTCCGATATCCGATGAAATGAAGTCTGTGTGGCACCTGTTCTTCGCCTTCTGGGGGCTCGCAATGTACGATCCCGAGTTGGCCGACGAGCGGCTTCATGCGACCTCGGATGCCAAGGATATATTCATCGAAATCATCAGGTCAGCCCAGTCACGGGGGAATTTGATCCGGATGCCGATCCCGATCTGATCGCCGTGAATATACAGATCGCGGCGAATGGAATTGCCTCACTAGCGATGCAGAATGATGAACTGTGGCCGCCGGAACGACAGAGGGCGTTCCTGAGAGAGGAACTTCGGCGTCTCGGTTACCGACTTTGACGGCCTATGACCTCGGCCATTCGCGGCAGCTATGACATAGCACAGGTTTATAACACAGCGGTATCATAATAAGCATTCCCCGACAGGCGGACCGCTAAGAGCCCGTTTGCGAGAGATAGGGAGAGTCTGAGAGATGCCGCGCATCGAAATTTTCAAGTCGATCTTGCACGTCGGAGTTGGCGCGCTGGGCCTGGCTGCCGGGATTGCCGCCACGCCGGCATTGGCGCAGAATTCGCCTGCGGAAGTCGATAGCGCTTCCACCGGCGAGATCATCGTCTCTGCCCGCCGCCGCGAGGAAGCGCTGCGCGACACGCCTGTCGCCATCACGGCCGTCAATGCAGCCGCCCTTGAAGCGAAGGCCTCGGTCAACATCGGCGACATCATGGGCGCTGCACCCAGCGTCATGATCACCCAGCAGAACTCAGGCGCAGCCGCCGCCAACGTCGCGATCCGCGGCCTGTCGTTTGCGGACGTCGACAAGTCCTTCGATCCCACTGTCGCCGTCGTGGTCGACGGCGTGTTCATCGGCAGCAGCACCGGCCAGTTCTTCGACTTCTTCGACATCAGCCAGATCGAGGTTCTGCGCGGGCCGCAGGGTACTCTGTTCGGTCGCAACACCATCGGCGGGGTCATCAACATCCGGCGCACCCGCCCCAAGTTCGAATTCTCCGGCAAGGTCGAGGCGTCTTACGGAAATTACGATACCTGGGCTACGCGCGCGGTGGTCAACATCCCTGTCATCGACGATGTCCTGGCCATCAAGCCCTTCTACTTCCACAACCAGAGCGATGGCTATTACCGCCATGGCATCACCGGAGACCGTACAGGCGGCTCGAACTCCGAAAACTTCGGCGTTGCTGCGCTGCTGCAGCCCTCGTCGAACTTCGACGCGCTGCTGACGCTGGAAAAGCAGGTGCAGGACTTCGTGCCGGTCAACTCGAACATCACCAAGACCGGCGAGGTCTTCTGCGCGTTCGAACCTGCCAACGAGTGCAACCGCAACACCACGACTGACCTCTACACCGTGTTTGGCACGCCGGGCACTTCGCATTACGAATCTCCGGCCGTGACGCTGGAAATGAACCTCGATGCAGGTCCGGTGAAGCTGACCTCCGTCACCGGCTATCGCAAGTCGGACGAAGCGCAGACGCAGGACTTCGACGGATCTTCCGCAGACATCTACTTCTCCGCCCGCTCGCAGACCTATCGCCAGTTCAGCCAGGAACTGCGCGCTTCGGGCAAGCTGAGCGACAGCCTCGACTACGTCGTTGGCGGGTACTTCTTCAAGTCGCGCTATTCGCTCCTGCAGCGCACGCGCATCACACTTGGCGCGCCTCCGGCGGTCACGGAGCAGGCCAATATCGGCCATGCCCGCTCGCTGGCCTTCTTCGGCGATTTCAACTGGGCCTTCGCTGACAGGTGGCGCCTCTCGTTCGGCGGCCGCTGGACGCAGGACCGCAAGCAGAACATGGCGCGCGTCGACGCCGACCAGTTCCCCAACGCCAGCGTCACCAACAGCAAGTTCACGCCCAAGATCGGCATCGATTTCCACCCCAATCCCAACATGATGCTCTATGCTTCATGGTCGCGCGGCTATCGGTCCGGCGGCTTCTCGGGTCGAGGCACCACGCTCTTCTCCGCGACGACCGCATATGGTCCGGAAACCGTGGACTCCTTCGAGGGCGGCTTCAAGGGCTCGCTGTTCAACGGACTGCTCGAACTCAACGTCGCCGCGTTCCTGGCGGACTACAAGGACCTGCAGCAGAACACGACAATCCCCACGCAGAGCGGTGTCGGCAGCGAAACGATCGTCACCAATGTCGGCTCGGCGAAGCTGAAGGGCGTCGAGGTGGAATTTACCGCGCATCCGGCGCAGGGACTGACCCTTTCCGGCTCGCTGGGCCTGCTCGACAACAACCTGAAGGACTTCATTTCGCAGGGCGCGATCAGCGCGACGGTGCCTGGCACCCGTACCATCGACTATTCGAACGTCTCGATGATCTACGCGCCCAAGACGACCCTGTCGCTTAACGCCAACTACAAGGTGCCGACCGGTTTCGGCGAAGTCGTGGCGAACCTGGGTTATCGTCATATCAGCCCCTACGACCAGCAGATCGGGCTGGACGCGACCGCGACCTATCCCGCGACCGGAACGGTGGTGGTGCCCCGCAACGATCCGCGCCTGCGCTCGGATACGCAGGATCTGGTTGATGCCAGCCTGACGACGCGGTTCGATCTGGCCGGGCATACCGCGCGCGTTACGGTGTTCGGGCGTAACCTGCTGGACGATCGCGGACCCAACGCCGCCTTCACGGTTGCTGGTCTCTGGTCGTTCTCCAGCGCCCGCGAGCCGCGGACCTACGGTGTGATCCTCGGGTACGAGTTCTGACCCGTTACGGTCGCTGGCTGCCGGCCCGCTGACGACCGACAGGCCGCCCCGGGGAGGACACCTCCCAAATCTTCCGCCCCGGGGCGGCCATTCCCGGCTCAATGGAGAGTGCAGTGATCGATTACAGCAAGGTATTTCATACCGGTGTGCTGGTGCCGGACCTCGACGCGGCGATCGAGTTCTACTCCCGCACGCTGGGACTGCGGTTTGCCGAGCCGTTCACGCTGGAAGGTTTCCCGGTCTGGACGCCTGAGCAGGGCCTGAAGACGATCACCAACCGTTTCACGATTTCGTGCGACGGGCCGGTCCGGCTCGAACTCCAGCAGGGCGAGGCGGGCAGCTTCTTCGATGCTGCTCTGTCGCGCGGCGATCATGTCGGCCTCTGGGTGGACGATGTGGCAGGAACGGTGGACGAACTGATTGCGCAAGGATGGAGCGTGGTTGCCGCGGGAGCTGGTCCCGAAGATCGCTGGGGGCCGTTCGCCTATGTGATGCCGGCTGCCGGGGGCATGGTCGTCGAACTGGCCTCATCGGCGCTGCGCCAGGCATTCGAGCGCTGGTGGCAGGGCGGCGCGCTGACCCTTGGCTGATTTTTGAGGACTGAAGCCGGCAGGCCTCCTTTTCCCCGATACACGCAATGAGCGAGGACAAGCATGAGCGATCTTCTTAACCGCCTGGACGGCGATGCTGGCGTGCGGCGCACCCTTGCGCGCCTCGGCGATTCCATCTTCCGCCGCGATCCTGCGGCCCATGGCCAGTGCTATGCCGAAGACGGGGAGTGGCACGCCTTCGGGACCATCACGCGCGGCCGCGAAGCCGTGGTCGAGCACTGGTGGAACGTCATGCAGGGCTTTCCCTTCGTGCGGCAGACGATCTCCTCGCTCGTCATCGAGGTGGAAGGCGATACCGCTGCCTCACGCGGGCACGTGGATGAAGTGCTGCGCATGCCCGATGGCTCGTATCAGGTTGTGATGGGCATCTATCACAGCACCTTCCAGAAATACGAGAGCGAATGGCTCATCAAGGTCCACCGCTACGATCAGGTCTATTACGGATCGCCCGCGCTCGACGGCAAGTTCTTCCCGGTCATGGACTATGGCGTGCCGCCGCATGATCCGGACCCGTCGCGCATGACAGCGACGATGGACATCAGCCTCTGACGGACCGTCCAGTACAATAGTCCGACGTTGGCCCCTTACGCCGCGCTGGGGAGCAACCCCAGCGTGGCCGCACGGTAGACCGCATTGGCGCGGCTGCTGGCGCCCAGTTTCTCGCACAAGTTCGAGAAGTGATAGCGCACGGTCGTGCGGGCGATGGTCATAGTGTCGGCGATTTCCTCGTCGGTCTGCCCCATTGCGATCAGCCTGATGCACTGGACCTCGCGCGGGCTGAGCACACCTTGCAGGCTGGCGGTCGATGCGTGCCGGTCCCGATCGAAGTCTTCCAGCATGAATTCGCGGGCGAGCGATGCGAACTGCGGCCCGAATGCGGCGTATTGTGCTGAAAGATCAGTGTGCCGGGCTGATTTCGGCGTCAGGATCACGCCGCCGATCCGGCCGAACGCGGTTCGCACCGCGATAGCCATGAGCGCAGGAACTCCCAGTTCCAGAGGCGTATGCGCCCACAGCCGGGTCAGAATGGGGTTCTCGCGCACGGTCACGATCCGGGAACGGTTCGCCCAGAACACATCGTCCTCGACGATCAGCGCCTGGGCGACAAGCGACAGTTCGCCGGCCTTGCGGGTCTCCCAAGGCAGCCTCCTAGGGCCGGGAATGCCCGTGCGTCGGCATCGACCGGGGCGGTTATCCATTACGGAAAGGTCGAAGGCGCCCTGCTGCGAAAGGAAGTCGGAAAGCCGCAAGAAGGCCGAACCGGTGATCTCTGGCGCGTCGTCGCCGGGCGGAGCGCCGCCCCCTGGCCATCCTTTGGAACTATCAGGCATGATCCCGCTTCCCCGCATCATTATATAACTATGTACCAAATAGATTGCTAGCATCTGTCCATAATGGCAGGTCTTGGATTCCCCGATATGCAGCAGTAGCGTAGCTGTCAGAAACAACGACCAGAGATCGAGGTACTTCCCCCATGCCGCGCATAGTCGATCACGAACAGCGCCGCCGGGGCATAGCGAAAGTCGTGTCCGGTTTGGTTCTGAAAGGCGGCGCCGAAGCGGTAACTATCCGCGCCGTGGCAGAGGAGTGCGGCTACAGCACGGCCATCGTGTGCCACTATTTCCGCAGCAAGCACGAGATGCTGGCCTACACGCAGCGGATGGCATGGCAGCGGGGGCTCTCGCGGATCAGGAAGGCGAGCCACGAGGGAAAGGACTTGCTGACGTGCCTGGACTTTGCCCTGCCGACCACCAGCCAACGCTGGCAGGACTGGCATTGCCTGTTTGCCTTCTGGGGGCAGACGCCCGACATCAAGGGCATCGAGACAGAATGGCGCGAGAGCAGCACCACCAGCTATGACCTTTTCATCGACCTGATCGCGGCGGCCCAGGGCCGGGGCGAATTCGATCCCGCCGAAGACCCGAAAGAAGTGGCGACCGAGGTTCAGGCCGCGATAAATGGCATAGCCACGCTGGCGGCCATCCAGCGTCCGGACTGGCCAGCCAGCCGCCAGCGCGAAATGCTGCGCAGACAACTCGTCCGCCTGGGATATCGCCCCAAGTCGCAAAAGGTCTGAGTACGCGTGGCTCCCACCTGCGCATTGCGGGTCGGCGCGCGCAGGAACGGCGCCGACCCGCAGCGTCTCAGTGATTGGGAATGTACGTGCCCAGATGCTTGCCCGCGATATACCCGAAGGTCATGCCGGGGCCCAGCGTACCGCCTGCGCCGCCATAGGCCTCGCCAAGAACGGCAGCCATCGCATTGCCGGCAGCGTAGAGCCCCGGGATGGGAGCGCCGCTCCAGTCGACGACTTGCGCATCGGCATTGGTCTTTGGCCCGCCCGCAGTGCCCAAAGCCCCCGCTTCCATCTTAACGGCGAAGTATGGCCCCTGGTCGATCACGCCAAGCGTGCGGTAGGGCGCTTCGAAATCGGTATCGCCCCACATGTAAAAGTTGTCGTACGTGGCATCGCCGCGGTTGAAGTCATCATCGTGGCCCTTGCGGACCATATCGTTGAAGCGCGCCACCGTGGCGGCAAGGCCGACAGGATCAATCCCGGCTATTTCCGCCAGTTCTTCCAGCGTATCGGCCTGCATCATGTAGGACGGCACCGGCCCGCCTGCCGGTGTGTTGAAGGTGTGATACTTGCTGCGGTAGCGCTGGTCGATGATGAGCCAGTACGGCAGGTTGGCATAACTGTGGGTGCCCGCGTCGAAGGCGTGGAGGGTCTTGCCAACGGCGTTGTAATTGGCCGCCTCGTTCACGAAGCGCTTGCCCGCGCGGTTGACGAGGATCGCACCCGGCCGGGCACGCTCGTCTGAGCCCAGCATGTAGTTGGGCTTGGCCTCGCGATGCTGGGGCTTGAATTCGAGCGCGCTCTGCATCCAGTAGGCATGCTGCATGTTGCCCAGTTGCGCGCCTGCTTCCATTGCCATGAGCAGGCCGTCGCCCTCATTCTCAGGCACGCTGACGGGGCCGGTCAGCGGCCCGCGCAGGAAGGTCTTTACCAGCGTCTCGTTCCACTCGAAACCCCCGGTCGCGATGACGACGCCGCGACGCGCGCGCACGCGATAGTCCCGGCCATCAGCGTCCTCGGCAATGACGCCCACGACCCGGTCGCCGTCCTTGATCAGCTTGCGGGCGCGCTTTTCGAACTCGACCGGAATATCGCGCTCCAGCACGGCAAGGAACAGCGATCCGGCCAGGGCTTGTCCGAGGCCGCGATAGTCCTGCGCCTCGCGCTCGGCCAGTGCGGCCTCGTCGAGGCTGCCGGTGATCGCTTCCATCAGACTGCCACGCAGCGGATAGGCCATCTTGCTCGGATTTACGCGCCCGGCCCATTTGCCGAGGCGATCGAAGGAGAACGCCTCGTTGTCGAGCGAGCGGCCGCCGTCCGCTTTGGCGCCCGGCACGTAAGACTGGTAATCCGGAAAGTCCGCGAAGACGTGGAAACGTACCGGGGTCTTATCCGCAAAGTAGCGGATCATCTCCGGCCCCTGTTCCATGAAGGCCATCAGCGTATCAGGATCGAGCGCGTCAGGGCACAGGGTGTCGAGGTATGTCACCACGTCCTCGTCGGAATCCTCGATACCGGCCTCGGTCTGGTAGTGGTTACCCGGCACCCACAGCATCCCGCCGGACATTGCGGTGGTTCCGCCGACCATGCCGGTTTTTTCGAGGATGACCACGTCCTTGGCGCCGAAATCGTGCGCCGTTATCGCCGCCGTCATCGCCGCGCCGCCAGACCCGAGGATGACTACGTCAACCTCCCGATCCCACGAGAACTCTTCAGCCATCGAAACTCCTCTCAACCTTCTACCCAAATGACCCGATCGGAATGAAGCCATGGTCATTTTATAACATAGTTATAACTTGCACTCTAAGGAGATGGCACCTCTGAAAAGTCGTAGGATAAAGCGCGCGCGCCATGCGTACCCTGGCCCCTTCGTTCTCATGGAGCTTTTTATCCGCGGTTGTGATCGTGCGCATGGGAACTCAGGAAGCCGCCTAGGCGGCCCCGCCGAGTACGACTTATCTCGCCCTAACTGGATTCGGACTTCTCGGATCAACTGTCAGCCGACAAGTCGCGTTTCCCCGAACGGCAACATATAAAGGTGAAAAATGGGCGGAACATCTGGTTTTGGGTGCGGAGCCGCCACGATTTAGGGCGTGGGCCCTCGTGGTCGCAAGGAGCCGGGCAATCTCAGATTTCGGTGCCCTCGGCCAACGTCAATGCGTCCTCCACGTCCACTCCAAGGTATCTGACCGTGCTTTCGATCTTCGTTTGCCCAAGCAAAATTTGAACTGCGCGGAAATCGCTTATCCTGATTTTCACCAGATCGCATCCGCGAAGCTTGCTATCGATAGTGAGGTGAAAGAGCCCACAATCTCGGATCTCGCCCATGCTGGTCGAGAAAGCAGCGGATCGCCCATATCTGACGGGTTTGAACGCTTGCTTCGCACCAACCTTTCGCCCGGCGTTCCAAGATACCCGCTGACGAGCGGCGGGATCAAATTCTGATAATCCCATGACACATCTCCTGCGGCCTTAACGGCTATAGGTAGAACGTTTCGCTCTCGCCTCGGCGAGAGTGACCATCGGATAGCTCAGAAGGACATCGTCTTCTGCCGCAAACAATGCGGTCGTGGCCACCGAATTGTTGTGCTCGGCACTATCTACATTGGTGGCTTGCGCAATGAGCCCGAGGCTGTCTCAACGGCCACCAGCATCTGCGCGAGGCTCTGAACCAAATTCGCACTTTAGGCGAAGTCATATAGACTTCAGACTATGTCTATTGATTGAGTAGACATAATTCCGCCAGACCGCCCCCCGTCAGTTGGTTCAGGGGGTCGGTTTGATAGCGTTGTTCAGTACGTCTTTTTCCGGAAGAAGGCGCAGATTGCTTGCCGGTGCGGCGTCCGCGATTGCCGTCTCCGCGGTGGTTGTTCCTCAGGCCGCTTCGGCCGAGGAAGCGGCCAGCCCGGCGGATGCAGCGGCCGTTGCCGCAGACATCGGCGAAATCACCGTGACCGCGCGCTACCGCACGGAAAGTGCGCAGGACGTTCCCATCGCGATTTCCGCCATTTCCAGCCGCCAGCTGGAGGCGCAGGGCGTCAGCTCGCTCAAGCAGGTGGTTCAGCAGCTCCCCAGCCTCAATATCCAGGGCTTCAGCGGCCGCAACCAGACGATCACGATCCGCGGCATCGGCACCAATGCCGGCGGCACCAACGACGGGCTCGAACAAGGTGTCGGGCTCTATGTGGACGGCGTCTACCGGCCGCGTACCGGATCGGTCATCACTGACCTGATCGACATCGAAAGCATTCAGGTCCTGCGTGGGCCGCAGGGCACCCTGTTCGGGAAGAACACCGTTGCGGGCGCGATCGACATCACCACGCGCGAGCCGCAGTTCCAGCAGGAAGCGCGGGCGGAGCTGAGCTACGGTAACTACAACCAGGTGCGCGGCTACTTCGCGTACAACGGGGTGATCAGCGATGACCTGGCGTTCCGCGTCTCGTACTTGCGCAACCGGCGCGACGGATTGATCTACAATACCACCCAGCGCGAGCATTGGGACAACCTCGACAATCATGCCGCGCGGTTCGATCTGCTCTACAAGCCGAGCGCGGACTTCAAGCTGCGCCTGATCGCGGACTACAGCATCCAGAAGGGCGACGTCGGCTTTACCAGCATCGCCGGCGTCCTGCCGACGACACTGGCGAACGGCGCGCAGGTCCGCGGGTTCTACCGCCGTGCCGCCGACGTCGGATACACGCCGGGCACCGTCAACGCCTTCGACCGCAAGACCGACATCGACTCCTCGCAGTACGACGAGATGCCCAGTTGGGGTGTTCAGGCCCGCGCGGACTGGGACGTCGGCCCGCTGACGCTGACCTCGATCACCGCATACCGCAACTGGAAATGGGTGCCCAATTACGACGGCGACCAGTTTGGCGCCAACATCATCACCAACAGCGTGGTGGCCACCAAACAGCAGCAGTTCAGCCAGGAACTGCGCGCCGCATCCAAGGGCGGCGAAACCATCGACTATACTGCCGGGCTCTACTTCTTCTGGCAGGAGGCCGACGACGACGTCATCAACCGCTATGGCCGCGACGCGACAACGTGGCTGACCACCGCGAACACGCCGACGGCTTCGGTATCGACATTGCCCTCCGCCGTGTTCGACGGCCTGACATCGTACAATCACGTCCTTCCCGCGACCCACAGCTATGCCGCCTACGGGCAGGCGACCTGGAATATCTCCCCCTCGCTGCGCCTGACGGGCGGTCTTCGCTACACTTACGAGCACAAGACCGGCATTTATGAAGCCTACGCGACGGGCGATTACGCGGCGCTGTCCAGCTTCGATCCGGCGATCCAGTCCACCGTCGCCGTGCTGCGCGCCGCTTATGCGCCTGCGGGCGCCTACACCGCGTCGGACAACACCAGTAACGTGTCCGGCACCGCGATCGCCGCCTACGACCTTTCGAGCGACGTCCATACTTATGCGTCCTATTCGCGCGGGTACAAGTCGCCCGGCATCAACCTCGTGCGCCAGTCACTGGGCGTGGACATCTTCGTGCGGCCCGAGAAGGTCGACAACTACGAACTGGGCATCAAGACGCGCCTGCTGGGCGGCAAGGCGGAATTCAACCTCGCGCTGTTCTGGGCCGACGTCAGCAATTACCAGGCGAACTTCGTCAACTACGCGGTGACGCCTGCCGTCGGCTACATCAGCAACGTCGGCAAGCTGCGTTCACGCGGTGTCGAGGTCGATGCCCGCGCCCAGCCTTTCGACGGGCTGAACATCGGCGTCGCGGGAACCTACAACGACGCGGAGTACCGCTCCTACCGCAACGCGCCCTCGCAGTTCCTCTATTCCTACCTGTCCTCGATGGACCTGTCGGGCCGCCGCGCTTCGGGCGCACCGCGCCTCGCCCTGACCGGCAACGCCGAATACCTGCATTCGGTGGGCAACGTCGATGCCTTCGCGGGCGGCGACATCAGCTATCGTTCGGGCTTCTACGCAGCGGTGAACCTCGATCCCTTTACCTGGGTGCGCGGCTACACGCTGGTCGGCCTGCACGGCGGCGTGCGCGATCCCGATGACCGCTGGGAGGCCTCGCTGTGGGTGCGCAACCTGTTCAACAAGAACTACTTCAACACGCTCTCCGTCAGCGCTTCCAACGGCATCGTCCAGGGCGCTTTGGGCGAGCCGCGCATGTACGGGCTGACGCTCAAGGGGCGCCTGTGAACCAGCCTGCAATCACCGAACGACCATCCGGCAAAGGAGTTACGGCAATGACCAGAAGAACCTTGAAGCTCGGCCTCGTCACGATGGGCGCGGGCGGTCCCGGCCAGCACAACCGCTGGCTCGATCCCGACATTCCGGCGGACGCCAGCGTCAACATCCGGTGGTATATCGAACAGGTGCGCAAGGCCGAGGCCGCGAAGTTCGACTTCGTGTTCATCGTCGACAGCCAGTACATCACCAAAGACTCGCCGCCGCACTACCTGAACCGGCTGGAGCCGCTGACCCTGCTTTCCGCGCTGGCGACGGCGACGAGCCATATCGGCCTTGTCGGCACGCTCACCACCTCGTTCAACTCGCCGTTCAACCTCGCTCGCCGCCTCGCTTCGCTCGATCTCATCAGCGGCGGGCGCGCCGGCTGGAACGTCGTCACCAGCGGCGATCCCGGCGCTGCGGGCAATTTCGGTCTGGACGAGCATTACGACTATGAAACCCGCTATGGCCGTGCGTTCGAATATATCGACGTGGTGCAGGGCCTATGGCGCTCGTACGAGGATGACGCCTTCCCGCGTGATCGCGAGACCGGTGTGTTCCTCGATCCCGCCAAGCTGCATGCGCTGAATCATAAGGGCAGGTATTTCTCGGTCACCGGGCCGCTCAACCTGCAGCGATCGCCGCAGGGTCAGCCGGTGATCTTCCAGGCCGGCGATTCCGATCACGGCCGCAACCTCGGCGCGCAGACCGCCGATGCCATCTTCACGCACTCCGCCTCGATCGAGGATGGCCGCGCTTTCAAGCAGGACATCACCCGCCGGGCCGTCGCGGCAGGACGCGGCGCGGATGACGTTCTGATCCTTCCCGGCGTCAGCATATACGTGGGCGACACGGACGAGGACGCCCGCCGCATCGAGACCGAATCCCGCCGCGCGGACCAGAGTTTCGAGCAGGCTCTCGGCGAACTCGGACGCTCGTTCGGATGGCATGATTTCCGCCAATATGACCTCGACGCCCCCTTCCCGGCCGAGACGCTCGAACACGCACGGCGCAGCTTCTTCACGCAGGCACAGCGCATCGTCGAACTTGCCCGCAAGGACGACCTGACCCTGCGCCAGACCGTGGAAGTTCTCAGCGCCTCGCGCGGGAGCCCGTTCGTCGGCAGTGCCGAAACCGTTGCCAACGAGATCATCCACTGGTTCGAGGGCGGCGCACTCGATGGCCTCAATGTGATGCTCGGCCACCCGGACCAGTTCGACCGGTTCCTGAACGAAGTCGTGCCGATCCTGCAGGCGCGCGGCGTCTATCGCAGCGAGTACGAGGACACCACGCTGCGCGGCAACCTGGGACTGCCCAAACCCGCCAACATCCGCGCCGAAGCCTCACAACCCCCGACTGCCCGGCGCGAAGAGCCGGCGCTGGCGGTCTCGTGAAAGCACGCTCCCTCGCAGGCTGGGCGGTGGTCCTGGCCGCCGTCCTGGCCACGGCCGGGTGCGGCGGCTCGGGCGACAAAGCTGCCGAAAAGGCGCGCGTCCGCTGGGCCTTCATGCTACCCACGTCGTGGGACCCGGTGACGAGCCGCACCGGGGCCGACATCAATACCGTCAGCCTCGCCTATGCCTCGCTCACCCGGCTCGACAAGGATGGCAACGTCCAGCCCGCACTGGCGCAGAGCTGGACATACTCTCCGGACGGCAGGACACTGACCTTCCAGCTGCGCGACAAGCTGAAATTCACTGACGGCACCCCGCTCGATGCCGCCGCCGTGAAAGCCTTCTTCGAACGCGGCAAGACGCAGAAGGATTCCTTCCTGCGCCCCGAGATCGAAAGCATCGCCAGCTTCGATACCGACGGGCCGCTGCGCGTGGTGTTTCACCTTTCGCGGCTCGATTACCAGCTGCCCTACGTGATGGCGGGCCGTGTCGGCGCCATCGCCAGCCCCACCGCCGCGGCGAAGGACAAGGCGAAGCTGGCGCTGTGGCCGGTCGGCGCAGGGCCGTTCAAGATGGTCGAATTCGTGCCGGAATCGCACGCCTATTTCGTCAAGAATCCGGATTACTGGGACGCTGCGAATATCCACGTCGAGCGTCTGGAACTGACCACGCTGTCTGAGCCGACGACGACGATCGCCTCGCTTGTCTCGGGCGCGATCGACGTGGCCTCGATCGGACCCAAGCGCGTGGAGGAAGCCCGTGCGCGCAAGCTGACGGTCACCACCGCCCCGTCGCTCAATGCCAGCGATCTCATGATCAACCGCAACAAGGCGCCCTTCGACGACCCGCGCGTGGCCGAAGCCGTGCGCTACGCCATCGATCGCGGCGAACTGGTGAAGACGCTCACGGCCGGTCTCGGCACGCCCACCAACCAGCCTTTCCCGCCGCACTACTTCGCCTTCGATCCGCAGACGAGGGACAAGTGGGCCTATGATCCCGCACGGGCCAAAGCGCTGCTGGCGCAGGCCGGCCACGCACCGGGTTCCCTCACGGTCGAGATCGTCATCAATCCGCTGATCAACGAGGGTCTGCCGGAACTGCTGCAGGCCCAACTGGGGCGCGTCGGAATCAAGTCGCGCCTGCGCATCGTGCCGCCGGGTTCATCCAGTTGGCAGAGCGAGGTCTATATCGCCAAGCGCCCGGCCACGGCGGTTGACGGCACGGTCGGACGGGAATCGCCGGTCCAGAACCTTCTGGCGGTCTACGGGCCGCAGGGCATCATGAACCTCAGCGGTCCTTATGCGCCGCCCGCGTTCCTCAAGGCCATCGACGAGGTGCGGGCCACGCCGATCGACGCGCCTCAGTACAAGGAGCGCCTGCAACGCGCGACCCGTCTGGGCGCCGAGCAGTCGCCCAGCGTCTGGCTGTTCAGCACGCCGTTCATCGTCGCCACCCGTTCGAGGGTGAAGCACCTCAACATCGTGCCCTCGCAGATCCGCTGGGAAGGAGTGACGGTCGAATGACCACCATCTCCGAACCAGCGCCGCCGCAGGCAGCGCCCATCGTGACCGGGCGGACCATCCGCCTGCGTCACGGCAAGGCGCTGCTGCGCCATGTCGGCGGGACGCTGGGGATCACCTTGCCGGTCTTCTTCATCGCCACGCTCATCACCTTCCTGCTGGGCGTGGTGTCCGGCCTGGATCCGGCAGCGGGGATCGCGGGCGACGCCGCATCGCCCGAGACCGTCGCGCGCATCCGCGCCGATCTCGGCCTCGATCAGCCGGTGGTGTTCCAGTATCTGCACTGGATAGGCGGCGTCCTGCGCGGTGACCTCGGCACGTCCTGGTTCAACGGCGTGCCGGCTTCCGAACTGATCCTGCAGCGCCTGCCGATCAGCCTTTCGATCGCGGGCGTGGCGCTGCTGGTGGGCGTGGTATTCGGGCTGGGCCTCGGCCTCGTGGCGGGCGTGCGCCATGGCGGGCGGCTGGACCGCGCGATCACGCTGTTCGCGGCCCTGGTCTCGTCCCTGCCGCCTTTCGTCGTAGCCTTCGTGCTGATCCTGATTTTCAGCCTCTGGCTCGGCTGGCTCCCGTCTTCGGGTTACGTGCCTTTCGCGGACGATCCGATCGGCTGGCTGGCCGCCGTGAGCATTCCGGCCGTGGCTCTCAGCGTCGATGTCGTCGCGGACCTCGCCCGGCAACTGCGCACCGGCCTCGTTGTCGCGCTCTCGGAAAATTACGTGACCGGCGCGGTCGTGCGCGGCCTTTCGCGCCGCCGCATCCTGTTCGTTCACGTCCTGCGCAACGCCTCAGGCCCGGCGCTGACCGTGCTGGCGCTGAAAGTGCCGATGCTGATCGGCGGCGCCGTCGTGACGGAGGCGATCTTCAACATGCCCGGAATGGGCAAGCTCGCCGCCGACTCCGCCCTGCGCGGCGACGTGCCGGTCGTACAGGGCACGCTCGTCGTGTCGATCCTGCTGATCCTGGCCTGCAACATGTGCGTCAACGTCCTGCTGGGCGTCCTCCAGCCAGCCGCGCGGCGACGGAGTTGAAACCATGATCCGCCAGCTCCTGCGCTACCCCAGCGCCCGCGCCGCCTTGGTAATTCTCGCTATCGTGGCCATACTCGCCGTCTTCGGGCCTTTCATCGCACCGCATGATCCGCTGGCGCAGGACGGCTCGGCACTTTTGCAACCACCCGGCACGAGATACTGGCTGGGCACCGATGCACTGGGCCGCGACGTCTTCAGCCGGTTGCTGGCCGGATCGACCGTCTCCGTCCTTGCCAGCCTGCTCTCGGTGTCTATCGGGTTGGTTCTGGGCGTCGTTCCCGGCCTGCTGTCGGTCTTTCTCGGACGCCGGTTCGAATGGATCAACCTGCGTGTGATCGATGCGCTCATGATGCTGCCGTTCCTGGTCTTCGCCATCGCCATGACCGCGATGCTGGGCAACGGGCTGGTCCAGGCGATGTTCGCCGTGGGCATCCTCATCACCCCGGCCTTCTTCCGGGTGACCCGCGCGGCGGCCCTGTCCATCGCCAATGCCGAATACATCGAGGCCGCGCGCCTGATGGGCGCCTCCACCTCCGCCATCCTGCGCCGCCACGTCGTCGCCAAGGTGCTGCCCCCGGTGGCGGTGGCCGCTGCATCGATGACCGGCGCGTGCCTTTCGATCGTCGCCTCGCTGACGTTCCTCGGCATCGGCGTCGTGCCGCCCGACCCGACCTGGGGCGGCCTGCTCGCGACCGACCTCGCCAACCTCTACGACCGCCCGTTCGGCCCGGTCGCCCCTGCCCTGCTGATCGTCGCGACCGTCTGGGCGCTCAATGCGCTTGCCGACGCGCTCAGGGATTCCGGACGAAAGGAGACCGCCGCATGACGCAAGCCCACTCCGGCCTTCCCGCCGACAACGTCGTTACTCTCGGCATCCGCCACCGCCGCCCGGAACCGCCTGCCGAGCCATTGCTTTCGGTCCGCAACCTCCATGTCGTGACGGCGCAGGGCCGAGAACTCGTGCGGGATGTGAGCTTCGAACTGGCAGCAGGAGGGACGCTGGGCATCGTGGGCGAATCCGGCAGCGGCAAGTCGCTTACCTGCCGGGCGATCCTGGATGTCCTGCCGCCGGGCCTGAACGTGGCCTCCGGCTCCATACGCTTCGGGGACGTGGACCTTTCCCGGCTCGACGCGGCATCGTGGAAGGATTTGCGGGGGAAGGCGCTTTCGGCCGTGTTCCAGGACCCGGGCTCCTACCTCAATCCTTCGATCCCGGTGGGTCGCCAACTGGTGGAAGCGATCCGGGCGACGCTGCGCCTCGGCCGCACTGCCGCCCGCGACCGCGCGCTGGAACTGCTTCGCCAGGTCGGCTTCGAGGATGCTGACGCAGTCTATCGGCAGTACCCCTTCGAGCTTTCGGGCGGCATGGCCCAGCGCGTGCTCATCGCGATTGCGATCTGCGCCGGGCCGCGCCTCCTGATCGCCGACGAGGCCACCACCGCGCTCGACGTGACGGTACAGGCCGAAGTGCTGGACCTGATCGACAGGCTGCGCCGCGAACAGGCCCTGACCCTGATCCTGGTGTCGCACGATCTCGCCGTGGTGTCACAGATCTGCGAGCACGTCATCGTCATGCGAGACGGCGCGATCGTGGACGCCGGGCCCACGCGCAGCGTACTCGGCAATCCGCAAAGCGCCTATACCCGCAGCCTGATCGAAGACCACGCGGTCCACACGATCGACAGCGCCCGCCCGGCATCGGTAAGCGGCAAGCGAACGCCACTGCTCGCAGTGAAGGGGCTGCATGCGGGCTATGGAATCCGCACGGTGATCGAAGACGTCGATCTGGAACTGGCTCCCGGAGAAATTCTCGGCCTGATCGGCGAGACCGGCTCGGGGAAAACCACGCTCCTGCGTACGATCCTGGGCCTGATCCCGACGGCGAGCGGCACTATCGAACTCGATGGCGCGCGGATCGACGGATTGAAAGCCGGACCGCTGCGCGAACTGCGACGGTCCGGCACGTTGCAATACGTGTTCCAGGATCCGCTGCGCAGCCTCGATCCCGACCTGACGATCGCGGCCTCTGTTACCGAGGGTCTCCATCTGCGCGGTGAAACCGATGGCGCCTCCATCGCGCAGGCACTCGGCGAAGCCCTGCAGGCCGTCGGCCTCGATGCCGCGCTGGCCTCGCGCCTGCCCCGGCACCTTTCCGGTGGGCAGCGGCAAAGGGCGGTGATCGCCCGCGCGCTGGCGCTCGCTCCAAGGGTGCTGCTGCTCGATGAGCCCGTCAGCGCGCTGGATGCGGTCAATCGCCTTCATGTCCTGAAGCTTCTGCGTGGTCTGGCGCAGGAAAAGGGTATCGCGCAGGTCTTCATTTCTCACGACCTCGGCTCTGTCGCGGGGATCGCGGACCGGGTGGCGGTGCTCTATCGCGGCCGCATCGTCGAAACCGGGCCGGCCGACCAGGTGCTTGCCAGCCCGTCCCATCCCTACACCCGCCGTCTGCTGGCTGCTGCGCCGCGCTTGTCCGCGCAGCGCAGCGAAGCCCCAGCCGTATTCACCGCTCACTGAAAGGTCCGATCATGGCACGCGATACACTGAAGCTGGGAGCCGTCCTGATCGGCGTGGGCGATGCATCCGGGACCGAACTCTGGCGCGATCCGCAAGTGCCGCTGGACGCCAGCGTCAACATCGATTGGTATGTGAAGCAGGCCAGGGAAGCCGAGGACGCCCATTTCGACTTCGTCTTCATAGTCGACAGCCAGTACATCACGCCCGACTTTCCCAACCATCACCTGAACCGGCTGGAGCCGCTGACGCTGCTCTCCGCTGTTGCTTATGCCACCAACCGCATCGGCCTGGTGGCGACCGTCAGCACAACGTACAGCGAGCCTTTCGATATTGCCCGGCGACTGGCTTCGCTCGACCTCATCAGCGGCGGCCGCGCCGGGTGGAACATCGTGACCAGTCAGGATCCCGGGACGGCGGGTAACTTCAGTCGCTCCGGCCATGGTGATTACGACATGCGATACCGGCGCGCGGACGAAGCGGTCGAGGCGGTACAGGGCTTATGGCATTCCTACGAAGAAGGTGCCTTCTCCCGCGACAGGACTGCGCCGCGATTCCTGGATCCTGCAAGACAGCATCGGCTCGATCATCGCGGGGAGTTCTTTTCGGTCACGGGACCGCTCAATATCCAGCGTTCGCCGCAGGGGCAGCCGCCGCTGGTTCAGGCAGGAACCTCCGATCAGGGCCGCGACCTCAGCGCGAGACGCGCCGATATCGTCTTCAGCTTCGCGCGCAGCACCGATGAAGCCATCGAACTGGCACAGGACATTCGCGCCCGCGCACAGGCGATCGGGCGCGATCCGGACGAACTGCTCTTCATTCCGGCGTTGAGCATCATCGTCGCTGATACCGACGAGGAAGCGCTGCAGATCGAGCGCCAAAGAACGACGGCCGGCGATATACGCCGCCGTCTGGATGCGCTTTCGCGACAGTTCGACGGGCATGATTTCAGCACTTACGATCTCGACGCGCCGTTTCCCGAGCTTCCCCGCAGCGAAGACGCCGGGATCAGGCGGTTTCACGATGATATCGATAATGCCCGGCGCGCGGGCGTCACTCTGCGCGGTGTACTGGAGGCGCAAGCGCTCGGCTGGCTGCGGCTCGTCGGCTCGCCCGAAACCATCGCAGATCAGGTGCAGCACTGGTACGAAAGCGGCGCCGCCGACGGGTTCAATCTCTTCGTCCAACATCCTGCCGACTGGGATCGGTTCCGCGCAAAGGTCGTTCCCATCCTGGTGGAACGCGGGCTGTTTCGCGGGCAATACGAAGCCGAGACCCTGCGCGGTCATCTAGGTCTGCCGCTTATCGGCAACCGCCATGCTGCTGCGGGCCAGACGGACGGGGCGGTCCGGCATTTCGAACCAATCGAAACCTGAAAGCGCAGGCGGCCCACCATCACAAGGAATGAGCGGTATGAACGAACAGTGCCGCCGCTCGCATCGATCAATCCCCTGCCACGGCACCCTATCATCGAGAACGACGTGGTCAGCTATGCCGCACCAAAATCCTTGACCGAGTGACCATTGGCGTCGGCTCCGAAATCGGTGGCAATGTCTGGATCACCCATGACATCTCAGCTCAATCAGATGATGCAGACGCGGAAACGGAATCATCTGATCCGACGAGCCCGGGAGGACAGGTTGACCAGGATCAAGTCCAACTGACGCTCGCGGGAGCGCGTGGAAAACCTGCATGACGTACAAGCGACGAGATATTTCTCTATCATTGCGATAGAGAAACTTGTTTGCGCTTCAACTCATGATGATTAGGCAAAGCCGAATGATCCCTTATTCGGATATTGTCCGCCGCCCACGATTTCACGGTTTTGGGATGCAAGTGCTGCTCGGCATGATCGTGGGGATACTGGGCGGGTTGATCATACGCGGATTGGACCCGCAGAGCGCTTTCGCCATGAGTGCCACGCTCACCTTTCAAACTGTAGCCCAAATATTTGTCCAACTGCTGCGAACACTCGTTCCCCCGCTCATCTTCACTGCCATCGTTGCGTCGGTGGCAGCGCTGCGCGGTTTGGATAATGCAGCGCGACTGGTCGTGCATACACTTGTATGGTTCGCGATAACCGCGCTCATCGCAGTGATGATCGGCATGGTACTGGGCTTGTCGATCCAACCCGGACTGCACGCCGGCATCAGCCGGACCGCCGCTCAAACGCCCGCTTCTGTCGGCAGCTGGCTGGACTTTCTGACCGGGCTAGTGCCGTCCAACTATTTAGGCATGTCGGCTTCCACGAACGTCGAGAATGGCAAGGCGAGCACGTCGGTCACGTTCAATGTCCTGCAGATCATCATAGCAGCTGCTGCAGTCGGCGCGGCCGCCGTGCGGGTCGGCGAACAGGCGAAGCCGTTCCTGAGTTTCATGACCTCTGCCAACCAAGTGCTGCGCCAGGTACTGCGCTGGATCATTGCCTTGACCCCCATTGGCTCCGCTGCGCTGCTGGCCAACGCTGTCGTACGTTATGGATGGGATGCAATGGCGGCTCTGGGCAGTTTTGCAACTGCGGTTTACGCCGGGCTGGCTATTGTGTTGCTGGCCGTTTACCCAGGCCTGCTTGCGCTACATCGGATCGACCCGCGCAAGTTCTTCGCCGTGGCCTGGCCCGCCATCCAGATCGGTTTCCTGTCGCGCTCTTCTATCGGCACGATGCCGGTCACCGAGCAAGTTACCGAGCGACTGGGAGTGCCCCGCGCTTACGCCGCCTTCGCCGTGCCGCTCGGATCGACTACGAAGATGGATGGCTGTGCCGCAATCTATCCTGCGATCTCAGCCATATTCGTGGCGCAATTTTACGGAATCGCGCTGCAGCCTTCCGACTACGTGCTGATCGCCTTCGTCAGCGTCATCGGATCGGCAGCAACCGCCGGCCTCACCGGCGCTGTCGTGATGCTGACCCTTACACTCTCGACACTCGGCCTTCCGCTGGAAGGCGCCGGATTGCTGCTCGCGATTGATCCGATACTCGACATGGGTCGTACTGCGGTGAACGTTGCAGGACAGGTGGTCGTCCCAGTGATCGTCGCAAAGCGCCTGGGGTTGTCGGAGACTAACACCATCGCCTCTCCAGATAAGCAAATATCGGAACATATTGGATAAATTTATGAGACAGATTCTGTACCGGCATGCGATGCGGCAATGTCTCAACAGGCGCCCCAAAAGAATTAAATGTGTTCAGGTCCCGTCGCATCCGACCGCAACCGGTTCGCGGCATGAGGAGAAAGTCATGAAGTTCACGAATGTCCTGGCGCTCGCCGCCGTATCGACCGTCGCCATCGATCAGGCTCAGGTGGCCGCCGCACAAGAAACGGCTGCAGCTACAGGCGCCGACAGCGAGATCGTCGTCATCGGCAGCCGCGCCCAAGGGCGCTCGAAGCTCGACACCGCGTCTCCGGTGGACGTCGTGACGATCCAGGACCTGAAGCAGCAGGGCACGACCGAGCTTGGCACCGCGCTCGCCAACTCGGTCCCCTCGATCAGCTTCCCGCGTCCCTCTGCCACCGACGGCACCGACGCGATCCGTCCCGCCACCTTGCGCGGCATGAGCCCGGACCAGACGCTGGTGCTCATCAACGGCGTGCGCGCGCACACTTCGGCCTCACTCAACGTCAACGGCGTGGTAGGTCGCGGCTCGGCAGCGGTTGACCTCAACACGATCCCGTCCACTGCGCTCCAGTCGATCGAAGTGCTGCGTGACGGCGCCTCGGCGCAATACGGTTCGGACGCTATCGCCGGTGTCGTCAACCTGCGCCTGCGCGAAGCCGATCACGGCGGCGGCGCCACCGTCACTTACGGCATCTACGACACCCAGATCGACACCGCGCGCGACAGCCGCCACGTCACCGGGGAGAGCACCGTCACCGCCGCCGGGTGGCAGGGCATAAAGCTGGGACAGGACGGCTTCCTGACGGTTTCGGGCGAGTACACCAAGCGCAACCCCACCAGCCGTGGCGACGTGGACCCGCGCCTGACCACGCCCGTCGTCGACAATCGCTTCGGCGATCCGGAAGTCGAAAGCTACTCGGTCTACGTCAACTCGGCCAAGCCGCTGAACGACACCTGGGAAGTCTATGCCTTCGGCGGCTACCAGTACCGCGATTCCAGCTCCGCCGCATTCCCACGGCTGGATACGGCGGCAGCGGTCTACGACCTCGATGGCTTCCTGCCCAAGATCAACACCCACTCCAAGGATCTGACCGTAACCGGAGGCCTGCGCGGCGAGATCGCGGGATGGAAGACCGACCTCAACGTCAGCTATGGCCGCAACCGGATCGATTACTGGACCCGCGATTCCGCCAACTACACGTATGGCGCGGACAGCCAGACGGACTTTTACGACGGCGCCTCGATCTACGACCAGTGGGTGGCCGGAATCGATTTCTCGAAGCAGTTCGACGTGTTCCAATCGCTGAACGTGGCATGGGGCGTCGAAGGCCGCCGCGAAAGCTACGAGATCAAGGCGGGCGAACCTGCATCCTATGGGTATGGTACCGCCTATCCCGGCGCGACGCCGGGCGCGCAGGGCTTCCCGGGCTTCTCGACACTCAACGAAGTGAACGAGCACCGCCAGAACGGCTCGATCTACCTCGACCTCGAAGCACAGGTCACCGACAAGCTGCTGGTCGCCGTGGCTGGACGCGGCGAGAAGTATTCGGACTTCGGCAGCACCGCCACCGGCAAGCTATCGCTGCGCTATGATTTCAGCCCCGCCTTCGCGATCCGCAGCACCGCCTCGACGGGCTTTCGCGCACCCAGCCTGATCCAGCAGTATTACACCTCGATCACCTCGGTCATCCAGAACGGCAACCAGATCGTCACGGGTACCTATCCCTCAACCTCGGCGGAAGCGACCTCGCTGGGCGGCAAGGCGCTGGAGGCTGAAAAGTCCACCAACCTCTCGGCCGGTTTCGTGCTGCGCACCGGCGGCTTCTCGCTGACGGTGGACGGCTATCGCATCCACGTGCGCAACCAGATCGGCCTGTCCGAAAACATCGCCGTCACGACGATCCCGAACGTCTCGGCCGCCCGGTTCTTCCTGAACGGGCTGGCGACCACCACCAAGGGCATCGACGCGGTCGCCAACTACAAGATCGTCACCGAAGTCGCGGGTACCTTCGACCTGACCGTCGCGGGCAACGTCAACGACATCAAGGTGACGAAGGTGCCTGCCAACACCGCCCTGTTCGCCCGCAGCCGCATCCTGACGATCGAAGAGGGCACGCCAGGCGAGAAGGTCTCGGGCACCGTGGTCTGGACCGGCGATACGCTGGGCGCGACCGCGCGTGTCACCTATTATGGGGACGTTCTACAGCCCGGCACCGTCGCCACCAGCGACCTGCACACCGGCAAGCACGCGATCACTGACCTAGAACTGCGCTACCAACCCAAGGATGCGCCGTTCAATCTAGCGCTGGGAGCAAGCAACCTGCTCGATGTCTATCCCAAAAAAGTGCCCGCCACGCTCAACACCACCGGCGTGACCGCGTTTCCCTACTACTCGCCGTTCGGTTTCAACGGCCGCTACCTCTATGTCCGTGCGGGACTGAGTTGGTAATCGACCTCAATCGGAGTTGAGGCCGTCGCGCGGGAAGCCGGCGGCCAGATGGTCGATCAGGGCGCGGACTGCCGGCGGCAGCCCGCGCCGGGTCGTGAAGACGAGGTGCACGATGCCCTGCAGCCCGCGCCATTCGGGCAGCACGCGCACGAGCGTTCCCGTGCGCAGGGCATCGCGGCAGACATGATCGGGCAGGATCGCCACGCCCAGTCCGGCAACGGCGGCGTCGCGCACCGCCGCCATGTCCTCGCACCCCAGCCTGGGGACCACGCGGAGCATGTGGCGGATCCCGTCCGCCATCTCCAGATTCCACTCCAGATCGTCAGCGGCATCGTCGGTGGAAAGCGCCGGAACCTCGGCAAGCTGCGCGATGGTGCCGATGCGGCTCGCGAGTTGCGGCGCGGCGACGAGAATGCGCGTCGAGGTGCCGAGCGAGCGCATCGTCAGCGCGGCGTCGCTGGTCAGGCTGGCTCGCACGCGCAAGGCCAGATCGATCCGCTCTTCGATCAGATCGACCGCCCGATCGGTCGCGACCAGTTGCAGCCGCACCTTGGGATAGCGCGCGAGGAACGAGGCGATCAGCCCGCCGATCGGCGCCACCATGCCGGTCGGGCAACTGAAACGCACCCGGCCATGCGGCTCGGCCTGCGCCTGCAGCACCAGTGCCTCGGCCTGCTCGGCTTCCGCCAGGATCGCCCTGCAGCGTTCGTAAAAGGCCTGTCCGGTATCGGTGACACGGAAGCGGCGGCTGGACCGCTCGATCAGACGTAGCCCGAGCCGCGCCTCCAGACCGGCGATGCGGCGGCTCAGTTTCGACTTGGGCTCACGCAGCGCGCGGCCCGCCGGGGCGAACCCGCCATGCGCCACCACTTCGGCGAAATAGGCATAGTCGTTCAGGTCTATTCGCATCATCGTTCCTTATGTGGAACGCTGAGTGCCACATTTGCCGACTACAGGCACTACCGTTCTTGTTTCATTGATGCCGGGCGCCGGCGATCGGTCGGCAATCCAAGGAGACAGACAATGACGAGCCCATTCGAGAACAAGGTAGTGGTAATTACCGGCGGCACCAGCGGCATCGGCCTGGCGACGGCGAAGGCATTCGCGGCCGCAGGCGCGGCGGTGTTCATCACCGGGCGGCGGCAGGATGCGCTGGATGCGGCGGTGAAGCAGATCGGCGGCCACATCACCGGCGTGCGCGGCGACATGGCCAACCTTGCCGACATCGACCGTCTCTATGATGCGGTCCAGCAGAGCCACCCGCAGATCGACGTGGTCTTCGCCAATGCCGGTGGCGGCGAACTCGCACCGCTCGGCGCGATCACCGAGGAACACTACGCCCAGACCTTCGACAGCAACGTGAAGGGCGTCCTGTTCACGGTGCAGAAGGCGCTGCCGTTGCTG
This sequence comes from Novosphingobium sp. NFX11, assembly GCF_057376415.1. NCBI lineage: Bacteria > Pseudomonadati > Pseudomonadota > Alphaproteobacteria > Sphingomonadales > Sphingomonadaceae > Novosphingobium > Novosphingobium sp. NFX11. The sequence continues at coordinate 1,477,454 of NZ_CP080385.1, read as the reverse complement.
CGCGATGGCGGTTCGGTGATCCTCACTTCGTCCACCACCAGCATCAAGGGCACCGGGGCGTTCAGCGTCTATTCGGCGACCAAGGCGGCCGTGCGCAATTTTGCGCGCAGCTGGATCCTCGACCTCAAGGACCGCCGCATCCGCGTCAATGCCGTCAGCCCCGGCCTGACCGAGACCGCCGGCCTGAACGAGCTGTTCGGCGGTGGCGAACAAGCTCAGGGCGTCAAGGACTTCATGATCGGCCAGGTTCCCGCCGGGCGCATCGGCCAGCCGGAAGAGATCGCCAAGGCCGTGATGTTCCTTGCTTCAGACGATGCATCCTATATCAACGGTGTCGAACTCTTCGTCGATGGCGGGCTGGCCCAGATCTGACCGGGGCGTCGGGCCTCCCACCATGAGCCTTGCACCATTTCGGCGGTGCGAGGCTCATGGCCGGGTGTCACTAACGCTAGAGCGCTGCCCCCTCACATTCCCGAGGTAGAACTCCAGTTCCACAGTATCGCACCGCCCATCTCATGCGGCATCGTTCTCAGTACAATGCCCTGCCAAGATAGAGCACCGCCGCAAGAGCCGACGCGACGACAAGACCCCGCCGCCAGAGCCGCGCCAGATACTCACCCGAACACCGGTTCATGACGGCGCAGAGCACGATCGCGATCGTCGTCAGGATCAGCCAGGCCGGCGCCAGCGGAACTTCGGGATATACAAAGGCGAGGATTGCCGTGAGCATCAGCACTACCGGCTGCCCCCAGCAGACCGCCGACCAGATGCGCTCCCACTGCGGCGCCGGGCGGCCGCGATCGCGGCGGCGAGCGAGCCAGATAGTCACCCCGCTGGAGGTTACGACACAAAGCGCAAGTCCCAACAGACCATATGCCACACGCACGACGGGACCACCGAACCAGCCGAAATGAAGCTGACCAATACCGCTCAGCACCCTAGTGCCGACCACCATGTCTTTCGGGTGCTCCTCGTGGATCGCCGCGCCTTGCGCATCGAACTGCACCTCATCCTGTACTACAAGGTGGCGGGACCGGCGGCCATGGACGGAGATACGCATGTCGGCGCGGCCGGGGCGTTCGACCATGACGCTGTCGATCGCCGCTTCGGCCATGCGCGCGCGGGCCTGCGCGATCAGTGCGGCAAGATCGGGCATCGGCACCGTGCGGGCATCGATGGCCGGGGGCGGATCGAGGAACAGAGCATAAACCCTGGTCATGTCGCCGCGATAGAGCAGCAGCGAGAGCCCGGCGACGATAATCGTGCTCAGCCCCAGCAGCGCCCCGGTCAGCGCCAGCGTGAAGTGGAACGGCAGCGCCCAGACCCCCAGCCGGTTGTGCAGGTCCGCTTCCTGCAGCCGCCTCGATCCGCCAAGCCGCAAGTGAAACGCATCACGCACAACGCGAGGGTGTGCAAGGATGCCTGAAACCAGCGAGGACAGCAGCGCCACTCCCGTTAGCCCGACGATGAACCCGCCCCAGCTGCGCGGCAGGTGCAGGCAGATATGAAGGTAGATCAGGAACTCGGTCCAGATCGCATCGAGGGGGAGAGCGTACCGTCCTCGGCCACCGCCCAGTTGCGCTCGAAACCCGGCTTGAAGGCAACCAGCGTTGCGCCCTCCTTGGCCGGGCTCGGCATCGTCAGATAGATCGAACTGTCCGACGGGGTTTGGCGAACTGCTTCGGTAAGCGCGCGGGCTGCAGCAGCCTCCGACAGGTGCATGGCGACCGGAGTACCCGGCACTTCGATGCGCTGCAGGTCCGGCGCGAAGACCGCGATCGTGCCGGTCAGGCAGACAAGATAGATGATCGCGGCGAAAGCCAGCCCCAACACCGAGTGGCTGCTCAGCACCGAGCGCACCGTCTCGGGTGAGATCGGCCAGCGCCACCGTTTCTTGCGAGTGTTGCTCATGTTGACGCCCCGGAAAGGATGCCGCCGAGGAAAGCGAGGCCGAAGCCGAGCACGCTGGTGCCCACCAGCACGGCAGTCGCACGCAGCAGGCGGCGGTCGGCGAGTGTCCAGGTCATTGCGAGACCCCACAGAACCGGCAGCAGCATGCCGCCGGTGACGATGCGCGTGCGCGCATCACCCGGCATGTAAACAGTGACGCAGAAGGCCAGCGCCATCGCCGCCGTCATGCCGAGCGGCCCCGCCAGTAGCGTGCGCAGCACGCCGCGCCATACGCGGCCCGGCTCGTCGAGCGGCTCGGGTGCATCCCCGCCCTCGCCTTTGCCATCGCGCTCACGCGCAACCTTGCGGACTCTGCCGTGCCAGACGATACCGAAGGCACCGATCCCTTCCATCGCCAACGCCAGCGCGGTGCCCTTGACCGGGCCGACCACCCACCCGGCGAGAAGGATCGCGCCGATCAGGACGCCCCACCCTCCGGCCAGCAATGCAGGCGCGGCGCCTTCACGCCGACGCCACGATGTACGCAGCAGCCCGGCGCCCAGAACGCCCGCCGCAAGCAGGAACAGGCTCGCAACCAACATTGCCAGTGGCGACGTCACCAGTGCACGCCCGCGCCGACGCCGAACGTCTGCGGATCGCCAAGGATCGCCTGATGGATCGCAGCATATTCGTACTGCTTGTACTTTTCGTTGAAGATGTTGCGCGCGAACACGAAGACCTGCCAGTTGTCGGTCTCGTAACCCAGCCGGCCATTGACCACGGTGCGCGCGGCAACGGCGTACTGGTCCTGATCCTGCCCGACGCCGGTTAACACCGAAGTGCGGTAGTTGGCATTGAGATTGGCGGTGACGCCGCCCAGTACGGTCGCATTGATGCCCCCGAAAGTGTCCAGCGCGGTGCATAGGGGAACTGCGTCCCGGTCAGGTCCACCGTGCTGGTCGCGCCGGTCGGCAGGTCGAAATCGTCGAACTTGGTACGCACGTGGCCGACCGAGGCATAGATGTCGATGCCGGGGGCGACATTGGCGTTCGCCTCCAATTCGAACCCGTAGAGATGCGAGCCCGCGGCGTTGACGGTGTTGTAGTCATAGGCATTGAGGCCGAAGTAGGCGGTGACCTGCTGGTCCTTCCACTTCATGTAGAAGACGTTGGCATTGACCATCAGCTTGCCGCCCAGCCACTTGGAGCGCACAGAGCCTTCGTAGTTCCAGCTATACTCGGGATCGTACGGCACCAGTTCGGCACGCGCCGGGTTCTGGCTCGATCCACCCGAGCGATAGGCCCGTTGTACGGTGAACGCCGTCGTCAGGTCGGGCGTCCAGTCCATGCTCACGCCGAACTTGGGCAGGAACGCGTTGAACGTGCGGCGGTTCGACGCCAGCGGCGAGGAGGCATCGTCGACGAGGCCCAGCACGCCCTGGTTGATCAGCCCGATGATCGGGGCATAGGCAGTGCCGAGGAAATTGACGTCGGGCAAAGTGCCGTTGAAGGCCGCTACGGTCTCGGCTGCATAGCGGTTGCGCTCGTGGTCGAAGCGGAAGCCGCCGATCAGCGTCAGCTGGTCGGTCAGCTTGAAACGCGCATCGCCGAACAGCGCCATCGTCTCCACCTTTTCCGGCTGCGTCGCGCGGTAGAGTACCGGGATCACCGGCAACTGGGTGGCATAGGCTGCAGCGATCGTCTGTGCCTGCGCGGCGCTCGCCCCGCCTGACTGCAGCAATGCCGCGATCGTCGAAGTGGGCGTTGCGATGTTGACGCGGCTGTTCTGGTCGATGGCGCCGCTGCGGCGATAGTACCACGCGCCGAGCAGTCCGCTCAGCCGCTCGCCTTCGTAGTTGAGACGCAGTTCCTGCGTCAGCGTGCGATAGAGATAGCGGTTGTCGATCGCCTGGATATCCTGCGGCGTGCCGTCGGTATCGATCTGCGAATGGACTTTCGAGCGATTCCACGAGGTGACGCTCGACAGCTTAAGGTGGTCCGCCAGCGGGTAGCTCAGCTTGAACACGGCAATGTCGCTGCCGATCTTGCCGCTGGTAGGCTGGTCGCCGGTGGCGACGCGGTGGTCGTAGAAATCGGGCGTATCGGTGCGTGCATATTCGTAAAGGTAACCGCCGTCGCGCCGCACGCGATTGTAGCTGGCGACCGCCTCCAGCCCCGGAATGGCGGCGGGCGTCCACTTCACCTTGCCGCGCAGGTTCAGCGACTTGAGTTCGTCGTCATAGCCGCCGCGCGTCAGGTTGCGGATAAGCCCTCGGTCGGCCCGGCGCTCGGCCGAAAGGCGTATACCCAGCTCGTCCTCCACGATCGGGCCGCCCACAGCCGCCGAGAACGTGCGGTCGTCATGTTCGCTCCACAGTACGCGCGCATCGCCGGTCCAGCGGTCGAGCGAGGGATCCTTGGTGGTGATCACGATGCCGCCCGCCAGCGCGTTGAGGCCCTGAATAGTGGACTGCGGGCCACGCAGCACTTCGACCTGCTGGACGTCCCACATGTCGGTTGGGCCGCCATACAGCGCCCACTTCGGGATCGGTGCGCCATCGACGTAGACGCTGGCAGCATCGGCCTGCCCGCCCGCGCCGACGCCGGTATTGCTCACGCCGCGAATGGTGAAGCCGGAAGACCCATAGGTCTCCGAGAGGTTCGCGGTACGGTTGTAGACGTCCTGGATGGAGATCAACGTCTCGCGCTCGATCTTCTCCGCAGTGGTCACGGCGATGCTGGTCGGGGTCTCCTGCAGTGTGCGCGTCGACTTTTCGCCGGTAACGATAATATCGGCCGGCCGGATCGTCGTTTCATCGGCGGATGCCATCTGCTGTGCATGTGCGGAAACCGAGAGCGCGGCCACAGCAGCGCTCGAAAGAAAGACGGAAAAACGGATCATGCACCCCCCATGGACTGTCAGCAGCGCATATGGCTTTTCCGATATTGCGAGTCAATTGCACCACAGTAGGGTGATACGGCAAATGTTCCGACACCGGGAAGGGACCGCTCAGAAAGTCCGTGAGAGCGTCAGCCTCCAGTTGCGCGGATTACCGGGGGTCACGCGATCGATTCCACCGGTGTCGGGAAAGTAGCGCTCGGCGAACAGGTTGGCGACGGTCAGTTGCCCCCTCAGCCCTCACGCCTGCACGACACCCCTGCATCGACCAGCGTGTAGGCAGGCAGCCAGAGCAGCACCGAACCGTCGGAATTTACCGAGTAGATGTTGCCGTTGCGCTTGCTGTTGTAAGTGATGCCCAGTGTCGCGCCTAATCCGGCAAACGGGCCGTCCTGCAACTCGTACTGCGCGAAAGCCCCGATATTGTGACGGGGAATGTTGGAGAGCAGCGCGCCGACAGTGAAGAAATTATCCTTTGTCACCTCCGCATCGGTGTAGGTGTAGGCAAAGTTCAGGCTGAAGCCGCCGATCGGCTGCCACTGCAACTCCGCCTCGATCCCCCGTGCCCGCTGCTCGCCGGTCACGACCGAAAAGTCGAGATAACCCGCGTCGGACGTCGTCACGTTCTGCCGAGTCAGTTGATAGACGGCCAAGCTACCACTGAACCGGGTGCCGTCCGGCGCAAACTTCACGCCCAGTTCGATGTTCCTGCCCCGCTCGGGCGGCACCGGCCCGCCAATGGGATTACCCTCACCGTCGAAGCCCACGACCTGCAGGCTATAGAGCTGCGGCAGGAACGACTTCGACCAGCTGGCATAGGCGTTCACACCGCCAGCCAGCTTCACGGTGGCGCCGATGCGCGGACTGAAATCGTCATCCTTCTGCCCGGATGCTTCGGCCCAGTCATAGCGGCCTCCAAGGGTCAGTGTGGCGAACTCCCCGAACTTCAGGTGGTCCTGCAGATATATCCCGGTCTGGTGCGCCTTGCTGCCGCCGGACGAGCCTAGCACGGAATCGGTATCGTATGCTTCGTCGTAATCGGGATTGGCGATGTTCAGCGGGAAATGCGTGGAATCGTAGTCGCCGGCGTTGAAGTAGGTGCTACGGTTCTGCTGGTGCCGGGTTCTGCCTGCGTCGCCCGCGTCCACGGACGGGCACACCTCACCACCGACCCCGTCATGCGCGAACATTTCACGGTACAAGGCAAAGTCCCATCACTGGCGATCGGCGTGCAGATCGAGGCCCTCGAATTGCGCGAAAGCCCCGCCTTGAAGCGCGCCGCGCTATGGCCGGTCACTCCCGGGACGAGCATCGAGCCGACGAAGCCTTTCATCGAGCACATCAAGCTCAACAAGAACAAAGGCGTCGCTGCTGCATTGGCCCGCGCGAGTATCGCTGTGCCCGGAATGAGCGCGCTGATGCGGAAAGGCCTGGAGAAGGACTACAAGGATAATTTGTACTGACGCGAGACCTCGTTCGGCCACGCAGAACAGCAGCAGCGTAAGGCTTGAGTAGGAATATCTGACGTCTGCTCAAGCCGTCTTTTGTTTATAATCGAACCGCATACCGTCACGAAACGCTTGAAGCGTTTCGTGACGGTATGCTTTCGTGTCACATCTTCGCGGTCAGGGTCAGGACCGCCGATCGGGCATCGCCCGGCGTGGCCCAGCCATTGTTGCGGATACGGGTGAAGTACAGCTTGTCGCCGATATTCTTGACGTTGAGCTGCGCCGACAGGTTGGGCGAGAACTCGTAGGACAGGTAGCCCTGGTGAACCAGGTAGTCCTTCGCGTTGATCGCCTCGGCCGTCGGGGTCGCGGCGGTCAGCAGGAAGCTGCCCTGATACGTGAACCCGTAGCCGACAGTCAGGCCGAACGGCAGACGATAGGTGGTGAACAGGCTGGCCGAGTGCTTGGGCGTCTGCGGCAGGTACTGTCCGGCACCCGGGTTCGGGTTCGCAGCCGTATTGGTGCAGGTCCGCGTGCCCGTCACCGCGCCGGGGTTAGCAAGGCAGAAGTCGGAGACGGACTGGATCAGCTTGGCCTTGAGGTACGTGTAGTTGGCCGTGATCGTCCATGCAGGCGTGATGGTGCCCGACGCGCCGATCGCGATGCCGTCCACCCGTGACTTGCCGTCGAGCTGCTGGTTCGGCACCGTCGGATCGCCCGAGACGACCGCGTACTTGTCACGCTCGTTGCGGAAGGCCGATGCGGTCAGCAACAGGCCGCCGTCGAACAGCTCCGCCTTGGCGCCGATCTCGTAGTTCTTGGCCGATTCCGGGCTGATGTTGCAGGTCGTGTTCTGAATCGCCGAGCCATCGGCGGCGAGCCCGTCAGCCGTGCACGATCCGTTGACCGAATTCTTGGAAGGCGTGCGCGAATTGCCGTAGGCAACGTAAAGGCTGACCGCCTCGACCGGCTTGTAGTTCAGACCGACGCGGTAGGAGAACAGCGTGTTGGCGTTCCGACCGCGGGTGGTCGCGCTGACATCGCCGAAGCCGTACTGCACGCCGCTAACCGCGCAGCCGACGGCGAGGCCGCACAGCGTGTCGGTACGCGAGGTGCCGGTGTTGCGCTCGAGGCGGGCGCCGCCGCTCAATTCGAACTTGCCCAGCTTCATGGTGTCGAACAGGTAGCCCGCCACGTTGGTCTGCTCGCCGATGGTGTGACCGGTGCGGATGAAGTTGACCGCGCCGGTGTAGACGTTGCTGCCATAAGTGAATGCCGAAGTCGCAGGACCGGTGATCACCTCGTTCGGGTTGTCGATGTTGATCAGCGGCAGGCGGGTGAAGGCATTGGTGCCGTCGGCATTGCGCAGCACGTTGCCGTTGTAGAGATCATATTTTTCCCAGGTGACGGCACCGCCCAGCGTGATCGTGTGCTCGATCGCGCCTGTGTTGAAGACGGCCTTGATGTCGAGCTGGTCGAACATCAGCTGGTTGCGCGTGTCACGCGTGGTGCCGCGCGGGCCGGTCGGATAGTAGTATCCGGCGGGGACGAGCACGTTGTTGGGCGCGGCGGTCGTGCCGATGTTGACCGTGCACGCGGCGCCGAGCGGGGTCACGCCGCTCGACAGGCAGTACGTGCCCTGCGGCGGATTGACCTGGGTTAGCTGGCGCAGATCCTGCCAGCGGGCAAGGTTGCGGATCGAGACAGTGTCGCTGAATTCATGCTCGAAGATCGCGGTCAGCTGATCGACATTGATCTTCTGCTTGTCGACGTTGCGGTAGCCGAAGTAGTCGCTGCGATGGACGCCGGAAATCAGACCGCCTGCTACCGCATAATACGGCAGGCCGTACTGCGGGATATTGTCGTCTTCCTGATGGCTGTACTGCAGCGTCAGACGGGTCGGGCTGTCGATGCCAATGGTCACCGAAGGCGCGATGCCCCAGCGCTTGTAGTCCTCGACATCGCGACCGGGCACGTCGTTGCGGTGCCACATGCCGTTGAAACGGAAGGCGACAAGCTCGCTGACGCGCTTGTTGAGATCGACGGTCGCGCGATAGTAGTTGTCGGTGCCGATGCCCGCCGTGGCGACATAGGCGTCATCGGCCTTGGGGCGCTTGGTGACGATGTTGATATTGCCGCCGACCGAGCCCGCGCCCGAGATCACCGAGTTGGCTCCGTTGGTCACTTCGACCTGGTCGAGATTGAACGGGTCGGTGCGGGTGATCTGGGCGCTGTCGCGCACGCCGTCGACGGTGATGTCGTTGGCCGCGCTGTAGCCGCGGAATGTGATGTTGTCGCCGGGGCCGGTGCCCGCCTCGCCCGCGCCGAAAGTGATGCCGGGCACGGTGGAGAGCACATCGCGCAGGGTCAGGAGATTCTGCTGCTCGATCACTTCGTTGGACAGTACCGTGATCGTCTGCGGCGTGTCGCGAACGGACCGCGTACGCTTGGGCGATTCAAGCTTGCGGCCAGGGGCTTCGGTGATCTCGGTATCGGAAACGGTGACGCCGCCGAGGCTGCGATCGGCAGGATCCGCCTGCTGCGCATGAGCGACCGGCGCGAAAGCCGGCGCGATGCAGGACAGCGCAAGGAAAGTGCGACGCGCGGTCGCCTTGGATGGCTTGATTGGCATGATTCCCCCTTATGAACAAGGCGGCTGATACTGATAGTCAGTCTCATTATCAATGAAATATTTCAGCAGATTTGCGCTTATGTTTCAGGGACGGCCTTTCCGAGACATTTGACGCTCTAATCATGCTGCCGGGAAGGCATGATGACCGAAAGCCCGTGCACTGCGGAGCAACAGGGCAGCCCCTTACCTTGCCAGACTTTGGAGCACCTTCGCAGGCGCAATCCGCGTGCTACGCCAGTCGCTTCTTGAGCAATTCTTCGAGCCAATCGGCAAACACCTGTAATCGGCGCGACAGATGCTGGCGATGAGGATAAAGCAAGTTCATCGGCATCGGGGCAGCCCGATGATCTGGCATCACCTCGACCAATTCGCCCGCCTCCACATGAGATCTGACGTCATAGGCCGGGATCTGGATCAGGCCGAGGCCAGCAAGACAGCAAGCAATATAGGCTTCAGCATTGTTGACCGTAACGGGTCCACCCAGAGACATAGTGCGCAGACCTCTGTCTTCGCCCCACTCCCAAGCCTCGACTTTTCCCGTAGAGGGCGAGGCATAGTTGACCGCATGATGATTGCGCAAGTCATCGGGCGACTTTGGTATCCCATGACGTGCCAGATAAGACGGACTTGCCACATTGATCAGTGGCAGTTTACCGATCGGTCGCGCGATCAGTCCGGAATCGGCCAGTGGACCAACACGAAGCGCGCAATCGACTGCATCCCCCGTCAGATTGATGGCGCGGTCAGTGACCCCCATGTCGATTTCGATCTTGGGGTAGGTATCGAAAAAACCGGGCAGCGCAGGCGCCACTATCAACCGGCCGATCCGGCCCGGAACGTCGATGCGCAGACGCCCCGTTGGCTGAGTTGCGTTTTGACGAAACAGGTTTTCGGTATCCTCGACCTCAGCGATAACCCGCTGGCAGCGCTCATAAAATGCTATGCCATCATACGTCGGTGAAACTTTGCGGGTTGTACGATGAAGCAGTCGCGCCCCGACACGGTCCTCAAGCGCCTGTATGGCTGCCGAAACGGATGATCTGGGAACCCCGAGGGTATCTGCCGCGCGCGTAAAACTCTCACATTCGGCGACACGGATGAAAACCCGGAACAGTTCGATACGATCCATATTACCCGGAATATCCATTGTTCGGATTTTCAGACAAGTAAATTCAAATTAAACAATTTTATCGTTCAAATGTTGAACATATGTTCGCACCTCGAGGCGGCCAATAAATGGTCGGCCATCTGGTAAAAGAGGCAGTGAATGACCAACCATAGCATTAAAGGGAAAACCGTCATCATCGCCGGTGGGGCAAAAATCTCGGCGGCCTGATCGCACGGGATCTTGCCGAGCAAGGCGCGAAGGCCATCGCCATTCATTATAACAGCGCCACTTCAAAGGAAGAGGCAGATGCGACGGTCGCAGCAATCAAGGGATTTGGCGCGGAAGCGGTTGCATTTCAGGCGGATATGACCACTGCAGCTGCCGTCGAAAAACTCTTTGCCGACGCCGTTGCCGCCATCGGCCGCCCGGACATTGCCATTAACACGGTTGGAAAGGTCCTGAAGAAGCCCATGCTCGAAATCGGCGAAGCCGAATATGACGAGATGAGCGCGGTCAATGCAAAGGCGGCTTTCTTCTTCATAAAGGAAGCAGGCAAGCACCTTAATGACAATGGAAAGCTGGTAACGCTCGTCACTTCTCTTCTGGGCGCCTACACATCCTTCTATTCAAGCTACGCCGGAACCAAGGCGCCGGTCGAACACTTCACCCGCGCTGCCTCCAAGGAATTCGGCGAACGCGGCATTTCGGTGACGGCAATTGGGCCTGGCCCGATGGATACGCCCTTTTTCTACCCGGCCGAGGGCGCAGATGCGGTCGCTTATCACAAAACTGCTGCAGCGCTGTCGGGCTTCTCGAAGACCGGACTGACCGACATTGAGGACATAGTTCCCTATATCCGCTTCATGGTTTCGGATGGCTGGTGGATGACCGGGCAGACCATTCTCGTCAATGGCGGCTATACCACCAAATAAAGGTATGGGCGGTCCATTGTGTCCCGCCCATACCTTTGGCGCCATACAGGGCGTCGTCTGCAGCTTTCATCAGTGTGCCGGAACAGATCGATCGAAGCCTTACGGCTGGCGGCGTGCCGGGTATTGGGTCCGGCACGCCACGCGCTTCAGGGCTTTGCCGCCGAGGGCGCGGCATCCTGTGGTAGCGCGACGCCCTTCTGCGCAGCGTAGCGATCCCAGTCCGCCACGAGTTCGGCCAGCTTTTCGGCATGAGTGGCGGCAAGGTCGGTGCTTTCCGCCGGATCGGTCGCGAGGTTGAAGAGCTGCCACTTGCCCTCGCCAACGCCGTCGCGCGGGTAGGTTGAGCCGGATTTCGGCAGGTAGACCGCCTTCCAGTCGCCCTTGCGCAGCGCGCGGCGATAGAACAGCTCGGTGCCGACCGGCTCGTCCGGCGAGCGCACTTCGCTGGCCTTCTCGGCCAGGACGGGGACCAGACTGTGCCCCTCGAACGGCAGGATAGCGCGGCCCTCGTAGGTCGTAGGCTGGGTCAGCCCAGCAAGGTCGAGCAAGGTCGGCGCGATGTCGGTGACGCTCAGATAGCCGCGTGCGATGCGATTGCCGACGACGTCCTTGCCCGAGGCGAAAGCCGAGACCCGCGTGCCGCCTTCGGTGGGATAGCCCTTCACCAGCCACGACGGGGTACTGTTGGCCTGCGCCCAGCCCGCGCCGTAGCCGACGTAGGAGGTGGCGTTGCCGATGTTCTCCAGCCGGTTGTCGATGCCCAGCTTCTTCGCGCCGTCAGGAAGCCCTCGCACTTGGAACGGCGCATCGATCTCGCTACCCTCGGGGCCGTTGTCGGACAGGAACACGATGACCGTATTGTCGTACTGGCCGGTGCGCTTCAGTTCGGCGACCACGCGGCCCACATTCTGGTCCATGCGGTCCACCATCGCGGCGTAGACTTCCATCTTGCGCGCCTCGAACGCCTTCTGCTCGGCCGTCAGGCTGTCCCACGGCTTCACGCCGTCGAGCGCATGGGGCTGCTGGTCGAGCGCGACGAGGCGAAGCTTCTTCTGCCGTTCGAGCCGCTGTGAGCGCAGGACTTCGTAGCCCGCATCGTAGCGGCCCTTGTACTTCGCGATCGTCTCGGACGGGGCCTGCATCGGCCAGTGCGGCGTGGTGAAAGTGAGGTAGGCGAAGAACGGGCGCTTGTCGGCGCCCCCTTCATCAAGGAAACCGATCAGCTTGTCGGCGAACTGGTCCGCCGAGTAGTGCCCGACCGGGAACTTCACCAGCTTGCCGTCCTGCCGGTAGAGCGAATTGGCCTTGGCCTTTGTCCATGCCGCGTTCTGGTCGGCGCCGAAGTGATTGCCCAGTCCCTGCAGCAGCGCATAGGAATGGTCGAACCCGCGCGCGGCCGGGCCGCGATCCTCGGTGAGGCCGAGGTGCCACTTGCCGGACATCAGCGTGCGGTAGCCGCCCTGTTGCAGCAGCTCCGCGATCGAGGCGACGCGGTCGTTGAGATAGCCTTCATAGCCGGGGCGATCCGCAAGGGTGGCGGGGCGCGATTCCACCATGGTCCCGATCCCGGCTTCGTGGTTGTCCACGCCGCTCAACAGCATCGAGCGGGTCGGCGAACATGTCGGCGCGGTGTGAAAGCCGGTGAAACGCACGCCGCTGTTGGCTAGCGCGTCGAGGTTGGGCGTCGCGATTTCGCCCCCGAAGGCGCCGAGGTCCGACCAGCCGAGATCGTCGGCGACGATGACGAGGAAGTTCGGGCGCGCTGCACTCTGCGCAGCGCCCGGAGCGGCGGTTGATGCAGGCGCAGGCGCGGCGGCATTCACGGCCTGCGCGGCGGCGGGACGGGTCATCAGGGTGCTCATGAGAGCGGCGGCAATCAGGGCGGCCTTGCGGGTCACGTCGGTTCCGTTCGTGGCGATGCGTGGGAGCGCAAGACCTAACGGGAGCAGTTCCGGCGGCCCACAAAGTTTTACTCTACCAGTTATGTAGAGAATCTTTGTTGCCGCGCACCATGAGTTCTCTACTCAAACGGTTGAGTTTCAGGCGGCCGCCCGGTCGCCGGTAGCGCCATGCAATGAGGGTCTTTCCATGAACACGTTCCTGCGTGCCACCACGCTCGCCCTGCTCGGGTCGAGCGCGCTGGCTGCCGTCCCCGCATACGCCGAAGAGGCACCAGCCGCCGAAGCCGCTGCCGACGCAGAAGGTGGTGGAGGCCTCGATATCATGGTCACCGCCCGTCGCCGCAACGAGCGCATCCAGGACGTACCGGTGGCCGCGAATGCCTTCGGCGGCGAGCAGCTGGCCGCGACGCGCACCTACAACTTGCGCGACCTGCAGCAACTGACTCCCAGCCTCGTCGTCACCAACACCAACCCGCGCAACACCAGCATCAACATCCGCGGGCTGGGCAACAACGTCTCGGTCTACAACGACGGGCTGGAGCCGGCGGTCGGCGTCTATGTCGATCAGGTCTACCTCGCGCGGCCCGGACAGGCAGTGTTCGACCTCTCGGACGTGGAGCGCATCGAAGTGCTGCGCGGCCCGCAGGGCACGCTGTTCGGCAAGAACACGTCGGCGGGCGCGGTCGTCGTCACCACCAAGTCGCCGACGTTCGAGCCCGAGGCGGGCGGCGACGTGACCTTCGGAAACTACGATTTCCGGCAGGTCCACGCCTATGCCAGCGGCGCGCTGGTGGACGATCTGCTGGCCGCGCGCCTCTACGTCTCGAAGACCGACCGCGACGGCTACATGACCAACCGCTACGACGGTTCGGACACGCAGGACTATCACGATTTCGGCCTGCGCGGGCAGCTGCTGTTCACGCCCGCCAGCAACTTCAAGCTGCGCCTGATCGGTGACTACGGCCGCCAGCATTCCAAGACGGCGGCGGCGGTGCTGACCGGCGTGCTGACCCAGTACGACAACGGCACGGCGTTCGCGAACAACTATTACGCCCGCGCCGCGCGCACCGGCTATACGCCGCTGCCGATAGATCCTTCGGCGCGGCAGGTCGATGTGGACGCCAACCCGCGCTACAAGATGAACCAGTGGGGCGTGACCTCGATCGCTGACCTCACCATCCCGGGCAACACGATCACCTCGGTCACCGCCTACCGCGCGTGGAACTGGTATCCGCACAATGACGGCGATTCCACCAGCCTCGATGCCGGCACCGACTTCCACCAGAGCAACGAGCAGCGCCAGTTCAGCCAGGAACTGCGCATCGCCTCGGAAGGCACGCGCAAGGTCGATTACGTCGCGGGGCTCTACTACCTGTGGCAGGCAATCGATGCCGAGTCGCTGAATGCCTATGGCAGTGACGCCGCCGCATGGTTCGTGGCGCCCAGCGTGGACCGCACAGCCGCCGCAGCCGCACTCAACGGCTACACCATCCTCGGCCACTCGCGTCCTGTGACCAACAGCTACGCCGCCTTCGGTCAGACGATCTGGCACGTGACGCCCACGCTCGATCTCACCACGGGCCTGCGTTACACCTACGAGACCAAGACCGGCTGGTTCGAGCAGACCGCCACCGGCGCCAGTCTCGACGGGCTGACCACCGCGCAGCTTGCCGCCGCCAATACGATCCGCTCGCGCTACGGCATCGCCAATTCCTATTCCGCCAGCACGAAGGAAGGCCGCCTGTCCGGCTCGGCGACGCTGTCGTGGAAGGTCTCGCCCGATGCGCTGGTCTATGCGACCTATGGGCGCGGCCACAAGTTCGGCGGCCTCAACCTTGCCAACATCGTGACGACGGGCGCCTTCGCCGCCGATCCGGTCATCAAGCCCGAGACGATCGACAGCTACGAACTGGGCGTGAAGACCGCATGGTTCGGCAATAAACTGACCGCCAACCTCGCCGCGTTCTGGACCGACGACAGCGATTACCAGACTACCGTGGTCGATGTGGAGCGCAACAACCAGTCCTACTTCACCAACGTCGGCAAAGTTCGCACGCGCGGTTTCGAGGCGGACCTGCGCGCAAATCCGGCGCCGTGGCTCTCACTCTACGCCTCGGGCGCGTTCACCGATGCGAAGTACGTGGACTATCCCAATGCGCCGTGCCCGATCGAGGTCACCGGGCAGACCACCTGCGACCTTAGCGGGAAGCGCCTGCCGGGCGTGTCGAAGTGGGCGGCCTCGGCAGGCGGCGAGGCGCGTCAGGGGTGGGATCTGTGCTGGGCCGCGATAGCGAAGTCTATTTCGGCGCGGACTATAGCTACCGCTCGGACTTCAACACCACCGCCAGCCTTTCGCGCTATTCGCTGATTCCCGGTTATTCGCTGGTCAACGCACGCATCGGCGTGCGGGCGCTGGACGGGGTGCTCGACATCCAGCTGTGGGCGCGCAACCTGACGGACAAGCTCTATTACCTGAGCCTGTCGGCAGGCAACACCGGTGCGGTCACCGGCACCCTGGGCGATCCTCGTACCTACGGTGTGACGCTCAGGACCAAGTTCTGAAATCCGGCATGAGCATCATTCAGCACTCCACCTGATCTGCGGAGAACCAGCACGGCTTTGAGCAGAGTTCAAAGCCGTGCAAGTGCGGGCAGCAACTTCGTCGATGCAGCGCTGCTGCTTCAGGAAATCGATGTATTCATGGCGCGCTCGGCAGAAACCTCAAACCCGTTCGACCGCCAGCGCCAGACCCATGCCCACGCCCACGCACAGCGTGGCGAGGCCGCGCCTGCCGCCGGTCTTCTCCAACTGGTGCACCAGCGTCAGCGCCAGCCGCGCACCCGACATGCCGAGCGGGTGGCCCAGCGCGATCGCGCCGCCGTTCGGGTTCACCTGCGGCGCATCATCGGCCAGACCCAGTTCGCGCATGACGGCAAGGCCCTGGCTGGCAAACGCCTCGTTCAGTTCGATCGCGTCGAAGTCTCCGATCGTCAGCCCCAGCCGCGCCAGCAGCTTGCAGGTAGCCGGAACCGGGCCGATGCCCATCACGCGCGGCTCCACCCCGGCCGAAGCCATGCCCAGGATACGTGCGCGCGGGGTCAGGCCGTGGGCCTTCACCGCCGCCTCGCTGGCGACGATCAGCGCCGCCGCGCCGTCGTTGATGCCCGAGGCATTGCCCGCCGTCACCGTCCCGCCCGGCTCGAACAGAGGCTTCAGGCGGGCGAGCGTCTCCAGCGTGGTGCCGCGCCGCAAATGTTCGTCCACCGAGACTTCCACCACGTCGCCGCTGCGGCGGCCGGGGACCGGGGTGGTGACGATCTCCTCGGCGAAGAAGCCGGATTCCTGCGCCGCCGCCGCGCGATCCTGACTGCGCAGCGCGAAGGCGTCCTGATCGGCGCGCGCAATGCCGAAGTCCTTCGCCACGTTCTCGCCGGTGCGCGGCATCGTCTCGGTGCCGTAGAGCGCATCGAGCGCCGGGTTGACGAAGCGCCAGCCCATCGTCGTGTCTTCCAGCTTCTGGGCGCGGCCGAAGGCGCTGTCGGCCTTGCCCATCACGAAGGGAGCGCGCGTCATGCTCTCGACGCCGCCCGCGAAGGCCAGGTCCATCTCGCCCGCGACCACCACCCGCGCCGCCGCGCCGACCGCTTCGAGGCCCGAGGCGCAGAGGCGGTTGAGCGTCACGCCCGGCACCGTATGCGGCAGGCCCGCCAGCAGCAGGCTCATGCGCGCGACGTTGCGGTTGTCCTCGCCCGACCGGTTGGCGCAGCCGTAGAAGACTTCCTCCACCGCCGCCGGATCGAGGCCGGGATTGCGCGCCAACAGCGCTTTCAGCGGAACCGCGCCCAGATCGTCGGCACGGATCGCGGCCAGACCGCCGCCGTAACGGCCGATGGGCGTGCGCACCGCGTCGCAGATATAGGCAGTTCCACTCATCGCTCGTCCTCGCTCGCTTTTTTCGCCGCTTAGCAAGCGGATGGGCGAGCGAGGGGCTTACGCGAGGCGCTCCGGGGAATATCACAACCGGGAAAGATGCCGCGCGCAGACCGGCGCGTTTGCCTCTCCCAGCGGCATCCCGACAGTGCGCCCGGCCTGTCAGGCGCGGATCGTGAGGGTTTGCGCTACGATCGCATAAAAGAGGATGTCCATGGCCCATCGCCCACGCTTCGCAGCGGCAATCGCCGCCGTCTCGCTCCTAGCCCTCGGCGCGGGCGGCCATGTCGCCGCCCAGGATGCGGATAGCGCGCAGAAACCCGCCTCGGCCGCGACGCTGCGCTACTTCGAGGAGACCACCGCCAGCCTGCCGTGGAACGACAAGGAGGACTTCGACCTCGCCACGCGCGGCTTCGTCGCAGGCATTCCCGGCAGCGAAATCACAAAGCCCGACGGCAAGCGCATCCGCGACCTCAAGGAACTCGACATCTTCAAGGGCAAGCGGCCCGATACCGTGAACCCCAGCCTCTGGCGCAATGCGCAGCTGTTGTCGCAATCCGGGCTCTTCAAGGTGACCGACCGCGTCTATCAGGTGCGCGGGATCGAGCTGGCGAACCTGACGGTCGTGCTCGGCAAGACCGGCTACATCGTCATCGACACCCTGACCACGGTGGAGAGCGCGAAGGCGGCGATGGACCTCGTCCGCGCCAAGCTGGGCGACAAGCCTGTGATGGGCGTGATCTACACCCATTCGCACATCGACCACTTCGGCGGCGCGGCGGGCGTCATCAGCCCGGAAGAGGCCGCCGCGCGCAAGGTGCCGATCGTGGCGCCGGGCGGCTTCCTCAAGGAAGCGATCTCGGAGAACGTGATCGCCGGTCCCGCCATGAGCCGCCGCGCGATCTATGCCTTCGGCCACCTCATCGGCACCGGTCCCAAGGCGGACATCAGCGACGGCATCGGCCCGGCCTTCAACCGCCTCGGCAATGCAACTGGCGCGGTCCACATGCTGCCGCCCACGCACGAAGTCACGAAGACCGGCGAGACGATGACCATCGATGGCGTCGATCTCGAATTCCAGTACATGCCCGATACCGAGGCGCCCGCCGAAATGGCGATCTTCATGCCGCAGCTGCGCGTGCTCGACATGGCCGAGAACGCCAACTCCTCGCTGCACAACATCCTGACCCTGCGCGGCGCGCAAGTGCGCGATGCGAAGGCCTGGGCAGACGATCTGACCAAGTCCATCGCGCTTTATGGCGACCGGACGGACACGCTCATCACCTCGCACTTCTGGCCGCACTGGGGCAATGCGAAGATCCTCGACTACCTCGGCGCGCACCGGGACATGTACAAGTACCTGCACGACCAGTCGGTGCGGATGATGAACGAAGGGATGACCGGCGAGGAGATCGCCGAGAACCTCAAGCTGCCGAAGCCGCTGGCCGACCGCTGGTTCAACCAGGGCTACTACGGCACGCTCAGCCATGACGCCAAGGCGGTCTACCAGCGCTATCTCGGTTGGTACGACGGCAACCCGGCGAACCTCAACCCGCTACCGCCCGAAGCCGTGGCGACGAAGTACGTCGAGGCGATGGGCGGACCGGAGGCGGTGCTGGCGCTGGGCCAAAAGGCGGTGGCGGCGGGCGATTACCGCTGGGCCTCGGAACTGCTCTCGCGCCTCGTCTTCGCGCAGCCGGACAACCACGCAGCCAAGCTGGCGCTGGCCGACAGCCTCGAACAGCAGGGCTATCAGGCGACCAGCTCGATGTGGCGCAATGCCTTCCTCACCGGTGCGAAGGAATTGCGCGAGGGCGTGAAGACCGGCGGTTTCGATCTCGGTCGCGGGCGCGATCCCGGCGATGCCGCTTTCGGACATCCTCGACCTGCTGGCGGTGCGCCTCGTGCCCGAGCGGGCGCTGGCGGCGCCGATGGCCTTCGACCTCGTACTGGATGGCGTCGCGGAGCACGTGGAAATCCGAAATGGCGTGCTGATCCATCAGCCTATCGGCAAGGCTTCCGCGCAGAAGCTGGAACTGACGCGCGCGCAGCTCATCGCGGCGATCACGAAGAAGCCGCAGGAAAGCGCCCTGCCCGCCGATACCGCGCAGCGCCTGAGCGCCTTCCTCGCGCTGGTGGAGGCGCCCAAAGGCACGTTCGGACTGGTGACGCCGAAGCCCTGAACCACACCCTCGTCATTGCGAGCGCAGCGAAGCAATCCAGGGCCGTTTGCGCCGCCATGGATTGCTTCGCTTTGCTCGCAATGACGAAAGGAGGGAGGACACCATCATATCCGTGAATATGGCCCGGCCAGTGCGCCGGGCCTCCCCGCCCGAAGGGCGACGGGCCTAAGCCTCGTCCATGACCATCACCGTAACCCGTGACGGCGCCGTCGCCGTCGTCGCCTTCGACCGGCCCGCCGCGAAGAACGCCTTCACCATGGCGATGCGCGGGGAGTTCATCGCCGCCTTCGCCGATCTCGAAGCCGACCCCGGGGTGCGCGCGGTGGTGCTGACCGGCACCGGCGGCGCGTTCTGCTCGGGCGCGGACATCGGCGAGATGGGCGAGACCACCCCCGACGACTTCCTGCGCCGCATGCGCCAGCTTCACGCCATGGCCCGCGCCGTCGCCCGCTTCCCCGCGCCGGTCATCGCGGCGGTGGACGGGGTGTGCATCGGCGCCGCATGGGGCTTTGCGCTCGCCAGCGACATCGTGCTCGCCAGCGATCGGGTTCGCTTCGCCGCCACCTTCCGCCGCATCGGCTACGCCCCCGACGCCGGGCTCGCCTGGCATTTCCTGCGTACCATCAACCCGATGCGCGCGAAGGAGATCGTCTATTCCGGCCGCGAGGTCCACGCGCCCGAAGCACTCGAACTCGGCCTCGCGATGGAAGTTCTCGCCCCCGAGGCGCTGCTGCCGCGCGCGATGGAACTGGCGCGGATGATCGCGGACGGCCCGGCCACCGCGCTCCACCTCGCCAAGCGCCAGTTCGCCGCTGCGCCCGCGATGAGCTTTGAAAGCTTCCTCGACTTCGAGGCGGCCATGCAGCCGCTGCTCGGCCAGACCCGCGACCACCGCGATGCCGTCGCCGCCTTCCGTGACAAGCGCGCGCCCATCTTCAACGCCGGCTGACCGCCCGCGTATCCCTCTTCCATGGAGCCCACAATGATCCGTACCGAACAGACCGGCCCGATCCTGACGATCACCCTCGATAATCCCCCGGTCAACGCGCTGGGCGCGGCGTTGCGCAGCGGGCTGGCACAGGCCATCGCCAAGGCCGCCGACGACATCGCCGTCGGCGCCGTCATCGTCACCGGCAGCGGCAGGCTGTTCAGCGCAGGCGCGGACATTTCCGAATTCGGCAAGCCGCTCGCCGATCCGCAGCTGCCCGACGTCCTCGCCGCGATCGAGGCCTGCCCCAAGCCGGTGATCGCCGCCATCAACGGCACCGCGCTCGGCGGCGGCCTCGAAGTCGCGCTCGCCTGCCACTACCGCGTCGCACTGGCCTCGGCCAAGCTCGGCCTGCCCGAAGTGAAGCTCGGCATCCTGCCCGGCGCAGGCGGAACGCAGCGCCTGCCGCGTCTCATCGGCGTCGAGGCGGCGCTGAAGCTGATCGTCTCGGGCGATCCGGTGCCCGCCGCCAAGGCGCTCGCCAGCGGCCTCGTCGACAAAGTCGTCGAGAATGCCGAAGACCTGCACGCCGCTGCCGCCAGCTTCGCCGACAGTCCTGCACGCCCGACCGGCGAGCGCGCCGTCTTGGGCGATGCCGCCGCTGCGGATGCCTTCGCCGCCGCCAACCCGCGCCTGTTCAAGGGCTTCACCGCACCCATCGCCTGCGTCGAGGCGGTGAAGGCCGCCGCTACCCTTCCAATCGCGGAAGGCATGGCGGTGGAGCGCCGCCTGTTCCTCGAACTCGTCGCGGGTGAGCAGTCCCAGGCCCTGCGCCACGCCTTCTTCGCCGAGCGCGCCGCCGCCAAGGTGGACGATCTGCCCAAGGACATCGCCCGGCGCGACATCGCGCGCGTCGGCATCATCGGTGCGGGTACGATGGGCGGCGGCATCGCCATGAACTTCCTCTCGGCGGGCTTGCCCGTCACCATGGTCGAGACCAATGCCGAGGCGCTGGAACGCGGTGCCGCGCTGATCCGCAGCAACTACGAAGCCACCGCCGCCAAGGGCCGCCTCACCACCGATCAGGTCGAGGCCGCGATGGCGCTGCTGACGCCCACGCTCGAATTCGGCGCCCTGGGCGAATGCGACCTCGTGATCGAGGCGGTCTACGAAAACATGGAGGTCAAGAAGCAGGTCTTCGGCCGCCTCGACGCGGTGGCCAAGCCCGGCGCGATCCTCGCCTCGAACACCTCGTACCTCGACGTGGACGCGATCGCCGCCTGCACCTCGCGGCCCGAGGACGTGCTGGGCATGCACTTCTTCTCGCCCGCCAACGTCATGAAGCTGGTCGAGGTCGTGCGCGGCGCCAAGACCGCGCCGGACGTGCTCGCCACCGTGATGGCGCTCGGCCAGAGGATCGGCAAGGTGCCGGTGGTCGCGGGCGTGTGCTACGGCTTCATCGGCAACCGCATGCTGATCCCGCGTCAGGACAACGCCCTTGCCCTCGTCATGGAAGGCGCCAGCCCCGAGCAGGTGGACAAGGTCCACACCGATTTCGGCATGCCGATGGGGCCGTTCCAGATGACCGACCTCGCGGGCGTGGATATCGGCTGGCACCGCGACGAGACGCGCATCGACAACCTCAAGGACGCATTGTGCGCGCAGGGCCGCTGGGGCCAGAAGACGAAGGCCGGCTTCTACGACTACGACGCAAACCGCAAGCGCAGCACCTCCCCCGTCGTCGCCGCGCTGATCGAGGAATTCCGCGAGCGTGAAGGCATCACCCCGCGCGCAATCTCGAACGAGGAGATCGTCGCGCGCACGCTCTACACGATGGTCAACGAAGGTGCGCTGATCCTCGAGGAAGGCATCGCGCAGCGTTCGTCCGACATCGACGTGGTATGGCTCTACGGCTATGGCTGGCCGCGCTGGACCGGCGGCCCGATGTTCTGGGGCGAGCGCGAAGGCTTCGCCAAGATCGTCGCCGGACTGGAGTACTACATGGACCGCATGCCCGAAGGTTTTACCATCGCCCCGCTGCTGCGCACGCCGCAGGCCGAGCCGGTCGCATGACGGGCAGCTTCGCCTTCTCCTATGGCCCGCGCCTCGTCAGCGGCGCGGGCAGCGCGGATCGCATCGCCGAGCTGCTGCCGGAAGGCCCGGTGCTGTTCGTCACCGATGCGATGATCGTGAAGCTCGGCCTTGCCGGGAGCGCGCTGGCGGCGCTGGCCGCCTCGGGCCGGGACGTGACGATCTTCTCCGAAGTCGAGGCCGATCCCTCGCGCGCCACGCTGGAGGCCGTGGTCGCGCGCGGCCGCGAATGCGGCGCGGCAAGCGTCGTCGGCTTCGGCGGCGGTAGCCCGATGGACGTCGCCAAGCTGGCCGCCTACCTGCTCGGCTCGGGCGACGATCTCGACACGATCTGGGGCGTCGGCAATGCGCGCGCCAAGGGCCTGCCGCTGGTGCTGGTGCCGACGACAGCGGGCACCGGCTCGGAAGCCACCCCCGTCTCGATCATCACGCTTCCGGGGACGAGAAGCGCGGCGTATCCTCGGCCGCGCTGGTCGCCGGGCATGCGGTGCTCGACCCGGCGCTGACGCTCGGCCTGCCGCGCCCCGTCACCGCCGCCACCGGCATGGACGCGATGGTCCACGCGATCGAGGCCTATACCTCGGCGCATCTCAAGAACCCGATGTCCGACCTGCTCGCCCGCGAAGCGCTGCGCCTGCTCGCCGCCAACCTGCTCCCCGCCTGCGAGGAGCCGGGCAACGTGGCCGCGCGCGAGGCGATGCTGCTGGGCGCGCATCTGGCGGGGGTGGCGTTCTCCAACGCCCCGGTCGCAGGGGTCCACGCCCTCGCCTATCCGCTCGGCGGGCGCTTCCATGTGCCGCACGGCCTCTCCAACGTGCTGATGCTGCCGCATGTGCTGGGCTTCAACATGAGCACGGCGATGCCGCTCTATGCCGAGCTTGGCCCACTGGTCGATCCGGCGCTGGAGGGCCTCGGCCAGCAGGCGCAGGCACAGGGCCTGCTCGAAGCGCTGCGCGACATGGCCGCAAAGGCCGGGATGCCCGCGCAGCTGGCGGCCGTGGGCGTGAGCGCCGAAGACATCGACCAGCTCGCCGCCGACGCGATGCTGCAGGAACGCCTGCTCAGGAACAACCCGCGCCCGATCACGCTGGATGACGCGCGCAAACTCTACGAGGCCGCCCTTTGAGCCGTGAACCCCTGCGCCCGCGTGACGCCTACCGCCACTTCACCCCGATCAGCACCCGCTGGCACGACAACGACGTCTACGGACACGTCAACAACGTGGTCTACTATTCGTGGTTCGACACCGCCGTGAATTCCTGGCTGATCGAGGTCGGCCTGCTCGACATCGAGAACGGCAACCCGATCGGCCTCGTGGTGGAGACCGGCTGCCGCTACGCCGCCTCAGTGGAGTTCCCGCAGAAGGTCGAAGTCGGCCTGAAAGTGGCGCGGCTCGGTTCGAGCAGCGTGACCTACCACCTCGGCATCTTCGTCGAGGGGGCCGAGGAACCGGCGGCGGAGGGGCACTTCACCCACGTCTACGTCGACCGCGACAGCCGCCGCCCGACACCGCTGCCCGAGGCGTGGCGGGCGGTGCTGGAGGGGATTGGCTGAAGTTTGATCGGGAGGTGTTGCAGCGCCACGAATGCGTGCGATGTTACGTCAAAAAGCGCCCCTTTGCAGACGTGCAATGGTTGTGAGAAGAGTGGGCGATGATGATGACCCGCTACCGAGTTTATCTGGCCAGAAAGGCGTTTCCACTCGACGGCCTAGCGCTGATCAATGAAATGCGAACGCAGCTAATTCCTTGGATTGCACTGCCCCTACTTTTATGGTGCGGATGCTGGCTCTTCTCAATTTCCGATGAAGCCCAGCGCTGGGCGATGCGTGGCGCATTGGGCGCTACAACCGTTGGGTCTGGCCTTGTCGTGTGGGAATTTTTTGTAGGGCCGCTGTGCACCACCGTCTCCACAGCTTGGAAACGACGCGACCGGACCTAGCTTTACGTGCGTAAACCAGCCTATCGCCCCGGAATCCGGACCAACCTTAAGCGCCCCGTTGCGGTCGTTTGCGCAGCGGCGCATATCGATGCGATGGAAGCAGTCTTCATCCTTCACCATGTCCGCGCTGACGATGAGTATGGCGACGATGCGAAGCTGATCGGGGCATATCGCACAGAGAGCGACGCAAAGGCGGCGACGGAACGACTGTCAGGTCAGCCGGGGTTTGTAGATCACCCCGAGGGCTGGCAAATTGATCGCTACGTGCTGAACCACGATCAATGGTCCGAAGGCTTCGTAGGCGGAATCACCCCGCTCCGGCGCCCGCTTCAGCGCCGCATACATAAGCCCCGCGCCCAGCGGGCCGAACACCACCGCCATCGTCGTAAGCGCCAGGTTCAGGCCCTTGGCGCCGTAGACGTGGTCGGTCATCAGCCCCACCAGCACCGAGCCGAAGGCCCCGCCCGTCAGGTTCACCAGCGCCATGTAGAGCCCAGTGTAAAGCCCGCGCAGCGTCGGCGGCACCACCGCGACGATCAGCACGAAGATCGAGGCGACCGACATCGAACTCACGAACAGGTTCGCGTAGGACATGAACACCGCCAGGCCCACCGTCGGCACGATCGGGCCGAGGATTGTGGTCACGCTCAGCACCGCCATCGAGGTGAAGGTCAGCCAGTACGCCGCCTTGCCGCCGAAACGCTTGCGCAGCCATGCATGGTAGGGATGAACCGCAAGGCACCCGGCGATCCCGGCCAGCAGGAACGCCGGGCCATAGCTCGTCGCCACCAGCGCGGGTGTCATCGCGTAGGAGCGCATCAGCATCGCCGGATACCAGTTGAGCAGCCCGTAATTGTTCATCGACCACGAGACGATGCCCAGCGCCAGCAGCGTTATCAGCGTGCGGTTCTCGCGCGCAAAGGCCAGCGCCTCGCCCTTGGCAGGCGCAGCGGCGGCGCGCTGCGCGGCACTGTGATCGCGCACCGTGGTCTGCACCAGCAGCGCCACCAGCAGGCCCGGCACCGCGAGCAGCAGGAAGACGACGCGCCACGGCTCTGCGGTGTCGATCAGCGGCAGGTCGTAGGGGCCGCCCGCGCTGAACTTGCCCAGCAGGTGCGCGCCCAGCATCATCGCCATGCCGCCGCCGACGTAGAGGCCGGTGGTGAACAACCCGATCGGCTTCTGCACCTTGTCCTGCGGGAAGCGGCTGGAGATGATGCCGATCGCCGCCGGGTTCAGCCCCGCCTCGCCCACGCCCACGAACATGCGCGCCAGGAACAGCGTCACGAAGCCGGTGGCGAACCCGCTCGCCGCCGTGGCGATCGACCATACGAGGATGCAGGCGGCCAGGATCGTCACCCGCCGCCCCTTGTCGAGCATGCGGCCGATGAACACCCCGCCGAACACATAGAGCACCGCGAAGGCCATGCCCGTCACCGCGCCGATCTCGGCGTCGTTGAGCGCAAGATCGCCCTTGATCGCTTCCACCAGGAAGCTGAGGATCACGCGGTCGATGTAGCCCAGCACCGAAACGGAGAAGAGAATGGCGACGACGTACCAGTCGTAACCGCCCACCTCGCGAGAGGAGGCAGGCGCACTCGCCGGTTGCATCGTGGTTGCCATGTTCTTCTCCCGACCCGTTATTCTAGCGCTATAGCCGCGATCAACGGCCCTGGAAGACCGGCGCGCGCTTTTCCTTGAAGGCGGCGATGGCTTCCTTCGAATCCTCGGTCTTCGACAGCGCGTTGGTGTTGTTCTGCTCGTAGCGGTAGCCGTCGCGCAGGGTCATGTTCTCGATCGTGCGCATGGAATCCTTGGCGAGCCGCGTCGCCATCGGGCTCTTGGAGGCGATGCTGCGGGCCATCTCCATGACCCAGGGCATCAGTTCCTCGACCGGAAGGCAGGCTTCGATCACGCCGCGGCGATAGAGTTCCGCCGCAGGCGCGCGCCAGCCGGTCAGCATCATGCGGCGCACCATCGAATGCGGCAGGATCCGCGCGGCGTGCTTGCCGCCACCCATCAGGCCCACGTCCACCTCGGGCAGCCCGAACACGGCGGTCTCGGAAGCGACGATGATGTCGCAGCTCGCTGCCAGCCCCAGCCCGCCGCCGAGCGCCGGGCCGTTGACCGCCGCGATCACCGGCTTGTTGCACTCGATGATGGCATAGCTGGATCTCGCGCACCGCACGGTTGCGCTTCCAGGTAGCGCCGGGGGCGGAGACGTCGGGCCGGTTCTTGAGGTCTGCACCGGCGGAGAAGCACTTGCCCGCGCCGGTCAGCACCGCCACGCGCACGTCGTCGCGGTCGCTGATCTCGTCGAAGGCATCGGCGAGGCCGTGGATCATCTCCATCGACTGCGCATTGACGGGGGCATTGTCCATCGTGACCACGGCGACATAGTCGGCCACTTCGAGTCTGATCGTCATTTCGGCATCCTCAGGTTTGGCGACCATCTAGCCGCAACTGCGGCCCTTCCGTCGCGCATCGGAGCCTCGCGCGCGGGAGAATCCCATATGCGATGCGCCTCAATCCACATCCGCAGCATCGCCCGCGTCACCGAAGGCGGACCAGCCCCCGTCCACCGGCACCACCGTCCCCGTCATGTAGCCCGCACGAGGCGAGGCGAGGAAAGCGATGGCGTCGGCGATCTCCTCCGGCCGCCCGAGCCGCCCCAGCGGAATACGCCGCCGGATTCCGCTTAGCGAGCGCTTGCCCTTGGCCTCCAGCGCCATGACGCCGGGAGTGGCAATATAGCCGGGCGCGACGGCATTCACCCGGACCCCATGCTGCGCCCATTCGCACGCGAGCTGGCGCGTCATCGCCTCCACCCCCGCCTTGGCTGCGCAGTAGCTGTTGCGGCGGGGCAGTCCCCCGCGCGCCGCGATCGAGGATAGGTTGACGATGGCGCCGCCGCCCTGTCCCCGCATCACACGCGCCGCCGCTACCGCCAGCCGCAGCGGCGCGACGAGGTTGATCGCGAGGCCATGCTCGAAGGCGGCCAGCGTCTGTTTGGCGGTAGGCTGGAAATCGTCGGCGATGGCGGCGTTGTTGACCAGCACGTCGATCCGGCCATGCTGCGCAGCAATGCCTTCGATCATGGCGACTAGCGCGGCCTCGTCGGTGACGTCGAGCACATGCCCCTCGCGCCCTTCGGGCAACGCGCCAAGTTCGCGGTCGAGCACGATTACCCGCGCGCCGTCCGCCGCGAAGCGATCCGCCGTGGCCGCACCGATGCCGCGCGCACCGCCGGAAATGACCACCACCGGGCGGTCAGACTGCGGCGCTGCGGGCGCCTCTGTCGTGGCCGCCGCTGCGGTGCCGCCATAGGCAGAATAGCCACCATCCACCGCGATGCTGCCGCCGGTGACGTAAGCGTTGTCGGCCGCCCATACGATCGCCTCCGCCACGTCGGCCGGGCGCGCCATGCGGCCCAGCGGGATGCGCGCGGCCACCGTGGCGGGATCCACCTGTCCCTCAGCCACCAGCGCCTCGACGATCTCGGTCGCGACGTAGCCCGGCAGCACCGCGTTAACGCGCACCCCGTGCTGCGCCCACTCGCAGGCCAGCGCGCGGGTGAAGCCGAGGATCGCCGCCTTCGACATCGCATAAGGCGTGCGCCCCGCGATCGCCTGCAACGCGATGCCGGAGGAGAGATTGACGATCGCGCCGCCGCCTCGCACGATCATGCCGCGCCCGGCCTCTCGCGCCAGAAGATAGCTGCCGGTTAGGTTCACCCGCAAAAGCCGCTCCACCGTTGCGGCATCGAGGTCGAGCGCGGAGGTGCCTGCCGGATCGACGATCCCGGCGTTGTTCACCAGCACGTCGATCCCGCCATGCTGCGCAGCAATCTCCGCTACGGCCGCGACCACGGCGGCCTCATCGGCGACGTCGAGCACCAGTGCCTGATGCGGCGCGCCGAGTTCGGCCGCCGCGCGCCGGACCGCCCCGGCATCGCGATCGGCGAGCACCACGGTATCGCTGCGCGCTGCGAACAGCCGCGCCGTGGCAAGGCCGATCCCGGCCGCCGCGCCCGTCACCAGCACCACTCTTGCACCGTGCCGCTCCATCGTCTTCTCCCGTTCTCGTGTTCGCGTCAGCGAAGCACCAGGGCGACGACGCCTCAACCCGGCTCCGGCGCGGCGCCACGGCTATCACCTATGGGATAAGGCGGCGGCCCGGGCGGCGCCCGCTTGGGCGCGCGCGGCGGCCGGTCCAAGGCTGCGGTCATTCATTAGGGAGACCATCATGTCGCAACGACTGTCGGGGCGCGTCGCGCTCGTCACCGGGGCTTCGCGCGGGCTGGGCCGCGCTATTGCCGAACTCTTTGCTGCACAGGGCGCCGCCGTCGCCGTGCTCGATCTCAAGGAGCATTGGGCGCAGGCCGTCGTCGACGGCATCACCGCGCAGGGCGGCCGCGCCATCGCCATCGGCTGCGACGTATCGGACCGCGTGGCGGTGCAGGCGGCAGTGGCCCGCACGGCCGGGGAACTCGGCGGGCTCGACGTGACCGTCAGCAGCGCGATGTGGAACAAGTACGAGCCGATCGCGGACATCACCCCCGAGACGCTGGCGCGCATGTCGGGCGTGGGCTTCGACGGGATCGTGTGGATGACGCAGGCTGCGGCGCCCTTCATGGCGCAGCGCGGCGGCGGCTCGATGATCAACATCGCCTCGGTCTCGGCGCTCAAGGGCATGGTCAATGCGCTGCTCTACTGCGGCATCAAGGCGGGCGTCGGCGGGCTGACCCGCGCGGCCTCGGTGGAACTGGGCGCGCAGGGCATCCGCGTCAACGCGATCTCGCCCGCGACGGTGGCGACCGAAGGCGTGCTCTCGATGCTGGATGACGAGGCACTGGCGCAGCGCAAGGCGCGCATTCCGCTGGGCCGTCTGGGCGAGACCGACGACATCGCGCAGACGGCGCTGTGGCTGGCCTCGGCGGACTCGGCGTTCGTTTCGGGGCAGATGATTACGGTGGACGGCGGACTGGCGAACGCGATCCTTTGACAGCTCGTCATTGCCAGCGAAGCAATCCAGGGCGGCGTTATACTGCCCTGGATTGCTTCGCTTCGCTCGCAATGACGAAACTTATCCCGTCGCCCTGAACTTGTTTCAGGGTCCATCGGGCAGTCGCAACCGAAGGGTCGTGTCGCTAGCCGAGATCGCAGCTTACTATCCCAGCTCCGACTTGGCGGCACGATCGACCCTGAAACAAGTTCAGGGTGACGGAGCTTCGGGAGGAGGGCCTCCGCTCACAGCCAGCCGGGATCAATCTCCAGCACCTCGCCCCCAGCCGTGCAGCTTGCCAGCCATGCGCCCACGCGCGGCAGTTCGCAGGCGGTGAAGTAACGCAGTGCCCCTGCCGTGCCCGCCTCGATCCGCGCGCCCTTGCCGCGCGCAGCCAGCGCGAGGTCGAGCCAGATCCAGCCCACTACGGCATGCCCGAAAGCGAAGAGGAACGGCGTCGCCACCTCCAGTGCCCTCTGGGAGCCGCGCAGCATTTCGAGTGCGGCATCGACCTCGGCCCACGCCGCCCTCAGCGCTTCGGTCTCCGCAGCGAAGCCGTCCGCCGCAGCCAGCGTCGCCGCGATCCGCGCCTTGAGCACCGCCAGCCCCTCGCCGCCCTTCAGCAGCTTGCGGGCCAGCAGGTCGATGGCCTGAATGTCGGTCGTGCCTTCGTGGATCGGGTTGAGGCGATTGTCGCGGTAGACCTGCTCGACGTCGAAGTCGCGGGTGTAGCCGTAGCCGCCGTGGACCTGGATCGCCATGGCATTGGCCTCCAGCCCCATTTCGGACGAGAACGTCTTCACCACCGGCGTCAGCAGCGCCAGCAGCGCCGCGCTGTCGGCATCGTCCGCGTCGACCAGCCGCGCGGCGTAGAGGCACAGCGCCAGCGCGCCCTCGGCCAGCGCCTTCTGCGCCAGCAGCATGCGCCGCACCGCCGCGTGCGCGATGATCGGCACCAAGGCGCCATCGCTCCCGCGCCCTTGCAACCGCTCCTGCGCGTACGTCAGCGCATGGCCATAGCCCCGGCACGCCAGCGCCGCCGCACCGAGGCCGACCGAGATACGCGCCTCGTTCATCATCATGAACATCTGGCGCAGGCCCTGCCCTTCCGCGCCGACCAGCCAGCCGGTGGCGCCGCCGTTCTCGCCGAACGCCAGCAGGCAGTTGGGGATCGCCCGGTAGCCCATCTTGTGATTGAGCCCCGCCACCGCGACGTCGTTGCGCATGCCATCGGGCAGCACGCGCGGCACGATGAACAGCGAGAGGCCCGCCGTCCCCTCGGGCAACGCGCCGTCTGCGCCCGCGACTTTCGCCAGCACGAGATGGACGATGTTGCCGCCCACGTCATGCTCGCCGCCCGAGATCCACATCTTCGAGCCGACCAGCCGGTAGCGGCGGCCGAGATCGTCTTCGTTCTCGAACGTAGCGCGGGTGCGAACGACGCCAAGGTCGGACCCGGCCTGCGGTTCGGACAGGCACATCGTCCCCAGCCACTCGCCCGCGATCTGCGGCCGCGCGAAGGCATCGACTTGTGCGGGACTGCCGAACTCCGCGATCAGCCGCGCGTTGGCGACCGTCAGCATCGCGAAGGAGGACGTCGCGATGTTGGCCGCCGCGAACCATGCGAAGCTGGCGCAGCTCACCACGAACGGCAGGCCGTGGCCGCCCAGTTCCTCGGGAAAGCCTGCGCCGAACAGGCCCAGCTCGGCATATTCGCCCAAGGCCGCGCGCACTTCGGGGTGGACGGTGACGCCCTGCGGGCCGACTTGCGGCTCATGCGCGTCACCCGCCTTGAAGTGCGTGAGGAAGCGTTCGCGCGCCAGCGTTTCCGACAGGTCGAGCACGGCGTCCACCATATCGCGCTCGGCAAGCGCCTCGACCCTGAGCCAGTCGTGCAGGCACAAGTCGAGGAATTCGCGGTCGAGCAGGCGCGTCATGACTGCAGCAGCACCAGTGCGTCGAGCGGCACCACGCCTTCACCCTCGGGCATGACCTTGAGCGGGTTGATATCCACCCCGGCAAGGCGACCGTCATTGGCCGCCGCGAAACGCGACAGTGCGGCAAGGCTTTCGGCCAGCGCGGCGATATCCGAGGGGCTGCGCCGCGCACGCCCTGCAGCACTTTGCCTGCCGTGGTCTCCGCGATCATGCGGCGCGCCTCCTCGGCATCGAAGGGCACGGCGCGGAAAGTCACGTCCTTCAGCACTTCCACCAGCACGCCGCCGAGGCCGAACATCACCACCGGGCCGAGCGTCGCATCGACGCTGACGCCCGCGATCACCTCGACCCCGCCCGCAATCATCGGCGCGATCAGCACGCCTTCGATCATGGCACCCGGCATCGCGGTGCGGGCGCGTTCGAGCACCAGCGCGCTTGCCTCGCGCACGGCGGCGGCGTCCTTGAGGCCCACCACGACGCCGCCCACTTCGGTCTTGTGGGCGATATCGGGCGAGCAGATCTTGACCACCACGGGATAGCCGATCGCGTCGGCCGCTGCCGCTGCCTCGTCGGGCGTGGCGGCAAGGCGCTCGTCGGGGAACGGCATCCCGGCCTCGGCCAGCACCTGCTTGGCGGCGCGCTCGCTGAGCGTGCCGGTCGCGGTCAGCGGGGCAGGCAAGGCGGGCAGCGCCGGGCGTTCGATGCGCGCAGCCGCAAAGCTCTCGGCGAAGCGCGCCACCGCGCCGAGCGCGCGGGTGAGCGCGACGCTGTCCTCGAACACGAGGAAGCCGCGTTCCTCATAGGCGCGGACAACTTCGGGCGGGGCGCTCATGGTGACGGCGCGGATCAGGCCTGCGCCGCCGGGACCGGCCGCCTCCAGCGCCTCGGCCAGCCGCGCGGAATAGCTGGGCAGCGCGGGCGTGGTGCCCAGGATCGCGACGAAGATGTCGTAGCCGCCCTGCTCCAGCACGACCTGGATATAGCGCGTCATCAGCGGCAGGTCGGTCATAGCCTGCGCGGTCGCGTCGATCGGGTTCACCGGCGAGGCGTAAGGCAGCAGCGCCTTGAGTTCCGCCTGCGCCTCGGCAGGCATCGGGGTGACGGCAAGCCCGGCCTCGTCGCCGTCGTCGGCCATCTGGATGCCGAGGCCGCCCGACATCGAGAAGATGCCCAGTTTGTTCCCGCCCGGCAGGCCCGCACGGGCGACGGCGTAGGCGATGTCGAGCTGTTCCGCCGTGCTGCGCGCGCGGTGGACGCCAAACTGGCGGCAGATTGCGTCGAACACGCCGTCGGAGCCTGCCAGCGCGGCGGTATGGCTGCCCACGGCATGCGCGCCCACTTCCGAGCGGCCGACCTTGAGCAGTACCACCGCGATGCCGCGCCGGCGGGCAAGGTCGAGCGCCTCGAAGAACACCGCGCGGTTCCGCACGCCCTCGGCATAGGCCATGACGACCTTCACGCCTTCGCGGTCGATCACCCAGCGCAGCGCCTCGGCCATGTCGACGTCGCATTCGTTGCCGGTGGTGATCCAGTGACGGATGCCGAGGCCGCGACCCCGGGCCAGCTGCGCGATGTGCGAGCCGTAGGCGCCGCTCTGCGAGACGATCGCCACCGGGCCGGGTTCGAGGAAGCCGTCGTCGAGCATGACCGAGAAAGTGCCGTAGTAGCCGATCGAACTGTCCGCCGCGCCGAGGCAGTTGGGGCCGAGCAGGCGCAGCCCTCCGGCGCGGGCGATGGCGACGATGCGCGCCTGTTCCTCGCGGCCTTCCTCGCCCATCTCGGCGAACCCGGCGGCGAAGATGATCGCGGCCTTCACGCCTTTCGCGACGCAGTCCTCCACCGCCGCGCGGGTGGCGGCGGCGGGCACGGCGAGGAGCGCGAGGTCGGGCACTTCGGGCAGCGCGGCGACCGAAGGCCAGGCCTGTTCGCCCTGTACCGTCTCGCGCTTGGGATTTACCGGATAGACGCGGCCCTGATAGCCGCTGGCGCGCAGATAGCGCAGCGGGCGCCCGCCGATCCGCGCGGCATCGTCCGAGGCGCCGACCAGCGCGATCGAGCGCGGCGCGAACAGCGCGTCGAGGCCGCCGGTTGCCGTTTGCGCTCCGGGCCGGATGTCTTCGCAGGTCGTCACGTCGGCTTTTCCTCTCACATTCGTTCGAGGCGAAGCCTTGTCACGGGGCATTGCGCGCCGGTATCGTCGGGCCGGACACCCCCGCGCATTTCACATCCGCGATATGCCGCCATCCCATCCGTGATAAGCGGACGCGCCCGCCACCCCACCCGGGATATCAGCCTTGTGATATTCCCCTCCGGACCCGCCCTGCGATTGAACGAAACGCCCCGAGCGCGGACTTGAGTGTCCCGTCACGAAGCATGCTGCGCAGCATCTGCCGCTTGCACGCCGTGACGTGAGAGAACAAGGCGCATCGCGCCGGGGCCAGATAACAAGGCGCGAGTGAGCGCCCGGGTTTGTGGGAGAAGAAGAGTGAAGATGTCCTCGATCATCAAGTGCGGCCTGCTCGCGACCAGCGCGGGGCTGGCGTTCGCCATCGCACCTGCCGCCATGGCGCAGGATGCCGCCGCCGACAGCGCCTCTTCTTCGGCCAATGACTCTGGCGCCCTCGACACCATCGTCGTCACCGCCACCAAGCGCGGCCAGGCTTCCAACGTGCAGGACGTGCCCTTCGCGGTCACCGCGTTCGGCGCCGCGCAACTTGAAGAGCAGCACTTCACCACGCTGCAGTCGCTCAGCTACAACATGCCCAACGTGCAGTTGAACGCGGTCGGCACGACGCCGGGCTATGCCAACTTCTCGATCCGCGGCCTCGGCATCAACTCCTCGATCCCCTCGATCGACCCGACCGTGGGCGTCTTCGTCGACGGCGTGTACCTTGGCGTCAGCGCCGGTGTCGTGTTCGGCAACTTCGACATCGAGGGCCTCGAAGTGCTGCGCGGTCCGCAGGGCCTGCTGTTCGGCCGCAACGTGACCGGCGGCGCCATGGTGATCCGCACCACCACGCCCAAGGACACCTTCTCCGCCGACGTGCGCGCCTCGGTCTCGTCCGGCCCCGAATACAAGATCAGCGGCACCGTGACAGGCCCGATCGTGCAGGACAAGATCTCGGCCAAGCTGGCAGTCTACTACGACAAGGACACCGGCTACTACCACAACGAGTACAACGGCAACGACGACCTCGGCAAGAACCGCACCTTCATCGTGCGCCCGGCCCTGCGCTTCACGCCGATCGACGGGTTCGAGTCCGTGTTCCGCTACGAATACGGCAAGTACGACGGCGACGGCGCGGTGGCGAGCAACCACGGCCTCTACCCGCGTGACAGCTTCCACGTGAACATCGACGAGGAAGGCTTCGCGCACAACTACTGGCACTTCGCCTCCAACGAAACCAACATCGATACCGCGTTCGGTGACGGCAAGATCACCAACATCATGGCCTACCGCGAATACAACTCGCGCGTGTTCAACGACATCGACGCCTCGCCGTCCTATGCGTTCCACTCGGGCAACACCACGCACCAGAAGCAGATGAGCGAAGAACTGCGCTGGGCCGGCACCTTCGGCAAGGTCGACGTGACCACCGGCCTGTACTACTTCACGCAGCGCATCGACTACAAGGAACAGCGTAAGCTGGCGAACGGCACCCGCACCCTGTCGGGCGGCGGTATCCAGAACCAGGATACCTACGGCATCTTCGGTTCGGCCGACTGGCACTTCACCGACACGCTGACGCTGAACCTGGGCGCGCGCTACACCACCGAGACCAAGGCGGTGAAGGTCGCCAACCTGACCGCGACCGGCTGCGACTACGAAGCGCAGACCTGCAACTACACGTTCAACGACAAGCACACCTGGAAGGGCCTGACCCCGCGCGTCGGCATGCAGTGGCAGCCCGATCCGGAAACGCAGGTCTACGGCTTCTGGTCGAAGGGCTTCCGTTCGGGTGGCTACAACTTCCGCAACGTCTATACCCAGGTCGATCCCGGCCCGTTCAACGACGAAGTCCAGAACTCGTATGAAATCGGCGTGAAGAAGGACTTGTTCGGCATCGCCCGCATCAACCTCGCGGCGTTCTGGAACACCATCGACAACGTCCAGCGCGAGATCCAGTTGCCC